>CAVRDM010000038.1:0-15688 GCA_963719845.1 uncultured Acidobacteriota bacterium | reverse complement strand
GAAGACGATGAGAATGGCGAGCAGCGCGAAAACGAATGCGTCGGGAAACCAGCGTTGCGACCAGTCCGCTAGCCCGATGCCGAGGCGCGCAAGTCCGCGAGCGGGCGCATCTGCGCGGAGCGGCATCCGCAGGTGTGGTGGCACGGTGCGAGATACCGCTGAATGGTTCGCCGCCGGGCCCGCGTTGCCGGGCCCGCGCAGCGGGGATGAACACGGGTCTCTTCCCTTTTAGCTACTGAGTGAGAATGGTATGCGACGCGGATTATACGCCAGTGCCGGACACACGAGGGCATCAGGGGGAAAATTTGCAGAGCAGCCCAGCAGACGACCGTCAACTGATGCCCATGTGAGCCGGGCGAAATCGTGTTCAATTCTGGAATGGGTGCAGGCAGGCGCGGCAGAATGCCGCCCATAAAAAGAAAACCAGGGAAAAATTTAGGAGCTGGCTTCCGCGCCCAGCAGCACGTGGATGGGAGGCTCGCGCAAGTCCCACACAATGCGGAACCAGGAGAGCACTTCAATACGTAGTAAGTGATGTCCACTTCCCACCAGAAGAAACCCTGGCGGGCCGAAGCCATGTAGTGGTGGTGATTGTTGTGCCAGCCCTCGCCCATGGTAACCAAGGCCAGCAGCGCGTTGTTCTTGCTGGTATCGGTAGTCTGGTAACGCTGCCGGCCAAAAACATGCGAGAGCGAATTGATGGTGAACGAACTGTGCCACAAGATCACCGTGCTGATGCAATATCCCCACACCAGCAAGCCCCAACCGCCGATCAGAAACATCAGCACGCCCAGCGCGACGGGAGGAACCATGTGGTACTTATTCAACCAGCGCAGCTCCGGATACTTGTGGAAATCCGGGATCAGGTCGACGCGCGTTTCGTTGTAACGGTCGGACAAAATCCAGCCGATGTGCGACCACAAAAAGCCCCGCAACGTCGGCGAATGCAAATCCTCGTCGGTGTCGGAATAGCGGTGATGATGCCGGTGATTGGCGGCCCACCAGAGCACGCCTTTTTGCGTCGAGCTGGTGGCGACCAGCGCCATGATGAACTGGAACGCCCGGCTGGTTTTGAAAGAGCGATGCGAAAAATACCGGTGATATCCGGCCGTCACGAAAAACATGCGCACGTAATAGAGCGCCAGGCAGACCACGAGATACGACCAGTGAAATTTCAAAAAAAAAGCCGCAAAGCACGCGGCATGCACGACAAAAAACGGAATCGAGCGCATCAGCGGAATTCGGTCGCCATTTCTGAGAGTCATCACACCGAAAGCCATGAAGCCCCTTCCCTTCACACTCACGTTCTCGTGGATTCTTGCCGGAGCGCAGGGACACGGAGTGGCGGTCGGCGCGCTCTGAATAGAACTGTAGGACTGCAAGTATAAGCGGTTGCCAGGGTAGCGTCAAGGGTTTGCAGCGGGGTTGGTGTGGAAAAAACCAGCAGCAAACTTCTCACGCGCATTCCCGGCCCACGGGACCTTCAACCAGAACCGTCCATAGGGCCCGCCGACGCCGGTGTGGAACGATCGGCACTCGCTTTGGCGCGGCCTGTGCTATCTTCGGTCCGCAAAAATAACCTGCGGCCGGAGGGCGCGCTGCGTTCATGTCAGAGAAACTGGTGCTCGTGGGTGTAATTCCGGAAGCGATGGTGATCGGTCCAGAGGATCACGTATCCTGGGTGGCGGGCGGAGGCCAGCTCAAGGTCGAATTCGACGCCAATCGCTGCCCGTTTTCCTCAAATATTTTTCAGGCACCTCCCGGAATGCGCCTGATCAGCGGCCCGCCGCGAGCCGGCACCAAGCCGGGATCGTTCAAATACCGACTATGGCTGAACGATCAGATCATCGGGTCGGGCGAAATCATCGTACGCGAGCGATAAAACGGCGCGCTTACGGCTGGCGAGCTTCAGTCGCCGGCCGTGGCGGCTCGGGCCGCTCCAGGAGAACGCACGCCAGCTTCCGAGCGCGCCGATTCGGCAAAACTGCGCCGCAGTGGAGCGAGGAGTAAAGCCGGCAGGGGCTGTTCAGGCGCCACGGCAACGCTTTCGGTGTCGCGAGGAAAATCCGTGCGGCGGTCGAGGCCCAACCCGGCCTCGCGGAGCATTTCGGCGGAGACATTGGGATCGTCGCTGCGATCTACACCCCAAAACCAGAGGCGATCTTCCTGGCTCTGGAGGAACTGCAAGGTCTGCTCGAGCTTCTGAAGGGCGCGATCGAACGTCGATGCCAGGAAGTACACCGGAAGTACCCAAGCGTGGCGCGTGAAGCGCACCCGAATGCGCACACAATATTTACAGTTTTGATTCAACTCGATGCAGCAGCGATATTTGTTGCGGCTACGCCCCCTGCGGGCAGGCTGTGGGGTGATGCCCGGAGTGCCGCTGGCCTGATGATTGGTCTGCTCCGGATGGACTTTTTTTTGCATATGTTTTTGCGTCTGTTTTTGCATCTGGGGCCCCCTGCTGCGAATTTATTGTCCCGAAGCTCATGACTCCAACAAGAACTCAGGGCGTGCCGTCACGCGGGCTAGCCTGAAACAGAGACCCGTGTCGAACCGAAGCTGGGCCTATAGGACTGGGGAAGACGTCGTGCCGAGGGAGCGCGCCTGGCGCCGCGGCGACTCGTTCAGGAAGGAAAATCTTATCTTCGGGGGCCGATTTAAAGCAATCTAAAGTTAGGTGAGAACCCCGAGTTACCCGTAACATATTGAAAATATGGGGTGTTATTTCGGCTGGAAGTGTTGTCGAATTGAGCACACCTAGGAGCTGGACGGGGTTCCGAGCCGTTTCAGATTATCCGCATTAATGCGCAGTTTGCCCTCTTGTTTCATGCGCTCGTCAAGCGACTTGCGGAACGCCTCGAAGGCCATATCCCGTCGGGCTTCGAGCAGTTGCGATTGAATGTCGGCGCTCTGCTTCGCCAAGTCATTCGGGTCCGGCTGTTGGTGTTGCGCGACACGATAAATCACCCAATTGGAACCTAGAAACAGGGGGGCGCTAGTTTGGCCTTCGCTCGTGCTAAAGGCGGCGATAATCTGTGAAGCGCTGCCCACATCCGGAATCGAGCCATTGCGCGCAAAAAGGTCGCTGGTTTTGACCTCGAAGCCGAGATCCTTCGCTGCTTTGGCCAGGTCCTCTCCCGCTTCTGCGCGGCGCCCAAGCTCTTCGGCTTTGGATTTCGCGAGGTCTACGGCTTTATCGCGCCGGTAGTCGGCGAGCACCTTTTCGCGCACCTCGGCAAGCGTCGCCGGGTGCGCCTGCTGCACGTCCTTTACGGAAAGCACGGCATAACCCTTATCGGTGTGGATCGGCGCGTTTACATCGCCGGGTCGCAGCCGAAAAACTGCATCGGCGATCTCCGGGGAGTTGCCGACGGCGGGTATTGGCTGGCCGGCTTCCAAGGGTTGCGATTCGCCCACGGTCATGTTGAATTTCTTGGCCAGATCGTCTACGGAAACTCTTCCAGAGCGCCGAATCTCTTCGGCGATCTGGTCTGAGGCGTCCTCGCCCGCGCGGTCGGCTCTCTCTTGCTGCAAGGCGGACAAAATCTGTGGCCGCACTTCCTGAAGCGTCTGCGTGTGAGCCTGCTCGCGGTCGATCACCTTGATGATGTGAAAGCCGTACTGGGTCTTCACCAAGTCCGAGATGGCTCCTTTGGGGAGGCTGAAGGCTGCCTGCTCAAACTCGGGCACGGTCTGTCCACGCACGATCCAGTCTAAGTCGCCGCCTTTATCCTTGGTGGTGTCCTCGGAGTTTTGCTTCGCTAAATCCCCAAAATTCGCGCCAGCCTTGGCCCTCTTTAGAACGTCCTCGGCCTTTTTGCGAATCTCCTCAACTTCCGCATCCGTCTTGCCTACGGTTTTGAAAAGGATGTGGGCAACGTGGGCGCGATCCTGCAGCTTGTACTGGTCCAGATGCTGATTGTAATAGGCCTGAATCTCGTCGTCGGTGACATTTGAGCGGGCTTTGAGCTGGTCGAAATCCAGCAGTGCGTAGCGCACGATGCGCCGTTCGGGCACGCTGTAACGCGCCTTATCCTTCTCAAAGTAAGCGCTTAGATCGGAATCGCCGGCTTCAATTTTCGATTGCAGATCGTCCGGCTTGATTACGACGTAATTGATCTTGACCTTCTCGTTGCGGCGGCGAAATTCCTGTTCAATTTCCGAAGGATTTACGCTGATGCCATCGGTTACGAGCTGCCGAAATTTTTCCTGGACCAGGCTTTGGCCTACCAGGTCCTCAAACTCGGGCACGCCCATGCCCACGCGCTCCTGGACCTGGGCGGCGTATTGGTCGTTGCCAATGAAAGCCCCGCCCATAAACGCGGTGGGAATCAACTGGCGGATGCGGTCGGCGCGTTCCTGATCGGTAACGCTTATTCCCAGTTGGCGGGCTTCCACGCCCAACTCTTTTTCAAAGACCAGTTCGGTCAGCACTTGCTGCACGTACAAAGGTTTTAGCGCGGCGGGAATTGCGCCGTTTTGGGTGAGGCGGCTGAGTTGCGCATTGACGTCCGTCATGGTGATGGCCTGATCGTCCACTTGCGCGACGACGTCGGCGCTCGACGTAGTAGAGGTCCCTTGCCCGGGCAGGAGATATAGCAACATACCGCAGCCGAGCAGGCCCACGATGACGCCCAGCATGATGCGCACGCCGAGATTTTTCTTACGCTTCGAATCCCACACTTTTTGCGCCTTTCGCGGGCACGCGCGGCGTGCCGTCCGGCCAAGTTCTCGCGGCCCTGACGCGCGGCGGGCGACCCCCGATCTTTGTTTCGCCGGGTTTCGGGGAGTCGCCGGGTTTCGCCGGAGAACGCCCGCCGGGATCAGCCCCATCCACGCGAGCCTGAGATTCTATTACATATTAGACGAGAGATCGGATTATAGGTTAACCTCTCTCGCTCGCTCAATCGGAAACCTTCGACTCCTATACTGCGCGAGAGAGGCCGTTTAGGGCGGCAGCGAGGCCATTGTGCTGCCCGACAACACCACCACGCCGCTGCCTTGCGACGCCTGAAGCCGTGTGCTAGATTGCAAAACTACAGTAAAATTGCGGTTTTTTTTATGTCTGACCCACGACAAATCGTTCCGGTGAAGCGCGAGAAAATTCCGCGCGTCGAGGTTTACTGGACTGCAGTGACCTACCGCACGGTGGCGATTTACCTGCTGCTGCTTTTCGCGATCATCATCGCGGCGCTGTATACCATTCACCCGGAATGGTACGCCGCCGCCCTGACCCGCATTTCTCATACGCTCGCGGGCGAGCCGGGACCGGACGGCACTTCGAACCAGAATCAAGCGCGGTTCGTCAATTTGGACGGTAAAGTCGAGGTGAAGAAAGCGAACTCGGTGAACTGGGGCAGCGCCGACTACCATACCAAGCTCGATAAAGGCGATCTCGTGCGCACCGGTTCGGACGGCGCCGCGCGCATCACGTTCCTCGACGGGACAACCTATACCGTGAAAAACGATTCTTTCGTGACGGTAGAACAGAACTCGGTCGATCGCGACCGCGCCACCAGTGTCGCCGTGCACATCAATACCGGCGCGGTGGACCTGGCGACCGGCACGTGGGAATCTCCCAATTCCAAGGCCGAGGTTTCTTTTGCGAATGCGCGAGCGTCTCTGCAGGAGAACAGCCGCGCGGCCGTGCGCAGCGACGCCGCCAGCAACGAAAATCAGATTACCGTGTCGGCCGGCGCCGCCAATATGCAGGTGGGCGACGAGCATTTCGAAATCGGCAAGTGGGAACGCGTGACGTTTGCCGCCGGAGGACCGGTGACCAAGAGCAACGTGCTTGCGCCGCCCGATCTCACCATGCCCGTGAATCTGCAGCCGCTCATCACGCCCGACCCCAAACATACGCCCATGCACTTCGCCTGGACGGCAGTGCCTGAAGCGGTAAGCTACCAATTGCGGGTGAGCACCAATTCGATGTTTACGCGCGTCGTGGCGGACAAAACCGTGGCTGGCGTCAATCTGGATATTCCCGGACTCGACCCCGGCGATTACTTCTGGAGCGTCACGGCCATCGACAAAAACAGGCGCGGCAGCGCGCCCAGCGAGCCTTTTAAATTTACGTTGGTGGCGCAGGATAAGGCGCAGGAAATGCGGCTGGAGGTCGACGCCACCGAACTGCACGGCAATGTTGTCGAGCTGATCGGGCGCACCGAGGCCAATGCCGCATTGATCATCGATGGAGAGACGGTTGCCGGCATCCAGTCCGACGGGGGATTCCGCTATTTCACGCAACCGCTCGAGCGCGGCAGTCACGAAATCGTCATCACCGGCCAGAATCGCCGGGGTGGCACGGCCATCAAGCGCGTGCCTATTGTGATTCCATAACCGGGCTTGTTCCATACAGGGCACGTGAAAGGCACTGGCAAGAGCGCGAAAATAACCATCGCCCAAGGGCGACTTGGGAGCCGCCGCCGCAATGGCGCGGAATAAAGACATGACCAGCAAGAATGGCTATAACTTTCGTTCGGTCTTCAGCCTATTTTCCTCCGACCTGGCGATTGATCTCGGCACCGCCAACACACTGGTGTTCGCGAAGGGCAAAGGGATCGTGGTGAACGAGCCCTCCATCGTGGCCATCAACAAGACCAGCAACGAAGTGGTGGCGGTAGGGCGCGAAGCCAAGGACATGCTGGGCCGCACGCCGGGGAACGTCGTGGCCATCAAGCCGATGAAAGACGGCGTCATCGCCGATTTCAAGGTGACCGAAAAGATGCTCACCTACTTCATTCAAAAAGCGCACAACCGCCGCGTGCTCGTGCACCCGCGCATTGTGATCGGCGTCCCCAGCGAAATCACTCCGGTCGAAAAGCGCGCGGTGCAGGACTCGGCCTACCGGGCGCGAGCGAGCGAGGTCTACCTAGTGGAGCAGGCCATGGCGGCGGCCATCGGTGCGGGCCTGCCCATCGAGGAGCCCTCGGGCAACATGGTCGTCGACATCGGCGGGGGAACCACCGACATCGCGGTGATTTCTATGAGTGGGATCGTTTATTCGCGCTCGGTGCGCGTGGCCGGCAACGAGATGGATGAGGCCGTCATGCATTACCTCAAGCGCAAGTACAACCTGCTGGTGGGCGAGCGCACCGCCGAACAGATCAAGATGGAGATCGGATCGGCCTACCCACTGGAAAAGCCGCTGACGATGGAGGTCAAGGGGCGCAATCTTATCGAAGGCGTTCCGCGCACGGTTACGATTGACGACAGCGAAATTCGCGAGTCGCTTTCCGAGTGCGTAGCCACTATATTGAACGCCATCCGGGTGGCGCTGGAGCGCACTCCGCCCGAACTTTCTGCGGACATCAGCGACCGGGGCATCGTGCTTACGGGCGGGGGCGCGCTGCTGAAAAATCTCGATAAACGGATACGCGAAGAGACGGGCTTGCCGGTCTCGATCGCGGACGATCCCTTAGCATCGGTGGTGCTCGGTACCGGAAAGATGCTGAGCGATTTCCATTTATTGCGGCTCGTCTCGATCGACTGAAAACCTGCGCAGCAGCCGGCAAATTGGCGGGTGCGGCAGGCGGCGTGAATTCGCCGGAATCGTAAAGTTCTTAAACAGGATAAGTTTTTACGCAGGATTGATAGCTAATGCTGGCCATCCCTTCACGCCATCGTTCCCTGACGCTGCTGGCCGTCGTGCTTGGGCTGCAGTTGCTGCTGCTCGCCGCGCAGATCAAGCGCGAGCAGCAAGTGCGGCTGATTCGCGTGTGGGCCATCGAATGCGTTACCCCGCTGGGCCGGGCGGCAGCCTGGGTCTCCGACGGAATCTATGGCGCATGGAGCGGCTACGTAGCCCTGTGGCACATGCGCAAGGAAAATGGCGAGCTGCGCGCAGAGCGCGACCAACTGAAAATGCGCAATACCGAACTCGTGGGCCGCGCCGCGGAGGCGGAGCGCTTGTCGGCACTGCTGGGTTTTCGCGATGCGCATATCGAAGTGCCTATGCTGCCGGCGCGCGTGATCGGCGCGAGTCCCGATGTGGGCAGCCGCATTATTTTTCTCAGCCGGGGTTCGCGGGATGGCGTGCGCCGCGATTTGGGAGTAATTACACCCGACGGTGTGGTCGGAAAAGTGTTAGCCGTTTTTCCGGATACCTCGCAGGTGCTGCTGCTGAGCGACAAGGAAAGCGGCGTCGGCGCTCTACTTGCAACCTCGCGCACGCAAGCGCCTGTGAATGGGTCCGGTGATCCCCTGCTGGGCATGGAATACGTGAGCAACGAAGTTAAGGTGGAGACCGGAGAGGCTGTGCTCACTTCAGGACAGGACCGCATTTTTCCCAAAGATTTGCCGGTGGGCACGGTTGTAGATGCCAAACCCGATCGGCACACCGGCTTTCAGCAGATCACGGTAAAACCCGCGGCGCGCCTCGATCAACTCGAGGAGGTGCTCGTGCTGTTGACGCGTCAAGAGTTCGCGCCACGCAAAGAATCCGATGCGGCCGGTGCATCTTCCTCGACATCTTCCTTAAACGGTGCGCCCGCTCGCACGTATCCCGCCCCGCCTGTCGCCACTCCCCCGGCGGCGCGCACATCGCCGGCTGCGGCGAGCATTCACCCTAGCGGCAGCACCGGGCGCCAATGATCCGCTATTCGAAATGCTTAGGATTGCGGCGGTAAATGGAATATCCAGGCCCGATCGAACATCACGTCGAGGTTCACAAATTCCACACGGGAGTGGTGACCGGTACGGTCATCCTCGCCCTGGTCCTCGAAACGTTTTTGCTCGTGCATCTGCGCCGGATGGACGTGGTCGAACTCCCGCTGCTGGTAACGATCTACTTCGCTCTCAGCCGCCGCAACGCCTCGGCCGGTCTTCTTCTGGGAATGGCGATTGGCGTGGCTCAGGACAGCTTGAGCCATACCCCTCTGGGACTTTACGGCATCGCGAAAACAGTGGTCGGTTTTGTCGCGTCATCGATTGGGGCGCGGATTGATGTCGAGCATCCTATCAGCCGCTTTGCACTGACCTTGCTTTTTTTTCATCTGCACAATGCCGTCTTCGTGCTCACCAAGCGGCTAGTGCTGGCACAGCACGAGCCTTTCATGACCACGAAGCTCGTTTTTGCTTCTTTAGTGAATGCGGGTGTCGCCGTGATTTTATTTCCCCTGCTCGACAGATTTCGCAAGCCCTCCTGACCCCCAGACCTAAATGAGGCGGGGGCGGCAAATGCCCTGGGCGGAGGTGACCCCGTGCCTGATTCGTCCTCAAAATATGCAAAAAAGTTGCGCCCTATCCGTGCAAGTGATACGTTATCCAAGTTTTAGGCGCTGCATAGACTTACCCAGCGCGGCTGGCTTCGCGGTACGTGCCGTGGAATCGCCTCCCGTCTAAATCCAGGGCAGACCGGGCAGCGCCGCATTGGCGCAGCGCGGAGCTTGCTTGTCGAATCTGTTCCAAAATGATACCCGGTTACCGCAGATGCGGCTGGCGGTAATTTCCTACCTGATCGTGGGCCTGATAGGCCTTCTGCTGCTGGGCTTTTGGAAGCTGCAGATCGTCCATTCCGACCAGTACGCGCAACTTGCAGAGCGCAATCGCGTTCGCACCATTCCCATCATCGCTCCACGCGGCTCCATGCTGGATCGCGAAGGCCGCGTAATAGTCGACAATTATCCTTCCTTTAGCGTGCTGCTGCTGCGGGATGATGCGGAGCAGTTGGCGCGTTTGTTGCCGCAGATCGCCGATGGCCTGGGCCTCGCGCTCGAGGACGTGCAACAGCAAATCGATGCGGCAAAATTCTTGCCGCACTTTCAACCCATCGTTATCAAGCCCGAGGCCTCGCCTGCGGATATCGCTTTTATCGAATCACATCGCGCCGACATTCCCGTTTTGGAAATGCTGATGGTCCACCGCCGGCGTTATCCCCGAGGCGGGTTCATGGCCCACGCCAGCGGATACGTCGGCGAAGTCAGCACCGATCAGATTCAAGCCAGCAATGGCCGCTACCGTCCTGGCGATATCGTGGGCAAAACGGGCCTCGAAAATCAGTATAACGAGCAACTCATGGGCACCGACGGAATGCGCCGCGTGATCGTCAATAGCGTGGGCCGCGAGGTTGGGCGCCTCGATCAAACCGATGCCATTCCCGGGAAGCCTATCAAGCTCACGATTGACTATGACCTGCAGCTTATCGCGGAGCAGGGTCTGGCCGGCAAAAAGGGCGCCGTGGTGGCGCTTGATCCGCGCACCGGTGAAGTGCTGGCCATGGCCAGCCAGCCCTCCTACGATCCCAACGATTTCGCGGTGCGCATTTCCAAGGACGAATGGCAGCGGCTCAACGAAGATCCCGAGCATCCGTTGCTCGATCGGGCCATTCAAGCGCAGCTCGCGCCGGGCTCGGTCTTCAAGATATTCATGACCGCGGCGATGCTCGAATCCAAAGCGATTCCCGCGAGTTACAAAGTGTTCTGCCCGGGGTACGCTGAATTTTACGGGCGCGTTTTTCATGATGCCGAGAAACCGGCGCATGGCGAAATGGACTTGCACAACGCGATCGTGCATTCCTGTGATGTCTACTTCTATAACGTCGGAAAGCAATTGGGGATCGATCGCATCTCTTATTACGCCACGAAGCTGGGCCTGGGACGCAAAACCGGCATCGATTTGCCGGGCGAAGAGATGGGGCTGGTGCCGTCGGAAGCTTGGAAGGAACGTGTGTTCCATCAAAAATGGTATCCGGGCGAGACGATTTCGGTTTCGATCGGCCAGGGAGCGACGGTGGTTACGCCGATGCAAATTGCCTACACTATCGGCGGCATCGCGCTTGGCGGCACGTTCCACCAGCCACACTTGCTGAAGGAGCTTACGCCGTCACCAGAAATCGACTTCCCCATCTCCGAATCGACCACCGAAGCGCTGACGCAAGCGATGTATGGCGTCGTAAATGAGGGCGGTACCGCCGGCGCCTCGAAGCTGCCGGGCATCGAGTTATGCGGGAAAACCGGCACCGCGCAAGTGATCAGCCTGGAAGGGCGACAGCGCGCCGGAAAACAAGCCGGGCTGAAGAACAACGCCTGGTTTGTAGGCTTTGCCCCGCGCCGCAATCCCGAAATCGTCGTCGCCGTTGTGGTGCAGGGCGGGGGCTATGGAGCGGAGTCCGCCGCGCCCATCGTGCGCGATGTGGTCAAGGCTTATTACGACAAGAAGCAGGGCGTTCCGCCGGAACAGCTGATGACGCAGGCACTGCCCCCGGGTTCCCTGCCCGCAACAGCTCCGCCGCGATCTGCGGAAGCCGGCGCGCTGATTGCCAAGCCCGAGCCGCGGCCAAACCAGATGTTAAGCCGCTTCCGACCGCGGCCATTATCCCCACAACCTCTGAGGGACGAAAGCCGAATTTGCAGCCATGAGGCGCGTCACAAGTGCAGCGGATTACGACTGGTGGCTTTTTGCCATCGTCTTTGCGATCTGCGGCGTAGGCTTGCTGGAAATCTGGTCCGCCACCCACGCCAGCCATCTTGCCGGAATGCAGTGGAAACAAGCTGGCTGGATCGGCCTGGGCGTATTGGGCATGGTTCTGCTTTCCCGGCTCGATTACCATGCTGTGCTCGACAAAGCGCCCGCTCTCTACCTGCTCGGATTGGTCGCGCTGGTCACCGTCTCGCGGTAGGCCACAGCCGGTTTGGAGCCAAACGCTGGCTTCCGGTGTTGGGACAGTTTTTACAGGTGTCAGAGCTGGCCAAGTTGATTATAATCGTTGCGCTGGCGCGTTTTTACACGGAAGTACGCACCAGACGAGCTTTCGCTGACCGATTTGTGCAAAGCCGGAGTGTTGACCGCAGTCCCGGTGGGATTGATTTTGCTGCAACCCGATTTGGGAACCGCGCTGGTCTTAGTTCCTGTAGCCGTGGTAGGAGCGTATCTGGCGGGCATACAGTGGAAACATGCGGCCGTATTGGTGCTGGCTGGCGCGATGATGCTGCCCGTCGGATGGCACTTTCTGAAGCCGTATCAGAAGGAGCGGGTGACCACCTTTCTGCGCCCCGAAGATGATCCCAAGGGTTCGGGCTACCAAATTCTGCAGTCGAAAATTGCCGTGGGCTCGGGTGGATTCTGGGGCAAGGGGCTGGGGCACGGAAGCCAGAATCAGCTCGGTTTCGTGCCGGTCCGGTATTCTGATTTTATTATGGCGGCGCTGGCGGAAGAAACAGGCTTTGCCGGAGTCTTCCTGGCGCTGGTTTTGTACGCAGCTTTGCTGCTGCGGCTGATCCAGAATGCGCAACGCGCGAAAGACCGCGCGGGAATGTTTCTGGTGATGGGCGTGGCGGCAATCCTGGGTTTCCATGTTTTGGTGAATGTGGCGATGGTCATCGGCTTCATGCCCGTCACCGGCATCCCTCTGCCGCTTATGAGTTATGGCGGTTCGGCCACTTTGTTCGTATTTTTAGCGCTGGGCCTGGTGATGAATGTTCGCCTTCGGCGGTTCGTCAACTGAGCAACGCGCCATTTATCAGGTTCCAGACTCCGGTCCGCGGCTCCGCGACCCCGCAGCCGCCCGCCGAAGAGAAAAGTTTATGAGGTCGCATCGCGTGACAGAGAAACGCTACGCATCGTTCCTGCTTTCTCCGGCCGTTCCGCGCATGGCGGAACCCGTGCCCGCCCTCCGTGTCGTTCGCGCGCGGGGCATGGCGATGCCCTCTGAGGAGCTTTCATGCCCAAAGAGCTCGTTATTTCGGCGGCCCCCCATGAAACTCGGGTCGCCATTCTTGAAGATGGTCAGCTCTGCGAAATTTACATCGAACGCGAAAAAGAATTTGCCCTAGTTGGCAGCATTTACAAAGGCCGCGTTACGCGCGTGCTGCCCGGCATGCAGTCGGCCTTCGTCGATATCGGCCTGGATAGCGACGCCTTCCTTTACGTCGGCGATTTTCTCGAAAATCTCGAAGACTACGATCACGTAGTCACCGCCGTCGAGGGCAAGGTCGAAAAGATGGAACAGCAGGGCGGCGTGATATTTGCGCCGACGCCTACTGCCGCGGCAACCGGTGGCGAAGGTGCCTCCACTGGGGAGCCGCTAGCCGAGCCGTGGCTTGGCAGCGGATCGCAGGCCGAGTCCACCGACGCCGCCCCCGAATCTGCTCCGCAGCCGCAGCATAATGAGCCCGGTGCAAGCCACTTAACGGACCCCGCAGCGAGCCATGTCGCGCCGCCGGCACCCGCGATTACACCACCAGCGACGTCGCCCTCGCCGGCATCCCCATTCATTCGCCAGGACCGCCCTTCAGGTCCTCCCAGCCATTACCGGGACAACCGCCAGGACTATCGCCAGGGGCCCCCTGCCGGCCAAGGGCCGCGAGAGGGCCAGGGCCGCGATCAAGTCAAGGTCGCGATCAGGGCCGCGATCGGGGCGGTCGCCAGCGTGGGGGACGTTTTCGCCGGGGTCGCGGGCCTGATCGCCGCCCGGGACGTGATTTGCCTCCCTCCAAATATGCATCTTCCCGTCCTTTTGCGCCTTCGCGACCCTACGAGCCACCCGCACCGGAAGAGCCTGCCGGCGATTACACCCCCGTCATTCTTCCCGGCGAATCGCTCGCAAAATACAAGGATCGCATTCCAGGAGCTGCTCCGGTCACGCCGCCCGCAACGGATCGGTTGACTGATGCGGCGAAACAATCTGTGGTGCCGGAGCTTCCCGCTTCGCTTTACGCATCGCCACAGGAGTCATTACCAGAGATGGAGAAGCCATCGCAGCCGCCGCGTTCCTCATCAGCCGAGCTGACGCTTCTCGCCGGCGTCGATCCTGTGGAATTGGAGTCCGAGGCGGGATTAATCGAGCCCGACACTCGCCTGCACGAAACGCAGCAAACGCTTTCGCGAGATACCTTGCCGGCCACGTTCTCCGTGTCGCGAGCACGCGCATCACGAGCACGAAGGCCTGGCCGCGGGCGCCGCCGGCGCCGCCGATCTTTCCGACGACGAAGTCACCGCCCTCGCCGAGCAGCTTGCTGAAGCCAGACAGGAGGAGGCTAGCGCCGACGCCGCGGTGGAATCCGAGCACGTGGGGCCCGAGGAAGCCGAAGAAGACGACGCGGACACGGCGGCCGCGCGCAGCCTTGCGGAAAGCCGTTCCACGGAACTCCCCGCCGATACAGAATCAACTGAAGCCGGCTTAGATGAAGCGGAAGACGAGGCGGACGAACCCCTAGACGAAGACGATGCCGAAGACGCCGAGGAAGACTCCCACGAGGCGGAACAACAGGCCGGCGCAGAGACCTTCGGCGAGGCCGCGCCCCCATCTGAAGGCAGCACGACCGAAGACCTATCCCCCGACCCGTCGGCTGCCGAGTCCGGCGCCGAGTCTCTCCCTGGCGAGAATGCCGTGCTGTCGGCGCCGCCGCAACAGCGGCCGCTGAGCGCGCGCATCTCCGATCCGCAGCGCGCACGCTTCCAGCGTCCCATGCGGCGCGGAGGCCGCCAGCGCGGCAATCGCCCCATGCGCCACCAGGACCATCGTCTGCAAGCGGCCCGGCGCCCGCAACTAATTTCGGAAATGCTCAAGGCCGGCCAGGAAATCATCGTGCAAATCGCCAAGGAGCCACTGGGCAAAAAAGGCGCGCGCATCACCAGCCACGTCGCGCTGCCCGGCCGGTTCCTGGTCTATATGCCTACGGTGAACCACATCGGTGTTTCACGCCGTATCGGGTCCGCCGAAGAACGCTCCCGCCTGCGCCGCCTCGTCACGGAAGCGAAAGGCACCTTCCCCGGCGGCTTCATCGTTCGCACCGCCGCCGAGGGCGCGCCCGAAGACGAAATTCGCAGCGACGTCGAATTCCTCGGCCGCACCTGGGACAAGATTCGCAACCAGGCCGAGCCGCGCAAGTCGCCGGCGCTTTTGCACCGCGACCTCAATCTCGTTGAGCGTATCCTCCGCGACTACGTAAGCAATGATTACACCGCCATCTGGATCGACAACGAAGAAGAGTTCAGCAAGGTGGTCGATTTCGTCAGCCGCTTCCAGCCCAAGCTGGTGAGCCGGGTGAAGCTTTACACCAAGCCCACGCCCATCTTCGAGGAGTTCGGCATCCAGCAGGAACTCGACCATGCGCTGCGGCCCAAAGTCTGGCTGAAATCCGGCGGCTACATCGTCATCAACCACACCGAAGCACTGGTGGCCATTGACGTCAACACTGGCAAATACGTTGGCCGCGGCTCCACGCGCCTCGAGGACACCATCGTCAAGACCAACCTCGAGGCCGTGAAGGAAATCATCCGCCAGATTCGCCTGCGCGATCTGGGCGGCATCATCGTTCTCGACCTGATCGACATGGAAGAGCGGCGCAACCGCGAAAAAGTGATGGCCGCGCTCGACGCCGCGCTGCGCTCCGACCGCGCGCCTCCAAGGCGCTGCCCTTCAACGAATTCGGCCTCGTCCCGTCACCCGCAAGCGCACCAAGCAGGCGCTCGAGCGCGTCTCTGCCAGCCCTGCCCCTATTGCACCGATCCGGCATGGTCAAGTCGGTCCCACGATCTGCTACGAGATTCAGGCCGAGGCGCGCAAGATGGCCGCCGATCTCGACGCCTCCAGCATCACCCTGCGCGTCCATCCCGAAATCGCCAAGGCCCTCAAGACTCGCGAAGCCGTGCTCATCGACGAACTCGAACAAATCACGCGCAAGAGCGTCATCATCCAGGCCGACCCCACGCTCCACTGGGAGCAATACGACATCTACTAACG
>CAVRDM010000037.1:0-541214 GCA_963719845.1 uncultured Acidobacteriota bacterium | reverse complement strand
TCGTGTATTCAACGATCAGCGTATCGCCTTCCCAGTGCCCCCGCGCGGACCCCACTTGCAGATGCACGCCCTCCGGAGACACCGGACGTCCGTCCAGGTAAATCACTTGCGATTCCAGCGATTCCCCGCGAATAATTACCGCGTCGCTGCCCTCAATAATCTGGAAGGTGGATTCTTGACCTCCGGGACCTCCACCGGTAAACGCCGGACCCGGGGAGCCTGGCCGCTGAATGCACCGGCTGGGAAGAGGCCGGTCTTCGTAGCTCGTAGCCCGACGATGGTCCGACACGCGACCAGATTCTCGCGCGCTCCCGGGCAGCAGGAGTTGACGGAGGCAGTCGCCCGTCTGGTGGATCGACGACCTGAGAGGTGCGCAGACTGGTCATCGGCACTTTGAACCAATAACCATCTCTCCAGAACGTGTTGTATGCATCGGTGGTCTTTTCGCCCGGAGGAGTGTCGGTGGGTTCGGTGCGCAAGTCAAACTGCTTCTGCTGCGCTGCATCCTCTGCCTTAGCCGCGCTTTCGGCATCTATCTCCGCCTTGGTTTGGCCCCGCGGCCGCTCCATCAGCGCCAGGGTGATACCCCTCCATGCTGTCCTGCAGGTCCGGGTGACCATCCGCTGTCCGTGCCACCTTGCCTACTTTGTATTCCGCGAAACTCGCCTTCCAGTCGTAAGGCTTGGCCGGTGCGCTGGCCGCACTCTTTCTGGGTTCTTCGTCATCGGCGCAACCGATTCTTCGGACACGGGTTGGCCGGGCTGGTCCCACTCTGAGTGGCTGGCTGAGACGCCGTGCCATTATCGGATTGCGAGCCCCTCTGCGCATGAATCCTAAGGGAGCGGGCCCCCACAGGGTGGCGATAGCTACCAAGGCACACCAAAATACAAAGCTCCTAGGCCGCATTGATGACTCCTTTCCCGCAAATGGCCTGCCCCTCTCGGCCATCATTTACCCTGCTCATTAGCTGCGTCTGCCGCTTCTTCCCTGTCTTTGGCACGGGCTGCGGACAAAGTGAACTCCAGACCGACGTTGCCTTCATGGCATGCGTATTCCACCAGTTGCTCCTGATCCGTCAGCCGCCAGAACACGACTTCTACGCTATATGGCTTCGTCCGGCCTGGATCGTCCCGGGTAAACCCGAAAAGCAAGTGCGTGTCATCTAGCCGCTTGTAGCGCGCCGTGAGATGCCCACTCCCACCACCTTCCTCATCATTATTATTCCCTAAATTCGTGTATTCCACTACGAGCGTATCGCCTTCCCAGTGCCCGCGCGCCGCCCCCAGTTCCAAACGCGCGTTCTGCTGAGGGCGCGGACGCCCGTCCAGGTAAATCACCTGCGATCTTAGGTTTTCCCCGCGAACAATCACCGTGTCGGTACCCTCAATGATCTGGAAGGTGGATTCTTGACCTCCGGGACCTCCACCGGTTAACGCCGGACCCGGGGAGCCAAGCGGCCGAATGCACCGGCTCGCGATAGGACGGTCTTCATAACTAGTGGCCCGACGATTGTCCAACACCTGGGCCATCCTCGCTCGCTCCCCGGCAGCAGCTCTGGCAGCTGGAGTTTGCGGAGGCAGTCGCCCGTCTGGTGGATCGACGACCTGAGAGGTGCGCAGACTGGTCATCGGCACTTTAAACCAATAACCATCTCTCCAGAACGTGTTGTATGCATCGGTAGTCTTTTCGCCCGGAGGAGTGTCGGTGGGCTCGGTGCGCAGGTCGAACTGTTTCTGCTGCGCTGCATCCTCCGCCTTAGCCGCGCTTTCGGCATCTATCTCCGCCTTGGTTTGGCCCCGCGGCCGCTCCATAGGCACCAGGGTGGTGCGGCTCCATATCCCCTGCAGGTCCGGGTGACCATCCGCTGTCCGTGCCACCTTGCCTACTTTGTATTCCGCGAAACTCGCCTTCCAGTCGTAAGGCTTGGCCGGTACGCTGGCCGCACTCTTGGTGTCCGCCTCGGCATCGTTGCAACCGTACTTCGGACACGGGTTGGCCGCGCTGGTCCCACTCTGAGCGGCTGGTGGAGGCACCGTGCTATCCTCGGACTGCGCGCGCCTCTGCGCATGAATCCCAAGCGAGATGGGCCCCCACAGCGAGGCGATAGCTACCAAGGCACACCAAAATACAAAGCTCCTAGGCCGCATTGATGACTCCTCTCCGGCGAACGGCCTGCCCCTTTCGGCCATCATTTACCCTGCTGGTTGGTTGCGTCTGCCGCTTCTTCCTTGTCTTTGGCACGCGCTGCGGACAAAGTGAACTCCAGACCGACGTTGCCTTCATGGCATGCGTACTCCACCAGTTGCTCCTGATCCGTCAGCCGCCAGAACACGACTTCTACGCTATACGGCTTCGTCCGCGTTCCGGGATCGTCCCGGGTAAATCCGAAAAGCAGGTGCGTGTCATCCAGCCGCTTGTAGCGCGCGGTGAGATGCTCCTTCCCCGCACCTTCCTCATTCGAGAAATTCGTGTATTCAACGATCAGCGTATCGCCTTCCCAGTGCCCCCGCGCGGACCCCACTTGCAGATGCACGCCCTCCGGAGGACGCGGACGTCCGTCCAGGTAAATCACCTGCGATTCCAGCGATTCCCCACGAATAATTACCGCGTCGCTACCCTCAATAATCTGGAAGGTGGATTCTTGACCTCCGGGACCTCCACCGGTAAACGCCGGACCCGGGGAGCCTGGCCGCTGAATGCACCGGCTCGAAAGAGGACGGTCTTCATAACTAGTGGCCCGACGATTGTCCAACTCGGCGGCACGATTCTGTCGTAACCGGACAGCAGGAGTTGACGGAGGCAGTCGCCCGTCTGGTGGATCGACGACCTGAGAGGTGCGCAGACTGGTCATCGGCACTTTGAACCAATAACCATCTCTCCAGAACGTGTTGTATGCATCGGTGGTCTTTTCGCCCGGAGGAGTGTCGGTGGGTTCGGTGCGCAGGTCAAACTGCTTCTGCTGCGCTGCATCCTCCGCCTTAGCCGCGCTTTCGGCATCTATCTCCGCCTTGGTTTGGCCCCGCGGCCGCTCCATGGGCACCAGGGTGGTGCGGCTCCATATCCCCTGCAGGTCCGGGTGACCATCCGCTGTCCGTGGCACCTTGCCTACTTTGTATTCCGCGAAACTGGCCTTCCAGTTGTAAGGCTTGGATGGTGTGCTGGCCGCACTTTTGGTGGCTGCCTGGTCCACGAGCGGAACGATGCAACCGTTGCCTCGGCACTCATCGTCCGGTGCGCTGGTCCCACTCTGGGTATCTTCGGCTTGCGAGCGCCCCTGCGCATGAATCCGGAGTGAAATGGATCCCAACAGGCTGACCACAGCCACCGGTGCACACCAAAATACGAAGCTCCTAGGCCGCATTGATGACTCCTCTCAGCTGTGGATTATTTTTCTCCTAATTGCAGGTTGTAACCAAGAACGCATAAGTAGAATAACGGCCCTATACTGTGCCAACGGCCAGTCATTGTCAATCGTTAGGTTGTGGGCTTTAGAATTAGCCCACTACCCACAATCGTTACTGGACCTAACCGAAACATGCGCCACCGGCCTTCCGCTCAGAAGATGAACTTCACGCCGAGCTGAATCTGCCGCGAAGTGCTGCTGGGAATGGTGCTCGTGATTTGACCGGCGCTTTGATTGAGGACCCCGGTTCCCGCAACCGCTCCCGCGGAGTAAAGGGAGAAGGTTGGCAGTCCGAAATTGGGACGGTTCAAGATGTTGAAGACTTCCGCGCGGAATTGAACGCGGTAAGCCTCGGTGATGTTGGTATCCTTCGTCAAGGACATATCCAACTGCCGAAGATTAGGTCCAGTGAGAATATCCCTTCCCGAGTTGCCCAAGGTCCCGACAGGCTCCAAAGGAAAGCACGCCGGATTGAACCACTGGGCCACCGTAGGGTTCGCCTGGGGGTTACAGCCGGCAAGGTAGTTTGGACGCGGGGCGCAAGTGCTGTTGCATGCCACGTCGTATCCGTCGGTCGCGTTAAACGGGATACCGCTTTGGATAGTTTCAATCCCGGCCAGTTGCCATCCCTGCACGAACCTGCTTCCTTTAAATGGCAAACTGACAATGGCATTGATCCTGGCATTCTGCCTGACGTCGGCTTCGCACCGGCCACGATCAACTTCACGGTTATAGGGGTTTTCAAAGGTCCCCCCGCCCGTAGGATTTAGCGGGCCCAGGTACAGGCCGCCGTCGTCGATACATTTCGCAAAGGTATAGGCAACCTGAGCCTGCAAAATCCCGCTAAACCGCCGATTCACCGTGACCTGAAGGGAATTGTATCGCGAATTCGCGCCGGTCACCCCGGCAGGCATCGTCCCCAGGAACGGGTCTTGCCGGGGATTGGCCACTATGGTCGGCTTTCCACCCACCGTTTGTAAGGAGGCGAAATGATAGACTCCATTGGGATCAAGCGTGAATGTGTAAGGATTCTTTTCTTGGCCGGTTTCCAAGTTAACTCCGGAAGACCCCACGTAGCCCACCGACAAGACGGTGCCGAACAGCTGTCGCTGAATATTGAGG
This sequence comes from uncultured Acidobacteriota bacterium, assembly GCA_963719845.1. Lineage (GTDB taxonomy): Bacteria > Acidobacteriota > Terriglobia > Acidiferrales > UBA7541 > Palsa-189. The sequence goes on along the minus strand of CAVRDM010000037.1, from coordinate 536,689 downwards.
TTGTAGGCCATCATATAGGGAACCCGGTTATTGAAATAATACCAACTCGGAGCCCCGGAAGGCAGGGCGTTCGAAGTATCTAGTGTCGCGATAGCAGCAGGAAAGGTGCAGGGGCAACTGTTGCCTGTCAGCTGCAGTAGCCGCCAAGGCGGGTTGTTGTTGAATGCTGAACTGTAGTTGCCCGGGAAAAATGGATTATGGTTTAGCGTGAAGCCGGCGCGCAGCGAGGTCTTGTGATCCGCGAACACGTCGTACGCAAAACCTATCCGGGGATCGATATTCTTCCAGTTGGGGTTTGTCGCCGTGAGATGCGGGGTGTTCACGTACCCCGTCCCGTTAACGAAATCGACGATGTTATAAAGGTGATTGTGGACATCAACGGGATTGCTGTAAGGTTCGTAGCGAACCCCCAGATTCAGAGTCAGCCGTCGAGCGGCTTTCCAATCGTCCTGCACATAAACCGCGGTGTCGGTTTCGCGGAATCCCCAGTTCGGGTTGTTCATTGGCGACAGCGGTATTCCGGAGACCGAGCTGGCGGTACCTGCGAGGAAATTCGTAAGATTATTGAAGGAAAACGAACCCCCGCCCGTGTGGGGATAAAAGGAATTCGATCGTACTCTGGTGACCGATCCCCCAAATCGAAGAGTATGCGACCCGTGCGTCCACAGCAGGTCTTCGCTGCCTGCAATTTTGGTCTGGAACTGCCGCGCTGGAACGAACGCGGTCATGCCCACACCGGTGAGGCCCGAAATGCCAACTACGCCCATTGTCCGGTCGGGAGCGGCAGGGAAGAATTGAAGCACGGGCGTGGTAGGGAATCCCGGCTGCTGCTCGGTCGTCACGTACGAGGGACGCGACAAACTGAATCGGGCCGTATTAATGACGCTACTGGAAATAATTCGATTCCATTCGGTAGTGAAAAAGTCGTTGCCTCCCACATCTTCTTCGGGCCATAGAGGGATTGCGCTGCTCGTGAAGGGATTGGTAAGGGTCTGCCGATCCAAAGTGTAGCGGGCGAAAATCGAATCCCGAGACGAAATATGGTAGTCCATCCTCATCAGAGCATAGTTTTCCACACCGTTCTGCGTGGCGACCTCATTGACCTGGCCAGTGCCTAGCACGGGGTTCAAGTTGAACGTCGGCAGCGGATACAGCGCCATCACATTCACAATGGCAGCGCGCTCCGCCGGGTCGGTCACCGAGGCCGCAGGAGTCCGGTGATTCGCGTCGGGAACCGTGGCGATCTGGGTTTTTCCCAGCGCCAGCCGCAAGCCTTCATAGTTGACGAAATAGAAGAGCTTGTCTTTCTTGATTGGACCCCCGAGACTGGCTCCGTACTGATTCCTCTGGAAAGGGGGAACCGTAGGCCCATCGAAGAAATTCCGAGCGTCCATCACGCTATTGCGGAAAAATCCGTACACGGTACCGTGCATGCTGTTCGTCCCCGACCGGCTGACCGAATTGACCACCACGAGGTTTCCGCTGTATTGAGCGCTATAGGTGTTCGTGAGAACCGTAAACTCCGCCATGGATTCAACTCCCAACGCGGAACCCGAAATCGTTGACATTCCCCGCTTATACCAAGAGGCCATGTCCTCGTCGTCGAGCAGGATCGCCGCCCCCTCGATTCTTGCACCCGGGCCTGAATAGGATGCCGCCGTCGCGTTTCCCTGCCGCGCGTTGATCGAGGAGGCGTTAACAGTAGTTATACCCGGCGCAAGTTGAATTAATTGTTCGAAGTCCCGGCCGTTCAGGGGCAGGTCGCGCATCTGCTTGGGATCAACGAGTTGGGAAATAGAGGAATTGGTTGTCTCCACCTGAACTGCCTGCGCTTCCACGGTGACGGTCTGCGTCTGGGCTCCGACGAGCAGCGCGACGTCCACCACGCTTTGGCTGCCGACACTGAGCGTGATCCCCTTGTGCACCGTCGCGTTGAAGCCTGCTTTCGAAACTTGTACTTCGTAATCGCCGATATCAAGATTGGAAACCGAGTACCGCCCCTGCGGATCCGTGGTCACTGAGTGCACATTGCCAGTACCCGTGTTCGTGACTTGCACCGTCGCATCCGCAATGACCGCACCGGAAGGATCCGTTACGGTGCCCAAGATGGTCGCGGTAGTGCCTTGCGCCACGACGCGACTCGGCCCGGTTACAAAAGTGCCAACGAACAGAACTGCAGTCACAACGAGAAAAGTGCGGAGATTAAATTTACTCTGTAGGTCGGACATTCTATCCTCCGGGCATCAAGACTTGGGTGAGACTTGGACCCGAATTCATCGGTCGTCAGAGCAGACATACTCCGCAGAGAGTCCGCGACCCGCGCGCTGCTAGCGACGTGAGACCGAGAACCACTCACTGCCGAGTCCCACAACGCGAACACCTACGCCGACCGCCTGCTAGACTCAGCCGTCACAAGCTATGAGCTACACCGCACAGGAAGAAAGCCTCTTTTCGCGAACTATGCGGCTTCTTATACCTCGTTTAGCAGTATGTCAATAAGAATTCATCGCAGTGTCAAAGCTCTTGGGAAATGTCCCCTTTGTTACCTCCTTTGAGAGTTAAAAGTTTGAGAGTTAAAAGTGCGGAAGCACCCTGCTTTGGACTGTCGACTCCAAACTTTGAACTGTTAATTGTCGACACTGCCAACTACATTCAAACAAGGAGCGTTGCATGCGCAGAAAGTCACGGTTGTGGGCGGAGAGTTTGTAGGTTCAACAATGGCATTGCGGATTATCGATCGCGGCCTGGCCGACGTGGTGCTCACCGATATTCTCGAAGCCGTTCCGGCGGGCAAAGCTCTGATGTCGCGAAGGCCAAAACAGAGTAGAATCGGAACACCAAGGCGATCCCATCACGCGAGGACAGAATGAAATTGCGCAAACCCGCAGTGCTGATTGGCTTGCTCCCGGCGGCGTTGGTTCTCACAAGCTGCGGACACACCAAACCCACGGCTGCGCCGGCGGCCCTCGAGAGCGTGCGGGAAATCCCGTCGCCTGCGGGAGCGGATAGTGCGCAAGGGAATCTGGCTGTCGGACCCGACGGCGCGATTTACTTGAGTTGGATGGAAACAGCGGACGACGGTTCGCCGATGCTGAAATTCGCCACGCTAAAAGACGAGAAGTGGTCGCCCGCGCAGACGATCATCAAAAGCGAAGACTTAATGGTCAATTGGGCGGACTTCCCCTCACTGTTGCCGATGGGAGGCGGCTTGTTGGCGGCACACTGGCTGTCCATGATCCCTAACAGCGAAGAAGGATACGGCATCAAGATAGCTTTTTCGCGGGACAACGGGAAGACTTGGAGCAAACCAGTGGCCCCCCATCGCGACCACACCAAAACCGAGCACGGCTTCGTATCGCTACTGCCCGCTCCCGGCGGGGGCGTGGGAGTCCTGTGGCTGGATAGCCGGAAACTAGCGGGGCCAAAGAAATCGGATGACGTGGCGTTGCTGTACACCACTATTGCTTTGGATGGCAAGCTGGGACCAGAAACGACCATAGATGGGCGCGTCTGCGAATGTTGTCAACCTTCAGCACAGCAGACCACCAGTGGAACTCTGGCCGTGTACCGGGGCCGGACCACTGACGAGGTTCGCGATATTACAACGGTTCATTTTGATGGAGCCAAGTGGTCGGCGCCAAAGGTCGTTTTCGCGGACGGATGGAAGATCAATGCCTGTCCGATCAATGGGCCGGCCATGGCCGTCGAGGGCAACCGCGTTGCGGTGGCCTGGTTCACCGGCGCGAACGAACAGGCCAAAGTGGAGATTGCTTTTTCAAACGACGGAGGCGAAACATTTAGACCGCCCCAACAGGTTGACGACGGAAAACCGATGGGCCGCGTGAACGTGGTGCTTCAGGATTCGGGAAGTGCACTGGTGACGTGGTTGGAGCGAAGCGCGGAAGGCGCCCAACTCCGGGCACGCCGCATGGAAGAGAACGGCCCACGCCAACCTTCACTTGTTGTGGGCACTACGGATTCCGGGGAATCCGCCGGCTTCCCGCGCACCGCTCGCAGTGGAAATAACGTCCTGTTTGCGTGGACTGACGCAAAAGCGAGCCGCGTGCGAGTTGCTGTCCTTTATCCCAAGAGCTAATTGCGAGCGTGCCAATCCAAAGTCCCTTTCAGCCTATTTCTTATCGTCTGTGGCTGTGGGCACAACGTTGTGAAGCAGCGAATTAAAGTTCTCCTGCTCCGAAACGGCGCAAATCATCTCCCGAATATCGAAAGTCGATGCATTCATCCCCAGACGGAAATTCTTCAGGGGATACCACGGCTCCGTATACATCTTCGGGTCGGTAATCTTGATCGTGAGGTCGAAGTTGAGTTCGTCCACGCGGTGGAACGTTTCCTCCACGACCAACTCGTCGCTATGTGGCCGGCCGGTGTTATCAATCCAGGTGGTGTCGTTCAGCCCGTTCGTCTCCACCACCAGTGTGGTATCGTCCACCCACTTGCCCACCGAGTATCCGAACCACCGTTGCTCGGTAAGGTCCTCGAGCTTGGGGAGTGGCCGCCCGTCGGTCCAGATGTTCCGCCAAGTCCTGGTGTTTTGATAGAGCAGCAGCACTTCGTCCTTGGTCTGAAGGATCTGCAACCCCCGCAGGTTGAAAAGTTCTATGCGCGGGAACCCAATCGGATCACAGTGGTCAAAGGGATCATTGATCTGCGAAATCGGCGCAATGTTGACTCCAAATCCAGCCTTATGCGACGCCATCGTTTGCTTCCCCAGGGGCGTGTAAGGCATCATGGCCTCATGCTTGGCATCGCTAGGCATGTCCCGCGGGCCGCTCGCAAACACTCCATCCCGGTATCTGGGCACCGGCTCCCAAGTTCCAGACAGGTCATGGACCGGAGCGGGCCCCGGCTTCTTACCGGTTGCCTGCAGAGCTTCTGCCGGCCGGTCCCAACCGTCCAGATGTATATTCTGATTTTCCCCCGCTGCAGAGGCCCCCTGCTGGTTATTGGCCCCTCCCGGCTGTGCCGGCCGCCCGGTTTGAGCGCGCGTGACAGGTGAAAACGCCAGTGCTGCAAGTAAAATCGTTGGGACTACAAAAGGCTTTAGCATCTTCAGAAGTCCTTTCCACAATTCGATCTAGCTTGCGGATTCAGCTTCGAAACTCGGCCTTGTTAGGTGGCAGCCACATCCAAACTCCCTGATCAGCCGCTCGACCCAACCGCTGCGCGCAAACTACCGTTTTCACGGCCGTGCGGATTCCCTGGTCGTCACTCATCAGCGGCTTGACCCGCTGCCAAACCTGCAGCCCTTGCCTATTGCACTTCTGTATTCATGACATAGCCGTTGGCGAGTATGAACTTACTGATACGGCCGACGGGCAAGTTCTTGGATGTCGCAGCCATCACCACCGTAACCACATCTCCGGACTTGAATGTCTTGGCGTTGAAGCCAAAGTTGACGAGGGTGGACGGAGCCGGGCTCTCGCAAATCCAATTTACGACGTTGCCCTTGTCATCCGTAACATCGAGCTTCAGGAAAGTATGAGGATTGGTCCAAAGCCATGCCGTCACCGTTCCCTTGATGGTCATCCCCTTTCCGTCGTACGACGCGTTCCCGTGATGTGCGAACAGCGGAATTGAAACGGCTAACAGGGCGACAACCACGAGCGAACTTGACCTAAGCGTATTTCTCACAGCACCCCTCCAGTTTCTGTCCGGAGGGCCATAAAGCTCGGGCACGGCCCTCCGACAGCAATCCGAATCCTACTACGTCCTCGGGCTCCATAAATTGTCCGTTTCGTTCCGGACTCACCGGCCGCGCAAAACATACACCCTCTTTCTTCAGGGGCGCTAGCGATTTTTCGTGGGCCGTCTCGGCAATTGGGCACGGCGCTCCTGCGCGTGGTCAACGGTTTTCCAACGCACCTCTGGAACTACTCCGGCTCTAGCAGAAACGGCCACCCCTACCCCCCGGTGTTTTTCGTAAGGATATCAATCCATGGTAGTTGCTGACGAATTTTTCGCAAGGATATCATTCTAAAAGCTTTCTGTCATTTTCCAGCAAATTGGTTCACGGCCTGTTTCTTGTCGTCTGCGACGTGACGGCTCCCAGCGCGATTGGTTTTATGCCTCGTTCGGATACACTTCTATTTTACAGGATGGTGCAAGTGCAGCCCCGACAAATGCGGTTTGGGGTCTTTGTGTATACGAATGATATCCTTGCCGGCGTCACGTTAAGAAAAGTTTGCGTGGACCACCCGCGAGACAATTCTGCTAGAAAACTGGTAAGAGAGGGGACACCTTGAAACGTGCGCTGGTCGTCTCCACATGCGTGTTGGTTTTTGCAATCGCTACTGGTGTTGTTTGGAATTTCGTCGCTGGAAACCTTGTGCGGGCCGCGAACCCGCCTCCTGGATCCTCATATCTTGTGAACGGCCATCTCATGCACCTCAACTGCACCGGTGTGGGTGTCCCAACAGTGGTTGCCGAGGCCGGGAGCGGGGAGGACTCCCTTACGTGGAGTCTCGTCCAGAGTGCTCTCGCCAAAGATATTCGCTTCTGCTCTTATGATCGCGCTGGGCTGGGTTGGAGCGAACCCCAGCCGGGTCTTCGTGATGCTCGATCCATCTCAGAACAGCTCCACTCGCTCCTGGTTGCAAGTGAAGTGCGCGGGCCGCTCATCCTCTTAGGGCACTCCTTGGGTGGAATTTTCATTCGAGCTTACGCGGAGCAATACCCTGATCAGATCATTGGTTTCATTTTCATGGACGCAGCCACACCCGCTGCATATGTCTCACCCGAGGGCGACACGCTTGGAATAACCCCCTTGCTGAAACGGGCACCGCATCTTGATGTTCTAGGTTGGGTGCAAACTGTGTCGGGTTATGCACGTCTTCGAGGAGACTGTGATGAATTACCATTCCCCCAAATGAGTTCAGTCCGTAAGTTATATCAGGCTGATTCGTGTGTTTTGTCGCACTATTCAGAGGTGCAGCGTGAAGCAGGTGCCATACTTCAGGAGATCGCCCAACTACCAGCAAAGTTAGCCGATGTGCCAGCGCTCATTTTGTCGGAGGACAAATCCCCCACGATTCAAACGCCAGCTGCTGTCGCTGCGTGGAACCGCATTCAGGACAGCATGCTTAATCTCTCGCCGCACAGTTATCGCGTCATTGCAATGGAAAGCGATCACTTCCTCCAAATCGGTTGTCAGGCATTTGTCGCTGATCAGATTAGGAAGTTCGCGGTCATTTTGAATGGAGCACCACCCCCAGTTCCTTATGGTTCAACTGTAACTCTTCCTTGCGAGCACTGAGCTAAGCCTCTCGATCACGATTATATCCGCAGAAGTCGTGCTTCTCGGAAAGTAGCCTGCTGTCAAAATCCCACAAGAATCCCTGCCAGCTCAACCGGTCGATGCAACACCATCTAATCAGTTGATCCGACCATACTTCCTGTAGGGAACCGATCAGTAAGGCCGTATTCAATCAGAACCTAAACAGGGCAGTGTTCCGTTCGCATCAACGTCCTTGGAACGAATCTAGCTTCGTAGACTCCGCACGGGGACGTTGAGCGAGTGTTGCGTCGACCCATTGAGACCACCCCGTTTATCAGGAACTGGACTGTGTGGCGGTACTTAAGGTTCGCCCGTCGAGCGAGGTGGGGAGCGCGATACGAACGGGATTGATGTTGTACAGCACGCTGATGGCGCCTTTCAGATCGAAGCCTTCCAGACTCCAGAAATCCAGTCCGCTATAATTCCCCGGTACCTCCGATATGAGTCGGCAAGACGTGAAGATTGTAGGAAGGTGGGAAAATCGGCTTGTGGTCAGCGGGACGAAGCATTTGTTGTGTCCGTTAGGCTTGATGCGACCAGCAGTCCAAAACCTGAGCGAAGAGGATATTCTGGACATTACGGCGTACGTGGCGCCACTGCACCCATAGCTAGTTGCCGAAGTTTCCCGAGTCGTCGAGTCAAGTTCGCAATGCGAAGGAGTATTGCAGGGACCTTGACAGCGGCGGGGGGTGAGCATATTCTCCCTCTTGCTGCTGGTCCCCTAACATAAAGATGATGCGAAATCCCGAGACTTTAGCGGATGACGGAGGGCGCGCGGATGCTGGCATTGACCGGTAAGTGCGCTTCGAACGCGCCGTCCCGGATATCGAGGAGATCCCGAATGAAGAGCAAGTTGTTGGCGTGTCTGTTCGTCCTGGCTGGTTTTCTCTTCGTTTGTGGCTCTGCACTGGCCCATCATGGAACTCCAGCGTACGCCAACAAGATCACAGAACTGAAGAACGCGGTCGTGACCAAGTTCATGTGGTCAAATCCCCACAGCCTGATTTACTTTGACGTAAAAGATGACAAGGGCACCGTCGTGCACTGGGTTGGCGAAACGGGAGCTCCTACGGCAATAGCTCCGGTCGGTTGGACCAAAACCTCACTCGCGCCCGGGGACGTAATCACCGTTTACATCTTTGCCTCCAAGACAGGCAATCCTGTCGGCCGCCTGAATCATATCATCCTCGCCGATGGCACCCGGCTGGATGACACGGTGGTTGGCGGAGAGAAACATCCCAACTAACGCGGCCCGTTTTAAGTACGGACCCATCCCTGGGCTTTGTATTGTTGCCAAATCGATCTGTTTCTTAGGGAGGAGCGAGCCGTGAACGACAAGAAGCGCTCGTTGCTGGCAGTTTTTGTAGTTGCACTTGTCTTTTGCTCCTGCACTAGCCTTCGCGCCCAAAGCGAATTGACCCTTCTATCGCCGAACCCCATCACCGAACCTCTGGATAAGCTGGTTGCGAACTTTGAGGCCAAGACGGGAATCAAGGTCAAGGTAACTTACGGCACGGGCGTGAGTACGAAGGCCACCGTTGCCAATGGCCAGGCGTTGGACGTTTCGCTCCTATTTGCGCCGTTTCCGGAGGCGCTCAAGACTGGCAATATCGTCCCCGGTAGTGCAACCGTTGTTGCCAGACTGCGTTTGGCGCTCGGTGTACAAAAGGGTGCACCTAAGCCCGATATATCGAGCGCAGCCGCTGTGAAACGCGCGCTGCTCGATGCCAAATCCATTGCGGCGATCGATCCGGAACAAGGAAGCGCCGGCGGGGTCGCCCTCGCTGCTCTTGACAAGCTCGGCATCACCGAGCAGGTGAAGCCAAAACTGAAACTGTTCCGGGGTGCCGCTCAGGTACAAGATTCGGTTGCCAAGGGCGAGACGGAGATTGCCTTAGGCCCCTACCTGAGCGAAATGCGCAACCCTGCACTTGACGTGGTGGGGGCACTTCCGCCCGAGGCCTCGACTCCGGTCGATATCACGGGATTTTTGTCAACATCCTTAAAGGATGAGAAAGCCGCCCGCACACTGCTGGAGTATCTCAGAGGACCTGAAGCGGCTCCGATCTGGAGTGCAGCAAAAGTATTCCCAGCACAGTGAGATTGGATCGACGTCAGCCACCCGAACAGTGCTATCGCCATCTCCAGCGCATACCTTTTTATTGGGGATTACCAACACTCCGTTCGGTCCCTGGCCGTTCGGCGGAGGAGTCGCACCGTTGCCAGGCCCGGCGAAACCGGTCACCCGCCCCAGGTACGAGTCATTTTCGGCATCGATGATATCGATGCCCAAATTCGATCGATCGGCGAGATAAAATCTTTTCGTGCTCGCATCGACCCAGGCGATGTCAGAGATCACGAGCGGAATGCCCGGTATAGTGATAACGCCAATCAGTTTTAGGGATGCCTGGGCATTGCGGTCGTCCGATTGAGCAGTCGAGCCCAAAGCTAAAAGCAGGGTCAAACTTAAGAGAGCCCACGCGCCAGGTTCATCTTCGCCTCCCCTTTTGGAAACGACTCTACGTGTTCCGGCCGGAAGCGTTCGGATCAAATCCAGCGGGAAAACAGGTCCAACACCGATTTTTGACGTCGCTTTGCTTTTAGCGGCCTGGCTATTGCTGTGGCTGACCGCCTCGTCCGCCGCGGCCCCGGCCTGCTGGTCCTTGCGACTCGCCTCGCTCGACAGCTGCGGGATCATTGCCGGCGGGATCGCCCATGGTCTGCAAATATTCCTGGACCTGCGACGGTATGCAGCCGAACTCTGCAAGCTTCTGGTTCGGAATCCACCGGAAATGCTCCACGCCGAGGTCGAACGTCTTGGCATAGAGCTTTGGATCGTCCATAGTGATGGTCAGGGTCAAATCATTCTTGGAATCTCGATGATAGCGTTCGTGCACAACGGCATTGATGGAGTGGGGATATCCGTTCTTGGCAGTCCAAGTGGCATCATCGATTCCTGTCGTGGTGACCACAAACGTATAGTCGTCTTCCCAATGTCCGACCGAGTATCCGTTATAGGTTGGATCGAGAGCGTCTTTGCCAGGAGCGCCAACGTTCATCGGCAGCGGGCGCCCGTCCGTCCAGATCTCCCGCCAGATGGTCATGTACTCGAGCAATATCAGCGTGCGGTCGGGCACATTCGCAACGGTCATGCCACGAATTTCATCCGTCATGTTCTGCGGAACTCCAAACGGATCGCAATAGCGGGTGTGAGGATCGTTGGTTCCCGCCGGGCTAAATTTTCCGATGGGCTTGTTCATCGAAAACAACTGCTGACCCAGCGGAGTCAACGTCGGTTCTTGCGCGCTTGTGCCACGCGGCACTGCCATACCAGAGCTCGGCCCCGCCCAGCTGCCCGTCAGGTCGCGCTTCGGAGCTGGCCCACCATCGCCAACCGCTCGGTCCTGAGGATAAAACTTCCAGGGGTTCCTCGGCCCATCCGCTGCCGCAGCCTGTCCCTGCCCGCGGCCTGTAGTGGCCGACGGCTGTCCCTGTCCCCCCGCCATTTGCGCCCTTCCCACCGACGAGAGACCCCAAACAAGAAGTAGCACGACGATTGCGCTGGCAAACCCATTCTTCATGGCTGTGATACCCCCTCATCCGACCTTTAGCTCAAGGCAGCCGAAGTGTAGGGCGGCCCGGTCCTAGTGTCAAGCAAAGGCCTGCCCACATCATCGGCAGTCAAGACGCGCGGTACACCGTACTCCTGGTCCGTAACCCTGTCCAAAACACCTTGACCTTCGAGTCTCTCTCGCGATAAATAGTGCTGCAACAAATTTACAGTGGCTGGAGCTTTCAGAAGACCGCGCACTGGGAGGCACCTCAAATGCGAAATTGGATCGTTACTTTGGTAGTGATTCTAGCGTTCTCTTGCGCTTTGGCCCCAGCTCCGCGCGCAGCTACGCCCCAGGGACGGGGCGGACAGCAGGGTGGTGGTGGCAACGCGAACGAGATCGTCAACGGAGTTCCAAAGATGCCGAATCCTCCCGGCCCCGCCCCCAAGCGCGATTTGAATGGCGCATGGATCGGCCCCTTGATGGGTGCGCGGGAGACAATACCGGCGATGACGCCCGCGGGTGAAGCGCGATTCAAACAAAATAAGCCGCAGTCAGTCGTTACCATAGCCGCTACGAACGATCCCTTCGTCACCTGCGATCCGCTGGGGCTAACGCGTGGCATTATGAGCCGCGCGTTCCTGGGCAAAGAAGGAGTTTGGTTCGTACAGGGTCCGAATCACATGTTCCTTATGCAGCAATACCAACGCTTTTGGCGCGACGTTGCGATGGATGGAAGGGCGCTCCCGGCAAAGGTAGACGCAAAGGGATTTCCGGATTCCAGGTTCTATGGATATTCGGTGGGCCGCTGGGACGGAGATGACACCTTGGTCATCGACACCACAGGCGTGGACGATAGAACCTGGCTCGATGAAGAGGGACATCCACACAGCACCGACGCGCACTTCCAGGAGCGATACACGCGCCTCGACCAGTACAACGTTCAATTCGTCATGACCGTGGACGACCCCAAGTACTACACGAAGCCCTTCGAATTGTTGAAAGGCACGTTCTACTGGATGAAGGCGCAGGACTTTGGGGAAGCGTTCTGTGTGCCGTCGGATGCGATCGCCTACCGCGACAGTCTGGCCGTTCCTGCCGGTACGGGAGACGCCAAGTAAGCTATGACATTTCATGTGCTATCTCGACCGGACATATCATGTGCTACCGACACCGCACGGCGATAGTGCTTGACACCACAACATATACGTGTTATTAGCCCCCCAGCTTTTTTCGGGGACAGGTTTGCGGGTCGTTTTTGAGTGAGAGCGACTTCTAAATGTTGGCTGACTTCACAGTCGACCTGCCCTCCAGTTAGTCAATGAACCCGTTCAACCCCGCAGGACGCGTCGATTAGAGACGTATTTCTCGGTGTTTTATCGGCCCTGGGACTCGCAGAGGGGTTCGCACCATTGTGACGACTCGACCCTTCGCCTTGACGGGAGGATGCAAATGAATCTCCAAGCACAATTCATGAATATCCGGACCGCAATCGCTGTGCAGGTGGCTGCCGTGTTACTACTGGTAGCTCTATTCAGCGTGCCGGCTTTCTCTCAATTGAACTTAGGGCGCATCATCGGGAGCGTCACGGACGCAACCGGCGGCGTGATTTCGGGCGCCAAGGTAACGGTTACGGACCAGGAGCGCGGCGTAACACGAGCATTGACGTCCGACGACACGGGGGCCTTCGCTGCTCCCAGCTTGATTCCGGGCAACTACACGGTGCGCGTGGAGGCTGCGGGTTTCAATATATCGGAGCGCAAGGACGTTCAGGTGCAAGTCGGCTCGGACGCGCGAGTCGACATCGTGATGCAGGCCGGATCGCAAAATCAGACGGTCACCGTCACCGAAGCGGTGCCTTTGATGAACACCACGAACGCCACGTTGGGCGGCGTGGTGGAAGGCAAAGACTTTACCAGCCTGCCGGTTATTGGCCGCAGTTACCAATCGCTGCTGCAGTTTCAACCCGGTGTGGTAACCCGTCCGGGCGGCGGGTCCGCGGGCCACTCGAGCAACGGCCTGCGCACGGACGACAACAATTGGCTGTTCGAAGGCATCTACAGCGGCGGCGTTCGCACAGCCGGGAGCATCATCAATACGAATAGCAACACGGGAGATGGAGCGAGCGTGGTGCCGCCGGACTCCATCCAGGAATTCAATGTCTCCTTCCAAAACAAGGCGGAATACGGCTGGAAGCCAGGCGTGGCCTCGAACGTGGGCCTTAAGTCGGGAACGAACTCCATTCACGGCACCGCCTTCGCGGTGGGCCAAACGAGCATATTGAATGCGCGGAACCCGTTTAATCCGGGGCCCGCGCCGCAACCGCTCCTTGCGTACGAGCAATACGGCGCAACGATCGGCGGTCCCATCAGGAAGGATAAGGTTTTCTACTATGTGGCCTACGAGGGGATGGAGTTTACCCAGGGGGTTCCCACCACTCATACATCCGCAACTACAGCGCTGATTGCTAACGATGCGGCGGACAGCATTCCAGCCGCCTATCTAGCTATGGCGGCCGCAGGCCAGATTAATCGCGCAGCCATCAACGCCAACGGCAATGTTGTCAACTCCGCATTGCTCAATTCCGCGCAACAGTTGAGCGCAAAGTTGGTGAGCGATGGCATCTTCCAGAGCGGTCTGCCGGCGAGCGGCAGTAATGTTTACGCTTTTGGTTTCACGGCGCGTCGAGATCCGAATAAGAATATCATCGGGAAGATTGACTACCACCCGAACGACAAGAACCAGATCACCGGCGAATATTTCTGGAACCGGGACACGGAAATCGGCAATTCCCAGGGTGTCCTGCAACCGTATTGGTTTACCGATTACTACTTGACGGGTAACGTAGCCAGGGCTAGCTGGACCTACCTGCCGACCTCAACCTGGGTGAATGAGCTGCACTTTGGATTTGACCGCAAGATCGAGAACTCCTGGCCTGCCGAGTGCAACCCAGGCCGGGCCGCCCCGCCACCGAATTATGGCATCAACACAGGCGCGGCAACGCCTTGCCTCGGTTTTAACAGCCCGACAAACTTTTCACTCCCGATAATCACCATTGGCTCATTCGACCCTCTGGGAGCCGGCGCTACCCAACAGCGGCGTGTGGAAGGGTACCCGTCGGTGGTCGATAACGCTTCGCATACAATCGGCAACCACGCCATCAAATTCGGCTTTGAGTTTCGGAATCCTTACTTTTCCGGCGCGAACTACACCAACGTCAGGGGCTCGGTCAATTTTGGGACCTCGAGCATCAATGCCTTTAATAACGCTACCCCACTCGAGTCCTTCCTGGATGGGGTGCCCAGCACGGGGACGTATTTCTTTGGCGATCCCAGCGTGGTCGTAAGAAGCTATGACATCGGAGCATTTGTGCAGGATGACTGGCGACTTACTCCCAGGCTCACCCTTAACCTCGGGCTGCGCTATGAGTATGAAACACCGCTGACCGAGGACAACAATAAATTGTCCCAGTTCGATCCAACCCTCGGACTCGTGCAGCTCGGCAACGGGCTTAACTCGATCTGGAAACCACAGGTCTTTGGTCATAATGTGCAGCCACGGCTTGGCGCCGTGTACGACATAGGCGGTAAGGGCACCACCGTGGTGCGGGCCGCTTTCGGCACCTATAGCGATTGGCCGGTTTGGCAGGTATTCATCAACAATGCCCCGCTGCAAAGCAACCCGACTGGAGGTACCTACTACGCATTAAATGGCTCGACGACTCAAGGCACCGGAACGATCAACAGCGCCGCCGTTACGTTCGCCACCCAGGCCGGGTCACCGCCGATTCCATCGCTCAACTGGACCCTGGCTGGGCCTGTTTTCCCCACGGGGTCACTCAAGTGCGGAAGCGGCCTAGCGCCTGTTAATCCCGTAGCTGGGGCCCCGGCGACGAATCCAGGGCCGTGCTCTATCTCGGCGATCGACCAACATTGGCGTCTGCCCTACGCCGACGAATGGACGCTGGGTATCCAGCGCTCGTTGAACTCAACCATGTCTCTCGATGTCGCCTATGTCGGCAACCACGGCGCCAACCTGCTTAACGAAATCGACCCGAATGAATCGGTGCCGGGAACGGCCGTTAAGAACAGGGAGCAAACGTCTCGACCGTTTTACAACGCTTTCCCGTGGATGGGGAAAATCACTGAAGTCGTCAATAGAAATTACAGCAACTACAACGCGTTGCAGGCGACCCTGACCCAGCGGAACTGGCGCGGGCTGACCTCAACGGTGGGCTACACGTATGGCCATGCTCTCGACGGGACCGGAGCCGATATCAATATGAGCGTCACCCCGAACCCGCAGTGCCCCAACTGCGATTACGGACCATCTCCTTTCGACATCCGCAATCGGCTGACCGCCAGAGCGACCTACGCCATTCCGGGGAAGAAGGGGTTCGGACAACTCCTGGAGGGCTGGCAGGCTAGTACGCTCGTGAATTTGATCAGCGCAATTTCATATAACGGATCGGATAGTACAGACGATCTCAGCGGAACGGGCGAGGGCACGTCGGGTTTTGGAGACCGCTGGGACCTCTTCGGCAAAATCAACGACTTCAACTCGTATGGACGTACCACTCCAATCCCTTGTTACGGTGTTACGGGCAGCACCTTTGCCGTACCCGCTTGTACAGTCGTTACGAATGTTAACCTTATGCCGCAGCCTTGCATCACTGCCGCCACCAATCTGCCGACGAACCCCAGCGTTGTTGCCGCCGGAGATAAAAAAGCCACTGGACTGCAATCGCTCGCAGCCCTTGGCTGCTATATCGTCGGGGGGTCGGTCATTGTTCCTCCTGCCCAGGGCACGTTCGGTAACATGAGTAGGAACGAGTTACGGGGCACGGGCTTGCGGCTCTGGGACTTTTCGATGCGTAAGCAGATACGGATTACCGAGCGAGTGGCTAGTGAATTCCAATTCGACATGTACAACGTGACCAACACTCCTCAATACGCGACTCCCAGCGGTACCGGCGCTTCCCTCACCAATCCGGGAGTGTTTGGCACATCGGCCGCGACGCCTAACGTAGCCAACGGGAATGTGGTCCAGGGCACGGGCGATGCGCGGAGGTACCAGTTCGGCTTGAAATTCACATTCTGACGGAGGCGCACAAGCGCATGTGAATGTAATGGCGCTGTATTCGCGCCGACGGCGCACAGCATTTCCTTAGCGGTGACCGCAAAGGTTTCAGAAAAGTGGACAGCAGGAACGATGGGCATCGTCTCCGTGCGCAGCAGGGACCGGCGTTTACGTAAAAGGCGGAAAGCCAGCGGTGACGACTATTCCACCCAGTCGGCAATGAAGATGTTGGTTTCGTGCTCGACGGTGCCGTTGCGATTCGAGGCCCAAACGAGGCGCTTGCCGTCGGAGGAAAACATCGGAAAAGCGTCAAAGCCGGGATAGGTGGTGATGCGCTCGAGGCCCGTGCCGTCTTCCTTGATGACGTAGAGATCGAAGCCGGCAGGGTCTTTCGTGTTGCCCATGTTCGAAGCGAAGACGATGCGCTTGCCGTCGGGGAGCCAATAGGGGGCGAAATTTGCGGCGCCGTTATGGGTAACCTGATGCTTCCCCGACCCGTCCGCATTCATCACCCAAAGTTCGAGATTCCCGGGACGAATCAGGCCGCGTGAGTACAGATCCTTGTAGTCCTTGATCTGCGCGGGTGTCTGCGGATGTTCAGCGCGGTAGACAATCTTCTTGCCATCGTAGGACCAGAACGGCCCCCCGTCGTAGCCGAGCTCGTGCGTGAGCTGCTTCACATTCGTTCCGTCGGCGTCCATCGTGTAGATGTCCAGATCGCCGTTGCGCGTGGAGGTGAACACGATGTGTTTGCCGTCGCGCGTGATGGTGGATTCCGCATTGTAGCCAGGCGCGCTGGAAAGCGGACGCAGGTCGCTGCCGTCGGGCTTGGCAGTATAGATCGTGTAAGTGTTGTAGATGGGCCAGACGTAACCCAGCGAATAATCCGGGGGCGGTGGGCAAGCGGCCCCTGCGGCGAAAGTGGAGGAGTACAGAATGCGATCGCCCGAGGGGAAGAAATAGCTGCACGTGGTGCGGCCCTGGCCGTTGCTGATTAGCTTTGGCACTACCGGCTTGCCCGCAGGTGAGTCTGCCGGAATCCTGAAGATCTGGTCGCAGCCAACATTAGGTCCGACGGAAGCGTGGGTGCGCGGATCGACGAACTGACCCTGATGCTGGAACGTCAGATACTTATCATCGGCAGAGAAGTAGGCTTCGGCACTCTGGCCGCCGGAGGTGAGCTGGCGGACGTGCGCGAGATGCTTTTCGCCGGGATAGGCAAGCGAAGCGACGGCGGGATGGCCTGGCGCTTTGGCGCTCTCTTGTGCGTGAAGACGAACAAGATGGCCGAGAAACAACCATCCCGGCGCAAGAGCAACCAACGCGAGGCTAGCCACAGCAGACTGTGTTTGCGGGCGATCATTGCACTGATTCCTTCCGGTTATTTCTTAACGTCTTTCGGCATCTCACTTGCGATCTTACGCGGCGAAGACGGCAAACGTCAGCGTCGCTCTTCGAGTTTTACCGACACTCTCAGCGGCTTGCCGTCGCGCTGCACGGTGACTTCCACGACCTCGCCGACCTTGCTTTGACGCAGCGCGTCGGTGAAATCATACAGGTTCATGATGGGTTTGTTGCCAAACCGCACCAATACATCGCCGGCCTTAAGCCCGGCCTTTGCAGCGGGCGAGCCGGCTTGCACGTCGCTAAAGCGCACGCCATTTTCCGACTGGCCGAAATCCGGAATCGAGCCGAAGTACGGTCCGTAGCCGCCCCCACCACCCGTGACCCCCGCATGCGGATCCTGATTCGCAACCACGGTGATAAAAGCCGGCCGACGGTCCGCCGCATCGAGCCGAAGCGTGATGTTGCCGACCAAATCTAGCAGGCGGGCCGCGTCGGGGGCGTTGATCTTGTCCCAGGTGTCGGAAGGTTTGTGATAATCGGAATGCAGCCCGGAGAAAAAGAACAGCACGGGAATTTTCTTGGCGACGAACGAGGTGTGATCGCTCGACGCGTAGCCGCCCACCGAGGTCTCGATGTGGAACGGAGAGTTTTTGTCCGCGGCGGCAACGGTGGACTCGAGCGTCGAGCCGGTTCCAACGCCGCCGACGTACACTTTCTCGTCCTTGATGCGGCCGATCATATCCATGTTCAGCATGGCAACTGCTTGACCGAGCGGCCGCGTCGGTTCCTTCACCCACTCCGCAGAGCCGAGCAGTCCGAGCTCTTCGCCTGCAAACGAGGCAAACAAAATACCGCGGGGGAGCTGGCGCTTGAGTGGCGCGAGCAAGCGCGCGAGCTCCAGGAGGCCCGCCGTGCCGGAAGCATTGTCGTCCGCACCGGGGTGAATCTGGCCAATTTGTGACGGCGCGAGCGAATCGTGATTGCCGTAACCGAGGTGATCGTAGTGCGCTCCCAGAATGACGTATTCGCTGGTCTTGCCGGGAAGATAGGCGAGGACATTGTTCACGGTTGCGTGCGTGCTTTCGACGCTCGCTCGTATCGTTAGTTGCAGTGATTCGGGAAAAGCGAACGAGACGGGCTGTGTGGCGGCGTTGATCTGATCCTGGACGCTGGCCAGCGACTTCCTCGCCACAGCGAACCATGCTTGGGCGACGCTATTTTTCACCTGCACGAGGATGACCCCGGCGTTTTCGGGGCCGCTGACGCTGCCGAAGCGCGTCAGCAGATCCTGTTGTCCTTGCCCGAGCTTGCCGTTGACGATGACGACGGCTTTGGCGCCATGATTCCGGGCGTTGATCGCTTTGGTAATCAGGGACGCGTGTTGCGTGAGTCCTTGGTTACCGCTCCTGGCGGCGAAGCCGGAAGGCTCGTAGCGGAGCACAACGACGATCTTGCCCTTCACGTCTATCCCGGCGTAATCGTCGTAACCGAACTCAGCGGCCGACGCTCCGTAACCGGCAAACACGACTGGCGCGTCAGCTTCTCCTGAGGCTGAAAAGCTGAAAGGAACAAAATCGTCGTTGAGCTTGAGCTCTTTGCTAGTGTTCCCGACTTGCTCGTGCAGGCGATTATTGCCCGCAAGCCTCGCGCCGGTGATCAGGCTGAAAGGTTGAAGGAATCCCTGCGAGCCGGCAGGTTCGAGGCCGAGGCTCTTGTAACGCTCCTCGAGGAAATGCGTCGCTAGCATGATCCCTTTGGTGTCATCGCCGCGGCCTTCCATCGCGGGCGCGGTCAGGACCTTGATGTCGTTCAAGTAGCGAGTTGGGTCAGACGTGCCAACCGTGAACGTCTGCGCCGCAGCCGCCGCG
The DNA here is from genome assembly GCA_963719845.1 of uncultured Acidobacteriota bacterium. Classification (GTDB taxonomy): domain Bacteria; phylum Acidobacteriota; class Terriglobia; order Acidiferrales; family UBA7541; genus Palsa-189. The sequence continues at coordinate 517,547 of CAVRDM010000037.1, read as the reverse complement.
ACCAGCGCGGTCACGAATGCAGCACAAAGCAGCCAGCGGAAAGCCAGCCGGGCGGGTCCGTGATCCTCGCTTCGGTGGGATCGAGATCGGTTTAGTCGCGGCATCGCTGTGACAAGCATCGTGCTTCCCTGCCGGTCCTGTCAACTGGCGCCGCTCACATCGGACACGCTTCTTCGCCGTGCGTCATGACGCCCGCACCGGCGACGCGAACTGCGGCTGATGGTACGACGCATGGACTGCTAGTCCGAAGCGGTCGGCCAACAAGCTCCGCAGCATCAGGTTGGCTGTTGCGAAGGTCGTGCCCTCAGGCGATGTTCTCAAGGAATGGAAAAAGGAACAGGGCGAGAGGAGCCTGTACGTGTTTCCGAGCCCTCAAAATCCGAGCAGGCCAATCCAGAGCGTCAGGAAAGCATGGCGGACGGCGCTCGACAAAGCGGGCGTGCCATATTTCCCGATTTACAATCTGCGTCACGTATTCTGCACGCGTCTCAGTTGGGTCGCTCCAGATGCGTGGTGCAGCGGGCAATGCGGCACAGCAGTCCGGAGACCAAGCGTCACTATCAACTCGGAATGGTGGATCGGGTTCGCGAGGGCATCGAACAAGCCAACGAGCGAGCCTACCGGGACCCAGAGTTACTACGTTTTTCACTACGGTCCGACCAAATCCGAGAAAGAGGCTGAAACAGTAGGCGGTGTGTAGTTAGAATAGAAGGAGAAACACGACGCGCCCGTAGCTCAGCCGGAAAGAGCGTCTGCCTTCTAACAAAGAAAGCAAAAATCCAAATGCTTTGCTGGGCGTCGCTTACGGATTCTCTCTCCTGAAATCTCGCCCTCAGTTGTACCGAACTTATACCGAGCTCGGACACGTTTTGGCACAGTTCCAGCTAATTGGCCAGCAGGGGAATTTCCCCGATTGAACTATCACGTGTTACTCGCTCACAATGACCTTAGGTCCAATGGCCAAAACGTTCAGACGCGGCGACCACGTTGCATGGAATTCTGAGGCAGGTCGGGTTCACGGCATCATTATGAAGAAGCTTGTTTCTGAGGTGCGGTTCAAAGGCTATCTCCACCACGCGACGAAAGACGAACCCCAATTCTTAATAAAGAGTGATAAGACGGATCACATCGCCATCCACAAAGGTACAGCACTCAGACTTCTGAAGGCGCGCCTCCGGAAAAAGGCAAAGAAATCGCGCAGATGAATGGCAGGCGGGTTGGACCGATCGCAGAGGTGAAAGGGGGAGAAACCAAATGAGACTGCAACCAATTGAGAAGCCTAAAGGGCTGATGATGCGCCTGGCCTTCGCGGGATCGCGGCGCCAGTTCGGGAAGGTGCTGACGCCGATGAAAGTGCTATACACGCGGGTCCCAGCGATGCTGAAGGTTGGTTATGAAATCCAAAAATTCGACGCCAAAATTCGACTCGAGAAAGGGCTCCATTTCCTGCTGGCCGGCCTGACCGCACAGATCAATGGGTGCGGCTTTTGCGTCGACATCGGCCGTGCCGCGGCCTTGCGCGAGCACGTGGACATGAACAAGTTCAGCGCGCTTGCGGAATACCGGACCAGCCCGCTGTTTTCAGAGCGGGAACGGGCGGCGCTCGCCTACGTCGAAGAGGCCACCCGCAATAAGCGCGTCTCGGACGCGACATTCGAGGCGCTGCGCAAAAACTTCAGCGAGGTGGAGATTGTCGAGATCACTTATATCAATGCCGTCGAAAACTTCTACAACCTGATCAACATTCCGCTGGAGATAGAATCGGACGGGCTGTGCGCCATTGCGCAGAGGAACGAAGAGATCCGGCACGATACCCCGCAGAAAAAAAGCGCCGCGGCATCGCATTAGGCCGGTGTGGGGGTCCCCCAATCACAATCCCGCAGCCGAGCATACGACCCCAAAGGAACTCATCAATGTAACTTTCACGCCGCCCGCTCAGCGGCGCGCACATCACACCGAGCGTTGCCACTGTACTCGTAAAAACGCCGATCCGCCGGCTGTCAAGCGGAAATGAAAACTACGTGTGGTTGAGTGGAATGTCCCCAGCGCTGGATTCTTTCAGGGGGACGGTCAGGCAGGAGCCATACCGACCTCCCGTGAGAATAGTGTGCACGCCACGGTTGACAAGCATGCGATGCCGGAAGGCGGGGTATCTCGCGGCGTCGTGGCCTTGGATCGTCAACTGCAACGTGGTTCCAACCTCGAAGAGAGTCGCGGATGGCCAAATTTCGACTTCGAGGGACACAATCTCATCGATACGCACCTTCTGAATGCGAATATGGCTTTGCCATGGGCGCAGCGGCGTGCTCCGCGATGGATCCAACTCCCGGTGCGAAGCTCGGAGCCATCCTTTGGCGACACCATCGCGCTCGTATCCGTTGAATCCAGAGAAGAAGATTTCACTTCCCGTAGAATCGAGCTTTCGTAGGACCACGAAGAGATCCATATCATCGCCTTCGGAAGTACTGACCCAGAGCTTCAAGCGCATGCTGCCGATCAATTCAACAGCGCGCTCGAAGCGGCGCGAAAAAAGAGCTCTTCCGGTGTTACTCGTGGATTGGTACTGCACTTTACCTTCAGAGGCCACTGGTTCGCTTTGCAGCCCGCCGGTATTCGCGCAGAGATGCAGCGGAGCGGGCTGCACCGACGCAGGCGGCCAACTCTCCTCATCTCGAATCTCTTGTTGGTAGTAGACTTTCCGAATTTCCAAGCGCACTTTCGGGATTCGATCCATCCCATTGTCGATGTCTCGAAGAAAATAATCGAGAAAGCGCTTCTGCCACGCGAGCGCCTCGTCGCCATAAAACGTCTCCCACTTCTTCCGACCGTGGGTGAATAACCACTTTTGCCTGGAGGATATTCGCTCAAACGCTTCGATCGATCCGCGAGTATGCAATCCATGATCGGACCAACTGGCGCAGATCAACGCCGGCGCTTCGATGTTTTCCAGGACAGGCCGTTTCGAGGCCCAGTAGGCGTCGTCCAGCGGATGAGCTTCTCGCCCGGCTAGGAAATCCTCTGGCAGCGGGAACTTGCGATTGTGCCCACGTTTGATTCGCTTTTTCCACCAGAGGGGAACAAATTTCGTCTCCGGTATTCCACCGTGGAACGCCAATTCACGATATAAATCGGTGACGCCCTCCCACGGGACGATGGCACGCAGGTGAGGCGGCTTGAGGGCGGCCACGTACCATTGCGACATGCACAGATAAGAAACACCCAGGAGACCGACTCGTCCCGTACACCACGGCTGGGATGCTGCCCATTCGATCAGGTCATAGTAATCCTCCGCATCCTGCTGTCTGAGGACTCCCGCTTGTCCCTCTGACTTATATTTGCCTCGAACGTCCGCCTGAACGACAGCGTAGCCTTGCTGCACCCAATAGATAGGATCGGGCGATTCGAAGCCCGTAAGCCGCGAGCAGTTGAGCTTGCCGAACTTGACGCCCGAAAGGCGCATGAAGAAGGTTGTGATGCGGTCCGGAAGCTTGTCTTTCCCGTATGGCGTTACGGACATGATGACCGGATGTGCCTCGCCTGCCGTCGGCCTGTACAGGTTCGCAAATAGGCGCGCGCCATCGCGCATCGGCACCGCAAGGTCGTGCTCTATAAGGATTGAGGTCATGGCAATCGAGCTCCCCAATGTACATCAGTATTTGAGCCTGATTGCTTTGCTTTTGCCATCCGAGGCGAGACTCCGCGTCGAACAAGGGCATGATGGACACCTTTGTTTCAAAGAGGAGTTCACTCTGTAGGATTTCTGTTGGAAACTGTGAAGATTCTACGTTTCATTGTAGATTCCTCCTGATATGAAACTGGCTAAGCTGCAAAAAAACAAGTCAACGATTCGCTTCAGCGCCAAGGTGTTTCGGCCCAAGGCGAACGAAAACGCTGGATCGTGGAGCCTAGCTCTGCCCAAGAACGCGAGTGCGAAGCTTCCATCACGAGGCATGACGATGGTGGAGGGAACGATCAATGGCTTCCCTTTTCGAGCCGCTCTCGAGCCAAACGGCAAAGGAAGTCACTGGCTCGGGGTTAACAAAACCATGCGCGATGCCACAGGCACAGATGCTGCAGACACGGTAACGGTGGAGATTACGCGGGCCGGAGAAGAACCGGAGGTCAGGGTGCCAATGGATCTACGCAAAGCCCTTGCAGCCGCCCCGCTGGCGCAGGCAGGGTGGGAGGACATCACACCAATGGCGCGCCGGGACTGGATTTTCTCGATAAGCTCAGCCAAGCAATCGGAAACGCGCAGGCGCCGGATCGAGAAAGCGTGCGACATGCTTGCCTTTGGAAAGCGACGATTATGTTGTTTTCCCGGCATAAAGTGGCTTATGAAAAAGAACGCAAAATCATGCGGAATGTGGCTTCCGTTGCCGAACTCACAAAATCGTTTTTTGCCGTGATCGACAAAGTAGAAAACCGCGAAGGTTTGGAGAAGCTGCGCGTGAAATGTTTGGGCCGTGACCGGGCCAAGTAAGGCTCAGCACAAGGAGCACACGAACATGAAGCCAAAGAACACGATCTGCCTCTGGTTCGACAAGAACGCGCATGAGGCCGCACGTTTCTACGCCGCCACATTTCCGGACAGCGAAGTGACCGCTGTTCACGAGGCACCCGGGGACTACCCGGGGGGCAAGGAGGGCGATGTGCTGACGGTGGAGTTCACCGTTCTGGGCATTCCCTGTCTCGGTCTCAACGGCGGCCCGGCGTTCATGCACAGCGAGGCCTTTTCCTTCCAGATCGCGACGGACAATCAAGAAGAGACGGACCGCTACTGGAACGCGATTGTCGGCAATGGCGGGAAGGAAAGTCAGTGTGGTTGGTGCAAGGACCGCTGGGGTCTCTCCTGGCAGATCACCCCGCGCGCGCTAACCGAGGCGCTTGCGGCTGGTGGCGGTGAGGCAAAGCGTGCATTTGAGGCAATGATGCCGATGAAGAAGATCGACATCGCGACTATCGAGGCAGCACGGCGGGGCTGACGTGGACACGACGGGCTCGCGCCTTGTTCATGGACGCCTGAGGAATCTGAAGTAGAAAGCTACGAACACCAGGACAATGCCAATATTCACGGTCAGCCGTTCCCAGAATCGGTGTCTGAAGAATGCAAAATCTACACCGACGATGACGGCTGCCATCACCAACAAGTAAAACACACCAGCTGCCTGTCTGCCCATTTCAGGTCAAACCTCCTGGTTGGGGCAATCTCGAGACCCCCCACTGAAAAACCGAACGATGAAATTAGTGGTGCACGGCCCGTTCTGCAACTTGGGATTTGACCCAGTTGATCAGTCCTCCCGCGAGTAGAACCTGCACTTGGCGGACTGATAGATCATGGACGGCTGTCATATTTCGCAGGGTCTCCATGAATGAGCTCACCTAGCCACGAGAGAGACTTCTTTCCAATGACCACGGTGTCGCACTTGCGCGACCGCGCGAATCTTAAAATTTCCTGAGTCGCACGGCTCGCATCCACCAGATTGCAATAATGGGCTTCGATTGCCCTCGCAGCTAAACCACCTCGGCGAAGAACTGCATTGGCGCGGTCCAAGGCTCGCTGTTCCGTCATCTCGACCGCGGAAATCCATCGGCGCTGATATGCTCGGAGGCGGGCCTTCTCTGCGCCTCTGAACTCGACCAGCTCGGGAGGGGGTGACGGAAGGGCATGCGCCAAGCAGACTCGGAAGTCTCGGCGTCGGGAAGCCACTTGAGCCACATATTCTAGTGCCCGTTTTGTTGCGGCCGATTCATCCACAACAACTAGCAGTTTCGTGTTCTTCATGCAGAACTCGCCTCCTCGTCACTGCGCTCTTGCGACGACGCTTCTTCCGCTTTGTCATTTGACTCGCCTGCCGCCGCGATTCCCGCCAGGGTATGTGATGCGATGACCTTGGGCACGTGCAAAAGGAATAAGCGAATGAGCCTGGGAACGCTTGATGGTCATAATGTCGTCAACCTGAATCCCGCGTACAGTCAGCGCATCGGCGATAAGCGAACGGTGGCAACGCCATGGAACCGCTTCCGCACACATAATTGCGCTCCGCTTCTGCCCAGCCAATTTCATCAATCGGCGTAACCCCGCTTCGAATTCGGGGGTCTGCATATAATCGGCAAAGCCGCGAAATGAGGTATTGCGCCAGCCCATGTTCGGCGAATCGCGTCGCGCATGGCGCAAGCCGCCGAGCTTTCGCAAATGCACGTAGCCGATCCTCGCGGCGCGCAGCTTTGTAGATAGGGTCTCCCGGTTGAACTGCGGATTGTGTCTCGACCGGGGGATGCTGCGTACGTCGATGACGCGTTTGACGCGGTGCGCCCGCAGAAGCTCTAGGAAGTCTTTCCATGTGCGGTTCGAATGCCCAATGGTCAGGACAGCGGGCATTTCTGGCGCTTCCATATAAATCCAGTCCTCCGCTCCGCGTTGCTCATGAACGGATCATGGTCAGCAACATCTTGAATTTGCGGAGGGCCTTCAGCGAGTGAGGCTGATTCGCGGGCATGAGAACCGCTTCGCCTGCCGTCGCCCGTAGCGGCTTGCCAGAAACTGCAATTTCCGCTTCACCCTCCAGCAGATGTGCCACCGCGTCGAACGGAGCTGTGTGCTCACTTAAACCTTGGCCCTCATCGAAAGCGAACAGCGTGAGTGTTCCCGTCGCCCGGTTGACGAGAGTCCAGCTGACAACGGCTCCTTCTTGGTAATTCACGAGGTCAATCAAGCGGATGACTCCGCGATGGGCATTTCACGCTTGCCCTGCGCCTGCTGGGAACTCATCTCTGATCACCTCCGCTGCCGTCACGATCTCGCTGTACCGACTCGCTTGTATCAACACAGGCTGCATTGCCCTCTACTCAAGGCTGAGCGATTGCCCCCTTACCTTTTTCTGTGAGCGCGTAGAAGTCACTACCGCACTCGTCCAGCATACCCGCGCGGGTCAATTCGTCGATGGCGTCGAGTACGCCCCGCCGTTCAGTTGATTCGTTGCCTGCCGCCTCGAATAACGCATGGAGATCCAGCCGATCCTTCCCCATTTCTCCGAATAATTTGCAGCACACGGAAAGAGAGCGACTTCATTGTGAACCTCGCTGAGTTACCTGGATCAAGTGCGCGCCCTTCTGTCGCACCACTTAAGAGTCCAGGAGTGCTCGTGGTGAGCGTAGGATGCGAGCGACTTCCCCCTATTTCTGTTTATCGCGGGGAGTTTTCGTCCGGCGCGGGTTCCTTTGTTTCCGGCGGCCACGAGAGCGTCAGCAGAAAGGCGCTGTCCTCGGACGCCTCCACATCGTGAGGCACGCAATGATCGAGGGCGAGCAAGTGCCCGACAGGGAGATCCACCACCCGCTCGGGCAGGTGAAGCCGGATATGACCGTTAAGCGTGTGCACAGAGATTCTGCCCGCCGCCGTGTGCTCGTGCATGCGCGTATTCGCCTTCATAGCGATCAGCACAATGCGGAGATCCGGGTACTTTACAAGTGTCTTCGAACTTCGCCCGGTCGGGTGTAGCCATGCTTCATCCCGGTGCAGTTCGTCGAGTTCGCCGGCTAGGCCAAATTGGAGCACTGATCCGCTCATCGTCCCATCAATAGACTCGTGTCCGGCGGAGCGCGGCTGTGATTCTTTTCTCTGTGGTTGTGCCATGGTGGTTCACCTCTTTCTCCATCCTGATTTGCTGGCTCAATTGCTCGGTCCCCGTGCTCCCAAAGCTCTAGACAAGCTCAACGGCGTCTTTTCCACAGCTGCGCACGGATTTCTTCAATACTTGCCCGAGGTGGTCATGCATGCACATCTTAGACACTGGGAAAAAGCGCTTCCGTGCAAAAAAGAACACATTTCAATCTGGGGCACAGTGTGGAAACCGCTGTGTGGGTGGCAGCTGCATGTCAAAGTCTCATTGGGAATCCACTATTCCTTGATTCCGTTCTTCTCCTCATCGAGCAGTAGGCCGGGACTGTCTCCCACAGCTTCCATCTGGCTCCTCCTGGCTTGTGGTCAATAAAGACCATTCGTATTAGGGCAGTTGGCCATGATGCACGGTGCAGGCTCTCACTGTATGCTCGCTTCGGAGTCTTTCTGTTTCAAGACCTGCTTCTGAATTCTTTCAAACACATTCTTGACAACACGGTCGCACCTCACGGCATGAAAATTGAATGCTTCCTTCCTTTCGACCCCAGCAAGGGCGTAAAGATCCTTGCGTAACAACGCCCGCGCTCGATGCAGGCGGACTTTGACATTTTCTTCAGTGATTTCGAGAATATTCGCGGTATCGGTCGTGCTCATTTCTTCTACGTCGCGTAGCACGAAAATGGTCCGGTAAGCATCCGGCAGCTTTTCGACAGCTTCTTCCAGCAGCCTACGAATCTCCGAGTTCGACGCCTGCTGTTCTGGATTCGGCTCCGAAGAAGCAAATCTATCCATGGGGTCACCGTTCCGTTCTGACTCCGGCTCCAACTCCTGATATCGATTTCCACGATGCTGTCGCGCTAAAGCTTCATGCACCGCGATGCGTGTCAGCCAGGTGGAAAACTTTGCCCTTCCGGCAAATTGGTCGAGATGCTCGTACGCGCGCACGTAGGCGTCCTGCATTACGTCCTCAGCTTCGCCATCATTGCGCAGAATGGCCCGTGCCACGCGGTAGAGGCGCTGGTTGTGACGGCGCATGACGACTTCAAACATGGCCGTCTGACCCGCTAACACGCGGACCACGACTTCTTCGTCACTCAAGGGCTCTTGCGAAGTGGCCGCTTTCGCCGGGCTAACCATACAAACCCTCCATTGTGAGGGAGTCACGAGAGCAATAAAGGTTACAGAGCAAACCGCAGCAGCTCAGGAAGAGAAATGTGTAACCGAATCGCTGTTGCCAACTCTATCTTCGTGGAGGGACCGAACATGTACAAGGGATTTGATTCACGATTGGATCAGGGTTGGTGGATACTGCGGATCGGGCTTGGGGTCGGGCCGTTCTTGGCAGGCCTGGACAAGTACTTCAACTTTTTAGCCAACTGGCCCGCATACATAAGTCCGCTGGCCCTGAAAATACTGCCGTTCAGCGGGCAAACCTTCATGCACATCATCGGCGTTATTGAGATGATCGTGGGCTTATCGATTCTGACCAAGTGGACGCGCCTGGGCTCTTATGTTGCTTCAGTATGGCTAGTGCTCATCGCCATCAACCTTGTCTCGACAGGAATGTTCTTTGATATCGCGGTGCGAGATGTAGAGATGGCCTTGGCGGCGTTTGTGCTTGCGCGCATGACTGAGGTCCGCACAGATGCGCTACGCGGCGACGTTCAACACGGACGGAGCGCAAACGCTGTCGCCGCTTGATGAGACCGAGCTAACGTCATGTCTGGCGACGACTGTAAGGTGATGGCCAATTTCCAGCAGCGCGTTTTGGATTGTGAGATTGCGAGAAGAGATGCAAACGATACTTGAACCTCAGTCGTTAGCGACTACCAGCCCGCAGGAACTCATGAGGGAAATGTTGGTCCGTGTGGGCGAAGACCCAGAGCGTGATGGCCTGCGGCACACCCCCGAACGCATGGAGCGTTCGATGCTGTATCTAACCAGAGGCTACCGGGAGAACCCAGAGGAAACTCTGCTGGGTGCGATGTTCGATGTCGCCTACGACGAGATGGTGATCGTCAAGGATATTGAGATGTTTAGCCTCTGCGAGCACCATCTTCTGCCGTTTTTTGGGAAGGTCCACGTCGGATATATTCCACAAGGGAAGGTAATCGGGCTCAGTAAGATTCCTCGCTTGGTGGACGTATTTGCGCGTCGATTACAGGTGCAGGAACGTCTGACAACACAAATTGCTGAAGCGATTGAGAGTGCTATCAAACCGCAAGGCGTGGGGGTAGTCGTTGAAGCGAGACATATGTGCATAATGATGCGCGGGGTTGAGAAACAACACTCCGCTGCTATTACGTCCTCCATGCTGGGAGCTTTCCGCAAAACAGAGACCCGGACCGAATTTCTCGCGCTTATTCACACACCGCACACTGCGCTCTAGCTTGGAGATCAGAAACTGGTTACCCGACCGGCTGCAGGCAGAGCGTAGACACATCATCTTACGCGTCCTTGACGATCGCATTCAGGCGGCGGTCCTTCGCGAACCCTTATGGAGTTTGAACATAGTGGAGGAGTTTTCGAGCAAAAGCTCGGTGCCCGAGGGGGGTACAGTCACCGACGTAGTCCTAGCTGATGGCGGCCGGATTCCTTGAATAAGCATCAGGGCTTATACTCTTTGGTTCCTGGGAGCCCTGTTCTTCTTGGCCTACGCGGGCATGATCAGCGATATTGTGTTCATCATCGCGCAGATTTTGAATCTGGTTGCAATCTGCGCAATCGTCATTTACGCCAGAAGGTATGAAAACACATTGTGCATAATGCACCGTAATCTTCTTCTTGACTCCTGAGTCAGATCGTCTTCCCCCTTGCTTTTGTTTTCTTTGGTTTCATCTTTCTCTTGGCCTTTATATGTTTCAGCGCTTGCCCTCTGTGAATTGCCACGTGGTCGGTCTTTTCACTCTTGATGATGTATTGCGGTTCTTTTTTCGATGCAGGTGCACATAGCCCTTGATTCGTACGTCCGAAACAACCTTCTTGAAAATCACGCCTCTGACTCTGCCGGCTTCTGAGTTCCATTCAACGTGGTCACCACGTTTGAACGTCTTGGCCATGGGCCTTGCACCTCTTCTGGGTCCGAGCACACCCGTCTTGGGTGCACACTATCCGACTCCAATAGGTCCATCATCTACTTCTACTTCTACTTCTACTTCTACTTCTACTTCTACTTCTTTTTCTCCTCTCCTTCTCTTGTCAGTAATTTGGGAATCTGCTTTTCGCTCCCCAGAAACTCCCACGTTTTAGGCTGCAGGAGGTGGACGACTTAAAGTCCTAGCTTGGCAGCTTTCCACTTGAGCTGTTTGATCTGTAGGTTGCGGTGTTGGGTCTCGTAGAACTTCGCTCCTTGGTCCACGTATTTCATCCCGTAGCGCAGCATGCGGTATACCAATCGGGCCAGCTTGGCCGCCATGGACTTGATCGCAATGGGGGAGCCCAGCTTGGTTCTGAATCGGCGGAACTGCGCTCCCAGATAGGTGTTGGTTTTTCGCAGCGTGCTGGCCGCCATTTTCAAAGCGATGCAGGCCCGATTCTTCGTCGGCAGGCGACCTTTCCCAATGATCTTGTCTCCGCTGACTCGATTGACCGGACACAGCCGTAGCCAGGAAACGAAATGGTCCTCGGTCTCCCATTTGCCCATATCCCATCCCACTTCGCTGAGGATCGTCGTCGCGGTCATGACATCGATGCTGTCGATCCGGGTCAGGTCCGCACCGGTCATTCGAAACAACTCTCCGCGCAAGTCAAACTGCGGCGCATTCCCTTTCTTCTTCTTGCGCCGCCCTTTCCGCTTCTCCTCTGGCAGAGGGGCACCTTGGCTCCGGTCTTCTCGTTGCTGCAGATACTGCTCGACTTGCTGATCGCACTCGAGCATCTGCTTCTGGCAAAACTCGTAACCATCCTGCTCCTGCTTCAGCACAAACAGCAGGTCTTCCTGCCAGTTGCCCTCCAGGCTCCGCGCGATCTCGTGCTTGCTCGCCTTCACCCGAGGGTCACGAAACTCAGCCAGCTTATGCGGATCGCGTTCGCCTGCCAGAATGGCCCTAATGATCGCTTGTCCAGTCATTCCGCTCACGTCACTCAGCACATTGGCCAATTGAATATTCATCTGCGTCAGCGCCTTCTGCATCCGCTGGATGTGCCGCCCTGCCGCCTGCACCAGATCATTGCGCTGCCGCCAGTACGTCCGCATCCTGCGGATTTCCTGCGAGGGCCGGAACGAATTGCGCAACAGCCCATAGGTGTGCAGCTTCATTAGCCATTGACTCTCTTGCACGTCACTTTTGCGTCCGGCAAATTCTTCGTCTCCCGCGCATTCACCAAGTACGCTTCGGCACCCGCTGCTTCGAGAATGTCGTATACCGCGATCCAGTACACACCCGTTGACTGCATCGCGACGGTCCGAATCCCGCATTGCTTCAGCCATTGGGCCATCGTCTTCAGCTCCGCTGTGGTGCACCCGAAGCGACGTACCGGTTGGCTGTCCCGCGTCGGAGGTACAGCCACGTAGTGGGATTCGTTACCGATATCAATGCCGGCGGCATCGGGATGTACCACTTCCAAGCTGAGGTCATCGCTCTGGATCTTCCGCATTGTCTCCCGCCGTTGTTTGCGGTTCATCTCATGCCAGTTGCCTGGCTTAGCGCGGCAGCTGTCTTTTGAAATCTTTTCCTTGAGGCTTGGATTTCATGCTGACCTCTCCACGTCAAATTTCAACGCGGCCCGGCCCGGTCGGCGAAAACTACTCAATCTCCCCAGCGGGGTCAGGATGTTGCCCTTTTCAGGACAACACCCGCCACCATACACACAATCGCCAATACCGGAGCCATGCTCAAAGTCGGGCAGGAACGCTCCAGTGAGAAAACAAACGGCCTTAGCTGCCGGGCCATGTTGTGTATCAGATTCTAGTTGGGCCACGAACTAAACAGAGGGAGTTTCAGACTCATACAACCACCCCGCAGGGGCGGCCAGCGCTCAAAGCTAACTCCAATGGATCGAAAAGGTACGGTTTTGGCACAGTTCTGACACAGATAAAGGGGAATGCAAGGCAGCCATGCAGTTCTGTCTTGCGACAAACTGCGCATCCGAGGGTGCCAGCACTCTCAACCGCCAAGAAGTTCAGTCAAGCCCTGAAGTTTGCGCCGTTCAATCGGAATAGGCGCGACTTCGAAAATATAATGGAAATGCCTGAACGTTCTAACAACGAACGCGAGCGCGGATTCGCTGTTCCCGTTGTATTCGATCACAATGTCCTCACCGGCCCCGACAACGCGCATGGAGGGCGGCACTCCGAATCCAGTCCCGCCTGGACTTACCTGTACTGCCGTCACGACTGGGATTGGCTCCAAAGTCTGTCGGGCCCTCATGCGCGGCCTACCGTTTACATGCTTCTGATTGTTGGCAATTTGGTTGCAAATTTGCCAATCAACGCTGCGGTCAACGACAAATCTTTCGAGCGCGTCTTTTTGCTCTCGGATCAGCGAGTTGTCGCGTCGAATCCATTCGCGCAAAGAATTTGCAGTCAAGATGAAGTCATCAAGATCATCTCGGTTGAAATGATCCATCAAACGCCCGAATACTCTCTTTAGTTTCTCGTAACGTTCCAGCGCAGTCTTGTGTAGCATGCGTGCCTTTCAATTAGCTCAACGGCGAGCCGACGGCGATGCGTTATGCCGCCGCAAAATCCTACGCGGTAAGGTGGTCCAGTCACTTCTCGACAACCTTCTTCAGCCTATAGGAAGTACTTCTTCCCCCCGCTTCCTCTTGTTCTAGGACGCCGAGGGCGATCAGCTCGTCGATATCTCGAAGGGCAGTACGCGAAGAAGCCTTCGTCATTTTCATCCACTTTTCTCTCGTCAGCTTTCCTTCAAACTCTCCGAATAGTTTGTTCAGGACTTTCTTTTGCCGATCATTCAGAGAGACCTTCCTTTCCGTCAAGCCCCTCCAGAACAATTCCTTCTCCAGCGCACTGCTCGTGATTTGATTCGATTGTTCAATGGCCCTGTCCAGGCAACCGAGAAACCACGTCAGCCATCCCGTGATGTCGAGCGGACCTGCCTGCGTTCTCTCAAGAACTTCGTAATAGTCCTTTCGATCTTCGAGAATTTGCGAGGACATACTGTAGAAGCGCTGAGCGCTCCCGTCCGATCTCGCCAGGCACATCTCAGCGATTGCTCTTCCGATTCTCCCGTTGCCATCCTCAAATGGATGAATCGTAACGAACCACAGATGAGCGATGGCGGCCTTCAAGAGCGGATCTTCTTGTTCGTCGCCGTCGAACCACTTTAGAAACTTTCCCATCTCGCTCCGCACGCGAGAAGCCGCAGGGGCAACGTAATGAACCTTATGGCGACCGACTGGACCTGACACAACTTGCATCGGACCCTGACTGTCATCCCGCCATGCGCCGACGCGAAATTTGTCGGCAGTTGTACGTACTCGCGGAAATAGATGTGCGTGCCAGTCAAACAAGCGTTCCTTCGTGAGTGGCTTGTCGAATTTCTGCGTCGCGTCCAACATCATTTCAACGACGCCATCGACATAGCGGTCCTTGTGGGTCGTAAGACCGCCGACATCCAACCCTAGCCGTCGAGCCAGGGAAGAACGCACGTTCTCGGGGTTGAGTACGACACCTTCGATTGCGCTCGATTTAATCGTTTCGTCCGTTAGGACTTTTAGCGTTGCAGTCCACTGTGATGTGAGAGCAAAGCCCTGCATCTTGCCCACAAGCAAGCCTTGGCGGAGTCGGACGCCAGAGAGCAAAGCCGAAAGGGCCTTTGAATCCCACGTAAAGTGGGGCCAATCACTAAGCTCGTGTATATATGTCCTCGCCATAATCTCGCCGCTAATCTCGCCACAATCCTACCACATTCTCGCCATACTCTCGCCATTGAGTTAGTCATTTCTGTTCTACTGCCGAGGCCAACGCGAGCGAGATGGAGGCTACGACGCGGAAAGATGTTAAGGGGAAACTATTGTCCAGTTAACTCGCCAACCAACGAGCGTAGGCTCGGACATCAATCATCGACACGGTACCGCTATTTTGCAGTAGAAGCCCTACTGCAAACGACGTGAACCGCTCGTATTTCGAGCAGCTCGCCAGTGGAGAAATCTAATGCTCGGTTTTGAAACCATCCTTCCATTCTTGCGGCCCATCGAGCACCTGATCCGTGATGACTCCATAAGTGAAATCATGGTCAATGGCTCGACTCACGTGTTTATTGAGAGGGCAGGCGTACTTCAAGAAGTGCCTGACCTTACCTTGAGCGAGAAATCTTTAATGGTCGCCGTCAAGAACATCGCACGGCGGCTTGGCGACGACATCTCTGAGCAGAAGCCCATCCTTGACTCCCGGCTGCCTGACGGCAGCCGCGTCGCAGCCGTGATCCCGCCGTGCAGCATTCACGGTGTGACGCTCACAATTCGTAAGTTTAATGGTCGCCACTTCACGATTGAAGACCTGGTGAAATGCGGAAGCCTTGATGTAATCCTTGTTGAACGGCTGAAAAACTACGTCGAGAGAGGGCAGAACATTCTCATCAGCGGCGGGACCGGCACCGGCAAAACAACGCTTTTGAACGCCTTGGGGAAGCTCATCTCGGATGACGACCGAGTTCTTCTTATCGAAGACACGTCGGAGATTCAGCTCGGAAAGCCAAACCTCGTTCGTTTTGAAGCTCGTCAGGCACAGGCAGGCCTTCCCGCCGTGGCGATCCGCGACTTATTAAAGGCATCCCTTCGGCATCGGCCCGACCGAATCATTCTCGGTGAGATTCGCGGGGGTGAGGCGTTCGATTTGCTTCAGCTCCTCAATACCGGCCACTCCGGTACGCTCTCAACCGTTCACGCCAGTTCTGCCCAACAAGCCATCTCAAGGTTCACGAGCTGCGTTTTGCAAAGCGGTGTCGAATTGCCTTATCGCGCCATCAAGACCAACATCGGCGACTCGCTCAACGTCATCATTCAGCTCGAACGCCGCCCAGGAAGACGATACGTTTCGCAGATTCTCGAAGTCCGAGCTTTCAATGCCGAGCGCGACCAATACGAATTCAATCAGGTCTATGACGAGAAATCGAATTTTAGCGTCCCCGCGATCCCGAACGCTCCCAAGTAGAACGCACCGAATACTCCAAAGGAAGAACCGCCATGAATCAGCCATGCCTGGAAGTCGCGCCCACCGTCGCAAGTAGTGCGGGGGAAATTCCGCTCACCGTCAAAGAGCGGCCAAATTTCTTGGAGTCAGTCCGCAAACGGTATGTCTTTGGGTTGAGCGAAAGCAGATTCCCCATCTCCGCGTGATGGGTCGAAATATCCGGTTTCTCAGATCGGACCTCGAACCATTCCGCGCGTGGTTCAAACAGGAGATGGAGAATGAGTAGACCCATTGAACATGACGGTAATTTGTTTCGCCGGAAGGCAACGAAGTTCTGGTGGATGCGCTACCGGGAACGAGACGAAACGCTCCGTAGAGAATCAACTTTTACAGCAGACTGGCAGGAAGCTCAGAAGAAACTTCGAGAGCGGCTTCACGCCAGAGACGGAAACATACTGGACGTTGTCCGAAAAGGAGAAAGCCTGGCCTTTTGACAATGGGCCGAAATTTTCATGGAGAATTATTCCAAACCGCCGTTCCGAACTCACAAAACCCACGTCGCCAATCTACGGGCTGTGAAGCATTTGAATAGAACCTTCGCTTCCCGCACCTTGGCCAACTTGACAGCAGATGACATTGAACTTTATCTCCGAACACGGCTCCGCCAGCGAATCCGAATCACGTCTCGCTTCGGAACCCGTGAAGGCAAACGAATCGTGAAACCAACGACGATTCATCAAGAACTGAGAGTGCTGCGGCGCATTCTGAACGTCGCGGTTCGAAAGAAATTGCTCCCTTCGAATCCGTGTTCGGGTGTCGAATTCCCCGTGGCAGTCAGAGGACTGTTCCGACCGCATTACGTCTCTTGGTCAGAGCAGCAGTGCATCGAGCAACACGCCCCGCGCTATCTGCGGAACGTTGGTCGTATCATTACGGAGACGGGACTTCGGGTCTACAAGCAACTGCTCTCGATGAAGAAGGAGCAGGTAGACTTGGCGAATGCTGTCGTCTGGATTCCCGACTCCAAGACACCGAACGGGGTTGGCGAAGCCCCGCTCACAAAACTCGCAGTCCAAGCATTTCGGGACCAAATCGCTCTTTCAGGACAAGGAGAGTATTTGTTCCCAAGCGAGCAAAGCACGACGGGATATCAATACTCTTTGCGAACATCGTGGCGACTCACTCTAAAGAGGGCAGAAGATCCCATATTTCAGAATCTACGATCTGCGCTCGACATACGCCACACGCCTCAGTGCGGGCGGCGTAGCAGACGAGTGGGTCACTCAGTTGCTTCGGCAAGGAGACTCGCAGGTGTTTAAGAGGTATTCGCAAATGAAGTTGAAGATGCAAAGAGAAGCGTTGGAAAAAATCAATCGCCAAGCTAACGAAATGACGGCACAAGGCGACACCTGTGCTCGAAGACGAGAGTTTTGGCACAGTTCTGGGACAGTTATGATACGAAACGTAACAAATGGATTGCCGCGAATGCGTCAAGTCTCTTAGAATCAATCAACGCGCCCGTAGCTCAGGTGGATAGAGCGTCTGCCTTCTAAGCAGAGGGTCGGGGGTTCGAATCCCTCCGGGCGCGCCACTTTCTCGTGGGTCCAGACCGGAGACATGGGTGACACAACGTACCTAAGACATAGGTAACACTTTTGGGCCGAAGGGATTTTCCAACGGTTCGAGCACCCGAGTCTCCAGATCGAAGTATCCCAGATCATAGTCCATAAAGGTGACCAGCCAGATATCGTCGTGAACTTCCTTGATTCCGACCGCTTGGCCGGCAAAGACCTGGCTGAAATTAATTTTCTTGCGACCGAGACGGATGCGCCCGCAACGGGTGACCACGATGATTTTATCGTGGAGGGGATAGTCGATGTCCGGCAAGCCGGTGTAGGGGCGCGGGGAAGGTTGGTAGACCTCCGCAGGACACTTCATGTCCAACGCTTCGTGCGGGCGTTCGTTGTTGAAGACCTCGATGAAGTCATCGAACCGAGCCTGCTGCTGCAGAAAGTTTGAACCCGCCGGTTTGGTAGTTTCTTTTTTTAAGGTGAGAGGCATGCGCTCATGACGGCCATTTTGCTGAGGATGGCCCGGCTTGATCCGCTCGATGCCGATCCCGAGCCGGAGCCACCAGACCGCCAGTTTGCTCAGGTTGAACAAAGCATGAGCGGAAGCGAAGGGAACACCATTATCGCTGCGGATGTTGGCCGGCAGGCCGCGCTCCTTAAAAAGCCTTTCAAACACGGTGAAAGCGTAGTCTTCTTTGGTGGAAGAGAGGGCTTCACAGGTGAGCAGAAAACGGCTGGCGTGATCGGTGACCGTCAGCGGACAGTACTGACAATTTCCCAGCAGGAACTCGCCCTTGTAATCGGTACACCACAGCTCATTGGGTCGCTGGCCTAACGAGAGCGGTGTCCCTTGGGCGCGACGACGCACGCGACCGCAGCGCTCCACCAGGCCGAAGCGATCCAGCACTGCATGGATGGTACTTTTGGCCGGGATGGGAATGCCGGAGAACCGGCGAATCAAGCGCTCACGGATTTTGCTAGCACCCCAGCTGGGGTGCTCGTGCTTTACGTTCAAGATGAAGTTTTCCACCTGGAACGGAAGCTGGTTGGCGTAGCGATAGGGACGGCGGCTTCTGTCCGTGAGCCCCTGCACGCCGCATTCCTTGTAGCGATCGAAGATCTTGTAGCCCGGCCCACTGATACCTCTGTCTGCGCTTCAAGCGATGCCTCGCGGCATCGCCTGCAAGACTCGAGGCCAGGATGGATTCGCTGCTTTCGTTTCATGTAGGGCTATTTCATCCCCTACAACTTGCCGGTTTATCCCGGCGCTCTCCGAGTGCGCCGTGAGCCAGGCATAATCGCCAAAGTGCGCGCAATATCTCTCCTTTCAAGACTCATCAAGATGTAGAGACCGCGGGCCGCTGCCAAGCTATAGTTGTCTATCTTACGAATAGAGGGCTTCACCAGTGAAGCGGTCAAAGAAACCATGACGACACCAGACGCGGATAGCACGGCAGGAGCTTTGGTCGACCACGCCGGATCGCCAAGCTCTAAGCTCGCGGGGCCGCCGGCTCGCTCGAACGAGCCGCCGATTCCAACGAAGACGAAGAACGAGAATATTCGTGTTTCACCTGCAGTCCTCGACGCTGCGCGGAAGGATGACGAACACCTGCTCCGGGACTTGCGAACGTCTCTGAGCGGCTTAACGGCAGCTGATGCCGAAGAACGGGCGCGCACGACGGGTCCGAATGAGATCGCACAAGAACGGAAGCAAGGCTGGCTTATCCGCCTTCTGAAAATCGCCCGTAACCCTCTGGTGATCCTGCTGTCGATTTTGTCGGCAGTCTCATTCCTTACCGGCGACGCGCGCGCCGGCTCCGTGATGGCGATTATGGTGGGACTAAGTGTGGGACTCCGGTTCTGGCAGGAAGCCCGCGCGGATGCCGCAGCGGAGAAGCTGAAGGCCATGATTCATGTGACCGCTACGGTCGTTAGGGACGGCGCGGCGAGGGAGATACCACTCCGAGACTTGGTGCCCGGCGACATCATCAAGCTGGCCGCCGGCGACATGATTCCGGGTGACGTGCGGTTGCTGTCATCGAAAGACCTCTTCGTGAGCCAGGGCAGCCTCACCGGTGAGTCGCTTCCTGTCGAGAAGCTCCACGACCCCGAAACAAAAGACGAGAGCTCACCCACTGAACTCAAGAATACCTGCTTCATGGGGACGAGCGTCGAGAGTGGCACGGCGACGGCTGTCGTGGTCACGACGGGAGTACAAACTTACTTGGGCAGTATGGCCCGCTCGATCACTGGGGAGCGGGTGCTAACGAGCTTCGATCAGGGTCTCAACCGTTTTACATGGCTCATGATGCAGTTTATGGCCGTGATGGTGCCTCTGGTTTTTCTCATTAATGGTTTCACCAAACACGATTGGAAGGCAGCCTTCTTCTTCGCGCTGGCTGTCGCCGTAGGCCTCACCCCCGAGATGCTGCCAATGATCGTCTCCGTCTGCCTCTCCAAAGGCGCGATCGCCATGAGTCGCAAGAAGGTGATCGTCAAGCGGCTTAACTCCATCCAGAACTTCGGGGGGATGGACGTGCTGTGCACCGACAAGACGGGTACGCTCACGGAGGACCGGGTCGTCCTCATGCGGCATTGCGACGTTGCTGGGCGTGAATCCGATGACGTGCTCCTGGACGGGTACCTGATCAGCTACTTCCAGACAGGCCTGAAAAACCTACTCGACCGGGCGATTCTGGACAGTCCAGATTTCCACGGGAAGACGATTCTCGACAAGTACAAGAAGCTGGATGAGATCCCATTCGACTTCACTCGACGCATGATGTCGGTCTTGGTGGAGGACCCCGAAGGCAAGTCAATCCTCCTTACCAAGGGAGCACCGGAAGAAGTCTTCCTCCACTGCTCTCATTTTGAACTCGACGGCAAGGTATCCGCCATGGACGCGGATCATGTGGTCGGCCTGAAGCGAGAGTACGACGACCTCAGCAACGACGGCTTTCGCGTGCTGGCAGTGGCAACTAAGGAGCTGCCGAGCAAGCAAATTTGCGCCAAGCAAGACGAACGTGATCTTGTACTCAGAGGTTACGTCGCGTTCCTGGATCCGCCCAAGGACACTGCAGCCCGCGCCCTTGCGGCCCTGCACAAGCATGGCGTGGCCGTAAAAATCCTCACCGGGGATAACCACCTGGTCAGCCGCAAGGTGTGCAAAGACGTTGGCCTCTCAGCAGATCCAATGCTACTGGGCGACGACGTGGAAAAAATGTCCGATGCCGAACTGGCCGAGGCAGCGGATAAGGCGGCGCTATTCGCCCGCCTCTCTCCCGCGGACAAAGAGCGGGTAATCCGTGTCCTCCGGGACAAAAGGCACGTTGTCGGCTTTATGGGCGACGGTATCAACGACGCTCCCGCCTTGCGGGCGGCGGACGTTGGCATCTCGGTAGACACTGCCACTGACATCGCTAAAGAATCGGCGGATCTGATCTTGCTTGAGAAGGACCTCATGGTGCTGGAAGAGGGCGTTATCGAAGGCCGCAAGGTCTTCGCGAATATTGTTAAGTACATCCGCATGGGAGCGAGTTCGAACTTTGGGAATATGTTCAGTGTGCTTGGAGCGAGTGCTTTCCTCCCTTTCCTACCCATGGCCCCAATTCAGGTGTTGACCAACAACCTGCTGTACGACTTCTCCCAGGTGCCGATCCCAACAGACGCCGTGGACGATGAGCAAGTAACCCGGCCGCGGCCCTGGAACATAGACGAGATCAGGCGGTTCATTCTCTTTATTGGCCCTATCAGCTCGATTTTCGACTATACGACTTTCTTCGTCATGCTCTATGTCTTCAACTGCTGGGATCCATCCCGAGCGCCGCTATTTCAGACTGGGTGGTTCGTCGAATCGTTGATGACGCAGACGCTAATCATTCACGTCATTCGTACAAATAAGATTCCCTTCCTACAGAGCCGAGCGAGTTTGGCGCTGACGGCCACAACATTATCTATCATGGCTTTTGGAATGTGGCTGCCGTATTCCCCAATGGCCTCTGCGCTGGGGTTCACGCACCTGCCGAGGGCTTATTGGCCAATCTTGATACTCACACTGCTCGGCTACGTGGGCCTTACGCAGATTGTCAAAGCCTGGCTGCTGCGAAAGCAATGGATCTAAACGGAGATTTCCGGTGAAGGCAGAATTCGCCAGCACCCAAGGACTGATATTATCCGGGGCAACTAAACACGGGTTGGGTTACGGTTCAGCCCCTCGCTGGGAATCCGAGGAACGGTGCCCGAACAAGAGGGTGTTTCCCGGTTCGAGAGGTTCGCGGATCCAGGAGACCTCAGGGTACTTTTACTGAGCCAGAAGTGCTCTCGCTGCGCATCTCAGCCTTGCGGTTTCATAGCAGGAACTGCGCCATGTTTCACCATTTTTCATCACGGTAGCCTCGGGAGTCCTTCCGTTCCGTTCGCGTACATTTTTCGATACAACATGCCTGGCTGCGATCACGGCACGGTATAATCTCAGGATGGCTGTGCGTTTTATCGCGCTCGATATTGACGGCACCTTGCTCGACAGCTCGTCCGAGCTGCCCGCGGCGAATCGCCGCGCCGTTGAAGTAGCGACGGAGCGGGGAATAGAGGTGGCGCTGGTGACGGGGCGCCGCTTCGATTTTGCGCTGCCAATCGCGCGGCAAATTCCGTGCGCGCTTACGATGATCGTCAACAACGGCGCGCTGGTGAAATCCAAAGACGGCGTCACCTACTTTCGTAAATTGCTGGACCGCCGCACGGCCGCCGAGGTGCTGTCGCAAATGCCTGCCGCATTTCGCAACGGCGCTGCGGTAGTCTTCGACCGACGACGTGCGAACCAGGTGATTTACGAACGAATCGATTGGGAGGACCCTCGGCGGCAGGCTTACTTTCTGCGCAATCGCGAATTTATCGCGCAGGTGTGTCCTCTCGAGAATTGCCTCACCGAAGACCCCATCCAGGTGATGTATAGCGGCCCGGTGGAAAACATGAGGCGCGCCGAGGCCGAATTGCGTAGAATGCAATCGAGCGCTGCGGTTGCCAATTTCTCGCTGGCTGTGACTTTTTACGAGGATCGTGACTTCGGCATGGTTGACGTGATCCACCCTCGGTGCTCCAAGGGATCCACGCTCGCCGAATGGACCGCCCTGCGCGGCATCGCACGGGAAGAAGTGATGGCTATCGGCGATAATCACAACGACCGCGAAATGCTGGCATTTGCCGGATTGCCGGTGGTGATGGCCAACAGCGTGCCAGAGCTTAAAGCATTAGGTTGGCACGAGACGCTTTCAAACGACCAGGCCGGCGTAGCCGCCGCGATCGAGGAATTCGCGCTGGGGCAGCCCATCGAGATTGCATGAATGCAGCCACCATAAGGCGGCGGTTACGGGCAACCCGGCGGAAGGCGCGGCGCTCTCTTGTGTTCCGCGCAACTTACGGAGCGGCAATGGCCGCCTTTGTCGCCACCGCCGTACTCGCATGCCTAGTTCCCGTGGCGCGGGCAGATTACGCGGTGCTTAGCGGCGGGCAACGCCTGCACATTACCGGCTGGCAGCGCGTGGGAGATTCGGTGCGCCTGGATCTTGACGGCGGGAGCGTCACTCTTCCCGCCGGCGAACTCATCTCCGTCGAACCGGAAGAAGTGTTTCCCGTATCCGCGGTGCCTGCGGCGCCCGACGTACTCTACGGGGAGGAGATTCGCACCGCTGCGTCGAGGAATGGCGTCGATCCCCTGCTGGTCGCCAGCATCATTTCCGTCGAATCGAACTTCAATTACCGCGCGATTTCACCCAAATCTGCATTTGGATTGATGCAGCTCCGGCCCCGCACGGCCGCCGAGCTTTCCGTTCGCAACCTGTTCGATCCCGCGCAGAACATTGACGCTGGCACCCGTTATCTCAAGGAACTCTTGGACCGCTACGGTCAGAATTTGCCCCTCGCCCTCGCCGCCTACAATGCCGGACCGGACCGCGTCGCCAAGTATCGCGGCGTGCCTCCGTTCCCCGAAACGCAAGATTACATTCGCCGCGTTAATGCCAGACTGGAAAAACAAAAAACCGCTAGCCGGTCTGCTCCACTGTGGCCGCTTGCGCTTGCGCTTCCGCCCACGCAATAATTATTCGTTTTCGACCGCTGGGCGCTTCCGTCCGTCCACACAAGGTGCGTCTTTGTTGCGCTATTCGACGGGCGGTTTTATTCGCTCATGGCGAGGGAACCGCGGGTGTATCGGGGGGATAGGCTGGCGGGTTCGCCGGGCTACCGCCCACGGGCACCGGCGCGTATTGAGGAGAGGCGCCGGCCGCGCTCGGGGCGATTCCAGTGTTCGCGCCGGTCGGCAGGGTCTGCGTAGCTCCCGCAGGGGGTGAAGTGCCCGGTGCGCCTGCAACGGACGGCTGAACTCCGTTTTGCTGCTGGCCTGCGGCGGGCCCTGCTAACAGTGGATTATAGATGAATTCCCACCCGAAGTATGTGTTTTGCCCTCGATAGACGAGCAGGGACGGCTGCTTTATCTTGCTGGCAACACCTATAGCGAAGGCGCCCATGACCGGGCCATCGACAGCCTCGAGGGGCGCGAGTGATGCGGGTTGTGCCGAACTGAATCCTTGACTGGCAAAACCCTGATCGCCCTGATTGAAACCCTGAGTGGTCGTTTGACTGAGTTTGACTAGAAGTTTGATTAGCCGCCTCATTTGCGCCTTGCGGTTGGCTCGTGGGTCCGGGCGTGGCCCCCGCCTGCGCGGGCGGCGCACCTGACGGTTGCGCGGTCTGCGGCCCTGCCTGCGCACTGCCCTGCTGTGGTCCCGCCTGGCCACTCTGCGCCGCGCCCGGGAGTCCGGCGGCTTGAAAGCCGGGCACCAGGGCCATGGCCATCTCCTGCAGACTATGATAGTGAATGCTGCCGACGAGTTGGCCCGACGGCGTGACGTAAATTACGCGCCAGGCGCCATCGCCGGCGTTAATCGGATCCGCGTAGGGTTTCCGCAAGTAGTGGTTTCCGACGTTATCCGGCTTTTTCAGATCGTCGAGTGTCTGCGGGTAGCGCCCGTTTTTTCGATAATAAAGGCGGATGGCACGCATGTACTGGTTGCCGCGCCAGATGGCTTCTTGTTCTTTTTCGCGGCGGCCTTGGGTCAGAATTCGTGGCGTAGCAATGGCGGCCAAAAGAATCAGCGAAGCCACCATGAATAGCGCCAGCAGCAGCGCAAAACCCGACTCGGCAGCTTTCGCGACCTTTGATGACATGTCCGCCCGGCGCCGCTTGCGCATCATGAGGGCCCCGGCTCCTGCAAAGTGACTGTCGTACGCCGGCCCGACCCGGTCTCCTCAAGCTCTGCGGTGCTGTTGCCGATCTGTAGCAGGCGGAAGCGGCCGAGAAGTATCTCCCCGATCCCGACTACAAATACGTCATCCCCTTCGCTAAAGAAAGCTCGGCGCACGCCCGTGCGCGCATCGGTGACGTACCCAAAAAACGTGGCCGGTACTATCAGCGGCGGGACCGGAGGAGGCCCCGGGGGCGGTGCCGGAGCGGGCTTGGCAATCACCGGCGGCGCTGGTGGAGGGGGAGCGGCGGCGCTAAAAATATTGCGATGTGAACCCTGGTACTCCAGCGTTTTTAGGTGATCGAGCAAGTCGAGCCGCAGCGCCGGATTCTCAATCGCAATGGGATCGTCGCGCAAATCCGCGCTGGCAGGCACCGCCGACACCCCTGGCGACCGGAAGTTTAAATAGACCATGATGCCGAAGACCACCAATAGCCCGGCGAGTAGCACGAGTTTTGTGCGCTGCGGCATCGTCAGGTCCGAAAATACGTCCGCAATTGCAAATTCAATTTCAATACTCCGGCTGAGCCCGCAGCTAAAGCCAGATTATCCAGCACGTAGAAATTATTGGAATGCTCCAGGCCGTTGATGAAGCGCACTACGCTGGCATAGTCGCCGTCCACCACCGTACTGATTTCAACTTCCACCACGCCGCGCCGATCCGGCGGATGTTGCCGGAAACTGAGGTTCTCAGTCGCCAGACCGGCGTCGTGCGCTACTGCACCAAGATCGGAAACCACCGAGGAATACGCAATGCCGGTGGGACGCAGGTTCTCGGTGAAAAACGTGTCACACTGGCGGTCGGTGCCAGGCATTTGCTTGCGAATCTGCTCGGCGCGAGCGACATCGGCTGCCAGCAATGTGTGCCGGCGCCGCAATAAATTCAATTCGGTGCGTGGGGTGCCGGGCTCGGTTGCCAACCGCCAATTCACGGCGAGGAGCCCTAGATCGATCACCAGCAGCGCGCCGATTCCCCACTGAATCAGCCTTTTCTTCCTTATCAGCAACCCAGTGTCTCCCTCAAATCTCCATCAAATACGAGCTCATGGCGCAAAACATTAAATCGCCGAGTAACGAGCCTGCAGAGAAAGCAGCACCGGATCCATCTCCGCAGCGCGCGCTGCACGTGTTTCATTCAAAACCTCGATCTGTGAAAACTCGGTGGAACTTTCGAGCGCCTTCAGGAATTTGAGCTTGACATCATCGTTGAGCGCGCCGATCGTGAGGCGCAGCTCCAAATGACCTTGCGCCAAGGTCGGCTGAATTGTGATCACGCGCACGCCCTCGGGCAAATTGTGTTCCAGGTCCATGAAGATTTTGGTCCACGGAAATGCGCGCTCGGCGATCAAGCTATTGAGAAATGCGGCGCGATCGCGGCGCTGCACATTATCGGGCATATTAAAAAATGCCTCGAGATCGGATCGCTCGGCGCGCAGCCGATCCATGTCTCCCTGCAATTGCGCCTGCTCGGCGCGAGAGACATTATTGGCACGCCAGACGCTGTATCCATGCCACGCGAGAAGGACCATGGCAATCATCCCGATGCTGCCCACCGTGGTAGCGCCCACGGCGATACGGCGGTTACTTTCGATGGAGGCTGTTGCTAAGTTGAGCCGAACTTTCATCCCCAAACCTTCCTGTATCTTTTTTTTACGCTCCGCGATTCAATGCCCATCCCACCATCGCGTCCAAATCGTGCTGCACCAAAGGCTGCAGGTCGCTGCTGACGACTCCCTGCGCTGCGGCAAGCAAAGTCCCCACGGGGCAATGCAATTCGCGTTCCAGCGGATCCCGAAATTCTTCAATGCGCGCGCTGAGCCCGGCCAGCTTGACCAGGGCGATACCCTCGCTCCAGGAATCTTCATAATAGGCGGTGAGCGGGTAAATCTCGTCGAGCAGCATTTGCGGCGTAACGGCGTCCTGCTGCGCAGGCAGCTCCAGGCAGCGGTAACCGCACAGAATGCCGTCGCGAACGATGGCCGTCGTCAGAGTCTTCCCGGAAACGCGCGCCAGCAGTGCAGCGTGGCGATCGTCGAGCAGCGGCAAGGCCGCCAGCGTGGAGCTCATCACCACTCCCGGAGCCATGCCTTCCGCCTCGAGCAATTGTTCGTATTCACGTACGATGCGCAGGCGCGCCAGTCCCGTAACGATGTCGACGCCTTCTTCGCGCGGTGCCTGACGCATGAAGGAGATCAGCGTCTCCTCGGCCTCAAACGGCACGCTTTTTTTCAGCCGCCAGCGAAGCAGCGGCAACGCCTCCGACGCAGAGCGCGGAAAAACGTCGAAATGCAGTACGAAAACCCTGATCACGGCGTCGGGAACCAGCAGCGCGGCATCCTGCTTTCTGGCCTGTAGTCGCGCAAACACCTTGTTGACGGCGTTGCGAACCGCCGCTGGATCGAGCAGATTTGTTTCCACCGCCGTGGCCCCAATGGCGCCTGGAGGAAGCGGCTCGACCGCGAAAGCCTCGATGGACGCTCCGGACCTGTTCCAGCGAGCCGCGGCTACATACTCCGCTGAAATCTCGCACACTACGGCAGGGTGCGGCATGGCATCGAGCCACTGTGCCGCGCGGCGAACAATCCTGTTGCGGTAAATTCCCTGCCGGATTCCGTCAGCCGTCTTCATGCTTTATTCGATGAACGTCACCTTGTTGATTTCTCGCAGCGTGGTAATGCCCTGCCGCACTTTCGCCAGGCCCGAGTCCCGTAAAAACGTCATGCCGCTTTCGCGCGCCACCCGCTTGATTTCCGACGTGGGCCGCCGATTCACGATCATTTCACGAATCTGGTCGGAAAGGTCCAGTAGTTCGGTGATCGCCGAGCGCCCGTGGAAGCCGGTCCCCGAGCATTCCAGGCATCCCGCGCCCTCTGTGAACGACACGCCGCTCCAGACATCGGGATCGAGTCCCGACGCCTGCAAAATATCCGCCGGATAACGCACTAGTTTTTTACAGTGGTCGCACACGACGCGCACCAGACGCTGCGCCACGATGCAATTCAAAGCCGATACGAAATTATAAGGCTCGACGCCCATGTTGATGAAGCGCCCAATCACGTCGGTGACGTTATTGGCGTGCACCGTGGTAAAAACCAGATGCCCGGTAAGCGCGGATTGAATCGCGATCTGCGCGGTTTCTTCATCGCGAATTTCGCCCACCATAATCTTGTCCGGGTCGTGTCGCAGGATGGAGCGCAGTCCGCGCGCGAAAGTCAGCCCCTTTTTCTCATTCACCGGGATTTGCGTGATGCCCCGAACCTGGTATTCCACCGGATCTTCAATAGTGATAATCTTGTCTTCGTCCGACTTGATCTCGTTGATAGCCGCGTAAAGCGTGGTGGTTTTTCCCGAGCCGGTGGGGCCCGTAACCAGAACCAGGCCGTACGGTTCTCGTATGTAACGCCGTATTTTGCGCAACTCCTCTTCGGAAAACCCCACCACTTCCAGGCTCAGATTGTGGAATTTCTCCGAAAGCGTTTCCTTGTCCAGCACGCGCAGCACGGCATCTTCTCCGTGAATCGACGGCATGATCGAGACGCGGAAGTCCACAAATCGCCCCTTGTAGCGCACGCGGAACCGCCCATCTTGCGGCACGCGGCGTTCCGCGATGTCCAGTTCGCTCATCACCTTTATGCGCGAGAGGATGGTCGAGTGCCACTCCTTGGAGATGGGCGGCATAGCGTGGACGAGGACTCCGTCGATGCGGTACTTCACCACGACTTCCGTGTCCCGGGCCTCGATGTGGATATCGCTTGCGCGGCGCTCGAGTGCGGTAAAAATAACCGTATCCACCAGGCGGACCACCGGACTGACGGCGGTGTCGCGCGTGAGCCGCTCCGCGAACAGGCTTTCCTCGGCTTCGTCTTCGTCCTGCACCACCTGAAGCGTAAAGGCCTCGGTGGCTTGTTCCAGCACGCGCTGCGATTGCTCGGTGCGCTTCAGCAAGTCGCTGATTTGCGCGGGTGTGGCCACCTTGATTACCAGCTTTTTCCCCAGCAGCAGCGGTAATTCGTCGCTGAGCAGCACCTGGCTGGGATCGGCCACGGCGATCTGCAATTGGTTGTCGCGAGATTCCAGGGGCACGAAATTGAAACGGAACATCAGCTCTGCCGGAATCGTTCGGAAAAGCTCGGGATCGATGCGCGCCTCGTTCAGATCCACAAAGGGGCAACGGTAGCGATCCGCGATCTGGCGGCTGCGATCGCGCTCCTGCTGCACGTCCTGCGCGATAGTGGGGGGGGCGGGATTGTAATTGGTCGTGGCCATGGAAAAACGCCTCGCGATAACCTAGCCCGGCTGAGAACCAACGGAGAAGGAGAAAATCGGCAAGTACAGCGAAATCAAAATGAAGCCTATCACAATGGCCATGAAGACCAAAATTGCGGGCTCCACAACGGCAATCATGGTTGCCAGGCGCTGGTTGGTTTCTTCTTCGTAAAATTCCGCAACGCTTCCCAGCATCGGGGAAAGCGCGCCGCTCGCCTCGCCCACTTCAATCATTTCATTGCCAAGGTCTGGCATGATTCCGCTGCTGGCGAGCGCTGCGTGCAGCGATTGCCCTTCGCGCACCAGTTCAGCGGCCCGCGCAATACTGCTCGATACCAGGCGGCTTTGCACAGAATCGGCGGCTGTCGACAGCGCCGACACCAGCGGCGTCCCTCCGCCCAGAAGGGTCGATAAGGTCCGGCAGAACTGCGCCACCTGGAACTTGATCCAGGTGTCCCCTAGGATCGGAATCTTAAGCTTCAGCCGGTCAACGGCCAAGCCGCCACCCTCGGTACGCGACCAGATTAACAACCCAATGATTGCCGCCACCAGTAGTCCCACCGCCGCGCCGAAATACCCCCGGTAGCTCACCGTTAGCGTCAACAATAGCCGGGTCACCACCGGCAACTCCACGCTCATGTCCGAATACAGTTTGGCGAACTGTGGCACGACATAGGTGACCAGGTACGTTACAATCGCGGCCGCCACAGTGACTAAAATCACCGGATAGATCAAGGTGGCTATAAGCTTTTTTCTCACACCGGTCGCCACCCGCTGATACGCAATATAATAATCGAGAACTCCCGTCAGGTTGCCGCTCTTCTCCCCGGCCAGCACGGCCGTAACGTAGACCTTCGGGAAGCTTCCCTGCCGGTCCAGTGCCTCCGAGAGTGACGCACCCTCGCGTACCCGGCCGCGCACATCCTCGAGCAGAGGGCGCAGCCGCGGTGTAGCGGCGCGTTCCGCAAGCAGATCCAAAGCCTTCAAAATGGGCAGGCCCGCCTTGATAAGCGTGTTGAACTGTTGATTAAAAATCAAAAAGTCGGCGCTCTTGACGACACGTTCGCGAGGCCGGCCCATAGTCCGGCCCAATAGGCCGCCGCGAGCCTGCACCGAATAAACGTATAACCCCCGGTCGGAGAGCTTCTGCCGGACCTCGCCAACCGATTGGGCCGATTCCACGTGTGAAAAGACACGGCCCGTGGGGTCAGCTACTTTACAGACGAACTCGGCCATGTCTCACCAGTCTACCCCAAGCGCAAGGCTCCGAAAACCAGGCCTTCCCGGTCCTATGCTCAGATGAGCATGGCCCACAGACAGTTGTTTCTCATTACGTAGGTGTAAAATTGCGTTCATACCGTTCAGCGCGATCCCGCGGCAGCGGACGCGATACGCGCCGCGACCCCCGCCCCCGCCGGCTTCCCTATCGCTGTCTCAGAGCATTTATTCAACTGTTCTTGGGCATGCGGAAATCCCGGCTCGATCGACAGCGCCTGTGTGAATTCCTGGCGCGCCTCAGCACATTTGTTTTCCTGTTGGAGCGCGACCCCGAGCGCGAAAAGAAAGGTGGGCTCTTCGGGGCGCCTTGCCAGGGCCTTGCGCATGTTCTGTTCGGCCAGATCCAGCCGATTCGTCTTGATATCGATCAGGCCCAGTTGCAAATACGTTTCCGGGATATCCGGATTGAGTTGCGCCGTGCGTTCGAGATAACTCTCCGACAGCGGAAACATGCCGACTTCGTAGCAGATACGCCCCAGGTTATAGTTCGCCAGCCAGTTATTCGGTTGCTCTTTCAACACCTGCTGCAGGATCGGAAACGCCTTGGCGTAATCCCCTCGCCGGCCCAGCTCAATTGCATAATTAACTCGCACGAACACATCGGTCGGAGCCACCTTGTAAGCATGCTCAAAAAGAGAATATTGATCGCTCCAATAGCTCGCGGCATTGGCCGTTCCGTATGCTAATAATCCCACTAGAACTACCGTCGCCAAGAGCAGGCGTCGGGGGTAGCCGAAAACCGGATTGCCGTGCGCCAATTTCTCCAGCGCCAGCGCCAATATCAGCGAAGCCCCGAAACTCGGCAGGTAGAAATACCGGTCGTGCACTAAGTCACCCTGCGGCAGCACTGCAATATCGAGCACGGGCAGCAGCGGGGCGATCATCCAAATTACGCCAAAGATTACCTCGCGCTGGCCAAGCTTCTTCCGAAAAAACCACACCAGCGCGCACAGCAACGCCAGCCCCAATACCGGCCCACCAACATGCAAAAAATTGAACGCCGACCAACTGGTCAGGCTGTAGGCCTCTGACGTCTGCACCGGAAACAGCCAGTGCCGGAGGTAGAAGAACGCGACGGAGGGGGCCGTAAGCAAAACGGTTCGCAACGGCACGCTCACCTGCGGATGCGAGAAGCCATGCAAGACGCGCAGGCGTACCGCTAGATATGCCGCCGTTACTGGAGCATAAAGCATGGCCAGCCCAGCGGCTTTGCGCACGCGACTCCAAAGCGGCTCCCCGGCGTCTCCATCCGTCGCACTTCCGTAAATCCAGGCGTGCGCAAACACCACGACGGGCAGCACGATTGCCGTTTCTTTGGAGAGCAGCGCTCCGGCAAATAATAGTGCGGATACCGCTATCCACAGGGCTCGCCGTCCGTCACGGGATTTCAGATACGCCAGAAAGGACCCGAAAAAGAACACCGACCACAAGGACTCTGTCGTACCCGAAACCCAGGCCACGACCTCGTGTTTCATCGGATGGATGGCGAATGTCAGTGCTGTTAGAGCGGCCACGAGCGGCCGCCGCGTGAGGCGCCGCGCGATACAATACGCCAGAACTGTTACCAGCATATGCAACAGCACCGCCGTCGCGTGCCATCCCATTGGACGGAGGCCGAACACCGCATCGTTCACCCGAAACCATAGGAAATTAAACGGCCGGTAGTAATTGGCGGCCGCAAATCTGAACAGGTCTTGCCACTCGCCGCCCTTGAAATACTGGGGCACAAATCGCCACGAGTGCACCATGGCGTTCCGGAGGATTTGCGTCTGGTCGTCGTATACAAACTCAAAGCGAAGCGTGGCGGCGTATACGAGGGCCGTCAAGCCCAGAACGGTCCCGAGCATCACTTGTTCGCTGGGTAAGGGGCTGCTTACACCGGGGGCGAAGCTAGGCGCTTTTTTTTTAACAGAATTCATAGAGACGCTGATTCAATCCGGCACCCAGCGGGCTATGCACCGGATCCTCTCAACGAGTCTAGCATCGAGGTTTCTTCCACTCGCCTTTCTGTTTGGGCGTTTGCGCACAACGAGTAACCCGCACGCCGCTATTGCTTCACATTCCGCTTACTTGAGTGCCACTCACGGAGCTGCGCTCAGATCCTTCGACTCATCCACGATGGCTATTCCGGGAGGCGGTTCGAAGTGAAACAGAGAATCGGCAAGCGGCGGGTTCTCAATCCAGTTCCCGAAGCGATAGTCTATCTCGATTCCGCCTGGCTCGATCACGCGCACATCGGCAAGCTCGCCGCTCGATGGATTGACTTCCAGCAGCACCTGGTCAAATGGCTGCCCCGGCGTGGTTAGGATGGCGTCAGGGTCGTCCTGCCTGCCCGCGACCTTCGAAGCGCCCTTTTCCCCCCGCGGCAGGCACCGCAAAACCACGTCGCCCGTAGTACCCGCGGTGGCATTGGTTAAATCGATGCGGCTGCAGAGTTCGGAAAGTTTGGCCTTGCCGGTGAGCAGCGCCAGCGGTGTGCGCCAATCTGCGCTTTCCTTCATTGGTGCGCGCGTCACGGTACGGTCTGCGGGTACAAAAAACCATACCGTTTTCCCGTCGGAGATGAAGAGTTGCGGCGCGGGAGACTCGTATTCCCAACGCATCCGGCCAGGCCGGCTGAAGTACACGGTGCCAGACTGAATTTGAGATCCTTGGCGCCCGTCACTGTAACGCTGCAGGAAAATGGCCTTCAGGGTTTTGAGGTTGCGGTAGTGAGCTTCGAGTGCACGCACCACCGGCGCAGCCTTGGGTTCTACCGTCGCCAACACCAGAGCCGCCGCTGGTCCAGCAACGAAAATCAGGACCACGCCTAGCCATGCTTTGCAACGCACGTCGATAGTTTAGCAAACGCGGCCGCGCTTCACGACCACATCACGCTGCCCCGCCAGAAACCCTTGCCGCCCTTATTGGATTGCGGAGTCAGTCGCACTGGCCGTCATGGTGGTATTAAATCGTATGATGGCGCTCTGGTCTGAGTAAAAATGCCGGTCGCCGCTCGTTCCCGGGATCGACGGGTCCGCATTCAGGGAATAATTGGTTACGTTCCCGTTGGCGTCAGTGTTGACCACGGTGTAAGTGTATTGGTAGCCGGATTTGGTCCCAGCGCTCAAAACCGAGTCAATTAAGCCGGCTTGCGTCGCGTCGGGGATAGTTGGATTTCCGCCCAAGGCTGCCAAGCTGGGAGAAAAGCCGATGCCGTACGTGGTGTTGTAAACAACCTCGCCTGTCGAAATTGTTCGCAGGTTCGCAGCGGCCGAGGTTTCATTGGCCCGCATTTTCGCGCGAATAAAGTTCGGAATCGCGATCGCCGCAATCACCAGGATAACGGCCACGACGATGAGCAATTCGATGAGTGAGAATCCGTTTGGCGCGAGCTTAACTTTCGGTTTTTTGGGCGTTGTGGTTTGCTTCATTTTGGCCTCAACCATCTTGCCTTGGACGTGCCGCCGACAGGGTCCTGGTCGCGAGGGGAGGAGGGTATGTGCTTCCTCCCACTCGACTCCCGACCAGATATGTCTTGGAGATTTGTCCTAGCTGATTGGCGTACTGGTAATCGTCGCCGTGCCTGTCGGATCCCCTCGGATGACGCCCGACTGGTCGGTGAAAAAGCCCCGCTGGCCCGTAGTGCCCAGCGTCACGGGTGTCGCCGAAATGGTATAAGCGAGAACATTGCCGTTCGCGTCGGACGCCCCGGCCGTGTAGGTGAATGAGTAGCCACTCTTGGTGCCAGTGACAAGAACTGAGTCAATCAGGTCCGCGGAGGTCGACGTGGCCGGTGTAGCCGGCCCCAGATTCGACAAAGCTGGCGGGTATCCGCCGTAGGTCGTCGAATAGGAGACGCTGGAGGTGTTCAAAGTGCGCATGGACCCAACGGCTGACGACTCATTGGCAGCCATCTTTGAGCGCAACAAGTTGGGTATGGCAATCGCCGCGATGATCAATATGATAGCGACCACGATCAGCAATTCGATGAGTGAAAATCCCTTTTCTCTATTCCGCATGGGTCCTCCCAAGATTTCGTGTCTAACGACAGCACTCAAGGTGCACACTCAATGCCATCGATGGCGCAGCGCAGTACCTACCAAGGCACAAGCCCTCAAGCCGTTGTATCTAAGTGATTTAGAGGACCGTGAAGCGCGGAAAAATGCTTGCTGCTCTCGTCCGGCACAATTCGTTTCAATACGACGCCACAATTTGTCATTTCTAACGGCACAAAATGTCGCAATGCCACAGCAAACGCAATCCTGAGCCTTCCCCGTGCCAGCCTCCAAGATTTAACTGAATAGGCAACCACGGCCCCGGCAAACCCGGAGGCCCATTGCACCCGCAAAGACTTCTTTCTAAACTGGAATCGTCAAGCGGCCGAAAACTTTGGGGGCTTATTTTTGCGCGAACATCTGAAGCGCCTATCGTCTTCGCCTGCGATCCCTGTTTGCGCGGCGTTTCTCGTGCGCGTAATGATCCTCGCTCGCGTCTTTCATACTTCGCTTGAGACTGCCGTGCGGGATTTTCCGTATGGGGCCGAGACCGGATATGTGGCCGCTTCCATTGCCCGCGGTGAGGGATTTAGTTCCCCGCTGCGATTCTTTCACACCGGGCCCACTGCCTGGTTTACTCCCATCTATCCATACCTCCTTGGCGGCATCTTCAAGCTTTATGGAATCTTCAGCTACGAATCGGGACTCCTGATACGTTTGCTCGACTCGGCTTTTTCGGCATTCACCTGCTGGCCGATTTACGCCATTGGTAAGAAGGCCTTCGGCAAGAATACCGGCTTGGCGGCCGCATGGCTCTGGGTTGGACTTCCCAGCGCAATTTTTTTTCCGGTAATCTGGGTATGGGACACGGCGCTTGCCGGCTTATGGATGGCGCTCCTCGTAGCGATGACGCTCAAGGTGCGCGACTCCTCCTCGCCTGCGCGACTGGATCGCGTACGGTGCTTTGTGGGCCGTGGGCGCGGAAATCAATCCCTCGCTGCTCTCCGTCCTGCCCTTTCTGGCCCTTTGGGCGATCTGGCCCCAGAAGGAGCATCTCGCTCGCGCCGCCAGGTTCGCTGCCGCCGCCACGGTGATATTCCTCGCCGGGATCACGCCCTGGGCGGTCCGAAATTACGTCCTGTTCCACACGTTCATTCCGTTCCGTTCGAACTTTGGGCTGGAGTTCTGGCTAGGTAACAACATCAGCGTGCCCGACGGATGGTCGCCCTCTCTACACCCTAATGAGGACATCATGGAGGGCGCCAAATATGCGGCTATGACGGAAATCCCTTACATGGCGGAAAAGCAGCGCGAGGGGTTCCGCTATATGCGCACCCATCCTGCCGACGTCGCACGATTCACCTTTCACCGCTTTGAAAATAACTGGCTCGATCTGTGGGATTCACCCGCCGACGTCTGGGGACATGCGCCGCTCTCCCTGAAGGCCACCATCATTGGGAATTGTCTCTTTTCTTTGCTCTCTCTCCTCGGGGTGCTTTTTGCTTATCGCTCCCAAAATTATGCGGTAAACATGTTTGCCTCGGTGATGCTCGTGTTTCCGCTGATTTTTTATTTCACCCATACTTCGCTGCGTTATCGTTTTCCGATGGATCCGATCATGGACGTGCTGGCGGTGTTCGCCGTCGCCTATCCTGTGTCCCGCTGGGCTGGCGGCCGCGTAAGGGCGATTCGCCCAAGTGTCGCTGCTCGCGGACAGCAGCATCCCCAAGTTGAATAAACCAGCCAGGGTCCTTTTTTAGGCCTTCTTTGCCGGGGCGGTCCGGCGGAGTCATTCGATTCTTCGGCCTCTCTTTGCTCAGGTAATATTGTATTTTTTGGCGTAATGGCGGAAGGAACGATAGCTCATCTTCAACAGTTCAGCCGCGTGCGTGCCCACGCCGTCTGACGCCTCCAGGGCGGCGAGAATATAGGCCCGCTCGGTCTCCTGAATGTGCTGTTCCAGATCGACGCCTCCATTTCCAATGGCGGGTTTTCCGTTTTTCGGAGCATCCGGTCCGGCCGGGTTGGCGCTGGCGTAGCGAATTTTCTCCGGCAGCACGGAGAAAGAAATTAGACGCCCGCTTTCGAGCGCCACGGAACGCTCCATGGTGTTTTCCAGTTCCCGCACATTTCCCGGCCAGTCATACGCTTCCAGTTGCGCCATGGCCGCCGGTTCGATCCCCTCGATCGGCTTGTCCATGAGTTTACGGAAACGGTCGAGAAATGCCCGTACCAGCAGCGGAATATCCTCACGGCGCTCGCGAAGAGGCGCCAAATGGATGGGAATGACGTTGAGGCGGTAAAAAAGGTCCTCGCGAAATTCATTGGCGGCGATCGCCTTCTCGAGGTCGCGGTTGGTGGCGGTGATGATGCGCACGTCCACGTCGATCTCATCGGTGCTGCCCAAAGGCCGGATTTTCCCCTCCTGCAGCACGCGGTACAACTTCACCTGCATGGTCGAGCTCATGTTGCCGATCTCGTCCAAAAACAGCGTGCCGCCGTGAGCCGCCTGAAATAGTCCCTGGCGATTTTCGCTGGCTCCCGTGAAAGAGCCCTTCAAATAACCAAAGAGCTCCGATTCGAGCAGCGTTTCCGGAAACGCGCCGCAATTTACGGTGATGAAGGGCGCCTGCGCCCGGGCGCTGTTTTCGTGGATGGCCCTGGCAATGAGTTCCTTGCCCGTGCCGCTCTCGCCGGTGATCAGCACCCGGCTCGATTGCGGCGCCACCATCAGCACCATGTCGAAGACGGCCCTCATTTGGGCACTTCGTCCGATGATCTTGTCCTGGCCCGTCAGCCGCCGCAGTTCCCTTCGCAGGTAGCCGGCCTCGCTTTTCAGCCGCAGCGTTTCGTCCACCTGCTGCACCGCCCGCCGCAACTGGTCCACCAGGTTATGGTCCTTGATGACGTACCGATCGGCGCCCGAATTTACCGCTGCAATAGCCGTGTCCACCGTGGGCACCCCGGTAATCAGCAGAAATACCGTGGCCGCAGAAATTTCCTTGCTGAACGCCAACAACTCGACGCCGCTGCTATCCGGCATGCGAATATCCGAAATCACGATGTCGAATATTTTCGATTCCAGGCGCCGCCGCGCCGCTGCGCCGCTGTTCGCGGTTTCCACCTGGTGGCCTTCTTTGCGAAAGGCAATTTCTAACAGCTCGCAAATAGAGGGCTCGTCGTCGACGATCAGGATTTTCGCCATAAAAAAGATGAATGTGCCGGTGCGGCGCGGGCTAGGCCATCCTCGGTATTTCCACGATAAATTCCGCACCGCGGTCTTTTTCCGAGGTCACCGAAACGCGTCCGCTATGCGCCTGCACGATCTGGTAGACAATCGTCAGCCCCAGGCCCGTGCCACCCGCGAAGCTGGACTGTAGCGGCTCAAAGATTTTCAAACGATGCGCGGGATCGATGCCGACTCCGGTGTCGCGAAAGCGGATGCGCACCCAGAAAGGAACTAC
Source organism: uncultured Acidobacteriota bacterium (assembly GCA_963719845.1). GTDB lineage: Bacteria > Acidobacteriota > Terriglobia > Acidiferrales > UBA7541 > Palsa-189. The sequence goes on along the minus strand of CAVRDM010000037.1, from coordinate 479,977 downwards.
CTCGAGCGACACGGTTAGCGTGCCCCCGTCGGGCATGGCCCGCAAAGCGTTGTCGCACAAATTCCAGAAAACCTGCTTGATGCGATTCGCGTCCACGCGCGTGCGCAACGCACGTGCTTTAAACTCTCGCTTGATCTCGTACTTCCCCGCGCCCTGCAGTTGCGGATGCTGCTCGAGAAGTGTCAGCGTCTCCCCTAGCAACTCGGAAACGTCGGCTTCGGCAAACTCATAGCTCTTTTCGTGCGAATAGTTCAGGAAATCGGTGATGATGTGGTTGAGCCTCTCCGATTCGCGGCTGACGATACCCACGAGGTGCTTCTCGTCTTCTTCGAGCGGCACCATGCGCCCCAATTGCTTCACTGCCCCGGCCACCGCTGTCAGCGGCTGCCGGATCTCATGCGCGATGGCCGCTGAAAGCCTACCGATCGCCGCCATCCGCTCCTTCGTGACGACCTCCTGCTCGAGACGCTTCAATTCCGTCAGATCCTGGAAATTTATGACGTAACCCGTCGTGCGCCGCTCCCCGGTCCGCAGCGGTGATACCGAAAGCCCCACACAACGCTGCTGTCCATCGGCACACGACATCTCCACCTCCCGGCGCCGCGCGAGCAGCCCCTCCCCTTTACTTTGTGTGCATTCCCAGATTGCCGGTATCAAATCACCCAGCAGTATTCCGCGCACCTGATCGAAGCGATACCCCGTAATTTCCTCCGCCGTGCGATTGAGGAGCGTCAGGCCTCCATCGAGATCGGTGGTGATTAGCCCGCCGCGCATCGAATGAATGATGTCCTCGTTGAATGCCTGCAAGTCTTGCAACTGTTCCCGCTTCACTCCCAGTTCCGCCGTCTGTCTGCGCAAGTTCTGCGTCAGCAAACTCGAAAGATAAGCGACCGCTAGGAATGCAAACAAATTGCTCAAAATCCAGGTCTGTAGGGCTCTGGCCCCCGGCATGGTCGCCGCTGTCCGCGGCAAAATGTTGTAGTACATCAGGTCGATCAGGGCGCCCAGCAGTACGAAACTTAATCCGGCCACCCAGAAAGTTGCCCGGCGCGAAAACAGGATGCTCGCCACGATAACCGCCAGCAGATAGAGCGAGATAAAGTAACTTTCGTGCCCCCCGGTGGCGTACACCAATCCGGTGACCATAAACAAATCGCATACGATCTGTAGCGCCGCGTGCCAGCGGACCAGCGGCACCCAGCGGAATACGATCGTGTAGAAAATGGCGAGCGTGTACCACAGGACGATCAGAGATACAAAGTAGCGCGTCGCAATAACCAGTTGCGTGTACTGGTGCAGAACAACGACGATGGCCAGGAGAATGGTAATGAGCAGAAATCGTACGCGGGTAAGCCAGGAAAGCCATTCCGTCAAATTTTGCCTGGGTTGGGCCTCAAAACGGCTTACTCTACTGCTCGATTCCCGCCGCCCAGAAGGGCATCCATGATCTTCCTCGCTGGTCCCCGGGGCCGCGCTCGCCGGACAAGCCCCTTGCGCCTCAGTCACGATCTCATCGGGTGGCCGGCTGGTGGTCCCATTGCCGGCCGGCCCCGCCAACCCATCTTCCAGACCGATGCTGGAACGCGCGTTAATGGGCGGTGCTCAGCTTGCCGATCAAGGTAAACAGCGGCAAGTACATCGAAATCACAATGCCGCCCACGACGACTCCCAGGAACACGATCATCGCGGGCTCGAGTGCCGACAGCAAATCTTTTACGGCGGAATCGACTTCTTCTTCGTAAAAGTCAGCGATCTTTTGCAGCATCGCGTCCATGGCGCCCGTCTGCTCGCCCACGCCGATCATTTGCGTTACCATGCCCGGAAATACATCTGTTTCCTTCAGCGGATCCGCCAGATTTTTCCCCGCTTCGAGTGACTTTCGCACGTGCTGCAGCGCTCTTTCAATCACCGCGTTTCCCGCTGTTCGTGCGGTGATATCGAGCCCCTCGAGGATTGGCACGCCCGAGGAGATCAGCGTGCCCAGCGTGCGCGTGAACCGTGCCACCGCGATTTTGCGCAAAAGAATTCCCACCAGCGGAAGCTTCAGCAGCACGGCATCGAGTGCATACCGGCCTCCCTTCGTCCCATACCAGACTTTCAGCCCAATGGCTGCGCCCACGAAAAAGACCACGATCAGCAGCCCAAAGATACTCCCCACAAAATTGCTCAGCCCGATCACAATACGCGTCGGCAGGGGCAAATCGACGCCCAGCCCCACGAAAAGCGTCGCGAAAATGGGCACTACCTTCCACAACAACAGCGTGATTACGCCCCCGGCCACCAGCAAAACCGCCACCGGGTACACCAGCGCGGACCGCACGGCGCGTTTCAGCTTGACGTTTTTCTCGATGTAATTCGCCAGGCGCTGCAAAATGGTGTCGAGGATTCCGCCGGTTTCTCCGGCTTCGACCAGGTTGACGTACAGGGGATCGAAAACCTTTTCGTGTACGCGCATCGCCCCGGAAAGCGTCGTTCCGCCTTCCACCGAGCTTCGTGTCGCCGTCAGCACCTTCTGGAAAATTTTGTTCTCTTGCTGCCCGGCCAGAATTTCCAGGCATTGCACGAGCGGCAGGCCGGCGTCGATCATTACGGAGAACTGGCGCGTAAAAACGGCCAGGTCCTTGGCATTGACTCCGCCTCCGAACGTGGGCATGTTGAATTCCTTGCCCTTCTCCGACATTTTGTTCACTTTGATCTGCTGGCGCTTGAGCAGATTGATTACTTCCGCCTTATTATCGGCGGTCTGCTCGCCGTTGACGCGACCGCCCGCTCGATTCGTGCCGCTATATACAAAGACCGGCATGGCCTATTCCTCCTGGTATTCGCTAATTCCGGTACCCGCCCCTAGGACCCTTAACAATCGACTCCCCGGTTACACCGCCGGCAGCCGCAACCCCGCTAGCGCCGCGCCGCCACGGGAGCCCGTGAAGCGGGACTAGTCACGCCCCGGTTGATCATATCTTGCAATTCATCGGGATTCGACGATCGTGCGAGCGCTGTTTCCACAGTAATCAACTTGCTGAAATATGCGTTTGCCAAGCTTTGGTTGAAGGTTTGCATGCCGCTCACACCGGTGCCCGTCTGCATCGCCGAGTAAATCTGATGCACCTTATCCTCGCGAATTAGGTTCCGGATTGCGGCGGTAGGAATCAGAATTTCCATGATCATCACGCGGCCTTTCCCGTCCACCCGGGGCAGCAGCGATTGGCAAAGAATTCCTTCGAGCACCATCGACAGCTGCGCGCGGATTTGCGACTGCTGGTGCGCCGGAAAAACGTCGATGATGCGCGTGATCGTGGAAATCGCCGAATTGGTGTGCAGCGTCGCGAAGGTTAAATGCCCGGTCTCGGCGATGCGCAGTGCGGACTCGATCGTCTCCAGGTCGCGCATTTCGCCGATCAGCACCACGTCGGGATCTTCGCGCAAAGCCGACCGCAACGAGTTGGCGAACGAATGCGTGTCGGAGTGTACCTCGCGCTGGTTCACCAGGCATTTCTTGTGGTTGTGCAGGAACTCGATGGGGTCTTCGATCGTGATCATGTGCTCTTCGCGCTCGTTATTGATCTTGTCGAGCATCGCCGCGAGCGTGGTCGACTTCCCTGAACCTGTCGGGCCGGTCACCAACACCAGTCCCCGCGGCTTATCGCACAAGCCCTTCACCACCGCCGGAAGGCCCAGAGCATCGAACGTTTTGATCTCCCAAGGGATGGTGCGGAACACCGCCCCCACCGCCCCGCGCTGGTTAAATAGGTTGCCGCGGAAGCGCGCCAGGTTTTTCAAGCCGAAGGAAAAGTCCAGCTCCAGATTCTCCTCGAACCGATGCTTCTGCGCGTCCGTCAGCACGCTATAGGACAGCGCCTTGGTGTCCGCTGCAGTGAATGGAGGCATGTCTAGCGGGCGCAGCTTCCCGTGTATGCGCACGCGCGGAGGACTGTTCGTGGCGATGTGCAGGTCGCTGCCTCCCATTTCAATCATCTTTTTCAGCAGTTCGCTCAATGTGATCCCGGCCATGTTCTTCTCCTCGTGCTGCGCAGCACGCCCTCCTGCAGCCGTTCAGAGCGAACGCTGCGACACAGTGCGCCTGGTTTGCCTAGATGACGGTTTCGCGCAACACTTCTTCGAGAGTGGTCTGCCCCAGCGCGCACTTGGTCAATCCGCTGCGCCGCAAAGTCACCATTCCACCCTCGAGCGCTTTTCGTTTCAGTTCGAGTGCCGAAGCGCCCACCAGGATGAGCTCCCGCAGTTCGTCGGTGACTTCCATTACTTCATACAATCCCACACGCCCTTTGTATCCATTCTTGTTGCAGACGCTGCACCCGGTGCCATGGTATACCGTCGTGCGCTTTACCTCTTCGGGCTTATATCCCGCGTCCAACAGGGCTTGCTCCGGAATCTCCAGCGGCTCCTTGCAGGCCGCGCAGATTCGCCGCACCAGCCGCTGCGCGCAAATCAGGTTTACCGACGTGGCCACCAGAAACGGCTCTATACCCATATTCATCAGGCGGCTGATCGTCGAAGGCGCGTCGTTGGTATGCAGCGTCGACAAAACCAGGTGACCGGTTAGGGCCGCCTTCACCGCGATTTCCGCCGTCTCGAAATCCCGAATCTCGCCGACCAAAATAATATTCGGATCCTGGCGCAGAAACGCGCGCAACGCCGATGCGAAGTTCAGCCCGATCTGGTCTTTCATCTGCACCTGATTGATGCCCTGAAGCTGGAACTCCACCGGATCCTCGGCGGTCATAATATTTGTATCGGCGGTATTCAACCGCGCCACCGAAGAGTAAAGCGTATTCGTCTTGCCCGACCCGGTAGGCCCGGTGACCAGCACCATCCCGTACGGCCGCAGAATAGCCTGCTCGAACTTGGCCAGCGACTCCGGCTCGAACCCCAGCTTGGTCATGTCCAGCCGCAGGTTTTCCTTGTCCAGCAGCCGCATAACAATCTTTTCGCCGAATAGCGTAGGGACGGTCGAAACGCGAAAATCCAGTTCCTTGATCCTCCCGTCCTTGCGGTACTTGATCATGATGCGGCCATCCTGCGGCAGCCGCTTCTCGCTGATGTCCAGCTTGGACATGATTTTGATTCGGCTGGTGATGGCGTCCTTGAGCTTTAGCGGGGGTGTCATCACCGCTTGTAAAATCCCGTCTACGCGAAACCGCACCCGCAATTCGCGCTCGTACGGCTCGATGTGAATGTCGCTCGCTCCGCGCTTGACCGCATCGGTTAACACCAGGTTCACCAGCTTGATGATGGGAGCTTCTTCGGCGGCGCGTTCGAGCGTCGCCAGATCCATCTCCTGCTCTTCCGACGCCAGTTCCAAATCCTCGGCATCTGTCGCGCCAAGGTCCTTCATCACCCTCGTAAGCTCTTCGACGCTCTGCACCTCGCCGTAGAACTTCGCGATGGCTTCATTGATCGAAGTTTCCGAAGCCACCACAGGCTCGACGTTGAAACCCGTCATGAACTTGATATCGTCCATGGCGAACACGTTCGTCGGATCCGTCATCGCGATCGTCAGCGTCGATCCCACCCGCGATAGCGGCACGATCTGATAGCGCACCGCGGTATCCTGCGGGATCAGCTTGATCACCGTAGGGTCAACTTCGTAATACTTCAAGTTGATGGATGGCACCCCATACTGCCGTGAAAGTACCTCGGTGATCTCATCGTCGGTGATGAAACCCAGCTTCATCAGGTTCGTCCCCAGCCTGCCCCCGTGCTGCCCTTGGTGTTCCAGGGCGAGTTTCAGCTGATCTGCGGTGATCAGGCTCTCTTTCACGAGGATTTCGCCAAGGCGGACAGACATATAGGGCCGGGATTGGGTTCTCCCGAACCTAAAAAGTTAGCAGAATGGCGCGACCCCACGGGAAGCCATTTGCCCATCGTGGTGAAAGCGCTAATACCTAGAGTTTCCGGCCCTATCCAAATCGCCCGCATTCTGCTGCGGTGTGGTAATTAAGCCACAGTGATCCTTGACTGCGTCGCCGCCACTCGTTATCTTTCGAGGGAGATGAACTGCGCCACCCAATCCGCCGGCGGCCGCTTGCATACGCCGGTACCCGCGGCAGCCGAAACTCCCGAGCCGCTCATCGTACGCCCATTTCCCCGGGCCTGCCCCTCCCACTCGCCGTTGATCGCGCCACCGGTCCGGCATCGATCCGCGCTACGGGTGTGGGCTCTACTTGGAGCCCACGTAATAACAGTCGCGAGCTCTACTTGGAGCCTGCCTAAATAATCATGCACCGTTCGCGCAAATCCCGACTGTGGCTCGGACTCGGCGGCCTATTCTTGGTCTTGCTGCTGGCCGCGGTATTCACTCTCGGGTCGCTCAACATCCCGTTTGAGCCTCGCGCCTGGGACGAAGTCGTTGTCCTCTACGCGCTTTCCACCTTCATTGTTGCCGCGCTTCTGGTTTTCGGACTCATCCTCGGCCGCACCCTGGTGCACCTCTGGATGGAGCGCCGCGCCGACCAGCTTGGCTCGCGCTTCAAGACCAAGATGGTCCTCGGGGCCATGGCCGTGTCCCTGCTCCCCCTGGTTTTCCTTTTCTTTATCAGCTACGCGCTCATGAATCGCACCCTCAATCGCTGGTTCCCCCATTCGCTCGAAACCGCCAGCGCCGAAATGCAAACTCTGTTGCGCGAAAGCCATCGCCTCGAATACCTTCGCCTGTCCGCGCTGGCCAAGCGCGTCGCCAACGAAGCTACCGAGCAATCCCAGCGCGATCCCAACACCCTTATCGAAACCGCCGCGCGCCTGGCCGCGCAACAGGGCGCCGAAGGCGTATGGACCGTCAGCTCTGATGGCGCGGTTTTGCCTGCCGGCGATCCGCTGGCCTCGCCTTTGAAAGTCGATCCCTCGCTCAAGCTCGCTCGCGAATTACCCAGCGGCGCGGAGCTCTGGGAATCGCGCGCCACCTATTTCCTCGCGGCCCGCGCGCCCTTTGGTCCCGGATTCCTGGTGGTCGCTCATCGCCTGCCCGCGGATTTCCTCGGCCTCTATAGCAGTATCCAGTCTCAAACCGACGCGTACGCTATCGAGTACCAGCGAATTCACACCTTCAAATGGCAGATTCTGCTCACTCTTTCGCTCTTCACACTTTTGCTTCTTTTCGCCGCCACCTGGTTTGCGCTCTATCTCTCCAAACAAGTCACGGTGCCCATCCAGGCGCTCGCCGAGGCCACCCGCGAAATCGCCGCCGGCAACTTCGATGCGCAGGTCCACGTCCAGGCGCAGGACGAGTTGGGCTCGCTCGTGCGCTCCTTCAACGCCATGACCAGCCAACTGGCCGATAGCCGCCGCCAAATCGATGACTTTACGCGCAATCTTCAACAGGCCGTGCAGGAGCTCGATCGCCGCCGCATCCTGATCGAAACGGTTCTCGAAAATGTCCCCACTGGCGTGCTTTCACTCGACGCTCAGGGCCTGATCCTGCGCATGAATTCCGCCGCCCGCCAGCTCTTCGGTGATGCCGCCCAGGAGGCCGTCACGCTTTCGGGATTAGTCGGCAATGCCGCCGCCCGCGACATCCAGCATCTCATTCGCCGCTCTCTGCGCATGGGCCCGGCTTCCAAGGCGCTCGACTTCCGCTTGGGCGGCAGGGTGATGCACGCCGCGGTCACCGTCAGCCCACTCGGACCGCGCCGTGCGGAAGGCGGTTACGTCGTCGTGATTGATGACTTAACCGAATTACTGCGCGCGCAAAAAGCGGCCGCCTGGCAGGAAGTGGCCCAGCGCATCGCGCACGAAATCAAGAACCCGCTTACGCCCATCCAGCTTTCGAGCGAACGTCTGGCGCGCTATCTCCAGCGCCACCGCACCGAAAATGCTGCGCCCGAACTCACCCGCTTGGTCGCCGAATGTTCCGCATTGATCGGCCAGGAAGTTGGAACGCTCGAGGGCCTGGTCAATGAATTCTCCCAGTTCGCGCGTTTTCCCGTCGCCCACCTGGAGCCCGTCAATCCCAACGCGATCGTGCGCGAGGCGCTCGAAGTGTTCAAAGGCCGTCTCGAGGGCGTCTCAATTCGCACCGATTTCGCGGCGGATCTGCCCTCCATCAGGGCCGACGCGGAGCTCTTGCGCCGCGTCATCGTCAATCTGATCGATAACGCCGCCGAAGCCATGGAAGGTTCATCCGCGCAGCATCTCGAGCTCGCCACGCGCTGGCTTCCGGCGCATGACACCGTGGAGATTTCCGTCTCCGATACCGGCTACGGCATTTCACCCGAGGACAAGGACAAGCTTTTCCTGCCCCATTTTTCCACCAAGGATCGCGGCACCGGTCTGGGACTGGCCATTGCCAGCCGGATTATCGCGGAGCATCATGGCCTGATTCGCGTCGACGACAACGCTCCTGTGGGCGCCCGGTTCGTGATCCAGTTGCCCGCGGCCGAGGGAGCGCCCGTAGGTGTCGCCTCCGACGGTTAGCTCCCTATCGGGCCATTGCCCCACGCAGCCACCAGGACGACAACTACCAGGACAACGCGCCGACATGGCTCATTCCATTCTCATTGTTGATGACGAAGCGGGGATTCGCCATTCGCTCACCGCCATCCTTACCGAGGAAGGCTACGCGGTCGAGTCCGTGGCCGCCGGCGAGGAGTGTTTGGCGCGTCTCGCACGCGGCTCTGTCGACTTGGTGCTGCTCGACATCTGGCTGCCAAAAATGGATGGCCTCGAGACCCTGGAACGCATGCGCAAGGAAGGCCACTTCCCCATGGTCGTGATGATCTCCGGACACGGCAACATTCAGACCGCGGTACGCGCCACTAAATTGGGAGCCTTCGATTTCGTGGAAAAACCGCTCTCCATCGAAAAAACCGTCCGCTCGGTAAAAAAGGCCCTCGATTTTTTGCGTCTCGAAGAGGAAAACAAGCGCCTCCGCGAAGAACTCGGCCGCCGCTATCACGTGATCGGCGAAAGCGTCCCTATGAAGGCCCTGCGCCAGCAGATCGCCCTGGCCGCGCCGACTAACGGCCGCGTTTTAATTTACGGTGAAAGCGGCACCGGAAAGGAGCTCGTCGCACGCGCCCTGCACGCCGCCAGCCTCCGCAGCAATCAGCTTTTCGTCGAGTTGAACTGTGCCGCCATCCCCGAAGAATTGATTGAATCCGAGCTGTTCGGCCACCTCAAGGGCAGCTTCACGGGCGCGAGCGAAGATAAGGTTGGAAAGTTTCAGAAAGCCGACAACGGCACTTTGTTCCTTGACGAAGTGGGCGACATGAGCCTGCGCACCCAGGCCAAGGTCTTGCGCGTCCTCGAGGAGCAGCGCCTCGAGCGCGTCGGCTCGAACCAGCCCTCCGCCGTGAATGTACGCGTCATCGCCGCTACCAACAAGAAACTCGAGGACCAGATTACCCGCGGCCATTTCCGCGAAGATTTGTTTTACCGCCTCAACGTGATTCCCTTCACCGTCCCCGCGCTCCGCGAGCGCGTGGAAGATGTCCCCATCCTCGCCCGCTATTTCCTGGCCGAATTCAGCGCGGCCTACGGCCGCAAGCCCAAGGAGCTAAGCGATGCCGCGCTGGCCGTTCTGACCCGCTACCACTGGCCCGGCAACGTCCGCGAGTTGCGTAATTTGATCGAACGCCTGATCATCATCTGCCCGTCTGAAACCATTGAACCGCTGCACCTGCCGCCCGAGCTTTTTCGCGGTGTGGCCGGCATGCCCGCCCGCCCCTATGCTTCGCTGCACGAAGCCCGCAGCGCCTACGAGCGCGAGTTCATTCTGCGCAAGCTCGAGGAAAATCAGTGGAACATGACGCGCACCGCGCTCGCGCTGGGCCTCGAGCGCAGCCACCTCTACCGCAAAATGAAAACACTGGGAATTTCAGGCGAGCCCTGAACGACGAGCCTGAACGTTTCAAGGGGGCGCTAGACTACTCGCCCGACAATCGTTCCATTTGCCGGCGCCAGTCCAGCTCGCGCACGCGTCGCGGGTCTTCGCCTATCCACGGGCGGCCTCGGTGTGTTCCAGAATTGGCATGTGCTCGCAGTTTTCTCCCTGCGAAGTTAGCAATCGGCACGGTGCAACCACGACATGCTCGCGGCTGGTTCCCGGAAAGCGGGTTTCAACCACCACGCCAGCCGTAGGCGGATATCCCGCCAGTACGCCGAGCACTTCATAAAGTTCGTGGAGCCTCTTTTCGGTCTTGGGCTGAATCCCTTTTGCGAATCGTGCAACGGCGGCGGCTGGCCCGGCCAAGTGCAAAGGCTGCTCGTCATGCCTGTGGTATTTCATTTGGTGCCTCCTACGGTGGCTAGAACCGTGTTACGTACCGTCATCAGAGGTGTTGGACATACCACATCCGCCATGCCGGGATTCACGGAATGCCGCGCGGTAGTGGCTCGAATCGTGGGCGGAGCCCGGGGGATTACTGCGGAAAATGGATTTCAGCGAAGCCGATTCAAGCGCGAACGCGTAAGAAAAAAATCGTGCCAAAAAGTCTCACGTCGTTCTCAGGGACGCGGCGGCTTGAAAGCACTAGATGAAAAAAGCGATCCCCCCATACGGGTATCCCTTGTCGTCTCAATATGTCAGCCAAATGGCGGATAGGTGCTCAGTTGGTAGGCTTGTTGCGGGGCGCAATTGCTCGCTGCTCGCTGATTGCGTCACGGCAGATAGGCTGGAACTGGCGGGAATCGGGCATTGTAGCTGGGTTTCTAGGCCGGTCGTGGTCAGCCCGCCGTTGTGCCCTTATCAGTCGGGCAGGTTTGTGGGCCGGTGCCTACTTGCGGTTGGAAGGGCAGTTTCGGATAACGCACGACTTCTTGGGACTTAGTGCAGGTTTGCAGTCAGTTCGCCGACGGCTCTTCGACATGGTCGATAACCATGACGGGAATCGGGGCCTTGGTTGTTTCGAACCTCAGGCCTAACTGCTCCCGAATGGCGGTGTACAAATTCGGTGGTGCGTTATCTGGGACAGTTTGTGGAGGAGTTATGCCGTGTTGTGAGAACTCATCCGGTGTCCAGTTGAGCGTGAAATCATACTTTCCCTGGAGTCCAGTCTGGTCCAGAACGGGCCGATCAAGAGCGCCTTGCATCAGCCACGCGAAGTCCGCCAAGCTCGCGTTGCGAGCAACCACGCTGCCGAGTCGAGCGCCCATCCGGGGAAGGCGGTCGGATCGTCAGCACTCGGAGTCAGCCTTGGACCACCGCTTCCGACGATCAGCGTGTAAGCCGCGAGATTCTCTTTCGTCCAATGAAAGGTGAGCTTGAAGCGGTCGGCTAGCAACTTCTGCACCATGCGCTGCCACTGTCTGTAGTTAGGCTGCCCCTCGCCGTTCGGCTGGGCCTGGATGTCAAAGAGTTTCGATGAAAACCACGAGGGAGCGCCGGAGATTTGCTGATCGTCCAAGCCGTAGGAGAAATTGATAAGGTCCTTCACTGTTTCGTCAGTTCCGATAAGCTGATGCCCAACGATTCGGATTCCCTTATTCCGGGGACCGCTGGGACTCAGCTTGATCGAGGCAACCTCAAACGAGACATCGATGTCCGCCGCCATAGGCACCGCCCTTGCAGGAGGGGCCGGAATGGCCCACTCGGACTCGGAGGTGGCACGCACCAGGTTCAGGAATACGGGGGTTGGTCCTTTAGTCCAGGCACCGTTGATCGAACGGTAGTCCGAACTCAAAGTTCCTTCGTATGAGCGTCCAATTCCGGGCACTGTGAACTTAACTTCTGAACCAGTCAGTGCGATTTCGCCGATAGCGATAGGCTGCGGTTCCTGGTCAATTTGATGGAGTAGCCCCCTCAGACTGCCGTCTTCAGCCCTCGAAATCTCGAAAACCATACGCAGAGATCGGCCGTTGTCCTGTAACGTGCCCTGCCACAGCCCAACCAGATTCTGGCCCGCAAGGCGGCGGCGCGTAATTGGCCTCTGGCCGCGCACGGAGAAACTACACAAGCAGCGATGGATAGACCGACGACGATGGTGGTGTGTAGGAGGGAGGGCATGAGCAACTTCATGGATGCACCTCACGGACGTTTAATGTGGGCCGACTATATGAGGATTATCGGAACCTAGCCTCCCCCTATTTACACGAGTTTTGGCTTTCCTTCAATTCAATGGCCTAATACACTTTCGTGGGCGTGGTTTGAATATCGGCGGTTTCATTTTTCGGACTTACCTACCGGGTCCCGCTCCGTGCATTCGCGTCGGTCCATCAAGCTGCATGGTTTGCGCGTGAACCAGAATTTCCCGCTACCGCAAGGTTGCAAGGGCGCAACCATGCAAGCCGCTCCGCGAAGCGCATCACCCCTGACCTAACCGGTGGACTGAATGCTCGACTACTCGCCCGACAATCGTTCCATTTGCCGGCGCCAGTCCAGCTCGCGCACGCGTCGCGGGTCCTCGCGCCACGCCGGCTGCACCTTCACGTGCAGCTCGAGAAAAACCTTCATCCCTAGAATCTCTTCCAGCTCCTTGCGCGCCGCGGTCCCAATCTCCTTCAGCATTTCACCTCGCCGGCCGATCAGTATCCCCTTCTGGCCTTCACGCTCGACGTGAATGGTCGCGCTGATGCGCGTGAGCCGCTCGCCTTCCTCGAACGAATCGATCAGCACCGCCACGGCGTGCGGCACTTCGTTGCGGGTCGCCTCCATGGCTTTTTCCCGCACGATCTCCGCGGCCAGAAAACGTTGCGGCTGGTCGGTGACCTGGTCCTCCGGAAAATTCGGCTCGCCTTCTGGGAGGTGCGCGATGAATCGCTCGAGGGCCAGCTCCACGCCGTCTCCGGAGAGTGCCGAAATCGGAATCATCTCCGAGAATTCGCCCTCCCGCGCGCACGTTTCGAGTAACGGCAGCAACGCCGGCTTCGACATGCGGTCGATTTTGTTCAGCAGCAAAATTCGCGGACCGCGAAAATTTTCGGCGCGCTGAAATGCCAGCCGGTCCGCTCGCGTTATCCCCGCGCTGGCGTCGATCACCACCGCCAGCACGTCGATTCCTTCGAGCGCCTGGGCCACCTCCTCCATCATTTGCCGTCCCAGCGCCGATTCCGCGCGGTGGATGCCGGGCGTGTCGATCAGCACCACCTGCGCGTGCGGCCGGTTCACGATGCCCAGCACCCGGCTCAGGGTCGTCTGCGGCCGCGACGTCACGATCGCCACCTTTTGGCCCACCACCTGGTTCACGAAGGTTGACTTGCCGGCGTTAGGCCGTCCGAGAATCGCTACAAATCCGGAATGAAAGGGAGTGTCCATGAATTTCGCCGCGCCATCGCTGCCGGTCGCCGCTCCATCTTACCTCGCGCCGCATGCCGCTGCCGGCCAATCGCGCCGCCGTGCTACACTTTTTTATCGCGCCGACTCTCGCGAAAGAACCGTGCTCGCAAAATAATCGTTTCGGAGACTCTCTAATGTCCAGTGCACCCCACGAAGAATCGCACTTTACCGCCTCTGCGGCCGTCCGCGACGTCGTCATCGGCATGGCCGATGGTCTTACGGTTCCGTTTGCCCTGGCCGCCGGCATTTCCGGAGCCGTCGCCGCCAGCGCCAATGCCTCCAGGCTGGTGGTCACCGCAGGGCTCGCGGAAATCGCGGCCGGCTCCATCGCCATGGGGCTGGGCGGTTATCTCGCTGCCAAAACCGATTCCGAACACTACGAATCCGAACGGGAGCGCGAGTACCGCGAAACCATCGAGCTTCCGCACGTGGAAACCGAGGAGGTTGCCAAAGTCTTTCGCGAATACGGATTGACCGATTTGCAAATGGCGCCGGTGGTCAGCGCCATCTGTGCCAATCAAAATAGCTGGGTCGATTTCATGATGCGTTTCGAGCTGGGGCTCGAGCCGCCCGATCCTCGGCGCGCCAATCGCAGCGCACTCACCATCGCCGCTTCCTACGTCGTGGGAGGATTGATTCCTCTCGCTCCCTACATGATCCTGGGCAACGTCATCGTCGCGCTGTGGTATTCGATCGCCATTACCCTCGTGGCCCTGGCGGTATTCGGATTCGGCAAAGCCCGCTTCACCGGCATTTCCCCCTGGCGAGGCGCCTCGCAAACCGTGATCACCGGCAGTCTGGCCGCAGCCGCCGCGTTCGCCCTCGCCCGCCTCATCAGCTGATACTCCCGCCGTAACTTGGTCTTTCTGGCCGCTGTAGCTCGGATCGTCCCCGCGCTTTTTGCGGGGCGACCCGAGGCTTTTCTCCTTCTTTCACCGCGTCGGCGCCGACACGGCGCGCGGATAAACGCGCAGGCGCAATACTTTGCGCTGGTTGGCTTCCATCACCTCGAACCGCAGCCCCTCGTAATCCACGCGCTCGCCGGCCTTGGGCACGTGTCCAGCAACGTGGTTGAGGAGCCCCGCAACCGTCGTGGCCGCGTCACCGGCGGTCTGCGAGAATTCGATTCCGAACAGCTCCTGCAGCTTACCCACGGAAACGCTCCCCCGCAGCGTCACCGTCCCATCCCCTTCTCGCACCACGTCGGGAGCCTGTTGCCCCGTTTCCTTGCCCATCTCCCCCACAATTTCTTCGACCAAATCTTCGACCGTCACCAGCCCCGCGACCAGACCATGCTCGTCCACGGCAATCGCCACCGGCTGGTTGCTCCGCTGCATCTCGCGGAGCAGTTCGGAGCCCAGCTTGGTTTCGGGCACAAAGAGCGCCGGGCGCGTGAGTTCGCGTACGGTTCGGGTTTTCGCTTCGCTTTCGGAAATTTGCAGCAGATCGCGCGCCTGCGCGATCCCCAGCACATCGTCGAGAGTCTCCTGATAAACCAGCACGCGTGAAAATTTGGTCTCGATCAGCAACCGCCGCATCTGCTCGATTGTCGCGCTCGCGGAAATGGCGATGATATCCGGGCGCGGCGTCATGAGTTCGAGCACGCGCTTGTCGCTGAACTCCACGACTTGCCCGATCAAGCGGGCCTCATTGCTCGCCAGAATGCCTTCCTCCTGGGCCGCTTCCATCAAGGCCTCCAGACCTTGCTGCTGCGACTCGCGCGCCGCCGGCGCTTCCTCATCCGAAATGTGCGCCACGGAAATCGCCAGATTGAGCACCGCGCGCAGCGGCCACGTGGCCAGCAGCGCACCGCGCAACACCGGCGCCAGAAGTACCAGCCAGCGGCTTTCCGTGCGCGCCAGAAGCACATCCGGAATGAACTGCACGAACAACAGGATCTCCACTAGCACATACACGATCAGCTGCGAGGCCGCCTCTCCGTATGTGGGCGCCGAAGCATAAACGCCGCGAACCGTTTCCACCACCACCGCGCCCAGCAGCAAATTTTCCAGGATCGAGAAGCCCAGCGCCGCCTGGCGCCGCTCCGTCTGAAAATGCGGTTCGACCTCCGCCTCGAACACATCCAGGTGCCGGTGGAGGCGTCCAGTGGTCACGCGGCCAAGCTCGCGGTAAATGCGGTCGAGAAAAGCAAAAATCACCAGGATGCCGCCGAGCACCATGATGCTGGCCGTGTATGCGAAACTCAGCATCAATCCTGCAGGCCGAACCGGCGGCGCAGCCGCCGTTCGAGCCGCTCCATTTGTCCTTGGTCGTTTTCGTGATCGTAGCCGGCGAGATGAATCATGCCGTGCAGAATCAGTATGCGCAACTCCAGAGGAAACCGGCGAGATCCGCGCCGCGCATTGCGCCGCGCGGTTTCGAGCGAAATGGCGATATCGCCCAGGTAGGCTGGCGAAATCACCGCCTTCCGGCGCAATAAATTCCGCACGCCATTCGCCCCGCCGCTGCCAGACCTCTTCCGCGCCGCGGTCTGCACCCGCCGCGTCGCGGACGGAAAAGACAGCACATCGGTGGGCCCGTCTTTCCCGCGAAAAATTCGGTTGAGCCGCGCGATGGCGGAATCGCTTACCAGGCGCACGGTCACGCCATCCTCCGGGAAGCGGAGCTCCTCGCGCACGCGCCGGCAAAATTCGGCCAACGGCTCCACGTCCACGGGAATACGGCGCTGGCGATTGACAATCATGTACGGCGCCGCAGCTATTTTGGCGCGCCGGGAGTCGCCGGGCCGGGATCAGGCGCAAGGGGATTGACTACGCCAAGTTTCGCACGTTCGGGCACCAGTTCAGTTACACGCTCGGGGGCGCGATCGGGGACGATCGCCGGCCCGTTGTGGCCGGTTCGGTTGCCGGCCCCGAATGGCATCGTGCCCTGGCCTTGCGCCGTTCCAAATTCGTCGTAAGCCTTGATAATTTGCTGCACGAGATTGTGGCGCACGACATCGCGCTCGTTAAAGTGCACGAAAGCGATGCCCTGGATCCTGCCCACCACGTCGATCGCTTCCACCAGCCCCGACCGGCGGCCGGCGGGCAAATCAATCTGCGTGATGTCGCCGGTAATTACGGCCTTGGAATTAAATCCCAGCCGGGTCAGGAACATTTTCATCTGCTCGCTCGTGGTGTTTTGCGCCTCGTCGAGAATCACAAATGAATCGTTGAGCGTGCGCCCGCGCATGAAAGCCAGCGGAGCGACTTCGATAATGCCTTTGTCCAGGTAGCGCTCGAGCTTATCGGCGTCCAGCAGATCGTAGATCGCGTCGTACAGCGGCCGCATATAAGGATCGATTTTCTGCTGCAGCGTGCCGGGAAGAAATCCCAGCCGCTCCCCAGCCTCTACTGCGGGCCGCGCGAGGATGATGCGATTCACCTGCTTGGTGAGCAGCGCGGACACCGCCATGGCCACGGCGAGATAGGTCTTCCCTGTTCCTCCGGGCCCAATCGCGAAGACCATGTCGTAGCGCTCGATATCCTCCATGTAACGGCGTTGATTCGAGCTTTTCGGGGTAATGGATTTTTTTCCAAAAACGCGCGCGCGAGAAGGTTGCCCGGGATCGAGGATATTGCGCAGCGTGGTGTCCGGATCTTCCGCGGCGACGCGGAGAAGAGCTTTTACGGCGCCGTTATCGATTTGGCGGCCCTCGCGAACGAGGTCGTTATACTGCTCGAGGATGCGGACGGCGCGGTCCACTTGCGCGCTATCGCCTTCGACAGAGAGTTCGCTGTCGCGCAGGTAGGTGGTGACGTGAAAAGACGACTCGAGAAGCTTCAAATTCTCGTCGAGAGTGCCAAAGAGATTTTCAACTTGCCCGGCAATTTGCACGGTGCGTCGCATGAGGAATTGCGGCCGCTGGAATCGGCTGCCGCGAAAATCAAGCCACCTCCATTGTGAAAGTCAGCGTAGCCGAAGGAACGGACGCGGTCAAGCACATGGCCATAAGCGTTGCGAATCCAGCACATTGCGCCAGCGATTTCCCGGACTTTGCGAGAAACGGCATCGGGGCGCTCATTTGGTGGCGGGCGCCGGTGCGGGCGCTGGAGTCGCTGGCGCCGTCGTGGCCGGCCCGGGAAACTGCACCTTGGGCGCTTCGCGGGACGATTCGGAAGCGGTGAAATAGGCCGTATTGGGTTTGAAGCCCGCCCAGCCGGCGTAGATATTATTGGGAAACAATCCGATATAGGTGTTGTAGTCCTGCACGGCGTCGTTGTAGCGGCGCCGTTCGACGGAGATGCGATTTTCGGTGCCCGCGAGCTCGTCCTGCAAACGCAGAAAATTCTCGTTGGATCTCAACTGGGGATAATTTTCCACGATGGCCAACAAGCGGCCCAGCGCGCCGTCGAGCGAGCCATTGGCGGCGATGCGGGCCGCGGGAGTTTGCGCGCCCAGCAGGGCGGCACGTGCGGCGGCGATATCGCCAAACACCTTCTGTTCCTGGGCGGCGTAACCTTTAACGGTCTCGACGAGGTTGGGAATCAAGTCTGCGCGGCGCTGCAGAACCACGTCCACGTTATGCCATTGGGCCTCTACGGCCTGGCTCTTGACCACCATTTGATTGCGCCTGCCAACGTACGAGCCGCCGATCACAAGCGCGAGCAGCGCCAAGATCACGACGACTACGAGCAAAGTCTTCATTCCGCAAACTCCCCTCGGCGAGATTTCGAGCCGATGATCTGATGTAACGTGATGGTAGCGTGCTGGTAGCGCGGCATGCCGTTATTTTTCCTCCAACAGGCGATCGATGGCATCGGCGACCTTCGTAACCGCGTTCAAGTAGGCGGCGAATGCAACCTCTGGATTGATGTCGGCCGCGGAGCGCTTCCCGTCCCGGAGGTCCAGCACCAGATGGAACGCCGCGACATCAAAATCCACGCGGGCGCCGAGGCGCTCGGCGGCCCAGCGGCGGGAGTCGAGCGGGGTCGCCGCGGCCTCGACTGCGGGCTCACCGAGGGCGATCAGCGCATGGCGAAACAGGGCTGCAAACGTCGAGGCGGAGGCGATCAGCAGCTCGGAGATTTCGTCGAGGCGCCCGCGAGACTGCAAAAAAAGCTGGCGCAGACGAATGACGCTGGTGCGCAGTTCCCTTTCGACCTGCTGCCTGTGAAGCGTCATGGGAACATCGAATGACGCCAGGAAATCGCGGCCGAAGAGCGTGCGATGACGCTGCTTCATATCGAGCAACTCGATGGCAAATATATCGGCGGAGCGGCGCAACTCTTCGAGCGTAAAAACCAAAGGCGCGGGATGCCCTTTACGCCACCACCAGAGGCCCACGGGGCGAAGTTTGCCGAGTTCCTCGCCCTCGAGCCGTCCGAGAAGGCACAGCACGTTGAGATCGGAGTGCTCGTCGTGATATTCGCTGTTGTCTTGGTGTGCGTGCCCGGATTCGTGGCCGGACTCGTGCCCGCGCTCGCGACCTTCCTCGTGGCTCCGGGCGCGATCGCGTTCGTGTTTGTCGCCATGTTCCTGAGCGATGCTTGGGGCGTAGCCGGCGGCGGAACCGTATAGCACGACAGCTTCGAGATTCGTTCCGAGCGCTGCGTGCAGGCGCTCGACCAATTCGGCGAGGTCTTTTTCTTTGGCCAGAGGCACGGGCGCGAACCCGGCCAGCATCGTCTCGGCTGAAGTCGTCTCGGCTGCTGGGGGTTGCCCCGATACGTTTTTCAACCCCAACGGTTTCACGCCGGGGGGGTTCACGCCGGGGGTTTTCACGCTGGTCTCGTTGTGGTCGGTCACTTATGCTCCGTTCTCACCAGCCACCTCCGGCGCCGCCGCCGCCTGACGAGCCGCCACCAAATCCGCCAAACCCACCGCCGCCCCAACTGCCGCCGCCGGAACCTCCGCCCATGCCGCCCATCCCCCATCCGCCACCGTAGCCCGACCTGTAGCGGGAGCGGGGGCGCATCAATCCGCCAGCGACCAGAAAAAATGCCAGCAGACGCCAGCCACCGAACAACCCCAAGAATATCAGAGGCAGAAGCAAATTGAGGGGGATGCCGCGAACGGTATCGGTTTGCGGTTCGGGCGCGGCGGGAGGCGGAGCCGCGGAAGGCTGAGCTAATGCCACGCCGCGATCCTGGGCGATCACCGCAGCAATTTCGGAAGTGATCTGAAAGGCGGCGGGCCCGTACTGATTCTGGCGCAGTAGCGGAAGCATTTCGCGTCCAAAGCCGCCGACTTTGCCGTCGGGAAGGATGGGCTCGAGGCCGTAGCCGACTTCGGTCCAATACTGGTGATCGTCAACGGCAAGCAAAACCATTACGCCGCGATCTTTGCCTTTGGGGCCTACACCCCATTTCGCGAACAGACGGTTGGCAAAGTCCTGTGCGGTGTCGCCTTCGAGAGAGTGGATGGTGACGACAGCGATCTGGGCGCCGGCCTTTTCATCGACTTCCTGGCAGAGGGCAGTGATTTTCTCCTTGGAGGGCGCATCGATGACGCCGGCGAAATCGTTGACGTAGCCTTGGGGGGAAAGCTGCTCGATTTTTTCCGCGTGCGCGGGCAGACAGGAAAGCAGTGCGAGGAGGGCCAGGAAACAAGCCAGGCTCCACGATGTCGCGCGCCTGTGAGGCATTTGAATAGTGAGGGACCCCCACCCCCCCCATTTATTTGTAAGCATATCAATACACAGGGCTTGCGAAGTGAAGCATGCATAAGCTTCGCAAACTACAGGAGATACATCGCGCGGATTGCGCATTTCGGGGCTCAAGGGTGTACAGGGATGATACCGCGGGGCACGCCTGGCGCGAGGTGAAAAGAACGGAGCGGGGGTCATTACCGGCGGGGGCCTGGCAGGGGAGATGCTGGCGAAGGGTTTTGGCGCGCCACAAGAGACGTTACCATAAACGGTTAACAAAGTAAATAGATAACTAGATGATACTAGTTTCGAACGCTACGGCGTTCGAATACCTTGGCTGCAAAGGAGAGCTGGCGCACGTGACATTGGAATCAGGGCGGCGTCGTTAGCCAGTTTCCGAGAATCCCTGTATATCAGGACTTGGCGGAACAGCGCTGTCGAGTAACTGCGCCCGGCTGTTCTTGGCGAAGCTACTTGCTGGCGGGCTCGGCGATCTCCTTCTTGTAAGCTTCCGCCTCCGACGGTACGCAGATCATTTCCCGAATGTCGAAGCTTGGTGGCTGGAGCCTCAAGGTCAATTTGTCGAGGGCCACCCAAGGCTCCGTGTATGCCTTGGAGTCGTCAATCTTCACGCTGACTTCCATCGTGTCGCGGTCCACGCGATGGTAGCGTTCCTCCACACGCATGTCGGCGCTATGCGGGTCGCCGGCATTGTCGAGCCAAGTCCTCTCATCCACGCCGACCGTCTCGACCACGAATGTGTCGTTTCCTTCCCAACGGCCCACTGAGTATCCGTACCACCTCGCCTCGGGGTCTTTGGGAAGCTCTCGTCCGTCGGTCCAGATGACGCGCCACACCTTCTGGTATTCATACAACATGAGCATCTGATTGGGAGTCTGCACGATCTGAATTGGCCGGAATTCGAACAGTAAGTTGCGTGGCAAGCCCGCTGGGTCGCAGCCATCCAGCGGATCATTGATTTGATCGAGCTTAACGATTCTGGGGCCTGCACCAGGCTTGTAGGAATCGGCCATCTTCTGCCCCCACTCCGTGAAAGACGAGTGACGCTTAACCCCATTGGGCTGAATTCCTGCTCCGAAAGCATCCCAAATTCCAGAGATATCGCGGCGAGGCGCAGGGCCGGAAGATGGTGGCTGTACCTTGGGTGGGATACTCGGGCTATTCCAGAGGGGCACGGGCGCGGCGTTCTGATTCTGGGCTGTTCCGGATTGCTGCGAACGAGCTGCTGGAACGGTCGTGACAAGGGAGAAGAGCAGACCTGAGAGCGCAGTGAGCACCGCGACCGTTGACGACTTTGGCATTTCGAATCTCCTTAGTATCGCGGTACTACTTCGGAGAATCCACCGGTTTGGCTGCATCTGGAGGGACGCCGGTTATTCCCACGGGCCGGGTGCCAAGTGTTTGGCCGTTGGCGAGCACCACCTGCATAACACGCCCAATCGGCTGGCCATTCTTGACCGGCTGAATCGTGAGGGTGGCTTGATCGCCGGGCTTGAAAGTCTGCTTGCTCCAACCAAGGTTGGACATGTCGGACGGATTACTGGTCTCAGCGACCCAGTGGACCACGGTGCCTTTGTCATCTTGCGCATCGAACTTTAGGAAGCAGTGTGGATTGGCCCAGAACCATTCTGTGACGGTTACCTTCATGGTGAGTTTCTTGTCGATGTCGAAATTCGCGGTGCCGTGATGTGCAGACAACGGAGCCGCGATAACGCAAAAACTCAAGGCCGCAAGGAAAGCGACACACGGTCTATTCTTCATGCCAGACCTCCTATTCGTACCTCTGCGCAGTGATCCCGATAACTTGGCTGACGAGGGGGATTGTAGAATATTTCGCTAGAATCAAGATGCATTTATTCGCGGCCAGGGAGGTGGAACACTGCGAATGGCACCGGCGAGGCTGGTTGGCTCGGTTCGAAAGTCGAGGACTTGGCGGATGTAGGTCTGGAACCTTTGTGATAGACGTAGTGTCAAAGCAGGTAGGTATTCACGCTGGAGACAAGGCGCATCGTATCCGTTGCCAAGTTGAGGAAGGCTTGCAGCATTGCAGGCGCGATCCTGCTCGGGGCGCTACTTTCGTTTTGCGGACTGCTAATTGATCTGGCTCAACGCATCGCGAATATCCTTCTGAAGTTTGCTCAGCCGGGGAGGCGTGCCGGCCGCGAAGGCGTCGCCGAGTTTTTCCCGCAAATCGGTAACACATTCAGACAAAGTATCGAGGGAGCCATTTTTACCTTCGGTTACGAGGGTAGAAATCGCGTTGAAACGTTTCGAAACACTGGCTTGGCGCAACACATCGTCCACCAGGCCTTCGGCGACCGAGACTTGGGAGTCGCAATCAGCGAAGCGATCCGCAAGAGCGTCCGGCATGAAGCCGGTGAGGTTGGTGAATTGCTTTCGGATGTCGCTCACAACGGCAGACAGCGCCGGACCAAAGTTCAAGGCATTGGCAACTTTCGGATCCTGAGAATCCAAGTGCGGCGTCGTTACGACCAAACCGGCAATCTTGTCGTAGGTCGCCCGCGGCAGGATCTTCTGCGAGACGAGATCCGCTTTGGCTCTGTAGGGTCTTCCAGCGATGATCTTTTGCGCGTCAACCTCGCCAATGCCTGGAAGTGCTTTCAATTCATCCAAACTAGCAGAATTCAAATCAAGCAATGCCGAGGATGATGGTTTTGTCGTCGTTTGAGCAGGGTTGTTCGATTGCCGTGCAAACGATGGCAACACTAAAGTCGCTCCAAAAAACGCCACCGCAAGTACGGAACCAACATAAGAAAACGGCTTACCTGGGATCATGCTGGATGAAGTGGACGCCATCATGAGCAGGCTCCTTGTAAGCAGGGTCGGGGCACTCGGATTATAAGTCTTTAGCCCTAAGTTGGGTGACGAGGGTGGGAGCATGGCAGGGCGCGTGGTACGTGCCCATTGTAACGGTGGAGGCTGGAATTTTCGGCGTCTTATGCGAGCTGATACTCGGTCGTTCGCAAAGGGCCAAGTCCCGTGAAGTCGGGCCAGCTCAACCGGTCGATGCAGCACCATTGAACCAGTTGATGCGGCAATACTTGCTCTAGAGGGAACCGATCTATAAGGCTGTACTCATTCACAACCTAAACAGGGCAGTGTTCCGTTCACATCTATGCCCTTGAACGAATTTTAGCTTCGTAGACTCCTGCACGTGGACTTTGAGCTAAGTGTTGCGTCGACCCATTGAGACCACCGGGGTTGTCCGGACAATCCCAAGGGATTACGCCTCAAAGGCAAATTTGGTTCACTCGGAAGGGCGCAGGGTGTATAAACGGTGCGCGTCCGGGCGACGAAAACCGGAATTGCGGCTGGAACGCGATTAACAAACGGAGATTGCAACCCGTGATTGAAATGGGCCCGCCTGAATTCCGGCGGTTCCCGATTGGCGATGCAGCCCGATTGGGAATGAGCCCGATTGGGAATGAGAGAGAGAAGGTGTATATGGCAAGATGGATTCGCACTTTATCCGTGTTGGGACTGTTGAGTCTGTGTTTGGCCGGAGCTGCATGGTTGGCAGGCCAAGCTCCTGCGGGTAGAGGGCCGCAGGGGCCCCCGCCTGCGAGGCAGCAGCCACAGAGGTCGCTGCGGACCGTCTATCCTCCCTTATTTTTCCGGGAAGACTGGAAGCTCGATCCCAATGCGCCCAATGTGAATAACGCGGACGAGCCGGAGCATCCGATCGGTCAAGGGGACGTGGCGAATCCCAATTTAGAAGTGCACGTGTATGGCGACAAGGGCGGCACTCGGATTTCCGACCAGACCTACAATAATCACATCACGTATGCCATGACGCTGCTCTGCACTTCAAATTGCGCGATCACGCTTAGGGACAAAAACAACGATGTGGATTTGAGCGGGCTGGCGACCATCCGCTGGCGCACCCGAATAAGCGGGTTTCACTACCTCCATCCCATTGTGAAGCTGGCCGACGGAAGGTGGCTCATAGGCGACAAGGCGGCGAGCCTCTCGACGAACTGGGTGGAGTCGGAAATCCAAGTGGTGGACGTGCGCTGGCGGAATCTCGACATTCAAAATGTAGTCGAAGCCAACGACGGGTACTGGGTGGATTATCCGGACCTTAGCAAGGTCGAGGAGATTGGTTTCACCGACCTGATGCGGGGCGCGGGTCACGGAAGCGGCGGAGGTTCGCGGGTGGACTGGATTGAAGTTTACGGCACGCCGGTGCCGCGAGCGGCCTCGGGAACCAAAAGCAGCAGCCGGTAGGGTTACAATCAGATTGGCTCTTCATAGGCGGGAGTCATCGCGCAGCGTTAATGGCCCTGCTGGGGTGTTTGCTGCCAAATTCTGGCGGGTTGGCTCGTCGGAAACCGACCATCTCCGTAACCGCGCTCGACGGAGGCGCTGGTTTGACAAAGCGTTAGGCAGTTCGCTACTGTACTGTTTTCGGGATTAGCGCAGAGGAGCGTTTGATGGCTCAAGGAACGGCGACCAAGGTCAAGAAACGCAAGAAGTCGGTGCTCAAGCGCGTCGCGCAGTCCATTACCCGGGCGGCGGTGAACCGATCAAATCGCACGCGCGTCCGCTCGATGATGAAGTCGTTGCGAAATGTGATTGGAACGGGCGACGCAGCCGCGGCGGATAAATTGCTGCAGCCGACGATTTCCGCGATCGATCGCGCGGTGGCGAAAGGCGTGCTCGAAAAGAATACGGCGAACCGTTATAAGTCACGGCTGTCGATCGCCTGTAACTCGCTACGATCTTCTGGAACCCCGGCCAGCGCATAGTTTCTCAAAAACGAAAACTTTTTAATCCTTCCTGATTCGTTAGCGCGATCGGCTTTTGCGGAAGGTCGCGTGAAGCTTCAACAATGTTTCGTCCTCCGGGGCTTTCCTGCGGGAGTGACAAAGCGACGGAACAGCCGTGCGTGGACGAAATGATTTGCGTGGACTGAACCGGCGCAAGCGCGTCTATCCCTTCACATGTGGAGAAACGCGCGCGACTCTCGCATCGCTGACGGCGCGGAGGGAGACGGGGCGCACGGCATACGGCGCATAGTTCGATTACTGATTCTTTCCAAGCGGGGGCTCGCAGTTATCTGCGCCAGCGGGGCGGCGACGGCGCTGCTTGCTTCGCTGACGGCGCCGGCGGTTGCGTGGCGGCGGCCGCTTCTGGCTTTGTCAGGCGTGCGGCCAGGAATTCCAGGACCAGGCGGTCGTCTGCGCCGGACTTGATCTGATTGTCGGCTTCGTAGAGGGCGCGAAGGCCGGCGACGATTTGGCGGCGCGGAATTTTTCTCGACTGGCGGAGCGCCAACTCCGCCGCATCGGCACGCATGGCCAGGCGCTGCGCGGCCTGGAATTTCGAGGTGTGCGGGGCGAGTTCCTGCGCCTCGAGCAATCTGCGAAACATCCAGGCCATCGCGCCCACCAGTGCGGGAGCGGATTCGCCTTCGCGCAGCAGATGATCGAGGAAGGCGAATACGGCGGCACGCTGCTGCGAGGCGAGCATGTCAGCCAGCTCCCAAACGGAATGTTTTTTTTCGGAGACGACCAGGGCGGCGATGTCGGCGCGGGAAATGGTTTGCCCCGGACCGGCGTAGGTGGCGAGCTTGGCGATTTCACTGTGAATGGCGGCTAGATCGGCATTACACAAATCGACCAGTTCGGCGGCGGCTGCGGCGTCGAGCATGGTGTGGCGCTCGCGGGCCATTTCCTGAGCGAGAATGGCGGCTGAGTGGGCGCGCTGCTGCGGGTCCGCAGGCAATTCGGCGGCCACGACGAGAACTTTTTCGAAAAGGATCTTGGCGAGCTTCATGCGCTGATCGAGCGCCGCGGCTTCGAGGATCAGGAGAGTGAAAGGCGCGGGATCGGCGAGATAAGCGCTGATGCCATCAATGGCCGCCTCGCGGCCGTCGTCGGAAAAATGCTCGATCGCTTCAAGGTCGCGAACGATGACGACCTGGCGGCGGGCGAGCATGGGCATGGTCTGCGCCTGGCTCAAGGCGACGGACAATTCATCGGCGGCGGAAAAGCGGCATATCCCCCATTCGCGGGCGGCGGACTCGACGGAAATTTCCAGTAGCCGGGCGCGGCAGGCATCGCGCAGGTAGGAGTCGCCTCCTAACAGCAGCACCGCAGGCACGGATTGGAAGTCGCCCCGGGCGAGGCGGGCGATGAGTTTTTCGGAAGAAATTGGGGGCATCAGAAATTCTCCAGGATGTCGGAAACCAGACGCATGGCGAAATCGCGGGACATGCGGTCGAGGGCGGGTCCCTCTTCCTGAAAGAAGCTGGGAACGTCGGTGGAAATTTCGTAGGGCTCGCGAAAGAGGAAATTGTCGTTGTTGTAGAGGGCGCGGCCAGCGCGATCGTCGAGGTGAACTTTTAATTTTACGGTGACTAACATGGTGGTGGCGCGTCCGGTGGTGGTGTCAAATACCATGACGGTGCTTTCAATGCTGCTGACTTCACCATGCAGGACGGCATCGGCGGATTCGGGCCTGGCAACGATGCGGTACCTAGTGCGGGCCAGAAATTCGTGCACCACGGCATCCGTGAGCCGCTGCTCGATACGATAATCCGAAGTGCGATTCACGAAGACCGGCACGGCGATGGTTTGTACTCCGGCAGGAATCTGGGTGGCGCGGCCGGCTACGTGATAGCCACAGCCGGCGAGCACCAGCAAGGCCGCCAGCGACGCAAGTGCCGCACAAGTGGCTGCGGGGCGGGGCGGCTCGCCGGCAGGCTCGTTCGTTGGGAAACGGGCGTGACACCGGGTAGCAGACGGGTTAGGAGACAAGGAGACGCTCCGCGATGCGTAAGGCGTTCGCGCTGGCGAGACGCAAGTTATCAACCGCGCCCCAGAACCAGTAAGCGTTCGCAATGTTAGGATCGCGCACTGGGGGGCTAACGAAGAGCTGCGATTCTCCAGCAACGCTGACGTTTGAGAGCGGCGGATCGTTTTCGCCGGCGAGGTGGAAGCCCGCGGCGGAAAGGCGGCGAGCAAGTTGCTGCGCGGGGGCTTCGCACTCTGTGTCTAGGGCCGGAGCGCCTGCGGGGGAGGCAAACTCGGCGTAGGCGCTGAAAGGGCATCCGAAAAAGACGGGGGCCTGCACGAGCGTGATCGCCGGGGAGGACAAGCGGCCGGCCAGATATTCGCGCACCTCTTTGGCAATCGCGTCGCGCGTGCCGGAAAGACTGACGGAGCTGCCGGGGCCCCAGCGATCGAGCAAGGTGAAGGCTACTTGGGTGTCGAAGACCGATTGCGGCATGGTCTGCAGGGACAGGAGCTTCACGGTCTGATTTTCGAGTTCGTCGACGCCCGGCTGGCCGCGGTCGGAAACGGGAGCGAAAAAGGTGATCACGAGGCGAGCCAGTGGAAATGGCTGCAGCGCGGCGGCGAGAGAGCACGCCACAATGGCCGGGGCAGAGGGCGCGATGCACAAGGTGATGGCGCCAGACTTTGGTATTGACGCGGCGATTGACGGGGCGCCAGCCGGGGCGGCGGCGCCGGGGCTTCCTTCGGCACCGGGTGTCGTGCCAGACCGGGCGGCAATCGGCGCTTGCGAATCCGCGGCACTCTTCGTGCAAGCGGCGAGTTCCGCATCCAAGTGCGGAATCCAGGGGCGTGCGCCAGGCACGGCTGACAGGCTCCCAGTCATATCGATTACGGTGGCCCCGGCGCGCGCAGCGGAAGGAGCATGCGTGGCGGCGAATGCCGGCGAGCCGGTGAAAAATACGAAGCGGGTGCCTTCGAAGCTCGCTTCGTCAACCGGCTGCACGATGACGGGCTCGCCGGCAACTTCGGCAAGGGTGCCAGCGGCCAATTCTTCATCGAGCAGGCGGACTTCGCCCACGGGGAAACCGCTCTCGTCGATCCACTGCCGCAAATCTTTACCGCGAAGCGACGTGGCTCCGGCGATGGCTACCCGCAGTGAATCGGCTCCCAGCAGCATGATTTAGGCGGGACGAGGGGCCGGACGACGGCGAAACAAGCGGATGATGTGCAGGGTGAGGCCAGTAACCATATAACCGGTGGCGATCAGGATCAGCACCTGCTCGGAATAAACGACAATGGCCCAGACCGCTAGCGCGACAATCACAATCCACATCGAATGGAGACGCTTGCCTATTGGCAAGCCCTTGAAGCTCGGATAACGGATAGTGCTGGACATCAGGGCGGCAAGCGCCAGCACCAGGGCCAGCCAAGCGATCGACCAGCGCCAATCGTCGAGAGGACTTTTCCAAAAATGAACGGTGGCGGCGATCATTCCTGCGGCAGCGGGGCAAGGCATGCCGACAAAATACTTTAGGCCGCCGGGAGCCATGCCATGAACGTTGAAACGTGCGAGGCGCCAGGCGCAACAAATGACGAAGGCCAGGCTTACCAGCCAGGCCAGCTGCGAGATGTGATGCGATTGCGGCAGATCGCCGGCGAGCAAAGCCTGCACTCCCCAGGTGAACGCTAAAATCGAGGGCGCGATGCCGAAACTGACGACGTCGGCCAGGGAGTCAAACTGTTTGCCGAATTCGGTGTTGGTGTGGGTGGCACGCGCCACGAAGCCGTCAAAAGCATCAAAAAGAATCGCAAAGCCGATGGCGCGCGAGGCGTTGTCCAGGTCCGCAGGGCCGCCTTTGAGCGTGGCCAGGACGGCGTAATAGCCGCAGAGCAGGTTTGCGACCGTGAATGCGCCGGGGAGCAGGTAGACGCCGCGGCGCAGGCGATGGTTTACGGGCTCGACGAAGCCAAACGCTTGCTGCTCTTCGTCTTTCGGTTTCATGGGCGAGATTTCATGGGCTTCAGTCATGGCCAACGCGCCAGGACGCTGACTCCGCCCGCGACGTGCTGTCCAACCTTCGCCAGGATTTCGGCGCTTTCCGGAAGCCACACATCCATGCGCGAACCGAAGCGAATCAGCCCGATGCGCTCCCCGAGAGCCAGCGAGTCGCCGGGCTTTTTCCAGCAAACCACGCGGCGGGCGATCCACCCGGCGATTTGCTTGAACATGATCTGGCCTTGGTCGGTTTGTAGGCGGATGACATTCTGCTCATTTTCCGCGGAGGCGCGGGAGCGCATGGCCGCATAAAAGCGTCCCGGGCGGTAGTCCAGGCGGTGCACACGCCCGGCCATGGGTGAACGATTCACGTGCACGTTCCATATCGCCAGGAAAATACTGATGCGTTGGCCCGGGCGGCCGTCAAGCTGCTCGCTGACGATTTCCATGACGCGACCGTCGGCGGGAGAAACCACCACGCCGGAGTCGCCGGGCGGGACACGTTTGGGGTCCCGAAAAAAATAGACGACAAAGGCACCTGCCGAAAGGAGCGCAGCGGCCGTGGCGCGCCACCCCAAAGCCGCTGCGGCCATACCGAACACTAGCGGCGGCACGGCAAATTTGTAACCGTCTCTAACCATCAGCGATCAGCATGAACATCTTTCTAGCTTAAATCCCTTTACCTGGGAGCTGCGCCGGCGCCAAAGCATGGAGTCGCCCCATCCCCCGTCCGGAAGCCGCGAGTCTGCAGGCTGCCATTTTTGGACAGGCGGGCACCTACGCAAGATACACTTCCATTGTATGCCAGATTCGTTTAGCGAGCCGCGCCCTAATGAGTGATGCCGGATTTCGAGAGCAGCGCAAGGCGCCGCCCCATCTCGTCCTTAACTCTTAATTTCATTTTCTTGAGGTCGGCTTCGAGGAGGATATCTTCGGCACTGAGGTAGGGAGAGGTGGTGAGCTGCTGAAGCTGCATTTCGTACCGAGAATGCTCTTGGGCCAGGCGCTGTATTTCCGGGTCGGCATCGACCGCGTCGCGATGAAGAGTCATCGACATAGTACGCCTCCTTTAGGGTGCATTGGGGTGTGGGTTACATGATGAACAGAAGTTAACACAAGGTTTTCGCGGCGACAAGAGATTTGGGGCGCCGCTAATCCAAGGCCAGCGTGAGAATCAAGGCATCTTCGGCGGGTTCCCGGTAATACGCGCGGCGGCGGCCAAATTCAATAAATCCCATGCGCCGTATAGAAGGCGCGGGCGCCCAGATTCGATTTGCGGACTTCGAGGAACGCGCGGCGCGCCTTTAGGGCGCGTGCGGCCGCGAGGGCCGTGAGGAGCAATCCACGCGCTACGCCGCGGCGCCGCAGCTTGGAAACAACGGCGAGATTGAGTATCTCGGCCTCGTCCGCTGCAATCCGGGTGACGATTATTCCCACAACTTTGCCATCATGCTCGGCAACGAAGGTTTGTGTGAAGGGGGTTTCCGTGTCGGGGGTTTCGGTGTCAGGTCGCGGGTTATCAAGCGGGGACCAAGCCGCAGCTCCAGGGCTGGATGCGAGCAGGCGCGCAACTGCCACGGCATCGCCTGCTTCGATTTTTCGGATCATTCCGGACGTAATCATTCTCGACACGATCATTCTCAACGCTTAGGGCCCTTTCCAGTTGCGCTCCGCGTCGGGGCGGCGAATGTAATTGGCCTCGAGCGAAAGTGCGTCCACAACCTCACCGCGCGCCGCTTTGAGGTATCCGAGCTCACCGATCTGCGCCGCCAGCGCGCCGGAAACCTCCTCGATAGGGGAGCCAGAGAGGCTAGAGCGCTCAAGCGCGGCACGAATTACCTGGGGGGAAGAGGACACGAAGACAGGGACGGCGCCGGCGGCGCCATGGCCGAACTCACTAATGCCGGCACGTGGATCGGGCGCGACGCGGCGCGTGAGATTTTTTACGATCTCTACGAATTCGTCTGCGCTCAACACAACTTCATCCGTGATGGGCTCAACCGTGGGCGGAGCGCTGGCGAAGCCCTCGACAAACCTATAAACGCAGCCGAAAATCTGGCCGCGCCGGGCGTCTAACAGGGCGGCGATCAGCGGTTTGGGTGACGAGAAGCGCGACGGATCGATCTTAGAGGCCAGAGCCGCAAGGCAGCTCACCGCTGCGATCGGCTTGCCGTAGATTTCGGCCCAGGCTTTGGCTGCGGCGAGACCGGTACGCAGGCCGGTAAAAGATCCTGGGCCGGCCCCCACGGCAAATAAGTCAAACTGATGCAGGGAGAGGTTCACCTGGGCGAGCAGTTTGTCGAGGTCGGCAAAAAAAGTGATGGAATAGGGGTCCCCCGACGCATTGGCGATCTCGCCCAGAGTATTGCGGTCCCGCAACACGGCAATACTCCCCGTACGGGAGCTGGTGTCGAAGGCCAAGGTCAGCACTGCGAACCCGGCAGAGAGGGAAAGGGAGGAGCGACCATGGTTGTATTCGACTTTTCGATAAGACCGATCACATTAACGAAGAGCAATTTACGGGCCATTGTGGAACTGAAATTTAAGTTAACTTGCTGATTCTACTAGAAATATGCTTGACTTGCGCCCTTCAGCCTTACTAGTATTGCTGTAGCGTGACGACCGAACCAGGGGGGTATAACCTGTCATGGATTATAAAATAGGTGACAAGGTAGTTTATCCGAACCACGGTGTGGGTGTCATCGAACAAATCAGTTACGGAGTATTAGAAGGGCGCACGGAAACGTATTACATGTTGCGAATTACTTCGAGTTGCCTAAAGGTGATGGTGCCGCGTTCGAACGCTACGGCGGTCGGCTTGCGGCCCGTGATCCGAAATGGCGACGCGACAAAAGTTCTCGGCTACATTGAAAAAGGAAAGTACGCTTCACACCACGATTGGAAGCACCGCTTCAAGGAAAACTCCGAACGGATGCGCACGGGATCGCTGATCGAGGTGGCAGCCGTGCTAAAGAGCCTGGTGGCGCTAAGCCGCACCAAACCGCTGTCGTTCCGAGAAAAGAAAATGCTGGAACGCGCAAAGTATCTGCTGATCAGCGAATTGGCCACAGCGCGCAATGCCAGCGCACAAACCGTCGAAACGATGCTGGTGAAGTCACTCGCGAAGGCGCACCTGCGCATGCCCACACCCGGCGAAATGGCCGAAGCAACCGAGTAATTCGAACGCGTTCGTCAGGCTGGTTCGCCAGGGCCGGTGCAATCTGCGCTCGCATCGGCCGAATTTTTTCATTTGTATTTTCTTCCCCCGCGATTACGGCCCTTCCAGAAAAACCTTAGACTATCGTTTCCGGCAACACCTGCATACACCATCGCTAGAAATAGATCGTTCAGGAAAGTGGCAGCATAGGTTCGGCATTCAACGTGCACCCGGCCAAATCTCCGGCTAGCAGCTTGGGATAGGCGGCGGCGGCAATCATGGCGGCGTTATCGGTGGAAAGCTCCCTGCTGGGGAAAAATATCGGCAGGTCGCGGGGATCCGCGTGGCGGCCAAATGCGGATCGCAGTTCGCTGTTGGCGGCTACCCCACCGGAAATTAGGACGGAGCGCGCGCGCGCCTCTTGCGCGGCGTCGAGGGTGCGGCCGACGAGTTCCGCGACGACTGTGCGTTGGAAACTGGACAAAAGTTCGAGAGTATGTGAGCTGCACAGCGGAAGTAATTGCGCGGCACTGCGGTCTCCGCGCTCAATGGATTGGCGGCGAGCGTCCATCTCGGGATTCAGCTCGGGGTGCGCACGAAGGTAATACAGGACGGCGGTTTTAATTCCGCTGAAGCTGAAGTCGTAGGGGTGATCCTTGATTTTGGCGGGATTAAAGCGAATTTCCGGGGGGACCACAGCGTGGCCTTCACGCGCACTCGCGGCCGATCGGGCGATCAGTTGGT
The DNA here is from genome assembly GCA_963719845.1 of uncultured Acidobacteriota bacterium. Classification (GTDB taxonomy): domain Bacteria; phylum Acidobacteriota; class Terriglobia; order Acidiferrales; family UBA7541; genus Palsa-189. The sequence goes on along the minus strand of CAVRDM010000037.1, from coordinate 447,481 downwards.
CGATAATGGGGCCTCCGGGATAGCCCAATGCGAGAAGCCTGGCGACTTTGTCGTAGGCTTCGCCGGCAGCATCGTCGCGGGTTTGGCCCAGGCGCCGGTACTGCAAGGAGCGGGCAGCCACCGGCCCAGTGGCGCTGCTGGAGGTAATTTCGCAGAGCACGGTGTGGCCTCCAGAGACGATCAGGCACACAGCCGGAAGTTCTGGCGCGCGGCGTTTTTCCCGATGCGCTTCTAGAAACACGGCGCGGACATGACCCTCGAGGTGGTTTACAGCGAGCAGCGGTTTGCCCAAAGCCAGGGCCAGCGTCTTGCCATAAGTGAGGCCGACGAGGAGCGCGCCAACCAGTCCGGGTCCGAAGGTAACGCCTATGGCATCAATATCGGAATAAGCCATACGGGCGAGCCCTAGCGCTTCACGCACTACGGGCACAATATTGCGCAGATGCTCGCGGGACGCAAGTTCTGGGACAACTCCGCCGTATTTGCGATGAATATCGACCTGCGATGCAATCACGCTGGAAAGTATGTCGCAACCGTCGACGACGACAGCGGCAGCAGTTTCGTCGCAGGAAGATTCAATTCCGAGAATGCGAGTGGTCATGGACGGAGCTTCCGGATTCAGCAGGCGTTTTCATGCTAGCACAGCGAGGCTGCCAGTTTGTGGAATGCCGCGTGATAGCTTTATCGTAAACCACGTAAACCTGCTGATTGACAATCGTTCGTGCCGCCGCTTATTGTGAATCTCATTTTTCACACCGATTCTAAGGTACCCACGCAGGCCCAACGATGACAAAAACAGCAAGCCGAGTGCGTAAAGCCGTGCTTCCGGCGGCGGGGTTGGGAACCCGCTTCCTTCCGGCAACGAAAGCGCAGCCCAAGGAAATGCTGCCGGTTGTCGATAAGCCGCTGATCCAATACGTGGTCGAGGAGTGCATCGCCTCGGGCATCGAAAGCATTATCATCGTGACCGGCCGCGGCAAGAACGCCATCGAAGATCACTTCGATTCCTCGCCGGAACTGGAAAGGTTTCTCGAAGCCAAGGGAAAGACCGACCAAGCGGCGCTGGTTCGGGACATCAGTAACATGGTGCATTTCAGTTATACGCGGCAAAAGGATCCGCTGGGTTTGGGGCATGCCGTGCTCACGGCGCGCGAACTTGTGGGCGACGAACCATTTGCCGTGTTGTTGGGGGACGTCATCATCCCCGGTCCCCGGCCAGCCACCCGCGAGCTGATCGAAATTTACGAAGCTACCGGAATTGGCGCTATCGCCGTGGAAGCCGTGCCGCAGGAAAAGACCTACCTTTACGGCGTGATCGATGGCGAACCGGCGCAGCAAACAAAGTGGGGCGATCATCTTCTGCGCGTCCGCGACCTGGTGGAGAAGCCCAGTCCCGAGGAAGCGCCTTCGAACCTGGCCGTGACGGGCCGCTACGTCCTGCCGCCTGAAATTTTCGATTGCCTGGCACGCACCAAGGCCGGAAGAGGCGGGGAGATACAGCTGACCGACGGGTTGCGCCTGCTGGCGCAGGAGACGGGACTGCTGGCGCTCATTTACGAGGGAAAATCGTACGATGCGGGCGATAAGCTGGGGTTTCTAAAGGCTACCGTGGAGATTGCGCTCGAAAACGCGGAGTTCGGAGAGGAATTTCGCAGCTACCTGCGGGCGCTCAAGCTCTGAGCGCTTTTGAGCGCTTGCGATCGCGGACATCTATTTTTCTTTGGCGGAGGATTTCTTTTTCTCGGCACGTGACGAATCGGACTTGGCATCCGATTTGGCACCGGAGGAAGTGGAGTCGGAGCTGCGGTCCGACTTCCGTTCCGACTTCCGTTCCGACTTCCCTTCCGAATTCCTTTGCGACTTCTCTTCCGAATTCTCCGCCGGCTTCCCGGCGGCGCTGCCTTCGCGGTTTCCCGATTCCTTACTTTCTTTGGCCGAATCTTTGTTCCCTGGGTCTTGGTTCCCCGAGTCTTTCGCGGCTTCTTTAGACGAGGAGCGACCGTAATCGGTGACATACCACCCGCTGCCCTTGAACTGGATGGCGGGCGCGGACTGTAGGCGATCGAGATGGCCGCCGCAACTCGGGCATTTTTTTACATGCGGGCCGTCATACTTTTCGATCTTCTCAACACGTTTGCCACACTTCTCACACTCGTATTCGTACAGGGGCACGTCCCACTTCCTCTCCGATGGAGCGGTTCAAGAAAATTTTACCATGAGGCTGATGACGCCGCAGATATCTTGCAGCGGGAGCCTGCCGGAAGAAACGCCCGCGGCCCGAAGCCGCCGGCAGGCCGTGCTAGACTTGCATTGGCCATGGAAACTCCCGTCACAACGGCAGGGGACGGCACGGGCCGCTCCGGCTGCTTATACCTGGTGGCCACTCCTATCGGAAACTTGGAAGACATTACCGTGCGGGCGCTGCGCGTGCTGGGGGAGGCAGATCTCATCGCGTGCGAGGACACGCGGCACACCGCGAAGCTGCTGAATCACTACGGGATTCAGAAACCGACGACCAGCTATCACGAGCACAACGAGGTAACGCGCTCGGCGGAACTGGTGCTACGGATGGAAGAAGGGGCGCGTGTCGCTTTGGTCAGCGACGCGGGCACACCGGGCCTATCCGATCCCGGACACAGTTTGGTGGCGCTGTGTTTGCGGCATCATATCGCGGTGGTGCCGATTCCCGGGCCCTCTGCGGTGGTGGCGGCGCTGGTGGCTTCAGGTCTGCCGGCGGAGGAGTTTTTATTCGTGGGCTTTCTGCCGGCGCGCGCGGGAGAGCGTCGCAAAGCGCTCGACCGCCTCGCCGGGGAACCGCGCACGCTAGTGCTTTACGAAGCGCCGCACCGGCTGGCCGATATGCTCGCGGATGCTCTCGACCGGCTGGGCCGCAGACCGGCGGCAATCGCGCGCGAACTGACGAAGGTCCACGAGGAATTTCTTCGCGGCGACTTGGCGGAGCTGGTGGTGCGCATAAGTCAGCAACCCGTGCGGGGGGAAATCACGGTTCTGATTGGAGCCGCGGAGCCGGGTAATCAAGCGGCGATTAGCGCACCGGCGCCGTTACACGAGCGCGTCGAGCAAATTATTCGCGAGCAAAGCGTAGATCACAAATCGGCGCTGAAACTAGCCGCACGGGAGCGCGGGCTCACCAAACGCGAGGCTTACAAGCAGTTGCTGTCGCATCGCTAGGCGTTTACTGTCGTTCAGGGCTGGGTTTAGCGTGGTTCACACGTTACTACATCCAGGTGACCGTCGGAATCGGGAAGTATGCGCCGGCATAGGCCGGCTGCGACCGTGTCAGCGCGGCGCCACGCGGCAGGCGACGGTTTGCTCCAGAGGCGGCGCAATTGTGGCGATGGGAGCAGAGCTGGTTTGCTCGTTCCGCTGGCGCGCGAAGAACTCATCTACCCGATCCAACACTTCCTGAGTCGTGCGGCCGGTGTGCACCTGGCGGCGTAATTCAGCGCCGTTGCGCACGCCGTGGGTGAAGAGCGATGCGAACTGCTTCATTTTGCCAATGGCGTCGGGGAGACCAGCGCCGGTAAGGCGGCGGAAATACGCGGAAAGCAAAGCATAGCGGTCGAGGTCGGTGGGCTCGTCGTAATGGCCAGCGGCGGCGAACTCATCGATCTGGCGAAAGATCCAAGGATTGGATGACGCACCACGGCCGATCATGACGGCGTCGCATCCAGTTTCACGCAGCATGCGTTGCGCATCCGCGGGAGTGCGAATATCGCCGTTTCCGATGACCGGAATGCGCACGGCTTGCTTGACGGCGCGAATCACGTTCCAATCCGCCGCGCCCTCGTAGCCCTGCCGGCGCGTGCGGGGATGCACCGCAACCGCTTCGACGCCGACCGCTTCGGCCAGGCGCGCGACGTCCACGGCCACAATACTGTTCTCGTCCCAACCGGAGCGCATCTTGATCGTCAGCGGCATGCTTACCGCGGCGCGCACTTCTCGCAGGATGCGTTCGAGTTCGTGGAGATCGCGCAGCAGGCCGGAGCCGCCGCACTTCACGACTTTCTTGGCCGGGCACCCCAGATTAATATCGACGATGTCGAACCCGAGGTCCTCCACCAGGCGCGCCGCGGAGGCCAATGTTTTCGCGTCGGCCCCAAAGAGCTGCGCGGTGATGGGATGCTCGTCGGAATCGAAGGAAAGGTAATGGAGGGTGCGCGCGGCGTTTCGGGTAACGCCTTCGGCACTGGTAAATTCGGTCATGATCAGGCCGCAACCGCCGAGGGCGCGAATCATGCGGCGAAAAATCGTGTCGGTGACTCCGGCCATGGGCGCGAGCACCGTGGCAGGCGAGATGAATACGTCACGAATGTTGAATGTTGATCTAGAGGTCATGATTTTTGCGATGCCGCGGTGATTTGGCGCCTGCGTCTTAATGCGCCTGCCATCCTTCCGATTATTATAGCAAGCTGGCGTCGAGCGCCGGAGGGGCCGGCGCTTGTGCGTCCTCGGAACCGGGGGCGTGGTCCTCGGCCGAGGACGAGGCCTGAGGCACGGGGGCAGCCGGGCGCGCAGCTATACCGGTACCGCTGGGAATGGTTGGGACGAGCGTTTCACCCTGCGCGGCCAGGTGGGCGGCGAGCGCCTGGGGAGAGCCATCGAAAAATCCGTCGACCACCTGCGCGACAGCGTGGGAGCGAGCTTCTGCAGCCGAAAGATTGGCGCGATAGAGCCAGGCGCGTCCAGCTTTCTGCCTTTGCACCACGCCTTTTTGCGCCAAGCGGTCGAGTATCGTCATGATGGTGGTGTAAGCGCGCGGGCGCGTGGGCCGCAAAGCTTGCTGGACGTCGCGGACGGTGGCTTCGCCGAGAGGCCACAAAACATTCATGCAGTCCAGTTCGAGGGGGGCCAGATCCAGGATGGAATGGCGCGGACCGGGGGTGGCCGCGGAACTTTCCGGCAGCATCAAAGCTGCTCGCCGATCTTGTTGGCGGTTGGTTGGGCCGAAGGCGGGGCGGCTTCCCCGACGGGTTGGCCGTTGGGGCTCGCGCCAGGGGCGTCACCGTTCGGGGGCGCACCGGCCAGCGTTCCAAGTTCCAGTTCCTGTTGCGCGGGCACGCAGGGAGAAATCACCGGCGCGTCGGGAGCGGCTTCGCGAGGGCTGAAGAGATCGAGCCGCAGCAGGCGACGGTTGAGAGCGGGGCTGTAACCGGTCCATTCTTTTTCGCCGCCGTCCACGCCAAGTATGGCGCGCGCGGCAGCCATCTTGGAATCGAGATCATCGAGATAATGCAAGACCACCGCTTCGCGAAACATGGGGAGCTTGGGAGAGCCGAATTCATACTGGCCGTGATGGCTGATCAAAAGGTGTTTGACTAAAGTCTTGAGGCCCGGAGGAAATCCGTCGATGGCATCCATCTTTTTGGTTACTTGCTCGAGCTCGAGGATGATGTGACCAAGGAGCTGGCCCTCGGTGGTGTAATTGATAGAGCGCTCGTAGCAAAGCTCATCGAGCTTGCCAATGTCGTGGAGGATCGCGCCGGTAATCAGGAGGTCAACGTCGAGTTCGCGGTAGTGTCCGGCGACCAGGCGGCATAGATCGCACAGGCTGACGACATGCTCGAGCAAGCCGCCGAGGAACGCGTGATGCATCTTCATCGCGGCCGGGGCGCGCTTGAGGCGCGGCACAATCGCAGGATCCTCGATTACGCTGACCAATAAGCGATTGAGCCAGGGCGTTTCGACGCTCCGGGCATGTGCGCACAGACGCAGGTAGAGTTTTTCGACATCCTCGGCTGTGTGGGGGAAATAGTCGGCGAGATCGATTTCGGCGGGGTCGGCGCGGCGGATCTTGTCGATTGCGAGCTGGATCTTGTTGCGGTAGCTTTCGACGCGGCCCTGCAGCTTGACGATGTCATCGCGCTGGAAGGTAGCGACGACGTACTCGACGTTTTCCCAAATGCGCGCCTCAATGTTACCGGTGCAGTCGCTCAGCTCGAGACGGAGAAACGGCTTGCCTTCGCGGGTGGCGCGCATCTCTTTTTCACCCACGAGAAGGAAAGTAGTGACCGTCGTGTCCACAAGTTTCAAGAGGTCAGTGACGTAGGCAGGCTTCATGCACCAGTCTTTTTCTTGCTCTTCTTTTTTTCCGTATCATCCGGAGTCGCGGGAACCTCGTCAATGCTTCCCCCGGAAACCGCCGCGGTATCCACGTAGCCGGGTTTAATCTCCACGTAACTGTCCGCGCGCAGGTTTTTCAGATACTCGCGCATAGCGGGCTGTATCTTCGTTTCGTAGAGTTTATTTTCGATTTCGTTTTCGACCTTCTCCTCGGGTTGCTGGCCGGCGGGATAATGTTGCTCTACTTGCAGCATCAGAAATCCGGTCTTGGTTTCCATAACCTCGGTAACGTCATTGCGATTCATCTTGAAGACGGTCTCTTCGAGGTTTGACGCGAGCTGGCCATGCTCGAAGGTGCCCAGGTCTCCGCCCTGTTTGGCCGTGCTGCCGTCGGAAAAGCGCTTGGCAAGTTCGCCGAAATCCTCACCGGCCTTTACCCGGTCGTGCAGCCCATCGGCTTTTTTTCGCAGGGTGGCCACGTCAGCTTCCGGCTTGCCTTCGGTGCTCACGAAAATCTCGCGCAAAACCACCTGTTCAGGGCGGACGAATTCCTGCATGTGATCGTTGTAGTACTTCACGATCTCCGTATGATCGAGAATGATCTTCGAGCCGACCTCGCGGCGGATGACCTCTTGCTGCAGCAATTGATTGCGGATATTACTCTTGAAATCCTCGAAATCCACTCCCGTCGCGGTCACCTGGCGTTCCAGATCCTCCATCGAGGCGATCTTGTTATCGAGGCGGATTTCGTCCAGGCGCTTGATAACCTGGGTATCCACGCTTACATCCATGTCTTTGGCGCGCTGCACCAAAAGCGAGGCATCGATCAAATCGCGCAGGATATTTTTTTCCTGAGCGGCGACACGCTCGTTAATTTGGTCGGGAGTACAGGTGGCGCAGTCATGCCGGACGTCGTCCACCAGTTGAGCCCTGGCGTGTTCGATGTCTCCCCGGGTTATGGCGTCGTTATTGACCCGGGCGACCACTTCTTCAACTATCGTCCCCTTGTCCTGAGCGACAGCGCCGAGAGGTAGAAGCAGCAACGACGCAACCCACAAGGCTGCTGGGCCTCTGCCGCGACCGCGCGTTTCGTTATTCATTCGCTGCATACTTTCCCTCTCCGGTATTTTAGCCCCCGCCTTCCAGCGGAAGCAATACGATTCGAAGGGCATCGGCCAGGTGTTCGACGCCGCCTTGCACCGTCATGGTCAAGACGCCGCTGGGATCGAGGCGCATGCCCTGGCCCTTCCGCACCAGGCTAACCAGCTTCTCGGGGCGCACGGGAGTAGTGGGGTGGAATTTTACGGCTATCTCTGCACCGCGCCGCTCGACTGAAGCAACTTGCAAACGCTCGCATAGCGACTTGAGCACGGCATAGGCCAATAGATTCGTCACCCCGGGGGCGGCGGGCCAAAGCGGTCGGCCAGCTCGCGCCGGACGGCCTCGCGCTCTTCATCGCTCGAGATACCGGCGATTCGTTTGTAGGTTCGCAGGCGGAGATTTTCGCTGGGAATGTATTCGGGCGGAATGCGAATGTCGAGTCCGAGATTGAGCGCGGTGCGCAAATCCGAGGGGGGCGCTTCACCCTTTTTGTTGGCCACCGCCCGCTCGAGCATCTGGCAATAGAGATCGAAGCCGATAGCGGTGATGTGGCCGTGCTGCTCGCGGCCCAGAAGATTGCCAGCGCCGCGCAATTCGAGATCGAGAGCGGCGATGCGGAAACCGGCGCCCAATTCGCTGAATTCGCGCAGGGCCGCAAGCCGGCGGCGCGCCAGCGGAGTAACCTCCGCATGGGGCGGCACCAGCAGGTACGCGTAGGCGCGCTGGTTGGAGCGGCCCACGCGGCCGCGAAGCTGGTAAAGCTCGGAAAGGCCAAAACGATCCGCGCGGTTGATGAGAATGGTGTTGGCGCGCGGGATATCCAGCCCGTTTTCGACGATCGTGGTGGAAACCAGCACGTCGGCTTCATCGCGCACGAAAGCCATCATTACTTTTTCCAGTTCATGTTCGCTCATCTGTCCGTGGCCGACCACGACGCGCGCCGTGGGAACCAGTTTTTGGATCAGATTCGCAACCGAATAGATGGATTCGACACGGTTATGCACGAAAAACACCTGGCCACCCCGCTCGATTTCCTCGGCGATGGCGCGCCGCACGAGGGATTCGGCAAAGGGTGCAACCACGGTCTGAATGGCCAGGCGATCCTTTGGCGGAGTCTCCATAACCGACATATCGCGCAAGCCCACCAGCGACATGTTGAGGGTGCGGGGAATGGGAGTCGCGGTGAGGGTGAGGACGTCAACGTTGCGGCTCATGTCCTTGAGACGCTCCTTATGCGAGACGCCAAAGCGCTGCTCCTCGTCTACCACCAGGAGGCCGAGGTCGTGAAAGCGGACGTCTTGGGAAAGCAGGCGATGCGTTCCGATCAACACATCGACCTGCCCCTGTTCGAGATCGGCGAGCGTTTTTTTCTGCTCGCGGGGGGTACGAAAACGGCTGAGCATATCCACGCGCACCGGAAAGGCCGCCATGCGGCGACGAAAAGTCTCGTAATGTTGAAAAACAAGCACCGTAGTGGGAGCGAGAACGGCCACCTGCTTGGAGTTCGAAATAGCCTTGAAGGCGGCGCGCATGGCGACCTCGGTCTTGCCGTATCCGACATCGCCGCAGAGCAGGCGGTCCATGGGGGCGGCGCGTTCCATGTCCCGCTTAATGTCGGCGATGGCGGTATCCTGATCGGGAGTTTCGGCGAATTCGAAGGCATCCTCGAACTCGCGTTGCCATGGAGTATCCGGGGAAAACGCGAACCCCGGGGCCGCTTTTCTGTCAGCGTACAATTCGAGAAGCTTGTCGGCCAAGTCGGTTAGCGATTTCCGGACGCGGGACTTGCGCGCGGCCCAGACGGTGCCACCCAGCCGGTCGAGCGGCGGCTTGGCCCCTTCGAGCGATTGGTAGGCCTGCACCAGGTCCATGCGCTCGAGGGGAACGTACAGGCGCGCGTCGTCGGCGTATCGCAAGCGCATGAACTCTCCGCGCCGGCCGTCGCTCTCAAGCGTCTGCAACCCCTCGAATTGCCCAATGCCGTGGTCCATGTGAACGACGTAATCATTCGGCTTTCAACTCGGAAAAATCGCTAAAGAAGCCCGCGGTTTTCGGCCGCTGGCGCGGCCTTGCGGGAGCCGGCAGGCTCTCGAAAAGATCGTCGGTGCCGTACACGGCCAGGCGTAAATCAGGAATGATGAACCCATCGGGCAACGGCGCGCGAACGAGCACTACCGAGGGCGCGCTGCCGGAAGTCGTGTCTTCCACCAGGCGCGCGCCGGTGACGGTGGCATCCAGTTCGCCGAGACTGTAGGGCACCTCGTATTCACGGCAAAGATCGGTGAGGCGTTCAAGTTCGCCCGTGCTGGCCGCCGCGATCAGCACGTGTTCGCCGGCCGCAACGCGCCCGCGAACTTCAGCCAGGAATGCGGATACTTGGCCGTGGTAACGAGTGACGGTCTGAATGCGCAATGTTTTCGGTTCGACGTTGTCGCGCTGCAACGGTAATTGTTCGAGAAACAGCCGCTGGGTGCGGCCCAGCGCGATCCGCCATTCGTCTTCGGGAATGATCGAGGGCGCAACGCTTTCTTGGCCATCTCCGTCGCCATTGCCATCCGTTCGGAGCGCGGTTTCGAGCAGCCTGGCCCGCGCCAGAGTCGAGGCGCGTTCGATGGCTTCGGGCTCATCAACGATTACAAGCATTTCGTCGCGCAACTCGAAAAGAGTGAATCTTCGCGCGCCGGGCTCCCGAGGTGCCACACCAATATCCGCGTGACGCGGCGCGGAAGAAACCGGAATGGGCAAAGGAAACTCCGTTAGCGGGGGAAGAGTGACCCGGCTTAACGGGCCGGTGGAGCGCTGCGTTTCCGGATCAAATTCGCGCAGTGATTCAACGGTATCGCCCAGCAATTCGACGCGCACCGGCCGCGCCGCTTCAGGCGGAAAAATATCGAGTAGGCCTCCCCGAACGGCGAACTGGCCGGGCATCTCGACCAGATCGGTGCGCGTGTATCCGGCGCGGGAGAGGTTTGCGAGCACTTCGTCGAGTGATATCTCCTGATCGCGCTCGAGCGAAGACGTAAGTTCACCGTAAAAGGCGGGATCGGCAAAATGCAAAAGCGTAGCGGCAGCCGGCGCAACCACGATGGAAGCCTGGCCGCTGGCGAGGCGCCAAAGGGCCGCTGCTCGTGTTTCCAGAATCTCGGGGTGCGGTCCGGCCCCCTGGCCAGGCAAGGCATCCAGCGCCGGAAGCGAGACGACCGAGGAGATAGCTGCTCCCGCTGCGGCGGAACTGGCGCCCAGGACGCGGCTAAAGAACTGCAGCGGTTCAATCGCGGCCTGCGCGCGGCGTTCCGTCTCGACTAGAAATAGGACGGGCCGGCGCAACTCGGCGGCCGCCAACGCCGCAATAAGGGCCTTGGCGGGGTCGGTGAGCCCGGCAATGGTCTCCGAAGGCGCGCCGCGACGCAGCGATTCGAGCGCCTCATCGACGGCCGGATGACGTGCCACGCGGGCGAATAACTCAGTAACCGCGGATAGAAGCATCAGCGGGAAGCCGGGCCGGCCGGTTTCACAGGGAGTGATTCCGGATCATAGGGGTTCGAACAGGGCGAAGCCGTTGCGCTAGCGGCGGGAATCGTGGCCTCCGAAACCGGATGCTCGCCAGCCGTTCGAATTTTCTCAAGGATGTTGCTGGTGGAATAGCCGGCTTCGAGAGGAATAGAAACCACTTCGCCGCCATGGGCTTCGACCTCTTCGCGGCCCACGATCGCGCCTGCGCCCCAATCGGCGCCCTTGACCAGCACATCGGGAAGCAGAAGGTCGATCAGTTCGCGCGGCGTGCTTTCGTCGAAAATCACCACGAAGTCCACGGCGGCAAGCGCTGCCAGGACCTCGGCGCGTTCTCGTTCACTAACGACCGGCCGTCCCGGACCTTTCAATGCGCGAACGCTTTGGTCGCTGTTGATTCCGACCACCAAGAGGTCGCCCAGCGAGCGGCCGCGATCGAGGGAGCGAACATGCCCAGGATGCAACAGATCGAAACAGCCGTTGGTGAAGACAACGCGGCGTGAGCCGCGAGCCTCGCGGCCCACGGCCTTCACAAGTTCTCTTCGTGAAACAATGTCTCCCATGAGGAGCCGAACTGCCGCACTGTGCGCTCGCCCTAACCGCGCGAAGCAGCAAAAAAGAAATTTTAGCACGGCATGCGGCCCGCAGCACGGTTGACGGTTAAGCTACGTCAGACACCGCATGAAAGTTTTGGTGATATACTCGCCGCAGTTTCGCCGCGGAGCCATTTTCCCGAAGAGCCGAGACAACTCCTCAGGGCATTCCGGCGAGGCCGAGACACGATCGAGCAACGCGAGTTTTCGGAAACCGCAAAAGTGGAAATGCGCCAAATCGCGATAGTGGGCGGCGGGCCATCCGGCGCGATGTGCGGCGAGCGGCTGGCGCGCGCCGGCCGAGACGTCACGATCTACGACGAGCGCCTCGCCTGGGAGAAGCCCTGCGGCGGCGGATTAACGCACAAAGCCGTGTCCGCATACCCCTTCCTTCTGCATGGTCCCCACGCGAAAAAAATGATTCATACGGTCGAGCTTATCTCCAGCGGCGGCCATCGCGCGCGCCTGGAACTCGATCATCCCATCGTCATCTACTCGCGCACGGTACTAAACGGGCTGCTGCTTGAACGCGCGGCGGCAGCCGGGTGCCGCATCGTGGGAGCGCGCGTGACCCAAATGGATGCCTCGGGCAAGCGCGTTCGGCTGACCACTGGAGGCGCAGCCGTAGAGGCTGATTTCGCAGTCATCGCCACAGGCGCGCGAAATGCTTTGCTGCCCGGGACGCGGCCGCTCGAGCGCGGCGATCTCGAAATGACGCTTGGCTACTTCGTGCCCTCCCACGCGGAGACTATCCGGGTGAAGTTCTTGCCCCGCTTCGAGGGATATATCTGGTCGTTTCCGCGCTCCGATCATCTATCGGTGGGCATTTGCGGAAGCATGGCGCGGCACACCAGCCAGCAATTGCGCGTGGCGCTCGCACAATTCCTGGCAGACGAGCGCATCTCGACGGAGGGGGCGCGCTTCTATAGCCACGTGCTTCCCTCCCCACGAATGCAGACGCTGCGAGGCCGGAGGATCGCCAGCGACAACTGGGCGCTGGCGGGCGATGCCGCAGCGCTGGTGGACCCGATTACCGGTGAAGGACTTTACTACGCGCTGCGCTCGGGAGAATTACTGGCGGAAGCGATTCTGGATCGCTCGGTGAGTGAATACCCGGCGCGGGTGCGCGCGGACTTTTCAGGTGACCTGGAATTCGCCACGCGCGTCGCGCGCCAGGTGTATCGCGGGCGCTTCCTGGGACAGTCTGTCACCACGCGCATGATTCAATTCATCGCGCGCAGCGCCACATTTCGCACGCTTATGGCCGACCTTTTCAGTGGCGCGCAGGATTACTCGAGCCTGAAGCAGCGCCTGTGGACGCAGTTCGGCATGACTCTGAGTGAGGTCGTGGCCAGCCTTCTGCGACCCCGTACGTCCCTGGCGCGGCAGGCCAGCGGGGGCGCCTAGCCGCGGCATGAGTGATATTTCCGCCGGCGATCTGCTAAAGCCGGGACTTACAGGGCGCTACGAGGCGGATGTGCGGCCGGAATGGACCAGGGCGCACTACGATCGGCAGCTACCCGCGGTGTTTTCCACTCCGGCAATGATCGGGATGATGGAAGGAGCCTGCGCCAATGCTATTGAAGCGGCGCTGCCTCCCGGGACCTTCAGCGTCGGTACGCGTATCGAGGTGGATCATTTGAAGGCGCTTCCGGTGGGAGCCCACGTCGTGACCACCGCGCGGCTTGCGGAGGTAAATGGCCGGTTTCTCGTGTTCGACGTGGAGGCGCACTCCGGCGCCGTGCTGATCGGGCGGGGGCGAATTTTCCATGCCGTGGTGCTCCTGGCGCGATTCGAGCGCATTGCGGCAGGAGCTTAACGATTCGAAGCGCTGGACGCATCCGCGAACACGCCGCCGGGATGACGCCGGCGCCGACCTTGCGGGCGTCCAAGCCTGCCAATTTCAATGGAATGTTGTGCCGGGTATTCCCGCCCTGCCGCTAAAATGCGCGGCGGGCGATCACCTTGCGTGGTGGCGGGGGAATGATACTGGCCATTTTACGAATCATGGCCAATACCAGACGCTTATCTCCATCGGAAAGACTGGTGCTATAGCGCTTTATTTCGGAGAGGAAGCGGATTTCGTCTTCGGAAAGTTCACCGAGCATTTTCTGAGTGTCGCGGTCGCGAATGGTTTCCGTGCCCGGGAAAAAATCTGCCAAGCTGATCTCCATGGCCTCGGCAATCTTGGCGAGAGTCTCAAGCGACGGCACGGTATGGCCGTTTTCGACGCGTGAGAGATAGCAGCGTAGCAAGCCGGTGCGCCGCTCGATGTCTCCTTGTGAGAGTCCCCGCTGTCCGCGGTAACTCCGAATGACTTGGCCGATATTGACTTTGGGTTTTTCCTTTGGCATCCAGTGCGCCTCAGATGTTCGGTATCTTACGCAACCGACTGCAAGCGGTGCAAGCGGATTCTCTATAAATAGGGACAGGACGTACACAGTGGCGCAACAGCCGACGAAGTGAAAAACCCGGCGGCGACGCGATTAAACAAACACAAAACAAATACAACGGAACGAGGCCAACTGCCTAAGGCCAGGTTTTTCCGCCTGCGTCGCTGCGTCGAGCGCGGCCGTTACCGGCCGCGCTCGCAAGCGGAGCAATTACGGGGAAGATGCGTACCGGCGAAAAATCAGGGAGCCAGCTCGAGAATCACGAAGGATCCGTCGATCTGTTGGGGACGAGGGCGAGGATTGTCGGGTGTCGGGGCCGCGGCAGCCTTGAAATCCGCGGTCTCAGTGAAAAGGTGATGGGTCTTCGGGTCGAACGTCATCGTCCGGGCGCCGAACTGCGTCGTGACGTTTCCAACCGCGCTGTATTTATCGGGTGAATCCTGGTGGATGACGGAAAGCAGCCCCTCACGGCAAACCGCGAATACAAGTCCTGTCGCGGGATCGTAGCCGTTGCCGTCCGGATCGCCGCCGATCGGCGGAGAGGCCACAACCTTGCCGGTGTCCGCATTGATCACCACCATGACCTTGTCGCAGGCGGCGAAAAGACGGCGGTGCGCGGAATCGAATGCGAGGGCGGACGGGCCTTCGCAAGGCGCGAGCGGCCAAGTGCCCTTCATGGCGAGGGACTTGGTGTCAAACTCGGCAATCGAACTCTTGTCCTCGAGGTTCACGAACATGTTGCCCTTGCCGTCGAGCGCGGGTTCCTCGGGTTTGCCGTTCAATGCGACCATGCCGACTACTTTTTCGGTGGTTGCGTCAATGGCGGTAGCGTTCATGCTGCGGCCATTCAAAGTGAAAACACGCTTGGTTTGGGGATCGTAAATGATGGAGTCGGGGTTATCGCCGACGCCCTTGATGACGTTGGTGGTCTTCATCGTTTTGAGGTCAAAAACGGTGACCGACATATCGCCGCCATTGCTCGTGAACCCTTTATTCAGGTCGGTAGCCAGCGCCACGCCATGAATGCCCTTGGTGTCGGGAATGTCGCCGATTACTTTTCCGGAAACTTCATCGACAATCATCATATGCGTTCCGCGCGCGACGTAAATTCGATGCGCGTCAGGATCCACACGCAGGTAGTCCCAACCGCCGTCACCACCGACGGGCATTCTGCGCACGACGTGATATGTACCCTGGGCGTAAGTTGCCAGGGAAAGAAGCAATAGCGACGAAGCCAGGACGCAGGCCCAGCAAAGCAATCCTAAAGACCGTCGTAACATAAAGAAATCCTCCTCACTGACTTTGTTTTTCTCAATCGTGCTAACGAGTTTCCGTTCGTTTGAATCTGTTTCATCCTCCCGAACGTGAGAAACTTCACTCCACCAGGATTCGCCGCCTTCGCTAGCCATTATTCCGCCTCCACTATAGGGCGGCGATCGCGGGTGAGGTAGAACTGCATGGCCGGAGTGATGATCAGCGACAGCACCA
Organism: uncultured Acidobacteriota bacterium; assembly: GCA_963719845.1. Classification (GTDB taxonomy): domain Bacteria; phylum Acidobacteriota; class Terriglobia; order Acidiferrales; family UBA7541; genus Palsa-189. The sequence goes on along the minus strand of CAVRDM010000037.1, from coordinate 432,312 downwards.
TGGAGATCAGAATGCCGCCGATGACGGCGATCGCCAGCGGCTGCAACATCTGTGAACCCGCGCCCAAGGCGAGGGACAACGGGATCATTCCAGCAATCGCTGCCATGGCCGTCATGACGATGGGACGCAGCCGGCGCCGTCCCGCCTGAACCAGCGCTTCTTCGGCGTCATAACCCACACCACGAAACTTCTGGTTGGCATCGAGCAAGAGAATGCCGTTTTTTGCCACGATTCCAACCACCATGATCAGGCCCATGAACGAAGAGACATTGAAAGTGGTTTGGGTAATCAGCAGGGCCAGGAACACGCCAGATGTCGAAAGAACAGCCGAGGACAAAATCGCAATCGGCGCCGAAAACGTGCGGAATTCGAAGAGCAAAACAAGAAAGATGAGCACCAGCGCGAGTAGCAGCACGACGATAAGATCGTGGAACGATTTCTGCTGTTCCTTGTATGTGCCGCCGTACTCCACGCGGACCTCCGGGGGGATTTTCAATTCATTGATGGTCTTCTGAACCGCGGCAATCCCCGTGCCCAGATCCAGGCCTTCCAAGCGTGCCGTAACTTCAACGTCACGTTGCAAGTTGTCGCGGAGAATCTCGGTTTGGCCGGGCAGCTCCTGGATTGTGGAAAGCGCGCCAAGACTGGCCGTACCCCCCGTAGGATTGACGAGCATGGTGTTACTCATTGCGTCGAGTGATGAGCGGCTGGACTGCGGGAACCGCACGCGCACAGTATAAGGACGGTCGTTGACGATTACCGGTGTCGTGGCCGGCTCCCCATCCACAATCACGGAGGCTGCCAAAGTCAGTTGATCGGTAGTAAAACCCGCCCTGGCTGCGGTCTGGGGATTGACGTTAAAAACTACCTCAGGTCCGCTGGTACTGTTTTCAATACCATCTTCGATGTCCACGACCGGCTTTTTATTGTTCACGTAAACTCTATCCAAGGCGTCGGCCACTCGCGGCGCCCAGGTCGCCAGCAGATCTGCATTGGGAGAAAATAGCTTAATGACCACAGGCTGCGGGGCGCCGGTCAAGTCTCCGATCATGTCTTGAAGTATTTGCGTGAAATCGACATCCAGGGCAGGCTCCTGGGTCTTCACCTTGGCTCGAATCTCGCTGATTACCTCATCGATGCCGCGGCTGCGTTTACCTTTGAGCTTTACCGCGATGTCGCCGGTGTTGGCCTCGGTTACTGCCGCCCATCCCAACTGCAAGCCTGTGCGCCGCGAAGTGCTCTCCACCTCAGGAACTGAGCGAACAATGCTCTCAACGTGGGTAACCACGCGATTAGTCTCAGCAAGCGAACTGCCCGGCGGCATGACGTAATCTAATACGAAGCCGCCTTCATCCATGGCCGGCAGCAGATCGGTGCCCAAATGGCTGTAGCAGACATAAGAGATGACGATCAAAATCGCGCAAAATATGGCCAGCCACAGCGGATGCTCCAGAGCACGGCGTAACCAACGCTCGTAGAATTTGACGATTCTTTCGAACCAGCCGCCCTTTAAGGAAGCCTCTTCTGCCGCCATCATGCGTTTCATCTGCTCGACTTTGGAAGACTCCGCGGATTCGGATGCCATCGCCGGTGGAACGTATTCGTTTTCGTGGCCGTCGTTATCGGCGCCGTGCATTCCCTCGGATGACTTGTGGCGGCGGATGAGGAAAGTTCCCAGATTCGTGGTCCAACCGAGAGCCAGGACCAGCGAAGTGAGCAATGAGACGCTCATGGCCATGGCCAAGGCCCGGAAAAAAGTTCCCGTAACTCCCGTGATGGAGATGAGCGGCAGGAACACGACGATCGGCGTCAGTGTGGACCCGATCAGCGGAATCGTGAGTTCCTTGAGCGCGCTGCTGGTAGCTTCCAGAGGTCCTTCCCCACCATCGCGATGGAGCACGATGTTTTCGACCACCACGATGGCATCGTCAATAACCAGACCGCCGGCAGCCGCCAACCCGCCGAGCGTCATCATATTGAAGCTCTGCCCCATCAATTTCATGGCCACGAACGTCACGCAGATGGTGACCGGGACCACGAGGCCGGTCATGAGCGCGGTTCCCAAGTCCCGCAGGAACAAGTAAATAATGACACCGGAGAGGAACAGGCCGATGATGATGGCATCGCGCACGCTGCCAATGGAGTCCTTCACGATATTCGATTGGTCGTAAAAGACGCTCAGGTCGACGCCCGCCGGGAGACCGGAACGCAGGGTTTCAATCTCCTGGTGAACTTCGTCGGCAACCTGCACGGTGTTGCTATCGGGCTGGCGGTTGACGCTGATCAGCACCGCAGGCTTGCCATTGGCGGTGACGACGGTGTAGACGGGCTGCGTGGAAGGCGCGACGCTGCCGATATCGCGTATCCGGACCGGCACGTCGTTCACACTTTTGATGACGATATCGCCGATTTGCTCGGGAGTTTGTACCTGGGCCGTTACCAACGCCAGGAAGAGTTGGTGATTGCGGCTAAGCAAACCCGGTGAATCGATGATATTTGTTTTGTTGACCGCATCCAGAATATCCTGCAGGCCCACGCGCGCGCGAAGCATCTTAGCCGGGTCTGGGGTGACCTCGAATTCCGGTGTTTGCCCACCCTGAATCAATACCGTGGCCACTCCGTTTAAGCGGTTCAAAATCGGCTTAAGGTCGTAGGTCGCGATCTCCCATAGCTGGGTCTGCGGAACCTTATCCGAGGTGAGGCTGTAACCAAGGATTGGAAAACTGGCGAAATCGAGCCGATGCATATCGATCACGGCGGTGGATGGAAGCTGCGATTGCATGCGCGAGATCGCGGAATTCACCAACTGTAGCGTCAGGACCATATCGACGCTCCAGTCAAAAGATAAGTCGACTTCCGCGGAGCCGCGGCTGGTTATGGACCGCACTTCCTGCAAGCCGGGAACACTGTTCACCGCCTCTTCGATCTGGCGGGTGATGGTTACCTCCATTTGGTCAATCGGCATGACGCCGTTGTCCACGCCGATGATGATTCTCGGAAAACTGGTTTGCGGAAAGACCGCGATCGGGATCGAAAGGGCTTCGTAAACTCCGACAATGCTCAGGACGATGATCAAAAAAATGATCGATTTCGAATGACGAGAAAACCAATAGCGCGAGGCGCGTTCAGTAGACACTGTCTCGGTACCGCCTGGCGGCAGTGTTGAACTCGCGGTCCTGTTATGCATGAAAAGTCACCTGTAGCCGATGTAGCCGAAACCCCTTCGCCTGAAAAGTAAGCAGCCCGCCATCAATTATTGGTCCTCATCCTCATCTTCCTCAGGCATCTTGGGCGCCTGCACTTGCACTTTCGTTTTGGCGAGGATGGGATCATCTTCGCTAGCCAATTCGAACGCACCGATGGTGACCACGCGCTCGCCTCCCTTCAGGCCATCGGTGATCTGCACGTCGTCGCCGCTGCGAATGCCCACCTTCACTTTTTGCTTATGCGGTTTATTGTCGGAGTCCAGAACGATCACCGAAGTCAAACCGTCGGGATCGGTGAGCAATGCCGAAACGGGCGCCACAACCGCATGCGCTATGGTCTGCGCCACTATGGTCACGCGCGCGGCAACTCCCGGCCTCAGGCGGTCACCAGGGTTGGGTCCTTGAACCCAAACTTCCACGGTGGTGCTATTGGGGTCGAGTGCCGGACTTACGAGCGTCACTTTACCTTTTACGTCTGGACGTTGTCCCGGCACGGAAATCGTAGCCGAGTCTCCCACCTTCATCAATGCCGCATCCTGTTGAGCGACGTGGGCGCGCGCCACTACTTGCGACAAGTTCATGACCGTGATGATTGGGCTACCAGCGGCCGCCGTCTCACCCGGATAGATGGGACGGTCGGTAACCACCCCGTCGATAGGGCTCTCAATCTTGGCATAACTCAATTGCGCCTCGGCGCTGGCATTCTTGCCCTTGGCGGCGGTCAAATTCCCTTCCGCCAGCTTCAGGTCCAGTTGCTTTTTCGCCAGGTCGTAGGCGTTCTGCGCCTGGGTCAAGTTGACCTTGGCGTCGTCCACATCTTTTTGCGCGGCGGCTCCCTGCTTGAATAACATTAGGCGGCTGTCGTACAGCTTTTGCTGCTGGTCCAATTCCTGCTTGGCCAACTCCTCGTCACTCTTGACCTTTTGAATCTGCGTGTCATAGGTGGCTTGGGCCTGCAAAAATCCGCCCTGGTTTTCGGTCACCGCGCCAACCAAATCCCCGTCCTCCAACTCGGCGAGCAACTGGCCGGCATGAACTTTGCTGCCCTTGTCCACATAGAATTTTTTTACGGGCGCGGCAATTCTGGGAACGATGGCCGCCTGGTCCAGCGGGTAGAGAGTCGCATCGGCAATCACTTTGCGCTGGATGGGCTCCTTTTCCGCTGCGCCGACTTGTACGGTGACGGTCGGCGAGACCTCGGCTTCCGGCTGGGCCGAGCAACCCGTCAGGACCAGCCCCGCAATAAGAGCGAGTCCCAGGAGATCGCGAGACGGGTGAGCCTTGGCAGCAACGCCTACGGCTGAATGCTTGGTCCAGGTTGGTAGAGGCAATTCGATTTTGGTCATGATTATGTGTGCATCTTTTATCATAGTTCAGAAGGTTCCAGTGAGAGTCTGAAGCTGCGACAAGGCTACCCGATAGCGGACTTGCGCATCGTCATAAGCATTGCGCGCGGTCGTCAAAGTGTTCTCGGCGTCCACTACATCCAGCACGGTCGCCGCACCTCCCTGATAGCGCAGGTTCACCAGCCGCAGGCTTTCGGTAGCAAGATCGGCGGTGCGGCGCAGTCTCTCAACGGCGGCCTGAGCGGTGATGGCTTCATTGTAAGCCGCATAAAGATTGCTCACCAGCGTGCGCTGTGTTTGGCTCAACTCTACCTTGGTCTGCTGCTGGCGATATTCCGCCTGGCGCAATTTGCTCCGCAGCGCGCCCCAGTCCCATACGGGCATCGTTAGCGTCGCGGTAATGAAATAGCCGAGGTTGTTTTGAGTGCCCTTAGCGGGCTCGGCCGCTACTATGCTACGCAAAGCGAACGCATTTGCCTCGATACCGTACACAGGATCCAGACTCATCGTGGGAAGGAAGGCGCCACGCGCCGCCCGAACATCCAGGTTTGCTTCCGCCTGGGTCTGCAGGGCCACGCGAAGGTCGGGGTTTTCATGTTCGGCCATGGTCTTGATATCTTCGAAAGGAGGCAGAGCGCGGGGCGCATCCAAATCGTCGACCGCCGTGTAGTTTTCGTTCAGCGTAGGAAACAGAATTACGGCCAGGCTCAGGCGCGCTTCCTCCATGGAAAGCTTGGCTTCTTCAAAGGCCTGGGTTTGCGTCTCAAATTGGATTTGGGCCTTGATCACATCACTGTGTGGTGCCTGCCCCGCCCGCTCGGTAGCGTCACTGATATTCAAGAAGTTTTGCGCCTGCTGGAGAGATGCCTCAGCGGTGGCATATTTTCTTTGAGAAACGACCAGAGCGTAGTAGTTCTTGGTCACGGTCGCGGTCAGGCCGCGCTGCGCGATCTCCAGTTTGGCTTTGGCCAGCGCTTCCGCAACCCCCGAACGGCGATAAGCCGTCCCCAGATAAGTAGAGGGAGATAAATCTTGGTGAATGGTCCCCCAAAAGCGGTAAACGTGTACGCCGTCCTGGGTCACGAATCTTCCGGTCGGAAGAATTCCATCTCCCTCTGTGCCCAGATATTCCATATGTACGCCTACCGACGGCAAAAGGCCGGCCTTGGCTTGTACGCGATCCTCATGGGCGTCTTTGGCATCCGAAGTCGCGGCCAGAAACTGCGCATCATTCTTCTGGGCTCGCTCGATCGCGTCCTTAAGGGTAATTGTGATCGGAGCGCCAGCTTGGTCTGGACCGGGCGGATGCATCAGCTCCACGGTGGATTCCTGCGGGGTTGCCGGTGAGGGCTGCTGCCCTTGGGCGTGGCCGACGATCGCCACGATGGTAACCAGCAGCAATACGCTCACAGCCCGGCAGGCTTGCCGGCGCAGGTCGTGAGAACTCAACTGCAAATGACCGCTACGCCGAGACGAATAGACCATTGCCCCCCCCATTGGCCGCCACTGCCCTGCTTGGGCTAAGCTCGACAATGGCTTCTGTACCCCTCAAAGCGCCCGCGCATCGGTGAATGGACGAATCGCGCACGATCTTCGTTTCACGAAAGGCCCTCATGCCTAGCGAGCGCACGAAATCGTAGACTCTATTGCAAAGCAGATTAAGAAATCCTTAAAGGAGAACGCAGAGGACTTACACTATTCGCGTGCGCCGTGTCAAACCGATTGCGCTGGGAACCATACTCGAATTGCCGTACCGCGTTCGGGCCGGTTTACGGCCTCAATGTGGCCACCGTAAGCTTCGACCAGCGCTTTACAAATAGCCAATCCCAGCCCAAAACCTCCTGTAGATCTGGCCCTTGATGGATCGCCGCGCCGGAACCGTTCAAATATGTAGGGCAGCTCCTTGGGCTCGACACCAGGACCGGAATCCTCCACCGACACGCTGGTTCCGGCCGCCCCATCACGTTGAATGCGCACCGCAACTTTTGAACCCACCGGGCCATATTGCACCGCGTTTTCCAATAAATTGACCCAAATGAGCTCAAGATCTTTCGGATCGGCCCGCAGGCGCACCGCCAGCGGGTTGATTAATTCCAGGCCGATGTTCCGGGCATCGGCCATGCGCTGCATCCGCAATATGGCCGCTTCGCAGGTGGAGGAGAGTTCAGCGGTGCCGACCTCTCGGGGCGTGCCGTTCTCAGCCCACTGTTCGATGCGCGCCAGGCGCAGCATGCGATCGAGCAGATCTTCCAGACGCCCGCAATCCTCGAGCAAAGCCTCCAGGCCGTCCCGATACTCCTGCTCGGCCCGGGGCCGGTGCAGCAGCGATTGCAAAGTAGACTTCAAAATCGCCACCGAGGTCTTGAGTTCATGTGCGGCGTCACTGGTGAAATCGCGCTGCTGTCGAAACGATTCTCTTAACCTGTCGAGCACCGTCCCGATCGCCCCCGCCAGCGGAGCCAGCTCACTCGCGATGGCACCCGCGGGCGGCGGTCGGAAATTCCAATTGCGAACCGAGATGGCGCCCGCCTGCGCGGCCAGTTCGCGCAACGGTTCCAGGCCCCGGCGCACACCCCAAACCGCCAGCCCGCTCGCGGCCAGCAGCATCAACAGGCTCGTGCCGGCCACGTAGAGCGCCAGGCGAGTCAACTGGCGGCGCATCACCACGCGCGAAGAGGCGTACACCACCGTTACGCGCGTGGGCACCTTCAGGCTTTCTTCGTTATCGAGCACGGCCACATCCCGAAGCACGACGGCGCGGTACGGTGCGCCGTCCACGGTTACATCCACGAATGCCGCGGGTGCCTGTGGGGGACCCATGGGGATGTTCGCGGACTGCCCCGATCGCGCTACCAGGTGTCCATCTGAGCTGCGAATTTCAAATACGTCGCGACGCCGCACGCGCGGGGAACGGGGCAAAAGAGAGGAGTCGAACAGGAGGCCGGGAGGATCGTTTTCGTCATAGCGTACCAGCGCCAAAACGCTGGTGGCGCGCCCCTCTAGAGCGGAGTCGAATGCGCCGCGCAACTCCGCACGGCCATACACCACGGCCATCAGGGTGAGCACGGCGGTCAGCAGAAGTTGGCAGCCCACCACGACGGCGATAAGCCGTCCAGTCAGCGAAAAGCGCATGTCGGATAGATATTTAAGGGCTTTCACTTCAGTGCTTGACCGCTTTCTTCGGTGGCTCGCTGGATTTCACATTCGCGCCAGCGCCTTGCGGCGGCTTGGCAGCGCTCGCCGAGGGCAGCGCGTCGGCGCGCAAAACGTAGCCATGCCCACGCATGGTATGAATCAGCTTCACCGGTTCGTCGTCATCGATTTTGCGCCGCAGGCCGGAGATATAGACCTCGATCACATTGCTGAATTTCTCCCAATTGTAATCATACAGGTATCGAGCAGCTCGGTCTTCGAGACCACCGCGCGCGGCCGGTGCGCAAGATATTCGAGGACGCGGTACTCCATGGGCGATAACGCGATCTCGCGGTCGCCGCGCCGCACCGTGCGCTCGATCGTATCGAGCCGCAAATCGGCGATACACAGCACGGGCGAGCGCTGGCCTTTGCCGCGCCGTACCAGCGATTTCGCCCGGGCCAAAAACTCGCCAAGATCGAATGGTTTTCCCAGGTAATCATCAGCCCCCGCATTTAATAGCCGTACCACGGACTCCTTTTCATCGCGGGCCGTCAAAATTAAAACGGGCGTCGCGTGGCCATTCTGGCGGTAGCGGCTCAACAGGGCGTGGCCATCCACCTTGGGGAGCATCAAATCAAGCACCAGGAGATCGTAGTCTCCCGACTCGGCGAGGTAGAGGCCTTGCTCGCCGTCACCCGCAATATCCACGGCATAGCCGGCGCCTTCACGCAGGGCGCGAGCCAAATTTTCCGCCAGGCGCCGTTCGTCTTCGACCACTAGTACGCGCACGACTTCGCTCCCCGACACTAAAAACAACGCCCGATACTAAAAACGACAGTACCCGCCGCTATAGACAACAAAAGTCACTAAAGATACGGATACGTGGTTAGCACAAGCGGGGCCCTTCGCCAAGCGGAATATCTGCGCCCAAAAGCGCTGCGTACGGACGCCATCTTAATCTGAAGGAAGGGGCGCCGAACAGAAGGGCGGTGGAATGCAGCAGGATGCTCGAACCGGCCTTACAGCAACGATTCCGAGAGCTTTCGTGCAGACGCACACTGACGCATATCCCAAGCCGATACCGATCAGAGCGCCGACCACGACGTCGCTCAAAAAGTGCATCCCCAAAATGATGCGCGACACGGCAATGCTCGCCGCCAGAAATAACAGGTACCCGTAGCACTGCGGATAGAAATGAGCGATCGAAACAGCCATCGCGAACGCCGTGATCGTATGGCCCGACGGAAAGGAAAATTGATCCGGAGGCAGAACCGTCGCCCAGCAATGCTTAGCTAAATGGCAAGGCCGGCGGCGGCGGCTGCTCATTTTTACGAGCCGGAACAAGATTACGCCCGCCACAACCGCAACGGCCCCGGAGAGCAGCGTGCGATAACGCGATTCGCCGCCAAAGAAAAAGATCACCAGCCCCAGCGCGTACCACAGCCAGCCATCGCCCAGTCGAGTAACCAGCAGCATCCACATGCGAAACCATCGGGGCGGACGCCATCCGTGAACGCGGCGCATTAACTGCAGATCATGAGCCTCGATGTATCCCCAGACCACTCGGGTTACGGCCATATCGGAACCTCCCGCGGACTTGCTCCCGGCGCCGCGGAACCATTCATCTATTCTTTCCGTCTGCGCTCTTTCCCGTTGCGGTCTCTTTGGCGCGGCGGCTTGCCGGCTCCAATACCACGCGAAGGCCATCTCCTCCGCCAAAATCGCCAGCGTAGCGGCCGGCAAGAGCAACGCTAGCGGCGCAAGCAGCGCTGTCCACGGCTTTTCGCGCATCATGCCCGCGGTGATGCAGAAAATATCGCGCGTCAGCTTGAAGTAGCCGCCGTGATCGCCTGCGGCAATGGCTTCGCCGGCGCGTATGCCCTCGAAGAACTCCGTTTTATTGCGGGCGTGGGCTACTTCGGTGTAGGCCGTGCCTGCAGAAGGTAGCGCGTGTGAGTCGCTGCCGCCCAGTCCCGCTTTCCGCCAGCGCTTGGCGAAGCTCGCGGCGTAGCGGTTGTGGGCCGGAAGCATCTGCCCGCTGCGCGTCTCCACTGCGGGAAAATATTCCTCGAACAGCGGGAAATCTTCGCGGTGGCGGCGCCCCGTGAGGGACGAAAACATATGATTGATCGTAAACAGGAGGCGCCGTTCGGTGATGTAGGCGAGCAGACCGGCCAGGTCATGACGCCGGCGCTGAATTTCCACGTGCTGGCGATCGGTAATGTCGTAAATGCCGATATGCGCGATGCTGCCGCTGGGCATTACGCAGGTAACTTCCTCGCTGATGAAAAAATCGGGCCGGTGCCGCAAGCTTTCCGCGGCTCCGATCGAGTCATGATCGGTCAGGGTGACCAGGTCCATGCCGCGCTTTTTCAGCGCGGCATAAATGCGATCAGGTTGAGAATAAGATTCACGGCAGATGCGCCCGACCAGCGGCGTCGAGCACATTCCCGAGTGCCGGGAGTGCACGTGCAGGTCGCACTTCATGTAGTACAGGTTAGAACGCCAATGTTACGCGTATGCGAACGCTCTGCTAAAGAACGCTCACAATTTACTGTTTGGGCATCGCAACTTGCTCGCCGTTTACCTATCTGGTAGACCCCGCCGTGTGCCACAATCCCAGCCAATGCCTCGGATCGTTTTGGTCTATTTCGATGCGGGCGGCGGGCATCGCGCAGCCGCTTCCGCTCTCGAGGAAGCCATCCGCGAAGGACATTTGCCGTGGCAAGTCGAATTGCTCAACCTGCAAGAACTGTTGGACCCCATCGATATCGTGCGCATGTCCACGGGAATTCGCATTCAGGACGTTTACAACTATATGTTGCGGAACGATTGGACGCTGGGCAGCCCGCAGCTGATGCGGGTGTTGCAGTGGACCATGCGCGTTTTTCACAAACCCACGGTGCGGCTGCTCGAGCGCCGCTGGCGGGAGACCAAACCGGACCTGGTGGCGTCGCTGGTTCCGCACTTCAATCGCGCTTTGTGTGAAAGCCTCGCAAAAACGCAGCCGGGCAGTCCGTTCGTAACAATTTTGACCGACTTCGCCGATTACCCGCCGCACTTCTGGATCGAACGGCAAGCTCAATTCCTGATTTGCGGCTCCGACCATGCCGTCGACCAGGCGCGCAGCATGGGCCACCCGAAAGAACACATTTTTCGCACCTCGGGGATGATTCTAAATCAGCGCTTCTACCGATACACGGCCGTCGACCGGCGCCGCGAGCGCGAAAAACTCGGCCTTGACCCCGAGCGCCTCACTGGCCTGGTGCTATTCGGCGGACAAGGTTCGCGAAAAAAGATGCTCGAGATCGATGAGCGCCTGGGGCGATCCGCGGCGCCTGTGCAGCTGATTTTTCTGTGCGGAAAAAATGAACGCCTGGCGGCGGAGTTGCGGGCCCGCAAGTCCCCCTTCCCACGAGTGGTCGAGGGATTCACGGTCAATGTGCCGTATTACATGCAGCTTTCAGATTTCTTCATTGGAAAGCCGGGACCGGGAAGCATTGCCGAGGCGGTCTTCATGCACTTGCCGGTCATCGTAGAGCGTAACGCGTGGACTCTGCCGCAAGAGCGATACAACACCGTATGGGTGCGCGAGAAGGAAGTTGGGCTGGTGGTCGCACGTTTTGCGCAAATCGGCGAAGCCGTGGCGCAATTGATCAAACCGGAGAACTTTCGCGTCTTTCAGGCGAATACCGCCGCCCTAAAAAATCGCGCCCTCTTCGAAATCCCCGAGATTCTCGGGCGAATTTTGTCAGCCACCGGCAATTAGGACACATTTCCAAAGTGCCGCTATTCTGCTTACCCGTTCTTGCTTACAACCTGTCAACCTGAATCCCCAATAGCAACTCAAGCTGATGCATTTTGAGAGTCTTCCGCCGAACCTTTGGATCGTCGCCATCCTCAATATTCATGCGGGGACAAAAACGAGCCGTCGGAACCCCGCAGCCTTGTTGGGGCTGGTCCGGTCAGAAATTGCTTGTGTCGAGGGAAGAAGGAGCAATAGGATGCGCGAGGCAGGAATCCAAATCCGAAATTCCGGATTGGATGTCGTGCGGCTTTGTTCGCTGATGAAGTAGTCACGCATTCCTGGTTCCGAGACGGTAAAAGGTCGTCATCGACAACTCATGATGAACAGGAGAGACACATGGCAGACAACATAGATCTGACGAAACGGCTTCCGCGCGGTGCGATCCCTTCGCCCCGGCACGAACTTGCGGCAGCTAAGCCGCATGTTCCGGACCCGAAAATATCGGTTCCCCCGAGCTTCCTGATGTGGCCGGTTCAAATGTCGTCTTGGAATAACTACACCTACGGTGACTGCGTTTCCGCCGAGGAAGCCTTCGCCAAGGCCACCGCCGCACCGCAGGTATTCATTCCGGAAGCGACGGTGGTTGCCTGGGCCACGGCGAATGGCTTTCTGAATGGCGCTACCCTAACCGACGTTATGAACAAGATGCAAACAAATGGCTTCCAGTTCAACAGGACGTACGACGACGGCCCTTACAACTCGGTCAACTGGGCCAACGCCGCGATTCTGCAGAGCGCCATTTACACCTATGGGCCGGTGAAAATCGGCGTCGGGGCGGGGGACTTCCAATCGAATGCCAATGGCCTTGTCACGCCGGGGACCAGCGGTTGGGCGATGTACAACTACCCGAAGAACGAACCGGAGGATCACTGCGTGAGCATTTGCGGTTACGGGACCTTGGCGGAATTGGTCGCTCTCTTCAAGCAGCATGGTGTCACCGTCAATGTGCCGAAGGGGATGCCCACGGGCCTCTGCTATGCGATCTTCAGCTGGAATTCCGTCGGGATCATCGATCAGCAGTCGATGCTGAACATGACCAACGAGGCCTGGATTCGTAATCCGGTGACGAAAATCGACTACCTCTTTGACAAGACAATTATAACCAGCGAAACGACCCCCAGGGCTCCTTCGATTGCGTCTCTGAACGGGCGTCTTTACATTTCCTGGAAAGGCGATGGCAACGACAACCTGAACGTCATGTACTCCGCCGATAACGGAGCCACCTTTGGACAAAAGTACACCTCACCCGAGACTAGTCCTCAGGCTCCGGCAATTTGCGCTCACAACGGGAATCTGTACATCGCCTGGAAAGGCGATGGCAACGATAATCTGAATGTGGCGCAAGTCGTCATTTCGGGAAACAATATCACCGGTTTCGCCAACAAGAGAACACTCGGCGATACCAGTCCCCTCAGCCCGGCCCTCGCGTCGTTTGGCGGTCGCCTGTATATCGCGTGGAAAGGCGACGGCAACGACAACCTGAACGTCATGTACTCGGCCGACAATGGATCTACCTTCGGAAACAAATATACGTCGCCGGAAACCAGTCCGCAGCCGCCCGGTTTAGGCGCATCAGCCAGCACCCTGTTCATCACCTGGAAAGGGGATGGCAATGACAACCTGAATGTCGCGCAGGTCGTCATTTCAGGCGCCAGCATTACAGGGTTCGCGAACAAGGTCGTCCTGGGCGACACCAGTCCCCTCAGCCCATCGCTGACCTTTAACGCCAATAAGGTCTACCTCTCGTGGAAGGGTGACGGAAATGACTTCCTGAACGTCATGTATTCCACCAACAACGGTCTCAATTTCGGGAATAAGGCAATTTCATCGGAGACAAGCCCGCAACCGACCTCACTCTGCGTCCACAACGGCACTGTTTACATTGCGTGGAAGGGTGACGGGAACGACTACCTCAATGTGGCTCAGGTGGGCGCCTGAGTTGGAATGAGTGTAAATCTCGGATAAAGAAGAACAGGCCTTCTAGTTTCGGAGGCCTGTTCTTCGTTATGGTGGTGGGTGGCCCAGGTAAGCGATTTCAACCACCGCAATCCATCGGGTGACTAACAGTGCTGGTACTTGCGCATAGTCAAGATCATCCTAGTGGGCATGAACCGAAGCGTGATCATGCCACTTACCATCTCGTAATTGCGTTTTTCGAGGGAGGGTGAATGACTCGCGAAATGCCCCGCGGCGCAATACCGATACCCCGGAGTGAACTCGCCGCCTCGGAGCCCTATCGGCCTGAGGCAGTCCAGGAAATCTTCGTACCAAGCGGCGAATTTCCGACGCCCAATCACGAACTTGCGGCCGCCCGACCCTATCGAGCAGGTGGCACCGCGCCCGAAAGCTTCATCGCTTGGCCAATACGAATCGACTTTTGGGGAAACGACAAGGTGAGCAATTCGAGTTGGGCGGAGGAAGCCTTTGCCAAAGCCTGCGCCGAACCCAAGGTGTTCATCCCGACCGACATCGTCCTGTTCACTTCGCGGCAATGCGGCTCGTCGAATTTCGCCGCGTTCATGCAAACGCACGGGTTTCAATTAGACCGCAAGGCCTATTTAGATGGGCCGTTCAATTCGGTCGACTGGACGAACGCGGCGGCTTTGAACGACGCCATCGCCAATGTCGGGCCGGTGAAGATCGGCGTCGCCTCGGCGAATCTCGCCTCCGGCCCTCAGGGCCAGGTCACACCTGGGACGAGCGGTTGGGCGATCTACGGCCTCCCGACGGGCCAGCCTGAAAATCACTGCGCGAGCCTTTGCGGCTACGGGCCCTTGGCGGTGTTGGTCGATCTTTTCGAGCAGCACGGGGTGAAAGTCAATTTGCCGCTGGGCATGCCCTCGGGACTCTGCTACGCGATGTTCACTTCGGGCTCCATCGGCATCGTCGACCGGCAATCGCTGATGAACATCACGGGCGAAGCCTGGGTTCGAAATCCGACGACGATCATCAAGCATCTCGGCGGGTGATGTTCGGGCATGGCCGTCGGATCGTCTCGTGATGGACGTTAAATTTAGGAGGCGTTTTGGGGGATTGTTCCTCCCTGTGATGCGCAAAAATTCCATCCGCGCTTGAATCTGGCTCAGATCGCATTGACTCCTCAGCTTCTACAAATCATCGTCGGCGAGAAAGCGCCCCTGGTCATGCGACTCCAGCCTGTGGTAACCGATGTGCCAGAAATCTTGCCAGGGATAGCTTCGTAGTGATAATGCGACATTAGACGGCCGCCTTCCGCTGACGCATCCTGATTTACGGCTCCAGTTAGTTTTTGGCTAACAAATCCGCAAAAAAGGGCCTTTCGGGTCACATCGTTCTCTATACTAATTGCGCGAAGGGACCTACATGCCAGCCTCACAGAAGATCCACGCACACGACTTGGAGCGGCGCGAACTGCAATTGACGTTATTTGCCTGCGTGGCCATTGCGATTCTCGCGATGGGAACCGCGATCCTCATGTACCCGGTGGTATTTTCGCGGCAGTCCTACGCGACTGATAAGGCGCTGCCCATCGCTTTCGTCGGATTTTGCATCCTCAGTGTGCTGTTGGCGGGATATCTATGGGAACGCCAGGCAACGATTCGCCGCCTTCGCAAAACAATGGCGGAAGAGCGTATGCGCGTCGCGGAAGCGCAGCGCCAGGCCTGCACCGAACTGCTGAAAACCATGCCGAATTTCAGTTCTTTCCAGGACCGCTTGCCCATGGAGTATCGCCGGACGATTGCCACTACCCAAAAGCTTTCGATTCTGGTGGTCTCACTGGGGGTAGCCGAGGCCAACGATTCGCTCGGGGCTCCGTCCCTGATGGGGGATGCGGCAAAAGTAATCTCGCGAAAATTACGCGAGCAGGATTCCATCTACATCCTGGGCGCCACCTGCTTTGGCGCTGTCCTGCCGGGAGCGGACCTCGACTTTGCGCGGCGCGTTTACGATCGTGTTGCCGAGGGGCTTGCAGATGCCGCCGGCGCGAATAATCGGTTTTCTTACAAGATTGACATCATAAATTATCCCGCCGATGCCACGAGCGCCCATGAGCTGGAGGGGGCGGTCAGTGCGCTGCTGCCGACTGACGATTCGATGCATGCCATGGCGCAAGCCATTGTCTAGCGCACTCTTCATTTTTTTGGCGCGTGATGGCCGCGCCCCCTGTTCCCGCCGATCGCGGACCCGACACACCGCTAACCTGCCGCTTCCAGTTTTCGATGACGGCGAACGTCCAGAACCAGGTAAACAACGATAGCGATGTTGATCAACAGAAGAGCGACTCTGGCTAAATCGACTTTCTTAACAATTTCGTAAATTTCGAGCGGCAAGAGCAAGGAAGTGGCTATGATTGAAAAATACTCAGCCCACCGTTTTGCCAGCGATAGGCCGATTCCCTCCGTCAGCATGAGCGCGGAATAGAAAAATGTGCCGGCGTCGAGTTCCTTCAACTTCTTGTAATTTATGAAAGAGACCTTCTCCATCAGGCGCTGGAAATGGGTGTTGTCAGGGTCAACGCGGAACCGGTCGGCCCATCGCAGCAGTTCGACCGCCAGATCGCGGTGCAGCGACTTTAGCAAGCCGATGCCCACAGCCAGTAAGAGCAAGCCTTTAAAGAGCTTGAACGCCGCAATTAACCACAAGCCTTGGGAACGTGCACCACCGCGTGGCATATTGCGCTTTCAGCGGATGCGGGCTCTACTTGGAGCCCACGCAATTACGGGTGTGGGCTCTACTTGGAGCCCACGCAATTAAAGAATGCACCATTACCGACTAAACGGGCGCGGGCTATACTTGGAGCCCGCGCAATAAGACCGTCTGCGAGGGCGAGCATATGCGGGCTCGCCGTCTCACGAGAAATTCAGGCCGCACGTCTGATCATGTGATAAGCAAGCAAGAGGATAACCGAACCAACTACCGCAACCATGATGCTGTAAAGGTTCACTCCCGTCACGCCAGCTTCTCCGAACTTGCTAAAAACCCATCCGCCGATAACAGCTCCAACAATTCCCAGCAGAATATCGAGGAAGATTCCTTCCCCCGATCTATTTACAATTTTGCTGGCGATGAACCCAGCAATGAGTCCCAACACGATCCAGGCTAAAAACGACATATTGTCTCCTTCCAATTCGTTCCAATTGACTTGAATGTCGCCTTACCGCCGCTGCCGCCAAAACACGACCCGGTTATCACGACTATAGAGGCCCTTTTGTACGTGAACAATCAATGCTTATCTGTAATTGAAGCAGAAAATTTGTGTAATCAAAGCTCTTGATCTTTGGGGAAGTGCCCAGAAGCGGGCCATCCCGGCGGCCAGTCGCGCGAAGTTCACAACCCGCCCTGAGGGCAGCAGTGGCCTTCTGCTCCAATCTGTCCCGAGCGGGAACGGTAAAGTGGTGCCGGAGGAGGGAGTCGTTCCACTCGGTTGTCAATTGTGCCTCCTCAGAAGCTTGCAATCACTGTCACCCAATCAGGCCTTCGGTGGAAGATACATCCAGGTTTGCCGCATTCACACGAGCAACGATTTGCCGCGTGGCCAAAGCAATCGCAAAGCATTCATTGCTGGTAGATTCTGCCAATTCCGCAAGCTTCCGATGCGCATTGTGGATACTGGGAACCGAAGCACGCCATACTGCACCCGCTGGTCTCTGTTCAAAAATGTCGTACTCGTGCCTCATTTCAGAATCTCCGCTTGTGCGTTGAGTTTGATTATTTCCTGAAGTTGTTCAGTTCACGAGGCGTGTTCCTACAGCCGCCTCAACGGCCAAGATCATTTCCTTGAAAAGGTTTATGTCCCATCGGTTGGCAATGCGAACTCGCAGAACGGCATTAGACTCACCAACAATTACGCAGTTTAGTGCGGTCAGGGATCCTCCCGTGACGACGTGCAGCAACACTGGCTTGTTTATCCAGGTTGAGTAGTTTCCTGAACATGCGATCTGCTCTTCTTGCATATGTCACGCTCCCGGCTAGGGCGTGTGCCATTAGCGCATGAGTGATAGGAGCAAATCTGTTCGCTTTGGCACAGGCAGACACCGCTCTTTTTTCGGGTGACCTGCCAGAAACAAAATGGAAGCAGCCGCGGCTGAACCGCAGCTGCTTCCCGGGGTGTGTCCTAGAAGTGGTGTGATCCTAGATTGTTTCTGCGCTAGAAATCCGTCCGTTTTTGAACAGTGCTAACTCTTAGGCATTAGCGGCACTGGGTATCAACCCGAAGGGGTCCTACGCCTCCATTGCGGCCTTTGTCTCCGAATCAACAAGGCGGCATTGCATCGAGGACAGTAAAGCATCCAGTCACCTCGTGAGCCTGGGGCAACGCGCATTTCAATAACTCCATCTCTCCGTTCGCTCGTTGATGGCAGAGCCTCTCCCCAATTTCAACGGCGTGACTGAATCCATTGAATGATGTTCCCTCATCTGGAACTTCATGGGACCTGCCTACATAATTTCCTTGGCCCGCCAAGATGAAAGCGACGCCTATCCCCTCTTAATCGTTGCTCGCCATTCTGGTTTGGTTTCAAGGTCCATTCAGGTCATTTCGTTTGCGCCTTCTTCAAATGCCCTGGGCGGGCAGACTCCGCTACACGAGGCCGCGCAAATTCTTTTTTTAGGCTGGCAAGTAAAGCTCTGCCAGATATTTTCTGAGGTTTGTTCATATCGGAATGATGCGCGTGCGAGCTAAGCCAAACTGTCCAATTTGGCACAAGATTACGAAAAGTAATCTCGGTGTCAGAACTCGGCCGGGTCGCACGCCCCTTGAGAGGCTGAGCGGTGAGCAGAGCGCCGAATCAGAACACAAATTGAGGCGGGCAAGAGAGTCATTGATTACTCGTGGAGAACAACACTAAGCAAGGTACTGTGGGGGCTGACCTGACAGGCATCCCTCGCCAAAAAAGTCCCCCGGTCCCAAAATTGCAACGACAGCTTCCTTACCAACATCATTAACAACCGAGAGCTTTTGCCCCACTCTTTTGGATGTACATCAAATTCTTGGCGTTCCCCACCTTGAGAAAATATGATTTGCTTTTTCTGAAATTCGGAGACCTTTCTCGCCGGGCCTGCCGAATCGAGAAAGACTTGGGCGTCAAAAGGGGTAGTAGGGGCCGGGAAGAGCTTTTTTTGGGATTTTATCTTGCTTGTGCGGCTTGCTTTTGCTTCCACGGCAGTGTACGACCACACCTAGGGTGGCAAAATCATGCCACTCCACGCAACCTGGGGTAACATCTTAATGGCTACGCCAACGGCAGTATCCCCAACCTATCGCACCAATTAAAAAAAGCTCAAAAACAAAGATGAATGGACTGATCTGCGTGATATCCATTTTATTTCCTGCCAGCCACAATGCTAGGGCGAGCGCACGTGAATGTCTGTTCACTTACGCACACCTGTGACACCGGTCAGAGCTTGCCCACATCGAACCGTCGTGGCTGGGCTCTTAGCCGCATCATCGAGGGCATCAAGAAGCTGAAGAGTGTCCACAACCGGACAGACAGTAGTCCTGAGCATCGTTATTGTCATAGTCGCGCTTGGATTCGATGGATCGAATGGCGGCATGTTCCTTTGTGGGAGTGACTGCCCACGCTAGTCCGGACGGACCTTTGCAGTTTCGTCGTCTGTCGTCTGGAAGCTGACCCTGCCACCAAGTTCTATTGAAGTGTCGAGCCATGATGCACGCGCAGCCTGCATATTCTTGAGCGGCGGTGTATGGGCCTCATACATCGCTGGGGGTTGCTTGTTTGTCTTTGGGTCAAAGAGAAACATTTCAGAAGCTGGAAAAGGAGATTCCGATGTTACTGCTGATTATTGTTCTGGTGCTCCTGTTCGGTGGGGGTGGCGGCTACTACGGATATTCGAGGTGGGGGACGGGCGGGGGAATGGGTATCGTCGGGACGGTTCTGCTGATCATTCTACTGTTGTATTTGTTTGGCGGATTACGCATATAAAAGAAGGAAAGATGAAATCGCGCCCAAAGTGTTCAAAAGCGAACAGCAGACCGTGTTTGTTTCGTTCAGAATCATCGCCAGGTAAATCGGCTGTTCGACACGAAAGAGAAATGGAGAGTGTTATGCGAGTGCGAATGAATTTAAGGCAATGTGTCTGGGTTCTGGCGGCGGCGCTGGCGCTGGGTACCGGTATAACCGGAAGCACGGTACGAGCTGCGGCGCCTCCATCATCCCAGGAGCAGGGTCACGACCAGGATTATTCGAAAAACAAAAACTACCAGACCGGTATGCGCGACGGCAAGGATGACCAAGCGCATAACCGGGACCACTCCAAGAAGAGGCACTTCAAGAAAGATGACGACCAGAAGGCTTACGAGTCTGGCTACCAGCAGGGCCACCGCTAAATAACAGACCGGGATTCTAGCCATCGAGCGTGCGGAGAACTGGCAGCCTTTGTCGGGATTGACCCCACACCCCGACAAAGGCCTCAGCTGGTTCACACCAACACAACTGGCCTAAGATGTTTTGTTCTTTGTAAGCACATCTTTTACCAACTCAAGGCCTCCAGTCTGCGAGACGCCGGCGAAGTCCCAGCGTTAGACTCACGGCGTTGATGTCCGCGTGTGTTGTGCCCCGTGATCCTTTCGCGGCTTTGCGATCGGAAACAACCTTCCCCCACTCTTCAACCGTGTTAGCTTCGGGTTGCAGCAACTAAACCGGAAGCGCGAGGATTCCAATGACAATAGAACAGGCACTAGAAGCTATTCGTAAAGCATCTGACGACGCTAGAAGAGTCGGCGCGACCGAACATCAAATAATTGCCGCCGCGAGCGCAAGGCAGGAAAAAACGGATATAGTGGGGTCGGCTGGGGCCAAGGTTCTCGCCGGGTATAGATAAGCTGCTCGGTCTCACTGCGCTCGACGCTTCTTACCTCCGCTCGCAGGATGGGACTTGGGGAACGAACATTCTGGCCAACGACGTGATCTTGCTGGGTTGCGTCACGCTTTCTCTCCTCTCTCGATTCAAAAAAAATCGCTCTTGCCGACAAGCCTTTTCAATGCTTGCTTCTGATCGTCTTTCCCGTTTCCGTCAAACGTGTGCGGGTTGAGGCGATCCAAGGCGGAATCACAGGGGGGACGCCAGGAACGCGGCTAGAAACGAATCGCGACGCACCATAATTGGAGACTAAAGGAAAACCAGGGCGCTATTTGCCAACCGAATGCGAACCAGTCATGACGGGCCTATTAACATTGCGTGACAACGAGGAGGAGGGAGTCGAACCCTCGGTGCGAAGGTTGTTACTTCGATCCGAAAGCAGCGGCTCTCACACTGCCTGCATTCACGACAAAGAACAAGATGGAGCGTATCGTCGACATCAATCCCGATGGCGAAATCTACCAGATGCTCGTGACGCTCACGGAAGGTCGTGACGCGGCGCGGTCACACTCCATGACCTGCGGCGGTCGGCGATCACAAATATGTCTGAGAAAGGCGTGACTGGGGCACAAGCGGGAACGCATCTCACAGCCGATGTGTTTGCGCGGTACATCTCGCGGGACTTGAATGAACGTCGCAACACAGCTAGACTCATCGAAGGTTAGGCCCGAGTGGTGGAACTGGCAGACGCGCGAGACTCAAAATCTCGTATCCGCAAGGATGTGGGGGTTCAAGTCCCTCCTCGGGCACCAACCCTTCAGTAGTGGGCTACCTTGGCCGTCTGACGACTACTTTCTGAGTTCCGACTTTCACATCAGGTTCCGTCGCGATTTCCCCATCCGTCACTGCGGAGTCTATCCGATTCCCGCATAAGGCCATTGTAAGTATTGACCGTTATCGTGATCGTCTTATATTCCCATTTCATGCTGCGCACGGTGTACACAAACCGTTGACGATGCTTCAAGTGGTCGGAACTCGCGCGGAAGTCGGTGTAAGCTTTTAGATTTTTGGTGTTAGCGTAAAAATCAAGCCACCGCTAAAATTCTGACGATCGTTTTCCGCGGGTGGTTGTTCTCGTTATCGCCAGCTCATCGATTCGATGCAGATTGGATTGGTCACCTGATAAACCATTCCGATTGAAGCAGAAATGGATACCCTACCCCCCCGCTATTTTCTGTAACGATATCATTCTTAGGGACTTACATGTTCAAATCCGCATAAGGATATCAATCCATGAGCCTTAAAGATCCTTGTTTGCTACAGGCATTGACGGTTGCGCTTCAGCGACCACGAGTGAAAATCCGTCGAACGGAATGCCGATGTTGCTTCCGCCCTGGCCACTAACTAGTATTTTACCAGCCATGTCAAAGAGCAGAGGCCAGTTTCCTGGCGGGAACGAATGGCTCATGGAACGGTGTTCCAGGGCGGCCACCTTCCGATAATCCCGTTTAGCCCATATGAATGAATCGCCGAGAATCAAGGATCTCGACGCGGTCTACAACCCGCCAGTCCATCATTTAGAGTGTAAATTTTCACCGGTAGTGTACGTCTATCTAAATGAACAGGCTTTGCAGCGATTGGCGCTGCGTCTCTCAACGCGAACGACTGCAAATGGGGACAGTGATTCCTGAGGAGGAAAAGAATGCGGGATAAGAAGAATGCAGCGAAGTTATTCCATGGAGCCGCACTGGTATTGATGCTGAGTGCGGCTGCGACAATGGTTTCGGCACAACAAGGGCCAGCCGGAGGCGCTGGCGGACGAGGACCGCAGCCGCTGATGGTTCACCAGCTGAAACCTAACATTTACTGGGTAGAAGGAGCCGGCGGAAACTCGGCCGTTATTGTCGGAACCAACGGCGTGATTGTTGTGGACACGAAAACAACAGCGCCAGCTGGAGCGGAGCTGGTTGCCGATGTAGCTAAAATAACGCCAAAGCCAATAACGACGGTGATTCTTACGCACAGCGACGGAGACCACGTGAATGGGCTGGCTTCCTTCCCTGCGGGGATAGCGATCATTGCCCAGGAGAACTGCAAGGCGGAAATGCAGGCGGCTAGCAATACACCGGCGGGAGCCGCTCTGGCGGATCACATGCCCACGCGGACCGTGACGAAGAATATGGAGGATGCGACCGTCGAGGGAGTCCATCTGCGGCTGCTACACTTCGCTCCAGCGCATACCAGTGGCGATTTGATGGTCTATCTGCCGGATGACAAAATCATGTTCACGGGCGATATCGTGGCCACGCAGTCGCCTTATCCACTGATCCACACGGAAAAGAATGGAACGAGCGAAGGCTGGATCACCACGATGAATGGAATTCTGGCTACCGATGCCGTTACGTTCGTTCCCGGGCACGGCGACGTGCAGATGAAAGCGGATCTGCAAAAGCGGCTGGCAGACACGACGGCGCGGCGCGATCAGATCAAAGCGCTAGCCGCTCAAGGAAAGTCGCTGGATGACGTCCGTCAAGGCCTGAATGAGCCACCCCCCGCAGCACGCCCCGGTGGAGGTGGTGGACAAGGTGGACCCGGCGGCGGTGGCGGAGGGCAAGGTGGACCGGGTGGCGGGGCCGGAGGTGCAGCCCGCCCGAACATGGCAGACTTCACTGCCATCGTTTATGGCGAAGTGAAGAAATAGCTTCAGGATGAATAGACTGCTTAATAGCCCCATCCTTGGCGACGAGGATGGGGCTGCTGCTTTGAGCCCGTACTGTCACAGGCCAACTGGGCGGAAGTCTCGTTTATTGCCACTTCCTGATAAGAAATGGCGAATCATCTCGTTAGGCTTCATGGAGAAATAAAGGTTCACAACCAGTGGATCATTCCGCATTAGTTTTTAGGATATGTCCTCTGCGACAGCCCTTGTTTGTGCCCAGAAGTACTACAAGTTTACAGCACTTGTCTTTTGGTGTTCTCCAATCCAAAACGCCAAATCATCGGAACTTCTTGAAAAGCAACAAAGTAAGGCTGGTGCCGGCGGGTGGACTCGAACCACCGACCTAGGGATTATGAGGCTATAAGCCTAATACCGGCAGCCCTGCTTTCAATCGGATAGGACACTGCGATGGTCGGCACCATTCGGGGTGTTCGGGCGTAATTGGGTCGTAATCGTGCAGCCGAATGTGCAACCAGATTTTGAATATTAGGTGGAATTACAAAAGCTTGCAGCGTCGTTTGGCATCGTCAGAGTGGCGTCCGGTGCCCCCTGTCCTGCCTCAGCTGGAAATGGAGAAAGCGTTCTTCCGTTAAGATAACGGAGCGAACACATGAAGAAGCAACGGAAGCACTACACGCCGGAAGAAAAGGTTGCCATTCTGAGGCGGCATTTGGTGGAAGGAGTGCCGATCTCGGATCTATGCGATGAACTTGGGCTGCAGCCGACCGTGTTCTACCGCTGGCAGAAGGAGTTTTTCGAGAACGGAGCGGCGGCTTTCCAACAAAGGGGACGGACCAACCATCAGCCTGAACAGGAACGAATCGCCTATCTGGAGCAGAAGATCCAGACGAAGGATGAAGTTTTGGCCGAACTGATGGCGGAACACGTTGCCCTAAAAAAAAGAGTTGGGGAACTCTGACCGGGGTCTGGGTTCCGCACGATACGCGGGACCAAATCGTGGATTTCGTCCGGCGCTGGTCGGAGAAGACCGAGATCGGCGCCGGGCGGTTCATCGGGTGGCTCGACATCACGGCCAGCAAGTTCTACGGCTGGCGCGAGCGGTACGGCAAGGTCAATGAGCATAACGGCTGGGTTCCCCGGGACTTTTGGCTGGAGGAGTGGGAGAAGCAGGCGATCATTGCGTTCCACTTGAAGAATCCGCTGGAGGACTACCGGCGGCTGACGTTCATGATGCTGGACGCTGACATCGTGGCGGTGAGTCCGGCCAGCGTGTGGCGGGTGCTGAGTCGGGCGGGACTGCTGCAGAAGTGGAGCGGGAAGCCGTCGAAGAAAGGGACCGGCTTTGAACAACCGCTGCAGCCGCACCAGCATTGGCATATCGATGTTTCCTACCTGAATGTTTGCGCGACGTTCTACTACCTGTGCAGCATCCTGGGCGGCTACAGCCGTTTCCTGGTTCATTGGGATCTTCGGGAATCGATGACCGAGGCCGACATTGAGATCATTCTGGAACGGGCCAAGGAGCGGTATCCCGGGGTTAGGCCGCGAGTAATCTCGGACAACGGGCCGCAGTTTATCGCCAAGGACTTCAAGGAGTTTATCCGCATTTCGGGCATGACGCACGTCAGGACTTCACCGTATTACCCTCAATCGAACGGCAAAATCGAACGTTGGCACAAATCACTCAAAGGGGAGTGCATCCGCTAGAGCACGCCGCTCTCGCTCGAAGATGCGCGGCGTCTGGTTAAGGGTTACGTAGAGCACTACAACAACATCCGTTTGAACAGCGCCATCGGCTACATCACGCCGAAGGACATGCTCGCCGGGCATCAGCAGGAGATTCAGGCCGACCGGGATCGGAAATTGGAGGCGGCGAGGGAACAGCGGAGAATCGCCGCCAGCGGGCCGCGTGACCTATGATACGGATTACTTCCGGTTTTCCGACCATCCAGGCCTTACGCCTCAATTTTAGGACCTGCTGCGACGATCAGTATCTAGCTGCACGAAAGTATCAAAGAATCTGGTAGCTGTGCTTTAATGCGATCGAATCGTGGGCAGGCGGCACGAGTGATGAAACGGCGACAGACATGACGGAAACGCGCGCATCGGTTCCAACACGTCATGTTGCGGCCGTTGTGGTCGGAAACGCGCTCGAATTCTACGATTTCCTGACCTACGCCTTTTTTGCCGTTTATATCGGCAGAACCTTCTTTCCCTCCAACTCTCCCACCGCAAGCCTGCTGGCATCTCTCGGAGCGTTCGGCGCGGGTTTCGTCATGCGGCCCGTCGGCGGCTTGGTGATCGGGAGGATGGGCGATCGGTTGGGACGCAAGCCCGCGATGATTCTCTCCTTCTCGCTCATGGGCATCGCGATCACCGGGCTCGCGATCACCCCCTCTCACTCGATGATTGGCATTGCAGCGCCCGTGCTCGTGATTTTCTTCCGTATGTTGCAGGGTTTCGCTCTCGGAGGCGAAGTCGGTCCGACGACGGCATTCCTGCTGGAGGCGGCGCCACCGGAGCGGCGAGGCTTCTATACGGCATTCCAGTATTGGACTCAGGATCTGTCGATCATGATCTCCGGGCTTGTAGGTTTTACACTCGCGAACCTGCTAAGCGAACAGCAATTGCAGGATTTCGGATGGCGCATCGCTTTTCTCGTGGGCTCGGCCATCGTGCCTTTTGGTCTGATGATGCGGCGCAGCCTGCCCGAGACCTTTCACCCGCCTGTCCGCGGCAAGCGCGAACGCATCCCCTTACGCCCCTACCTGTGGATAGCGGGGATTGGCTTGATGTTGCTCGCGAGCAGCACCATCGGCGCTTATACCACCGACTACATGACGACCTATGCGATTGCGACGTTGCACATGCGTGCAAATGTCGCCTTTGCGGCGACGATTGTGGTCGGCCTATCCGGAGTTGTCTTCGATCTTGTAAGCGGTGCGCTGTCGGACCGCATCGGCCGTAAGCCGATGATGCTCATACCCGGCGTCCTGCTGCTCGTGTCGATTCTTCCGGCCTTCTACGTGATCTCGCGCTACCGCACCACGGCCACACTGCTGGGGGCGACCGCCGTGTTGGCGAGTCTTATGGACCTGTCCGTGTGCCCGGTCATCATTTGGCTGACCGAATCTTTTCCGGTAGGGATTCGTTCCGGTAGTGTCGCCATCATCTACGCCTTTTCAATCGCCCTGTTCGGCGGTACCACTCAATTCACAATTACCTGGCTCATTAAAGTGACCGGGAATCCGCTGGCACCCGCTTGGTATTGGACCGCAGCAGCGATCGTCGGTATCGCCGCCATGAGTGCCACGCGCGAATCGGCGCCGCGCAAGGCCGCTAAGCCCGGAACTCTCCTCGTTCAACTTTCCGATAAGCGGACAAGTTGAAATCCCGCCTGAAGTCCGCTGGGAAGGGTTCGCAATGTTCCGCGCGTTTGCAACCTGTTTGCGGACGGATTACGGCGCATCCGGAAGTTGAGTCCGAAGGACGTGGTGGAGCTACAATGATCTTGCCGGGCGAAACGGAAGCGGGCTCTGCGGGCACGCAACCATGCCGAGGGATAACGTGGTGGGCTCATCGAGACGATAAATAGCAGCGCCGGAATCTGTTCCTTGCGCTGCTTCCAAATCCTCGTCGGATCGGTAGACCTTGATGGCTGGAAAATCCCCGCCCCGAAGGGCGGAATACTCACTAACGGAGAGCCCCCTCTCTCCATTTCAGACTGAACCAACACACCCCCTGTGTTTCCAGGTTCCACGGTGAGCTGCTTTCCGGTAACACGGAACGAATGTAATTGGTTGGGAGTTCAGATTTGAACTGGCGACGTTCGCGCTATGAGAGGTTAGGTCAAAAGCCAATATCTCTTTTGTCTGGTGTCGCTTCCGAAGGCACTCAACCAGCTATTTAAGCGTTTGCTTGTACCCAATCCTGTACCCAAACACGAAGGCCCGGGCTCTCGAAAGAGGACCGGGCCTTTATCTTCTCTCAATCTGACCTGTTGTTAGCCTGGCAAGTTTATCGAGAGAACTCGCCTTGCTTCGAACGCTCATGCTCACGAATAATGCGGGGCCTATGCTCTCTCTTTTGTCCACTGACCGTATTCTTGCTCACGCGGTCGGGAATCAGTGCGGAGAGCGGCATTCCAAACTTTCGGGGCGAGGGTGGCCTCTGGCGAAATTACCGGATTGAGGACGTAGCCTCCCCGTATGCGTGGCGGCGTGATCCCGAACTCGTTTGGGATTTCTATTAGCCATCTTCCGTAAGCCGTCTACCCACGATATAAGGTATGATCGATTGGAGGGGACAAGGCTTTTCGGGAAACGAACTGACTGTGATCTCGCGATTAACCATTGCGCTGCCTGCTGCCTTGTTTGGTGCGGCACTTTTCGCTTCCTCTGCCGCTGCGCAAGGTCACGGTATGCGTGCATCCGCTCCGGCGTTTCGAAGCGGTGGCTCGTTCAGACTCGGCGGCGGAAACACTCATGCACGCCCGCGCCGGCCTTTCAATGGCTCCGTGCTCCTGTCATCTCCCTACTTCTATCCTGACTATGATTACGATTACGAGCCGCTTACGCGGGGAATGGCTCCAGTCCACGTAGTCGTCATGCAGCCCGCTCAACAGCCCGCCGCAGTGGCAAGCCCCATCGAACCGCTGTTGATGGAATATCACGACGGCCTGTGGGTCCGGATTCCTAACAATGGCCAACAGGCGGAATATCCTCAATCGACGCAACCAAATTCTGGACAAGCGTCCGGTCTACGGCCCGTCGTTACAGCTCCGAAGGAAACTGCCCAGGCACCTACCGAATTGCCTCCCACCCTGCTCGTGTTCCGTGACGGCCGACAGGAAGAAGTTAAAAAGTATACGATCATCGGCAGCGTCATTTATACAGGCGCAGATTATTGGAGTACTGGCTCGTGGACAAAACAAACCCCCATGGCCTTGCTAGATATTCCTGCGACTTTGAAAGTCAATGCAGAGCACGGGGGAAAGTTTAGTCTGCCCTCCGGACCCAATGAAATTGTGATCCGCTTTTGAGTCCTCGAAGACTCTCAAACTTCAGTTTCTGCGGCCCAACCCAATCCAGGCTACGTGGCATTCGCAAAACTCGAGCACAGGCTGAAGGAGCGTTTGTTTCTCTGCACGCATAACATCGATAATCTCCAAAGCAGACGGGCTCGGCCAAAATAACGACTTGCCGCTGTTTACGAGATTAGGGGACATCTAAAGCTATTCAGTGACAGCTCACATGTACAAAGCGAGTGTCCAGCGGGTTCCCGGTCCGTAAAACGCATCGTTAAGCGCACGAACCCGAAAGCGCTTCGCTTTTGATTCGCTCCTGCACGATTTTCATTTCTCCTCAGTCCTCACGCTGCAGGCTCGATATTGCAGCTGTTTTATCTGGCAACCTGTGCATAGTCATCGTTGGAGCACGTCATAGAGAACCGGCAGTAGAACCAGAGTGCCCTGCGAGTCATGATTAAGCAGGGGTTTTGGCCATATGGCTAAAGCAAAGCCGGTAATTCGGGTCCTGATGGCGGACGATCACGCGATTTTCCGAGACGGCGTGCGTAAGCTGCTTGAAGATGAGGACGATATTTCCATTGTAGGCGAGGCAGCTAACGGAAATGAATGCGTTCATATGATGGCCAAAGTCAGACCGGATATTCTCTTGCTCGACTTAAACATGCCCGATAAGGGCGGCTTGACCGTGCTAGAGGAACTGAACTTCGACTCCTTACCCACGCAGGTCATCGTGCTAACAGCGACGGAAGACGACCGTGAAGCCGTGCGGGCGATGCGCCTTGGTGCACGCGGCATCGTTTTGAAGCAATCTGCAAGTGATCTGCTGGTCAAGAGTATCCGTCGGGTCCATGGCGGCGAAATCTGGCTCGACAATCGCATCACGGCGGAGGTTATGAACACCTTTGCCAGAAGTTCTGAGGGCGGGGAACAGCGAGACAAACCGCTGCTCAGTGATCGTGAAAGCCAAATCATGCGACTGGTTGCGCAGGGTCAACGTAACAAGGAAATTGGCAAGAACCTTTTCATTAGCGAACAGACCGTCAAAAATCATGTTCATAACATTTTTGACAAGCTCGGCGTCTCCGACCGGCTTGAGCTTGCCCTCTACGCCATTCATCATCACCTGATCGAAACTGTCTAAAAGCTCGCCTCTCAATCCCGACTAGTGTACGAACCAAGCGTAACGGCGTACTATTTTGTGGATCTCACGGGGATGATGGTACGTTCCGAAATTACTAGCGAGAGCGGAGATCTTGATGGTTTCGGGGCGCGTATGCAAGGAGGCCGCCGCATTGTCGGCGCGGTCGAGGCCTGTGAGGCGTTCCGGATACCAGGCGGGAAAGACTGTGGCCAGGATCGCTCCCGTCGCTTCGAGCGGTCGTCGGTTCTGGCGCAGGAACTTCAGCCGCTCCAGGTCGGCGGGCGCGAAAAACCCGGCGACGAGGCGCGGATTAGCAGGGCCGACCTCCCAAAACCAGATGTCATGGCCGTTAGCCAT
The DNA here is from genome assembly GCA_963719845.1 of uncultured Acidobacteriota bacterium. Taxonomy (GTDB): domain Bacteria; phylum Acidobacteriota; class Terriglobia; order Acidiferrales; family UBA7541; genus Palsa-189. Next base: position 402,811 of record CAVRDM010000037.1, on the reverse strand, counting down.
GAACCCGAAGGGGGCAAAGGACCGCTTCTTGGCGATCTCGGTGACGTAGTGCCGGAGTTGTTCATCGGCCTCGCGCGCGTTGCGGGAGCATCGCTTGACTTCCACGACGGCGAGCGCGTTGCCGCTTGCGTCGTACAGGCAATAGTCGGTGACGCCGTTCCATGGCTCCGCGTCATAGCCATCTACTGGAACCTCCAGTCGGACGTGGGTGCGGTCGTTGAGTTCCCAGTCCGCGGCCCGCAACTGCGGGTCGATTTGCACGAAACGGGTTCGGGCTTTGTTGACGGCGCCACAAACTTGGGGAAAGTCGTTTCTGCCGGCGCGTGGCCGCTAAGCGTCTGTTGCACCCGGACTTTTCTTGCACACCTAGTCGCAACGTAGCGCGGTCATGGGATCAACTTTGGAGGCATTCCGCGCCGGTATTGCGCAGGCAATACCAGCTATTAGACTGAGCAGAAGCGTTCCCGCCAGAAGAATGATCGGATCGCGCGAGTTGCCCTCGGCCCATTTCGCGAGAAACGTGTTCATGGCCACGATGAGTGCAAGACCAGCCAGGATGCCGCTGCCCACGCTCGCCAGAGTCGAGGCAAAGACGATCCGCAGCACGTGTCCACGCTGAGCGCCCAGTGCCATACGAATCCCAAACTCATTTGTCCGCTGCGCTACCGTGTAAGACACCACACTGTAAAGGCCCGCCGCGGCCAGAGCCAGGGCCAGCCACGCTAAAACACCAAAGATCCAAGCTGCCATGTGCTGCTGTTGCCACTCGGGCTCATCGGCGATCCAGAAATTCAGGTCTTCAACAATGCTGTAAGTTTGCTGCTCCGGATTTACCGCAGTCAACTGCGCCTGCACCGCGTGCAGGAGCGTCAGCGGAGGAACTACGGACCTCACCAGAATCTGGGTTCCGACCCACATGTTCAGCGTGTAGGGCACGTAGACCGCCGGCTTAATGGGATCTCGCAGCCCGTCGTTCCGGGCATCGTCTACAACGCCCACGATCTGCAACCACGAATCCGCTATGTTCGGCGGCGACAAAATCACTGGCGGACGATCCTCGAAGTTTGGCAACTTTACTGAGTGCCCTACGGCATCGCCATTCGGAAAGTAGCGCTTTGCCAGAGTCCGGTTGACCACTGCAACGTGCGCGCCATTGTCATTTTCCGTTTCGCTCCATACTCGGCCCTCGAGCATCACGATGCGAAGTAGCGTAAAATAACCTGGGCTCACCAAATTGATTGATCCCATCTGCTGTTCCATCGCGGATTGGCCTAGGATCACAAACGCGGAATTCGATCCGTTTCGCGGCGGGGTAGCGTTGCTCGAAATCGCAGTCATGATTACGCCGGGCGTCTCCGCCACCTTTGCTCGCAACTGCTCGAAATAAGTCGCCCGTGCGGGCCACGTCGTGTATGAGTTGTCGTGCAGCGGGATTCCCACCGACATCACATTCTGAGGATCGTACCCCAGTGGCTGGTGGACCAGCCGAGTAAAACCCTCCATAGCCGAGCCCGCTCCCGCCAACAGCAGGAGCGTCAGCGCAATTTGTCCGGCGATCAGCGTGCTATACGTCCTGTGCCCGCGCAAGCTTCCCGCGACGCGGCGTGCATTCGATTGCTTCATCTGGCCTGACGGGGCACGCGAAAGCTGTAGCGCAGGCCATAATCCAAATAGGACGCCCGTAATCAGTGCCAGACCTATACTGAAGAAAAGCACGGGAAGATTGATGCGGATCACAACCTCGGGAGCAAAGATATACCAGGGCAGCAGCGTCTTCATGGCCGCCAGCATCCCGTAAGATGTCAAAACGCCCAGAACTGCTCCAATCGTGGCCAGCAGTAGCGACTCCGTGAGGAGCTGACGCACGATGCGGCGCCGCCGTGCCCCGACCGCGGTGCGTACAGCCAACTCATGCTGTCGCGCGGCGCCCCTCGCCAGCAGCAGAATCGATACATTCCCGCAACCTATGGCCAGCAGGAGCGCCACCGCGCCAAATAGCAGGTATAACGTTCCGCTCATGCGCCGGGCAACCCACTCGTTCAGTCCCTCCACCTGCACCCTGAAGTGCTCAGGAAAATGCTTCGGCATGTTTCTGGCAAACTCGTCCAGCAGCGGTTGGAGCGCGGCGTTCGCGGTAGCGTGAGTGATGCCGGGCCTAAGGCGCAGGTTGATAATAAACATGATCGCGGGATCCTGCGTTAGCTTCAGGGGTAGGTAGACATCCGCGTTATACCAGGTGAACCGCGGCGCCGCGACTCCCACAATCTCGTAGTTTTTCCGGTCCAGTTGCAGGGTCTTACCCAGAACGCCGAGATCCGCAAGGAAGTGTTTTTGCCAGAACTTGTACGACAACACCGCCACCGGCTGCGGGTCCTGCCCATCAATAGCATCCGAAGGTAATAGGCCGCGCCCTAGAATCACAGGCACGCCCAGATCGTCGAAACCGCCTGAGATTAGGCTAATGGCGTTGACATTCTCCGGCAGGTCATGACCGCTCCATGTCAGAGCATGGAAATCCATGGCCAGCAGGCTTTCTACAGGGCGCAGCTGCCGGACTTGCTGAACTTGCGGACCGTTGAGGCTCACCCAGTCCGCGGGGTCCGCTTTGCTCTGCACCGTGAGCCGCACGATCCGATCCGCTGCGCGGTACGGATAGGGATTCAAGAGCGCGGCATAGATCACGCTGAATACCGCGGTGGTCGCTCCAATTCCGAGTGCCAGTGAGATCACGGCCGTTAAGGTAAATCCGGGAGTTTTCACAAGTTGCCGCAGGGAATAGCGGAGATCCTGAAGCACCGTACGCATAGCTTGCTCCTACCGTGCCGATGGATGCAGGCCTACGGTCGAGAGGAGTCTCGGAGAGTTTGGTCGACGATTTTCCCGTCAAATAGATGAACCGTGCGGGCAGCGTGGTGGGCGTAGCGCTCGTCGTGGGTGACCATGCAGATTGTCGCGCCGGCGCTGTGAAGTTCACGCAAGAGGTCCATTACCGCTTCACCATTTTTCGAATCGAGATTGCCGGTCGGCTCATCTGCCAACATGATCGCAGGGTTGCCAACCAACGCCCGGGCCACTGCGACACGTTGTTGTTGGCCGCCGGAAAGCTGTGCGGGGTAATGCTTCATTCGGTGCGACATGCCTACGCGCTCGAGTGCCTGCTGCACGCTTTTTTTGCGTTCGGAGACACTCATCGATCGATACGTAAGCGGCAGCTCGACATTTTCATACACCGTAAGGTCGCCGATCAGATTAAATGCTTGAAAAATAAATCCGATTTCGCGATTACGAATGCGGCAGCGATCCGAAATGGAAAGCTTGGCAACCGGTTCTCCTTTGATCCAATGCTCGCCCTCGGACGGTGAATCAAGCAGGCCAATGAGCGAAAGCAGAGTGGACTTTCCACATCCGGATGGGCCGGCAATCGCGAGATACTCACCTTCTTTGATTTCGAGGTGAATGCCGGAGAGAGCGTGCGTTTCCACTTCGTCGGTGTAGAAAACCTTGGTCACACCTTCGAGCTTAATCAACGTGCCATTGGGATCAGTCATTTGCTTTCCTACCTATTCTTTCCGACACTTGCAGATCTCTAGTGCAGGTGCGCGCGTTGGCGCTTTTCTTAATCCAGGCGCACGCGATCGTACGCATCCCATGCGGACATGTCCGACAGAATCACCTGATCGCCGACTTGCAAGCCGCGCACAATTTCAATGGTGTTGACAGAACTGCGGCCAAGGTCCACTCGTACTCGCACCGCTTCTTTGCCGTCCTGGCCCAAACGGAATAGACCGACCGTCGAGTTGGGTTGGCCTTGTACCGGCCGACCGACGTACAAGATGTCAGGGAGGCGTTCAATCTCAATCGTGCCATCCACGCTCAGATCGGGACGAGCTCCGGGCGGCTGCGGACCATCGAAAATAACATCGACAGCGACCGTGCCGTTCACCACCGCCGCATCAACCCGCGTGACGTGCCCTTGAACAACTCCGTTATGGGTATCAATCGACGCCTTCTGGCCGATTTGCATATCGTGGGCCTGCGTTTCCGGAATCTGGATTGTAGCCTTCAGATGGGTCGGGTCTGCCACGCGAACCAAATTTGTTCCCGGTGCGACTTGCTGACCGACTTCTACTGACACCGCCGACAAAACACCATTCAACCCGGCCCGTACCTGCAACGCATCGACCTGTCCCTTCTTCAACTCGTAAAGGACGTGCTGTTGCTCCAAGTGCGCTTCCTGGGCAGCCACTTGCGCTGCGGCCGCGTCACTAGCGATCTTGAGCTGCTCTTGGGCGAGTTCTTTTTTTATGGCCAGCTGCTCCGCCGCAACGGCGGATTTCTTCGAGACGACGTCGGCTTGGAGGCCCTGATCAAAGAGTTGTTTGTCCACATCCGCCTGCAGCTTGGCCTGCTGATACTGACTCTCGACGTCCGCGGCTACACTCTTCTGCGCGATCAAATTGTTGGCGAGCTGAACTTTCAAGTTGGCGAGGTCGGCTTGCGCTGCTTTATACGCGTACTCCGCATCGAGTGCATCGCGTTGCAGTTGTGTATCGGTCAGTTCCAGGATTACCGAATCCCGCTTCACGCTGGCGCCGGACTGCAAAACGATCCGATCAACCCGCGCCGATGTTTGAGCGGCGATCCAGCGAATGTCCACCGGTACCAGAGTGCCCAAACCACGAACATTGCGAAGCATCTCCCCGCGATGCACGCTGTCGAGCCAGACTGTGGAGCGTTCTACGACAGGAGCGGCAGGCTTTAGGCGAGACACAGCGATAGTTACAAGCGGTAGCGCGATGAGAGCGGCAGCAGAGTAGCCAATCAAGCGCCAGCGCTTCTTTCGAGCCAGATCGGGCCGGGCTATATCCATGGCGAAACACCGACACCATATCCCATATCCATCTATAAGCCAACGCTGCGCACCGCGGCCTTGGGATAGCGTTAAGGAAGGGCTGATGGCGGGAATGGTTGCCACCGCGCGGGCCTTTGGCGATTCGAAACTTGCAAAATTGGCTATACTCCCCGGCAGTTTGCAAGACTGTGATTCCAGAGACGTTATGAAAACAGGCGTTTGTATCGCGATCATTCCAATGGAGTTGCAACGCGCGATTTGGGCATTTTCAAGCTCTGGGAGAGGCGGGGCGTTCAGGCGCGTGGGCGGAATGCGGCATGAACGGCAGATCCCTGGGGACGGGTGGGCCTTTCAAAACGCACGCTGCATGTTAACATACAAGTAACTAACTTGCAATATTTAATTATTGAGTATTCGAATGAAACTTATTCGAATGGAAGGGGGCACCCGTGAAGGCGTTCGAAACATGCGAATGGCTGGGTAAGAAAACAAAAAAGCGCCACCTTCGCGGAAAGGGCCAAGATGGGCAGCCGGCGAAGGGGCGTTCGAAATGGCAAAGGCCGCCCACCCCGCAATCGTCAGGCACCGAGAGGCCTAGAGCGGTTGGTCGATTATTCGTAGCGCAAGGCCACCAGAGGGTCGACGCAGGCAGCCTTGCGAGCGGGCAACAGACAAGCTGCAACACCGACGACCACAACGACCGCAACAACCACGGACAAGGTCACAGGATCGGTGGCAGAAACACCCCAAATCTCGTGGGCCATGAGACGCGTGAGACTAAAACTCGCAAGCAGTCCAATCAGGATGCCAGCCATCGTCAAGCGCAGCCCTTTCAGCAGCACCATCTTTACGATATCGCCCCGCTCCGCGCCAAGCGCCATACGAATTCCAATTTCGTGCGTTTGCAGCGACACGGTGTAGGCCATCACGCTGAAGACTCCGATGATGACAAGAGCCAGACCGATCCCGGCAAAGGAGGCGATGACTAACAAGCCAAATTTGGGAATTGAATACGAGTAGCGCTCCAGGTACCCTTCCAGCGATCCGGTGTTGGTCAAGGGCACATTGCGGTCCACTGCCCCAATCTCCTGACGGACGGTTGGGAGCATGGCGAGGGGATTCCCCGTGGTCTTCACTAAAATAAGGCTTCCGAAGAACCCCGAGATGGAATAGGGAACGAACGCCTCGGGCATGGACGCGTTCTGTATGCCATCGTTGCGGGCGTCGCGAGTCACGCCAATAATTTCGAAGTAGGCATCGTGGGGCGTGTTTGGGAACCGGTCGAGCACGTTGAATTTGATGGTGCGCCCGATGGGATCGTCAGTGCCGAAGAAATGAGTGGCGAGAGTCTCATTGACAACGGCTACGTTGCGGGCCGACTCCGCCTCGCTCTCAGAAATCAACCTGCCACGCAATAAGCGAAGCCCCAGGGTTTGGAAGTAGGTGTCGCTGCAGAGTTGAACCAGAGCTTCCCAGCGTTCCGAGTGCGTTTTGCCGGGCACGGTAACCTCTCCTCCGATTCCGTCAAACGGGGGCAACCCGGTGCTTGCCGTAGCAGCGGCCACGCCGGGCAAGGCCTTCACCCGAGCGAGAACCTGGTCAAAAAAGATTTTATGCTGTTCCGCAGTATCGTACCGGCCCTTTGGAAGAGGCAACCGCAACACTAAAATATTCGCTGGAGCGAAGCCAAGGTCCTGGTGTTCGAGGGCAAGGAGCGTCCGCATCATAAGACCCGCCCCTCCCAGCAAGAGAATGGAAAGCGCCACCTCCGCGATCACCAGTGCGGCGCGGAGTTTTCCATGCCGGTAGCCGGTGTTGACGCCTTTTCCCGTGCCAGTGAGATGCGCATACAACTCTCCGCGCACGGCGTGGATGGCGGGCGCCAAGCCGCAGAGCAGCGTGGTCAGAGAGGTTATGCTGAGCGCAAACCAAAGGACCGTGGGATGCAATGCGATCTGCGCTTGCGTCGGAATCATGTCCCGCGGAATTGCGTTCGCTACTCCCTTCAATCCGAAATAGGCCAACACGCAGCCGAGCAGGCATCCTGCCGTGGCTAGAATGAAGCTTTCAACGAGAAGCTGGCGAATCAAACGGGCGCGGCCGGCGCCCATTGAGGCGCGAATGGCAATTTCTCGTTCGCGGGCTGTCGCGCGAGCTAGAAGGAGATTGGCAACGTTGCTGCAGGCAATCAGGAGCAGCAATGTAACCGCAGCCATCAGCAGATAAAGCGTCTCTTTGAATTGGCCCGCGGTAAGGTCGGTCAGGGGCCGTGCCAGCACCTTGAACTGTGTTGGATATTCCTGCGGGAAGGCTTGCGCGCGCCGGCGGACAATCACGTCGAAATCGGCCGAAGCGGCAGTGGGGCTGACGCCACGTTTGAGGATGCCAATGGGCTCAAAATATATCGGGATATTGCCGTTGCGGCGGTCGAGAGCGTTATCACTGCTGATGCGAGCCGCCATAATGATGTCTCGTTCGTTAGGAAGGAAGCGCCGGTCCACGATGCCCAGGAGCGTCATGGATTCGCCATTGAGAGTAAGCGTGGTTCCCACGATAGAAGGGTCGCGATTAAATTGCGCAGCCCACAGCTTGTCGCTCATGACGAAAACAGGCGGGGCGCCCGGCTGATCGTCCTGTGCGGTGAATGCGCGGCCCAGGTAAACCTTCGCGCCAAGAACATCAAACCTGTTGTAGGTGACCTGGTTTCCGTCGAATACCTGGGTGCCTTCCTGGTTGGTGTAGAGTACGTCCAAGGTCCTGTTGCCGGTAATCTCTTCAAACACATGATTCTGGTCCCGCAAATCCATGAATTCGGGGACCGAGAACAGATAACGGCCGTTCTCGGCGGGCCGGTTGACATCGTGAATGAAAATAACGGTGGTGCGGTCCTGGTTCTTGTAGGGATACGGTTCCAACAGGATGCTGTCGGTGACGCTGAAGATGACGGTTGTGGCACCAATTCCGAGTGCGAGAGCGAGGATAGCTAATAGAGACAAGCGCAGGTCTTTGCGGAGGCTCCGCAGGCCGAATCGCAAATCTCGCCAAAGCCAGCCCAGCATATCCACGTCCCGTCCTGATGCTGTTGGTGCCGCAACAGACCCGCGGTCGGTCCTGTCCCAAGCGCGAAGGAACGATCGAACCTTAAATTTCGCGAAGGATCATTCGTGCCGCAAGGCCACCAGAGGATCCACGCGCATGGCGCGGCGCGCGGGGATGTAACAGCCTAGGGCAGCGGCCAATACGAGCATCGCGGTGGCGATCACAAATGTAGCGGGGTCGGCCGGGGAGACTGCGACCAGGGCCGACTTGAGAACTCGCATCATCGCAAATGAGGCGAGGGCACCGATCGCCAGACCAATGGCCACTTGGCGCATGCCAGTCACGAACACGAGTCGAAGAAGATTGCGAGCGGTCGCGCCCAGCGCCATGCGAAGTCCCATCTCCTGCGTGCGTTGACCTACCGAGTTGGCCATAACGGCGTAAAGCCCTATCGATGCGAGCAATAGAGCAATTCCGGCAAATACAACGAACAACACGCCCATGGCGCGATAGAACCAATAGTTTCGCTCCAGGCGCTGTTGCATCGTCCAGAGGTTATAGATGGGCAAGTCCGGATCAATCGATTGAATTTCACGGCGGAACGCAGTTCCGAGGGTCACCGGAGGGACTCGGGTGAGGGCCACGACGGCCATATCCGCCTGAGGCCTTTCGCGATACGGGAGATAGATTAACGGGTCGATCTGGCGAGGAGCTATATCGTTTTGCACGATGTTGGGCACCACGCCCACAACGGTAAGCCAGGGTTGTGCCGTCGCGCCGGTGAAGAGTCTGAGGCGCTTACCCAGCGGATCTTCTCCGGGCCAGAACTTGGCGGCGAAGCGCTGGTTCACGATGGCCACCTGCGGCCCTGCGACGCCGTCGGAGTCGGTGAAGAAGCGGCCCTGCAAGGCGGCCACGCCCATGACGCGGAAATAATCGGAAGTGATTACCACGGCAGAAAGAGTGGCGCGCCGGGACGCGTCGACTGGCGCTCCCTCGAATTCATAGGGAATGGGGGTTGATCCGCCAGTCGGCAAGAAGTTCGCAATGGCGACGCGCTCCACGCCGGGGATAGATTCAAGGCTTGTCTTCAGGTGCTCATGAAAGAAGACCTGGTCATTCGGTTGTGCATACTTCGCCTGCGGAAGGATGAGGCGCAGGGTCAGCACGTTTTTGGTGTTCACGCCAAGCGAGGCTCGATAGACGTTAAGGAAACTGCGAATCATCAGACCCGCTCCGGCAAGAAGGACGATCGCAAGCGCCATCTCGCCGATTACGAGCAAGCTCGACAGGCGCTTGGAATGATGGCCCTCACTTGCGCCGCGGCCGCCGTCCTTGAGGCCGGACAAGATGTCTAGTTTGGACAAGCGCAGCGCCGGCACAAGGCCGAACAAGAGACTTGAGCCGAGCGAGATGGCGGCCAAGTACGCAAATACGCGATAGTCCATCGAAAAAATCATCCAGCTCGGCTTGCCAAAGGGCGTGGTGACGACGTCAAAGATGTGCACACCCCAAAGACCTAAAAGCCACCCCAGCACACCGGCGGCAGCGGCGAGAATGAGGCTCTCTATCAGAAGTTGCCGAACCAGCCGCCAGCGGGTAGCACCTACGGCTATTCGGATGGAGATCTCCCGCGAACGTGACACCGCGCGCGCCAGCAGCAGATTTGCTACGTTGGCACACGCGATCAGCAAGACAAAGCTTACGGCAACTAGCATGGCCAGGAATATGGTCGTAATCTGGGTTCCTACATAAAATCGATTGTAGCTCCACACCACAGGAGCGAAGTTCTGGTTTGTGACCGGATAGGCTGTGGCCAGGTTGTGGGCTACAGTCTCCATTTCGGCTCGCGCGGACTCCAGCGTCGCACCGACCGCCAGCCGTCCGAAGGCGATCAGATTGCGCAATTCCCGCTTCTCCGAGTCAGCGGTAGGAACCAACGGAAACCACAAATCACCATCGAATGGGAAAGTCATGCCCTTTGGCATAACTCCTATAATAGTTGTCGGAACTCCGTTGAGTTTGACGGTGCGGCCAATAATTGAGACGTCCTTGCCATACCGCCGTTCCCAAAGACCGTATGTGAGAATCATTACCTGCGGTGCACCGATGGCTTCGTCTTCGGACCTGAAGTCGCGGCCAATCAGAGGTTTTTGGCCGATCAGGTAGAAACTATTCGCAGTCATTTCCGCGGCGCGGTGAGTCTCCGGCAGTCCGTTGTTATCCGTCAAGTTGACCTGTGCACCACTCGCGGCGGCCATTCCTACAAATGATCTTGCCTGCTTTCGCCAATCGCGAAAGTCAGCATAGGAGACAGGCCCGAACTGATCGCTGCGCGTTACATTCCGAGATCCCATGTACACAATGCGATCATTTTTGTCGAAAGGAAATCCTTTGAGGATCACCGTATTCGTGAGCGTGAACACGATGGCATTCACTCCGATGCCGAGGGACAATGCGATTACTGCGACCAACGTGAAGACAGGATTCTTGGCGAGGGTACGAAGCCCAAAACGAACATCGGTTAATAATGACATCTTCGCCTGCGATGTGCGTTGATTAAGGGACCAGACGACGCGGCATTATAGCATTCAAATTAAGTTTAAGATTCGATTCAATCCAGTTGTTGGGTGACGTCAAGCTGCTTGTGTAAAAAGGCGGAGGGTGTGGTTTTGCCACTGCTCGTTGAATCTGTAAAAGATGGCATAGAGGATTCGCTCCACGCTCTGAATGTTAGTGAACAGGACCATGGGCCGGGTGCGCCTGCGAACTTCGACGAAGCAACGCTCGATGGCGTTGGTGGTGCGCAGCTTGCGCCACAGCGGCTGCGGGAAATCGAAGAAGGTCAGCAGTTCGGGCAGATCGCGCTCCAGCCGCCGGACCAGGCTAGGATACGTGCTCTGCCAATGAAAGCGGAAGCGCCCGAAGGCGCGGCGGGCCTGGGCGGCGTCGCGGGCCAGATAGATGCGCTGCGCATCGCGTTTGATCCGGGCCTGATCGCGGCGCCGCACGCCGTCGCGCAGGTTGCGCATCTTGTGCACCCAACAGCGTTGGTGGCGCGCCCGCGGATAGATCGTTTCGATTGCGGCCGCCAAGCCGGCACAGCCGTCCGAGAGCACCATTTGCAGGTGGCTGCCGGCTAATCCGCGCTCGTGCAGATTCCACAAAAAACTTTCCCAAGCGGCCTGACTTTCCGCCCGTGCGCGGAAGAAAGCCAGCAGTTGCCGCTGGCCATTGGCGCGTACTCCGTAGGCCACCAACAACAGCACCCGCTGGGGCCCGAAGGCCCGCCGCACTTTTAACCACACGCCATCGAGCAGCAGATAAACCCAGTCATCCTCCAGGCGCGCCTGATGGAACTTCTCCACTTCCCGGTCCAGCACGCGGGTCAGCCGCGAGACGGTCTGCGCACTGACCGGCTCGTCTGTTAATAGCGCCGCCACGCGGCCTACCGCACGCGTGGAAATCCCTCGTAGAAAGGCTTGCCGGATCAGCTCAGCGACTTCCGGCGCGCGTCGCTGCAGGGTGGCGATTCCCCGCGGCAGAAACGAACGCTTGCGGGTCCGCCGTACACGCAGCCGAATCGCTCCCAGCGGCGTTACGTAGTCCCGTTCATAGAACCCATTGCGGCTGTCCACCCGCTCCTCCGGTTCCTCCATTCGTTCGTACCTCGCCAGTCCTAGATACTCGGCCATCTGCTGTTCGGAATCGGCCTCCAGCATCTGCTCCAAGGCGTGTTGGGTGCGCCAGCGAATCTGCCCCCAAAAACTTTCGCGCACCTCCTGCCGAAAAGCCTGAAACTGCTCCGTGTTATAGTCAGGCCTCATAGGGTGTAGGCTCCTTTACCGGAGATTTTGTTGCTCGACACAACAAAACCTACACCCTCTCGCTTTTACACACACAAAGTTACGTCACCCCGAGTTGTGCATGTGCGTAACCCGCGGACCGATCAACCCGCTGTGACACACAATCAGCCCTTTTCGGCTCCTTTCTCCCGAGCCTTGGTCGCTGATCACGCCAAGTCTACCCGGGTCCCGGGAGCCGATGTCGTTATGAAATCGAGAATCTGGGTGGTCTCAATGGGTCGACGTAACACTCGCTCAAAGTCCACGTGGAGGAGTCTACGAAGCTAAATTCGTTCCAAGGGCGTCGATGCGAACAGAACACTGCCCTGTTTAGGTTCTGATTGAGTACAGCCCTACAGATCGGTTCCCTAGAGGAAGTATGGTCGGATCAACTGATTAGGTGATGTTGCGTCGACCGGTTGAGCCGGCAGGGCTTCTCGGTAACTGGCTTTCTCAGCCGTGCCACAATTGATTGTTTTCGCTCGGCTTGCCGTCGTTCTTTGCTCGAAACATCGCGACCACACCGGCAATCCTCTAGGAGGCACCTTTTACGGGCCTTGTTTCTAGGTTTGGAAAAGTTATTACAAATACAGGCGAGCACTTAGAACCCAGGGGGTCCTCATTGATGGATACAAAAAACGGTGGGGTACGAGAAGCTGATTTCACAGATGGGATGAGAAGGCCGGTCTCCGACGGGATGCTGTACGCTCCCAACGATTGACGCGCTCAAGGCGCAATGGAAAGGAGACCGGCTTATGAAAAAGAATAGCACCGTGGGGAACAGTGGAAAGCAGATTTTCAAGGGGAAGAAGCTGACGATCGGTTTGGATCTGGGAGATCGCTGGTCGTTCTACTGCGTGATGGATGAAGCAGGCCAAGTCATTGTGGAACAAAAACTGCCGACGACAGCGGAAGCGATGAAGCAGACCTTTGGAAAAATACCGCGAAGTCTCCTGGCACTGGAGACCGGAACACATTCCCCCTGGGTCAGCCGGCTGCTGACCGAGTTGGGACACCAAGTAATCGTGGCGCACGCACAAAAGGTGCAATGGATCACCAAGAGCAGTCGGAAAGATGATCGGCACGATGCCCGGACCCTGGCGCGATTGGCGCGAGTCGATCCCGAGTTGTGGGGGCCGGTGCGGCATCGCAGTGTGCAAGCGCAACTCCACTTGACGGTGATCCGAGCGCGAGCGGAACTGGTGAGTGCTCGAACAGCCATGGTGAACGCAGCACGCGGGTTGGTGAAGTCGTATGGCCAGCGACTGCCCAAGTGTGGCACGTATCAGGTGAGCCGGGAGCTGGCCACTGCATTGAGCGCAGAATTGCGGGATGTTCTAGAGCCGCTGCTCCAAGCCATCGAGTCGCTGAACGAGCGCATCCAGGAATACGACGAACGGATGGAGAAAATCGCCAAGGAAGTGTACCCGGAAGTGTCCTTGCTCAAGCAGGTGAAGGGCGTGGGAACACAGATCGCTCTGACCTATGTCCTGACGATCGAGGACCCGTATCGGTTTGCGAAGAGTCGCGAGGTGGGCTGTTTTCTGGGATTACGACCTGGCCGCAGGAACTCCGGGGAGAGCGAACCACAGAAGGGCATCAGCAAAGAAGGAGACCGGTATTTGCGCACGATGCTGGTGCAGGGAGCGCACTACATTCTGGGACCATTTGGAGAAGACAGTGATCTGCGGAGATGGGGACTGAAGCTTGCGGAGCGGGGAGGAAAAAATGCCAAGAAGCGAGCCGTGGTGGCCGTGGCTCGAAAGCTGGCGGTCCTGCTGCATCGGTTGTGGGTAGGCGGAGAGGTGTACGAACCACTGCGCAATAGCCAGAAAGCGATGCGGGCAGTGGCCTAGAGAGTTGCGATCCAGACAGCCGAGCTCAACCGCCGAGTCCAGGTGACTGCGACTAAGTCCTGGGGCCCGACTCTCACCGAAAGGTGGGAAGAGAGGTCGATTCACAGGTAGCAGCACCTACTGGGTCGAAAATCGCTGCCCTTGCACTTGGCTGGATTGTTCAGGATTTGGTGGCTGGATTCGATAGCCCAGACTTCGAAGCTGCCGGATCATTTTCCAAGTGCGCGTTTGCTGCGACTTTTTGGTGACGGCAGGACCTCGTTCTTCGTAACGGACTCCCTGGTGCAGGATCAACCAGATTAGCCGACACTGTCGATGGGCAATGACCCCGATGGCTTGATTATGTCCCAGGCGCGTGACCGAGCGGCAATAGACAATGTCGAAGATGCTTCCTTTCGTCCTCGCTGCCGCGTTGGCCGTTTGGTTGAGAATGCGCCGCATGTGGCGGTTGCCCTTCGGAGATCGGTGGCTATGGTTCACGCCTGCGCTCTCTTCGTCGCCAGGGCAGGCGCCCACCCATGAGGAAAGCTGCTTAGCCGAAGGAAAGATTCCTGCCGTGGGACCGACTTCGGCAATGATCTGTTGCGCTGAGTCCACTCCCAGACCCGGCACCTCCGCTAACCGCTGGACCGCATCCTGATGCGGATGGAGCAGAGTGGCTAGCTCTTGGTCCAGTTCACCGATCTGCTGCTCGAGGAATTGCAACTGGTCCAGTGCCATTTTCAGGAGCCGTCGGTACACGGGCTTGAGGTTCGTGCACGCGCCAAGCGCATCACACAATTGTTCCCGCGTAGCGCGTAATTTCTGATCGGCCAAAGCGGCTAGAGCTGCCGGATTGGTTTCTCCGTCAGCCAGCGCCTTCAACATGCGCCGGGCACTGGCGCCGAGCAGATCTGAGACCAAGCTGGACAACTTAATATGGGCCTCTTCCAGAAGTGACTCCAATTGGTTGTGCAGTCGTACCCGGTCGCGCCTCAACTGGTACTTCTTGCGCGTCACCGTTCGCCATAGACGTTGCTCGACATCGGGCACAAAGCTGAGAGTCAATTCCCGGGCCACCAGCCGCTTCACCAAGCGTTCGGCATCGGGAAAATCCCTCTTGCGTCCCCGCCGCCCGCGATTGGACTGCGCCTGTGCCAAATGCAGCGTTCCCGACATCCGGCTTGCGCCTTCCCGCTTCTCGCGTATCGGCTTCCAGTACCGCTCCAGCGCTTCCCACACTGGTTTCCAATATTGCGCCGTCGATTCCATGACTACTTCCTCGACCTCTTGCTTGAGCAGCCATGCGGCCAGTGATCGCAGTTGTTCGGGGTTGCTGCCAAACATCTGCCGCTCAAACCGGAACTCGCCATCAACTTCCACGTCAGACACAACTACGGCCAACACCTTTTTATGAACATCAATTCCCGATATCCTGTAGGACATAAGCTCCTCCTGGCCGGGAGCGGAGAGCGCGCTGCGGTTACCTTAAGCTGGGTCGCGGGCTGTCGCCGCTCCCTCATGGGGAGACAACGACGCCCAATTATTCGCTCAATCACGCACGCTCCGGATCAGACTGAAACTCGGCCTCGACTTCTCCAATGTAGGTTCGATCTCGCCTCTCCGGGCCGCCGCAATCTTACCTCCGAGTGATTTTCATAAGCTTTCGCGGGCTGGAGGCCCTAAAGGACTGAAACGAGAACGCCCAACTGGCACCGAGCGAATATCGCTCACCAAAGAGTGCGGATGGAAGGATGGCGACAGAGGCGGCTTGGCTGAATAGGAACAGGCTCACGGAAGAAGAAAGAGCAAGTGTGCCTTGACATCAACCGGCCTTCTCATGGAAGGACTAATCCGAGAGAAAGGGCGGGTTCGCTTCTCAAGACGCCCTTATTCGTGCGAGGATCTATTGCACTGCCGAAAAGCTCAGTGACACGCGCCCAAAACCTGACCATGCATGTTTGTGATTAAGTGCATTTGAGCCACGATCACGAAAGATCATGGAACCGATCCGCACACTATTCACAGCTGGGCCATCTCACGCGGGAGCTTTGCTGCCCGAAGGCCTTCGTACCAAGTACGACGGGGAGTTTTCGTTTCCGGATGTCCCTGAGGATCGTCCTTACGTCGTCGCGAATTTCGTGTCGACGATCGATGGTGTCGTAACTTTCAATATTCCCGGACACTCGGAAGGAAGCCAGGTTAGCGTGCAAAATGAAGGCGACCGCTTCATCATGGGACTCCTTCGTGCTTCTGCCGATGCAATTGTAATCGGTTCAAGCACGGTCGAGGCGACTGACACGCGGGCTTTGTGGCTCGCGGAAGCCATCTACCCGCCGGCACGAGACCTCTATCGCGAGTACCGTAAGCACGTTCTTAAAAAACCGGAGCACGCGCTGATCGTAATCATCAGCGGATCAGGGAGTTTGGACCTCGGCCGTGCCGTATTCCAAACCCCGAGTGTGCGCGTATTAATCATTACCAGCGCGCGAGGCAAACAGAACCTGGCAGAGAAGGGCTCTGAGGCACTGCAGCTAGTCGAAGTGAAAACGCTGAGAGATGCAGACGGGCGGATCGCGCCTTCAGCGATTCTCAAACTCCTGAGAGAAGAATATGGCGCACGGCTCGTACTTCATGAGGGAGGTCCCACCCTTCTCGGCCAGTTTTTCACAGAGGCTGTTATCGACGAACTATTTCTTACGATTGCGCCTCAGGTCGCCGGCAGAGTCCCCGAACATCCCCGCCCCGGGCTGGTGTCGCACGCCGAGTTCCTTCCCTCAAACGCACCCTGGATGAAGCTCGTCAGCGCGAAGCAATCACAAGATTATTTGTACCTGCGTTATCGCAGCACACCCAAGTCCCGATAAACCGTGCTTTTTAAAAGAGCGATCACCTGCCACGACTTGTACCGGATAGGTCCTCATAAACGCTGCCGGTTCAACTGGTCGATGCAACGACCACGAAAAACGTTGTGATTTCAAACTCCGGCGGATAGACTGCACGCCAGTGTTGCTTCGACCCCTTGAGACCACCCCGTCTTTCGGAAGTTAAGCCTCTCTCAAGGTTCGCCGGGGCATGGTCGGGTCTACGAACCGGCGGTCGCGGCCGATGGAGTACTGTTCGGATCAGTGCTATGTGCGAGAATGCGCCAGGCGCTACCGGAACTTCCAGCGCGAGAAGCCCCGTCGGTAGTCTCACGTGAATATTTCACAACCATTCATTAAGCGCCCGGTGGCAACCAGTCTTCTGAGCTTCGCGTTGCTCCTCTTAGGCGGATTGGCTTATCCGTTCCTGCCTCTCGCCCGTCTCCCTGAAGTCGAATATCCAACGATTACCGTCTACACAAACCTCCCTGGCGCCAGCCCCGAGACCATGGCCACTGCCGTTGCCGCTCCCCTCGAGCGAATGTTTGGCCGAATAGCTGACATTACCCAGATGACCTCGACCAGCCAGCTCGGCAGTACGAATATCACTATGCAATTCGACCTCAGCCGCAACGCCGATGGGGCTGCGCGAGACGTACAGGCGGCCATTAACGCCGCGCGCGGTCAACTGCCTACGAATCTCCCGTCAAATCCTTCGTGGCGCAAGACGAATCCCGCTGCCTCTGATTTCATGAACTTGGCGGTGACTTCCGACACGGCCACAGGGCCACAACTCTACGACGTGGCCCAGTCCATTGTTGCCCAAAAACTCTTGCAGATACCCGGGATGGGGCAGGTCAATATCGGCGGAAGTTCGCTGCCAGGCGTCCGCGTGGAAGTGAACCCGATGCTTCTGAGTAAACTGGGCATTGGGTTGAGCGATGTACGTGCGGCTCTTGCAGCGGCAAACGCCGACATGCCAAAAGGAGAGCTGTCGGCCGGCGATCAGAAGCTCATACTCGACAGCGACGATCAGCGTCTGCTTGCGAAGGATTATGCTCCGCTGATCATTGCATATCGCAACGGTTCAGCCGTAAGACTGTCGGACGTTGCCACCGTCACTGACAGCGCGGAGAATATTCGCAACGCTGGATTTGTGAACGGCAATCCTGGCATAACACTCGACTTATTCAAGCAACCTGAAGCGAATCTCATCGAGACCGCGGATCGCGTCATGGCGCTTCTTCCCTTGCTGCGGTCATCGATTCCTCCTGCGATGCGCCTGGAGGTGACAGAGGATAGTACGAGGATGATCCGAGCGTCTGTTCGAGACGTGGAAATCACCCTCGTGTTATCCGTCGTTCTTGTGGTTCTGGTTGTATTTTGTTTTCTCGGCAGCCTTTGGGCTACGACGATTCCCAGTCTGGTCGTGCCGCTGTCGCTGATGGGGACGTTTGGGGTGATGTATCTGTTGGGCTACTCGATTGACAATCTCTCCCTGATGGCGCTCACGATCTCCACGGGTTTTGTGGTCGATGATGCGATCGTAGTGATCGAGAATATCTCCAGATACCTCGAGCAGGGCCTTTCCCCGTTTGAAGCAGCGTTGCGCGGCTCACGAGAGATTAGTTTTACCGTTCTCACCATGAGCGTATCCCTGATCGCAGTATTCCTTCCTATTTTGCTGATGGGCGGCATTCTGGGCCGAATCTTTCGGGAATTCGCTGTCACGTTGAGCGTAGCGGTGGGCATCTCCATGGTCGTTTCCCTGACTACGACACCCGCGATGTGCGCGCAGTTCCTAAGGTCACGGAAAGATCAAAAGCGCGGCTGGTTCGAACGCGTCAGTGAACGCGGTTTTAACCGGATGCAGCGGGGATACGCTCGAACCTTGCGATGGGTTCTGGCGCACCAACCGCGCATGCTCGGGATAACGGTAGGAACGGTGTGTCTGGCGATTTATCTGTACGCAGTGATTCCGAAAGGCTTCTTTCCGCAGCAGGATACGGGCCGGATCAATGCCAACGCACGGGCCAGTGAAGACAAATCATTTCAAACGATGAAGAAAAAAATGCTGGAGTACATGGCGATCGTGAGAGCCGATCCAGCGGTTGAAGCTGTATCCGGTTCCATCAATCGATCGAACAACGCGGGCTTCAGTATCAGTTTAAAACCGCTCAGTGAACGGGACGCCAGTGCAACGCAGGTGATCAATCGGCTGCGACCAAAGCTGGCGCGTGTGCCCGGAGCGACCTTCTTCATGCAACCCCAGCAGGACGTGCAAATCGGAGGACGCGGCGGCAACGCGCAGTTCCAGTACACCTTGCAAGGCGACAACATGCGGGACCTGTTGTCATTTGCACCGCTTGTTGAGCAGAAGCTCCGAGCGATACCGGAGCTTGCGGACGTAAACAGCGATCTGCAGAGCCAAGCACTACTATCCGCGCTGGTGGTTGACCGAGACACCGCCTCACGGCTCGGCCTGAGCATGCAGACGATCGACGACACACTCTACGATGCGTTCGGCCAGCGACAGGTCTCCACGATGTACAAGGGGATGAATCAATATCACGTGGTTATGGAAGTCGCGCAGGAACTGCAGCAAAGTCCGGATGCGCTGAAGAACCTCTACGTGCGCTCCAACGGCGGTCAGGAGGTTCCGCTCAGCGCGTTCACGCATTACGAAGAATCGAAGACCTCGCTCGCTATCGCACATCAAGGTCAGTTTCCTGCGATTACGTTTTCTTTTAACCTTGCGCCGAATGTCAGACTGGGAGAGGCAGTGGTTGCAGTGCAAGATGCGCTGGGCACTTTGATCGTTCCCTCTACCATTCATCCCGGATTTCAAGGAACCGCACAGGCGTTCCAGGATTCGCTCGCCACTGAACCTTACCTCGTCCTTGCCGCACTGGTTACGATCTACATCGTGCTAGGAATGCTTTACGAAAACTACGTGCATCCCATCACGATTCTCTCGACGCTGCCCTCGGCCGGGGTGGGTGCACTTCTTGCTCTCCTGCTGTTCAAGACCGAATTGAGTATCATCGCCTTCATCGGCATCATCCTGTTGATGGGCATTGTTAAGAAAAACGCCATCCTCATGATCGACTTCGCCATAGAGGCGGAGCGAGACGAGCAAAATAGCCCTGAAGAGTCCATCTATCAAGCGTGCTTGCTGCGCTTCAGACCGATCATGATGACCACGATGGCTGCGATGTTTGGAGGTCTGCCCATTGCTCTGGGCGGCGGAAATGGTTCGGAACTCCGGCGGCCTTTGGGAATTGCCATTGTAGGCGGCCTGATCGTCAGCCAGATGCTTACGCTCTACACCACACCTGTCGTCTATCTCTACATGGATCGCATTCGCGCGTGGGCGAGCGGCACGAAGACTTTGCGTCCGCTCGCAGACCGCGCAGGGGAGAGGCAGAATATCGCGCCGCACGGTATCCCGGAGTAATCGCGCCCGCTTCCAGCGCCAAACTCGTGCCTAGCCGGGGCAATCGCGCTGGCATATGCAAGGCACGTCTCGTGCTTCAACATTACGCGCGATGGCCAGTTGCAACTTACTTCGTGTCGAAAACTTGAATCGCGACGCCCTTACCATCGGCGCCCGTCACTGCCTTGAAAAGTTCGCCCAGATCGGGCACAAATAATCCAGTTTGCGCCTGGCCTGGTGTCGGATAGCGGCCAATGCGGTCA
Source organism: uncultured Acidobacteriota bacterium (assembly GCA_963719845.1). Taxonomy (GTDB): domain Bacteria; phylum Acidobacteriota; class Terriglobia; order Acidiferrales; family UBA7541; genus Palsa-189. The sequence goes on along the minus strand of CAVRDM010000037.1, from coordinate 382,677 downwards.
TAGTGATCAGCGTCTTTCTTTCTGCTGGAAAACGTCAGTAAATCCCAGCCCGAGCACATAAATCCGGCTCTTGCTCACGTCATAGAAGAGGTCATCGGTGCGGTCCAACTCTCTTGGCGATGGTTCACTGGAAATATTGATTTTGCCGCGAATGAAGCGCGAATTTCTCGTAAAACTCAACCGTGAGTTCGAATCCAATCTTCTCCGCCAAGCCAGTCTCACCTTTTCTCTATCTGGGTGGCGTTCCGCCCGAAAACTCGATTTTGCCGCCCAAACTGACGCCCTGCACCGGCTCTCCCAATCCCAGTCAGGACGCCATGCCTGATATCGCGATTAATGCAGGATCGCGCTTATCAAGTAGTTTTTCCTGGCCGGAGCGGGAGCCGAACAAAACGGCGGCGCCGGACCCATTCGGTCCGGCGCCGGTTATACCTCGCTGTAGTTGGTTGGCTAGAACGTGAGCTTCAAGCCGAACTGATACCGGCGCGCATCGCCGGCTCCTTGAACCACGTTCCCGTTGCTCACGTTCGGTGTTGATGTTGAACGTCCAAAGCCCGACGGCGTTTGGATGGCATTCGTGCTGCCGTTCCCGTATCCGCCGGGGATCGCGTATTCTGGGCGGTTCGTGAGGTTGAAGATATCGAATCGGAATTGGAACCCAACGCGCTCGATCTTCGTGTCCTTGCGGAGTGAAAAGTCCGCAATCTGGAACGGCTGGCCGGTGAAGATCCCCTTGCCCATGTTACCGTACGTTCCCTGAGCGGGCGGAAGGATCACTGAATTACCGGACATGTAGCAGCCATAAACGCCCAACTGCTTAATTCCAGTGGAACCAGGGTCAGTGCTTGGCACACTGGGATTAACCGGCAAACTATTGGCGGCGTTAATGCAAGCTTGCGGCATCTGGGTGATGCTAGTAACGGGGGTGCAAGCACCGGAGCTACCAAACTTACTGCCTGTCACGCCCCAGCAAGGGATATTCGCATTCTTTGCGTAACCGTCAAAGTCGGACGCCTTCCCGAACAGATCCCATTTGTCGGTGTCCTCGCCCGTCCCGCTGATGTTGTCGGAGGAGTCTATCGTATTCCAGGGAATTCCGGATTGAAGATTCAGCACGGTACTGACTGACCAACCTTCGAGCAGTTGGCCTGGCGTCTTCACGCCAGGCACGTTCCAGGTGAATCGGTCTGTAAAACGGTGGCGGATATCGAAATAAGTCGGCCCGTAATTGCACTTGACGGGGCAAGCGGGGTTTGTATAAACGGATAGACCAACGTCGGTACTGGCGGTATCCAATGCGTTGGAAAACGTGTAACCAACAGTGTTGGATATGCCGTGCCAGGGACGCTGCGTTAAGGTCGCCTGCAAGGCATTGTAATTGCTGTAGCCCAGGTTGCTTATCTCCGTGACTTTCCCCATCCACGGGAATTGATTGAAGTAAGGCCGCGATTCCTGAATTCTGCTCGCACTAGTCGTACCTGGGGTGGCCTTCGTTGAGGTCTACTTCGCCGAAGAGATTTGTGCCGTGGCTGCCGACATAGGATAGGTCAAGGGACATCCTCGAAGTAAAAGCATGCTGGATACCGAGGTTCCATTCCTGAATGTACGGCAACTGCCAGTGCTGGTCCACTGCCGAAATCCCGCAGGTTCCAGGGTTGGCAGGATTGCTGGTGACATTCACAGCTGCGCTGGGATTCACCGAGCCCAGGCCATCGCCGCAAGTAATCCCACCCGGGAAGATGGGCCCAGCCTGAGTCCAGTTGACAAGCGGGTACACCACCGGTGCCGCCGCTAGATGGGGAGTGATATGCTGGCGTACCCAACTGTCCACCTCCCGGAATGTCATCGTCCCGATTCGTGTTGCGCCCCGACGAAATTGGCGGCGGTCGGGTTGCCGGTCCCGTCCATCGATTACACTCCACGCCGGCCAACTGCCGTAGATGCCGTAACCAGCGTGCACCACTGTGGTGCCCTTTCCGGTTACATCCCACGCTACCCCAAATCGCGGCTGGACATTCGCGCCGAAAAAGGAGGGTTTCCATGGCAGAGCTGACCGAACCAGTGCCAACCTGAGTCAACCCGGTGAGCGATGTGGGATCAAATACCGCCAACCCCCAGGATGGATCGCGGGCGAACCCGGTATTGAGGGGTTACCTGCCACCAGAGGAGTCTCATACTCCCAGCGCAATCCGAAGTTGATCGTTATGCGGCGAGTGATCCGCCAATCGTCCTGCGCGAAGACTCCGTAGTTCCAGTTTGTGAGGAGAAAAACGGGATTCCCAGCCGTGTAGGTTCCGGTGCTGGGGAAGCCCATCAGGAAGTCCTCCAACGGAGGTTGCTCCTGAGAAGGCATTGATGTTGCTGGTTCCGAAGGAGATCGTGCCATTGTTCCCGGTCGCTAGGGACGCGTATGTGCGGCGGATTTCGAATCCAAACTTCAAATTGTGATTGCCGGCGGTGTGCGAAACGATGTCATTCCCGGTAAAATAACCTTCCACCCTTCTCTGCCCGGCGGATGCACCGAGAGTTTGAAAGTTGCTAATCGCGATATTAGGCATGGCCTGCTGACTCGGATTCGGAGAGAGTTGGCAGGATCTCACGCCCGTGTTCAAGAACTGCGCATAGTTCGGCGCCGCCGGGGCGGTCCCCGGCTGGCACTCTGATGGCCATTGGTTCTCGACCTTGCGATCGAATCCAAAATGAAATTCATTCACCCACGAGGAATTGGGGATATAGGTCCACGTCGCCCTGGCGGCATTGCTGGTCAGGTAATAATCCAGAAGCCAGTAAAGTTGTGTGATGCTGCCGGAGTTATCGATCTCTCGATCGCGAGATATGAAATATTCGCCGCTAAGATGGTTCTTTGGGTTTACGTTCCAGTCGACCTTGGCGATAAAGTTTTTATTCGGTTCTCGCTGTCCACTGTAACCATAATTGAATAAATTCGCGCCGGCATTGGGAGCTGTGTTCGGCAAAATACCCGTATTGACCAAATTGTAGCTCAACAACTGATGCGCATTGAGCAACGACGAATTGACAACATTCCCGTTCGCACCAACCGCCGCGGCAGGAATAAATCCCTTCGCCGCCAAATCCAGGTACGCGTCCGGGACGCTCTCCGCAGCCTGACTGGCAGCGGTTCCGGGGAGCAGCGCCGTCGTGGGAACGGCAAGAGCGGTTGGCGTTCCAGAGAAATACTGCATCCCCTCAAACCCGAAAAACCAGAAAAGCTTATCTTTCAGGATCGGTCCGCCGGCCGTTGCGCCGTACTGTTCGTAAGTCAAGAGCGGTATCGGGTTGGGCGCCGGATTGAACGGGTTGCGTGCATCCAACGCACCATCTATCCCCTGGGCAAAAGCGGTGCCGTGAATGGCGTTGGTTCCGGACTTCACCGTCACGTTGGTTGCCACGCCCGGCCGCCAGCCGAATTCCGCCTTGTTCTGAAGGTTCACGCCGACTTCCTGAATCGCGTCGGCAGGCAGAAGACTCGCGCCATCACCGGTGCTGCTGTTGGTGTTGACGATGTCACCGGCGGTTCTGACGCCGCCGCTAAAAATACCTTCGAAAAGGTAGTTGTTGGCGTCGGTACGCATGCCATTGCTCGCATTTGCGTTCGAGCCGCCGCCCGGTTTCGAAATAACGCCGGGGGTGAGCTGCATAAGGAACAGCCAATTGCGCCCGATCACTGGCAGATCAGTGACTTCGCTGTTTTCCATGACGCCGCCCAACGTGGCGCTCGTGGTGTTGATCAGAGGCACCGCTTCGTTGACCGTCACGGTCGTCTGTTGTGAGCCGGGCTTCAACACCATGTCCACGCGCGTATCGCCGCCGACTGTGACGAGCACGTCTTTGGTTTCCGTTGTGCTGAAGCCGGTGGCTTCCACATGAACGGTGTACTGTCCCGGAATCAAGCTCGGCGCGGCATACGCGCCGGCCTCATCGGTGACCAGGTCGCGCGCTGTGCCTCTTTGCTGGTCTGTGACCGTAACCTTGGCGCCAGCCAGGACGCCGCCGCTTTCATCCTTGACGTCTCCCGAAATTCGGCCCAGGTTCACTTGCGAAAAAGCGGGCAGGCAAGACAGGACTAAGATCAGACCGAGACTGAAAAACTGGATTTTTTTCCATGCGCGGACATAACTCACATTCATAACACCCCCCCTAGAGATCAGCTGGCAAACAGGATTGCCAACTCCCCTGATTGGGCCCACTTATACACCCAAGGGCTCTCCCAAGAGAACTGAATTTTTCTTCGTCGGGCGATCTTCAATCTGGGAAGGCTGCCGTCAGTTCATCGCCATCAAACTCGATGCGCGCTATTGTGCTGCTGCACGAGATCGTCTACTGGCGGAAACCTCCTAATTACACACAATCTAGGAAAAGTTCCCGGTCTGTTGGGCGGGGGGTCGGCTCTTGGTTTATCTCTTGCGCTGTTCGTGGCGTAACACAGGCTGCGCGCTATGGCTTCGCAAACAGCCCTTCTTAACTCTCCCCAGCAGGAATCCACTGCGCCGGTTCGTTTTTTGTCATAGCGATTGCTGCCTTCCTAGTTCAAATGTTCACAGCCGTGACCTTGACGCGATATTTCTCATCCCGTCCTACGCTGCAGGAATGCACATGCCGGTTCTGGGCATGTTCCCCCTCGTTTCCAATTCTCCCTTTTCCTCGCCCTCGTGGGTTCGGGAGGTCTGCTGCTACCTCCTACCTTGACCAAGCTGTCCGCGGGCAGTCAATGCCAGAGAAGGCAAACGCCAAGACTGATTGGCGCAGGGCAGTCAGTGCGAACCGATGGTTGAGTTTAGCTTGCGAAACTCCACTGCCTGACCCTGCCTCGGAGAAATACAAGCGGATTGCCAACCCCGCTCTCCCTTTGAGACAGACGTTAGATGTTTGTCCATGCGATATTCGCGCATTTTGGGCGGCAAAATTGAGTTTTCGGGCAGAACGCCACCGAGAGAGAGAAGGCGAGACTGGGTGGCGGAGAGAATTGGATTCGAACTCTCAGTTGAGTTTCCTCAACACGCTTTCCAAGGGTGCTCGGACTCGAAGTCGCGCATTATGGCGGCTAAAAACGCAAGTGCGGGCCTAATAACTGAGAGCTGACAAACCGCAGGCGGAATGGCAGAGAAGGTGGAATCGCGCCTGGCCACTACCGTCTCCCTCATCTTGATCCTGTAGCATGTGATCGAGAATTTCCGATTTGGACCTCCGGCTGAGGGCACGATACACCTCTTCTTCTCTGCTAGACAACGAATTTGCCGCCAGAGCATAGCTGCCCCGGGAGATCGAAGGCTCCAACGGTTCAGCATACCGGTGGCAAGTTTTCTGGGTCTGGATGAATGTAGATTCCTTGCGGGAGCAAATCATCATGCGCCCATGGGCCAATGATCATTGAGCCCGACGTTGTTTCCTTCGATACTTTATATGCCCCCAGGGTGACAGATGGCCAAATCATCCTTAAAGAGAGTGCCGCGGCGGTATTTTTTTCCAAGGGCTCGGAGCGCAATTTCGATCTCTGACTCACGCCGATACACTGCAATGAGGGCTATTGATTGGCCGGACGCTTGCGCATTCGTGTTTGCCCAGGTAATATTCGCGCGTTTGGGGCGGGAAAATCGCCTTTCCGAGTAGAACGCAACCGAGAGACAGAAAACGGGGGACTGGCTGGCGGAGAGAATTGGATTCGAACTCCCAGTTGAGTTCCCTCGACACGCTTTCCAAGGAAAGCGGGCTCGAAGTCGCGCATTATGGCGGCTAAAAACGCAAGTGCGGGCCTAATAACCGAGAGCTGACAAACCGCTAAGCGGAATGGCAGAGAAGGTGGAATCGCGGCGAGCGGCGGTTGGGAGTTGCCAGGAACTCCTAGATGGGTGAGTCTACTTTATCGTTTTTAGCGTCTAAGCCAGACCATGTCGTCGTGGTAGTAGCCGACGAATTCGACTGGCCTTTGCATCGAGAATTAGTTGTATTTTCCTAGTGGATCACGAAGTCAAAATAGAAATTCCGGTCCACAGCCGCCGTGGGTCTCTCCTGCGAGCATGTTTCACGACGGCGTGAGACCAACCGTGATACGCTACGCGGCCGGAGTTAACCCTGAATAGCGCGATATCCACCGTGACGCAAACGCACGCCGAGACATCTTTGGGGGCGCGGAAATACCTACCTGCCCTTTTATTTCTTTTTTCAGCCAGCGGGTGTTCCGCGCTGATTTATGAGGTCGTCTGGTACGAATTACTGCAGCTCGTGATCGGGTCCACGTCTGTTTCCCTGGGTATTCTGCTCGCGACCTTCATGGGCGGGCTTTGCATTGGGAGCATTTGGCTCGCTCGGCTGCGACTGAAGCAACATCCGCTGAAAGTGTATGGCGCACTAGAATTGGGAATTGCATTTTTTGCTGTGCTGGTACAGCTCGGATTGCCCTATCTGAACCGAGCTTACATTTCGGGCTCCGAACACGGGTTGCCGGGAATGTTTCTGCGCGGATTGCTGGCGGCGATCTGCATGTTGCCCCCCACGATTCTAATGGGAGGATCGTTCCCGACGATTACGCGGTGGATCGAAAATTCGCCCGATGGCGTCTCCTGGTGGGGTTATCTCTACGGTAGCAACACGATAGGCGCGGTGCTGGGGTGCCTTCTCGCGGGGTTCTATTTGTTGCGCATTTACAATATTGCGATGGCCACGTACGTCGCGGTCTCGATCAATCTGGCGGTGGCGGCAATCAGCTTCCTGCTGGCGGGCGCTACGGGGCAGTTGCCGGTTCTTGACCCTTCAGGGGAACGTGCAACGCTCCAGTCCTCTGCGGAAGTCGCCAGTCGCCCGTGGCAAATCTACGTCGCGATCGCGTTCTCCGGTGCAACAGCTCTGGGCGCCGAAGTTGTGTGGACACGTACACTGAGCATGCTCCTACTGGGAACGGTTTATGTATTTTCTATCATTCTCGCAGTTTTCCTCACCGGACTGGCAATTGGTAGCGCCACCGGATCGGCGATTTTGCGGAAGATCAACCCGGCAGTCGCGCTGGGCTGGTCGCAAATCCTGCTGACGTTCGGCATTGCGTCGACCGCCTACGCCATCGTACACAAGCTGCCGTGGTGGAGCGACGACGTCCTCTCGACGCAGAACGCGTGGCGCATGTACGCACTCGACTTGAAACGCTGCACCTGGGCGCTCCTGCCTGCCACGCTCTTCTGGGGCGCAAGCTTTCCTCTTGCGTGCGCGGCGGTAGCACGGCCCGCCGAAGATTCGGGCCGCGTCGCGGGAGGAATCTATGCCGCAAACACCCTAGGCGGAATTATCGGTGCGTTGGGCGTGAGCCTGATACTGATTCCCTGGATTGGTTCGCAGCAAACGCAGCGCGCGCTTCTGGTTCTGTCGGCCCTGAGCGGTGTGCTGGTCCTCTATCCATTCGTCAGGCGGTCTAAGGTGATGGCGCTTGCAGTGGTGCTCTCCATCGGTGCCGTGACGCTTATGGCGCGGCGTGTGGACCCGATCCCTGGCGAACTCATCGCCTATGGACGATACATGAGCAGTTGGTCAGGAATGTCCACCAACCTTGAGACGATCGAGGGAAGAAATTCATCCGTGGCCTATACGCGATGGAATGATGGCGCAATCTACTTGAACGTCAATGGCCACGTGGAGGCAACCACCGAGCCCGCCGACATGAAGCTGCAACGAGTGGTGGGCCATCTGCCCGGGGTATTGCACCCGAACCCGAAGACGATCCTCGGGATCGGATTTGGTGCCGGCGTTTCCGCCGGAACCTTCACACGGTATCCGAGCGTGGAGAGCATCACGATCTGCGAAATCGAGCCCGTTATTCCGCCGGCCTCCACCCGTTACTTTGGCCTCCAGAATTACAACGTGGCGCTCGATCCGCGAACGCACATCGTGTTCGACGATGCGCGTCACTTCCTGCTGACGACTGCGCAAAGATACGACATTATCTCCTCCGATCCGCTCGACGTATTCGTGAAGGGCACGGCAGCTCTCTACTCGAAGGAGTATTTCGAGGTGGTGAAAAAACACTTGAACCCTGGCGGAATGTTCACGCTCTACGTGCCGCTTTACGAAACGTCCGAACCGACGCTTAAGAGTGAGCTCGCCACATTCTTTGAGGCCTTTCCCTACGGCACGATATGGGCGAATACACGCGACGGCCAGGGATATGACTTGGTCCTCCTGGGACAAGCCGAGCCCCTGCGGATCGACGTAGATGCGGTGCAGGCGCGGCTCGCGCGGCCGGATTACGACCGCGTGCGGGCGTCGCTCAATGGCATCGGAGTCAACTCTCTTTCCGACCTTCTCTCGATCTACACGAGCGACGCCTCCGATCTCGAACCCTGGATTCGCGGGGCACAGATCAATCACGATGGCGACCTGCGCTTGAGCTATCTGGCCGGCTGGGGTATCAATTCGCAGATCTCGGACGCGCTTTACCAGCGTATGCTGCAGTACCGCCATCCTCCGTTGCGGTTGCTGGTGGGATCTCCGCAGAGCGTGTACCAGTACCTAGCGGCGTTCGCTCCCAGCGGGGATGAATAAGCGGGCCTCGCCCGGGTTTGACCGCGCGCGCGGAGCACCGCTGTAGTCGTTCTTCCCCCTTAATGCGGATAATCAAGGATAGTCGAAGGAATGACGAACTCAATGGGTTTGCTACGGTGTCTGCGAACGAGATCGCGAATAGACGCGTTTGCGGAGCTGTCGGTTTTCTTGCGCAGAGAGCGCCTTTATCGTGCGGCTGGAATTTTGGCGAGGCACAGAGGCCGCTCTGGTGGCAAATTCGTTGTTTCAAGGACAGAAGAGGCGTACGATCCGCAGACCAGAAGTCCAAAACGGAAATTCCGGACAATCGCAGTTTTTTGGATGCAGATTTTCCGGCAGGCTTTGCACACGCGCTTCGCAACCATTACGGAGGTCCCGCATGACCAGACACTTATTGACCGCTCTTGCCTTTCTCTCCGCAGCAAGCCTTGCCGCGCCCGGCGTCGGGCACGCGCAAACGTTCAAGGCTGAAAAGTTCGATATCAAAGGGGAAGGCGGCACGGACTACGTCGCCGTCGAAGCCGCCACGGGCCGCGTGTTCGTTTCGCGTGCCACCCACATGATGGTGGTTGAAGGCGCCACGGGCAAAGTCCTCGGAGACATTCCGAACACGCCGGGCGTACACGGCGCCGGAATCGCCACCAAGGCCGGTCACGGCTTTACGACCAACGGCGGTGACATGACCGTTACGATGTTCGATCTGAAGACCCTGGCGGTGATAAAGCGCATCATGGTCGGCGACGGACTCGACGGCATCATGTACGACGAGGCCGACGATAAAATCATCCTCACACGTCATAGCCGTCCGATCGGAACCGTCACCGCGCTCGATCCCAAGACAGGCGACATCCTCGGCACTGCTGAGCTCGAAGACAACGGGCCGGAAGGCGCCGCGGCCGATGGCAAGGGACACATCTTCGTCAACAACGAAAATAAGAGCACGATCCAGGTGGTCGACGTGAAGACGTGGAAGGCGACGGCCTCGTGGCCGCTAGCACCGTGCGAAGGGCCGACGGGCATCGCCTATGACAAAGCATCGAACCGGATTTTTGCCGGCTGCCCCAAGAATTCTGTCGTCGTTGATGCCAGCACGGGAAAAGTCGTGGCGTCCATCCCGAACGGCACGCGCGTTGACGCTTTGGGGTGGGATCCGGGGAAAAAATTGATTTTCATTCCCAATGGGGGCGAAGGCAATGTCACGGTCGTGCACCAAGATTCGCCTGACAAGTACACGACGGTTGCGACAGTCGCCACTTTCGCCGGCGCGAAGACGATCGCAGTGGATCCTGTGACGCATAACGCGTACCTGTTCCAACCCGAACGCGGTCCGGCCCCGCCGCCACCGGCTGATGCGCCACCACCGGCAGCGGGAGCCGGGCGTGGCCGCGGCCCGCAGGGGCCGATCGTCGCCGCGTGGTTTATCGTCATCAAACCGTAACTTGTCGAAACCGGGTTGTAGAGTTCCCGAGCTGCGCCTAAGCTTAAGAGGAGCCGTGGCGGTTGTCGTCGGCTTCCACTTCTTTCCCTGTAGTTCGCCAAAATTATGTCCGCCTGTGATTTCAACAGGATACAGCGTTGCCCCCCACAAGCGAAATGCGCTAGCACCCTCGCATGATAGACGCCATCGGACTCCTGATACGTGCGATCCCTCGAATCTTCAGCGCTCAAGATCGTTCTTGAAAACCTGCCTCTTCGCCAACAACTCGCGGCACTGAAGCGAATACATCCTCGACCAAGGCTGGCCGCATTCGATAAGCTCTTCTGGGTTTTGCTTGGAGGTTTTGGTCCGGATGGAAACAGGCTCTCATGATCGTGAGTCCGGAGACCGGCGTGCGTTGGCACAGACCGAGGTTCGCGCTCTATTGGCGTGCGATTTGGCGCTTATTGATCGAGCTTATCCTACGGTTTGGCCCCAAAACCATAACCAGAAGGGCCGGCCTGTCTGTCGCGATACTCAAGCGCGTCGGACGCCAGACAGAGCTCCTCTTCCACGTTCTGATCCTTCTTCCAGTAGTACGCCGTCTTCATTAGCTGAAACGGCTTAGTAAAGTATTGCGGGTCATCCACAGTTACTGTCGCCTCGAGGTGGTACTGGTCAACTCGCGTCCAGCGCTCCTGGAGTTTCACAGCATTGGTATGCGGAAGGCCGGCTTCATCGAGCCAGCTTCTAGGATCAAGGCCTACCGTATCGATCACAAAGACGTTGTCCCCGTCCCAATGACCCACGGAATATCCGTAAAACCTGGAATCAGGCGCTCCCGCCGCATCCACCTTCGCGGGGAGTTGTCGGCCGTCCATCCAGACTTCTCGCCACACGCGCTGTTGCTCAAACAAGATGAGCATGCGATTGGCCGCCGGCTGAAACGCTATTCCTCCGCGGCTACTCAGCCAATGGTTCAGAAGGTCGCGCGGAAACCCAAGGGGATCACAGATGGCGTAGGGGTCATTGTTGGGCTCCACCTGGGTGGCATAGTCTGAAGCGCGCTTGATTGGCTTATTGAGCTTGAACGCCGCCTGGCCTGCAGGTGTCATAGCCGGGTAAGGACCCATCACAACGCTTAGGGGCCCCACCCAAGTGCCCGTCAAATCATGCTTCGGAGCCGGGCCGGCTGGATCGGGCATCGCGGGAACACCGGCGGCAACAAAACCCGGCTGTGGACCTCGGCCGCCGCCTCTGCCGCCTCGACCCTGAGCCTGGGCCACCGCCGGCCAAAGGGTCAGCAGAACCAATGAAGCAACCATTGCCTTAGCGAACGGATTGCGCATTTGAAGAGCCCTCGTTAGTCTCAATCTTAAAGCCCGTGAAACAGATGTTTCGGAGACGAAACTGACTTCAGCGATGATTCCGCTTTGCTTCTTCTATTGGCTGCCGTCGCGCGCCCCACGGCCAGAACCGGAGTCGTAACCGCCGCTAATCGGCGGCACAGCATTACCCTGAGTATCGCTCAACTCAGTGCCATCGGCGAGCACGACCTTAGTCAAACGCCCTGCGGGTGCGCCCGTTTTGGCGGTATGTAAATAGATTGTGATTACATCGCCCGCCTTCAGCGAACTCTTATTCCAGCCAGTAAGCCGAAGCGCCTCGGGACTGCCACTTTCGGCAGACCAATTGACGACCTTGCCCTTGTCATCCTTCGCGTCGAATTCAACAAGGCAGTGGGGATTGGCCCAGGCAAATTTCGTCACCGTTACGCTCTTGAATTCCGTTAACTTGTCTGAGAACGCCGCATTTCCATGATGTGCGGACGCTGGCAGGCCAACCATCAGAATTCCTGCAAGCAAGAAATAACCTCTCAGAAACGTTTTCATGTATGGCTCCTTTCGCGGCACGCGTCAGCTTCAGTCCTTTACCGCTTGTCCGGATTCCCGGTTACCAATGCTTGAAATGGAGACTACGCTCCGCTCGCGGCTCGCGTCAAGCTACATAACGGCCGCGCTGAGGGCGCCGATTTGCGAGGTGTGTCGCGGCAGTCGTTTGCGACCAAATCTCGAAAAGTCGGCAATTCGGAGAGCGCCGGGTTAAACCGGCATGTTGTAGGGGATGAAAGAGCCCTACAGGAAAGGAGAACAGCGAATCCATCCTGGCCTCGAGTCTTGCAGGCGATGTCGCCAGGTATCACTTGAAGCGTAGACAGAGGTATCGGTGCGCCGGGCTATTGAGCTCCGAAAAGCCGATGGAACGGGACGCCGACTCCGTTTCGGTCCAGTTCAAGAGCAAGATAAATGACGCGTTCCCACGTAAGCGACACCAGAAGCGGCACTTACAGTTTGTACTGCGCACCTTCTAAGCAGTAGATTGAAAAGTGCGTAGTTTTTACCATGTTAAGCACTTGGCAAGCCGCCAGACCTACCAAGCGTAGTGGCGGTCCCGACAATTTCTAGGCAGACTTGGAATACAGACGTGATACGGGGTTTGAGCATCTGCTGCGCTCAGCCCCACAAATTTGTATGTGAACGTGCATTCCTCCCCTAGTATCTTAATAGCATGAGCGTTTGTCTCGGCAGTGGCAAGCAGATTGGAAGGATACCCTCACCACTGGACGAAATGCAGTGTCAAATATGCGGTCAGGTGGTTGGTGTCATCAAGCCCACACCCGAGGAAGAACGCAAAGGACTGCAAGCGGAGCACGCCCTGCATTTTCGTGATGAAGTACAGAATTTTCGCGAACGACACGATTCAACAAGTGGATAGCGTCAAGATTTTGACTCTCGGTGAAAGAGTAGTTCCGAATCGCCGTGATCCGCAAGCATACAACAACTCCAGCCAATGATCAGTCCATTGGAGGGGCGTCGGTGCCTTCCGCATTTTCTGGATCATAATCTCTGTACACCGGCGAACGCAACCACAGTTCATCGGCGAAACTCCACGGACGCCATGACTATCGCTTCCCTGACCTGAACGACAGTCTTGTTTGTTGTTTTAGATCTGAACATCTTCCGGTCCTGTGGCGGGTGTCTCAACCTTCGGGAGCACATCATGCGCACCGGCCATCCACACATAGAGCGTCGGGAGCAAGAAGATGCTCATTGCTAAATCGGAGATCAGGCCTCCGACGATCACGATCGCGAACGGACGCTGAGAGTCCGAACCGATTCCATGCGACATGGCCGCGGGTAGCAGTCCAAGAGTCGCCACAAGCATTGTCATCATGATGGGTCGTAGCCTCAAGACAGCGCCTTCTATGGCGGATTCTTCTATCGAGAAGCCTCGCGCGCGTCGTTGATTGATGTATTCGAGCATGATCACGCCCGTTTGTACTGACACTCCAAAGAGGGCCAGGAATCCGACACCAGACGAGACGCTGAAGTTTGTATGCGTGACGAGGAGAGCGAGCAAGCCGCCGATGCGCGCAAGCATTACATTGACGAGAATGAGGAGGGCCCATTTGAGTGAGCGGAACATCGTGTAGAGAATGATAAAAATCAGCAGGACGGTTAACGGCACGATGACGAGAAGCCGCGCTTCAGCGCGCTTCTCGCTCTCATATTCGCCCTCCCAATCAATGTGGTAACCCCTCGGCATTTGAACTTGCGCGCCCACTTTCTTAATTGCTTCACCGACAGCGCCGCCCAGGTCACGCCCGCGGACGCTGTACTTGATGGCGACATACCGCTGGTTCCCTTCCCGGTAGATTTCAGAGCCTTCGTCGCGCTCTTCGATTTTGCAAAGCTGTGCAAGAGAGACCCGTTCGCCCGTGGGAGCTAATAGACGAATGTTTTCGATGGCTTCCTTGGTGTTGCGGTACTGCGGAAGATAGCGCATAACTAAGTCGTATCGCGCCTCGCCCTGCAAGACTTGAGTGAGAGCGTTTCCGCCAGCGGCAGTCTGGATGGCATCCTGAACATCGGCGACGTTAATTTGATAGCGCGCGGCTTGCTGACGATCCACTTCGAAGCGGTCGCCAGGTTGCTCCAGAACTCGAAGTACTCCCAGGTCCTCGATTCCCTTCACCTGACGCATGATGCTGACGATCTGTTCAGCTTTATCCTCAAGCACTTTCAAATCGTCGCCGTAGACCTTTGTAGCGAGCTGCCCCTTGACTCCGCTGACGGCCTCCTCCATGTTGTCCGCGATCGGTTGGGAGAAGCCCCAGACCACGCCGGGGATTTTCGAAAGCTCGCGATTCATGGCCGATATCAGTTCGTCCTTGTTCTGATGAAATGCCGGGCGCCACTGCTCTTTAGGTTTTAGATCGACGAAATACTCCGTATTAAAAAAGCCCGTGGTGTCGGTCCCGTCATCTGGACGCCCCGTCTGGCTGGTGCACTGGGTCACTTCGGGCCAAGAACAAAGCAGGATTCTGGCTTGATTTGATAGGCGGATGCCTTCAGTGGGTCCGGTGCTAGGCGCAAGTGTGCCGCGCACCCAGAGGGCCCCCTCATCCAGGTGAGGGAGGAACTCAGAACCGATGACGCCACCAACAGTGAGATAGATAGCAAGACCCAGGCTGGCAATACCCACTCCGACTGTCAAGAAACGCATGCGGATAGCCAGTCTCAGGGCGTCGCGGTACAGGCCTGTAAGCCACACCATCACCGGGTTTTGCCACTCCCGCGCGCCCTTTGGAAAGAAAAGACTCGCGAGCGCTGGCGCAATCAGTATTGAAAAGATGATCGCGCCCAGGAGGGCAAAAGCCACGGTCCAGGCCATGGGCTTGAACAAGCGACCTTCCACCCTCTGCAAAGTGAAGATAGGTAAGTATGAGGTGATGATAATGGCGATCGCATAAAATACAGGACGCTGCACTTCGTGCGCCGCTTCGAAGATCTTCTGCTTTGGTGTTCTGTTGTCACCATCACGCCGGCCGAGGTGGCGCACGATATTTTCGACCATGACTACAGCGCCGTCCACGACCATACCGAAGTCCAATGCCCCCAAAGACAGCAAGTTTGCGGGAATGCCCTTCAGGTTCAAACACGTCGCGGCGAATAGAAGTGAAAACGGGATGGTCAAAGCGACTATGATTGCTCCTCGGACATTCCCGAGAAACAGGAGAAGGATTATTACCACAAGGATGATGCCCTCGGTCAGGTTGTGAAGCACAGTATGAGTCGTGTAGTGCACCAAGTCGCTACGGTCAATGAAGGGAACGACCTTTACGCCGGGAGGCAGGATCTGGTCATTCAACTCTTTGACCTTGGCGTGGATTCCGTTTAATGCGTCGTCCGCATTGGCACCTTTCCGCAAGAGCAAGATTCCTGAGACAACGTCATCGTTGTCGACAAGCTTTCCGTCTTCATGACGAATCGCACGGGCGAACTGGCTGAGCCGGATTTTTGGACCTTGGGCCACAATCGCTATATCCCTCACATGAAGCGGCGTTCCGTTTTTCGTTAATATGACGGTGTTTTCAATATCGTGAACGTCGCGCACTAAGCCAACTTCCCGGATGTTGATCTCCTGCAGGCCGGCTTCAACGAAGCTACCGCCAGCGTTGGCGTTGTTGGCTGAGACCTGTTGCTCCACTTGAGCGATGCTGAGTCCGTAGGAGATCAATTTATTGGGATCGACGCGAACCTGATACTCCCGTGTTGGGCCACCGAAGCTGGCGACATCAACGACGTTCGGAACAGCCTTGAAGTTCTTCTCAACCACCCAATCTTCGATAGACTTCAGCTCCATCACGTCATATGCGGGATTCGTGCTGTGGAGTGTGAAGAAGTAGATTTGGCCGACTGGACTCCAATCAGTCCCAATCTGGGGCGTGACACCCTGCGGCAAAGTAACCTGAGAAAGTCGCTCCAGAACTCGCTCCCGGTTCCACGCATTCTCCTCCTCATCGTCGAAAATCAACTTCAGGTCCGAAAGCCCGAAGAGCGAAAACGATCTCAGATGCACGACGCCGGGAATTCCGTTCATCACGATTTCGAGCGGAATTGTGACCTGTTGCTCAATTTGCTCCGCGGAGATTCCCGGCCACTGCGTGATGATCTCGACGTAGTTGTTGGCGACGTCAGGATAGGCTTCGACAGGAAGTTGGTGGAACGAAATCGCTCCCCAGACAAACAGCAGAAGTGCCGCAGATAGGACAAGAAAGCGATTGTTTAATGCAAAATCGACAGCCCTGCTGATCATCTACTGCTCCACTGTGTTTTGGAATACGAGCGCGTTCGCGATCACTTGGGCACCTGGTCTGATACCGGAGATCACTTCCTGCAAGTTGTTCGGAAGCATGCTGCCGCCTACGATTTCAACGCGCCGAAAGCTGCCATTTCCTACTGGGGTATATATCCATTCGCGGTCATGTAAATGCAGGATCGCGCTGGCTGGGACGGTCGCATACCTTTCCATCGTTTCGCCGTGGAACGTCGCAGTCACGAATATCCCGAGCCGCATCAGGCCCGGGTTCTCCACTTCCAGACGAACCTTTGCCGTACGAATGGTAGGGTCGATAATCGGCAGAATATTGCTGATTCGCCCTTTCAATATTTGGTTTGGGTAGGCGACCAGATGGATGTCCGCGTACTCGCCAACGTGAACCTGCGCCATATCGTTTTCGTACACGTCGCAGATAATCCAGACGTGCGACATATCCGAAATCGTAAAAGGGTTTGGCGGCGTTAGCGCCTGCACGCCCGATTGGTCCGTGATCTGTTGGTCCGTGATTGTTCCTGATACCGGAGCAAACACCTCCACGATACCGGTAGGATGGTCAGGGTCGGCGCCAAGCAGTTCGAGATGTTCCTTCGTTGTCTCGAGAACGACAAGGTTGTCGTCCTCAGCATTCTGGGCTATTTCCTGAGCGCTCTTCGCAATCGCCCCCTGCCCGAATAGAAGATTGGCGCGGTCGAGTTGGATTTTCGTCAATTGCTCGTTTTTTACGCCCTGGCGATAATCTGAAAATGCGCCCGCGATGTCCGTGCTTCGCACTTTGAACAGAAGTTGGCCCTTTTTCACTTCATCGCCAAGTCGCGCGTCGATTTCCACGATTCGCCCTGTGGCGAGCGAGGGCACAGGCACCTGGCGTGACACATCCGGGCTCACCACGCCGGTTACGTTGAGCTCCGGCGCCGCAACGCGCTGACCCGCTATCACTAGGGGAAACTGCTCCGGGTGTTCGATCTGGAAATTGTTAGGGTCCATGTCAGGCTGCACAGTTGTAGCGACTGGGCCAGTGTTCGGCACCACATTTTCTTGTGCCGCGACCTTCCGGTAGCACCCAGTAGAGAAAAGGCTCAAACCCACACACAGAGCTGCTTCGAAGAGAAGTAAACGATTCATTGCAGAACCTCCCGGCCCGCCGCCGTATTCATTTGGGCTGCCGTGGTTAAGTAGGAACCAATCAAATTCAGGTATGCGAGGCTCGTATCGCGATACGCCTTCTCCGCGTCTAGGTAATCCAACAAAGACGCGCCGCCATTTTGGTAGGAAAAGGAAATCGTGTTGCGCGTATCTTCGGCTAACGTTAAATACTTCTTATAGGGACGGAGCAGATTCAAGGTGCTGACCAACGTCACATAGGCAGAATCCACGTCGCTGAATACCTGGGCTTCGGCGGCATCGCGCTGTCGTTCGTTGCGGCCGATGTCCAGTTGAGTGCGCAGCTTCTCGCCCTGATTCCGGTCGAAGATCCGCAGCGGCACACTCACACTGATGCCGGCATATTGATAGAGCGGAAAAGCCCAACTGAGGTAATTGCTGGTAAGGGAAGGAAGGGCTGCATCGATTGTAAAGGTTGGGTCCGTCGATCCGTTCGCGATGGCAAGCTGGTGGTTGATCTTCGCCAGCTCCACAGATTGCAGGGCCACCCTCAGGTCCGGCCTTGTCACCAGTGCGATGTTCCGGAATTCGTCGAGGGACATTAGCTGGTCCGTGTAGTCGAACGGTCCGGAAACGTCGAACTGCTCGATCGGTGTCCGATCGTTCAGCAAAGTCAGGAGCTGAATTTTGCTGGTTCGAAGATTTACCGTGGCGGTTTCGAAATCTACTTCGAATTGCACCCGCTGCAGCTCCAGACGATTCAGGTCGACCTGGGCCAGATCGCCCGCGTCAAAGCGATTGCGGTTTACGGTAAGCTCGCGGTCCCAGTAAGCGAGATTCTCCTGCGCATTCTGCAGGACTGCCTTGGCCTGCAACGTTTGTACGAAGGCAGTTCGCAAGTTAAAGAGCAGACCTCGCTCCTGATCGGAGTACGTCGATTCCGTAACGGATGTGGATTCCTTTGCGCTGTCACGCCGCAACTCCCGCTTTTGCTGCCGCTCGTGCAGATAGCTGACTGAACTGCCGACGAGCATCTCTTTGAACGGATCGGATGTCGCGTTGTGACCAATTTGATCCGCGGTAATCGAGAATTGGGGATTGGGTCGCAAATAGGCAGTAATCTCCTGGGCCCGCGACTCATCGATGTTCACCTTGCCTGCGAGAAGGGTTGGGTTATTCTGCTCAAACTGCTGCCGCACCTGCTCCCAAGTCCTGGGCGTCGTCGTTTGGGCGAGAACGCTGGAACTAACCAGGAGAAGCACCAGCAAACACAAACAGAGCCTCTTTCCCATTCGCAGCTCCGGTCTTTGAGTTTTGCTCTTCCAGCACCGATGCGCCGTGCTTCATGCTTTCAGCGTTTGTGCTTCGTCCGTCCATTTGGGCGCGGGAACATCGCGCGGATTCCCAACCAACACGAGCTGGAGACAACGAATACGAAGAGCAACAACATAAACACGCCAACGACATCTTCGCCGATACCGGACAGCCGATCCCAACGGACATTAAACCTGGTTGCGAGCAGGTGGCACGTCACCATGGTCCTACGCAATCACAAGCTTCTATCGAACGGAGCAGCTTGAGGCCTACCAGTTGCGTACGCGGGCGCCTCGCGCTTCGATGTCTCAGCGCTTCAATCGTCAGTTTGCAAAACAAGCAGGCGGATTATTGAGCCTTCGGGTAGAGAATAGAATCCTATCTTTGAGGCATTGGCCGTATCTTTTGGTTGTTGATCACTATCTTTTGGTCAGTTTTCCAAAAGTGTGTTCCATGAACGATAAGAATGGAGCAACAATACGTGAAATCATGTGGGACCCACTATCCATCGATACACCTGCCGGTCGGACGAAAATCTTGGTCATCGCTGCGCTTGTGATTACAGCGATTGCGTTGGTCGACTGGCTGACCAAGCCTTATATCTCTCTAGGCTTTTTGTACCTCTTCCCGATCATGATGGTGGGCGCGTATTTGTCTCGCACACAAACGGTCGCGGTTGGCTTGATATGCGCGATTCTTCAAGAGGCTTTCAGCAACCTCCCAGAAAATGACGCAATCATCCGCCTCGCATTTAGTTCAGCGGGCTTCGTTGGCACGGGACTCTTCATTTCAGAGCTCACTCGCAACCGCCGTATCATCCGCAGGCACGTCGAGGAGTTGGAAGACCAGGTGAGGCTTCGTCAAGATGTGGAGGAGCAGTTACGCATTCTAGTAGAAAGTAGCCCAGCCGCGATACTCACGATTGACTCCAGCGGAGAGATTCTGCTGGCTAACGAAGCCGCCCAACAGTTGCTAGCGCCTGACAACCAACCTATACGAGGTCAGAGTATCAACTCCTACCTGCCATCGTTAAAAACCGTTTTTCAGGGTCGGTCTTCCAGAGCATTTCGAACCACGCTGCAATGCAGGGGGCAACGGAGCACTGGAGAAGCATTTCTGGCAGGGGTATGGTTTTCCACATACGTAACTATGTCCGGCCCTCGCCTCGCTGCGATAGTCGTGGATCTCTCGGAGGACCTTCGAAATCGCGAGGACTTGAGTCTCGATTCCTTGCTAAAAAACAACCGAATTCTCATGAGCGCAGTTGCCCACGAAGTGCGGAACTTGTCGAGTGCCGCCTTGGTAGTTCAGAAGAACCTTTCCAGAATTCGAGAGCTTGAGCATAACGAAGACTTTCGAGCCTTGACAACACTGATTCAGGGGCTAGAAAAAGTATCGGCGCTGGAAGTGAGAGCTTCTCCATGGGAAAACGCTGCTGTCGTTGAGTTAACATCCGTGCTTGACGAGTTACGAGTCCTCATCGAAGGAGCATACCGAGAGTCTGGAATGGAAATCCACTGGCGAATTCAAGAGCCTCTGCCACTCATCTGCGCAGAACGCTATGGATTAATCCAAGTCTTCTTGAACCTTGCGAAGAATAGTCAACGTGCGATGCAGAGTACTGAGATGAAGCGACTGTGTGTAAGCGCGGCCGAAGAAGGAAAGACAGTGGTAATTCGCTTCGAAGACACCGGCGTAGGCATCTCCTCCCCTGAAAATCTGTTCCGTCCTTTTCAGCGCGGTGCCGACTCGACGGGAATAGGACTGTATGTGTCCCGTGCCATTGCGCGGAGTTTCGGCGCTGACGTGCTCTACGAACCCAGATCTCAGGGGTGCTGTTTTGCAGTGGCCGTGTCTTCATCACTGGTTGGCAAGGGAGCGCTGAATGGGTGAGGGTATTCAACAAACAATCGAGATTCTGCTGGTAGATGATCACGTTCTCTTCCGAGAAAGTGTGGCTCGGCTCTTGAGTGCAGAGCCTGGGTTTACGGTGGTTGCCCACTGCGGTTCTATGGAGACGGCACTTGAAACTCTGCGGCAGCGACACGTCGACATAGTGCTGCTCGACTTCGATTTGGGAGAGCGTGAAGGTACCCAATTTCTGCGTTTGGCGAAAGGGCATGGTTTCGAAGGTAAGGTACTGGTCGTGACCGCCGGAGTAGCGGAAGGCGAGGCCGCCGAACTGATCCGTAACGGGGTTTCTGGGATTTTCATGAAACACAATTCGGCTTCCTTGCTCGCGCAAGGAATCCGCGACGTATTTGCCGGAAAGGTATTGTTCGCCCAAGAGCTTCTGCAGCGCGTCATGGCCGCTGGATTGAGGCCTGGATCAGAGGTCGAATCCGAGCGGTTTACACAGCGGGAGCGACAGGTGCTCTCCTTCGTCTTCGAAGGCCTAGCCAACAAGGCAATCGCTGCACGGATCGGGGCATCCGAGAGTTCCGTCAAAGCGACTCTGCGGCAGCTTTTCTCCAAGACGGGTGTGCGTACTCGGAGTCAGTTAGTTCGGATCGCTTTGGAGCAGCATCGAGATCAGCTCTGACGCCAGAAATCTCGATTTTGCTCGTTTCGCGCAAGACAACGAAACCGTTGACCTCGATGAGCTTCGCAAGCGCCTTCGGAAGATGACTGATTCAGATGTCTGATTCCGATCCGCTCTCCCGTTTCGGCCGGGTTGGACTGTGCAAAGGTCTGGAGCACCCTACATCGCTACACTCCGTCCGCCGGCTTGCCAGGTCCCACCTGACTAAAATAGTTCCGGCCACATTATCGCCGCCTAAACTTGCAGCACAGACCAAGGAGGACCCGCCATGCGCGACATCAATGGGTCCCGCTCCCTCGCAAGGAGGTCAAGTAGGAGGCGGCTAGCCGACTATGCGGCTACGTGGCCGTCGGCGCCAGAGGACAGGCGCCGGCGCGAAAATGAATACCACCGGTGCCAGGCTTCCCAAATGTTGCCCACGAGCACGCCAGCGAGAAGATAATAGGCCGCACCCACCGATTCAAAGATCGCATAGCTGACCAATGCGACCATCACGCCACAGACAAGCTGATCGGGATACTTCACGGGCGATGTCGGTGGATCGGTCAAGATGAAGAACGCGAAGAACAGGACGGCATGGAGATCGGGCGCCCGGAAGATCTCAGCGACTTTCCCGGGATCGCCCAGGTACGCGGACAGGGTAAACAGCAGGAAGTAGGCACCGAGGAAAATGAGCACCAGCGGAACCTTGTTGACCCGGTCGGCGATGAACACGCCGGTCACGAAGAGCACCACCAAGGCGAGCGGTGAAATCTCGGGCAGAGCGCCCCACCAGCTTTGCCCAGTGTTGAAGACGTAAAACGTAGCGACCAGTCCAAGGGCCGCTGGATTAAACACGTTGGCCGAGCGAGTCCGGGCAATATACTTGCTGGCAATGGCGACCGCAGAGGTGCAGGCAGGTACGTACCAGGGTTCGTGCGGGGTCAAAACCATCGCGACAAGCAAACCGGTGAGAACGGCTCCACTGGGAAACTCCCAGGCATTCCGGGTCCACCGGAGAGCCAGCACATCGATCAGGCCCGCGACGATTACAGCGCTCGCCAGGCCGGGAGCTACCAGTGCGATTCCCTCACTCGGCACGGCCAGAGCGACCAGAATCGCCAGGACAATGATGAGAAGTCCCTTGGGTGTGCGGAAGAATCGCCGAACCGCCGAGTTAGCAGCCACTAGATATCCCTCGGGTCGCATATCGCTCCAGCGCCGAAGTAAGAATCAACCCGTCCACGCCCAGACGATCGAACAGCCGAATACCGTCAGTGGGGCCGAGAACGAATGCCGCTGTTGCGAGCGCATCCGCCAACATCGCGGTGGGTGCAACAACGGTGACGCTGGCCACGGCACGCGCCGGCGCTCCAACCCGCGGATCGAGAATGTGATGGCCTTGGGTGGGGATCTGCCTTTCGTAATCACCCGAGGTGCACACCGCGCGGTTCGACACGCGCAGTGAATCGATCAACTCATTGTCGCGGCGCGGATGACGAATCCCAATGGACCACGGTTCACCGTTTGTGTTGCAGCCTCCGAGATAGAGGTCGCCGCCGGCATCGATCGCAAAATTCTCGAATCGCCGGAGTTCGCGTGCGGCGAGGTCGATAGCAAGTCCTTTGGCAATGGCCCCGAGATCGAGAATCAAAGGGCGAAGCAGCGTGATCGTCTTCCGGCCGGGATCCAGA
This sequence comes from uncultured Acidobacteriota bacterium, assembly GCA_963719845.1. Taxonomy (GTDB): domain Bacteria; phylum Acidobacteriota; class Terriglobia; order Acidiferrales; family UBA7541; genus Palsa-189. The sequence continues at coordinate 359,903 of CAVRDM010000037.1, read as the reverse complement.
CGAACGTCCCGATAGCTGACCGAACAGCCCGGTTCGAGATCCGTACGGACGGTCTGCCCGGTACGATACTCCTGGTTGAAGCCTCGCATCTCCATGGCGTGGCCGACGGTTGGATCGAACGCGCCGCTGCTCTCCTCCGCGACCGCCAACGCAAACTGGACCGCTTCGTACAAGATCGCGCTGACCGGAACGGCGATGCCGACCTGTGCCGTGAGCTGCCTCAGTTCGCTCCGAGCGTCGAATCGGGTACAGCACTCCTCGATCCGGCGAAACCATTCAAACGCGCGCTCGACTGTTTCCTCCCGATGGATTGTCTGTTGCGGTTCCACTCCGTGCCCGACCACGTGGATGGTCACGAAGGTCCCCATCAAAGCGACGGTGCGGAGGTAGTCGGCGTCACTCACTGGCTTGGGAAAGGGCTTGGGCGACGGCATCAGAGAAGGCGTTGCAGCTCTGGGTGGCGCCCGAGACGTAATCGACGTTCGGACTCTGTCTTGAGATCACCTGTCCCGGCAATGCGGCGATCCAGGAACAGGAATAGCGCGTCAAGCATTGGGCGATCTCCGCTGAAACAATCTTTCCGCCCTGATCACAACGGATGCCTGGATGTCGCCGTGGCGAGACGTGCCCCAGCCGAGATACGTTCCGTCCTTGTACCGACCTTGCGGTGCTGCCGCAATTGGTGCGGCAGGCTCGGCTACCTGATCGTTAGATGTCGAGGCCGCCGGCGGTGCGGAGGGCGTCGCAGGCGAATCCTCGCTGGCCGCTGGCGTAGGCGCCGCGTCTGGAACCGGGGCCGACGAAGCTCGTGGAGAGACCTTTCTGAAGGGCGGAGCCGAAGGGGGCTCGCACTGCGGGTGTCGCGTCCACTCTCGGAGTTGCCGTCTTTGGCGCCACAGCGCTGGCGACAAGCGGAGCGGCCGTTTTCCTCCGGGCTGCCTGCGCCGCAAAGCCATCCGCCGCAGAGCCAGTGCGATGATACCCTGCGATGTAGACGGCGAGAACCGCGGCAGAGCTCAAAGTGACCAGGCTGTTTGAAATCTTCTGGTGCGGCACGCTTTGCACTACGAAGTAGGGTTCAGATCCCAAGGGCAACGATCCGGCTGCCGTCGCTCCCGCCAGTAGAAGGATGACAAGACCCGTGAATGTGCCCCAATGGGGATGACCGGCAATGACGGCGGTTCCAAAGATAGCCAGTGCGATCGCTAACAAGAAGAGGTTTGATCTAGTCATCTATGACAGCCCTATCTTGAATCATCTCCCGGATTGAATCCAAGCAACGAGCTCATTCGATACGCGCCTTGATAATTCATGTTCCACAATAGACTTCCAATTCGATGTCCTGATTCCTGGCATTTTCGGCCATCGTATCACACAGACCAAGAAGGACCCGGCGGCCAGGTAGCCTTTGTCGTCGGTGATGACCCCGGCGATGCCATCGCCTTCATAGATGAGTTGCGCGCCGGCAAACTGCGTGAAGATGTTTACGCCCGCCTGCTCGACCAGGCCGCCCAGCCAATTGACTAACTTGTTGAGTGAAATGATGTAGTTGCCGTGATTGCGCAGCGGCGGCGGGGTGATTGGCAATTTCCAGGAATTGCGCGCGGTTAGAAAATAAGCCGCGTCGGAGGTGACCGGAGTTTCGAGCGGCGCGGCCTGCGCGTAATCGGGAACCAGTTCGGCGAGGCCGCGCGGATCCATCACGGCGCCGGAAAGCTGGTGCGCGCCGAGTTCGCGGCCCTTTTCGAGGACGTAGATATTTTCGGCGGAAAGCTCGGGCCGGTTACCGGCTTCAGTGTGCGCGCGAATCAGCCGGGCGAGATGGAGCGCGCAGGCGAGGCCGGCAGGGCCAGCGCCCACGATCAAGACATCGGCATCGAGCTTTTCGCGGGTCTCCATTTTTTCGAGCCTATTACCCCCCCACCCCCCTACTTATTTTGCAAGGATATCATTCTAAATTACTTGTAGCTTCATTCTTCGCAAGGATGTCATTCGACAACACTTACAGCCGTTCCTTTCTCGGCAGTGTGTAATACGAAGGGCCGCGCAAACCAAAAAAGAGACCACTGGCAGAGAATTTAGATTGTGCAAAGCAATTCGGTAGGCTTTGCGATACATGTTAACTCATTATATATGTTAAGTCAATAGATAACCTGCACCGGACCCAGGATTTAATTCGAATACGATTTAATTCGAATACAAGGTGTCCGGCGGTTCGCTTGCCGAATCAGGGCGCCGCGCATGCCGAAGGAGATGCCGCGTTGGCGAATGATGCCAATGGGGAACCAGAAGATTGCCGCTACCGTCAGGCGGATAAAGAGCGCCCACCTGGGCGGTTTCATCGAGCTCCCCTAGTCTTTCACGTCAAGCGGAACAAGGGAAGCGGGTGTACTATGGCGCTGTTTTGGGGTCAAAGAGAAATTCCGATTGAGCCCAACTGCCTACGTGGATCGCGAAATCTACGCGACAGGAACGTGAGTCCAAGCGGACAGAACAGGAGATGGCCATGCGCCAGAGGTGCACCCTTCCTATCACCGAGACTTGTTCTTGTAAGCTCGACCGCCGAAGCTTGCTGCAGGGCTCCTTGGCGGGAAGCGCAGCATTGATGGCCAGCACGCTGCTGGGCAGCCGATTTATCTCGGCGGCCTTCGCTTCGGACACAGCGCCGATTGTGGAGACGACCGCGGGTAAAGTCCGCGGGGCCGCAATCAATGGGGTGCAAACGTTCAAGGGGATTCCCTACGGCGCTTCGACGGCGGGGGCCAGTCGTTTCTTGCCGCCCAAGCCGCCAAAACCGTGGACCGGCGTGCGTGACGCACTCGACTACGGTCCGCCCGCTGCGCAGGACGCCAGTCTGGATTATGAGGACAAAGAACTGCAGGCCGCTTTCGCCGGCCCCGGAAACACCTTCGGCGCCCTGACTCTAGGTCCGGGCACGATGGGAGAAGACTGCCTGGTTTTGAATGTCTGGACGCCCAGCCTGCGGCCGGCCAACAAGCGTCCGGTGATGTTCTGGCTCCATGGCGGCGGATTCATCACGGGCTCGGACGGGCGTAGCTGGTTTGACGGTTCAAACCTCACGCGAAAACACGATGTCGTCGTGGTGGGGATCAATCATCGGCTGAATATCTTCGGGTATCTCTACCTTGCGCAACTGGGCGGCTCGAAATACGCGGATTCAGGGAATGCGGGAATGCGTGATGCCGTACTGGCGCTCCAATGGGTGCGCGACAACATCGCCAACTTCGGAGGCGATCCCGGGAACGTGACCATCTTCGGCCAATCCGGCGGAGGAGGGAAAGTCAGTACTCTGATGGCCATGCCCGCGGCGAAGGGGCTGTTCCACAAGGCGATCGTGGAGAGCGGGACCCCGCGATGCGGGCTATTCCCGCGGAGGCAGCAACGGCATCAGCCCAGAAATTCCTCGATCATCTCGGGATGAAGGCGAATCAAGCTGACCAGCTTCAACAAATGTCCATGGAGAAACTCATAGCCGCGATGCACGAAATTACTGCCAATGAGGGCTTACCTCTCGGACCGGTGGTTGACGGCCAATCGCTTCCGCGACACCCGTTTGATCCGACCGCCCCGGAAATCTCGGTAACCATTCCAATGTTGATAGGCACGGCGGCTACCGAAGACACACTCCTGGTCGGCGGACACGATCCCGCCGCCTTTTCAATCGATGAGATGGGCCTGCGAACGAGGCTGAAAGCACTTTTCAAGACTGGGGACGCGGAGATCGAGAGTCTTATCGCTGCTTATCGAAAGGACCAGCCCGGCGCTTCACCCAGCCTTGTTTTCTTTACGGCGACTTCCGACCGCAGTTTTCGTATGGACGCAATCACGCAAGCTGAACGCAAGTTGGCCCAGCGTGCCGCACCGGCATACGTTTATTTATTCGAATGGCAAACGCCGGTTCTGGGCGGCAGGCTGCACACACCCCACACCATGGAGATCAATTTCGCCTTCGACAACATCGACAAGGCGCGAACCCTGCTGGGAACTGGTGCTGATTTGCAGCCGTTGGCAGACAAGGTGAGTGGGGCGTGGACAGCGTTCGCGCACACTGGTAATCCGAGCCAGAAGGGTTTGCAGTGGCCGGCCTTATGACATCGTTGACCGCCCTACGATGGTCTTCGATGACGAATGCAAGATCGTGAACGATCCTGCCAAGGAAGCGCGGTTGGCACAGCTCCGGTTGCGTGCTGCGGGGTGATACGCAGGGCTCCAAGTAGAGCGCCACAGGTTTTTATTCCGGGCTGAAGGAGAGCCTACACGTTTTATTGCGTGGGCTCCAAGTAGATCCCGCACCCGACGCTCAGAATGACAGACGCCGCGCGTTGGCTACAGTCGATTAGATATCAGGCGCCGTGGTAGGAGAATAGCTTTTGGCATTGTGGCCTCAGGAAATGGCCGAAGATGGGGATGTCGCGGCCTCCCTTATTGAGGACGTGTTGGCAGGAGATGAGGCAGGCGCGCCATTTGAATTCGTCGGTGCCGTGTTTTTTGCCGTAGGCGTCGATATCTTCCTGGGAGACGCCGTAGACGATGGCTCCGATTTTGGACCGGACGCAGGCGCCAGGACCCACCACGCGCCGCCGTTAAGGGTCCTATCGCTCCGCAACGATTGACGTCTAACGGACCAGTTTCCGACTACTCGACCACCCGCCTGCAGGTGGTGTATATTCGATCGCACCGTACACACTAAAGCGGAAGCTTCGCGCCGATAGAGGAGATATTTCATGCGACCATTTTGCCTTGCAGTTGTAATTGCGGCGGGGATCGCGATGTTGGCGTCCGTAGGAGTGGCCCAGCAGGCCCCAACTGCGGGTCCTTACAAGGTGCTCAAGACAGCCAAAGTTGGCGGCGACGGCGGCTGGGACTATATTACCGCGGATGTCCCAGACCGTCGTTTGTATGTCCCGCGGAGTGGTGCGATGGGACAGCTGACGGTCTTCAACCTGGATACCTTGGAACCGGCGGGCTCGATTGCCGGCGTCAAATCCGGCGGCGCCGCCGTCGACCCCAAATCCCATCACGGCTTTTCCACCACGAAACCCATCACCATGTGGGACGCGAAAACTTTGCAGGTGATCAAGATGATCGACGTGGATGGCCGTCCGGATGGCATCATGTTTGACCCATTCAATGAACGCGTATGGGTGCTGAGCCACATGCCGCCGTACGCCACCGTGATCGATGCCAAGGAAGGCACAGTGGTGGGCACGATTGACGTGGGCGGACAACCCGAGCAGGCCGCGAGCGATGGCAAAGGCACGGTCTACGTGAACATTTCGGATAAAGCCAACATTGCCGTGGTGGACGCCAAGAAGCTGACCGTTACGGCCCACTACGACCTGAGCTCGAAGAGCGTCATGAACGGCAGCGGCCTGTCGCTGGACGCAAAAAATCACGTTCTCTTTTCGTATTGGCGCCTGCCCTCGCCTATGGTGGTCATTGTCAACGCCGAGAATGGGAACATCATCACCACCCTCCCGACTGCCTTGGGCGTGGATACCGTCGCATTCAATCCCGCTACGATGGAAGCCATCAGCACCGCAGGCGAGGGGTACATGGTCTTCATCAAGGAAAACAGCCCCACTAGCTTCGAGGTAGAGCAGAAGCTGCCAACGACGCCGGGCGCCAGGACCATGGTGCTCGACACCAAGACGAATCACGTGCGTGACCATGGCCTTCGAGTACGGGCCGGTGGCGGCTGACGCGCGCCACAGTACCGGGTCGCTTTGCCCTCGGTCCCGCGCTACCGGATTCGTTTAAGCTTCTGATGGTGGGGAAGTAGCGGAGAGCCCGCTAAGACCTGCATGCATCAGAGGAACGACGGCGTCCGCGCCGCACGCGGCTCGGAACGCCTTAGCTGTGGATCTTCAACCAAAGCCCGCCGGGTTAAAAAGTCGACAGGCCAGCACAGGTGGGCTGCGCCCGGATTACGAGGCTACACGAAGACAGCGCGAGGACCTCGGAACACCCAAAACTCGATTCGCACAGACCGAGGAGGACCCTGTCCCTCGCCAAAATTCCATCCGCCTCAGGAATAGCGCCATTTACAGGAACACTCTCTGTGCGCCAAGTGCGGTTGGGTCTAGCCGGTAGGGGTGCACAATTGGTTTCCAATGACGACGCCCCGGCTCCGCTGCCCCCGTCAAAATGGAGTCTCCCCTGGCGATGATGTTCCTCTATATATATGTTACGCGGCCCGATCGTAGCGGTAGTGCAGACCACCCAGTCTGGGTCGAGAAACGACAGTTCCCCGAGACATCGACCGAGGCTCGGCCGGCCGGAGTTTGCTTGTCTAGGCCCAGATGGGTCCCGTCGTCGTGGTAGTAGCGGATGTAATCGGAAAGGAGCCGCTTCAAGTGGCGGTCATTGAAGGCAATGACGTGATCCAGTAGATCGTGACGACTACTCTCGATCCAGCGCTCCGCGACTCCGCTCTGCCAAGGGCGGAAATCATTTCTACATAGTCTAGACGATAGGCGCGAAACTGTGGCGAAACCCAGGTCACCGTATGCGAGTCGGTGCCTTTATCGTGTCTTCAATTCTCTTTATGCGCTCCAGGAGCATGCCTAGCCGCTCCTCTACGTCGCGGAGACGGTCAAATAGTTCCACCTGTTTGTTACTTAGAGTTCGGAGTTCCCGACCGATTGTCTCGGACTGAGATTGATCTGCCATCAGGTAAGACCGCCAAGCCCAGAAGCATCGGGGACTGCGGCAACTGGTCTTTCACTTACATCCAAACTGTCAGCGAGATGATACGACTACTTTGCTGAACTTTCCAGGGTTCTGCAAATGTAGAATGCCTATGTCGATAGGCTCGTATCTTTTCGCTGCCGGAGTTGGGGATGATCACCTGAAATGCTACAATCGGCCCGATTTTCCGGTTCGGACTCTCTATTTGCCGTAGACAGGCGAAATACACAGTTTGTCGTTAACTGCAAACGCAAATCGGTCCCCACCGGAAAATAGATTTCGGGTTCGGAGGCAAGGGAAACGGTGCCTCGGAAGCTGCAGGAATCCAGTCGGAGTAGGGCGATCAGACTAGATGGGCCAACGGAAAAATAAAGCGGTTCTGCGGCGTGGCTGTACTGCGGATTTCGTGGATCACTCCATTTTTCACGCTCTCTCGCGCGTTGTCCACATCGAGCACCCGGCCAAGCAGGCTATACCCGATGTTTCAAAAGGCTATCGAATGCTGGGCGACCTTTAGTTCGTCGTAGTCGATCTTCCGCACGCACTCGACGAGTTACACCTGCTCCGTGTCCGTGCGCTTACCCTCGTTCAACAAACAGCGCACCAAGGCTCCGTACGGCTCCTTCTCGCCTTCGATTTAGGACTGTGTTCTAATTATGTGGGAATGTCGTTCCGAATTGGACTTGCTGGCCTTGCTCTGGTTTTCTCGGCGCTTGCTCACGCTCAAGCAGACTCAATGAGCAGGAGGGTGCTGGTTGTATACAACTACCATTCCCGTGAATCGAAGAAAGTCGCCGACTATTACGCGCAGAGAAGAGCAATTCCGCCTGCGAACCTCTGCCGCATCAGCGCGCCACAGCCTGAGAATGATGCGAGCTTCGTTTCCGTTCCCTGGGATCAATTCGATTCCCTCGTGAAGAATCCCATCCGGAGATGTCTGAAGCAAGCCGGTCAAGAAGAAATCCTTGATATTGTGTTCAGCTTTCAGACCCCTTACAGGCTCTCCTCGGTGCCCTCCGGCTATGGCGTATCGGTAGATCAATATGTTGAAGATATTTGGGAGGAACTTGGCCCTTCCTCTCGTGTGCTCAATCCTTATTATGCTGAGGCGGCAAGTCGGGCTGGCATTTATCGGCCATTCCTCTCCCTCGCAGACTACCGGAAGGTTCCTGCAGCGAAGCTCATCTACTCCGTCTGGCGGCTGGACGCAGCATCAGCTTCGCTTGCGATGGGGCTAGTGGACAAAGCGATCCAAGCCGAGAGGGAGGGACTCGCGGGCCAGGCTTGCATCGATCGGCGTTTCGGAGGCATGAACGCAATTGAAGATGTTGGATATGGAGCTGGGGACTGGGATCTTCATCAAGCCGCTGAAATGTTGAAGCGGGCAGGTGTTCCAGTTGTGGAGGATGCAGGGGGCGAAGAGTTTGGCACAGCGCCGGCTCCTTTACGTTGTGACGGCGCGATCTTTTATGCAGGGTGGTACTCGCTAAACCACTACAACGACGCCTTCTCCTGGAAGCCCGGCGCGATCGGGGTGCACCTCGATAGCGCTTCGGCTGCGGACCCTCGCGGGGGAGCAAACTGGGCGGCGAACGCTATCAAGAAGGGAATCACGATAACCAGTGGGGCGCTTGACGAGCCAGATCTTGAGGGGCTGCCACACGTAGATGGCATCGTCCATGATCTCCTGGCCGGCGCCAATGTCGGTGACGCCTTTCTGCGTAATACGGCCTGGCTGAGGTGGATGATTATTAATATCGGTGATCCCCTCTACCGCCCCAAGTTCGCAGGATCGCGTTAGGAGCCGTACTTGCTCCAAGGCCGGATCGCAGTTGCGGACACGATCGAGAAGATCGAATTGACCGGAGAAAAAGAGCATTGTACTTTCCCGTATAGAATGTGCCGTGCGTCTCGGATGATCTGGTTCTCGCTCTCGCCTGGGTAGGCGCGTTATTGTCCTCGCGCAGGACAATGAACTTTGATGCCCAGGGTCCCCGTTTCCAGGCCGATATGAACGCTTTCAACTCCGTCGCCGCCGACGCTACGGCCTTGCGAACCAAGCTAAACAACGGCCAGCTGAGCGCCCACGCGTTATCAACTATCGGCGTACCACTGGGCATTTATCCTGGCTTGGCCGACCCCGCCACGGCTAAGAGCGTGCCCGCGCCGGCGTCGTTGCAGAGCCACGAACATGATTGTTGACGAACAATTTTGTTGACGCACAAAGGACCCAGGTGTATGAGCGTGCACATCGGAGTGGCTAAGCAGCGAAAGACGCGGCCACCATCGCTGGGAGGATAAGCCATGAGCCGCTATTTGGCACCTGCACTCTGCACGGTCTTGCTGGCGAGTTGTACCGCAATCGATGCGCATGGCCAGGCATCAGTCGCTCCAGCGCACGTGGCGGCGGCGCAGGATGCGGTCTCGCCGAAAACCGCGAACTCGAAGCCTTGGGAGAGTTTCGGCGCTTTATTCAAGCTGGTATGCACGCAGCCGCGGCAGGGCGCTCAGCCTCCGGCCGTTGGTCCTGGTGAGCCTGACGAGAAAGCGAAGTTAGTTCCTACACCACGCGAGAAATGGTACGTGCCGCCGGTAAAAGTGTTCGATAACCTCTACTACATCGGCACGCAGACCGAATCCACCTGGGCGTTGACTACGTCCGCGGGGATTATTCTGCTCAATACCAACTTCGATTGGGTCACCCCGGAGCTCCTTAACGAGCTGAAGACATTTGGTCTCGACCCAGCAAACATCAAATACGCGGTCGTTGTTCGGTCACATTCGGACCAGGCTTGGGGAATCAATGCCCTTAAGAAGATGGTGCCGTCGGCCCGAGTGATCATGTCGGAGGTCGACTGGGATCTGCTCGCAAAGGATAATTCCCCCGCGAGCGTCAAACCGGTCAAGGATATGGTGGCCAAAGATGGTCAAAAGCTGACGCTCGGGGACACGACCATCACGCTGTACTCCACGCCGACGTCCACACCGGGCAACCTGTCGGCGATTTTTCCTTTAAGAGACGGATCCCAGCGGCACATGGCAGGCATGCTGGGCGGGGACTACATGAGACTCGTGCAGGAAGGGGTTCAGATGTTCCCCGATATGCAGACCATGAGCAAAACTTATATCGCATCGTCCAAACGTTTCAAGGATATCGAGGATAAAGCCGGCGTCGATACGATCATCCACATCCACGCGGAGTACGATAACACTCTTCAAAAGCTCGATGCCATGAGGTCGCGAAAGCCGGGCGATCCTAATCCCTTTGTCAGCAAAGACGACGTCGACCGGTTTATGACCATCCATATTGAATGCGCGGAAGCTCAACTTGCGTGGGCCAAAGGCGATTAGGTTTGTAGGAAGAGGATTGACTCATGAAGTCCTACTGGGCACCTGCACTCTGCACGGTCTTGCTGGCGAGTTGTACCGCAATCGATGCGCATGGCCAGGCATCAGTCGCTCGAGCCCATGTGGCGGCGGCCAAGGATTCGGTGTCACCCAAGACCTCGAACCCGATGCCTGGGCAGAATCTTACGATGGTTTATTCAAGCTGTATGCACTCCGCCGAGGAAGGTGCGCTCGGCCTCCGGCCGTTGGCCCTGGTGAGCCTGACGAGAAAGCAGAAATTGACACCGATGGCGCACGAGAAATGGTACGTGCCTCCGGTAAAAGTGTTCGATAACCTCTACTTCATCGGCACGCAGACCGAATCCACCTGGGCGTTGACCACGTCCGCGGGGATTATTCTGCTCAATACCAACTTCGATTGGGTCACCCCGGAGCTCCTTAACGAGCTGAAGACATTTGGTCTCGACCCAGCAAACATCAAATACGCGGTCGTTGTTCGGTCACATTCGGACCAGGCTTGGGGAATCAATGCCCTTAAGAAGATGGTGCCGTCGGCCCGAGTGATCATGTCGGAGGTCGACTGGGATCTGCTCGCAAAGGATAATTCCCCCGCGAGCGTCAAACCGGTCAAGGATATGGTGGCCAAAGATGGTCAAAAGCTGACGCTCGGGGACACGACCATCACGCTGTACTCCACGCCGACGTCCACACCGGGCAACCTGTCGGCGATTTTTCCTTTAAGAGACGGATCCCAGCGGCATCATGGCAGGCATGCTGGGCGGGGACTTCATGAGACTCGTGCAGGAAGGGATTCAGATGTTCCCCGATATGCAGACCATGAGCAAAACTTATATCGCATCGTCCAAACGTTTCAAGGATATCGAGGATAAAGCCGGCGTCGACGTGATTGTCCATATCCACTCCAACGACGATAATACACTTCAAAAGCTGGACGCTATCAGGCCGCGAAAGCCGGGCGATCCTAATCCCTTTGTCAGCAAAGACGACGTCGACCGGTTTATGACAGTTCATATCGAATGTGCGGAAGCTCAACTTGCATGGGCGAAAAGCGATTAGCTTTCATATTCCTCCGGCAGGGCGAGCTAAGTTCGTAATACCAGCTTTCGCCTGACAACGGTGCAACCGCCAAAGAGGCGAGACCACCACGATAAAAAAATTAGTTTCCTGGCTCGTTCACAACCTCGAAGCGAGCGGGTCGAAAGATACTGACGTCGGGTCCTGCGATGCGATGACAACGACCAAGGAGGGCATTCCTATGGGTTCTGCCCTGGTTACATGCAGGAAATCAGTGCACAATTTCGTAAGGAAAGCAGCGCACGTGCCGCTCGTAGCGATAGCGGTGCTTCTAGTTTGTCTCCCTCTGATTTCGCAAACCAGCCAAGGAACCATTCAGGGGGGCGTGTTGGACCAGAGCGGCGGCGCTATAGTTGGCGCTGCAGTGACAGTAACCGACGTAGCCCGGGGGGTCACGCGAAGCTTGGTAGCCGATGACGCTGGCCAGTACGTGGCTTCTAGCTTGAACCCCGGCACCTATACCGTCCGTGCTGAGGCCAAAGGCTTCGAGGCCGAAGAGCACAGTGGCGTGCTGGTGGAGGTAGGTCAAACCATACGCGTGGATATGATTCTGCAGCCCGGCGCGCAAACCCAGACCGTCACCGTAAGCGGAGAAGTTCCCGCGATCGATACGACCGACGCTACCTTGGGCGGGACGGTCAGCAACCTGGAGATCAATGCACTGCCCCTGAATGGCCGGAATTTCGAGCGCTTGCTGCAACTGCGGCCAGGAATCATTACCAGCGTGGGAGGCGGTAGTGCCGACGGGCCGCAAACCAACGGGCGGCGCAACACCGACAACCAGTTGCGAGTGGAAGGCATCGCCGGAATGGCCCAGGCTCAGGGCTCGGATATCCTGAACGCCACCTACCGCACGGGAGACGCAGACTCCCTCATGCCCATCGACGCCATCCAGGAGTTCAATACCATAGAGAATCCTACAGCGGAATATGGCTTTCGGGACGGGGGATTCGTCAATGTTGGGGTGAAGTCGGGCACCAACAGTCTTCACGGAACGGCCTACGCGTTTGGACGCGATGCCGCCGCCACGGATGCTCCCAACTTCTTCACCGGGAAAGTGAATGCAGCAACACTGGAGCAGTTCGGCGCCACGGCGGGCGGACGCATTCTCAAGGACAAGCTCTTCTGGTTTGCAGGCTACGAGGGTCTGCGGCTCTCCTACGGAGACCCAGCCCAGGCCGCGCTCCCGGTGGACGTGGGCACAGGAACTGTGTTGACCTCCAGCAACGTTGCCAAGAGCACTAACATGGTTGATGTGTGTAACTTCGTGAAGACACCTGGGAACATCCCTGGGAACCTGGGGGTTAACCCGCTCACTGCGCAATTGGCTGGTCTTGGCAATTTCGCACTGGGCAGTCCCGGGAGTTGCACGGTCACGCCGGCTTCGGCCTCGATCGAGAACCTGTTCCCGTTCTCTACCACCGGAACGCTGAATCCTCCGTTGGTCACTACGGGACCGCTCAACAACGGGCTCTTCAAGGGCGATTACAATTTGGGTACCCACAACCATTTCAGCGGTCTGTATTTTGTGTCCAAGTCAATCGCGCTGGCGAACTCCCAACCGCAACAAATTGAGCCTCAATGGGAAGTGAACGCCGTCAACGATGTCCAGCAATACGACGGAAGCTGGACTTGGACTCCTGGCTCCAATTGGGCGAACGACTTCAGAATGGGCTACGTTTTCATGCGCAATCAAACTGCCTACGCGGACCAGAATATGCTCGTGTCAAATCCCTGGCCGTCCGGCTATGGCATCAATACAGGCGTGACAAATCCACTCTACGGCGGATTTCCCTTAATCAAGATTTCCAGCCTAAGCACCATGGAGTTGGGCGCTGGTCCCCGGTCATCTATCCGCGGGCCGGAGGGCGACGTCGATCTCATCGAGAGCGTCTCGTATTTGCGCGGCAAGCACGCCTTCAAGTTTGGTTTTGAGTATGTGGACGTCGTGCTGGACGGGGACACCTACAGCGGAGCGCAAGGCGCGGCCACTTTTCAAAACTTGGAAACCTTCCTCACGGGCGTCCCAACTACTGGCTCGATTCTAACGGGTGATCCGACGGAGGAGGCTCGGAGTCACTGGTACGGAGCCTACGCCCAAGACACCTGGAGGGTCACAAATAGACTGACATTGAACTTGGGTCTTCGCTGGGAGTACTTCGGGGCTCCGATCATACGCGGGAACTACTACGGGAATTTCAACCCCAATGTCAATCCCACCACTGCTCCTGCTATCCAGCAATTCGGCTCCGGTGAACCTCTCTCCTCTCAATATCATGCCGAACTGCGGGATTTTTCGCCGCGCATCGGGGTGGCTTGGAATGTACGGGGCGATGGCAAGACCGTGGTTCGTGCAGGAGCAGGCATATTTAGAAACGGCGCCCTTGTAAAGTCGTTCATTAGCAGTTCTCCCTTCGGGGCGACTTTCTTCGGTTGCGCGACAGTGGTCCCACCCGGCACTAAGTGTCCAGCCGGAGTCCTGATAGGTCCGAACAACAGTGGAACGGCGATAAGCGCTCATACCTCCGTCATTGTGCCACTCTCCTGTTCAAATAGTCAGTGCAACAATCTTCCCGCATCTGTTCCTGGTGACCTCAATTGGAATCTTGCGGGCCCTGTATTTCCGACCGTTGGCTCCCAGACGATCAATGGGGTCCCCTACACCGGTCAAGTGTGCGCGCCCACCGGAGTCGGGTCTGGGCCCTGCCCCACTTCTGCGGTGGACCCCAACTTCCTTGACCCTTACTCCGTCCAGTGGAATCTGGACATCCAGCGCGCAATCACCGATAAGTTGACCCTTGACGTGGCATACGTTGGCAACCACGGCGCTAACGAACAAGCCCAGATTGACCTGAACCAGCCACCGCTGGGCACTGGATGGAACACACCGTGGACGGCCGCACAGATATCGGCGGCGAAGCTGAAAGCAGCAGACGCGGGCTTCACGAGCGCCCAAATCTGCATAGGTTCGGCAGCCGCAGGCGGTGGCGATCCCGCCGGCACCTGCACGCCCAATACCGCGGCTGAGCTTGCCGCCGGACAGTATCGCAGCATGTTTCCGTACCTAGGCTCCATAACCGAAATTACCAACGGGGACATCTCAAACTACGATGCATTGCAGGTAACACTGCAGGGGCGGGGCTACCATGGGCTGTCTTTCCTTTCTGGCTACACCTACTCGCATGCTCTCAGCGAGACCGACGCAGATATTGAAGGCGGCACCACTGTTGTAACCGACAAGAACAACCTGCGTTTGAACTACGGAAATAGCGCTGGCGACCGCCGGCATCGCTTTACTTTTTCGCCGAGCTACAATATCCCCGGGATCAAGTCCCCGGGGCAGATGCTCGAGGGCTGGTCGGCCAGCGGCATCCTGGTTATGCAAAGCGGGGCTCCCTGGAGCCCGAACGATACCAGTTCAACTGACTATCTCGGAACCGGCGAGCTCGGCACAGGCACCACCCAGGACTGGAATTACAGCGGGCCTCGCTCCGCGTTCACTGTCACCGCGAGCCCTATTCCCTGCTATGGTAGTGCTACGGGCTGCACGTCCTTCGCAAACGCCGGAGCGACTATTACGGCCGCCTGTCAGGCGGCGGCAACAGCCCCTTACGGCGGCTCGACTACCACAAACGGCATGCTGGCGCTCCAAGCACTCGCGGCCGGTAGCTGCTACATGCGAGGCGGCGGCATTCTGACGCCTCCCGCTTACGGAACCTTTGGTAACGCCTACAACGGTATCTTCCGCGGCCAGCCCTATTACAACGTGGATTTTTCGGTTGCGAAGATATGGAAGCTAAAGGAAAGGTTCAGCGCCCAGTTCCGCATTGAGTTCTTCAATCTGTTCAATAGGTCCGATTTTGCAGCGTCCGGCAATGGAGGTGGAACGTCGCCTGCCGGCACCAATCCGACTGCGGGAAACACGGGTTTCGGTATAGCCAATGTCACGCCGGATGCAACCAACCCGGTGTCCGGATCGGGTGGGCCGCGCCACATACAGTTCGGCTTGAAGCTGAGCTTCTGAAGTGCATGATGCAGAGGGAGCAAGGTTAAGGCGCTGTATGTTTGAGAATGAAACTACGAAAAGCGCCTTGAGTCCGGCTCGAGCGTTTTTAAAATTGTGGGACATCACATGCATTATCGTCTTACCTAACGAGTGTTCTAAGCTGTCGTCAAAGTTTTCAAAGGCTTGCTGCGTGTTAAACGGTGGGTCAATATAAATGCATTTAACGCGTCCTGCGTAGTAGGGGAGCAGAGCTTTCAGGGCTTCGAGGTTGTCGCCCTGGATGAGCATGTTGGATGTTCTAGGGTCGCCCGCGCTGTGCGCTTCCTCCGCCTTCAGCAATCGGTACGGCACGGCTCTGGCGGCTTTGATGTGTTTGGCCCGGTCGAGCCCATATAAAACAGGCATGAAACGCCCGGAATCGGCGGCAAGCGCCGAACAAGTTCCTACAAGCGGACTTTCTGGCCCGGAATAACTTCCGGTTATCCTGTGATACGGGAGGAATCCTAAATAAGGCTAGGTGGACCACAGCTCCAGTAGATCGCTGCGATCATGTACAATACCTCAGCCTCAGGAGGGCAATTCATGTTGCGCATAAACGACGAAGCTCCCAATTTCACCGCCGAAACCTCGCAGGGCACGATCAGCTTACACGAATGGATGGGTGATGGCTGGGCCATCTTGTTCTCCCATCCCAAAGACTTTACTCCGGTCTGCACCACGGAACTGGGTTACATGGCCGGCCTGCAGCCGGAATTCGAGAAGCGCAATTGCAAGATCATCGGCTTGAGCGTTGACCCGGTGAGCAGTCACAGTAAGTGGGCCGTGGATATCGAAGAGACCCAAGGCCACCAGGTGAAATACCCGATGATTGGGGACCCCGAACTCAAGGTGGCCAAGCTTTATGACATGCTGCCGGCGGAGGCCGGCGATACCTCGGAAGGACGCACCGCGGCCACGAACGCCACCGTGCGTACCGTGTTCGTGATCGGTCCCGACAAGAAGATCAAGTTGATGCTCAGCTACCCGATGAGCACTGGCCGCAACTTCGACGAAGTGCTGCGAGTCGTCGATTCCATGCAACTCACGGCCAAGCACAAAGTGGCTACGCCGGTGAACTGGAAACAGGGCGAAGATGTCATCATCCTGCCGGCGGTTTCCGAGGAAGAGGCCAAACAGAAGTATCCAGGCGGCTGGAAAGCACCCCGGCCTTATCTGCGCATCGTTCCCCAGCCGACGGAGGAGTCCACAAAGAAGGCAAGCGGAAAGTGATCTTCCAACAGTTCTATCTGCCGTGCTTGGCCCACGCCTCCTACATTATTGGTGACGAGGAGACAAGCACGGCTGCCGTCGTTGACCCACAGCGCGACACGAACCAATACATCGCATTTGCCGCCGACCACGCGCTCGCGATCAAGCACGTATTTTTGACGCATCTCCATGCCGATTTCGTTGCAGGGCATTTGGAGCTGCGCGATCGCGTGGGCGCGAGGATCTATCTTGGCGCAGCGGCCAAAGCAGGATATGCGTTTACTGCTCTGCACGACGGCGACATTCTCGAATTCGGACGCGTGCGCCTGAAAATCCTGGAAACGCCGGGCCACACGCCGGAGTCGATCTCCATTCTAGTTTACGATCTGAACAAAAGTGACACGCAGCCGCATGCTGTGCTTACCGGGGATACTATGTTCATCGGCGACGTGGGACGCCCCGACCTGCGCGCCGCGCTCGGCTGGTCCGCCACCGATCTCGGCGGGATGCTCTTCGATTCGCTGCACACGAAGTTGCTCGGGCTGCCGGACGAAAGCCTGGTCTATCCGGCGCACGGCGCGGGCTCGCTCTGCGGTAAATCGCTCAGCAAGGAAACGGTCTCCACGCTCGGCGAACAGCGCCGCACGAACTACGCGCTGCAGCCCATGAGCAAGGAAGCATTCATTTCCGTGGTGACCGCCGACCAACCGGACGCTCCGGCGTACTTCACCTATGACGCAGTGTTGAACAGCCAAGAACGGCTGACACTGGACGAAACGCTGGCGCGCGTGAACGCGATGACGCTCGACGAGGTACTTGCGTTGCAAGCCATGGGCGCACAGATCCTCGATACCCGCGATGCATCCGAATTCGCGGCGGCGCATCTGGCGGGCAGTATCAACATCGGCCTCGGCGGCCAGTACGCCACCTGGGCGGGAACCGTGCTCGATCGAGATCATCCGATTGTAATCATCGCGGATCTCGGCCGGGAGAGCGAAGCTGCAACCCGGCTCGGGCGCATCGGGTTCGATCACGTGGCAGGATATTTGAAGGATGGATTGCTCAGCCTGAAATCGCGTCCGGACCTGACCGCCACTACGGAGCGCCTCAGCGCGCCATTCGCGGCCGAACTTTTGTCATCGCCGCAGCCACCGCTGGCCATCGATGTTCGCACGCCTCGCGAGCGCGAACAGAAATGCATCGCCGGAAGTTTGGGCATGTCGCTCAATCACCTGATGGAAAATCTGGCAAAGCTGCCGAAGGACCGTCCCCTGCTGGTTTATTGTGCGGGCGGCTATCGGTCGTCCATTGCTGCGAGCTTGTTGGAACGCAACGGATTTGACCGCGTAAATGAAATTGCCGGCGGCATTGCAGGCTGGGAAGCAGCAAACCTGCCGGTCCAGACTGCCTAAGCCTTGTCGTAGGCCCAACCAACCACTCTAGCCTTAATAGTGCCGGGCAGTCGCAGCGTCACGGTCGTTAACTGGACTGCCTGATTGTAGAAGTGACGCCAACTCCTGTGTGTCGGCAAACCGGAAGCTATCCAGAAACGGGGTTCGGGTAGATGTGAATGGAAACGACGACTTTCGAGAAAACTCACTTCCTGCAACCGGGCTTCGGGAATGTGCGCTTCCCTGTGCGGGTATTCCAGAGAACAAGATGACAATCTGCTCAAGAATGGCGGTGGCAATGCTCGAGCATTCTGAGAGCGACACGTTGCGCTTCATAGGGGTACTGGGAGAGACGATTTCAGATCACAACTCTTAGTACCGCCCTTTCGACCGAAGGCATTGATGTGTATATGCAACCACAAAAAATGGAATCCGAATTGCCAGAGACCATGACGCAAGACGGCGTGCCAATTACGTTTCACGCAATTATGGTTTTACAGGTCGTCGATTCAGTGAGCCTTATCAAGAATTTCGGACCGGAGTGGTATTCTCCCACCCGTTATAGATATCTTCGTGGCAGGCCTGCACGTTTCGGAACCGACGTAATCTGGCGATTGCGAAACATTCGTGGCAGACGTGTTTGTGCCTTGGGACGATTGGCTCTGCCCTTGTTGCGGTGAAGCCTGACCGAAAGCCACAATGGGCGCAGCAAACGCGATGGCGAGCAGAACAATGTGGCTTGCCCTCGAGCCGCCCGACTTAGCATTTGCCTTGTCTCCCCTACGCAGGTCACGTAGGCTCCGCGTAAAAGTATAAAACGCGCGACAATTATTGACTGGATAATTCCGGAAGCTATGTGACGAAGATCACAAGGCGAGGCGTTGGAGAACACTCAACGGTCAACCAGTCGAACTATGGTTCGAATGTCTTTTCGAGGCCGGCTTTGTTTGTAATCAGCAGGGTTGAACCATGAATCTCGATCAGATGTTTGCGCCTAAAATCCGCGAATAATCTCGTGACGGTTTCACGAGACGACCCCAGCATCTGCGCAATTTCGTCATGTGTAAGCGTTAAAGCAACGCGATCGGCATGCCCGCCCTCGCTGGTTTTGCTGCTGTCCGCGGCAAGATCGAGTATGAAACGCGCCAGTTTCTCTCCGGCGGAGCCCGAGAGCCCGAGATAACGAACTTCTCGGTATGTCGCGTGGTAAATGTCGCTTAGCATTTCAGCGACTCGCACAGCCACTTCGCCGTGTTCACGGAGGAATCTCAAGAAAACGTTGCGCGGAATGAAATTGGCTTGGATAGGCTCGAGCGCTTCCGCTGTTACCTCATACGGCTTTCCCGATATTGTTCCCGGAAGGCCGACCACTTCTCCGGGCTCGGCAATGCGCAGGATCAACGATTTTCCATCCGCTGAGCTCGCCGAGAGTTTGATCCGGCCGTTACAGATGACAAATACGCCGCGAGCTTCCTGCCCCTCCACGAAAAGAATCGCACCTTTCGGGTAAGTCGCTGAGGATGAAATTTCGTCCAGTCCCTGGAGCGTTTGTCGCGGCAAGTTGCAAAAGAGCCTGTCCTGCATCATAGGGCAGGCGAGGCAGCTTTCAATGACTTGCAGGCCGTAGGGTGTTTTCATCGTTGTTGTCGGGCGCATTATACACCGCTTCTTTTTTGTGATGACACGAATCCGGTATGGCGCCTCACGCTCGAACCAACCTCTTGCCTTGAGTCCCTCTACCCTGATCCTATTCTGGCACGACGCACTAGCCCGTGACGTTGCTCACACGGGACGGTGACCTGTATCACTGCCCACTCCAGGGAAAACGAAGAATCTGTGATTGAAGAAAAGGGAGACTATATGGACAATGAGAAACGTAACCTTCTGGATGTACTGAAAACTGAGCTGGCGTTCTTGGAGAAAGGCGGTTACTCAGGTTCGGCGCGCCGACCGTGGAGATGCCAGCTCTTTTTCGAAGATTCGCCAACTTGCGCAAATTACGACGCGAGATATCACTCCGAGCCGTGCAGCGAATGTGTCTTGATGCAAGCGGTACCTCCGGGATCGCGCGGAGAGAAGATTCCATGCCGCCATATTCCCCTCAACGAGCAGGGGGAGACGCTGGACTCACTTTACCGATACGCGGATCGACGTGAAACCGAGGAAGCGTTCGGCACTTGGCTCCGGAGCACCATTTCAAACCTGGAGGAAGAAGCTCAGCGTTTAGGGCGCGTGGCGGCGCAGTCAAGCCACTAGAAATCTCACACCTGAGGACGAAAATGGAAAATCAAATTCGTAACGCTTTCTACGGAGGCACAATACCCCGCAAGAGTTTAGGTGTACTCTATATAGTTCTGTACGCGATTTTGCTGAGTCTGGTCTGTGTATCAGCCACAAAGAGTGAGCCAACCGTCGATGAGACCCTGCCTTTGAACTACATGCCTTCGGGCGCAGTGATGTACAAACAATATTGCGCTACCTGCCACGGTGCTCAGGCTAAGGGCGATGGCCCTCTCGGGTCCTTTCTCAAAGTGCCACCACCGGACCTGACCAAACTCGCTCAGCGACATGCGGGCCAGTTTCCGTACGATTATGTGACCAAAATACTCGAATTCGGCCCTGGCGCTACCGCGCACGGCTCGTCAGATATGCCTACGTGGGGGCCCATCTTCGAATACTTCGACAAGCAGAACCAAAGGGCTGTGCAGAAACGAATTAAAAACCTTTGCGACTATCTGGCATCTTTACAAGAGCACTAGCGAATGCCAAATACTCGGTCGCGAGGAGTGTCACTCGATGAGGAGATGCTTACATGCTTTTGCGAGAGATGAGCCGAGAAGAATGCGATGATTTGTTACGCCGACTAGGGTATGGACATCTTGCTTGCGCCCACGACAATCAGCCATACGTTGTACCTATCTATTTCGTTTCTGACCGGGGACACCTGTACGGATTTTCGACGAAGGGGCAAAAAATCGAGTGGATGCGCTTGAATCCCCGCGTATGTGTGGAAGCTGATGAAGTCCTGAGCCATAGCCAGTGGGCCAGCGTTGTCGTTCAGGGTCATTACGAGGAATATCCCGATACCCCTGAATATGCGGCGCAGAGACATATGGCGCAATCTTTGCTGGAGAGCAAGAGGTCGCTCTGGTGGCAGACGGCATTTGGCGCCGCGCAGACCCGCGGACAATTTGATCGAGACATTCCAATTCTTTATTGCATTCATATCGACGAGGTTAGCGGTCGGCGTGTTTCGTCTGACCCGGTTGAGCATAGATGATCGATTCTGTATAGAGCGTATACGCCGGAAACGACGAGAGGCATGCCCCGTTCCCACAGCGAAGCTATCAGCTGGGGCTAGAGTCGCGTGCAAGATGGCGCCATGATCTGTAGATCGTGTACGAACGCCTCTGTAGTTTGACCGCCCGAGGCTAGTAAGTAGTGGGAGGGATGAGGTGAACATTCTTCTGGCGATAGATGGTTCGATATATTCGCAGGCAGCGAGTCGGGCCTTAGCCACGCAAGTGCGGCCACAAGGAGCCACAGTCCTCGTAGTGCACGTAATTGAGCCCTCGACATTTTGGGAGCAGGACGCGGGCCTCCGCGAGCGATCCCAGCAGGCACAAGCATTGCTAAACAAAGCGGTTCACGAACTCGATGTCGCAGGTTTCACTGGCGTCACCACCCGCGTCATCGAGGCCGAGACGAGAACGGGAATTCTTGAGGTCGCCACGCAGTGGCATGCTGATTTGATAGTCCTGGGGTCGCATGGACGAAGGGGCCTGGAGAAATTGATGTTAGGAAGCGTGGCAGAGTCCGTCTCACGGCACGCATCCTGTTCCGTCTTAATTGTTCGTATTCCTTCGACTGCCTGAGAAGAACGAATTCGTCACATCCTCGTACCGGGAGCCACTCAGGGCAAACTTAGGGCGCGATTTTATTATTCCGAGCGGCGTTACTTTTTGGCTGCTCTAAAACAACATCAAAAGAGTCAATGAACACCCCATCCCGTCGCTTGTGCACAACCGGCTCGATCTCACGCCCCTGCTCACACACCATTTCACATTGGATCAATTACGCCGACTGCTTCGTGCCCGATCACTAGTCCCGGCCGGACCTTGTATTCACCCTTCAGAATGTGCACGTCTGTGCCGCAAATCGTTGTAAGCATGATGCGTATGACAGCTTCGCCGGCGCCAGCTTTGGGAATTGGCACCCTTTCAAGAGCTATCTGATTGGGCCACGAAATACGAGTGCGCGCATCGTATCGGTCGATCTGGACGTGGGTCGTGCTTCTTTTGTAGCGGACATCCATGTTTTTCTTCTAATTGGTAATTTCTCCCCAGTGGGCAGCAAAGGCCCTCCATTTCGTTTAGCCGCGGACGGTCAGAACCGGGCAGGTGGCATGAGCGACGACTTTATGGGCCACAGATCGCTCGAGGTGCGTCGCAGTGCCAAGCCGTCCGTGCCGCACACCCATAACAATTAAGTCCGCTCCACGCTGCTTTGCCGCTTCAAGAATCCGTTCTGCCGACTTTCCATATTCTACGACTGCTTCAGGACGGCACCAGAGCTCCGCGTCCTTTGGAACCAACCCATAAAGGCGGTACATGACATTGGCTACAGAATGAGCCTCTGGAGAAAGCTTCGCTTCTGAACCGAGATCACGAATAACGTGAAGAAGTACGAGCCGCGCCTGGTTCTCCTCAGCAAGAGACACGGCGAAGCGTGTCGCGGCCAGAGATTCCGCGCTGAAATCCGTAGCAAAAAGAACCCGATTGAAACGGGCTGCATTATGGATGCCGTTGCGCACCGCCGGACCGATAGTCAAAACGGGGACTCTTGCCTGCCGGAAGATTTCTTCCGCGGCTGAACCCAGCAGTAATTTTTCCGCACCCGTTCGCCCATGTGTGCCGAGGACTATAAGGTCGGCGCTGCAACGGGCGATGGCGTGTTCAAGTGCTGACCAAATGTCAACTCCACGAACCACCGTGACATCATGAGGCACGCCTGTAAGCTGCGCTTCGACGCGCTGCATTTCCACTTGCGCGTTCTCCTCTTGCGCTTCGATCGCAACAGGGATCGTCTGAGGCGTCATGTAGAGATAAGGCTGGGGTATCAAAACGTGCAGCGCATGAATCGTGGCTGCAAACTCCCTCGCGATAGCGATGGCGAATGGCAGCGCCGCTTCGGAAGGTTGGGAAAAATCTGTCAGAAATAAAATGCTTTTCAGGTTAATTCGAGTACCAGTGTCGATGGCTTTCATGATTCACCTCCTGCCCTCACTTTGCATCCCGGACTGCTGTGTCGGCGGTGAGCGAAGTCACTCCGCAGCGTGATGCCGATCACAAGTGTTCACGGGTAGGATAGGCGTGCGGACAGGAACACCAAAGCCGTCCGAGTGCATTCACAAATGCTTTCGAGTTTCAAAATTTCACAATTTCAGAGATTTTCTCATTGGACCCATCCGCGGATGAATGCAGAACGTCCCGCCGCGGCGATCGGATTCGTGTGCGAACCGAGTCCATTGCGGGCATCTACCGAGAGCGGCGCGCCTTTACTGACGCTAAGATCAGCTCTCAATTATCTCCGCCGTTCAGCCTGAGTTCCTGGCCGTCCGTTAAAACCACCTTGTTGATCCACAATGCTGTGCCGCCGTTCTTGGCTCGAGCACCGCTGAGGGTCACCTGGTCACCGGGCTTTAGCGAGCTTCTGGTCCATCCAGTCCGAGCGAGGTGATTGGGGCTGGTGAGCTCGCCCTGCCACTTCTCGACAGCTCCGTCGTCGTTCCGCACGTCGAAAAACACCAAGACATGCGGATTGATAAACTGGAAGTCCGTGATGGTAGCCTTCACCGAGACAGTCTTGGATGTATCGTATGCTGCCGCCCCGTGATGGGCAAATGCCGGAATGGAGAGAACGAGCAGGCCCACAGTTAGAGCCAAAATGTTCGATCGTCTAGTTTTCATAAAGTACCCCCAAAAGAACTTGTTCGTGCTCTTCCTCGCCGCCTGAAACCGTCCAACGTTTTTACCTGCCTCATACCACTTGGATCGTATCGCTGCAGATGGGTCACTTGATGTGACCTGGGTCTCAGTACCCTGTGACGATTGCGCACATACCTCATTCAATCACGCGTGCTTGCCCATCAGTGGTTTGTCGTGAGGTTGTAGAGATGGCCTGTGCCTACGTCCGCCGCTGGCAGGACTCCACTCCAATTGTGATGTGCGTCACAACCTCACGTGCTTAGAAACACTGAAATAGATCGTCAGAGGCAGCAACATCAACTTGCAAGAAGGAACCGAAGATCGGAGCTAAAAGGAGGAAATCATGGGCGGAATACCAAATACGCTGGCCTATTTGTTGATGATCTGGGGCGCCATCACGGCCGTCCTGGTAGTTCTTGTGATTTACGGAAACGCTCTGTCAACCAGGGAGGATGATGAGATTTATCTGAACAAAACAGAGGAAAGCATGATGGCAGACGAGCAGCGAACACTAATCGGCAAAATGACTCGGCTGGCACGCGTAATCACTGTTCTCGCGATCATGTCAGGCGTATTCCTTCTGGCAAGCGCCGGCGTCTGGGTCTGGATTGGACTGTACAAGTCGTAGAGCCAAGCTGTTTCTCTAAGGGCGGCCGTCCGCTTTTAGAAGAAGGGAGCACCTCGATGAGCCTCAACAAAGCCGAAATGATTGAGCAGTTGAAATTCGAAATTGAGATGATCGAAAAGGGGCGATATTACCCCTCGGTTCGCACACCCCGCGAGCAGCCAGAGATATTTCGCGACACAATTACTTGTCTGAATGTAGGACTTGCAGAAAAGAAATACCCATGCTCGAGCTGCTTTTTGAACGAGTTTGTGCCGCCCCAATCGCGCAACGACCAAGGCGAGATCTGCCACAAAATCCCCTTGAATGAAAAGGGGGACACTATTGAATCACTCAAAGCCGCTGACGATCCCTTTAGGCTCCAGGAAACCGTCCTCGGCTGGCTTAAGAATACCGTCACAGAACTTGAGCGATAGCTCATGACGAGCCGTAGAGGTAAATAAACATGCCACAGACACGATCGGCCCAATCCTCAATCTCGCTAGCAAACATTCTGTTCGCCACGGATTTCTCGCGGCAATCGAGTGTGGCGCTAAAGCATGCGCTGCCGATCGCGCGTAAGTATGGTTCAAAGATCTACGCTGCACATGTAACGCGCGAGCAGATTGGTCTCCCTGCATCCGCCCGAGAAGGATTGCAGGCGCTCGGGGTACAACGAGGAAGCGACACTCAAGACGCTGTAGCAAGTCTCAGAACAGAGTTGTCCAGCATCCCGCACGAAATATTGTCGGGGAAGGGCCATGTCTGGGCGGAACTGTCCAAGATCGTGGAGGCGAACAGGATTGATCTAATCGTTGAGGGGACACACGGACGCAGTGTTGTGGGGAGGTTCCTGAAGGGGTCTGTCGCGGAAACAATCTTCCGGCGCGCTTCCTGTCCAGTGCTCACGGTCGGACCGGCGGTTTCCGGTGAACCCGAAAGCATTGTGAATTTACACGAGATACTTTTCGCGACGGACTTCAGCGAGATTTCTATGGCGGCTCTACCGTACGCAATCTCCCTCGCAGAGGAGAATCATGCACGCCTCTACATCTTGCACGTGGTAGCAAAGGCGCCGTCGGACCTCGAGGCAGATAGGTTGAAGGCCAGGCTTGGCAAACTCGTCCCTGAGGGAGCAAGCCTGACGAGTCGACCGAAGACAGTCATTGAATACGGGTCTCCAGCCGAAAGAATTCTTAATTTTTCCCAAGAGTTAGCGATGGATTTGATTGTCCTGGGTGTGAAGCGCGCTCCCGTGCAGCTTGAAGCGTCTGCGCATCTTCCGTTTGGCACGGCTTATACAGTCGTAAGTTTAGCCACCTGTCCGGTATTGACCGTGCGGGGATAAGGAGAGATGTATGAGCGATGCCATCTTCGTGCGTGACTGGAATGTTGACGGTTTTCATCGGCAGGTGTTGCAACTCGAGACACAAGGTTATGTTGCCCGGCGCGAAACCTATCGCATCACCGCAGAGACAAATCCCGAGACGGGCGAAGTCATTCATTTGTACGTGATCGAGATGTTTCTTTCCGGGTGTGCGGGTGAGTAAGAGGCATGCTGAGAGCATTTATTCTTAATGGTTATGTCAGAGGCAGATGAAGCGGATATTGTGGAAGATCATACTGATGACCGAAGATCCTGCTTTGGGTATGGGGGATAACTGCGACCATCACACTGTGAAATCTCCTGATGTTTGCAATTGTGTTTTTGGGGCTGGCCTGTCAAGGGAGGTTCGGAGGGCCCCGAGAAGGCTAATAAGGCGGGGCCAGGTCCAGAAGAGTTATGGCCTTGAGGCCGTAACCGCAACAGGGGCCTATGCCTCCTGCACTTCTCGTGATCCTCACGTTCGCGGCGCTGTACTGGTTTACGCTCCGGCATTGGTTCGCCCGGTGGGGCACGACGGGTGATGCGCTGACGCGGTGGACGGTCAAGGAAAACGGTAGAGAATGTTTTACTGACTCTGTCTTCTATCCTTCGTGTTGCAAGAGCATGGGGCTATTCCTGTGGCAATTTCACGGTCGGTGACATAACCATGCCCCGTGAGGGAGTCAGGAAGGAACAACGTTCTTTCACCGATGCAGAAGTGGGGAAACTTTTATCTGCGGCACCGGAGCCGTTCGGCACCATATTGGCCGTAACTGCGGTTCTTGGGCTGCGTATAGGAGAAGTCCTTGCTCTTCGTATCAGTGACATAGACTTCGTGCGGAAGATTATTCGCGTGCGGCAGAGTGTTGACGACGCCACGCGGGAAGTCCAAGCGGTGAAGTCTAACGCCAGCAGTGCAGATGTTCCCATGCCGTCTCAATTGGAAACGCGTCTGCGCGTTTTCCTTCGGACGCACGGCGGGAAATCTGACCTGCTATTCGTAAACCGGCGTGGCCGTCCCTTTTCAGCCAACAAACTGCGGGAACACGTTCTGCACCCGCTGCTGTTGAAGCTGGGAATACCACGAGGCGGGTTTCATTCGTTGCGGCACGGCGCGGCCAGTGCTCTCATTGCAGACAGTGCGACACCGGCTGTGGTGCAGAAGCAGTTGCGGCATAGTGACGCACGAATCACGCTGGGGGTCTACGCGCACGTGATCGGCAACCAGCAGCGCGATGCGGTAGAGAACCGCTCTGTCCGCATCGAACAGTACGCCATGAAGTAGCTCAATTGGTGTCAAAAGCCTTATTGGCGTCAAACGCTTCAGCAAGGCTTTTGAAATCAATGAAATTGGTAGGGGCGGTGGGGGTCGAACACGACCCCAAACCATACAAGTCCCGTGAAGTGATGGCGTTGCCATCGCCCGCCAAATTCCAATTGCTGATTCTGCTGACTGGCAGTCAGTTAGGGGGCCAACTGCTCTCCCGCCTACCCTCCGCGCGCGTCCTTGCTTTGGGATATTCGAAAGCATCTTCAAAATCGGCCCAGTGCATTGGAGAGCGTTCGCCTTCTATGACTTCTCCGTCTAATGAAATCTGGTCTACATACACTTCAACGTGACGTGCCGGGAAACCCCAAGAATTGAAAACCCACGCCCGAATGTATCTTGATTAACCTTGCGTTGTGCCAAGCACTGCGTAGGTCGCAGTTGATCCGGGGGAATCAAATGCATCGTAGCGCCCGGGCGATTTGCTGTGGGGAAAGTGGAACGCCTATTAACATCGCAGCCTTCGTAACGGATGTGGAGAGCTGCAGCAAGTTTCAGTGCCAATTCAAGAAGGCGCCATTTGCCCACTGTAATAGCTCGCCGCCGAATTCTACTGGAGTTCCGTCTACATATCCATGTGACCCGCGTGCGTCAAAATAAATCGCACCAAGGCGCTTTCCCTCGTCAGAATAGAAGAGAACACCCCATCGTAGGTCTGCACGCTTAGCTTGCGGGTTAGCCGATGCATCCTTCATCGCAGCAGCTAACTTTAACAAAAGCGGCGAGCCGCGCTCCTGCACGAATTCTAGTTTGCAGTAAAACTGCTTTTGCATCATCTCTGGCGTGATTGCTACTCGCGTTTCGATTTCTGGCGGCATCTCAAGCACTTCGACCTTACTTACACTGCCAGTTGTCAGAGACCTCGCCAGTTCACGAAGGCGTATCTCAGCTGAATTCTCCCGCTCCTGTCTGCTCTCCATGGTCCCTGTGACAATAAACAATATCAAGCCTAGCGTTATAAGTGGAACAATCTTGCTCGAAGGCATTTCTCACCTCGAAGTTGGGGTGGGCACCGGAAAGGCGGAAAGCGGCGGACTTTGATTGGGTTTTCCTCGGTGTCTCACCTAACGTCGTCGGTGCGAACCGGGCGATTTGCTGTGGAGGAGGAACGTCTTCTAACATTGGATACTTCGCGGAAGCGTGAAGGGGTGCGGAACCCAAAAGTTCAAACCCGAGCCAAAGGCGCTGCCACCACCCACACTTCTATTGCGAGCCGTCGATCGTCCCACTTGAAAGGTTCCGTACGGAGATGTCGATACCGTCGCACTTTACTGCTTGGAAACCGATTGTCCGGCGTCCCTTATACGTTAGTTCCAGATGCGTCGGACTTAACCACTTCATGCTGACGACGGGAGTATTTACCGGCTCGGGTGGCGCATCTGTGAAAACCAGAATATTCACTGAATCCTGTGATCCTGTGGTCCAGTTCAGGGACACAGTGCTTGAATAGCCATCGGTTCCGAACCCGCCGCTAACCACGGTACGAGCCACCGCGATCATTTTCCCGTCCGGCGATCGGGCTTCATCTGACCAAGTAGTGTCCGATCCCTTACAGCCGAACGCTACAACGCAGAGTCCCAAGATTAAGAACGACACCGCTATGCGGCCGATCAGAGTTACTGCACAAGGCCACGCGACCGCTCCGTAGCTGGCTGGTTCAGAATCGAATCTTAATTTGAGCATAACGTTCCATTCTTTTGTGCATTGTACCCGTTGATGATATTCGTGACGTTAACTACCGGGAGCGATTTCCAAATTCGATCCATTTTCTGGCCGGAATATTGTGTAGGATTGGACAATTTACTCCACGCCGCGTACCCGTCTGCTCCAACGCCACTCCAAGCGGCGTTCCTGATGCTGCCATCCATACTCCATAAACATAATTTCCATACGCTGCCTTTTCCGCTGGCGTTCCGGATGCGAGTACCTGCCCATCTAGTGGGGCGCCTTTTGCGAACTCACTAAGGTCTCGGATGGCTGTGATCGGATTCCATTTTGCAGCTCGTCCTATCGACGAATAATCACTCGGAGTCAGCGCACGACCTTCATTTTGACATGGGCAGAGGCCAAGCGGGTCGTCCAAATTGATCGAGTCGTTTCGAACGTAGGCGTAGAAGTCCGTTCCGCTGCCTGCAAACCCGATTGGGTCCTCAGACAGGAACCTGCCCGAGTTCGGATCATAATATCTGGCGTGGTAGTAGTATAGGCCGGTTTCGGCATCCAATTCCCGCCCCGTGTATTGAAATGGATTCACAAGACTGCCAGTCGGCGTCGTCTTGCCAAACGAATCGAACGCATACGTCTGCGCCACCGCTCCCGCTGCATTACTCAACGAAGTGACAGAGCCGAGACCATCCGCCTCGTAATAGTTAGTCGCCGAGGTTCGAAGCATCGCCAACGGCTCATCCATGGTCTGCGTCTGCTCGTACCGAGCCACAACAGTCCCCGAAGAGTTGGTCTCCTCAATCAGATTTACACCGTCGTAAACAAAAACGGATGTACCGCCGGTCGACAACGACTTGTAAATTCTTCTCCCGAGCGGATCGTACTTGAAGGTTACCGTCCCGCTGCTGGAAGGCAACGTCACACTCGTCAGTCGGTTCTCGTAATCCCACGCATATGTCGTTGTGTTCGAGCTGACCACCTAATCCGCTCCTTGGGGAATGACAACCCGCCCGATTCCGAACTCAACAAGCCCCGGTAGATAGAACCACATCCATTGAGGCATCTTGCTGGAAGAAGACACAACTCGTGAAGGCCGACGCGATGAAAGCTCGATAGCAGCCGAGCGGTCCGAGAACCGCGAGGCCCAGCAATCCGCCTTGTCCTTCGGCGCTCCCCAGAGTAGAGTCACCGTCGCAACGCCGTCTTTCACGGGCACAAAGAGAGGTATCGTGCCCAAAAGACGGTTTCAGAAGGGTACCTTCGTGAAACGTGGCGACAACTGGGTTGGTATGTGGCGCGTGGATGTAATCCAGACGGACGGCTCCCTGCGACGACAGCAGCGCAGCAAAGCGTTCGCGGGGTTGTCGGAGCGGGCTGCGCGTGCCAAGTTCCAGCCGATCCTAGATGCCGTTAACGCTGAAAATCACGCAACACCACCAGTTCCCAAGAGTATAGCGACCGTCAAACGGCTGGTCGCCGACTGGCGGGAACAGATTGCCGGAAACCTGAAGCCAAGTTCCCGAAAGACTGCCGAATCTCACTTGCGGCGGCATATTGAGCCGCTGCTTGGGGATTTGGCCTTACCGGAACTTACGACCAAACGGATTCAGGCATTCGTCACAACCCTTTCTTCCGGCCAGCGGACTCGCAAGACGATTGAAAACGTGCTGCTGACGCTCTCATCGATTCTTTCCTCTGCTCGCATTTGGGGCCACGACGTTCCGAGAGTTTCTCTCTCGGATTTGTCGTTGCCCCAAAAAACGGTTCGAAAGGCTCGGTGCTATACGCTGGAGGAAATGCAGAAAATCGTTTGTTCGTGTGATGAGCCGCTCGCAACGATCTGCTTCATTCTTTCTGTAACCGGGATGCGGATTGGCGAAGGACTCGCGTTGCGGGTGGAGGACCTGGACTTTCGGCGAAAGCTGCTGAACGTTCGGTGCTCCACCTACTCGGGTCAAATCGGTACGCCCAAGAGCGCTGCCAGCATTGCGGATTTGCCTATGCCCGCTGCACTGGAAGCGCGACTGAAGGCGTATCTAGAGTCGCGGCACTATCACAAGAATGACTTCGGCCTTCTGTTTGTGAATCGCCGGGGTCGCCCGTTTTCGGCAAACAAGCTTCGGGAGAAAAAACTACGCCCATTGCTTGCCGAACTGGGTATACCGCTAGCCGGGTTCCACGCCTTTCGGCACGCGGTGGCGAGCGAACTGATCGACAGCGGAGCACCGATTACGGTGGTACAAGCGCAGTTGCGGCACAGCGACCCCCGAATCACGTTGGGATTGTATGGACACGTAATCCCGCAATCACAACGCGAGGCGGTGCGTAATTTGGCTGACAGGCTGGCAGGCCAATTGCTGACTTTGGCTTGAATTGCTGACTGCGCGGCGTAAATGTCTTTTATTCAGTGGAGTTTGGTAGGGGCGGTGGGGGTCGAACCCACGACCAACGGCTTAAAAGGCCGCTGCTCTGCCACTGAGCTACGCCCCTAAACTCTTCACAACATTTTACACCAAAGAGACTTAGTGAACATGCGCCACTTGAGCCGTTTGGGGCCGAAATGCGTTAGCGTCAGTAGTGGTGTCAGTTAGTTTCCCTGAAGCGCCTTTCGAACGGTTGCGGTGCAGCCCCTCCATCACGTTGGGGAAAGGAAATCGGGTCGAGGTGCGCATAACACACTCGGTCAACGCGATGCTGTTGTGGCCGAGTACATCGTGGGTTGCCCCGAAGATCCACACCGGGCATCGTCAGACGGGACGCAAAGTGTAGCGGAGATGGGGCCATTGAAAATCGGAGATTCCGGCCTTCCGTATGGCCTTCTCGAACCAATAGCCCGGTCCAGCAATGGCTCACCTTGAAAGGTTGCAAATCGCTGCTCCCGTGCCGTCGTCGAGCGTCCATAGCTCAGCGAGAGCCTTGATGGCGACTGGGTTTAGGCGAGCATAGTGAGGCTCTCGCCATTCTTTCCGCATCGAACCTGGGGGCGAGTTGCGCGTACCGTAGGGTCATGCAGTTCGGCTCATTCAAAATGCTGAACGAAGATCGAGCGGAAGCCTCGCCCCAAGCAACTTTAGAAGGAATCCGGGGTTAGGTTACTGAGATTTAGTTCCGAGCCTATGCTGCAAATAACTATTGCTTAGACTCGCGGTGTTTACATTGCTCTGAGAGGGGGATCACATGCGTCCGAGATGGTTGCCTCACCTTCCGAGTAGAATCACAATCCTGTTGGCGCTGGTAGGTCCACTTGCGCTATTGCTGGCGATCGTATCTGTTCGAGCCAATCAAAACCGGGGCACCGATCCTGATGACCGTCAAGCGGGAGGCGCCTCGCAAGGCCACCGAGACGATGACAGCGCTTTGATCGGCATCCACAAGATCAAACACGTGATCATCATCATGCAGGAGAACCGCTCCTTCGATACTTATTTTGGCACCTATCCGGGGGCGGATGGCATACCAAAGGAGCGAGGCGAGTTTACTGTCTGCGTGCCCGATCCAGCTACTGGTATGTGCGTCAAGCCCTTCCACAATCGCAACGATCAGAATGGTGGCGGTCCCCACGGCGCCAGCAACGCAGTTGCGGACGTCGACGGCGGCAAAATGGACGGATTCATAGCGCAGGCTGAAAACGGACAGAAAGGCTGCTTGGATCCGAACAATCCTGCCTGTACGAACTCGGCGACGCCAGACGTAATGGGTTACCACGATGGCCGAGAGATTCCCAACTACTGGCGCTACGCGCGCGAGTTTGTCTTACAGGATCATATGTTTGAACCGAACGCCTCCTGGAGCCTACCCGAACATCTCTTCCAAGTTTCAGAGTGGTCGGCCAACTGCAAAAAGCACGACGATCCTTCCAGCTGCACGAATGCGCTGCAAAATCCGGGCAACCCTCCTGGTTTCGCAGGCGCGAAGACCGCTCCCATCTACGCCTGGACCGACCTTACCTACCTGCTGCACCAAGGAGGCGTGAGTTGGGGTTATTACGTACTGGAAGGAACCGAACCTGACTGCCAGGACGACGAGCAGGAGGATTGCCTCCCCGTGAAGCAAAGTGCCAAAACACCGGGCATCTGGAACCCGCTGCCATTTTTCGACACCGTCAAGAACGATGGCGAACTCGAGAATGTCCAGACCCTGGAAAACTTCCTGGTCGCGGCAGAGCACGGCACGCTGCCGGCGGTCTCTTGGATAGTACCCTCAGGAGATGTCAGCGAGCATCCGCCAGCCCTCATCAGTGCGGGGCAGACTTTTGTAACCAACCTGATCAATGAAGTCATGCAGGGGCCGAACTGGAAGGACTGCGCGATCTTCCTGGCCTGGGATGATTGGGGCGGTTTTTACGATCACCATGTCCCCGTTAAGGTTGATGAGAATGGTTATGGGTTGCGCGTTCCCGCCATGGTTATTTCGCCGTATGCCAAGAGA
Organism: uncultured Acidobacteriota bacterium; assembly: GCA_963719845.1. GTDB lineage: Bacteria > Acidobacteriota > Terriglobia > Acidiferrales > UBA7541 > Palsa-189. Next base: position 326,727 of record CAVRDM010000037.1, on the reverse strand, counting down.
GGTCTCATCGATCACCAAACGCTGAGCTTCGACGCGTTCGTAAAGTTCATCGAGGACGATTTCTTAAACAGTCAGCGCATCGATCCCAAAACCGATGGCAGACCTGATCCACGCCCCGACGTGCGGGAGAATGCCCCTCAACTCGGCAACCTTACCGCGGATTTCGATTTTGATCAGCGTCCCCGCGCGCCGCTGATTCTATCGGAGCACCCCAAAACTGATCTGATACCTCCATCGCCCCCAAATTAAACGGGGCCATCGACCACAATAAACCCTCAGGAGGCGGCTCTTCAGCCGCCTCCTGAGAGAGGTTGGAAAATAGAAAGGAAACTGGGCCGAGCCTGGGCGGCCTCAAGGCCGCCCAAGCCGGTGCTTCGTGCCTTACCGAACTACTCGCCCGCCCCGCCCTTATGGGTGAAGACGGCGACGCAACCGGTGCCTTTCAGCCCAAACGCCGCGCAAATCGTATTGTCGGTTGACGGAGCGGTCACAAAGGCAGCCGTCGTCCGGACAGGACTGAATATGCGGTTGTTCTCGGGAAATGCCGAAGCGTTTCGGCCTCCCGAGTCAGGCACGTTTTCTAGCCAACTGCTGTCCTCCGCATCGATGACGCCCAGTACACTGGGTGCGGTCCCACCAGGGGGAACAACTACCGTATTATCGGTCGAGGTTACGTAGAACCGGCCGTCTCCCGGGTTGTACCAGACCTCATCGCCTCCGCCGACGTCCCGGATTACGTGCAGGACAGCGCCAGTGAGGGCGTCTATCACGATCGGCTCGCCGCACGCGGATATGAGCAGGTGCTGGAACGCACCGAGTGCCGCACCGTTAGCGCCGGTACCAGTTCCACCAGGCAAGGTCGAACAGGGGAACGAATACGTGTTTACAATCCCGGAGCCAATATTTTTGGGGTCGATGACCGCGACTTCCGGGGCCTGTGTTGTGGTCCCCGGCAGCGTGACCAGGAAGCGCTGTATTGCCGCGTCCCACACAGGCTGCTCCGCCCCGCCCGCGCCCGTGAATATGATCTCTCCTAGAATTTTGTAGGTGTCGGTCGAAACAAACGTCGCATATGGCCACGCAACTGTGGCTGGCGACGCCGGTGTAGGTTGGTCATTGTTGACCATGATGATGTGATCCGCCGGGTCGTAACCCAGCTCGTCGGCGCGATTACACGAGTTTGTAGTGCCGTTGTTGCATTGTTTGCCGCCCGCGAAAGTGGGATCGGCAGTGTTCACCCCGCAATTCGTCGTGCAGCCCACACTTGGGAAGAGGAACTTGAGGTAGTTCGACGAATTCGGATCCACGTCGGCCACCTGCAACTTGCTATTGCCGTCCCCGGCGAAAAGTCTGCGGTCGGGTGTCACCAGAACACCATTAGGGCCAGTCCCGTTCGTGCCGGTTGCCCCCACGTAACCGGTAACTCGGTTCACGAAAATGTCTTTCTCCGTATCGACGATGTCCACGGCGGAGTTTGACCTGTCGGCGAGGTAAAACCTCTCCGTACCGGGGTCGGTCCAGGAGAGATCGGTACTCACGACCGGGTTTCCTGGGATTGGAATAACTTCAAGGAACCCGACTGGAGTGTTAACGTTATGCTTGTGGTTTTCGCTCTGCTTTTTATCGTCTCGGTCCCGATCATCTCGATCCGGTCGGGCGCTGATGCTGAGAGTTAGGATAAGCGCCAAACCCAAAAGACAACAACCAACCAGTTTGGTCTTCATCTGTGTTCCTCCGGATCACATCATTTTGGATTGTCGAGGCCGTGGATTGACTGCCCCTGGTTCTTAGCCCCGACTCATGGCGGCACTCTTGACACGGAGAGAGAAAAATGTCAATCGGGGATTCCGCCGACTTCAATTCGTAAACGTGGCGATCGGTCGGTTTGCGCGGGGTCGAGCCCAGCCGAAAATCAATCGGTCATTTGTAAGCGTGGGCCGCGTCACAGGGGGATAACACTTCCCGTCAGTTGCGACTGGACGAGATATCACCTTTCCACAGTACATAAATCCTCACGTGCAGCCAGCGGTGGTGCGGACTTTCATCCACCAGAACGCGGGCAAGCCCGGGCAGCGGCAAAAGGGCAGCTGCTGGACAAGAGAAATCCCAGCGAAACTGATATAATGCCGATTCGCACTAACTTCAAATGTTTCGTGCCACTTCCCTAACAACGATGTTTTGATGAACTAGCGCTGCCCTGCATTACCTTTGGCCCGGGTTCAAGCCAAGCGCGAAACGTGATACAAATTAAATAGATATACTCGAAAACCCTGGAGGGATCGCAGAAATGCCTATCGCCACAATAAACCCTGCCACCGGACAGGTCCTCAAGACATTTGAGCCTCTTTCGGACGCGCAGTTGGAACAAAAGCTTCAGCGCGCCGCGGATGCTTTTCCCCGTCATCGCCAAATGTCCTTTGCCGACCGCGCCCAGCGCATGTCCCGAGCCGCGGACATTCTGGAAAATGAGAAAGAGACGTTCGGGCGAATGATGACCACCGAAATGGGCAAAACATTTCGGTCTGCCGTCGAGGAGGCGGCTAAATGCGCGTGGGTGTGCAGGTTCTACGCCGAAAACGCCGCGCGATTTTTATCCGACGAGATCGTGGAGACGCCCGCGACGCGGAGCTACGTTCGCTATCAACCGCTCGGCGCGATTTTAGCGGTCATGCCCTGGAATTATCCCTTTTGGCAAGTCATTCGCGCAGCGGCTCCCGCCTTGATGGCGGGCAATGTCATGCTCCTGAAACATTCGTCGAATGTTCCGCAGTGCGCGCTCCTGATCGAGGATCTTTATCGAAGAGCGGGCTTTGCCGACGGCGTCTTTCAGACCCTCCTCATCGGCTCGAATACCGTGGACGGAATCCTGAACGACCCGCGCATTGTGGCCGCCACTCTAACCGGAAGCGAGGTCGCAGGCGTCCAAGTGGGCATGGGGGCAGCAAAGCGAATCAAAAAGATGGTACTTGAACTTGGCGGCAGTGATCCCTTCGTGGTCATGCCGAGCGCCAATCTCGATGAAGTCATACCCACAGCGGTAAAGGCGCGAATCTCGAATAATGGGCAATCCTGCATCGCCGCCAAGCGCTTCATCATTCATGAACAAATAGCGGATGAGTTCGAGAGCCGCTTTGTGAAGGCCATGGCGGCACTGCGCGTCGGCGACCCGTTCGACGACAAGACCGAGTTGGGTCCCATGGCGACGGCGGACGGTCGAAGCGATATCGACCGGGACGTACGCAAAACCGTTAGCGCAGGCGCACAAGCGCTTACCGGCGGCGCGCCTCTGAATGGCCCCGGGTTTTTCTACGCGCCGACGGTTTTGACGAATGTCCCGCGCGAGTCACCGGCCGCCTGCGAAGAAATCTTTGGCCCCGTGGCGGGGCTGTTCCGGGCGTGCGACGTGGATGATGCCATTCGCATCGCCAATGACAGCCGGTTCGGCCTGGGCGCAAGCGCCTGGACCAATGATGATGGCGAACGGGAACGCTTCATAAATGATATCCAGTCCGGAATGGTTTTCATTAATCGCATGGTAGTGTCCGATCCACGGCTTCCCTTTGGCGGAGTAAAATGGTCGGGCCATGGTCGCGAACTGGGAGTACATGGTATCCGTGAATTTACGGACATTAAAACCGTCTGGATTCAGTGAACACGCAAAGACCCCTATTTGCTTGCCTGCGAGGAGATTCTTAGAAAATGGCTAATCTCGGATTTATCGGTCTGGGCGTCATGGGCGGCAACATGGTGGAACGCTTGCTGTCGAAGGGACACAGCGTCGCGGGATACAACCGCACGCGCTCAAAGGCTCAGCTCCTCATTGATAAAGGCATGAAGTGGGTCCGCTCCCCCCGAGAGGTAGCCACAGCAGCGGATATCGTTTTCGCCATGGTTACCAATTCTGCCGCCCTTGAGGAAATCGCGAACGGAAGCGAAGGGCTTCTCGCGGGCATTAGCGCCGGCAAGGTTTTCGTCGATATGAGCACGGTCAGTCCAAACGTGAGCCGGGCATTGGCCGCAAAAATCCGCGAAAAGGGTGGGGATATGGTCGACGCCCCCGTTTCCGGGAGTGTTATCACGTTGCAGGAAGGCAAACTCTCGCTGATGGTCGGCGGGCGCAAGGAAACGTTCGACCGCATCAAGCCCATACTTGAAGATGTCGGTCCCAAGGTGACTTATGTGGGCCAGAATGGGCTGGCGGTGGCGATGAAAATCGCCACGAACCTGAGCCTCGCGGTGCAAATGCTCGCGTTCTCCGAAGCCGTTCTGCTCGCCGAAAAAAGCGGCATCAGCCGGCAAACCGCGGTGGAAGTGCTCACTAACAGCGTCATTGCTTCGCCGATGGTGCAATACCGTGGACCCTTCGTTCTGGACATGCCCCAGGAAGCCTGGTTCAACGTCAACATGATGCAGAAGGACATGCTGCTGGCTCTGGAGATGGGGCGTCACCTGAACGTGCCCCTGCCCACCACCGCGGTTACCAACGAGTTTCTCACCGCCGCCAGAGGCATGGGTTATGTGGAACGTGACTTTGCCGTACTCTTTAACGTGCTTGCGGAAATGTCCGGCGTCGCGAAATGACGTGCCACAGCGGTTTTGGTAGCGCACACTCTTGCCTGCGCTCTTTTGTTGGAAAGCCACGGCAGATATTCGTGTGACCGGCATTCTCGGGCAGCGTAATTTCGCTAGTTCACAGGGCCCGGCAAGCGTGGCATGCCGGATGATCCGTGACTTGCCGGCACTCTCCTAAAGCGATTCCCTCAAAATTAGCGCCGCATAAACACATCTCCCGCAGGCGGTCGCAGGCTGAGACCGCTAACGCTAACCTCTGCCGTCAATGCCCTTTGCGCAGCTGTGCCTGATGTTTCTTAATTTGTCTTTCTAGCTCGGCGAAGGTCTTGCGCGCGCTGGAATCAGCACCCGGCGTCTCGCTGCTGGCGTATAAAGTTCCCGTAGGAAGCGAAAGGCTTACTGCAAAAGTGAATTCCGAGGTGCGCGGATGCTTATCAAAGGCTCCATGCAACTGCACCAGGTCCGGGTCATAGCTCTTGAGCAAAGTCCCGATTTTTTGCAGATGGCGGCTGACAATAACCTCCACAGGCTTGGGAAATTCCACGTGACGGTAGCTGATGGCAATTTTCATGGCGATTGACCTTCTGGCGGGGAATGAGACCACCTCATAGCGCCACATGCTCTAGTTAGGGTAACAAGCGCGCCATAATATTGTAACCCCTGTGGAAGGGGCATGTTCCCGCCTTAGACCCGCAAAAAAGCCTTCGCGAATTCCGCTAATCGGGCATCATGAGCAGAAGGATACATGGCTGGACCACGCAAACGCGCGATACTCCCTGGCCGCCTCCTGATCGGGCCTGCCGGCTGGTCGTACACTGACTGGGCGGGAATAGTTTATCCGACTCCGCGCACGAAAGACTTCCACGAAGCCACGTACCTCGCGCAATACTTCGATGCCATTGAAATCAATACCTCGTTTTACCAGCCGCTACGGCCCGCTGTCGCCGAGCAGTGGGTGGAGCGCGTAGCGGCCAATCCGAATTTTGTTTTTTCGGCAAAACTCTGGAAGAAATTTACGCACGAAAGCGAAGTGACCACCGACGATGAGCGGGCCGTACGCGAAGGCTTCGCGCCCCTGGTCCAGGCAAACCGCCTGGGCGCGGTGTTACTGCAATTTCCACATTCTTTTCATCGTACAGCCGACAATCTCGGCCGTCTGAAAAATCTCGCGGACCGGTTCGGCGACTATCCGTTGGTCATCGAGGTTCGCCACAGTTCCTGGAACGACGCCGAGTTCTACGCCATGATGGAAGAGCAGGGATTGGGATTCTGTAATGTCGACCAGCCTCTGATTGGCCGCTCCATGCCTCCATCGGAACTCGCCACGGCGCCTATCGGTTATATTCGCCTCCACGGACGCCGTTACGACACGTGGTTCAGCGACGACCCCATGCTGCCGCGTCACGAACGCTACAACTATCTCTACACGGAGAAAGAGCTATCGCCCTGGATCGCACGCATACGCAAGCTCGCCAGCGGAACCCGCACGACATTTGTAATCGCGAACAATCATTTCCAGGGAAAATCAGTCGTAAATGCCTTGCAATTGATCCATATGCTGACCGGCGCCCCAGTCCGTGTCCCGGAGCCGTTGCGCCATCACTACCCGCAACTTGAATCTATAGCGGACGCCCCGGCAGAGGAGCCGACGCTTTTCCCACCTATTCCCAAGTAGACGGCGTTCTTTATAGCCTTACGCCTTTGGGCAGCGATGAAGCATCAGGCGGCAGTGGCCGGTCAGAGTATTACGTAGAATATTTCAGCGGCTACTTCTTAAACAGGTCATCGAATGCTTTGCGGGCATCGTTGGGGCGATTCGAGTGGCCGTTGGTTGGCGGAGCGGATGTGGGTGCCGGAGTGTTGGGCGCAGTGTCCTTTTCTACTGTGGTGCGAAATGCATAGAAGGTGCAGTCGTTGCGTACATCCTTCTTCGGAAACCGCTCTCCAATGGGTTGGGTGCATTCAAATTGCGCGCTCGTGTCAAAATACATGCACTGCTTACAGCTATGCAGATCGAAGCCGCAGCGAGGACATTTGGCATTGGCATCGAAACCCGCCTGTAACACAGCCCCGCAATTCGAGCATCGCGCGCGCGTAATAGTGCCAACCATGCGCGGCGTGCGCGGTCCAATTTGTTCTTGGCGGCCGTGATTCTGAGGTGGACGCTTCTCTTTCTTTTTCGGGGCATCGGTGTCCATGTAGCCCCGATGGCTATACTTCCGCTCCAAGAGACCTCCGTAAGGGGATGCCTTATGATACTCGCAATCTCATGCGGCAACAGCAAAAACGGCTCAACCCAACAATGTCAATGTTGCTATTTAGACGACTGCACCCGAGGCGCGGTTTCGTCAAACATTACGGCTATAGCGACTTTGTTAAGCCAGCGGTATAACGCCATTGCCGCAATGAAGCGCTAAACGGTCCATTCAGCATGCTTCCGATGCCGCGGCAAATCGCCGGGCCAGTGCTTCAACAGGAAGATCGGGTTTCACGATTCGCCGGGACACACCCTCAGCTGCTAAAATCTGTTCGGCGGCCAGGTATCCGCTGCGTACCGCTCCCTCCATGGTGGCTGGCCAGCCGGTCGCGGTCCAATCCCCGGCCAGAAAAAGATTGCGAACCTGGGTGCGCTGCGATGGCCGCCAGCGGTCCGCGCCCGGCTCAGATGAAAAGGTCGCTGCTGTCTCCTTGATTACTGTGGCCTTCAATAGATTCGCCGCGCGCATTTCAGGCAATACTTCACGAAGTTCTCCAAGACAAAGATCGACGATCTCCTGGCGCGAGCGGGGTAATAAATCGTAAGACGCACTGATCACCAGCTGCAAGTATTGGCCGCCGTCTCCGGAAGATGGCGCGGATGATGCCCCGGATAAAGAATTTCCCGCGCCCAGCCTGGACTTGTTAAAGATCCATTGCGTAGTGCGATCGATCAGGGTCAAGAATGGCTCGGACATAATCTCGCGGTCAAACCAGAAATGCACTCCCGTGATCGGCGAAACACGCAGCCGGCGCAGATTGCTGAAGGATGGCTCACGTTCGATCAATGACGGCGGCAGCAAATCTAGCAGCGCATCGTGCGGTACCGCCGCAACATACAGGTCGGCGGTCTCTTCCCGCCCGTCGGCGGTTTCGATCGCCACGACGCAATCATCCCGCATTCGCAGCGCACGCACCGGTGCGCGTAACACCACCTCTCCGCCGCGGCTCTCGACTGCCGCGCGACAACCCCCGTACAGCGTTCCCAGGGGCACGGTGGGAATCCCAATCAAATATCCGGCGCGATTGGAAAGAAACGCTTTCCAAAAAACATCGAGGCCGTATCGCGCATCGGTGCGCGCCAGGTTTTCGTCCAAGGCGCTGACCAGCACCACGCTCCAGAAGCGCTCGATGGCTTCCTCGGTCTGGCCGTGCAGCCGCAGCCACTCGAGCATGCTGGCGCCCTCGGCGTCCCCGCCCGAGTTGCAGCCGCCACGCCGCGCGATGGCCAGCATGGCGCGTCCGATTCTCTGCCGGCCGTTCCAGGCCACCGAGGAATACAGAGCCAAAGAAGGCGCCAGGTGAATTGGGGCGGGCAGGGCCGAGGCCTTCATAACGCTGCGGCGTCCTTCGCGGTCCACGAACGTCAATTCATCGTAAAATTTGATCAGGCCTTCCACTCCGGCGCGGCGGTAGAAGTCACTGAGATTGGTGCAACAGCCAAGCGTGACATGCTGGCAATTATCCACGTGTTCGCCGCCGGGCAGCGTATACGACGAAGCCCGGCCGCCCAGAAAAGGCCGTTGCTCGAGTAAGCGCACGCGGAATCCGGCTTCAGCCAGCGCGACGGCCGACGAAAGTCCCGCCAGTCCCCCGCCGATCACGATCACGCTCTTCGATGACATCAGCCTCCGACCACCATCCCAGCCGCGCACGCACCAGGATGCGCGTTTTTTCCGCGGCGCTCAGGCGTATGCGCGAAGAAAAAACGTCAAAATTGCGGTCCTCGACGCGTGCCAGCAGCGTAGAGTAGATTCGCGTAAGCGCCCATAGCGCCGCGCGGCTATCGCGGTCGATGTGCTGCATCAGGCGCACGCCTTGGGCGTAGAAACTCCAGGCACGGTCCGCTTCGGCACGCAGCAAGGCGCGCACTCGCGGCGTCACCACACCACTTGCGAGGTCGCTCACCGAACAGCCGAAACGCGTCAGATCCTCGGACGGCAGATAGACCCGCCCGAGCGCCAGATCAGTCCCAACGTCGCGAATGATATTCGTCAATTGGAAGGCCACGCCCAACTGTTCGGCGAGTTCGCAGGCGTGCGGATCGTCAAAACCAAAAACGTGCAGGCAGGTCAGGCCCACCGTCCCGGCAACCCGGTAACAATATTCATGCAGCCGCTCAAATGTAGCGTAACGCGTTTCGGTAAGGTCCATCTCCGCGCCCGAAATAAGATCGTGGAAGTAGCGCGGCGGAATACGATACCGCCGCACGGTGTCGGCGAATGCCGGCAAAATGGGGTGCTCCGCGACTTCGCCGGCCACGGCACGGTCGAGCATGGCACGCCAGTGCGCCAAGACCGCGCGCTTGGCCGCAATCGTCGCCGGAGGTTCCGCGCTCGCTATCTCTCCGTCCGCGACGCTCCGCGTCACCTTCGCGCCACTCTCCGGCGTATCGGAAACATCGTCCACCAGACGCATAAAGGCATAGAGGGCGCATAAGCCATCACGCTTGCGCTTCGGCAGCATGTAAAAAGCGTAATAAAAATTACTGGCCGCCTCGCGCGCCACGCGCCGGCATTCCGCATAGGAGGAGGCGATGATGCTGGCTTCCTGAAACGAATTGCGCACGCCACCATTTTGCGGCCCAGAATTCACCCCGAGACTTGGAATGTCCCGGCCCGGCCGAGCTGGACCTTGCGACTTCTGGCCACCGGGCGTCAGGCTAGGCAATGCTTGCCGACTGAAAACGGTGTGAATCCTTCCGTTGACCGCCGCTGCGAGCAACCGAACACGAATGGCGGCGCTTAGCGCCGGCCTGTGTTCTAGCGTGTTGTAACCCAGTTTCTCGATGGCATCGAGAATCGCCATGCCGCCAGCGGTGAACAGTTGTACATCCACGCGCAAAGTTGCATCCACGCGCGAGGTTAACGCTGCTCCAGCAGCAAAAAGTCCCCGCGTGCGCGCAATTAAATCCTTCATCAGGGCTGCATAGCGCTCGTCGAATCGCCGCGATTCGATATCGGCCACGGTCAACCCGTGCCGCTCCAAATCCTCCACAGGAATGTAGATGCGGCCCTTGGTCAGGTCGCGCGAAACGTCCTGCCAGAAGTTTGCAAGTTGCAAGGCGGTGCAGGTCGCATCGGAAAGATGCTGGCGTTCGGCGTCGCGATATCCACAAAGGTAAAGCACCAGCCGGCCCACGGGTTCCGCCGAATACCGGCAATAATCAAGCAGGTCTTCCCAGGCTTGGTAACGGTGCACGGTTTGGTCCTGCCGAAAAGCGCTCAGCAGGTGCCTGAACGGCTCGACGGGAATATCGAAAGAACGAATGGTTGGCGCAAGAGCTATGAAGACGGGATGCGACGGCTGGCCCGCATAACAGAGAGACAGTTCCTGGTCCCACCAGTCCAGCAGCTCGAGCGCTCGCGAAGGGGTGGCGACCTCGTCGCCCAGATCGTCCGCCCAGCGGCAATACGCGTAGACGTTGTAGAAGTGCTGGCGCAGTTGCCGCGGAAGCAGCCAGGTAGCGACGTGGAAGTTCTCGTAGTGATGCGTGGCGAGCCAGCGCGTATAGCGCTCGGCTTCAGCGAGAGAGCACCCCGCCGGCGGCACGTGGCGAGCAATCTCGAGCTCAGAGGGTGGTTGCATAAGCTCCGAACCACGAGGATGCACGATCACCGGGGATGCGTGAGAGGTAATGCATCGGGCTCGGGTCGTAGGAACCGGCCCCCCTGCCCCCCCGGTTTTTTTGTAAGGATATCATTCCAAGCTACTTACAACCGCTTATTACGTAAGGATATGAATCCACGAGACTTAGTAAATCGCGATAGCCGCCCAATTACGTTAACGGATAACATCTATAACTATTTTATCATCCGCGTCAAAGCCCGTTCCTGTCTTGTTCCCGAGGGGTGACGTCAAGCTGCTTGTGTAAAAAGGCGGAGGGTGTGGCCCGACAATTATTGCACGGGCTCCAAGTAGAGCCCGCACCCGTATTGCACGGGCTGCAAGTACAGCCCGCACCCGTATTGCACGGGCTGCAAGTACAGCCCGCACCCGTTGCTCGTTGAATCTGTAAAAGATGGCATAGAGGATTCGCTCCACGCTCTGCATGTTTGTGAACAGGACCATGGGCCGGGTGCGCCTGCGGACTTCGACGAAGCAACGCTCGATGGCGTTGGTGGTGCGCAGCTTGCGCCACAGCGGCTGCGGGAAATCGAAGAAGGTCAGCAGTTCGGGCAGATCGCGCTCCAGCCGCCGGACCAGGCTGGGATACGTGCTCTGCCAATGAAAGCGGAAGCGCCCGAAGGCGCGGCGGGCTTGGGCGGCGTCGCGGGCCAGATAGATGCGCTGCGCATCGCGTTTGATCCGGGCCTGATCGCGCCGCCGCACGCCGTCGCGCAGGTTACGCATCGTGTGCACCCAACAGCGTTGGTGGCGCGCGCGCGGATAGATCGTTTCGATTGCGGCCGCCAAGCCCGCGCACAGCAAAGACAAGGGCCAACGGCAACGGCAACGACAACGATTATGACGACGGCGAAGGGCAAGGAGCAACGAGAGAAGGCGAAAAGAATGAGGGATTCTTCGCTGCGCTCAGAATGACAGCTTAAGGCTACAACTCAGGCAACAGCAACACCCAACGGCAAGGCAACAGGCGCACAGCAAAGACAAGGGCCAAAGGCAACGAGCAACGACAACGATTATGACGACGGCGAAGGGCAAGGAGCAACGAGAGAAGGCGAAAAGAATGAGGGATTCTTCGCTGCGCTCAGAATGACAGCTTAAGGCTACAACTCAGGCAACAGCAACACCCAACGGCAAGGAACAGGCGAAAGCAAAGACAAGGGCCAAAGGCAACGGCAACGACAACGATTATGACGACGGCGAAGGGTAAGGAGCAACGAGAGAAGGCGAAAAGAATGAGGGATTCTTCGCTGCGCTCAGAATGACAGCTTAAGGCTACAACTCAGGCAACAGCAACACCCAACGGCAAGGCAACAGGCGCACAGCAAAGACAAGGGCCAAAGGCAACGGCAACGACAACGATTATGACGACGGCGAAGGGCAAGGAGCAACGAGAGAAGGCGAAAAGAATGAGGGATTCTTCGCTGCGCTCAGAATGACAGCTTAAGGCTACAACTCAGGCAACAGCAACACCCAACGGCAAGGCAACAGGCGACAGCAAAGACAAGGGCCAAAGGCAACGGCAACGGCAACGACAACGATTATGACGACGGCGAAGGGTAAGGAGCAACGAGAGAAGGCGAAAAGAATGAGGGATTCTTCGCTGCGCTCAGAATGACAGCTTAAGGCTACAACTCAGGCAACAGCAACACCCAACGGAAAGGAACAGGCGCAAGCAAAGACAAGGGCCAAAGGCAACGACAACGGCAACGGCAACGACAACGGCAACGACAACGACAACGATTATGACGACGGCGAAGGGCAAGGAGCAACGAGAGAAGGCGAAAAGAATGAGGGATTCTTCGCTGCGCTCAGAATGACAGCTTAAGGCTACAACTCAGGCAACAGCAACACCCAACGGCAAGGCAACAGGCGACAGCAAAGACAAGGGCCAAAGGCAACGGCAACAACAACGACAACGATGACGACGGCGAAGGGCAAGGAGCAACGAGAGAAGATCCACTGCGTCGTGCCGGATACAAACTCGATCGATGCGTGCGCCCACCTTGGGTGGTGGGTCAGTTTGAATGCACCGATTACAAATCGGCGGCTTCCGAATTGCCATCATTGAAACGATCCCGTCCCCTGTCCGTATAATACTGACATGCGAACTCGTGTGCTACGTTCCATTGGCATTGCTAGCGCTTTCTCGATCGGAATATCGTTTGTTGCCCAAGCACCGCATGCAGTGCCGGTTCAGGCTGCTGCGTTGCAAGAGAGCACGAAGAAGCCCGATGTCAGTGATGCAGAATATCGTAAGCTCGACGAAACGCTCTCGGTGCTGCGGGCGCGAAACGCAAAGCAGTTCGCCATTGAATCCGCAAAGGGCATTGACGAGGCAATCTATGTTGCCATTGGAGGCATCGAGCAGTGGGCCACCATCCGGGGCCAGGATCGCAACAACCCCGTGCTGCTGTTTCTCCACGGCGGTCCCGGCGATGTAACTAACCCTTGGACATTCGCTTTGTTCGCTCCATGGGAAAAGCACTTCACGGTGGTGCAATGGGATCAGAGAGGCGCGGGTAGAACGCTCAGAAGGACCGGCCCTACGGTCGCGCCGACGATGACACTTGATCGCATGACGCAGGACGGCATCGAATTGACCGAGTATCTGCGGAAGCATCTTGGCAAAGACAAGATCATCATCGTAGCTCATTCATTCGGCTCAATCCTCGGTCTGCGCATGGTTCGGGCCAGGCCGGAATTCTTCTACGCATACGTGGGGACGGGACAGGTCGCCGACAGTACAAAGAACTATTCCGTCGCTTACGATGCTTTGCTCAAGAAGGCCCAAGCCATCGGAAATCAGCAGGCCTTGGAGGAATTGCGCCGCGTCGGCCCGCCTCCTTACTCGTCCGCCGAGGGGTACCAAGTGCAGCGGCGATGGGCCAACAATTTCGAGGGCGCAGATCAGTTCTTGCCAGGGACGCTTGGCCTTACCCTGGTGGCTCCCGGCAGTTCAGTGCAGGATATTAACGATTCGATTGATGGCCAGATTTTGAGCGGAAATCGTCTCGTACCGCAGACGGCGTCTCTGACTCAGAAGGAGCTAGGTGTCCGCTTTTCTGTCCCAATATTTTTCTTCCAGGGAGCCGCAGACTTTACGACTCCGACCGCGCTTGCTCAACAATACCTGGCATCGATCCAGGCCCCGCACAAGGAGTTCGTGTCCATCCAAGGCTGCGGGCACTTTGCCGTGTTCATGTGCTCCGATCAGTTTCTGAAGGAGCTTGTTATGCGGGTCAGCCCGCTTGCAGGCGGTCATTGAACACACAATTATTAACCACCACTTGGCGAAAACAGACCCTTAATGCTTTGCAGGCGCATGCTTTTAGTCGTCACGAGTTCCGTATGGTTTCCTCATGCGCCTGAAGGCGCTTCCAATCGACGCCGCCTAGGACAGACTTTCAGAAATCCTCGAACTGCCCGGCCTCGCGCGATTTCAACCGCCAGCGGGTCTGTTGAGTGGTTGATTGGCGAACGCTGTGGGGAGCATGGTGATATCTGCAGAAAAACCCCACCCTTGCAAAATGCGCAAGGATTGATTGGATAAGAACGAAGGCTCCGTTCGCGACCCTGTATTCTTTGGTTAGAGGACCAAGAATCTGGGGAGAAAGGAGCCTTCGATGCTGGTTATTGGATGTGATTTTCATCCTAGTTGGCAACAGGTTTGTTGGGTGGACACGATTACGGGGGAAACGGGGGAGAAGAAGTTGGTTCATGGTTCGGGAGAGGCCGAGCGTTTCTATCGGCAGCTTTCCGGGCCGGCGCTGATCGGCATGGAATCGACGGGGAACCATCAGTGGTTTCTGGAGATGGTGACGGCGGCGGGGCACGAGTTGTGGGTGGGCGATGCGGCGAAGATTCGAGCCAGTGATGTGCGGCAGCAGAAACACGACCGGCGAGATGCGGCTTTGCTGCTGAAGCTGCTGCTCGACGGACGATTTCCGCGGATCTGGGTGCCCTCGAGCGAGCAGAAAGATCTGCGGCAGTTGCTGATTCACCGCCACAAACTGGTGCGGGTGCGGGCGCAGGTGAAAAATGAGTTGCAACATCTGGCGCTCAACCAGGGAGTGCAGCGAAAGCAGCGGCTGTGGAGTGCGGCGGGACAAAAGGTGCTGAACGAGTTGGCGCTGCGGCCCTGGGGCAGTCGGCGGCGCGAAGACCTGTTGAAGTTGCTGGCGATGCTCAACCAGCAGATCGCTCCGCTGGACCTGGCGGTGGAGCAGGCTGCGAAGGAAAACTCTCAGGCGAAGCTGTTGCTGAGCCAGCCGGGAGTGGGGCCGGTGACTTCGCTGGCCTTCGTGCTGACGATGGGAGATGTTTCCCGTTTTCGGCGCGGCAAGCAGGTGGCTAGTTATCTGGGACTGATTCCGCGAGAGTACAGTTCGGGCGGACATCAGCGCCTGGGATCGATCAGCAAGCAAGGGAATCGGTTTATGAGAATGCTGTTGGTGGAGGCGGCGCAGATTGCGGTGCGCTGCGATCCGGGAATGCGCAACGAGTATTTGCATCGCTGCCACAGCAAGCCGAAGGGTGTGGCCAAGGTGGCGGCGGCCCGGAAATTGGCGATTCGACTCTACTGGATGCTGCGCACGCAAAAGCCGTATCCGGAGATCGTTCGTATCGAGAGCAGCTCGCGGGTGCCCCTGGTCGGCGAAAGCTAGACCGCAGGATTGATTGGGCGCTCTCGTCCCGATTGTAGATCGGGATTCGCATAGCAGAATCATGGCCGAAGTGACGGGCCGTATCGATGGTTGGTGGAACGATCCACCGAGAAGTGATTCACGGCGAGATTTCCAGAGTCTTGGTCCTCCACCCTGCTCTGGCAACCACGCGGTGCGCAAAGCACTGAGGAGCAGAACTGCGCCTTGACAACGCCTTCGTTCTTATCGAGGGGCACCCGGCCGGCGTGCGGCCTGAATTTTTTGGTCTGGCCTTGGGAAATGGCGGCTCGCCTGAACCCTGCGCAGGCAGGAAGGAGTGTGTGCTACTAAATGCGTCGCGGCGATGCTGGATGGCCGATCGGGAGATCGGCGTGCCCGGGGCCGGATGGCCGCAAAGAGCGCGGGCAGGAGTGCCTGCGTTGCTGGAGCGCGTATTTGGATGGATCTCCGCAGTTTATCGGGCGGGGGCCAAGCGATTTCGCGGCGTTTACGCAGCTTGCGTATTAACCGATGACGGCCGGAGTAAAGCGCACAGGCAGGAATGCCCGTGCTACTGGAGCGCGTATTTGGATGGATCTCCGCAGTTTATCGGGCGGGGGTCAAGCGATTTCGCGGCGTTTATGCGGCTTGCGTATTAACGGATCGCGGCCGGAGTAAAGCGCGCAGGAGGAAACTACTATTTTATTGCGCGGGCTCCAAGTAGAGCCCGGACGATTTATTTTGCGGGCTCCAAGTAGAGCCCGCACCCGTTTACCGGGTTACGGGATTACGGCTACTTTCATTTCGCCGTTGCGATTCTTCATGTGTTCGAACATTGAGGGGAGGTCGCGCAGCGGAATTTCGGCGTTCACGAAATCGTTGGCGCTAATTTCTCCTCGGGCGATGGACGCGAGCGCCTCGCGAATGAAGCGTGGCGTGTGGTGAAATGTCGATTTGATGGTGATTTCGGAATAGTGCAGGGCGGTCGGATCGAAATGCACTTCGGCGCCGCGCGGGCAGCCGCCAAACAAATTGACCGTTCCGCCGCAACGAACCATTTGCACGGCCCATTCCCAGGTGATCGGCAATCCCACGGCTTCGATCACCGAATCAGCGCCACGGCCGCCTTCGGTGAGCCGCCGCACCGTGTGGACGGTGTCGGAGAGTGTGGTGACGTCAAAAGCCGCACGCGCGCCCATCCGCTCCGCGGCCTTTATTTGGCTGGGCCGCTTGCCTAAAGCAATTACGTTGACTCCGCGGCACGCCAGCATGCGGATGAACTTCAAACCAATAGGGCCGCAGCCGATCAACACGGTGGTGTCGCCAGGCCGGATACCGGTCTCATCGATTCCGCGCAACACGCAAGCCAGCGGTTCAACCATCGCGGCATCCACGAACGACACGTGGGGCGGAATTTCGAGCAGGTTATCGCGCACGATGCGTCCCGGGATGCGGATATATTCCGCATACGCGCCGTTATTGAACAGCAGATCCTCGCACAGGTTGCTGCGCCCCTTGCGGCAGAACAGGCAGACCCCGCAGGGCGCGGAATTTGAAGGGACTACGCGGTCGCCAATACGCAGGCTGCCGCCCACGTCCGTTCCCAGGCTCTCGACGACGCCGGACAGCTCGTGGCCGAAAACCGCGGGGGGCGTGATCATGCGCGCGTGATAGCCGCGCTTCCAGACCTTCAAATCGGTGCCGCAGGTGAGCGCAACCTTCACGCGCACCAGCGCTTCGTCGGGCGCCAGCCGTGGGATATCGATGCTCTCGATCTTAAGGTCTTCGCTACCATGAAGCACCGCGGCGGTCATATGGCCGTCAGCTTCGAACTTGGGCAAAGGGGCTTCGAGCATGTCCATGGGAATGGCTTTTATCAAGGCGTGATCACCACTTTGAGTGAGTTACTCTTGGGCCGTGCGGCTAGCGACAAGGCCTCCGCAAATTGCTCCAGCGAAAACCGGTGCGTAATCAGTTCCGCCACCGGCAGAATCCGCGAAAACACCAGTCTGGCGGACTCCGCCTGGCGGTCCACGGCGGCGCTGTAGCTGCCGATAATCTCCTTTTCCTCCACGCCCACAGCGGAGGCGGGAAATTCGATTTTCATGTGCGGATCGTTCTGCGCGAAAAGGAGCACGCGCCCGCCCGGCCGCGCCAGCGAGAGCGCCTCGGCGAGCAACGCAGGCAAGGGCACCGCCACAAGCACGGCATCGGCCCCGCGGGCAGCACTCCTCACGCGGATTTTATCCGCCAGGCGCACATCGGCGGAATCGAAAGAAGCCGCAGCCCCCAATCGCAGGCTCACGGCCCGCCGTTCGGGTATGGGATCGGTGGTCAGCACCGTCGCGCCCGCGAGCCGGGCAATCATCATGAGCAGAAGCCCGATCGGACCCTGGCCAATAACGAGCACGGTTTCGCCGGGCGCGACCCTGGCTTTCTCGACGGCTTTGAGACAGGTATTTACCGGTTCGACGAATGTCGCTTCCTCGAAAGATATCCCGGGAGGAATTTCGACCATCCCGCGTTCGACAATCCAGGGCATCGCGCGAACGTATTGGGCAAAGCCGCCTCCGTTGGGATCGAAACCCGCGGTCAAGCCAACTTTCTTATAGGCCGGGCATTGTGAGAACAATCGCTGCCGGCAATAGAAGCAATTCGCGCACGGAACGTGGTGAAAGCTCACTACGCGGTCACCTACATTCCAGCGCTGGACTCCGCGCCCCACGGCCACGACGGTACCGGCAACTTCATGCCCAAAAATCTGCGGCGGCGCCACGAATCCGTGCTGAATTTTCTTGATGTCCGTGCCGCAAATCCCGCAGGCCGCCACGCGGATAAGCACTTCCCCGGCAGATATTGCCGGGACGGGAACCGACTCGGCGGCGACTATTCCGGCGCCGTGATAGACTCCGGCGCGCATTTGGAGGGGGCGCAAGCGCTCGCCTACCGGAGGTTCACCGGCGATATGCGCTGTGCTCATTGCGCGCTCACCATTTCGGAGTGCGAGAAGCTCAGGCGAACCTCGAGCAAACTCAAATAGTCGTCTAGAAATGCCGCAAGATGCCGTGCCGCAATGCCGCAATCGCGCGCCAGCCGAAGCAGCGCTGGAATTTGTTGCGGGCGGCGGGCCATAGCCGCGAGCACCGCCAAAGTCCGGATGCGACCTCGTTCATCGAGAGTGCGCTCGAGATGGCAAGGCAGTGAAGTATTGACCGTGTCGCTGGTTGCTCGCACGGCCACAGCCCGGACGCCACGCCGCGCCGCCTCCGCCAAAATCACGTAACTCTCCATTTCCACCGCTTCCGCCTCATTGGCAAGCGCCGCTTTCTCCGCCGCGCTGCCGATCACGCGCTGCGCCGTCAGAAATCTTTCCACGTGCCGCGCCCCGGCATCGCAGGCTGCCTCTAACAAATCGCCATCACTCGCCACGGCCAAATCCTTTTCCGCGCGCCGTATTAACCGCGCCGCCAGCACACTGCCGATTTGCAGGTTGGTGCCCAGCCCTCCGGCAAAACCGCTCGATACGCATAAATCCGCGGGCGACTCCAGCGCCCATCGCGCCGCCTTGGACGCCATTTCCGGGCCTACCCCGGTTAAGACCACCCGCGTCGTACACCCGCCAATCTCGGCGGTATAAAGGGGAAAAGGTCCCGAGGTCGCCGCACGAAAATCGTGGCGCCGTCGCCAGGCCGCGAATTCGGCTGCCACTGCAAATGTAATGAGGATCTTCATTCCCTGGGACTCCCAACTGCACTGCCTGGCAAAGCCGAATTTTCGTTCACGCGTCAGGCGGCGTGGGCCTGGGCCACTCCAGCCGTGCGCCGAGCTGGAACGTAGCCGTGAGCCTCATACCAGATTATCGCACGCTCGAGGGCCGCCGCCACCGGTCCTGATACAAAACCAAGGTCGCGCCTGGATTTCTCGGTATTCACGAACATGTTGTGCCGCGCCATGCGCACACCCTCAAGCGGAATTCGCGGTTCGCGGCGCAATAGCGCTGAGAGCGCGGCGTCGGCGTAACCCGCGGCCAGGGCCACGGCATGCGGCAATCGCACTCGCGGCGCGCGCCGGCCGGAAATGCGAGACAACATATCGAGAACCGCCTTCAGAGTCAGATTCTCGCCACCGAGAATGTAACGCTGCCCCGCTTTCCCCTGGTGCGCTGCAAGCAAATGGCCCGCGGCAGCATCCTCCACCGGCACAAAATTCAGGCCCGTGTCCACATAAGCCGGCATGCGCCCATTTAGAAAATCCACCAGAATGCGCCCGGTGGGTGTCGGCTTCGAGTCGCCCGGCCCCACAGGAGTGGTGGGATTGACGATCACGACTGAAAGCCCCGCTGCAGCGGCACGCAGTGCTTCCTGCTCCGCAAGCCATTTGGATCGCTTGTATTCGCCGATCATTTCTCCCAGCGATGTCGCGGTGTTTTCATCGGGCAGCGACCCGTTCCTGGGCGCCGCCACGGTAGCCACCGTGCTGGTATAAACGAAGCGCGAGACCCCGGCGAAGCGCGCTGCGTCCAACAAGTTTTTGGTACCCCGCACGTTAGATTCGAAAATTTCGCGCGGGTTACGCGCCCACAACCGGTAATCGGCCGCCACGTGATAGACAGTGTCCACACCCGCTACGGCGCGCGCCAGCGACGAGGCGTCACGCAAGTCTCCCAGCACTCGTTCGGCCGGCAAATCGTCCACCAGGCGCGTCGAGCTTGAAGGGCGCACCAATAGGCGCACGGGAGTGCCCTGCTGCACCAGCAAGCGGGCCACGTGGCTTCCCAGGAAGCCGGTCGCTCCGGTAACCAGCGTGGTCATCTGCTCGATCGTCCCGTTGCGTGGGGGCCCGCTGCGCAAGGGCCCGCAGCGTAGCCGCCTGCTGTTTCGAGCGCGCCCGCCGGCCGATTCCCTCGCAGCTCAGGCGCAATTTCGAAGGCTCGAAATTCCTTCGCGCCCGCCAGGAGATTGCGATAGCGGGACAACGCGTAAACCGGGAAGCAATTCCGGTAGAGGTGGTATTTCAAATAAAAGACGCAGGGGAACCCCGTTCCCGTGAATTCATTTTCGTTCCAGGAACCGTCCGGGTTCTGTTGCTCGATCAAATGGGCGACTGCGCGCGCCACGGCCGAATCTTCTACGTCGTCACCAGGAGCACGGTTCGAGCCATTTCCGTTCGCGCCCGGTGCTTCGCCAACGCCATTGCTGCCGGCGGCCTTGTCTTTTCGCCGATCATTCTCACCGAAACACTGATAACTCGCGTCGGCCAGCAAACCGATCAAGCCCCAAGCCGTCTGGGAGGGCGTACTAACACCCTGACCCATCCATTTCGCGTCGTAGTAGGAAGCAATCGATTCCCCGAAACCCCCATCTTCATTTTGCACCGCGCGCAACCAGGCTCTCGCACGCTGGCAATAGTCCTGGGCGGTGAGCGCGAACGTCTCAAACGCGCGCAGCACCCCGCTGGTGCCATAAACGTAGTTCACGCCCCATCGGCCATACCACGAACCCTCAGGTGTCTGCTCGCGTGATAAATATCGAATGCCGCGCTCAATTACCGGATGCGTCGCGGCCCAGCCGTGGCGGCCCAGGCACTCCAGCACGCGGGCCGTAACGTCCGCAGAAGAAGGATCGATCATCGCATTGTGGTCGGCAAAAGGGATTTGTGTGAGGAATTTGCGCGTGTTATCGCGGTCAAATGCCCCCCAGCCGCCGTCGCGATTCTGCATCGACAGCATCCAGTTAAGCCCGCGGCGCACAGCGGACTCCATACGCGCGGCGTCCGGATACTTCACCCTCTGCAGTGCCATTAATACGAATGCCGAATCGTCCACGTCGGGATAGAAATCGTTGCGAAACTCGAAAACCCACCCACCCGGCTCGACACCCGGATTCTTGACCTGCCAATCACCCGGCCCGAGTACTTGGTGCGCGAGAAGCCATTCGGCGGCCCGCACCAGCGCCGGATGATCGGGTGGCAGGCCACCCTCCTCGAGCGCGACCATAGCTATGGCTGTGTCCCAAACCGGTGATACGCAAGGTTGCACGCGAATCGTGTCGTGCTCCTCAATCTCGAATCGCGCAAGTTCGCCGATTTCGCGCGCCGTCAGGGGATCGTCGGGTGCATGGCCGGTCGCCAGAAGAGCGAAAATCGCGTTCATCATGGCCGGGTAGATCGCGGCCAGCCCGTCGCTGCGTTCGATATGCTCGAGCAGCCAATCTTCGGCTTGGCGTAACGCGCGCTGCCGCAGCGGCTTCCACGGCAAGCGCTCATAGAGCTTGAACGCGCGGTCGAGCGCCAGGAAGAAATTCCGCCAGGTAAAGGGACGCGAGTCCCAGGCGAACGCCAGCGCCTTGCGCGACGGGTCGAGAAAGAGCTCCTCGACGCGAGCATAGGCGGGGACTGGCCAGTAAGGCTTCTGCGCGTAGAGGATCGCGAGTGGAATCACGATCCCTCGCGTCCACGAGGACATTTCGTAGATATTGATGGGCAGCCAGTTGGGCAGCAGCATCAACTCCGGCGGAACGGCTGGCACCATATCCCAGCCCACACCTCCCACCATGGCCAAGTAGAAACGCGTATAGGAATTGGTCGCTTCTAAGCCCCCCAGTTCGTGGACTCGCACGCGAGCCCGCTGCATGTGCGGAGTGTCCGGGGAATCTCCAGCGAGTTTCAGCGCAAAATAGGCCTTCACCGTAGCGTTAAGCTCCGACGGGCCGCCAAAGTAAATATTCCATCCCCCATCTTCCAACTGGCGACGCCGTACGTAATTGGCCAATTTGGCGACGCGCTCTCGATCGGCACGCCCTAGCACGTGCAGATAAAGAACATAGTCGGATTCGAGGGTGGTGTCGGCCTCTAACTCGCCTACCCAATAACCTTCCTCGGCCTGCAAGGACAATAGGTGATTTACGCCCCGGTCGATGGCCTCGCCGAGCCGGTCGGCAAAAGCCGGCTTCGCCGAAAAGGGTCGACCCGCCGGAGGTTCAAATTCCAGCCTGGTACCAGATGCCATTGATCCCTCAGATGCCCGTCAACCAGTTATAGATGCTGTCGCTCGGGTCGCACTGACCGAGGCACACCTATACTGCGCAGCAACACCGCGGTTTCCCCAATTGCAAAGGGCGGTTCCCTGGATGGTGTGCGCGCCACCCCCGCCCGGTTGGTTCCGGACACAACCGATGCTTATTATCAGCGCGAACTAACCGAGGGTCAACATGGAAGATGCCACGCAAGAGAGGTGGCACGAATGCTGCGAATACTGGGGCGCCTCTTCACTCTGCAATTTTCTTCTCTTTTGCTTTTTCTAATTTCTCGACGCGTTCCGCCAATTCCGGCAGCCTCGCGTACCACACATATTGTTCCTTAAACCGTTGGAGAGGCCGAGCGGGACATCCCCAGACCGTTTGCCCCCTGCGAATCGTTTTGCCGGTCGGAATTCCAGCTTGCGCTCCGGCGATGCATCCGTCTTCGAGCCGGCAATGATCCGCAATACCGACTTGTCCCCCAATCAAGACATCGCTCCCAATCCGGGAGGAGCCTCCCACGCCGGTTTGCGCCGCGATCAGCGTGCGGTCGCCTATCTGCACGTTGTGGGCGATGTGCACTAGATTATCGATTTTCACCTGTGCGCCGAGTCGCGTCACGTCGAGCGAACCCCGGTCGATGGTGACATTCGCTCCGATTTCCGAGTCCTCTCCGATTTCCAGACTTCCCGCCTGCGGGAATTTCAGGTGCTTCCCCTCGTGGGTCACATACCCGAACCCGTCGGCTCCGAGCACCGCGCCCGCATGGACGATCACCCGGTCGTGAAGCTGGACGCCGGCATACAGCGTGACGCGAGGATAGAGCCGGCATCCCGCTCCCAGCTTCGTGTTCCGTCCCAAAATACAAAATGCGCCGATTTCCGTTCCTGCTCCAACCTCTGCGCCGTCTTCGATCACGGCAAAAGGCCCCACGCCCACGCCGGGCCCCAGCAAAGCCGCGGGCGAGATCACCGCCGTCGGATGAATTCCCCGCGCAATAGGCGCTGGCGGCGAAAGCCAGGCCGAGGCGCGCGCGAATGCGAACTTCGGTTGGGGCGCCAGCAGCAGCGTTTTGCCGGGAATTCGCAACGCAGCTGGTAGTGATTGCACAGCGCGCCGCGGACCGCTCGGCGCGGTCGAGATTACGGGGCGAATCCACGTAGATTAGCTCCTCGGGGCTGGCGCGCTCGGGATTGGACACGCCGCGAAGTTTCACTTCGGCATCGCCCTCGATCGCGCATCCGAGATACTGCGCCAATTCGGCCGCGGTGCGCGGTACCGCTCCCATTCCCGTTTCTGTTTCCGTCATGGCGGCTTCTCCCTTTTTCATGGACACGATATTTCATCCTTCACGCGGTATTTCATCGGGGTACAGGGGTTTCTCTCCGCGAGGCCGGTTCCGCCAGCGCCGGTGCATCCACAGCCACTGGTCGGGAAATCTGCGAACGTAATTCTCAATGCTCTGGTTAAATTTCGCCGTATAGGCCTGAATGTCGGCTTCTTCGTCGCCAGTCGGCGTAAGCTCGAGTTCCGGCTCGTAATGAAGCCGGTATTTCCCTAGTGGTTTGTCCCAGTAACCGTAAGCCGGCACAACCGCGGCCCCGGTCCGCCGGGCCAGGCGGGCGATTCCGGAACTGGTGGCTGCCGACACGCCAAAAAAATCGGCGAAGACGGCTTCCTCGACCTTGGTATTCTGGTCGGCAAGAATTCCGACGACGCCGCCTTTCCTCAATACCTGTATTGCGGCGCGTGCAGACTGGTTCTTGAGTATCGGGCGGTTGCCGGAAAGGCAGCGGTAGCGATTCACGAGTGCGTCCACGCGCGGGTTGTCGATGGACCTCACCAAAAAATGCAGCGGCTTGTCGTGGAGCGCATGCGCAAACGGCATCAGCTCCCAGGCTCCCATATGCCCGGTGAGAAAAAGCACGCCATGTCCGCGCCGCTCGGCGGCGGCAAAATTCTCGAACCCGTCGAGAACAATGGCCTCGGCGATGGTTTGCCTCGAGAAATTCGGAAAATGCGCGAATTCTGCAGCCATCCAGCCCAGATTTCGCACTACCGCGCTCACCACGTTACGCCGCTTCGCTTCCGGCCAATCCGGGAATGCCAGTCGCAGATTGAACATAGCGACCCGCCGCCACACGGGCCGGATCCGGAAGATCCCGAGAGCTACCCCGGCGGCTACCCAACGGGATACCCGGCGCGGCAGCGCACCAAGAAATTTGAGGAGCACCCACGCGGCCACAAATTCCATTCGTTCGCGCATGCCGCGCCATTATGCGCGACGGCTGGCGCACCACGCCAGCGCGCCACTTCAATCCTGGCCGCTACGTGAAGTTCTCCGGCGCTGGGGCGGCGTCCTGACGCCGCCGTTTCGATCGCCGACGCCAGGAATGTTAGACTGCCGCGCGTGAATTCCGCGCCACCGATCCGCGTGTGCAACCTTGAAGTTCGCGCTGCGCGTCCGCCGTTATGGGAAATCCTATTAACTTTAGCCGTCATGGCCGGATGTCTGCTTACCGGACTTGGCGCTTTTGGCCTGGTGGGTCCTGACGATCCGCGTTATGCCTTTATCGCGCGCGCTATGCTGCAAAGCGGCGATTGGGTGACCCCGCGGCTCTACGGGCACCCTTGGTTTGAGAAGCCGGTACTTTACTATTGGGCCGCGGCTGCTGCGTTCCGCCTGTTTGGAGTCACGGAATTTGCCGCCCGCCTTCCTTCCGCGGCGGCCGCGGTGCTGGCGACATTCGCTATTGCCTGGGCCGCATTGCGGGCTTATGGGCTTTATGCCGCACAACTCTCCATTTTGATTCTCCCGAGTACGATTGCGGCCATTGCGTTCGCCCGCGCGGCTACCCCCGACATGCTTTTCGCAGCCCTGCTGACCGCAGCCGCGGCTGCCGCAGCGGCGATGCTTGAGAAAACAAGGGCCACTAACGCTGCGCGAATCGCCTTTGGAGCTTTTCTCGGCGCCGCTACCTTGGCCAAAGGACCTGCCGCCGTGATTCTTGCGGCCGGCGCCATCGTCCTCTGGACCTTGGCGTCACGCGCTTGGTACGCGAGCCTGCGTTTTCTGCACCCGCTGAGCGTGGCTTCTTTTTTCGTCGTGGCGTTACCTTGGTATCTTCTGTGCGCGGCTCGCAATCCCCAATTCCTTCGCGTTTTCATCCTCGAGCACAATTTCGAGCGCTATCTCACGCCCGTCTTCCAGCATCCCCAGCCCTTTTGGTTTTTCGGACTCATCATTCTGGCGGCCATCCTGCCTTGGACGGCGCTGCTTATCCCGGTCGCAATTTCCGCGGCCAGGAAGCGCCCCAAGAACGATTCGCGGCATTCGGCGGCCGTATTTTTCGCTTGCTGGGCTGTCTTCCCCGTGCTGTTTTTCAGCTTTTCGCAATCGAAGCTGCCCGGCTATATCCTTCCGGCCGTGCCGCCCCTGGTATTCGTGTGCGCCGCCGGCGCCAATCGATTTCTCGGCGCGGTGCCTCGCACAGGTGCAAACCAACAGCCCGCCGAGCAGGCGCGCTGGTGGATCGCCCTGGTGGGGGCGCCCTTCGTGATTCTCCCGACGATCGCCGGATACTGGCTGCGCAATCTGCCCGTGGAATCGGGCCTCCTCAGTCCGCGCGGCATGCCCGGACTCCTGGGTCTGTCTGTATTAGGCGGCATGCTCTGCGCGTTGGTGGCGTTCTTCGGTCGGGCGCGGTGGGCTCCCCTGCTGGCGGCAGTGCTCATGACCACCATGGTCCTGGCGACAAACGTGCGCGTGTTGCCGAAGCTTGACCCTTATTTCTCGCCGCGCCACGCTGCGCGCGAAATGCCTCCCGAAGCCGTGCAAGCCCGCGACCTCGCGGTCTTCGAGTTGGACCGGTCCTGGCAGTATGGCTTCAATTTTTATCTGGACCGCGATTTGCCCGCGTGGGCTCCCGGGGCTGCCCCGCCGTCCTGGATGTGGACCAGCGCCGCCGGCGCTTCTAGCCTGGATCGTCTGGGAATAAAATACTCCGTGACCCAGCGTATCAGTTCGCAAGCATGGCTGGTCCGCCTGCACTAGGGGCTTCACGAACCGGGCTCACTGCCGGGCGCGGACCTCTGGAGGCAAGCTCAAGAGGAAAAAACTCACGATACGGTTTTCATATGTGCGCTTTTCGTCGTCCAGCATTCCCGCGTAATTCCCTTGCGGGAGCAGCACTTCTTCTTTCGGATCGGGGGAGGCGGCAAAAAGCTCATGCGTTGATTCAATCAGTCCAGGCTCGTCGTCGGCTTCGATAAAAAGTTTCGCTACGCCGTCCAGCCGCGAAAGACGCGCGGAGAGCGGCGGGGTATGCAAGTCGGCGTAGTTGAGCAATAGAAAGCTTCGTTCCGCCAAATTGCGCAATAGCGCGCTCGACCCCAACCCGTACCGCGATCCCAGTAAGCGCACCATGTCTTGCGGGCGGTCGTAGAGCGACTCCACGGCAATCGCTCGCACGCGCGGGTCGGACTCCGCCAGAGCGGTTGCGGTATAGGCCCCCATGTTCGTGCCCCACAGTCCGAAGCGCGAGTGATCTACATCCGGCCGTTGCGCGATCGTGAAAACGGCCGCGCGCAATTCCTGCAGCTCGCGAAATCCGAACGTAGCGTGGCCGGCACTCGATCCGGTACGATCGAAATCGAACAGAAAGACGTTGTATTCGTGATCCTGCAGCGCCGTCGCCAGCGGCAGAAGCTCGCCGCGGCTGGCGCGATACCCGGGGCAAAGTAAAATTGTGGGCGCCGACTTCAATCCCGGAAAAAACCAGCCGTCGCGCGCCCCAATTCCGGCCACGGCATAAGGCACATCTTCGGGCTGGCCCGGAAAACCCTCGAGATTGAGAGTCGCGCTTCCTCCCGCCGGCAAGACGAGGATGCTATAAACGACATATCCCGCGATAATCCCGGCGGCCACCAACGTAAAAAATGTAACTGCCAGAAGCCCCACGATCAGTTTCGAATACCACCGCGTTGGGTAACGGAATTCGGAAAGAAGATGCATGCTCTCGCGAGAAATGAGGGTTCGGCCTTCTCAGAGAGGGCATGTTAGCACAATGTCGCGAACTCCCCTGTTGTGACCGGAACCTGGCATTCCGTGCCAGCAACCCAGGGGCGCGGCCGCTTGCAATCTGCAATGGCACAGGCCCGGTCATTCCTCTATTTTCAAAACCGCCGCGCCTGAAATGGCGTCATTCTTCAGCGTGGACAGCGCTCGATTCGCTTCGTGGAGCGGAAACATCTGCGTCTGCACGCGAATCGGAATTTCCGCAGCGAGTTTCAGAAAATCCTCGCCGTCACGGCGCGTATTATTGGCGACGCTGCGAATTACCCGCTCCTGGTACAACAATTCGTAATCGAACGACGGGATGGGGCTCATGTGGATGCCTCCGAGCACCAACGTGCCTCCTTTGCGCAGGGCGCCCAACGCTGCCGGCACAATCTCTCCTGCCGGCGCAAATATAATGGCCGCGTCGAGCTTCTCAGGGGGCGCGTCAAACGTGCCGCCCGTCCACACTGCGCCCAACTCGCGAGCCAGCCGCTGGTGCCGTTCATCGCGAGTTGCCGCATACACTTCCACGTTCCAATGCCGCGCGACTTGGATGGCCACATGCGCCGCCGCGCCAAATCCGTAAAATCCCAGCCGTCCGCCCGCCGCAATGCCTGAAAGGCGCAGGGAACGAAACCCGATAATCCCCGCGCAGAGCAGTGGGGCAGCCTGCTCGTCGTCAAAGCTCTCCGGAATTGGATAAACGAAATCCTCAGCTGCGATCACGTATTCCGCATATCCCCCGTCGACGCTGTAGCCGGTGAACGTCGGATGATCGCAAAGATTTTCGGCGCCGCTCTTGCAGTACGCACAGGTGCCGTCCGCATGATGCAGCCAGGCGACACCCACCCGCGCGCCTGGCGCAAACCGCCGCGCGCTACGCCCTGATTTTTCGACTACCCCCACCACCTGGTGCCCCGGAATTACCGGCGATTTGACGGAAGGCAGTTCGCCCTCGACCACGTGCAAATCCGTACGGCAAACTCCGCACATGCGCACACGGACGCGTATTTCGCCTTCGCCCGGTTCGGGCACAGGCACATCGGTAAACTCGAGTGGATTGGTCGCGATCGGCGCGGGCGCACGCAGCAGGCAAGCCTTCATAGTGGTCTCACGGACAACGTAGTCTCACGGACGAGCGCTAAAATTCCTCACTGCCATTTTGCGCCGATCCGAATTCGGGGATTTAGAGACCTTGTCCACTGTCGTTCCTCCCGCTTCGTTAGAGTCTTATTCCCTGGACGCGGTTGCGCGGCGAACAATCGCAGCCGCGCATTCCCGGACCGCTCATACCCAACAGTTTTGACTTCACATCTGTCGTATCATTCGTGAACGCCCCAAGGGTTGCCGGCTGTTATTCTGGCCGGCATTATGGAGATAAGCGCGCATGCGAGCAACAACTCTGTGGATGGTTCTCTGGGTCCTTGGGGTTTTGGCCCCGGTCGCCACTCTGGTCGCCCGGCAGGGCGCCCCGCCCGCTCGTCAGAGTCCCGCTAACGAACCTCCCGCCGCCGCGCAGGATTTCAAGTTTTCCGCCACCCTCGCGGAAATTCGGCAAGTGGCCACCATGATTCCGGGCGAGCGCCCGCTGCGCGTAAATGTTTTGAAATTCGCGGAGAGCCGCCGCTCCAAGAAATTCTCCATCAAGGGCGCTCCCGACGAGCCGAGCGTCCAGGCGCGCACGGTGTTCCAGGTGGTTTATCGCGACGGGAAGGTAATGATCGATTCAGGAATGGACGAACAAATCCATAAATTTTTTGGCCGCGGGGTTGCCGAGCCCTACGACCAGGAAGCGGCCGCCCAAGTGGCGCGGGCCGTCCGTGCCGCCAAGTCCATCGTCGTCACGCATGAACATGGAGATCATGTTGCCGGAGTCATCCGTACTCCTTTTGTCGGCGAAATCGCGCCGAAGACGGTTCTCACGCGCACCCAGGTGCGCACGCTCGAAACCGATCCGCAGATGCCCGAAATCAAGCTGACCGACGAGATGGCCCGCCATTACATCGTGATCGACTATGAAAAATATTACCCGTTTGCGCCGGGGTTCGTCTTAATCAAAGCGCCGGGGCATACCCCCGGTTCGCAGATGATCTATGTAGCGCTCGAATCCGGCAGGGAGTATCTCTTCATCGGCGATACCGCGTGGCACATGGATGGCGTACGGACGGTGACGGGTAAGGACGCGCCTTGGATCACCGAAGATGAGCCCGCGCTAATGGCCCAACTCCGCTGGCTCAACGGCCTGTTCAGAACCGAAAAAAATCTCTTCATCGTCGTCAGCCATGACGACGAGCAGCGCCAGGAATATGTCGCCAAGGGCCTGCTGGGCGGCCGGCTTGAATAGACGATACGCCTCGTTTCTAGCGCCGCAGGCTCGCTGGCGCACCGCCGAACCCCTGCACCCAATCTCTGCACCGAACGGTTGATGCTTGCGCTATTTCGGCGCGCTCAGCTCCGCGTATAGCTGGCCCACAAACCGGTCCTGCGTTTCCTTCGACTGCGGCACCCGCGCGTCATACTCGGAGGTCGGATGCGCAGCGAGCACCTCCTGCGCCGTCTTCCCTTGCTGAATCATTTGCGCCACGCGATCGCGAATCGCCAGAATCATGTCGCGATGCGCCATGATTCCCGCGCGGTCGGTCACCACTCCGTGTCCGGGAATCGCCTTGGTATTCGGTCCCATCAACCCGATGGTTACTCCGAGTCCCGCAAGCATTCCGTTCAACGAGCCGCCATTGGCACGGTCGATATTTGGATACCCTGTCGATCGGAAGAAGTCGCCGGTCATGATCACGTCCGCTTTGTGGAAGAACACCATCGTATCGCCGTCGGTGTGCGCCCGCGGAATCGGAATCAATTCCGCGTCCTCGCCATTCATATGAAAGGTGACGCGCCCTTCGTACGTCACCACCGGCAGAGCCGCGGCCGGCGCAGGCGTCCCGGGAGCGCCATTCGCCCCAGGTAGTGGATTCGCCAGCCGGTAGCGCAGCTCATCGCGCGAAAAAATCACCACTCCCATCTTGCCGAGGTTTTCGTTGCCGCCGGTGTGGTCGGGATGCACGTGCGTGTTGACCATGAAACGGATCGGCGTGCTCGATACCTGGCGAACAGCCGCCACGATTTTCTGAGTGAGCGGCGCGAATTCGCTATCCACAAGAAACACGCCATCAGGTCCTACCAGGGCGCCGATCGTGCCGCCTTGCCCCTCGAGCGTATAAAAATTATTGGTGATTTTGGTCGTCTTGATCTCGACTTTGCTGAAGTCGGGCGCGGCCGGGGCCGCTGCGGGCGCTCCCCCTTGGGCCGCCGGCGCTTGCGCGTTAGCCCCTAACGCGGATAGAAATAGCACCGCCATCGCCGCGCGCGAAAAATTCACCGTCATCGTTTTCATCGTCGTCTGCTCCTGCTTTGCGAATTCCGCTGCTTTCCGCTCGGGAGTATATCGCTTTCCCCGAAAAAACAAATAGACACTCGCGAAGCGCATGAATCATGATGCGCTGCCAACAGCTTGACCATGCGCAGGAGGTAACTTTCGTGACCATTCGCGCCATTCGTATCCATGCCTATGGCGGCCCCGAAGTCATGCAAATTGACGAATTACCCGCTCCGGTCCCCGGTCCGGCAGAGGCTGTTGTGCGCGTGGCAGCCGCCAGTGTCAACTTCATCGATATTCAGAAACGCCGCGGCGAATTGGTGGGCCAAGCCTTCTACAAGCGCTGGGAAAGCGGCATTCTGCCAGCCCCGATGGGAAGTCAGGGTGTCGGCGTTGTGGAGGAAATTGGCCCTGACGTGACGAATGTGCGGCCCGGAGACCGCGTCAGCTTTTGGGGAAGTTCCTATGCCACCCATATTCTAGTTCCTGCGTCGCGGTTAATCCATATCCCGGACGGTATAAGCTTCGAACAGGCAGCCGGGGGCCTGAACCAAGGATTTTTGGCGTATGCCTTTACTCATTCAGCCTACCCCGTAAAACCGGGAGACTGGTGCCTGATCCAGGCCGCCGCCGGCGGCATAGGACTTCTGCTTTGCCAGATGGCGAAAATTAGGCAAGGCCGTGTGATCGGCGTTACTTCCAGCGAGGAAAAGACCGAATTCGTCCGCGAAGCCGGCGCCGATCACGTCATCAATTCCACCACATGTGACATTTCCACCGAAGCGCGGCGTATTACGGAGGGACGCGGTGTGAACGTTGTTTATGACGGCGTCGGGAAAGATGTGTTCGAGGCCAACCTGGACAGCCTCGCCCCAGCGGGATATCTGGTGATTTATGGTCAATCGAGCGGATTTATCCCTCCCTTCGACCTGATGAGGCTTCAGGAAAAAGGCTCGCTCTTTATCACCCGCACCAACGGGCTTCCTTATGCCCACGAATATCCGGCTTACGTCGAAAAGTTCGCGGCCTGGGTGCGGGACAAGAAACTTTCCATCCGCATTGCTCGCACCTACCCGCTCGAGGATGCCGCGCAGGCGCACGCAGGCGTTTGAACAACGCAAGGTCAGCGGCAGGATGTTACTTCTACCCTGAGCGCCTTTGTCTTCAACGAAGCGTAAACGCTTCCCCCTCGCTTGAGCGCTCGCCGTCCGAGCCGTTTGGAGGCTAGCAAGAATCAGACTCCGTTTGAGTCAGCCATTTACACCACCTGGAGAGTCGTGTAGTGTCGGGTGTTTCGGACTCGTTCTAAACATCTGGCGGAGACGCCGACCTGGGGCATGCGAGTTTTGAACGATAGGGGCAAGTGGCTCGTCATCGCGGTTTTAGGGGTTGGCCTATTCATATTCGGCGCGAAAATCGTGCCTTTCGGACACGCCCAGACACAAGTAACCACCCCTTCCACCTCCGAGGCCCCCGACCGGGTGGGCGCGTCACAAACTGGCGATTCAAACGTCTTTACCACTGACCACGGCTCGGCCATTGCCGCCATGCGCGATTTCCTGGGGTTGCGGCCGCAACCGGTGCAACCCATCGCTTTCCCTCACAAAACGCATCTGGCCAATAACTTGAAGTGCCTGGATTGCCACGCGGGCGCCGACGTGGGGCCCGACGCCGCCATCCCCAGCGTAAAATTTTGCATGACGTGTCATCTGGTGATCGCCACCGACAAGCCCGAGGTCAAAAAAGTCGCCGCCTTTCAGGCGCGCCATGAAGACATCCCCTGGGTGCGGGTCTACAACTACAGCCAGTACGCGCATGTCCGGTTCAATCATGCGCCGCATATTCGCGCCAATGTGCCCTGCGAGTCGTGCCATGGCGATATGACCAAGCAGACTACCGCGCAGCGAGTCGTAAACTTGAACATGCGCTATTGCCTTACCTGCCACGAACAGCGCAATGCGCCGATTGATTGCCAAACGTGCCATTTTTGATATGGGCGCCTACTTTTTTCCGTGCAAACAGCTTGGCCAGATCGGCCCTGTGAGCGGGGTTTCGGGACACTATGGAGCGTCGTAACTTTATAAAAATATCCGCCCTCTCGGGCGTAATGGCCACGCTCGATTCCTGCGGCAGCCCGGACCGCCAGCTCATCCGCTTCATTCCTGATGAAGATCTCGTTCCCGGCATTGCCACCTGGAAGCCCAGCCTCTGCACGATGTGCGGCGCCGGATGCGGCCTGCTGGTCCGCGTAATGCAAGGCGAAGCCGAGGTAGTACACAACGGACAGCTTGGGGTCACGCAGATGGGCCTGGCCAAGAAGCTGGAAGGAAATCCCAGTCATCCCGTGAACCAGGGGAAGCTTTGCGCCCGCGGGCAGGCCGGTCTTCAAGTGCTCTATCATCCCGACCGACTGCGAAATCCACTCAAACGCACCGGAGCACGAGGCTCAGGCCAATTTCAAGAGGTCACTTGGGACGCGGCGCTGGCGGAATTGCTGGCACAGCTTTCCGCATTGCATACTTCCGATGCGGGCGCGCTCGCATTTCTCTCGCGTCCTCTGCCTGGACAGCGCCGCGAATTGGTCGACCGCTTCCTGAAAGCGTTTGGCGCGCCTCCGGCAATCGCTTACGAACCGCTCGACGAAGCGGTGCTTCGTCAGGCCAATCTCCTGAGTTTTGGGCACGCGCAACTTCCCACGCTCGATCTCGCCCGCGCCGATTACCTGCTCTCCTTCGGAGCCGATTTCCTGGGCACTTGGAACTCACCTGTGTCGCAGTCGATTGCGTACGGCGAGATGCGTCAGGGCCGTGCCGGGCGCCGCGGCCGGTTCGCGCAGATCGAATCGCGGATGTCCCCAACCGGCGCCAGCGCCGATGAATGGATTCCCTGCCGGCCTGGGACCGAGGGCGTACTTGCGCTGGGCATAGCCCACGTGATTCTGCAAGACAAGGAATTTGCGCACGACCTCCATTCGCGCCCTGCGTCGCTCATCGCCGGTTGGTCGGAGGGTCTGCCGGACTTCACGCCGGAGGCGGTGGAAAGGCTCACCGGCGTCGGGGCCGCGGCGATCGCTCGCCTCGCGCATGACCTCAGCCACAGCGGCCTCGGCGCCGTTATCATTGGTGGCCCGCCGCTTGCGCACACCAACGGATTGTTCAGCGCGCTGGCCGTGAATGCCCTGGAATCCCTGGTGGACACCGGCCGCAATCAGCCTCCTCTACTTAGCTTCACGCCCGCAGCGCCATTCGCGAGTTCAGCGCCATCCTCAAAAGCCCCTGAGAGCAGCTTTGCGACTATCAGCGCGTTTTCGCAATCGGTGCTTTCCGGCGCTCCGCACGCGCCGAAAGTGCTGCTGCTCGACAATGCAAATCCTGTTTTCGCGGCTCCCCCATCCGCCCGGATGGCTGAAGCCATCGCCAAAATTCCATATGTAGCCAGCTTTGGCAGCTTTATCGATGAAACCAGCGTCTGGGCTGACCTCATCCTTCCGGATCATGCCCCTCTCGAATCCTGGCTCGACGATGTTCCTGCGGCCGGGGCTGTCTCCATGGTCGCTGGTCTCGCGCCGCCTGCGGTGCACCCACTGCACAACACGCGGGCCATGCCGGACGTTATCCTCGATCTCGGCCACCAACTCGGAGGCAGCATAGCCGCGGCCCTGCCTTGGAAAACGTATGACGACATGTTGCAGGCGGCATTTCTGCCCCTGCGCAAGCATTCGGGCTCGATCGACGCTAAGGATGACGACGAATTCTGGACCAAGGCCCAGCAACAAGGGGGCTGGTGGAGCGTCCCGACGGCAAATGGCACCGCAAGCCGCGCCACTGATAATGTCAGGGCCGGAAGCGCCGCGCCTGCTGCTCCGGCTGCTCGGGCCGCCGCAAAATTCTCGGAGCCTCAATTCGACGGCGCGCCCGGCGATTTCCCGTTTTATTTTCTGCCCTACGCCTCACAGGCGTTGGGCGATGGTTCGCTGGCGCATCTGCCCTGGCTGCAGGAGATGCCGGACGTGCTCACTACCGCGATGTGGTCAAGTTGGGTGGAGCTCAATCCGCAAACCGCGGAGCGCTTGAAAATCCTGCCCGGAGAGCTCGTCGAAATCACTTCGCAACACGGTTCGGTCAGGGTGCCCGCCGTGCTCTCGCCCGGCATTGCTCCCGACCTTGTGGCCGTGCCCATCGGACAGGGCCACGTAAATTTCAGCCGTTACGCCAGCCATCGCGGAGCAAACCCGCTCGCGATTCTTGCGCCGCTCACTGAGTCTGAGACGGGTTCGCTCGCGTGGGCGGCCACGCGCGTGAAGGTGGCGCGCGTGGGCGGCGTCGATCAGGCCAAATTGATTCTTTACGCGGGAGGGATGAGCGGCTTTCCGCACGAAGAGGAGCCGCACCGCTAGCACGGTCGCATCACTCGAGAGCGGCTTGGCAGAGCCGCACGTCTGGCATATTGTTTTCGATACCCGGTGATTCGCCGGCAACGGGCTCTACTTGGAGCCCGCACAAAAAAAGGACGCGCGCATCGTATGCCTCACAAATGGGCCATGGTCATCGATCTGGATCGCTGCACCGGCTGCGAAGCGTGTGTCGTCGCTTGCCACGCCGAGAACAACATCCCCACCGCCGGCGAAGATCAGGCCGCGCGCGGCCGCACCAAGCACTGGATTCGCGTCGAGCGCCACTGGGAGGGTGAATTCCCCAGTGCCCGGATCCGCTTCCAACCGGTGCTTTGCCAGCAGTGCGATGCCGCGCCTTGTGAGCCAGTGTGCCCCACCTACGCCAGCTATCACACTTCCGAGGGCTTGAACGCCCAAGTCTATAACCGCTGCGTCGGCACCCGGTTTTGCGCCAATGCTTGCCCGTACAACGTGCGCTTCTTCAACTTCTACAATCCTGTCTGGGAGAAGCCTCTGAATTTGCAGCTCAACCCCGATGTTTCCGAGCGTGAAGTCGGGGTCATGGAAAAGTGCACATTTTGCGTCCAGCGTATTCATGGCGCCGAAATCCAGGCTGAAGCGCAGAAGCGCGAATTAAAGGATGGCGAATTCAATCCCGCCTGCGTGCAGTCTTGCTCGCCCAAGGCCATGGTCTTCGGAGATTTGAACGATCCCGCGAGCGAAGTTTCCCGCCTGGCCAAATCCGGCCGCAACACCAAGCTCCTCGGCGAACTGGGCACGCTTCCCAATGTCAATTACTTGGAGCGCAATTCCT
Source organism: uncultured Acidobacteriota bacterium (assembly GCA_963719845.1). Lineage (GTDB taxonomy): Bacteria > Acidobacteriota > Terriglobia > Acidiferrales > UBA7541 > Palsa-189. Next base: position 290,974 of record CAVRDM010000037.1, on the reverse strand, counting down.
AGCGCCATGGAAAAGACCTCCGAACAAATCCAGCGAGATCTCGTCCGGCCGCTCTTTCACACCGGAACCGCCTATTGGATCGCCCTGGCTTTCTGCTCGAGTCTGGTCCTCGCGGGTGTCTCCGCGTTCTGTTATCAGCTCTACCACGGCATCGGAGTCTGGGGCCTGAACTCGCCCGTGTTCTGGGCCTTTGATATCACCAATTTCGTTTTTTGGATTGGCATCAGCCACGCCGGCACTCTCATTTCCGCGATCCTGCGTCTCGCCAATGCCACCTGGCGCCGTCCAGTTACCCGTTGCGCCGAAGCTATCACAGTTTTCGCACTCTCTATCGGCGCCATCATTCCGCTGTGTCACATTGGCCGGCCCTGGCTGGGTTATTACCTGATCCCCTACCCGAGCGAACGCCAGATCTGGCCCAACTTCCGTTCGCCCTTGCTCTGGGATTTCTTCGCGATCCTCACCTATCTCACCGGCAGCGTCAGCTTTCTCATCCTGCCCATCATTCCCGATTTTGCTTCCATCCGGGACACCACCACCGGCTGGCGGAAGCGCTTCTATGGCGCGTTATCGCTGGGTTGGGAGGGAACTCCGCGCCAATGGCACCGCCTGGAAACCGCCATGCACATCATGGCCATCGTGATCATTCCGGTCGCAGTGTCGGTACACACCATCGTTTCGTGGGATTTCGCGATGACGCTGGTACCCATGTGGCATACCGGCATTTTTGGTCCTTACTTTGTCGTCGGCGCCATTTTCAGCGGTATTGCCGCGTTGATCCTGGCCATGGCGCTTCTCCGCAAGTTCCTGCACCTCGAGGAGTATCTGCAGCCCATTCACTTCCAAAATCTCGGCAGGCTTCTCCTGACGATGAGCCTCCTCTGGTTTTACTTTACTTTCGCCGAGCGCCTTACCACCTGGTACGGGAACGGCCCTGCCGAGATGACGGTTTTCTGGTTCACCATCCGCCAGAAATTCGCGCCCTTCTTCTGGACCATGGTGTTCTGCAACTTCATTATTCCTGTTCCGATTCTGGCGATTAAGCGCCTCCGCACCATCACCGGCACCGTTATCGCCTCCATCACCATTGTCATCGGCATGTGGCTCGAGCGCTTCCTGATCGTGGTGCCCTCGCTCGAGCGCAAATTCCTTCCGTATGCCTGGGGGACTTATCGTCCCACCTGGGTCGAAGACACTCTCATGGCCTCGAGCTTCGGCCTGATGGCTTTGCTCTATTTGCTCTTCTCGAAATTCGTGCCCATGATTTCGATATGGGAGCTGAAGGCGGGATTGCCCCAGCACGCACCGCTTGAAGCTGTCGAAGTGCCCGCGGGTGCGACAAAACTCAGCGCGCACGAAAACCCGCTTCCCCGAGGCGCTTCGTCATGAGCGCTCTTTACGGCCTATATCCCACTCCCGACTCCGCGCAGCGCGCCGTCGACACCTTACGCAGCGCCAGCGCGGATTTGCGCTTCGACCCGCGTCAAATCGTGGTCGTCTCCCAGGAACCCATCGAAGACGTCGCCTTCGCCGAGGAACACGCGCAGTCACCTATGTATTTGCTGGCGGTATTGGGAGGTTTGCTCGGCGGAACTACCGGCTACTTGCTCACGTCGATTACCCAGAAGTCTTATCCGCTGCCCACCGGCGGCATGCCCCTGGTTCCGCCTTGGACCAACGGCATCATTGTTTACGAGATGACCATGCTCGGCGCAATCGTCTTCACGCTGGCCACCTTGCTCGTGAGCGCGCATCTGCCCACATTCAAGAAGCCGCTGACCGACCCTGAGATTTGGTCGGGAAAAATCCTCGTGGGTGTCACCGATCCGCCCGAAAACTCTCGCCGCGAACTGGAATCTCGCCTTACTCAGGCCGGCGCATTGGCCGTAAAACTCGTCGCGTAAGAGGAGACATTCCGCCTCCCAAAGGCCCACCAACAAAGCCCCAAAAAGAAAGACCGAGGCGCCTAGCCCCGGTCTCTCCGAATTTCGTTTCTAGCAAATAAAAACTAAGACCTTACGCTTGAGAACCAGGACACCTCAGGACCCAGCCTTGATATCAGTCGCGTGTATCGTCTTGGTGGCCTCGTCGAAAGTCCCCGTCACCTTCACCTTTTCTCCCGCGAATTTCTCGGCCTTCTTCTGATCGTCAATCTGGTAGGTCATCTTTTTCGCGGCGTCGAACAGAACATACTTTCCGCCCAGCCCTACGCAGCGAATCGTGCAATCCTTCGCCGACTCTCCCTTTTGCATCATTTTTTCATGTCCACCCAGCATGGCGCACGGACTATCCATGATCTCGCCCGTAAACGTCTGCGGCGCGGCGTAACTCACGCTCGCCAGCGCCAGTCCCGCGATGAGGCCAATCACCATTCGTTTCATGTGTTCTCCATGGACCTGGTCCGGTTACTCCGGACTCTGTAATAGATATAACCCATTATACCGTAAGAAGTTGCGACAGGCCACAATCCTCCCGCGTCGCCGAGCCACTGCAATGTACCCACATCACTTAAAACCAGCTCCGCTCTTCCTTCGCAAATCCCCAAAAAATAACTTTAACATGCAACCATTTAGTTGCATAATATCCCTATGGATGCCGGCCTCGTTTTCAAGGCCCTCGCCGACGCCACCCGCAGGAAATTGCTCGATCGCCTGCGCGCCAACAATGGCCAAACTCTGGGCGAGCTTTGCGAGCCGCTGGACATGACCAGGCAAGCCGCAACCAAGCACGTGGTGATTCTGGAAAATGCCGGGCTCGTCGTCGCCGTCTGGCGGGGACGCGAGAAGCTTCATTACCTCAATCCCGTGCCCATCCATGAAATTTACGAGCGCTGGATTGGGAAGTTCGAACGTCAGCGCCTTCGCGCGCTGCACGACCTCAAAAAAGGACTGGAGGGCCAATCATGAGCAAGCCGCAATTCGTTTACGTCACCTATATCTCCACCACTCCGGAAAAGCTGTGGAACGCGCTGACCGACGGCGAGCTGACCAAACAATACTGGGTGCGTCACAGAAACGCCTCCGATTGGAAGCCCGGCTCACCCTGGCGCCACGAAGATTACGACAATCCGAATCTCGTCGACATCGCCGGCCAGGTGGTGGAGAGCACTCCCCCGCGCCGCTTGGTCCTGACATGGGCCAATCCTTCCGAACTGGCGGACCCCGCCAAAGTCTCGCGCGTCACCTTCGAGATTGAGCCATTCAAAGGCGTCGTGCGCCTTACCGTCACTCACGAGGAGCTCGAGCCTGGCTCGCAGATGGTCAAGGGCATCACCATGGGCTGGCCCATTGTTCTCTCCAGTCTGAAGACGTTCCTGGAAACGGGCACGGCCATCCCCATGATGACCACTCGGGAAGGCTGGCACTAAACCCTGTCGTAAACGCCGTTACGGCCGTTCACCAAGCTTGTCTCGGGCGCGCGCTCTGCCCGCAAAGCGGCGCGCGCCCGCAATCACAGCCCGCTGCTTGAATAGACCACGGAGTCATGTTTCAATACCAAGTTCGGCCCGGCGTCTTTTCCGGGGTACTCGGCACGGCCTTGGGGGCGCTCGATGAAACGACGTACGCGAAGAAATTTCACCTGGATTCTGGTATTGGCTGCGGTTCCCGTGCTGGCCATCATTGCCCGGCCGCCGCAAGAAAATGGCACCCGCAACGAGCCTGCCTGGGCCTTCCCGGCACCCTCCGCCACTCAGCCGCCCGACACCGACGCCGGGCCCAAACACGTTCCAGACAGCAGCAAAGCCTATACCCAGGCGCAAATCGACGACCTGTTGAATCCTCCCGATTGGTTTCCCGATGAACATCCCGCTGCCCCCTCTGTGGTGACCAAAGGAACCCCGCCCGATGCCCTGGCCTGCGGCTCCTGTCACCTGATGTCGGGCATGGGACATGCTGAATCGTCGCAGCTCGCCGGCCTTCCTGCGGATTACATCGTGCAGCAAATGGCCGATTTCAAGAGTGGAGACAGAAAAGATCCCGCGCGCATGACCGCCATCGGCAAAGCGATTTCTCCCGAAGACGCCAAGGCGGCTGCCGATTACTTTTCCGCGCTGAAACCAATTCCCTGGGAGAAAGTGGTCGAGGCCGACACCGTTCCCAAAACTTATCTGAATAAAGGCCGCCAGCGGCTTCCGCTGCCCGACGGCGGAACCGAGCCCATCGGCAACCGCATCATCGAAATGCCCCAGGACCCGGCTCTGGCCCTCGCGCGCGATCCCAAGTCCCCGTTCGTCGCTTACGTGCCCAAGGGAAGTCTGGCCAAAGGGCAGGCCCTGGCCACCACCGGCGACAACGGCAAAGCCATTCCCTGCGGCATTTGCCACGGCACCGCGCTCACCGGCATGGGTGACGTCCCCAGAATCGCCGGCCTTTCGCCCGTTTACATCGCCCGCCAGCTTTACCGCTTTCAGAATGGAGACCGCAACGGAGATGCTGCCGAGCTGATGAAGCCTACCGTGGCCAGCCTGAAAGATGACGACATCATCGCCGTCGCCGCATATCTCGCATCGCGCCCCCCGCAGTAGCACGCGAGACTCAGCGGGCTGCGGATGTATTAGTTATCCGCAGCCTCTTTCGTGAGCACCACGTAAAGACCCGTTACCTCGACCCCGTACTCCGTACGCAAGAACCCTTCCTCCACGCGCGCCACATTCAGCCGGGCCTCCGCGGCCACTTCCCGAACGTGCTCGATATGATGCGCATAGCGGCCTGAATCCGTTAAATGATACGGATGGCGATCCCCGCGCTCGAGCGTAAACCCCAGAATGCCGCCGGGCCGCAGCAGCCGCGCCGCGGGCCGCACCACCTGGGCGAGATCGCCAAAATAAATCAAGCAATCGCAGGAGACGATCAGATCGAACGTCTCGGTCGAGCGCGTGAGCCATTCCGTAATTTCCGATACTTCCAGCCGATCGTAAATATCACGGGCACGTGCCAGCGCCAGCATTTCCGTTGAAAGATCGATGCCTGCCAGGAACGCTGCCCGCGGCTTGAAACACACTCCTCCCAGCCCCGATCCGCAGCCAATATCCAGAATGGCGAGCTGCCCGCGCTCGCCCATAATCCCCTGCATGGCCTGCTCCAGGCCTTCCGGCCCGCGATACTTCAAATCGCCGATCAGGTTGGCTTCAAACGTTGAGGCGAACTGGTCATACATCTGTTGAATGGCTTTGTCGGGTACCCGCGGCGGAGGCGGCTCGTGACGCAGGGCCACGAGCAGGTGCTGGATTTCGGCGTCATCGGGTTTCAGCTCGAGATATTTCTCATAGTCGGCGCGCGCCTCATCCCGGCGGCCGAGCTGGTAGGCCAATTCGGCAAGGTCATACCATCTGCGCGGCTGGTCCGGCGCCAGTTCAGCGGCGCGCTTCTGGCACAGGAAGGCGGTCCGTACTTTGCCGTGCTCCGACAAGCGGAATGCGAGCTTGGCCAGTTCATCGGCGGAAAGTTCGCGCTGGCCGTCGGAGCCTCTACCGAAGGTCAGGATTCCGGACTTGGCGGCTTCTGCAATCCAGCGATCAACCTCCGCGTCTTTGCCCTCCGGCAAGAGCGGGCTGACTAGTTCACGGATTTGCTCAATGGTCCGTTTACCGTCGCACAATTCCGCAATCAGAGCAGCGAGCGGATTCAGCTCGTGCAAATGATCGGTCGTGGGATCATAGGCAACGTAGCCATTTTCCACCGGCGAGATAAGCAGGGCGGGATTTAGAGTGGGAAGGGACATTTCAGAAGCAGGCCGCTAGCGATCACCGCCTATCGCGCCCGGATAGCTCGGGCCTTCCGTCGCATTGTAACGGCGACCCGAGGCTTTTTCCTGCAATTCAACCGACCCGATCCCGGGCTTCTGTGTCAATGCCACCGACCTCAGGCCGTCACTGCGGCGGAGCAGGGTTCTTCTTTTGCACCTGCCAAAATATCGTACACTCCTCAACCTCGGCCGCCTGGGAGTATACACGCCACCCTTCCAATATATTCACCCGGTCCGGATCCTCGCACACCACCGCCGTCGAAAACGCTCCTGCCTGAATCTGCCGGTCCAACTCCGCCTTTGGCAGAATGTGCAGCGCCGCATTTTCGGCAGGTCCCAACTCGAGCTTGTGCGCATCCGCATGTTCCATGCCCGAGGGCACCGGCAAACGCGTAAGAAAATAAATATGCTCGGGCGCATATAGCGAGCCGCCCTGCGGCGTCACCTGCTTCACTTTATCCGCCACTTCTTTGAGCTCCGGCCACCTATAGCTGTAATACTCGTAGAGGCTGTTAGTCAGGCACGCGGCCAGCACGCATACCAGGACCGTCACTGCGGCTCCAGGGCCGCCAGGGCTGCCCAGGCGCTCAACCACGCCGCAAAATCCCAGCACCGCCAGAACCGTAAGAAACGGGATCATGAACACGAAATACATCGGAAATGTCGGATGCGCCAGCAGGTTCTGCGCGCCAATGGCCAGCGCCAGCCAAAGACACAGCCAAAATTCGGCCCGCCGCCGCGCCCCGGCGTTCTTCTCTAAAAAAGAGAATTCGTTCTTCTGCATAAAAAACAGCCCGGCGATGGCCAGCAGCACGAACAGGAGGGTCGGTGAACTGTTTACCCAGTCAGTGGCCACGCCGATATCGTGGCTGGCGGCCGAAGGCCACAACACGCGGCGGTAAAGAGTGTGGTACTTGAGGATGTTGAAAATCACCTGGTGCGGCCCTCGCGCAAACAACGCCAGTACGGGTACGAACGCCACCAGCGCGCCACCCACAAAGGCGGCGGATTTGATCCAGCGATTTCCGGCCCGATTGTTGAGCCACAACCAAATCAGCAGGACGGGAGAGGCAGCCGCCGTCAGCAGCGAACATGCTGCCGCCGCCCCGGCGCACAGGCCGGCCAGCGCGCTCATCCTGAACCCTGGCCGCGCCACCGCCACAATTGCAATACGAAACGCCGCCACCACCAGCAACAGGCACAGCGGGTAAGCCTGCGAGATCGTCCCCACGATCCAAACCTCGGACCGCAGGCCAAATAAAGCCAGCGCGGCGAACGCGGCCGCCAATTGCCAACGAGAATCACGAAACAATGCCAACACATACTCCACCAGCAAAATCACTGAGCCCATCGTGGCCAGTGCTGCAACCGCATGCACGACTCGCCAGCTCGGGCCAAATAGTCCCATCCACGCAGCGTTCCAGTAAGCGTTCAGCGGGGTCTGCGGAAAAAAGAAATCGAGGTAAGGACGCTTACCGGTATGGATAAGGTAGGCGGCGAGGATGTGAAAGCCCTCATCCCAAAAGAAAGATTTCGTTTGGGAATAAGCCAGCAGTCCCAAGGTCAAAACTGCCAACGCGCCATACAGCGGTAGTTTGCTGTTGGCAGGCGGGCTCGGCAGCGATAACGCTTCCGGCTCGATCGATTGTGAAGGCGAGGACAAGGTTTGATTTACCGGGCCTTGTAGGAGCGGTGCTTCGTTTCGGAACTCAACCTGCCCAGGCGTCACGATAATAGCGGCGCCTGCACTGTGACTCTGAATCAACGGGATTATAGCTAAGTTCTTAGCTGCCATAGCGGAAAAACTCATCACCCCTGGTGACCGGGTGGGGGCGTACCCTCGCCTAGCGTGCCGGGGCATTCCCCGAATTACGAAAACGCTTTGACGTTTTCCCGATAGCTGTTAGAAATGTGAGGCAGGCCTGCTTCCAGCAGTGGGTACATTCAAATCGGGATAGGTGATCGGTCTTGGCCCACGCATTGAATAACACCTCTAATCACTCGGTCACTTCCTACTTCGAGAGCCAGGCAGTCGTCCTCGACGAATGGAAGCGGCGCAATTGGTACTACCACGCCGCGGTAACCGAATTGGTCAAGTTTCTTGTGCCGGAGCGCCAATCGGTTTTGGAGGTTGGTTCCGGCACCGGAGATCTCCTTGCGGCCCTGAAACCTTCGCGCGGTACGGGAATAGATGCCAGCGATTACATGGTTCAAGCTAGCCGCGAAAAGTACCTGGAAATAGATTGGCGTAAGGCCGACGCCGAAGACCTCCGTATCGAAGACCACTTTGACTACGTGGTGCTCTCAGATCTCGTCGGATATTTGCGTGACGTCGAGAAAGCTTTCAGCCGCCTCAACAGCGTCTGCGATTCACGCTCCAGAATCGTGATCACTCAATACAACTATCTTTGGGAGCCCTTGCTGCAGCTCGCCCAGGCTTTGAAGCTAAAAGCTCCCGTCCCCATCCAGAATTGGCTCTCCCCCGCCGATGTGGAAAACATGCTCTATTTAGCCGGTTTCGAGGTGATTAAGAAAGGCAACAAGCTCTTGTTCCCCAAGTATATTCCGCTCCTTTCTCGCTTCCTGAACAAGTTCGTTGCCAACCTGCCGGTAATGCGGCATCTCGGCGTCTTGCAATATTACGTTGCACGCCCCATTCCAACAGAACCCAAAGATTTTTCCGTGACTGTGGTAATCCCCTGCCGCAATGAAAAGGAAAATATTGAGCAGGCTATTTTGCGCTTGCCGGAATTCGGGACCTCCCTCGAAATTATATTCGTCGAAGGGCACTCTACCGACGGCACGCTCGACGAAGTAAAGCGCGTGGCGGAGCTTTATGGCCGGCAAAAAAATATACGCTGGGTCGTGCAGGATGGCAAAGGCAAGGGCGATGCCGTCCGCAAGGGCTTCGCGATGGCCTCAGGCGACATCCTCATGATACTGGACGCCGATCTGACCGTCGCGCCCGAGGATTTGCCGAAGTTCTACGACGCTATGCGCTGGGGCAAGGGCGATTTCATCAACGGATCGCGGCTCGTATATCCCATGGAACGTGAGGCCATGAGATTCTTCAACGTCCTGGGGAATAAGTTTTTTAGCCTCATGTTCACTTGGCTGCTCGGCCAGAGAATCAAAGACACCCTGTGCGGAACGAAAGTACTTTTCAAGTCGGACTACGAGCAGATTGTCGCGCAAAGGTCCTATTTTGGAGATTTCGATCCCTTCGGTGACTTCGATCTGCTTTTCGGTGCGGCAAAACTTAACCTCAAAATCGTTGAACTTCCCGTCCGGTATTCCGCGCGAACCTATGGCGAGACCAATATCCACCGTTGGCGCCACGGCTGGTTGCTCCTCCAGATGGCACTGTTCGCCATGCGCAAATTGAAGTTCGTGTAGTCGCCGCACGTCCTCACCGCCGGCTCAACGAGATAAAAGCGAACATGGCCAAGCTGGACATGCGCGGTTCGAGCAGCGCTTCAAGCCGCGCCCACGCGCCGTGAGTCCAGCCCGGCATCAAGGAGCGCATACTGACCCCGCCAGAGACCAAATAACGAAATGGCAGGCAAGGCCGAATCCTTTCGATCGCCAGTTGCGGAAAATCGGTTTCAAACTTTTGCCGGTCCCTCACAAATACGATCCAGGGAAGCGCACCGTTCGCGCCCGAAAGCGGTCCCGTGGACGGGAATGCCCAATCTTGCGCCTCAGGGTCGAATGCTTCGTGGTGCAGCCGCCGGTACACCAATCGCGACCAGGGAGAAACCCACGGTTCGATCATCAGAATCTTCCCTCCCGTGCGGAGGCATCGCGAGGCTTCGGCAAAAAATCGGCGGACGTCGGCCATGTGGTGCAGGACGTCGGCGAACACAATTGCGCGGAGCGATCCAGCGCCAAAGGGCATCTGCTGCGCGTCGGCAACGAGCCGCACGGTGGGGCACGAAAAAATTTCCGAAGTGATTACGCCGGGAATGAAGTGCTCGCAATATCCGGCGCCCGAGCCCAGCTCTAAAACTGGTCCCTCTCCCGGCGGCAATTCCGAGGCGAGAAGGGTGTACCACTCGTCATAGATTGATTTGAGAAAAGGCTTCGACGCGATTACTTGCCGCCGCAACGCCGTCGTGGCAGGGTCGTCAAGCTGCAGTCCAACGGTCAGCGGATGGGCCAGCAGGCGGCGGAGAAACGCTGCGGCCAAGTCAATTATCCTTCAAGGTGAGGCACTGGCAAGGTTAGATCACGGACGAGGTGAGACGCTCGCTGCGATTGCTGAAAGCGGGCATCGGCGGACAGGACCATCCTGCCCGCCGACCCATATTCATGATTTGAGGCCAAGCCTGAAAGCCCGCTGGGAGGTACTCTCAGATGTTAGAAGACCCACCGTACACCGCACAGACTCTTGAAACCGAGGATCAGTCGGCGGTCGCGAACTATTTCGACTTCGAGTTGCCGGGCGGCGTATCCGTGTCGGTCCCCTTCTTCTTCTTTTTCTTGGCCGTGGCCGTGTCGTCCGTCTGGGCCACTGCGGTCGAGGTAACCAACGGCAGGGCGATCAAAGCTGCGGCTGCCGAGCCGAGGAGCAGGTTCTTCAAGAATCCACGACGGTTGCCATCAACCTGCGACAAAGCATTTTCAATTGATTTTGTGGGATCGTTTGCCATATGCGGTGATCTCCTCATAGTCCGTAGAATTGTCGACGTTTGGATGCACCAGCTGCGGTCTCGCGAGCTCCTTTAACGCTTACCCCCCGAGAAGCCCAAGATCGCCTTGCCAGCGACAGGTATATTAACAAATCTACCGCTCAGGCCAAGCAATTTCTGAACTCCTTCTAAGATGCCCGAAAAAGACCCTAGATGCCCCTACTTGGCGCTCGCAACCGAATCGCCGGCTGATCCCGAAGCCCGAGAGATGGTGCCCGTAGCCAGTTCGTTGGCTAATGAGCTCACGTTGTAGATACCTCGCAACGCCTCCAGAATGCCCCGGGAATCCACCTGAATGGAGCGGCCAATGGCGTCGTCGTAAACGAAATTCCAGGGCAGGGACTGGATATTGCCGTCGAAGATGATGCCCACTACTTCGCCCGCCCTGTTAATCACCGGGCTGCCGGAATTGCCGCCAATGATGTCGGCCGTTTCGGTGACGTTGAGCGGCGTGCTGAGATTGAGCTTGGACTTGGCTTTCACCCAGCTTGGCGTCAAGTCGTAGGGCGGCTTATTTCCATGCTGGGCGGCATGTTCGTAGGCTCCCCCTATAGTGGTGAAATAGGGCAGTTTAGTGCCGGCGGGCACGGTGCCCTCGCCGTTTTCGGTGAACCCGCGAATGGCCCCGTAGCTCAGGCGCAGCGTGAAAGTGGCGTCGGGATAGGTGCTGGTTCCCGCGGTAGCGAACCGGATTTTCGCGATGGCCCCGCCATCCTGCCGGACCACGGCATCCACCTGATCGTCGAATTGCTTGCGAACCGCGCGGGCGTCGGGATCGATCTGGCGCATCAGCACGATCAACGGGTCGGTGCTGGCCTGGATGGCGGCTTGCCCACCTTCATAAAGCTGTTTGCGGACCGCCACGTCCTGGAGTTTGGTGCCGGAGATCAGGGCAGCGGCCAGTTGGGCAGGCGTCTGGCCATTCAGCACGCGCTTGACCACCGGATTTCCCGGCATGTTTTCCGACATCTCGGCGAGTGAATCCGTGAGCAGGGCTTTCTCGAGCGAGGGATAAATCGGCGCGGTCGAGAATAGATCCTGCTCGAGCGAAGGCAGCGCGGAATCGCGGTATTCCCGCAAGCGCTCGCCATTGGGCTTGGTCTTCTCCTGGGCAACGCGCACGAGGACGCGGGCGAAGCCGGCCAAGTCGCCGCGAAAGCCGCCGCGGCGTTCGAGATAAGTAAGCGGGTAGTAGATCTGCTTTTGCACGTCCATGGCTTTGCTGATTTCGGGCCAGGGATCGCCGAATTGGGATTTTTTCTTGGGGTCGGAAGCAATGGCCTGGCGCATGCCGGCCTCATCGGCGGCTTTTTTGGCCATTAAATTTTTGTCGAGCAGGCCGGACTGGTAGCCCTTGAAAGCCTTGAGCGAATTCTCGATGCCGAACATGTCTTCCTGGGCGATGCGCGCGTTTTCCGGCGAAGCGGCGCTGAATTTTTTAAGCAGCGCATCGCGGCGGGCGAGAGATTTGAGCACCTGGGGATACTGCACGTCCCGCAAAAACTCGAGCTGGGACATCGCGTTGAGCCGTCCGGTGGAACCGGGATTGCCGGAGACGAAAATCAAGTCACCTTCTTTCACTCCCGTCGTGGACCATTTGAAAAAATTGTCCAGGTGCGCGGGCCGGTCGTTTTCGTAGACGCGGAAGAAACAGATATCGAGATCGTAGCGCGGGTACTCGAAATTATCGGGATCGCCGCCGAAAAACGCGGCCTCGAACTCAGGCGCGAAAACCAGGCGCACGTCGGTGTATTTCTTGTAGCGGTAAAGGTGGTACATGGCCCCGGAATAAAGCGTCACCACGTCGCAGCGCAGCTTGGTGGCGGTGGCGCATTGCTGCTCGATCGCGGACATGGCGGCGCGCTGCGCCTGGCCCTGGTCCGCCACGGACATGTTCGGCTTCAAGGCCGCGTTCACTTTTGGCGTAACGTCTTCAATGCTCTGCAGGACATTCAATTCCAGGTCGGGACATTTAGCCTCCTCGGCCCGGGATTTAGCGGAGTAGCCGGTCTTCATGTAATCCTTGCCGCCGGTGGAAAGCTGCTGGATGCAGGCCGCGCCGACATGGTGATTGGTGAAGGTGAGGCCGTCAGCGGAGACGAACGAGCCCGATCCTCCATTGTTGAAACGCACCGAGGAGAGTTGCGTGTGATCGAGCCAAGCCTTGGTGAGATCGAATCCATAAGCCGCCTTGACCTTGGCGGTAGGCGGCACATTGAAAAGCCACATGCCTTCGTCGGCGGCGGCAACTCCAGCCAGCAGCAGAACGGCGGAAACGATCAGTATCCAGCGTCTCATGCGACCTCCTTGTAGCCTGTGACCTTACCTCGTGCGAGCTTCCTTGGCCCTGCGTTCCCTTTGGCTGGGAATCTCGCGATGCTACCAAACTGGTAAGAGAATAGCGCCGTCCGTTATTGGCGGCAAATCGACGTTTTAGGCGCTGTTGAATGGGAAGAGTTCGAACAAGTAAGACGGCTGCGCCATAACCCCCAGGCATTTGTAACACTATCAAAATACGGGTGATGCGAAATGAGGCGTTTGTAGTTGCATGAAAGCAAAGGAGTAAAGTCGCGCGGATTTGGGCCTGTCGCGAAGGAACTCCGGAAACTCGGTGATCGTTTGGAAGAAGGTAGTGCCGGAACCGAGCGGGAGTTCCAGGTGCGGTCGGACGGAGTGATGAAAAATCCCAGGCGCGAGAACGGCGCCTGGGGCACGCATTCGTCAGGTGCTGGAAGCTGAGATGGCCAGTCACGACATAGATTACCACATATAACTCAAACAGGACAGTGTTATTTTATAGTACTACGTTCGAATGCAGCAAGCGAGGCGTGTTCACCTGGCTGTTGCTCAGTTCCATGCCAATTCCTGTTCGCAATTATCCGTCTGCCAGCATTCGAACTGGATCAGTCTCTTCATAGTAGAAATCACCGTGTACTAATGCGGCTTTGGCGACTTACTCCACGCACATCAATCCCGCTGTTCTCGTTAGAAGTTGCGAAGCATTGGCGTACGAAAAAGCGCACGGGCAAGAATGCCTGTGCTGCTGACTGCGCGCTCCTGGGGACGCATTTCTTGGTAATGACAGGCCGAGTCGCGAAGAAAAACTATTAGGAGAGGCAAGCGGTCTGAGACAATCCGATTCCGGGTGATTTCGGGAGAATTCGATTTTACGAGAAGGGGCCAAGGGGGTGAGTGATGAATTTGCAGAATGCGGTGGCGCTGGTTACGGGCGGAAGCAGCGGGATTGGGCGCGCCATTGCGCAATCACTGGCGGCGAGCGGGGCGCGGGTGGCAATTACCGGGCGGGATCAGAAGCGGCTGGAACGTGCGGCGGGAGAAATGGGCGTACATGGAATACAGGCGGACGTGGCGCAAGAGGCGGACGTGGAGCGCACGTATCGCGAGGTGCGGGAAAAATTCGGCGACCTGGACATCCTGGTGAACAACGCCGGGGTGGGCGTGTTCAAAGGATTGGTGGAGATGGGGCGTGCGGAGTTCGAGCGCGTGTTTGCGACCAACGTTACCGGGGCCATGCTGATGACGCGCGAGGCGGCCAAGATCTTCATTGCGCGCGGGCGCGGGAACATCGTGAATATCTCTTCGACTGCGTCCTTGCGCGGGGCTCCTAACGGGACGGCTTACTACGCGAGCAAGTTTGCGCTGCGCGGCATGTCCGAATGCTGGCGCGCGGAGCTGCGCAAGCACAACATCCGCGTATTTTTGGTGAACCCAAGCGAAGTGCTGACCAATTTTTCAGCGGCGGCGGGGCTAAAGCAAAAAGAAAATCAGACGAAACTGCGGCCGGAAGATATCGCGTACATGGTGAAGGCGGCGCTGGAGATGGAGGATCGCGGATTTACGCCCGAGCTATCGATTTTCGCGACCAATCCACAGGATTGACACGATATTCCTGAGACCCACATGTATGTGGATGCTGGTACGGCAAAACCACCCGGCAGATTTGGATTGTCGGAAAAACGAGACTCGAGTTTATAATTCAGCCATGAAACATCTCACCCTCCCGATAGTAGTAAAAGCTGACGGGATGGCTATTTCGTTTCCTGCCCGCCGCTGCAAGGGTGCTACAGCCAAGGTGACACCTACGAAGACGCGGTCGCAAATATCAAAGATGCTATCCGCTTACATATCGAAGAAACGGCTGGCGAGCGGCGAAGAAATCCCCGAGTACGTGTCCGTAAGCCTTTCTACTGTTGAAATTGCCGTGTGATGCCTCGGCTTCCGCGCCTCACTGCCCACGAGAGTATTGGTGTGCTTGAGAAGGCCGGGTTTTCACTGGCGAGATAAAGTGGCAGCCACATGATCTACAAAAAAGCCGCGGGGAAGAGGGTCACCGTCCCTTATCACGCTGCGAAAATTCTTCATCCGAAGCTACTGAAAAGCATCCTGCGTGACGCCGACCTGACCCCGGAAAAACTGGCAGAGCTATTGTTAATTTGGTTGCGCGGAACCTGGAAGCGCGAGCGTTAGGATGACCGCGGGCTGAGCCCGTTTGCGTCTCGGCAGGCGAGCTGTGATGCAAGCTGCCGGGCCGGCCAATGGGCTTGGCCCCGCGAATTCAAGCGCCATTAGCTAGTGGCGGTCGTGGTTGAAGTCGCGATCGTGGTCGCGGTCCCAATGGTGATCGTGGTCGACGCGGCCGTGCGGTCCGTCCCAGTATCCGGCGAAGAATTGGGCTCCATCATGACGCGGTGCAACCCAGTGGGCTCCCACGTACGGAGGCCGGGTCCAATAACCGGCATGCCATACGTAACGACGGCCCACGGGATACCAATAGCCGTCCACCCACGCAAATTCGGGTCCCGGACTGGGCGGAAGAACGCGAACCACCCGCGGCGGGGGTGGCGGACCAATCCTGATGCCCAGGGAAATCTGGGCGGCATTAAGGCCGGAAACGCCGGCGAACAGCATCGCTGCAAGCAGCATGGTTTTAATGACACTTTTCACAAAAGGCCTCATCGTCTTCATTTCATCCTCCGAGAATCTCGCCTGCTAAATAATTAATACCGGGAAAGTCCCGAAAGTTGCGGCCCAAAACGCTAAAACCAGAGAGAGGCCGCCGGCGAAAAGGCACACTGGAAAAGACCGCCGGAAAAGGCCTCAAGCCTCCGCCGCTTTTTAACGGAGGCAATTTTCGGGGATGCGGGGCGGGAGGTGAAAATAGCGCACCGAGCCCAGTTGCGACAGCCGGCCGATGGCTGCCAATCGGCCGGCCGTGAAGCGGGCCCGGGCGCGCAAATCACTTAGTGATCGCGATCATCGCGGCCGTGGTCGTCAATGGTGGTCGTCGTGATCGTCGTGGCCGCGACCCGCGTCGCGATCATGGTCGTGGTCCCAGCGGTGATCGTGTTCGACATGGCCGCGATCGCCGTCCCAATAACCTGCGAAGTACTGAGCGCCATCGTGATGCGGCGCAATCCAGCGAGCTCCTTCATATGGAGGCCGGGTCCAATAACCCGCATGCCATACGTAACGCCGGCCCACCGGATACCAATAGCCATCCACCCAGGCGAATTCGGGTCCGGGTCTTGCCGGGATTACGCGAACCACACGCGGTGGCGGCGGCGCCCCAATCCTGATGCCCAGAGAAATCTGCGCTGCGCTCAGGGCCGATATCCCGGCGAACAGCACGAAGGCCAGGAACGCACCTCTGACAAAAATTTTCATTGAGTCACCCCTCTCTCCTTAAGCTCCGACAGGCTAATTATCTCTCGTGCCAGGATGCCCACGGTGCGGTAAAGGTCCAGGTGTAGCCGAAATGACAATCCCAAACTCGGCATGCGTTACAATTTCGGCGCGCGATGCTGCGACGAGAATGCCTCCGGCAAGAGAATTTTCGCTTCTCCATCAGCATCGAGTCCAGACCCGCGGCGACGCGAAAAAGGTGATGCACCGCAAGAGCGCACAGGCAGTAGTAGTGCCCGCGCTCACGGGAGGCCCAATGCCGATACCGAGAATTAGTGGCGCGTGATGGACGTAGAGGAACTAAAACGGATGCTGGGTCTCCAACCTCTAGCTAGGGAGGGAGGATTCTACGCGGAGGCCTATCGCTCTCGCGAGACGCTGGCGGCAACATGCCTGCCGGACCGCTATTCTGGGGAGAGGTGTTTTGGCACCGCGATCTATTTTCTGCTGACACCCGAAACGTTTTCCGCATTGCACCGGCTGAAGTCAGACGAAATCTACCATTTCTACATGGGCGACCCGGTAGAGGCGTTGGCCCTGCGAGCGGACGGCTCGGGCGAGGTGCTCGCGTTGGGGAGCGATCTTTACGGCGGGGCAAGGCCGCAGGCGGTAATCCCCGCGGGAGCGTGGCAAGGTTCCAGGCTGCGGGCGGGAGGAAAATTCGCGCTTCTGGGGACGACCGTGGCGCCGGGATTTGAATTTAGCGATTTCGAACTTGGGAGCAGGGAATTCCTACTGGCGAAATACCCGGATTTCTCGGGGATGATTCGGGAGCTGACGCGGCCCGCCGAGGGGGATTGATCGGGTAGGCCCAGCGCGCAGGAAATCTCGGTTGCGGCCATCACGATGCGCCGGCGTCGTGCCCGTCCGAGCCTGCTGCGGCAATTTTGTGGCTCTGGCTTGATTGGCTCTGGTTTGAAGCGGGAAAGCCGACGCGGCGGAGAACCTGCTCGAAGCGTTTATCGGCACGAAGAAAATCGAACAGCGGCTCGACTTGCAGATAAATGAGCCAATTGGATCGCTCGGCGATGGCTTTCTCGATCCATTCAAAGGCTTCCGCCTTGCGCTTCATGCGCACGTACAGCGCCGCGAAATAGGCGGCGGGGACGTAACGCTTTTTCGAGAGAGTGCGCAGTTTTTGCAGGCCCTGCGCAAACTGGGCAGGTTTCGTCCCGCCGGACAACATTCTGGCAATCGCGGCGAGGGGAATATCACGGCCTCGGCAAAGCGCGCGGGCCCGCGCAAACTCGGCGTCCGCCTGGCGTTGCATTCCCAGGTGCTCGTAAACCTGGGCGATCAGGCAATGGGCCGGGATGTAATTTGGAAACAGATCGAGAGTCAGCTGAAAGCGTCCCAGAGCGCACTGATAATCGCGTGCGAGATAGTACACATATCCAACGTCGGTGTTGATCGAGGCGTTGAACGGGTCGAGTTCGTGCGCGCACTTGATCTCCTGAATGGCTTCGTCGGTTCGGCCCAGCACGGCTAACAAATCGGCGAAAGACTGATGGGCCTTGGGGTAATTCGGGTTGAGGCTGATGGCGCGGCGAAATCCGGTTTCGGCCCCAGCCCAATCCCAGTAAAAATGCTTGCGTATGGAAGCGAGCGCAGCATGGGCCTCGGCGAGGGAATCGTCGAGCTCGAGGGCGCGGTGAGCGGCCTCTTCAGCCAGCGGGTAAGCCTCCTTGGGTAGCAACGTGCCGGAATCGATTTGGCAGGAGAGGGCGTAGTGGCAGTCGGATACGCCGCAATAGGCTAAGGCGTATTTGCGGTCCTTGGCGATGGCCCGCTCGAAGTGGCGGACCGCCTGGGCGATGGAACGCTCCGTGCCTTTGTGCCATAGATAGCGGCCCTTGAGATAAGAATGGTAGGCGGCGGAGTTTTCGGGGTAGCGCTTAGCGATTTTGTTGCGCTGCTCGCCGGTTAAGGTCACGGCGAGGGTTTCGGAGATTCGCGCGGCGATTTCGTCTTCGAGCGCGGACAAATCCGCAAGCTTGTGGACGTAGCGCTCGGCCCAGAGCAGGCTGCCGTGCGCTACGTCCACCAGTTCCACCGCAAAGGTGAGCGCGTCTCCTCGCGGAACGATTTGCCCGGTGAGCACGGCGGCCACGTGGAGTTCGCGGCCGACTGCTTCGGGATGGGCGTTGTGGCCGCGGTAGCGATATGCGGTGCTTCGCGCGATCACCCGCAGGCGAGGCAATTGCGCGAGCGTCTTGATGATGGCGTCGGTGATTCCATCGGCCAGATATTCGAGTGCCGGATCGCTGCCCGAACTGACAAAGGGAAGAACCAGCAGCGAACCTGCGGCTGCGCGGCGTTCGGCGCGTTCCAAATGCGCGATGAGCCGGTAGCCGCTCTTTGGAATCGTTTGGATCACCTGGGATTGGCGCGAGTTGTCGCCGAATACTTTGCGCAATTCGGAGATGGCGCGTGTCAGCACGTCTTCGGTAACGAAAGTGCCCGGCCACACTGCGGAGAGCAGTTGCTCCTTGCTGACGACTTCATGCGGGTGCTGGGCGAGGCGCTCGAGCACCTGCATGATCTTGGGCTCGACGCGCGAGGTGCGGCCGTTCCCCGAAATGCTGTTGAGCTTCGGCTCAACCGTCCAGCGGCCTATGCGAAAATCGCCATCCATGGGAAAGATCGGTTCCGGCGTGAATCTGCCTGTAAGCACCATTATATCATTCGCAAACCATTGGCATATCATCCGCGCGTTCGCTGCTAAGCATCGCTTATCCGGTGAATCGCTGGTTCGCGTTCGGGTCCTCGCCACCTACGGTCTCGTCTATGGCTTGATGCTGGAAAGCAGGATCAGCGAAGCCAGCCCAGACGGCCGTGCTCGAAGTCGAAATCGATGCGCTGCACGTGCAGAGCAGCGACACCGAGCACCCCGTCGAAGCCGAGCGCTGCGCCGGCGTCGGAGGGGGATAAATAGCCGGGCTGGTCGGGAAGCTGCAATGCACCTAGCCGCACGTTGCTGAGCCGGACGGGCTGGAGGCTCACATCGCCGCCAAAGGTAGCGATGGTTGGGCTGGCCGTGTTTTGTTGCGCCAATGCCGACGGGAGTATTTCCGCCGACGTTAGCGCCGGCATCGGCCTAACGGGGCGGGCATCGTGGCGCAATGGCTCGGAATTTTGCCGTGTGAAGAGAATGAAATATTTCGCTCCGGTGTCGACGAGCAGGCGCACTGGCCGCGCGTCGATCTGAAGTTCGACGACGACTTGCGGCGATCCGGGCTCGAAGCTGGCCACCCAGTCCGCGACGCCACTCGGGCCGAAGAGTATTTGTCTGGCGCGATAATCGATGCTGAAGCCTTCATGGCCAAGCACGTCCAGGCCTACGATCGCGTCGATGCGGAGGCCCAGCGACTTTTCGGCGAACGACAGGTCCGCGACCAACCCTTCTACGGCGGTGGCGCGCACCGGACCGATACGCACATTCGGAAGAACTACACGCTCGGTGCCCACCTGGCGGCTGAATACCGTGAGCGACTGGCGATTGCCGGAGAGGCCGAGCTTGCGGGCCATCCGCGCATCGACCACCGTAGGCAGAGCGCCGGTGTCGATGATGAAGTTTAGATTGGGAATGTTGGCGATGGAGCCCTGCACCACTACGGTATAGCCCCCATAAAGCTTGACGGGGAGCGTGGCACGAACGCCGGCCGCACGGCCGCTCGGGGCCGCGCAAAACAGCAGCCATCCTGCCACGCAAAACACACAGAATCTTTTTGAAACGCCCATGTCCTCGCTCCGGCGCGCGGCGCGTAACCGCTGTCCGTGCGACCTTTATCCGCGCACCCAAGCAATAGCGGTTGAGCGCCGAGGAAATCTTGTGGCGGGAGTGAAATCCTCACGATGAACTTCCGAGGGAGTTACGAGGTCGCTAGCCGAAGTCCAGGTAAGGCGTGTAGCGGCGGCCAAAGTGATGCCACTCCCGCCGCGCATGGGGTGAGTTGGTCTTGTCGAGGCTGCGGTGAAGCTTGGCAGGGCGCTGTCAGTGGCGGTTGCGAACCCGAGTTTGACGGCGCGCTATGCGGGTCGAAACAGGAGCAGGTCGAGGCTGAACGTCAGGCGCATCGCGCCGTCATTGCCGTCCTTATCCTCCTTATCGTCCTCAGGCAGGCGGGATGGCGCTCCCATGGGGCGATAAATCGAAAGCAATACGTCGTGGACGGCGGAGGCAGCGAGATCGGCCACAGTGGTGACGCGATGCTTCGCGACGAGCCTGAAATCGGGAGCGAATGCCGCGATGGTGCGGGGCGCGCGGTCGCGGCCCAAGCCGCGCAGCTCGAGCAAATCTTCAGGGGCGGGGATGGCAACCAAGAGATGTCCATCGTCGCGCAGCACCCGGCGGAATTCGCGCGAATTCATGCGCGCAGTAATCGAGAGCACCAGTGAGAATGAGCGGTCAGCATAGGGCACGAAGCGGTCGGCGTTGGCGACAATCCATTCGCATTGGGGATAGCGTCGCGCCGCAGCATCAATGGCGGGTATGGCAATGTCGATGCCGTGCGCATCGCAGCCGGTCTCGCGCGCAAGATTTGCGAGGTAAAATCCGTCGCCGCACCCGGCCTCGAGAACGATGTCGCGCGGCGATGCCGCGACCATTCGTTTGATTGCCAGAAACAGCGGCTGGGTGACGCCGCGCTCGTGCAACCGGCGCCGCGCGGCGACCGCAGCCACCGTGTCGCCGGGCTGCCTCGACCGGCGCTCCTGCGGCTGCAGTAGATTGATATAGCCGCTCCGCGCAATATCGAACGAATGCTTCCGGGGACAGACCACACGGCGTTCCGAGCGTACCAGCGGCATGTGGCAATCGCGCACAGGACACAGCAACATGGCCCGAGTGTAGCGGAACGCCAGCAATTCTTATGCACCACGCTGCTTTGAGAAAAGGCTGGTGAGCCTCGGGAAAGTCAAACTCCCGACTAACGGTTTAGGCAAAGGATTGTACTCGTCCACATGATTAGTGACACTTTTGGATTTGGGTTTGGATTGGTCATGGCGCTGGAGAAACTCCAGCGGGGTGGCATAGCCCAGTGCTTGGTGCGGGCGGATGGTGTTGTAGGCGCGCTCCCAAGCTAACAGTTGGCGATTCACCAGTACTTGCTGCGACGACACTGATTGGCATGATTCGGGATGCCGCGTGGCCTGTCGAAACGAAAGGATCAGCGCTTATCTGGTCCCTTTTCTCGGCGCGGTTTCGTTGTGTCTTTTGCTCGTTACGTTCAATAGGCCAGGGCTAGGTCCGCACGTCCCGGAGCTTCTGACTCTGATAGCCGTAATCACTGTTTGTTTCTTATTCAGGCGGGTAAGGCCTGTGTTGCTTAAGCGAATAGGGTTGATCGGAGGCAGCGGAACCGGGAAGGGACGCCAATTCGCCCCAAAAGTTGCAGGGGTATATTGTTCTGTTGCACAATCATCGCTGCCGACCCTCATTGCCCGCTTACGGTCTCACTTTCCAATACCCGTTCAGCAGACCCCAGTCGTAACGATTTGCCTTCCACCAGAGCGCATTGCTCTCACTCCAAAACCTGGGTCCATAGTTCACGTCCCGAGTCTCCTGCTGGAGCCGAGTTGGCTTGAGCAAACTATCCAGACTGTTGAACGAATTAATTCCTCCGCCAGAATGGCAATTGACACACAACTGCATGACGGGCGCAAACGACGTGTTGATTGGTCTGCCGGCTGTGGGAACCGTCAATTAAGTCCTCCCCAATCGTCTGGAACGTCGGCGGCTCCCTTTCGTCTCCAGCGGTGGCCCTCAAGCCTCCCTGCTTGCTGGAGAACAGCAGCGGTCGGCTGATCCTGATCTCGAAGAAGTCCTGCCCACTGTTCCGGGCCATTCCAGCAGGACCTCCGGTAACGTCATGCTTTCGCGTCGCTGTAATTTCCCGGTACACCCGAAGCTGTACGCTCTCTGTGATGGGTGAGACCGCCAAATTGCCTTGGTTATCGAATAGCATCATCTGGCGCACCAGCGCCATCTGCGTCCCGGGCGGGAAAGACGGCAAATCCGGGTTTTCTTGCGACTGATCGGCAGCTCCCGGTGGACCTGGAACCCAAGGCTGCGCAAAGTTCCACAAGGTCTGGAAATAATCCAGTGTCGCTTGGCGCCCTTCCGGGAGCCGCACGAAGACGAGGAAAACGGAGCGTCCCGAAAAATTCGCGAGATGCAACTTCGCCACTCCACCGTCAGCCAATCGAATCCGGGACTGGGCGTGATGCATACCCATGGGCCGCGCGGGTCAAACAGGTCCGGCGGCAAAAAAATCCGCTGCGGCTGTATCGGATCGTATTGCGCGGCGAATGCTCCGGACGCCACCGCCTGAGCATAGTTGTCCGGCAGAGATTTGATCTGTTCCTGCGTGAGCGCCAAGCGCCTCATCACCTCGGCGAGCCTGGCCTGCAACGCTCGTTTCTCATCTTTGTATCCAGGTCGTCTCGGCACCGAGTTTTGCTGGACGGACCAATCGAATGCCGCCCACAGGTCGCGCTGCAACATGGCGCGCTTCAGCGGGTCCCGAATCAGCGTTTCCGCATGGGTTCGCAGGAACTCATCCAGCACACGGAGCGCGAGACCATGCGAGGGCTGCGACAACAGATGCTCGGATTCTCGCCATAGCATGGGATCGAGCGAATCTTCCCCGTACCGGTTGCCCTGCGAATCCTCGCGAACACGTAACGCCGCGTAAAGGCGGTTCCAAACGTGTGTGGGCCTTCCATCGTAAACGGCGACGGATATACCTGGGGTTTGCGGAGGGCGCGGAGAGGTTTCGGCTGGCCAAAGTGCGATTGGTACGAGAGCAAGCATGAGAGCCAGGAACACAAAAGCGGTAGCTGGTCGCATGGGGCCTCCCAGGCACCCAGATGCCGCGGTTATGCTTCAAGTTGCGTAGCGAGGCCGTTGCGCGCGGCATTCTAAACTAGCACCATTGCGGCGGCCATGGGGCCGCCCCGTTTCTCAGGCCGAATCCGACTTTCTTGCAATGGGGAGAAGCCTACGGCAGAATCCACGGCATGAACCTCTCTGAGAACCGAGAGCTTCCTGTAGACAAAGTCATCGCGCTATACGCTGCAAACGGTTGGTCTGCGGCAAAGAAACCCCAAGAACTTTGTAAGGCCCTTCGCAACTCACACTCAACAGTTTCCGCTTGGATTGGCGAGGAACTTGTCGGAGTCGGAAACGCCCTGTCGGATGGATTTCTTGTCGTCTATTATCCGCATCTTCTTGTGCTTCCCTCGTATCAGGGCCAAGGCATCGGTGGAAGAATACTGGAACATCTGAAAATGAAGTATCAAGGCTTCCACCAGCACGTTCTAATCGCCGACGGACGTGCGATTGAGTTCTACAAGAAACATGGCTTCGAAAAAGCTGGTAGCACGCAATCCATGTGGATTTATCAGGGTGCAGACCACTGATGGCTGAGCAATTCCTTTAAAGCGCAAGTCAACTCCTGATGAGTCGGGCACGAGTTATCAGATGGTGACGACACCGAAGCCGGGTGATTGTTCGAGGCGTTTCGAATCGGTCATTCGGCAGTAAAGGCGGCATCGAAGGTGTAGCTCTGGCCGCCGGGGTTGGTGACGGAGATCCGAAGCGGTCCGGGTGGCAGGCCGGTGGGAACGATCGCCTGAAGGGTATTGACATCCAAGAATGTGGCGGGCACGTGCAGGGTGCCGAAGGCGATGGTGGCGCCATTCAGAAACCCGCAGCCGCGGAACGTTGCGCAGACCAAACCCCGAGAAACGCATAAAAGGGCGCCCCTTTTGAAGTAGGTTTTGAGTTTGTGCGCGGACTTCGCGGAAGCGTGTAGGTGACCTCGGAAAAGGAAACCTGCGCAGCTTGGTATGCCCTCCTTACTCGCGAGGAAATGTACATTCCTCGGATCGTTATGATCGGTTGTTGAAAACTCGGAGACACTCCTTGCCGCCTGAGGCCCTTTGGAACCAGCGAGTAGAAGCTCTTCCAGTGAGCTAGAGTTATCACGTTTTCATCACAATCCGGTTTTTGGCAGCTCGCAGGCCTCTGGATAGTCGATTGTAAAAACCTAGGAATGAAAGAGAAAGCTGGTGGGCCTGGGGAGAGTCGAACTCCCGACAAACGGTTTAGGAAACCGCTGCTCTATCCATCTGAGCTACAGGCCCATGGATTGCATCCATCTAAGTCTACATTGATGTAGCAGATTCGCGTTTGAGATTCCAGCCAGGGAGAACCGCAGGCGTAGTAAATGTGTAGTAGAAGTGGATCACTTTTCGTTAGCAGTTCTGTGTCTTGCTGGAATGCTGGCCGGGGCCACCTTCCGATATGGCGACTCATCAGGCGGCGAGGCTAGCCGTACAAGGCACTGGGCTTCAGTATTGAGGGATGTGCGCGCATCTGTAGTTTCATGGCTTCCCCCGGATGAAATGCCAAAACAGTACGGCCATACCGAGAAGGCCGACAATCCAAGCAGTCCAATACATGATCTTATCAGTTTGCGTGCTTGGCTCTCGCCCGCCCACATTCGAATACTACACCAGCGCGGCCTGAATTGGGCACAACGCCGCTGCACGACCGTCCAGGATGAGCACGCGCAGTGCTCCTTATTTTAAGGAGCGCGTTGTGGAGTTGAACCCCGCATAAGTCAGATAGCAGCCGAAAAGAAGCGGTAAGGCAGCGTAGAGATTGGGATGCTGTTCGTAGTGAAAGCCGACGATGAAAACCCTAAGTTCCGTCTCCGGCGACAGAACCAACAAGAGCAGGCCTTTGATTAGGATTATCCAACCGAAAAGTGTGACCATGATCGGCAGCGCACCGCCAGACCAAACATTGTGGGCGAGAACGATCGCCAGGCCAGCGGTCACTACCATGATCCCGGCCATGAAAAGCAGCGGAGCGTCTTGAATGATGGCCTTCGCGATCTCTACGGTGCCTTGCGGGTGCGCGAATAGAGATATCGAGACGGAGATGCAGTAGAGGCCGAATAGCTTGGCAAGATACGCTGTACGTAACGTCGTGATCTCCTCCGAAACGTAACTACGTACTAAGATTTGGGATTTAGCACGAATTT
Organism: uncultured Acidobacteriota bacterium; assembly: GCA_963719845.1. Classification (GTDB taxonomy): domain Bacteria; phylum Acidobacteriota; class Terriglobia; order Acidiferrales; family UBA7541; genus Palsa-189. The sequence goes on along the minus strand of CAVRDM010000037.1, from coordinate 265,782 downwards.
CCGAATCAGACTGATCCTTCGCGCATTGTACGCTTCTCCTGACCTGGACACCACGGGGTCGCTACTGGAGCAGGCCATGGGGATACGACGTGAGCAGGCTCTTCCATAACTGCGCCAAAATTGACTTCGCCCGATGCGGCGCTTAGCATGGTTTGTTTCGCTTTGCTGCGCAGATCCACGCAGGAGCAAGGGCTTGGCCGCACTGCAGATTAACTCGGGTACCGTGCTGGGGCGCATCGTTGAGGCGCGCCGGGAAGAGGTGGCGCGGCGAAAAAGAATCGTGCCGGAAGCGGTGCTGCGCATGGCCGTGAAAAAGGCGGAGCCGGTGCGCGATTTCGCGGCGGCGCTGCAGCGGCGCGATACAAATCGCGACACAAATAACGACTTGGGCCGTAACACCAGCCCGGACGCGGCCAATGTGATCGCCGAATTGAAGAAGGCCTCGCCTTCGGCCGGCCTGCTGCGCGCCTCGTTTGATCCGGCGGGTCTTGCGCGCGGTTTCGAGCAGGCGGGGGCGGCGGCGCTTTCGGTGGTCACCGAGGAGGAATTCTTTCAAGGCGCATTAGCTTATATGCGTGACGCGCGGGCCGCCACTTCCCTGCCGGTGCTACGCAAGGATTTCATCGTCGAGCCGTGGCAGGTGTGGGAAGCGCGGGCGGCGAATGCGGACTCCTTTCTGCTGATCGTTGCGGCGCTCGACCCGGCGGCGCTGACGGAATTGCTCGCGCTGGGCCGCGAATTGGGAATGGAGCCGCTGGTGGAAGTCACACTCCCGGAGGAGCTTTCCGCAGCACTGGGCGCCGGCGCGCGCATCGTGGGCGTGAACAATCGCGATTTGCACACGCTCGAGGTGCGCGTCGAGACTTCGCTCGAGCTGATTGCGGCGATTCCCGACGAGTGCATCGCGGTCAGCGAATCGGGGCTGCGCTCGGCGGACGACCTTGCGCGGTTGCGTGGCGCGGGATTCGATGCTTTTCTGATTGGCGAGCATTTGATGCGGGAGGCGGACCCAGCAGCGGCCTTGAGCCGGCTTTTGTTTCACCGCCCCTAACCGGGCGTTATTTCACCGGCCCTAACCGGGGTCCTTTTTTTACCGCCCTAACCGGGGTGAGACGGCACGGCTGTTTTTCGCCAAGGGGGCAGTATTGGCGAAGGGGTGGCGAAATCGTACGCGTAAAAATTTGCGGCATCACGAACTGGGCCGACGCCAAGCTGGCGGCGGACCTGGGGGCGCACGCGCTCGGCTTCAACTTTTATCCGGGCAGCCCCCGCGTGGTGACACCCGCCGGCGCGTGGGATATCATCCGGCGTTTACCGCCGATGATCGCGGCTGTCGGCGTGTTCGTGGACTGGCCCGCGGAAGTCGTGGCGGCCATGTCGCGCGCGCTGCGCTTGAGCGCGGTGCAGCTTCACGGCAGCGAGTCCGCCGGTGAGGTGCGCGAACTGAGCGCCACGTTTCCAGTGATCAAGGCTTTTGCCGTGCGGCCCGGCTTCCGAGTGGCGACGCTTAAAAAATATAGCCGGGCATCAGCTTTTCTGCTCGACGGGTTTAAGGCGGGGATGCACGGCGGCACGGGGCGAACCGTCAATTGGGACGTCGCGCGGCAAGCGAACCGCTACGGGCGCGTGATTCTGGCCGGCGGCCTCACGCCTGAAAATGCGGCGCGCGCGATTGCCGAAGCGCAGCCGTTTGCCGTGGATATCGCCAGCGGCGTGGAAGCCCGGCCGGGGAAGAAGGATGCCCGCGCGCTGCGTGCGCTGATGCGCGCGGTGGAATCCGCGAATCGATCGCCGGGCGAGGCGGCCATTATTGGGTCCGCTGCTGCGGACAGCGTCGCACTATCTGGCGCGCACAATGTTGAGCAAAACATCGCGCACAGCGCGGAGCTCGATTTATTGCCGCAAAATATGACGGCGCCTGAGCCGGAGGAAGCTTAGTGATGTCGACTCCCAAGGCCACGCCGGAAGCCGCTCCCACGTGGCCTGATGTGCGCGGGCGTTTCGGCGCGTACGGCGGACGGTACGTCCCGGAGACGCTGGTGACTCCGCTCGAAGAGCTCGAGCGCGCCTACGCTGAGGCGCAGGCGGACGCGGGATTTCACCGCGAGCTCGACTTCCTGCTGCGCACCTTCGCAGGGCGGCCCACTCCGCTGCAATTTGCGGAGCGGCTCTCGGCGCATCTCGGCGGTCCGCGGATTTACCTGAAGCGCGAAGACCTGCTGCATACCGGCTCGCACAAAATCAATAATTGCCTGGGACAGGGTTTGCTCGCGGTGCGCATGGGCAAGCGCCGCGTCATCGCGGAGACCGGTGCAGGGCAGCACGGCGTGGCCACGGCGACGGTGGCGGCGCGTTTTGGATTGGAATGCGTCGTGTACATGGGCACCGCGGACATGGAGCGGCAGCGTCTGAACGTTTACCGCATGCGCCTGCTCGGCGCCGAAGTGGTGGGCGTCGAATCCGGAAGCTGCACGCTGAAGGACGCCATCAATGAGGCCATGCGCGACTGGGTGACCAACGTGCGCACCACTCACTACCTGCTGGGCTCGGTGCTCGGCGCCCATCCCTATCCGCAAATGGTGCGCGATTTCCACAAAGTGATTGGCGCCGAGGCGCGCGCGCAAATTCTGGCCGATGCCGGCCGCTTGCCGGACTTGCTGGTCGCCTGCGTCGGCGGCGGCTCAAACGCCATCGGATTGTTTCACGCGTTCCTGGGAGATGCGGGCGTGAAAATGCTCGGCGTCGAGGCGGGCGGCAGCGGGCACAAACTCGGCGAACATGCCGCGCGGCTGGCGGCCGCCACCGGATTTGCCGGCGCGCGCCCCGGCGTGCTGCAAGGCACCTACACCTACGTCCTGCAAACCGATGACGGGCAGATTTCGACGACGCATTCCATTTCCGCGGGCCTCGATTACCCGGCTGTCGGCCCCGAACATGCCCTCCTCGCGGAACAGAAACGCGCGGAGTACACGGCGGTCAGCGACGACGCCGCTCTCGATGCGGCCCGCACGCTCGCGCGTCTCGAGGGGATTATCCCCGCGCTCGAAAGCGCGCATGGGCTGGCAGAGCTTATCGCGCGCGCTCCGAAAATGCGCCGCGATGAAATCGTGATCGTTAATCTGTCGGGCCGCGGCGACAAAGATATGGACATTCTGGCGCGGTTGCTGTGATGGCTATGAATTCGAATGCGGCTTCTTTGACTTCGGCAAGTTCGGCGACTTCGCCGGCCTCGGAATCGGGCGCCGCCCCACCCGCGCGTTCCACCCGCATTACGCGGCGATTTGAAGAACTTCGCCGCACGGGCCAGATGGGGCTGGTCGCGTTTATCACCGCGGGAGATCCCATCGCTTGCGGCGACCGAATCGCTGGTGCTCGCGCTCGCCGAGGCGGGCGCGGACGTGATCGAGCTGGGCGTGCCCTTTAGCGATCCGGTAGCCGATGGCCCGGCGATCCAGCGCTCGAGCGAGCGCGCGTTGCGCGCGGGTACCACGCTTGCCGGCGTGCTGAGCGTCGTGGAACGCGTGCGGCAACGCAGCGGCGTTCCGCTGGTGCTTTTCAGCTATTACAATCCCGTGTTGCAGATGGGACTCGAGCGTTTTGCCGATCGCGCGGCTGCCGCAGGGGCGGATGGCGTTCTGATTACCGATCTGACGCCGGAAGAATCCGCCGATTATCGGCGGATTGTCACGGCGCGCAGCCTCGATACGATTTTTCTCGCGGCGCCGACTTCGCCGGACGAACGGCTGGCGCGCATTGCCGGGTGTTCGAGCGGATTTTTGTACTTGATATCGCGAACGGGCGTCACCGGCACGAAAAAATCGCTGCCGGAGGATTTGCCCGGGCTGGTGCGCCGGGTACGGCGCATGACCTCCCTGCCGATCGCGGTAGGATTTGGCATTTCCGAGCCGGGGCACGTCTCGCTACTCGGCGGGTTGGCCGACGCGGCGGTAGTGGGTTCTGCGCTGGTGGAAGAAATCGCGCGGTCGGCTTCGGTGGCCGCAGCGCAGGCGGCCGTGGCTGCTGGCGTGCGCGCCCTCAAACAAGCCGGCGTGCAGGGCATGAGCCGACGGGAGCCCCAGCCATGAGGGTTGAAGACTGGCGTCGCAGGATCGATGAGATCGACCGAAAGCTTGTGGAGCTGTTGAACGAGAGATCGACCTGCGTGGTGGAGATCGGGCGGCTGAAAAAAACCGATGGCAGCCCGCTCTATCAGCCTGATCGCGAACGGCAAGTGTTGGATGCGGCGGAGAAAGCCAATCGCGGGCCGCTCAGCGAAGCGGCCATCCGCCGCTTGTTCGAGCGTATTCTCGACGAGGCTCGATCGGTCGAGCGCGCCGTGATGCATGACGAGAAAAGCCCGGACCGCGGCGTTTGACGAGGTCGGCTCGACAACCGCATGACGAGGCACTCGCGCAAGGGAATAAACGCAGGGACATAAAGGCAGGCGAATAAACCGATGGTTGTGGTGATGCACTCCGAAGCGAGCGAAGAGCAGATCCAGACGGTGATCGACCGCCTGGTGTCGCTGGGTTTTGACATTCACCGCTCGACCGGGGCTTCGCACACGGTGCTCGGCGCCGTGGGAGTGCGTCCCGATTTCGACGCGCGGGAATTCGAGTTGCTCGCCGGCGTGCGCGAGGTCGTGCGCATCACGCAGCCGTACAAACTCGCGAGCCGCGCCTTCCAGCCTGCGGGCACGATCGTGGAATTTGCCAATGGCGTGCGTGTTGGCGGCCCGGAAGTGGTGGTCGCGGCGGGTCCCTGCGCGGTGGAATCGCAAGAACAGATCTCGGCGATTGCCGCGCATGTCGCGAAAAACGGAGCGCGCATGCTGCGAGGCGGAGCTTTCAAGCCCCGCACTTCGCCGTATTCTTTTCAAGGGCTGGGTGAGCAAGGGCTGCGCTGGCTGCGCGAGGCGGCGGACAAAAACGGCTTGCTGGCCGTGAGCGAGATCATGGACGCGTCGCAGATGGGCATGATGCTTCCCTACGTGGACGTGCTGCAAGTGGGCGCGCGCAACATGCAGAACTATCACCTGCTGCGCGTGCTGGGCGCTGCCGGCAAACCTGTACTGCTCAAGCGCGGGATGTCCGCGACGCTCGAGGAATTATTACTGAGCGCCGAGTACATCATGTCCAGCGGCAATCACCAAGTGATCTTGTGCGAACGTGGCATCCGCACATTCGAGACTTCCACGCGCAACACGCTCGATATCGCCGCCATCCCCGTAATCAAGAAACTTTCACACCTCCCCATTCTCGCCGATCCTTCGCATGGCACCGGGCGTCGCGATAAGGTGCCGCCCATGACGCTCGCCGCCGTGGCCGCGGGCGCCGACGGCCTGCTGCTCGAAGTGCACAACGATCCGGAAAAGGCGCTTTCCGACGGCGCGCAATCCCTGTACTTCGACCAATTCGAAAAATTAATGGTTCAGCTGCGCGCGCTCGCCCCCGTGGTCGGCCGCCGCGTCGCCTAGGGATGGACGCTCCCTTTGCGCGTGTCGCGGTTGCCGGCACCGGGCTGATCGGCGGGTCTTTTGCCCTGGCCGCGCGCAAGGCGCTACCGGGCGTGCGCATTGCCGGCTGGGATAGGCTTGCAGTTCTCGACCAGGCGCTCGGCCGCGGCATCATCGATACGGCGCATGCGCAATTGGCCGAAGCGCTGGCCGGCGCGGAATTGATCTTCGTCGCGCTTCCTGTGGGAATCATTATCGAGCAATTGCCCGCCATCGCGCGCGACGCCTCGGCGAATGCGCTGGTCACCGACGCCGCCAGCACCAAGCGCGAAATATGCGCGGCCGCGGCGAAGTATTTTGGCGGAGGCGCGCGCTTCCTGGGCGGCCATCCCATGGCGGGAAACGAAGTTTCGGGACTGGCATCGGCGAGCGCGGAACTTTTTTACGGCGCAAGCTACGCGCTCATGGACACACGCGAAAACCACGACGGGACTGAGGGGTCCCGGCGGTCGGATGCCGCCGGCGCGGGCCCCCACGCAATCAAATCACACACGACGAACAATGACCCGCGTTTAGCTAAATTTGTACAGCTCGTCGAGGCCATGGGCGCCAGGCCGCTGTGGATGGACCCGCAGACCCACGATCGCGCGGCAGCCTTCGTTTCGCACCTGCCGCAACTGCTCGCCGTCGCCCTCGGAGGCGTCGTCGGCGCCGAGTCGGACGCCACAGGCTGGCCGCTGGCGTTAGCGGGGCGCGGATTGCGCGACATGTTGCGCCTCGCAGGCAGCCCGTACGCAGTCTGGCGCGACATCCTGCTCACCAACGCGGACAATGTGGATCTGGGGCTCGCGCGCCTGTGCCAGGCGCTCGAGCATCTGCGCGTGAATCTGCGCAGCCGCGCAATGGAGGGAGAATTTGCAACGGCCAACGATGTCTACAAGATTCTTCGAGATTTGCAGTAAACTGGCGCGGCACTCTCCATTTTTTAGAAACGTACGCCTTCATGGATAAACGTATAGCCGGCGCCGAGGCCGCCATCGAGCGCCTGAGCGACGGCGCGACCATTTTGATGGGGGGCTTCGGACTGTGCGGCATCCCCGAGAATCTCATTGCCGCGGTGCACCGCGCAGGCGTCAAAAATCTCACGGTGGTCTCCAATAATCCCGGGTCCACCGACTTCGGCATTGGGTTACTCATCGAGTCGCGGCAAGTGCGCAAGATGATCGCCTCCTACGTCGGCGAGAATACGCTGTTTGCCCAGCAGTTCCTGGAAGGCAAAATCGACGTCGAACTAAATCCCCAGGGGACGCTGGCCGAGCGCATTCGCGCCGGTGGCGCGGGCATCCCGGCGTTCTACACGCCCACCGGATATGGCACCGCCGTCGCCGAAGGCAAGGAGACGCGGGAGTTTGGCGGGCGCATGTACGTGCTCGAGAAGGCTCTGCGCGGCAATTTCGCTTTCATCAAGGCCTGGAAGGGCGACCGCTGGGGCAACCTGGTCTATCGCAAGACCGCGCGCAATTTCAATGCGGTAATGGCCACGGCGGCCGATTATGTGATCGCCGAGGTCGAACAACTGGTGGAACTCGGCGAAATTCCGCCGGACCAGGTGCACACGCCGGGAATTTTTGTGCAGGCCATATTTCAGGGCGTGGGATACGAGAAACGCATCGAGAAACGCACCGTGCGTCAGCGCGCCTGAACCCCGCGCCCGCTCGTATCAGTGACAAAACTCGATCGCTCGAAGGGAACACTAGACATGGCGGGAAGTGCATCACGCGATAATTCGCGCAAGACCACGCAGAGAACCCAGACAAGCGCGAGAGGATCGTCCGGCGAGTCGCGCAGGAGTTGCACGACGGCTATTACGTTAATTTAGGCATTGGCATGCCCACCCTGGTGGCCAACTACATTCCGCCCGGAATGGAAGTGATCCTCCAATCGGAAAATGGGATGCTGGGCGTGGGCCCTTTTCCTCTCGAGGGCGAGGAGGACGCCGACCTGGTCAACGCCGGCAAGGAAACGGTGACCGAGATTCCCGGCACCTGCTATTTCTCCAGCTCGGATTCGTTCGGCATGATTCGCGGCGGCCATGTAGACCTGACCGTGCTGGGCGCGTTGCAAGTGGACGAACGAGGCAATCTCGCAAATTGGGCGATCCCCGGGAAAATGGTGAAAGGCATGGGCGGCGCGATGGACTTGGTCGCGGGAGCGCGCCGCGTCATCGTGGCCATGGAACATACGGCCAAAGATGGCGCACCCAAAATTTTGCGCGCGTGCACCGCGCCGCTCACTGGAATCGCAGTCGTCGACTTGATCGTCACCGACTTAGCGGTGATCGAAGTCACCCGCGACGGTCTGCTGCTTCGCGAGATCGCTCCCGGAGTGGCGCTCGCCGATGTGCAGTCCCTGACCGAGCCCCGCCTGCATCTCTCGCCAGAACTGAAATCGATGGTGTTTTAATGCAGCCGCCTTCGCAGACCAGCTTTCGATCCCTCCCCTGCTCCATAAATGGCCCCATAATGGCCCCAGGAGTCCCCACTTGCACCTAAACTCGATCGTCATCGTAAGCCTGCAGACCCCGCGCGAAAAGGTGTGGGGCGAGCTGCTCGACGTGAACACCGCCGGCATCACCATGCGCGGCATCGATCTGAACTCCTTCGACGATTTCATCCGTCAGGTTCTGCATCCCGAGGGCGATCGCGTCGGACTCGCCACCGTTTTCTTCCCCATGCAGCGCATCGAGCGTATTGCGCTCGACGAGCCCACCGGCTCGCTTCCCTCCATGGCCGATCTATTCGAGAGAAGAGTGGGCCGCTCGCTCAAGGACTATCTCACTCTGTTTGCCTGATCTGCGCTAACATCCCCCCGCCATGGCCAACCGCATTCTCACGGTGCCTAACCAGCTGACATTTCTGCGACTTGGCTTCCTGCCTTTTTTCATCATTTTCGTCCTCTACCGCCATTATTCCTGGGCGCTCGGGATTCTCGTCCTGGCGGCGCTCACCGATTTCATGGACGGCACCCTCGCGCGCACGCTGCAGCAAAAAACGGCGCTGGGCGCTTATCTCGACCCTATCGCCGATAAGCTTCTGCTCTCGTCATCTTTCGTGGCCTTGGCGCTTACCGGTCAAATTCGCTGGTGGCTCACGATTCTGGTGCTGGGCCGCGATGTGCTCATTTTGGTCACCGCCGCCGTAATTTTGGCCACGGTGGGTTACCGACCGTTCCCTCCGTCAATCTACGGGAAAATAACCACCACCCTCGAAATTCTTCTGGTTTTCGTGGTGCTTATGATCGCCGTCTTTCACGGTGAAGGTTACAGCCACACGCTCGAAACCTTGCGCAAACTGCTAGGCTACCTCGTGGCGGGATTTACCGTCTTCTCGGGATTTCACTACAGTGTGGTCGTGGCCCGCAGCCTCAGCCAGCCCCCTCACGAGGCCAAATAAGCGCGGCCAAATCTTTAGCCGCGTCCCAGCAGGGGATAAAAATAGTTCAGCAGCATAAATCCGAAGCTGGCCGCAATCGCCAACCCTGCGGTCCACCCTAGCGCGTTGGCCCGCCGCCGCTCGGCAGCGTCGGTTGGAACGCGATCGATCATCAGCTTCCCCAGAATAAACCCCGACACAAAACCGCCGATGTGCGCGAAGTTATCGACCCCCGGCATCAGCACCCCCAGCACCCCTACATATACCAGCCAATAGATTAGCTGCGAGCGCAGCATGCGCATCCCGGCGCTGTGCCGGCCGCCGGTGAGTGCCAGCAGAACACCCACCATGCCCAGCAGCGCCCCCGAAGCGCCCACGCTGAAGTGCCCGCTGGCCGCGCTGGCCACGTAGCCGCACGCGCCCGTGAACACAAAAATAAATAGAAAGCGCGCTGAACCGTACATCTCTTCGATCGTGGGAGCCAGATCCATCAGCACCCACATGTTGAATCCGATATGCAGCAAGCTCGCGTGCAGAAAAATCGCGGTCACAAATCGCCACGGCTGCTGCAAGTCATATTGCAGGGGTGCCGACGCCCCCATCCGCGCCAGAATCTCGTTGTTGATGCCTCCGAGGCCGAAAAGCGCCCCTAACCCGCCCGTCGGAGCGGCGAACCCACTTTGGTGAATGGTCGAAAGCAGGCTGACTCCGTACAAAACGCAGCATATCGTCAGAACCAGGTAGGTCACCGGCGAGGTCTGCGGCATGAAGCGGCCCACCGAGCGGCTTGCAGCCGCCAGTGAGAAGTTGAGGTTCGCCCCGCACTGCTGGCAGCGGCCGGCGGTGGCGCCCACCAGGGTGCCGCACGCCGGACATAACCGCGGCCGGCCCACCTTGGGTTCGGAGTGAAACAGCGCCTCGACGCGGCTCCGCCAGCGGTCCAGCCGGTAACGCCATCGCACAGAAAGCGGCACATCTTCTCCTTCCCGGTCTTTGCGGGTCCTTCCCGGTCTTTGCGGGTCCTTCCCGGTCTTTGCGGCTCCTTGCCGGTCCTCGCGGGTCCTTGCGAGCCTATCCGAGCCTGTCTATAATAACGAACCATAATACCGAAAAAGATACGCCGCGCGCCAAACGAACACCGCTCCGCAAAATGGCCCTGCAGCGGGAGTTCGCACACGTGCCGCGTGAAAGGTCGTCCATGCCCAAGTTCGAAGACATTTTCGAAGAGATCGGCCGAAGGCTTGATGGCGAGATCGCACACCTGCGCAATCTGGTCAGCACCGAGGTTTCTCCCGCGGCGCGGGTCAAGGCGGCCAGCGTACTTCGCCGGGCATCGGGCGCGCTCGAACGGTTCGCCAAGGACCTAGAATCGGAAACTGCGCCGAAAACGGAATAATTTCTCCGGTGCTACCGGCTCAAGTCTTTGGCCGCGAAAGCGGCCATGGCAAAAAGGTTCCGCCATGCCGCCTGCCCTGCCGCTCGTTCTTGCTGCTGGTGCTGGCGAGCCTCGCGGTGGCCGGTTGCGCCCGAACACGCGCCGCGACTGCACCGGTGCCCCCGCCGCCGCCCTCGGCGCCCGCACCCTACGTGGAAGAGGGCATCGCCTCCTGGTACGGGGCGCCGTTCAACGGCCGGATCGCGTCGAGCGGCGAAGTTTACGATATGAATCAGGCCGTGGCTGCGCACCGCACCTTGCCATTTGGCAGCATCGTACGCGTAACCAACATGACCAATGGGCAGCACACCGATGTGCGCATCATCGATCGCGGTCCGTTTGTCGGCGGCCGGGTGATCGACCTGTCCCGCGCCGCTGCGCACGAAATTGGAATGCTCGGTCCGGGAACTGCCCGAGTGCGCCTCGAACTCCTCTCGGCCCCCACGCCCCTGGCGGGCGACTTCACCGTTGAGATTGGCGCCTTCGAGCGTCGTAAAGATGCCGAGCGGCTGCGCGGCCGCCTGGCGGCCCGCTACACCGTTTTCATCCAGGAGTTCGACTCGCCCGCGGGTCATGCCTTCCGCGTACGCGTCGGCCGCGAGCCTACGCTGCAAGCGGCGCAACGCCTGGCCGCGCAGCTTTCGGCCCAGGGAGGCTACCGAACGTTTGTGGTGCGGTTCGACGCCGCACGTTAACGCCGCGCACGGATGCATCTGCGCCAACCGAGGAGGCCGGCCACCATGGCTGATTGTGTCTTCTGTAAGATCGAGCGCGGAGAGATACCCGCCCGCATCGTCTACCAGGACGCCGAGTTATTTGCATTTGAAGACTTGGCGCCCCAGGCGCCCACGCATATTTTGATCTGCCCCAGGAGGCATTTCGCGTCCCTCAATGAGGCCGCCTCAGAGGACGCCGCCATGCTCGGACGCGCGCAACTTGTCGCCGCGCAACTTGCCAACGAGCGCGGAATCGCCAGCGGTTACCGCATGGTGATCAACAACGGACGCGCGGCGGGGCAGTCGGTTTTCCACCTGCATATCCACTTGCTGGGAGGACGCGAGTTTCGGTGGCCGCCGGGATAACCGCCGGGATAAATAGACTATTCCCGGAACCTTTGCCGCTGGACCGGTCGTCGGCGCCCGTCGTCCAGCGTTTCAGCCGGGCCAATAAGCCGTTCGAGCCCTGCAGTATCCGCACCACGATTACCGTCGCATTATCGGCTCCGCCATACTCGTTCGCCAGTTCGATCAGCCGGTTGGCGGCCGCCTGCGCCGGTTCCACCATGGTTATGGTGCTGGCGATTTCAGGATCGGTGACCATGCGCGTTAGGCCATCCGAGCACAGCACCAGCATGTCGCCCTCGAGCAGCGCGTGCTCGCTAACGTCCACTTGCACCTCGGCGCTCGACCCCAGCGCGCGAATCAACACACTTTGCAAATTGCTGGTTTCCGCCTCCTGCGGCGTCATGATTCCGCGGCGGACATTTTCAGCCACCAGTGAATGATCGGCGGTGAGCTGTTCGAGAGCGCCGCCGCGCAACAGGTAGGCCCGGCTATCTCCCACGTGCGCCAGGCTCAGGCGGTCATTTTTCAGCCATGCGGCCACAATCGTGGTGCCCATTCCGTGATGCAGGGGGTTGGCCGCGGCCTCCTCGAAAATCTTGCGGTTCGCGAGCGTCACCGCGCTGGCCAGGCGATTGCTCGCTTCCGAAAGGTCCGCACGAGGTTCGCCAAAAAGAGGCGCCGAAAGATTGTTTTGCGCTTCCAGGCAGTGGGTAACCACCGTGTCAACGGCCATGGTGCTGGCCACTTCCCCGTGCGCTTCCCCGCCCATGCCGTCGCACAGCACGTAGAGGTCGAGGTTCGGCTCGGCGCGATACGCATCCTCATTGTTCTTACGCACCAGCCCGACATCGCTGCGCGCGCCGGCATCAATATGCAAGAATCAGCCCCAGGTGAAAATCCTTCGTCGTCGAGGCTAACAAAGTGTAAAACCACGCGCAATGCCGGAAGTACGGCCGCGCGCCAGTTCGCCACCGCCGCCCGGAAGATCCGGAAGGTAATGTGATCGTAAATTAACCTTTATGTCTATGTCCCGCGGACCAGGCCCGCGGCAAGGGCCGGTACCGCGTAAAGCGGAACCCAGCACATCGCTCGGTTTCGCTACCAGCCCCGCCATGCCTTCCTGTATACTTCCAGTCGGCTTTCCGCTGCCGCGCCAGCCCCTCGCGAAATATGGAGAAGGCCCAGGAATTATGGTTTTTCGAGCGATCGGCAGTGGCCGGCGCCCTCCGTTCTATCGGGAAGCGATATATTTTGCGGTCCCTGCCGGATGTGAAACTTCCGCGCCGCTCCGCCCGCCATAACAGACCTGACAACAGACGAGCTACAGTGACCCACCCCGCACCAGACGCTGCCGGTCCCGCCGGCCCCGCTGTTTGGCTGGCGGATCCCGCTACCGATGATATTTCCGCTGTGCTCGAGATCGTCCGGGGACGCGCCGATCTGCGCTTGATCGCCCTCACCAGCGCCCGGCAGTGCGCGCGCCTCACTGGCCACGAATGGTTCGCCTCTCTGCTTCGTAACACCCCGCCCGCCGCATTATTGCGGACCATCGAATCCGCGTTTACGACCATCGAGCTTGCCGCGCGCGAAAGGGCGGCGCGTGAGGAACTGGCCACAGCCGAAAGCGAGCGGGAAGAGCTCAATCGCATCGGGGTAGCGCTTTCCTCGATTCACGATGTTTCCGCGCTTCTCGACATGATCCTCGCCAAGACTCGCGAAATTACCGGCGCCGACGCCGGTTCCCTTTATCTCGTAGAAACCGAGCGCTCGGAAAACGGCAATGCCGCCGCAGCGGCCTCTCCTCAGAGCCGCCTGCGTTTCAAGGTCGCCCAAAACGACAGTAAGAACTTCCCTTTCGTCGAATATTCCCTCCCCATCGCCGAGAATTCGCTGGTAGGTTACTCCGCCCTCCACGGCGAGGTGATCGTTTTGGGGGATGCCTACAGCTTGCCGGAGGGAAGTCCTTACCGTTTCAACAGGCATTACGACAACGAAGCGGGGTACCGCACGCGGTCGCTTCTATGCGTCCCCATGAAGGATGCCCACGGAGACGTTATTGGCGTCGTGCAACTGCTCAACTGCAAACGCCACCGCGCGGCGCGCCTGCTGACTCCGGCGGACCTGGATCGCGAGGTGCAGCCGTTCCCGGCGCGCGCCGTGCGTTTGGCGGAATCGCTGGCCTCGCAAGCCGCGGTCGCTTACGAAAACAGCCGCCTGTATGGCGACATCGAAGCGCTGTTTGAAGGCTTTGTGCAGGCCTCGGTGATGGCCATCGAACAACGCGATCCCACCACTTCCGGACACTCGCTCCGCGTTTCGCAGATGACCGTGGGCCTGGCCCAGGCCGTCGACCGCTGCGCGACCGGCCCCCATGGCCAGGTCCACTTCAGCCGCGACCAGCTCAAGGAAATCCGCTACGCCGCGCTTTTGCACGATTTCGGAAAGCTCGGGGTGCACGAAGAGGTGCTGGTCAAGGCCAAAAAACTTTACCCTTGGCAATTCCAGGTCCTTCACGCGCGGTTCGATTACCTGCGCAAGGAACTTGAATTGCACTACGAGCGCCGGAAGTTTTGCGCGCAGTTGCGCATTGCCCGCGACGACGCCCTGCCCACCCTTGCGGCCCTTGATGAGGAATTGCGCGCCAAGCTTGCCGAGGTCGACCAGGCCGTCGCCACCATCGTCGCAGCCAACGAGCCGACCGTTCTCGAGGAAGGCGAGTTTGCGCAGCTCTCCGCAATTGCCAGCCGGACCTATCGCGATCCCAACGGCATCGAACGCCCCCTGCTGACGCCCGAGGAAGTGCACTTCTTGTCTATTCCGCAGGGAAGCCTCGATCCCTGCGAACGCCGGCAAATCGAAGCGCATGTCGTTCATAGCTTCAATTTCTTGATGCAAATTCCGTGGACCCGCGAGATTCGCGGCATCCCGGAAATCGCGCGCGCGCATCACGAAAAACTCAACGGCACCGGCTACCCCTACCGCCTGCAGGGTGCGGAGATTCCCATCCAGGCGCGCATGATGACCATTTGCGATATTTTCGACGCCCTTTCCGCCACCGACCGCCCCTACAAAAAGGCCGTGCCCGTCGAGCACGCGCTCGCTATCCTGGAAAGTGCCGTGGCCAGGCAGGAACTCGACTCCGGCCTGTTTCAAATCTTTTTGGACGCGCGCATTTACGAGCCGCACGCCGAGTCCTGAGAGGCCTCGCGTTTTCCGCATTTCGCACGGGTGCGGGCTCTACTTGGAGCCCGCGCAATAACAAATCCGGGCTCGACTTGGAGCCCAGTATTTTTAATATGGCCCTGACGCGCCTAAAGCCCAAATTTGGCTGCTACCTTTTGAGCAACAGGCGCGCGCCTGGTGAACTCATTGCTACCTGAACCGCTTTATCATCGTCTGTGATGCCAGGGGTTCGCGCTTCGCGCCGGTTCCGCTCTGCGCTCTTGCTCGCGGGAGTGTCGCTCGTCGTCCCTTCTCTTCACTCCCTTGACGCCCTTCACGGCACCCGTACTCTTGATATCGGTGTTCTTGATATTGGTGCTCTTGATAGAAGACTGGCTGCGCCGCAGGCCATGCCCGTCGTCCCCGCAGGCTCGCCCCGTGCCGTGATATTGCCGCAACAATTGATTGCTGGAGCCCCGGCCACCCTGGCCGTCCTCGATGCCAATGGGCGGCTAGTGCCCGCCGTCGATCTCAAACTTTCCGGCGCCCACAACGTCACCACCGACAGCACCGGCCGTGCCACCTTCCTTGCTCCCGCTACCCCGAGCATTTTTAGCGCGGAAATTACCGAGAACGGATTGGCCTTCACGACCATCGTGGTTTCTGATCCGAGAAATCTTTCCGGCGATTCGACGAGGACTTCCGATCCCGCCGCCCCTCCTGCCGGCGCTCCCTCCATCGTCTTCCCCAGTATCGTGTCGCTCCACGACCGCTTCGGGCTCGAGGGCAGCGGCTTTAACGGCGATGCGCGGCGCGACCGCGTGCTTCTGGCCGGTCTCGCCACCTTGGTATTGGCCGCCTCCCCGGTATCGCTGGTTCAAGTTCCCGATCCGAACACTCCCGCAGGCCCCGCAAAACTGGTGGTCACGGTGGCCGGACCTAGCTCCGAACCCGTCACCGTGACCGTGGTATCCCTCGACGTCGCCGGCCCCGACAAACCACTAAATGCCGGCGAAAAGAGCCTCCTCAGCGTCGCCGTCCACGGTTCCAAGGAACGGCTGCAGATTGAGGTGCGCAATTTCTCTCCCGAAGTCGTGAGCCTGGTGCGAGGCAACGTCCAGCGGGTCATGACCAGCGGAGGGGAATCGAACGCGGCCAGGATCGAACTCCAGGGGGTTACTCCGGGCGATTATTCTGTTAGCGCCCACATCGTCTCGGGCACCGCCATGCTCACCGGCGTCGAGACCGCGCGGCAGAGGCTGCTCGCCGCAATGCAGTTCGCCGATGGCAAATGGCTCGGGCGCCTGACTGGCGTCGTTGAACACATGGATCGCGAGCCCCAGAATGTGGTGCAAATCCGGGGCGACATCGAGCGGCTGATGCGCGATCGCCCGCAAGGGGAACTGGCCGATTTGTTGAAGCTGGCGTGGCAGGCGCTGGGCGGGGAGTAGCCAATAATTTCCAGCGCGCGGCGGAAAATTTTCCTAGTCGCGCAAGCTGCCCAGCATTCGAGCCGGCTCGAACTCCCGCGCTTCCGCATCGACGGGCGCGCACAGCGCCAGCTCGTCCACAGTGATGCGCGTGCGCTCGAGTTTGCGGTCGCCGTCCGCATAACATTGCTGCGCGTTCCGCAGATGGCCGCCCATCTTTTGGTAAAGTTCCGAGAAGGTTTCCAGTTGCTTCTTCAAACCGTCAAGGCTGGCGAGCAGCCGCTTGGCATTTTCCTCCACCTGCATCCCCCGCAAGCCCAGCGAAATGATGCGCACGTAACCGAACAGGGTGCTCGGCGACACCGGAATCACCCCTTTATCTCGGCAGTATTCATCGAGCGGATGGCCCTGGGTGTCGAAAGACTTCAGCAGTTCGTAGTAAACGCCCTCCGACGGCACGAACATCAAGGCGATATCGAGCGTCTCCTCGCCCGGCAGAATATATTTTTTGGCGATGGAATCCGCGTGCCCCCGCACCGCCTTGGAAAATCCGCCGCGCGCCTCTTCGCCCGTTTCGACCAGTCGCCGGTAACCCTCCAGCGGAAATTTCGAGTCGATTGGCAGCAACTTATCGTTCAAGCGCACCACCGCGTCCACGGCTTCTCCCGAAGCAAAGCGGTGCTGCATGATATACGCGGAGCACGGCAGCGAATCAGCCAGCATGCGCTCGAGTGCAACCTCGCCGAGCGTGCCGCGCGTTTTCGCTCCACCCAGAACACTTTCGATTTGCCGCGCAGCGCCCGAAAGATCGTGTCCCGCCTGCTGCACTTCGCCAAGCTGCTGGCGGATGGTGCCCAGCATTTCCGTCGACGCCTGCAATTGCTCCGCGACCGCTTTCTGTGCGCCGGAAGCGAGAGCCCCCGAAGAGGCCATGCCGGTTTGTACGTGTTGCGACATCTGGCCCAGCTGCGTCGTAAGGGATTGCGCCAACTGGCCCAGGTGCGTGGCCACCGCCTGTGATTGCGCGGCCAGCAGCGCCTGCATCTCCTGGCGCAAGGCCGCGGCTTGGGCTTCCGATTCGCGGCGCGCGCCGTTGGCCACCGCGACGATTGCGGCGATAGCTGCGGCCGCGACGATCAGCAAGGCTGCGATCCAAATCGCCATATCGCGTACTTTAGGCGCGAATTTGCCGCGGCGCAAGCACTATTGAAGAAAAAGCGAAAACAATAATGGACCGGCGAGGCGCCCCCGCGGCAGAGCGAAGTCAGTCGCCGGCGCGAAGTCCGTCGGCGGGGCGCGTGCCGGCTCCTGTCAATTGCACCAGGGATCTCGCCCCGGAGGGAGCGTTTGGCGGCGCCTGCAGAGTTTGCGGCGCACGCCAGTTATCGAGCATGGAGACCTGCTGCGAGCAGGAAACCGTGCAGCGCGGGGCGCACGGCTTCTGCGTGTTGAACTCGCGCCGAAAATCGTCCATCGTGTATTTCTCGAGCGGGATACCCGGGTAGCCGCGCTGTTGCGAGCACCAGTGCACCAAGCCGTCTTCGCAAATGTAGAGATAACGGGCGCCGGAGCGGCACCGCCAGTCGTTCGCTTGACCCCGCGCAATATTCTGCTGGAACTGATTGAAGCGCGCGTAAGAACGCTTGCCGAGCGCCATCACTTCCTCGAAAATCTCCTGCTCGCGGGGTTTGAGCGGCGCGAGTTGGCCGTTGTTGTCGTGCAGCACGCCGACGGTGCTGGTGAAGCCCAGCTCGAGCGCCCGCCGCGCCACGGCCAGCGCATCCTCGGGATTCTTTACGCCGCTGCCGAGAACCGAGTTGATGTTGACCTGAAATTCGGCGTGTTCGGCGAGCAAAACGAGCTTCTGGTCCAGAACTTTCAGGCTTTTTTTCGAGATTTCGTCGGGCAGGGCGTTGTCGATGCTGATCTGCAGGTGTTCGAGCCCGGCGCGATTCAACTGCCGTATGCGGTCCGCGGTGAGCAGGTATCCGTTGGTGATCATTCCGGCGAGAATGCCGTGATGGCGCACGCGGGAAATAATCTGATCGAGCTGCGGATGCAAGAGCGGCTCGCCGCCGCTTTGGGTAACGATCGAGATTCCCAGCGCCGCCAGGCGATCGATCCGCCGCCACATTTCCGCCACCGGAACCGGCTTCGAGAAGTCGTCATACTCATTGCAATACTCGCAGGAAAGGTTGCAGCGCCGGATGGGGATCATATGCGCGAGCACGGGATGCCGGGTGGACGCGAGACCCCACCCGATCATGCGCCACTCTTTTAATCGGGTGAGCCCAAATCGCAGGGCCCTGCGGACACGCGTCCCCTTGGTCATTTTCTTAATATACCCAGATTTGGGGCGCAAGTGTACCCCGGCGCCCGCGTACAGCATCCCACGAGCTTTCCTCCTGAAAGGGCTTCGCCCGGGCTCCCGTAATAAGGACTTCGCCCGGGCTGCGGTAAGGGGGGTTTCGCTCGGGCATACAGGAAATACAGCATTCCACTCTTGCGTGACATTCCAGTCTGGCCATACTCTAACCGTTCGAGGCCCGAGCACGTTCCGCAGAACCAGCGAATCAAAATCCAAGGGGGAGCCAGCTCATGTCCACCGCGCCGCAAGGGAATATCAAGCCCACGCCACCACCTCCGTTTCGTGTCGACGTACAACTTCACGATTTGCTGGTCAGCGACAAGCGCAAGGCCGCTTCGCTGCCGATTCCCTCGCCTGAACCGCAGGTTTTGCCGGAGCCGGTATTCCCGCAGTACCCGGAATTGCTCGACGACTCCGGTTTCGATTATGCGAGTGAGATACAGCACGCGCTGAAGGGGCGGCGCAAGTGGACGCGGCCGATGGTGCTGCGGGCGATGAATGGCTGGCTGTTTCCTTACATCAAGTCGCGCGTGCTGCCGGGGGATTTTCATCCCATCATTGCGTATCTCTTCACCGAGTGGAAATGCAATTTGGACTGCCACTACTGCTGGGCGTTTGACAACACGGTCAAAGGCATGACGGAGGACATTGCCAAGCGGTCGATCGACTGGCTGCACGGAACGACTTGCCGGGTGCTGGCGCTGATGGGCGGCGAGCCGCTGCTGCGGCCGAACTTTGCGCATAAAGTGGTGGATTACGCGGCGAAAAAGGGCTTTTGGATTTACGTGCCGACCAACGCCCGGCTGCTGCGCCCGGACGTGATCGACCGCCTGGGGGATGCCGGAGTCGCGACGTTTAATTTTGCCGTGGACGCGGTGGACGAGAAGCCGGGTCTGCCGAAGGCGCTGGTTCCGGTACGCGCGTATTTCGATTACCTGATCCGCAAGCAATACCGGTACGGCTACACGGTTTTTTTCAATATGAATATCTGCCGTACGAACCTCGAGGACATCAAGCAGCTTACCGAAATTGCTCATGACAACGGCATCGCGACCGATTACCACATCAACGAATCGCCGATGATCGACCAGCCGCACTTCAAGCATGCCGACGAGAACAGCACTTACATTACGCCGGAAGATTTTCCGCGCGTCGATGCACTGATCGACTGGCTGATCGACAAAAACCGGCAAGGCTACAAGATGGTGAATTCGGTGAAGCGCCTGAACGACATGCGGGATTTTCTGCACGGAAAAGTGGAACCGTGGAACTGCCGCGCCGGGCAAAACTCGATCATCATTCGTGTAGATGGCTCGCTTGCACCGTGCTTCCCAATGTATTCGGCGACGTATGATTGGGGCGCGATCGAGCGGCACAAGTTCGAGGTGCCGCAACTGAACGAGATGAAGAAGGATTGCCAGACGCACTGTTTTTCGACGCTCAACCACAATTTGGGATATTGCTACAACGACGGCCGCGTCATGAAGTGGGTATTGAAGCAGGGCACCCGCGGATTCCAGGGCGTGACCGGGAGCTTCGACGACTAGGGCGATTGGCCGGCTGATCGGATTGATAATTTCGCGACGACGCAGCGCTGCGGCGCTGTCTTCGGGGGTTGTTGCGCCCCAAGCACCGATTTTCCATTCTCCGACATGCGGAGTGCCGCCTGAATTTTTGGTACCGCGTGGGACCCCCACCCCCCGGTCTTTTTCACAAGCATGTGATTCCATGGCGCTTATAGCGACGAATCTCACAAGGATATGATTTGGAAGGACTTGCACCGCCGCGCTCGAGTCCAGATGGGTTAAAGGTGCACTGGCGCGGATATTGCGAAGCGTGAGAATGGCCATTGACTTGACGCTAGACCAAGCTGCGTCGATCAGACCAACTAGGAGTTCGCACAAGGCGCGGCGCGACAGGGCCAGATCGAACATGTTCCCATGTTACCTTATATGTTAACAAAGCTCAACCTGTATTTACCAACAGGATATTCGAATAGGGGTCCTGAAATGATCTGTTTCGAACGAGTTGGGAGCACGAGGCCGCTGTTCGAATTCGCGCTGTGCCACTTCGCGCTGATTGGCGCTGGTACGAGTCAGTCGGCAGCGCCAAATCATCGACCCGCCTGCTTAGCCGACGCTGTAGGTTCCACGTCGGGTTCAGCATAGGTTGGCGTTCCCGGCAATCGGCTGAGGTCAGTGACTCCAGGTTCGGCCAACCATGCGACAAACTCACCTGCAGAGAGTCGCCCGGTCAGCACCCGCATTAATCCCTCCATGAAGACGTCGTGTCTAACGAGGGTGACCGATGGCGACGCAGTCGCTTTCTTCTTCGAGTGCTCATCGAAATCTGGCTTGCCCAGTGTTACTCGTTTCATCGCTTGGTCAAAGTCCAACGCTTTTTGTACCACATCAAATGCTTCATCTTTAATGATTAGCGGCGGCTTCTTTGTCACGGCCTTACACTCGATCAGGAGGGCAGTATTCCCCAGTACAAGCTGAATGTCGGGCACGTTTTGTCGTTTTCCATCGTCCAGTTTGTCGACCAACCAATTCAATTCCTCTTTTAGCAGCTCATATATCGCGTCATCATAGGCGGTACCAAAGGCTTCATTGCAATTCGTAACTTTGTCCCCAATACCCAGTGCTTGACCAAGCCGAAGATGTGTACGCCCGAAGTTCACGTTCGCACTGTCAAAAGTGTCTGATAACGCAGAAATAAGCGCATCAGTCCGTCGCTCGCCCCCCAGCAACTTCACGAGTTGGGCTTTCCCGGCACCTATCACGTCCATGACTGTTGCGAAGCCATTCGCAATCAACGCCATGACGCGCTGTCGACCAAACCCGGGCACGTTTCGGCGATTCGCAATTCGTAGCACGTCAAGTGCCTCCGCCGGAGTGCCCCAGCGAACTCGCCGGGCGAGCATCCCAATGTTGTTCGTCACCACTTGCGGGCAACCGAGATCGGAAGACCCGGACACACAACTGAGGCCATCGAGAATCCAAGCAATATCAATTGAAAGACGATGCAGATTGCCAGCAGATATTCCCGTGACAAAGCGTATCTTCCGCTCAGCCTCGCCTTGAATAAACAGTCCCATTGCGTGGACGCAGCGAGTAACATGCTCGTTAGTCCTGTCCCATGCCGTTAGATGAGTTACCTTCTGCACAAACACGGACGATTCGGGGTTCATCTGCCCCGACGGCCAAGGAAGGAACCTGGAAGGGACTTCATCAGCGAATTCCGGGCATGTTGTAGCCCAATGGATTAGCGCGACGTCATAGGTTTCGAATTCCTCCTGCATCTGCTTTGTGTAATTCGTGAGCAGGTTAAGGAATTGCTTGGCGGTCTCGGGCAGCAGGCCCGACAGCGAAGTGGACTTGCCCAGCGGCGTCGCCTGAATGGTCGAGTGGCCCTCTTCAATGAATCGATTTGCGAGTAGCCAGTCAATAGCCTTGATCGCCTTCGCAATTATCGCGTCAAGGAGTTTGGGATTGTTCTCAAGGATCTGATGCCAGTAGAATGTGTTCTGGAAAAATGTAGTGAGTTCAGCCTTCGAAGAAACGGCGCGCGCAGCCACAAGCGAAAGTACTGTCCGACGCATGCTAAGCGTCACGAGTTGCGAAACTACGCGGTCATTCTCAGGCAACACGAGTTGATTCGCGTGCTTTAGTTCCGCGTTGTTCTTCGGCAAAAGCAGCACACGACCGTCCTTATGGTGCCCGAGTCTCCCAGCGCGTCCTGACATATTCCGGAAATCAGATCTCGCAAACAGCTCGCCCTCGCGATCTCCGTATCCATAAGTCAACTTGGAGATAATGACCGTTCGAAACGGAAAGTTCACGCCGGCTGCGAGCGTAGATGTGGCGAAGCAGACATCGAAACTCGCTTGATAAAGCCAGATTCAATGACCGACCGTTCATCCGGGGTAAGGTCCGCCGTGTGGAAAGTGACCCGTCGTTCGGCGTTGGACATGAGTTGTTGCGAGGATTCTGTCGGCTCAGTGAACAGTTCGAGTTGTTGCGAGATCATGAGACCATCGGCTGTCCGCTGGCATTGCGCAGAATGCTGACCTGCAAAATCGGAGGCCTCCCGACGCGTCTCGGTGAAAATAAGAACCGGTCCCAAACCATCTTGCAGTACCTTACGAATTACTCCGTGAATATCGGCTTCGCCGAATTCGTCTGCGGTAGTTTCGCCGTCTTCCTGCCCGAACAGAACTGTGTGTAGCTTGCCTTCGTAGCGTATCGTTTGAATAAGATCGACGTCACGCGTGGCGCTCCGAACCGTCTTACAATTCATCCATGCAGCAAGGTCTTTCGGATTCTCTACTGTGGCTGTCAACCCCACGAACTGCGGCAGTTCGCGCTGACGAAGAAGTGCGCAGAGGGTTTCCACCGACGCACCGCGTCCCTCTTCGCCTAGTATCTGCAACTCATCGGCGATGATGACCGTCTTGGACACTTTTAGGCGCCCGGCGAGAATCAAGCCCAACGCCTTTTCGTACGTCGAGACAAGTAATCGGCAATTGACATCACCCTCTTCATGATCTCCAGTGCTGATGCCCACGCTTATGGTCGACGCCCATCTTGGTGTGGAGAAGCGAGTGGAGAAGTCCGAGAATTTCTGCTCGGCAAGCGCTTTGTGCGAGACCAGGTACAGCGCGTCGAGCCCGTTGCTTAATGCGTTAGCCAAAGCGAGTTCGCCGATCAGTGTCTTGCCGGATGAGGTGGGCGCGCAGACGATCGCACTTGAGCCCAGAGGCACCTCCGCCTCTATCGCGCGCACCTGGATATCAGTCAGCGATTGAATACCCCACTCTTGCAAACATGCGATGAGCGTCCGGGTCAGCTTCGGGTTGCTAGCGAAATCATTCGCCATGGTATTCCTACAAGCTAGACTCCTACCATCATACGCCCGCCCTGAACTCTTAGCGGATATGTGACTTTTGTTGCCGCTTCTGCTGAAGAGGACCTGCCTGTTCCTGCGATTCCGCACGTTCGATGAAGATTAAGCTGGACGAGAATCTTCCTCGAGGACTTGCAACTCTGCTGAAAGATTTGGGGCACGATGTGGATTGGGACATCTCGCCTTCAAGAACAGCGATGCAAGTAACCATTGCTGGCGGGCCGTTGATCTTGAGACATCCACAAGCGACTGAGAGATTCTTCGCTTTGCTCAGAATGACAGCTTTAAAGCTAAAGCCAACAAAACGAGAAACCAAACGCAAAACAAAATACAACCATAAGATGCAGGCTGTTCTGATTATCGTATCAGGCGGCACGCATCAAGGGGACGCCAATTATTCGCGTTGCGGATGTGAAGACCAAGAAAGCTTAAGCCACACTCGACGATTCTTGTGAATTATGGTTTTACTCGCGCCAATCGGGAGATTGGCGTTCCCGGGGCTCCGCATATGGCGCATATCGGCAGACTGATCGCATTGATTGCATCAACGGGGACTCCCGATGAAAGTGAGAAAAAGTCGCAAGGGAACGGACCACAGTGGTTCTACCTTCGATAGTTTTCTGGAAGAGGAAGGGATTCGGGAAGACGTTGAGGCGGTCGCTATTAAGCGGGTGTTGCCGTGGCAACTTGAGCAGGCCATGCGACAACAGCAGAAGTCGAAACAGGCTGTGGCTAAACAGCTCCGCACCAGGCGGTCGCAATTTGTGAATTGAACGAAGATGAGGCGCGGGCCATGAGCGGCGCAACTAGTGATCTAAAAGGCTACCGAGAGCGCATCATCCGCGACAAGGGAATCTGCGGCGGGGAACCTGTGTTTAAGGGCACGCGCGTTACACTGCGCACTGTGCTCGCGAGCCTGGCCGCCAGCGATTCTGTCGAAGAGATTCTCACCGATTTTCCCAGCCTGACGGCGGAGGACGTTCGAGCGGGGATTGGGTTTGCCGCCGCTTCTGCTGAAGAGGACCTGCCTGTTCGGGCGATTCCGCGGATTCGATGAAGGATCAAGCTGGATGAGACTCTTCCTCATCGGTTGATGGCCGTGTGCGAGGTTTAAACCCTGGTTTGTGCCGCACCTACGGCGCTCAGACGGCTCTTGCGAATCGATGCCCCACCCCTAACGGGCTGGACTACGTTGGTGCCGGCCCTCCGGGCCTCAAGTTATTGCACGGGCTCCAAGTAGAGCCCGCACCCGTTATTGCACGGGCTCCAAGTAGAGCCCGCACCCGTTATTGCACGGGCTCCAAGTGGAGCCTGCACCCGTTATTGCACGGGCTCCAAGTGGAGCCTGCAGATGTACCGATGAGGCATGGGGATCACAGACCACTGAGAGATTCGTCGCTTCGCTCAGAATGACAGCTTTAAAGCTAAAGCAAGAAACCAAAGGCTTCGTGAAAATCTGGCCGCCGGAGATTCTCCCGAAGAGATTCTCACCGATTTCCCCAGCCTGAAGGCGGAGGACGGTGGAGCGGCCATTGCATTTTGCTGCCGCTTCTGCTGAATGAGGACCTGCCTGTTCGTGCGATTCTGCTGATTCGATGACTCAAACCTGTAATATTGATTTTTTGGCGCGTTTCAAGACGGCCGGTCGAAACGGTGTGGCCGAAAGGCACCGCTGCCGCTTCAAAAGCACCACCGTCCCATCATTTACGATTCGCAATCCGGGCATCGCGGACGGCGTTTTCCTTGTTAACATGGATGTTATGGGCTTGCCTGAGCTGAGATTGTTTTGGCAGAGCTCGTGCATTAGCTTGCGATGTATTCCCTGTGGGCGAGGTATTCTTTTTGAGCTAGGAGATATCCAATGAGGATTAAAAGAGCGGTTCTAATGCTGGTGCTGGCAATCGTGGCAGTTCCGATGCTGGCAATTCTGGGCACTGTTCCTGTTGCTGCGCAGGCCGGGCCACCCTCCTACGCGCCTGGCCAACTCGACCAGATGGTTGCGCGGATTGCGCTCTATCCTGACCCGTTGCTGGCGCAAATTCTGGCGGCGGCCACTTACCCGGATCAGATTTCCGATGCAGCGCGCTGGGCAGATGAGCACCATTACCTCAGCGGACAAGCTCTGGCTGACGCCATCCAGGCGGACCAACTTCCGTGGGATCCCAGCGTGCAGGCTATGCTGCCGTTCCCCTCGGTGCTGGACATGATGGCTTCGGATATGCAGTGGACCACCGATCTTGGAAATGCGTTCCTGGCGCAACAGCAAGACGTCATGGACGCGGTCCAGAGGGATCGGCGGCAGGCGAGAGATTTCGGATACCTGCGAAGCAATGGGCAGATTGTGGTCGGCGGGGGACCTTACGTCACGATCATGCCCGTCAATCCCGGGTTTTTGGTGGTGCCCTATTACGATCCTGCCATCGTTTTCGTGGCGCCGCGGCCGGGTTTTGTGGTTGGCGGTGCGATTCGCTTCGGGTTTGGCGTGAGCATTGGCGGATTCTTTCGGCCCTGGGGCTTGGGGTTTGGAAGGTTTGACTGGGGCGGCCACGCGGTGATCATTAACAACGCACCGTGGCGGCGGACCTGGGTGAATCGCGGCGCGTACGTCCATCCTTACGCCGGAGTGCGCCGCTTCTCACCGGCAGAGCGGGCGCCCGAGCGGCATGAGCTGCACGCGCGAAGCGAACGCGAGCGCGCAGCGCCCCGCGAGGGACGCAGAGCGGAAGAAGAACACGGGCGGAGATGACCGGCAGTTTTAACAGACGAACGTTCGGACGCAGGCTGCCGGCGGACCGTTGATCTTGAGGCATCCACAAGCGATTGAGAGATTCTTCGCTTTGCTCAGAATGACAGCTTTAAAGCTAAGGCCAAAAAAACGAGAAACCAAACGCAAAACGGAAAACACATACAACCATAAGATGCAGGCTGTTCTGATTATCGCATTAGGCGAGGAAGGGCTTTAGTTCTTGCTCGATTTCGGCGCGGCCTAGGGTTTCGCCGGAGTTTAGGCGCTCGAGGAAGGCGGCTACGCCGCGCTTGGCTTCTTCTTTTACGTAGTTGCGGAGGAAGCCGTCGAAGATGTGCTCGCCGCGCATGGCGTCGTTGATTTCGCCGTCGCGGTTGTGCTCGTCGAGCTCGGTGAAATAGACGACGCGGTATCTCCGGTTAAAAGACAACTCCCGGTAAATTTCGAACATTACTTTTTCGGATTCGATTGCGGGAGCCATGGTGCGGGTCATTTTACCGTAGTGGTTACCGTAGTGGGCGACTGTAGTGGGCGCCTGTAAGGGCCGCGGGTTAGGAGACGGCCTGGAGTTCGTTGTCGTTGTTGCGCGATTCGTGTCGTTGTCGCGCGATTCGTGATCGAGCGAGGCGGCTGCGCTTGCTACGGCAACGGGCGCCGGGGGCAGGCCCATTTCGGCGCGGAACTGGGCCTCGAGCTCGGCCAGGCGGACGTCGATTTCGGATTGCTTGGCCTTGTGGGCGATGATGTCTTCGCGATAGCGCTTCAGGAAATAGGCGATGGTCTCGACGCGGATGCGGATGGAGCCGCTGGGCTTATTTTCGTCGATGTCTTTGAAGGAAAAGTAGGGCGTGCCGGACTTGGTGACGGTTTCCTCGACGACGGTGTAGATGGGCGCGTCGTGGCCGCACTTGAAGCTCGAGAGCTCGAGCGCGACGAGATTGGGATGGCGCGCGGTGTACTTCGCCGCCCAGACTTTCTGGCTGGTGTTCTCGCTGTAGGAATTTTTCCAGGCATCGCTGATGTCGAGCGGATGGGTGGTGATGCCGGCGCGCACTTCTTCGCCGAAGAGGCGCTCGAGAATTTCCGCGTCGATGGGCAGCGAGCCGAGCGTCAGGACCGGATAGCCGAGCTTCTGGAATTCCTCGAGGATGTCGTGGTTGAGGCCGGGATCGTTGTGATACGGGCGCGCCAGCAGGACGATGCCGATGCCGTTTTCGGCTTCGAGTTTATTGAGGATTTCGCGGCCCTGCTTGCGCAGGATGCCTTCGCTGAAGTGGAGCATGGCGGCTTCCGCGGCTTGCGAGGCGCGGTGATTTTCCTCGGGCGAAAGGCCCAGGATGTCGCGGAAGGTGTCGAACATCTGGCGCTCGAACAGGTCGGGCATGCCGCAATTGATGAGCGGATTGAGGAATTCGACGCCCATTTCCTTGAAGAGATCGCTTTCCTTGGTGAAGGCCGCCTTGGTGGCCGCGGGGGTGGCGGTGACGGTGGGGCAGGCGCGATGGCTTTGCGCGTTCACCATGTCGGAGGGGAGATCGTCGATCATGGGGAAGAAAATGATATCGAGCGGCTTCTTTTTGTGGTGCACGTAGAGCAGGTTGTGCACGTGCGGGATGCCGATCTTCGACGGGAAGCAGGGGTCGATCGAGCCGCGCTTGGCGCCGGCCTTGTACAGCTCCTCGGTGGTGTAGTCGGAGTAGACGAGGTTATCGGCGGGGATGCCGAGCGATTCAAAATAGGCGCTGAACGCCGGATTGCAGGTGTATTGGTTGAGCACGCGCGGGATGCCGATGCGTATGGCGGCGCGGCGCTTCATCGCGGCGGTGCGAGCCTTTTGTTTCGCGGTGAGGGCGAAACGCGGGAGCGGATCGGCGACGGCCGCCGGATGAAAGGGCTTGAAGGCGACCTTGGCGGCGATTTCGGCCATGTTGGGGTTGGCTTCCTTGACGGAGTCGAGCCCCTTTTTGATTTCGCGCATGGCGTTGACGTCTTCGACCAGGCCCTTGTCGCAACTATTGTTGACGATGAGGCGCTTGATTCCCGGGCCGATGGGGATTTTCGAGGTCTTGGAGACGAGATTTTCCACGGTGACGCCGGGCATCAGCTTCACGTCGATGAAAGTGCGCAGGCACTTGTTCTTGCAGAAGTAGCAGCGGGTGTCTTCGCTGCGGTGGGTGACGTAGCTGATTTTTTGCACGGCCTCGAGGCCGATAAAGGTGGTTTGGCGGCCCATGCGCCACAGGCGGTTGGCTTCGATCGCGGCTCCGATGGCTCCGGATTCGCCGCAGTGCTCGTGGACGATGATGTTGGGCTTGACGCCTTTGTCGCGGAAGCGCGATTCGACGAAATCGACTTGGGCCTTGACGGCGGCGAGATTGTGCTGCGTGCCGCCCTGGAGGACGAAAGTGTTGCCGAGCGAGGCCAGGTTGGGAATTTGCGAGACGTATAGCCAGATATTTTTCGGCAGGACGTTGGCGAGGCCGGCGAGAATTTCTTCCGGCTTCCAGCCCTGGCGCTGGAAATCGACGATGTCGGACTGCATGAAGACGGCGCAGCCGTAGCCGAACATGGGCATGGCCTTGGCGCTGAAGGCCAGGTCGGCGAACTGGGTGACATCGAAGCCGAATCCCATGGCCGTCGATTGCAGGAAGTAGCCGTTGCCCGCGGAACACTGGGTGTTGAGCTTGAAATCTTTCACGCGGCCGTTTTGCAGAATGATGAGCTTGATGTCCTGGCCGCCTACGTCGCAGATCACGTCGGCTTGCGGATAAAAGTGCAGCGCGGCTTCGGTGTGCGCGACGGTTTCGACGATGGCGGCATCGGCGGCGAGAACGTCGCGGAGAATATCCTTGGCGTAGCCGGTGGTGCCCACGCCCATGATTTTGAGCGTGGCGCCCTGAGCTTCGACTTGCTCGCGCAGGTTCTCGAACATGTCCTGCGTGTCTTCGATGGGATTGCCCTTGGAAAGCTGGTAGCACTTGACGAGGATGCGCTTGTCCTTGTCGATGAGGACGGCCTTGGTGGAAGTGGAGCCGCCGTCGATGCCCATGAAGCACTCGACGACTTGACCCGGCTGAAAGGTCGCGGGGACAAATTTCTTGGGGCGGTAGCGCTCCTTGAAATCGAGGAGGTCCTGATCGCTCTTGCTGAGGCCGGTGCCGCCCTTTTTCTGTTTTTCCTCGAGGCGGCCGACGTTCAAGTACCATTCGAGGCTTTCGGTGCCGCGGTAGACGCCGACCGATTCGTCTTCATCCTTGCCGAATTCGATTGAGCCGAGCGCGGCGAAATATTGCGCGTTCTCCGGCACGAGAATGAGGGAGGCGGGATCGACGCCTTCGGGCAGCGGGAATTTGCGCTCTTCCCAAATTTTGGGGATGTTGGCTTTCCAGCATTCCTTCATGCCGCGGATATAGGTGTTGGGGCCGCCCAGGAGAAGCACCTGGGGGCGCAGCGTGTTGCCGCGGGTGAGGACGGCGAGGTTCTGCTGCACGATGGCTTCAAAGAGCGAGGCCATGAGCTCGTCGGCCTCGACGCCACTTTTTTGCAGGCCGTTGATGTCGGTTTCAGCGAAGACGCCGCATTTGCCGGCTACGGGATGGAGCTTGATGCCGTGGTAGCCCATCTCGCAAAGCTGCTCGGGAGGAATGTGCAGCTTGGCGTTGATCTTGTCGACGACCGCGCCCGTGCCGCCGGCGCATTTGTCGTTCATCGAGGGGATTTTTTTCTTGCGGCCGGTCTTGGGATCTTCCTTGAAGATGATGATTTTGGCGTCCTGGCCGCCCAACTCGATGACCGACCCTGCGTTGGGGTAGAGCTTTTCGACGGCGAGGGCGACCGCGTTCACTTCCTGGACGAATTTCGCGCCAACCAGGGGAGCGACGCCGCCTCCGCCACTGCCGGTGATGAAGATACGGCTGTGGGTGGGAACGATGCCGACTTCCTCTTCCATGCGCTTGAGGAATTCGAGGACTTTTTCGGGCTGCTTGGTGTCGTGGCGCTGGTAATCCTGCCACAGGATGGTGTCGTCGGCGGGGTTGATGACGACGGCCTTGACGGTGGTCGAACCCACGTCCAAGCCGATCATCAATGGGGTGCCGGCGGGCACTTTAACGGGCGCCGGGCGCGAGACGGGCGGCGGAGGGGCGATTGCCGGCTTGGTTAGATTTCCGAGCGGAACAAAGGCGCCACCGGTGGTGGCGCTGTCTGCCGATCCTGATCCTGTTCCGCAGCTTCCGCTGGAACAACCCATTCAGTTTCTCCTTATGTGGGCCGCCTTACCGGCGGCGCTTATTCGGCCGCCCAGAGCGGCGGTAGGCGGAGCTTGGTCTAGGCGGCGGCGCTCGCGCGTCGCGCGGGCAACTGCTCGGCGGTCATGCGCTGGGCCGACGTGGCGAACAAAGTTGGCGGCCAGGCCGACGACGCCTTCGGTGCGCGGAACTTTGTACATGGGTGATTTCATCTCGGGGTGCTGGTCGACGTAGGAGCGAATTTCGTCGAGGGTGCGGCCGGTGGCGTCGAGGGCGGCCTTGAATTCGAGCTTGGTCTTGGCCTTGGCCTCGCCGAGCGCCATCTGCACGCGGCTGTGAGCGTTGACGTCGCCTTCGCCGGAAGTTTCGACGGGGAGGAAAATCATGTCTTTGTAATGGGACATGACGGCGGATTGCGCGCCGTCGGATTGGGTGGAGGGCATGCAGCCGAAAGGCTTGAGCGCGAGAACCATGTGCGCGAGGCCCTTGTGCGAGTAGTAGATATTCTTGGCGACTTCGAGGTGGCCTTCGCCGCCCGCGGCGCGCGAATTGTAATAAGGGTGCCCGAGGCGCTGCAGCTCGTATTGATCGACGAGATGGTGGCCAATGCCGCCCAGCGCTTCGATGATGCGGTTGTATTCGCGCTTGAAGATGCGCTCGGCCATCTTGATCTGCATGATTTTCTTGTGCATGCCGAGGTTGATTTTCAGGTGCTTATCGACGCGCCAGGAGGGAGGCAGGGCCGCGCCTTCATCGAGGCCCTTCTGGTCCTGGTAGCGCTGCACGACCTGGTGCATGAGGTAGCAGATCCAGGTGCCGATGGGCTCGACGACGACTTGCGCGCCTTCCTTTTCAAGGAAGCGGAACATGTTGAAGTTGCCGTCGCCTTCGGTGGTCTGGGCCCAGAACTCGCCGGTGATCTTAACGATGGGCTTCACGCGGGTGCGGTCGATGGGGATGGCGGCGAAGCGGTCGCGAACTTCGCGCAGGCCGGCCATGATGTCTTCGCCGAAAAGCTGGTGCACGAACTTGCCGAGATATTCGGCGGTGCCTGCGAAACGCGTTTTCTTCAGGAGATTTCCGGTCTTGCCGTGCAGCAGCCAGGGCTGGCGGCGGCGGAGCACCTCGTGCAGCATCTCCATGGAATCTTCGAGGACGCGGTCAGTCTCGCCCGCGTTCACTTCGTAGGGGCGAATCTGGTAGGCGACGTCGTTGATGATGTCGCCGATATTGAGCGCGTTCAGGATGGCCAGGAAAAAGTCGACGTTCAACGCCAAGCCGGCTTCGGCCTCGGCCTGGTTCAGGCCGCCACTTTGCTGGAACAGCAGGACGCGGAACTTGTCAAACCCGGCGTTGCGCAAGGCCAGGCGGTATTCGGATTCATACATACCGAAGCGGCAGGGGCCGCAGGCGCCGGCAGTGAAAAAGACGTAGCGGTCGCAGATTTCGTCCTTGGTAAGACCCTTGTGTTCAAGGTCTTGCACAAACTGGACGAGGTTTCCGACCGTGAAGTAGGTGGGATTACACTGGCCGTTGTTGCCGTACTCCTTGCCGAGCTGGAAGGCTTTCTTGTTGGGAACGGGGACCGATTCGCAGCGATAGCCCAGGCTTTCGAGCGCGGCATGCACCAGGCGCTCGTGCTTCCAGGTCAAACCGCCGAAAAGAATGGTGGTGTGATCGCGCTGCAGCTTGGTGAAGGGGAGCTCGATGGGGCGGTGGAAGTGGTGAACTTCCTTTTGGGCGATGCCGGCTTCCTGCTCGAGCCTTTGGCGCTCGGTTTGAAGGCGCTGGCGGAGCAAATCCTCGGGAGACAAGATGTGAAACAGTTCGCCGTTGTTTTGCGTGGGTTGGACTGGTGCGACAGTGCTCATTTACGGGGCTCCCGTCTTTACTTTGAGTTGTCTCGAAATTTTGAGTCGGTCAAAATGAGTAACGCTATTGAAAATAAAGTAAAGCATCAGGCCGAGCCGAGCGTCGATCCAGCAAGCTGCCGTCAGTATCGGCTGACGCTGCTCTGCCACTTGCGGACCGAAAGATCAGAGCTTCAATAAAAAAAGATCCGGAAGCCGAGCTCCTGACCCGTCACTTAAGTAACAAATTCTGCGGGTTTTGTCTAGGCGTTAGTAGCAGTATGCAGCGGATGGTAAAACACGATGTTTGAATGGTCGTTCGGAACATTGGATGGTCGGCAGGGCCGCGCGGCGGTGGAAATACGGCGGAAGGAGGAGGCGGCCCGGCGTTAATTATCTTCGACTGGGTGGGACGACAGGCTGCGGCGGCGGGCTTCTTCGATGGCGGTTTCCGACGGCAGAAAGGGACACTTTCGGCTGGACTTTTGCGCTCACGGATATGGTAGACTCCGGCGCCAGAAGGGGCCCGACCGATCGCAGCGTTTCATTCACTTAGCCGCGGCGCATGGCCTGCCGCTAGCCGCGCCTGAGGGTTGCGGAAGTTAGAGCCAGGGCCTCGATCAGTCCGGCTGAAGGAGAAATAACTATGGTAACCACTGCCACGCCGCCTCCACCGCCAACCAGCAACGCCGCTCCTCGCGCGGTCAAGAAACCTTTTTACCGCAGCCTGTGGGGCCAAGTGCTGCTGGGAGTCGCGCTGGCGATTGTGCTGGGTTACCTGCGACCGCACACGGCGATAGCCATGAAGCCGCTGGGGGATGCGTTCATACGGCTGATCAGCATGATCATCACGATCGTGATTTTCTGCACGGTGGTGACGGGGATTGCCAGCATGCAGGACATGAAAAAAGTGGGGCGCGTGGGCGGCAAGGCCCTGCTGTACTTTGAAGTGGTCTCGACGCTGGCGCTGTTGGTGGGCCTGGTAGTGGGCAATCGTCGTCCATACCGGGGCGGGCTTCAATGTGAACCCGGCCACGCTCGACACCAAGGCCGTGGCGAGCTACGCGGGCGCGGCGAAAGCGCAAAGCGTGACTGATTTTATCATGCACATCATTCCGACCACGGTGGTGGACGCCTTCGCTCGCGGCGATATCTTACAAGTGGTGCTGGTGGCGATTTTATTCGGGTTTGCGCTGTCGGTGATGGGCAGCCGGTGCAAGCCGCTGCTGGAAGTGTTTGAAGCGCTGACGCAGGCCGTTTTCGGGGTGATCAATATCCTGATGAAGTTTGCGCCCATAGGAGCGTTTGGCGCGATGGCCTTCACGATTGGGGCCTACGGAATCGCTTCGCTGGGACCGCTGGTGAAATTGATCGCCACGTTCTGGATCACTTGCATTCTGTTCGTGCTGATCGTGATGGGCGGCATTGCGTGGGTGGCGGGGTTCAGCATCATCAAGTATCTAATTTATATTAAGGAGGAAATCGTCTTGACGCTGGCCACCAGCTCCTCCGAGCCCGCGCTGCCCACGTTGATGGAAAAAATGGAGCAACTGGGATGTTCGAAAGCGCTGGTGGGGCTGGTGGTGCCGACCGGCTATACCTTCAACACCGATGGGAGCAGCCTGTACATGACGCTCGCGGCCCTGTTCGTGGCCGAGGCCACCGGGATCCATTTAACACTGGGACAGCAACTAACGCTTTTTGCGGTGGCGGTGTTGACGTCGAAGGGCGCCGCCGGAGTACAGGGCGCCGCGTTTATCGCCCTGGTGGGGACATTAATGGTGATCCCGACGATCCCGGTGGCGGGCATGGCGCTGATCCTGGGTATCGACCGGTTCATGAGCATGTTCCGCGCTACGGTGAATATGCTGGGTAACGGAGTAGCGACCCTGGTGGTGGCGCGGTGGGAGCATGAACTCGATCCGGCATTGTTGCGGCGAAACCTGTCATCACCGGACGCGTGGCGGCAGCAGGTAGCGATTGCGGCGGAGGTTCCCGGAGCGCCGCAGTAGGAGAGGCGTAAGAGGGCGCGGCTGGGGAACGCGCGAGCGGCGGCGGCTGGGCCATTCCCAGAATGGAGCGCTCGGGCACGCGCGGCAGGTTCAGTGGGCTCCGGACTTAACTTTATCTACCGTGTCTACCGTACCAAACGATCCAATGCGCTTTTCGGAAGCGCAGACGGTCTCGCCGAGTTGGTCGAGGGTATCGTACTTTTCCCTGAACTCCTTCAAAAAGGCCTGAAAGGCAGCCTGGGAAGAAAAATAATCGATGGTCACGTAGCGGCCGCTGGTTTCGAGATCGCGATACACCTCGGTGCGCACGAAAGCTTTGCTCTGGCGGAAGAGCTGCACCCAATCGCCTTCGGGACCATAAATCTTTTCAAACTCGTTTTCGTGGCCGGCCTGGGCCTGGAATTCCCAGATGCGAACGTAAACATCTTCTGGTGTCGCCATCAGGTGCCCTCTTTCGTCTATTTTGCTGAACAAGTCGGTGGAACGCAATGCAAGCAGAGAATATATACTGTTCAGGGCTGAAATCTGCTTCCGCAAAGAGTAAAGAGTAATGCAGTTGCGGGCGTCAATGAAAGGAAAAGCCTGTCTTGTCGGAAAAACAGCCGGCGGTCTTCACGTTTCATAAGATAAGGGAGCAAGGGGAGCAGGGGGAACCCGGAGCTTGGCGGGCGTTTTTGGAGTTTTACAGCCCGCTCTACCTCCATCTGGGGTCGCTCTACGCCCCGGCAGGCGAGCAAGCCAGCGGCGTGTGGGAAAAGACGTTGGGGGGCCTGGCCGCGGACAATTTTGCGCGCTTTCGAGCCACCTCGAGACAATCGGAGCGCGAGTTTTTGTCCGATGTGCGGGCCCTGCTTCTGGACCAGGCTGGGTCCAAGGGGTCGGGCGGAGGCGGGGACGCGGCAGCGGTCAATCCTGATGCGGCTCCGGAGGCGGCAGCGGTCAATACGGATGCGGCTGCGGTGAGTCCTGATGCGGCACGGGTTAATGTCGAAACGCTGGGGCTGGAAAAGCTGGGGAAAATCGTCGGGGAGCTTCCGCTGCTGCATCAGGAGATGCTGTTTTTCAAGCTGGCGGGCTACACGGACGCGACCTTGGAGCTGGTATTGCGGGTGGCACCGCGCGTGGCGCAGGCGTCATTTGAACGGCTGTCGCCTGATTTTGCTGCCGCGCGGACGCTCGACCAGCGATCGCTGTCCATGGCCCTGGGAATGGCTGGCCACGCTGCACTCCGCGCGGGCGGCCAAGACGGAGAAATGCCCGGAACTGCACCAATTCCTGCGTATTCACGACGGGCAGGTGAGCTGGTACGACAAAGAACCGGTGGAGAAGCACGTAGCGAGCTGCCTGCATTGTCTCGAAGCCTGGACCGCGCTGCGCGAGGTGGGATATTGGCGGCGAGCGGCGCCGGCGGTGGCTCCAGCACAAATTGAGGAACTCTTGCGGGGACTGCCTCTCACGGCGGCGCCGAAACCGTGGTTATTGAAGCGCGTGTTCCACTGATTGTTTGCGAAGGGCCTAGGGGGGAGAGATGCGGGTTTGGCGGGTCCATTCGCGGCGCTCGAAAATCCAATCGCAGACGGGCAGGAAAACGTTGTGGCGCCCTTCGAAGCCCCGGTGATGGAGCAGATGGTGGCGCCGGGCGAACCGCATCCAGCCAGGCAGCCCGCCGAAGTGGATACGCCAGTGGATCTCTTCATAAGCGATGAAGTAGGCCGTAAATCCCGCCAATACCCCGCAGGCGATTGCGGCGCCCAGGAAATATCCGGCGGCAAACGCCAAGGGCGCGTTCAAGATGAACACCAGGACGACCACCCAGGGCGAAGTGGCGAAGTTGACGTAGCGGGCCTCGTCGGGCGCGCCCGCGGAATCGTGATGCAGGGCGTGACGCTGGGCTAAGAAGCCGCTGGGCCAGTGCAGGACGAAGCGGTGCAGGATATATTCAAACGCGTTGGCGTAAAGGAGTCCCGCAAGTGTGCCGGCGAGGGCCTCGATGAAAACCCAATGCGGCGAAGCGAAACCGTAGAGCCTGATAGCGACGAACGCCAGGACGGCTCCCGCGAGGGAAGCGGTGACGGCGTTATTGCGCTTCACGATGCGGGCTCGCGCCATTACGGCGGACGCGGCCGTTACCGGAGTGGTGCCTACCGCGGGAAGATTCTGCTCTAGCTTCACGTTCGCACTCCGTTCCAGTTGCTACTACGGTGATCGCCGGCGACAAGCAAAAGGTTGCCAGCGGGGTGGCCAGCGGGCCGCGATGTTACGAATCGCTGAGCAGGGCCTGGCGCAACTCCTGCTGCTTGGAAGCACCGAGCTTAGCGCCAGCCACGGTTAAATAGAAGGCGTCGAAGGCGCGCTCCCCTTCGGTATCGATAAGCGCCACCTCGATGTTGCAACCGGCTTGAGCGATGGCGGAACTCAAGCGGTAGAGCAAACCAGGCCGATCGTAGGTGGCGATCTCCATAAGCGTGGAATGCGACGAGCTCTCATCGTCGAAATTAATCTCCGTGGGCACGCTCACTTTGGGGGGCCGCAGGAGCTCAATATTGGCTTTGCCACGCATCAGCTTTTCCAGTGGTACCACGCCCGCGAGAACGTCGGCGATGTTTTTCTGCAGGCGGGTGCGTTCGGTGGGATTGAGCGCGAGCGTGCTGAGGGGATCGGTGAAATGAAACGTGTCCACCACGATGCTCGCGGCGTTGGCAAAAGCCTCGGCTTTCCAGATATTCATGCCCCAGGCGGCGAGAGTGCCGGTAATACCGGCAAAAAGAAGGGGCCGGTCGGTGGCGAGCAGCGTCAGGACGTACATCGATTCGCGCCTTTCGAGCCGCAATTGCACCGGATTGCCGGTAATTCGCGCGCCATTTGAAAATGAGTGGCCACTTCCTCGGGCGAATGAGCGAGGGCGTAGCGGCGCGGGAGCCCTTCGAAAAAGATGCTCAAGTCGAGGCGCATCTCGGCGTCGGAATTTCGCCTGTTCAGGAGCAGCGGCAAGACCCGCTCGACGAATTGCAGATCGGCGGCCTGGACATGAATGCGCTCCTCGTCCAGGCTGCGGCTCATGTAATTGGCGGTGGATACGTAAAGTTGCCAAAGCGATTCCGCTTTCCAGGGGGTGAGCGCTTCGGGGTTCACGGCGCGGATATCGGCATAGGTGAACAGGCAGAGGAGTTTGAGCCGCTCCGGGGTGCCCACGTTTTCAGCGAAAGCGCGAATCGTCAGGGGATCGAAGATGTCCCGGCGCAGCAGGTTCGCGGACATCATCAGATGATCGCGAATCAGGAAGCGCACGGTGTCGCGGTCCTCTTCGCGGAGATCGAGCCGGGGGAAAACACGCTCGACGGCCTGGAGACTGCCGGTAATATGGTCTTCGCACAGCATGCCCTTGCCGACATCATGGAAAAGGAGCGCGAGAAACAGCAGTTCGGGCTGTTCGAGTTCGGTGAAAAGGTCGGTAAAGGAGCGTTCCCAAGGCTGCTCGGCCAGCGGCAGGCGGTGAATGTTTTCGATGGCGCGGAAGGAGTGGGCGTCCACGGTGTACTGATGATAGAAATCGCGTATCACGCGCGCGTCAATAGCGGCGAACTCCGGAAACAGCCGCACGAGCAGGCCGGAGCTGTGCATGGCCCGCAGGGCATCGGCGGCGTAAGGGGCGATCAAAATTTCCCGCAAGTGTTCCCACAGCCGGGGGTAGATGAACTCTGCGGCGGCATCACGCGCCCCTTCCGCCGCGGCCGGCCGCACCGCGAGCGCAGGAAGCGCTTCCCCAACCTGGTCCTCGGCTTCGCGGCTGAGTTTGACGCCTTCCCGGGCGATGAATTCAAAGAGGCCCATCAGCCGGGCCGGGTCGCGCAGCGCAGTGGGCCAGCGCAGGCGCAGGCGGCCGCCGGTCACGGTGAAATCGGATTGAGGATCGCGCGATATCCAGTTGTTCAGGCGGCTGCGGAGGGAGGGAGCAGCGGGCAGAGCCTCATCGAGCATCTGGGTGGATAGACCATAGATGACGCGCGCATGGCGGAAATATTCGCGCATCCAATCGGCCGGGTCCACGGACCGACCGGGTTCGCCGCCGATGCCGCGCAGAGCGGCTTCGGCTTGCAATTCGTAAGACAAGCGATTGTCGTCGCGGCCCTGCCGAAAGTGCAGGAAACAGCGCGCCGCGGCGAGAAAATCGAAGGCCTTGTTCATTTCCTCGCGCAGTTTAGGGGGCCATAGGCTTTCGGGCGTGCCGTTATTGTTCCGGGGATCGTCCTGGGTGATGAGGGTGACCCAGCAGGCCACGTGGTAATCGCGCAGGCCTCCGGGGGAATTTTTCAAATTGGGCTCGAGATGAAAAATCGTGTCGCCTTCTTTTTCGTGCCGCTCGCGCTTCAGCGCGGAGATGTCCTGCAGCAGCAAGGAGCGGTCGCGAGCGATCATTTGCGGAAGCGCTTCATGGCGCAGGCGAGAAAAAAGCTCCGCGTCGCCCGCCAGGTAGCGGCAATCGAGCAGCGAGACGTTGAATTCGGCGTTATCGCGGCGGAAGTTTTCACATTCGGCGAGCAGGCGATTGGTGGGGCTCAGGCGCAGCCGCAAATCCCAAAGCGTGCGCGAAATTGCGCGTGCCGCATCCCAGTAGCGGCCCTCGGCGATGCGATCCTCGGCCAAAAACATCAGATCGATATCGCTGTAGGGGAATAAGGCGCGGCGGCCATATCCACCGAGGGCTACCAGGCAAAAGTGCGCCTGCTGCGCGGGGTCGGGCGCGAGTGCTTCTTTGCAGAGATCGAGGATGATGCGGTCAACCAGGGCCGCGCGGTTCTCGATGGCCTTACGGCCATCGGAGGTGGCGGAAAACTCGCTTGCAATTTTAGCCGATTCCGCAGCGTATAAATCGCGAAGGGTGATTGCGGCGGGAGTTAAAGACATATTCGGCACCGTCTCGCTCGAGCGGAAAAGCGACGGCCGCCCACCTTAGGAGGGACGGGGTTACAGTGCGCCTTCGCCTCTTTCCTCGTCGCGGATGCGGATGGCCTGCTCGACCGGGGTAAGGAAAATCTTGCCGTCGCCGATTTTTCCGGTCCGGGCGGCCTTGAGAATGGTTTGCACGGCGCCATCCACCAAATTATAGGGCAGAACCATTTCGATTTTAATCTTGGGAAGGAGATCGACCTCGTATTCCCGGCCGCGGTAGGTCTCCGTGTGGCCCTTTTGCCGGCCATGGCCGCGGACCTCGGAGATGGTCATGCCCTCAACGCCCATTTCGTGCAAGGCGTCTTTGACGGCCTCAAGCCGGCCGGGCTGGATGATTGCTTCGACTCGCGTCATCGCGTGTATCCTTTTTTGCTATTTTTGGCACTTACCGCTTTGGCGGCCGTCCCGAAACTGTTCGCTATGCTATTAGCCGGTGGGAATCAAATCGGTGACGGCACCCAGGCTGCTGCTCGAAACCAGGCGCGCGTACTTGGCGAGCACGCCCGACATGTAACGCGGCGCGGGCGGCTTCCACTCGGCGCGCCGCTGGTCCAGTTCGTGCGCCGAGATCAACAGTTCCAGGCGGCGTGCGGCCGAGTCGATGGTGATGGCGTCGCCTTCGCGCACCAGGGCGATGGCTCCTCCCACCGCAGCCTCCGGCGCAACGTGCCCCACCACCAATCCGTGCGTGGCGCCTGAGAAACGACCGTCCGTAATGAGGCC
The DNA here is from genome assembly GCA_963719845.1 of uncultured Acidobacteriota bacterium. GTDB lineage: Bacteria > Acidobacteriota > Terriglobia > Acidiferrales > UBA7541 > Palsa-189. Next base: position 226,001 of record CAVRDM010000037.1, on the reverse strand, counting down.
GACTGAATCGCCCAGGCCGGCGCCGATGAGCGCGGCAGTAGGCGCCAGCATTTCACGCATGCCTGGGCCGCCCTTAGGGCCCTCATAACGGATCACGATGACGTCGCCGGGATGAATCGCGTTGGCGAGAATCGCCGCGAGGCATTTCTCTTCCGATTCGAACACGCGAGCGGGGCCGGTGATTTTGGGTGTCTTGGAAATTTTGGCCACCGCGCCCTCAGCGGCGAGGTTGCCTTTGAGAATGACCAGGTGGCCCTCGGGCGCCAGCGGCTGATCCCAGGAATGGATGACGTCCTGATCGTTCCGCGGCTCGGAAGGGACGCTTTGCAGGGTATCGGCAATCGTCCGGCCGGTGATAGATAACGCATCACCGTGCAGGAGGCCGTGCGCGAGGAGCATCTTCATTACCTGCGGAATACCTCCCGCCAGGTGTAGTTCCGTGATGACGTGTTTGCCCGAGGGCTGCAAATCGCAAAGGATGGGAACGCGGCGGCGGATGGTCTCGAAATCTTCAAGCGCCAGGGGAACGTTCGCGGCACGCGCGATGGCCAGCAGATGCAATACGGCATTGGTGGATCCGCCGGTGGCCATGACTACGGAGATGGCGTTTTCAAACGCTTTGCGCGTCATGATTTTGGCGGGCAGCAACTGCCGGCGGACCGCCTCGGCCAGGACGCGCGCCGATTCCGCCGTGCTGGCAAGTTTCTCGGCATCCTCGGCGGCCATGGTCGAGGAGTAGGGCAGACTCATGCCCATGGCTTCGATAGCCGAGGACATCGTATTGGCGGTGAACATTCCGCCGCAAGAGCCGGCGCCGGGACAGGCGTGGCGTTCGATCTCGAGCAATTCCGCCGAGCCCAGCCGGCCGGCGCCATGTTGGCCCACGGCCTCAAAGGCGCTCATGATGGTGAGATTTTTCCCATTGAGGTGGCCGGGCTTGATGGTGCCGCCGTAGACAAAGATCGCGGGAATGCCCAGCCGCGCAATCGCAATCATCGCCCCGGGCATATTTTTGTCGCAACCGCCGATGGCCAGTAGCCCATCGACACGCGCGGCACCGCAAACCGTCTCGATGGAATCGGCGATGACTTCGCGGGAGACGAGCGAGTACTTCATCCCCTCGGTGCCCATCGAGATTCCATCGCTGACGGTGATGGTGCCGAAGACCTGCGGCATGGTCTGGGCGGCCCGCAAGGCTTGCATCGCGGACGCGGCTTGATCGTTAAGGCCAGCATTGCAGGGGGTGATAGTGCTATAGCCATTCGCCACGCCGATGATGGGCTTGTCGAAATCCGCATCGCCAAAGCCCACCGCGCGAAGCATAGCGCGGTTGGGGGTGCGCTCGACTCCCTGGGTAATCGTGCTGCTGCGGCGATCGGAACTCACGTCGACCTCGGGTCAGGATTCGTCGGCTGACGACTACTTCACGGAAGTTACTTCTCCGGATGGCTCGGTCTTTACTTCCACTGGGTTGAGGAAAGGCATGCGCGCGCGCAGCCGGGCGCCGACTTCCTCGACGAGCAAATCTTGCTCCTTACGGCGCATTTCCTTGAATTTGGGACGCCCCGTTTTGTTTTCCTCGATCCACTGGCGCGCAAACTGGCCGTTTTGTATGGCCGTGAGCATGTCTTTCATCACTTTGCGGGTTTCGGCGCTCACCACCCGGGGGCCGCCGACGTAGTCGCCGTATTCGGCGGTATCGCTGATGGAGTAGCGCATGTAGTTCAAGCCGCCTTGGTAGATCAGGTCGACGATGAGCTTCATTTCGTGCACGCATTCGAAATAGGCGGCCTCCGGCTGGTAACCCGCTTCGACCAAGGTGTCGAAGCCAGCCTTCATCAGCGCGCTGATACCCCCGCACAAAACAGCCTGTTCGCCGAAAAGATCGGTCTCAGTCTCTTCGGTGAAGGTCGTTTCCATGACACCGGCGCGGGTGGCGCCGATGGCCTTTCCATAAGAAAGGGCAAGTTGCTTGGCCTTGCCGGTAGCGTCCTGATGGATCGCGATCAAGGCGGGTGTTCCGCCGCCCTCGACAAAGACCTCGCGGACGCGGTGGCCGGGCGCCTTGGGAGCAATCATGGTGACGTCGACATCTTTCGGCGGATGAATCGTGCCATACCGAATGTTGAACCCGTGCGCGAACATGAGCATTTTACCGGCGGTAAGGCTGGGCGCGACCTCCTTTTCGTAGACGTCGGGTTGGGTGGTGTCCGGCGCCAGGAGCATGATGACATCCGCCCAGGCGGCGGCCTCGCGATTGGAACGAACGTCGAGACCGACCGCGATGGCTTTTTCGCGGGACTTACTTGAGGGATGTAAGCCGATGCAGACCGTGCAGCCACTATCGCGCAGGTTGAGCGCGTGCGCGTGGCCCTGAGAGCCATAACCGATGATCGCGATTTTCTTGGCTTGGATTAGAGAAAGGTCGGCCGCTTCATCCTGGTGAATCGTAGCCATTCGTGTGCTCCTCGCCTTCTGTGGGAATCGGATATTTTGCGCTGGTTCAAACGGAGTGCGAAGTTTCCGCCGCATGCGGCACATCTTCCGGACGCTGGGGAGATGCAGCGGCGGTTTGCTGAGTAGCGGGTAATGCCGGCGCCTGTGCGGGCTGAGACGATACAGCTTCAGAGGTGTGCTGCTCGAGGCCGCGAGTCATCACCACCTGGCCGGTCCGCACCATTTCAACGATGCCGAAAGGGCGCAACACTTCCACCAGGGCGCGGATTTTCTCCTCCGCGCCGGTGATCTCTATGATGAGCGAGCGAGGCGCCAGGTCGACGACGCGCGCCCTGAAAACGCGCACGATTTCCATCAAACGATGGCGCGATTCCTCGCGGGCCTCGACTTTAATGAGCGCGAGGCTGCGGGAAATGGTGGCGGCAAAGGTTACGTCCGCAACCGACAGGACGTTGATCAGCTTATAGATGTTGGCTTCTACGCGGTGGGCGGCGCCCTGGCTGATGGCCGAAACGATGGTCATGCGGGAGATGCCGGGCCGCTCGGTATGCCCTACGGTAAGCGATTCGATATTGTAGCCGCGGCGGCGAAAAAGCGAGGCGATGCGGTTAAGCACGCCGGGCTTATTTTCGACGTAGACGACAAAGGTATGCTGCTTTTCGCGCTCGGTCATCGGTTGGCCACGGGTTAGTCGTCGGTGCCTTTTTCCACCAGAGGAGTAGGGCGGCGTATCATCGCTTGCAGATCGGCGCCGGTGGGCACCATGGGATACACCGAATCCTCCTGCTCCACCCGGAAATCGATCAAAGCCGGACCGGCGTGAAAGCGCGCCGTTTGGAGCGCGGGAAGCAGTTGAGATCTCTGCGAGACGCAAAGGCCCGGAATTCCATAGGCATCCGCCACCTTGACGAAATCGGGACTCAAGATCGGGCTTGAGGAATAGCGGCTATCGTAGAAAAATTCCTGCCATTGCCGAATCATCCCCAAGTAGCCATTATTGATGATGGCGATCTTGACGTTCAGTTTTTCTTGCACCATGGTGGCGAGTTCGGGCATGGTCATCTGGAAACCGCCGTCGCCCGCCACCACCCAGACTTCCGCCTCCGGCCGGGCGAATTTCGCGCCAATGGCCGCCGGCAGGGCAAATCCCATGGTCCCCAGGCCGCCGGAAGTAATCAGCGAGCGAGGGCGCTCATGATGGTAGTACTGCGCCTCCCACATTTGGTGCTGGCCCACGTCGGTGACCACGATGGCTTCGCCGCGGGTTTCGCGCCACAGGGCGTTGATCACATGCGCGGCGTAAAGATGGCCATCGTCGGGGAGATTCTGGATATCGCGCACCGCCGAATCTTTTTTCGACGCATCGATTTCCGCCCACCAGTCCGAGCGGGTGGCCGGCTGCACGCCCGGCAGCAAGCGAAGCAACACCTCGCGTAGATCGCCGATCAAAGGGATATCCACGTGCACGTTTTTATTGATCTCGGCGCGGTCTATCTCGATATGGATTTTCTTGGCCTTTTGCGCATAGGTGTTGAGTTTTCCGGTCACCCGGTCGTCGAAACGCATGCCGAGCGCGATCAGCACATCGGATTCCTGAATGGCCTGGTTGACCCAGGCTTCCCCGTGCATTCCCATCATTCCCAGGCTCAAGGGATGCGAGGCCGGAAACGCACCCAGGCCCAGAAGGGTTAGCGCCACGGGGATGCGTGCCGTTTCGGCTAAGGCGCGCACTTCGCGCATGGCTCCGGAAAGAATGATGCCGTGGCCGGCCAGGATGACCGGGCGTTTGGCGCCGTTGATCAGCGCCAGCGTTTCGTCGATCTGTGCCTGACTGGGGAAAAAATCGGGGACCTGGCGATGGGCTTGGGGCGCGGCCGCCTCCCAGTCGAAAACACAAGATTCTTTTTGCGCGTCTTTGGTGATGTCCACGAGCACTGGACCGGGGCGGTCAGAAGCCGCGATATGGAAAGCCTCGCGAAGGCTGGGGGCGATATCCTCGGGCCGGGTGATCAGATAATTGTGCTTGGTAATGGGCAGAGTGATGCCGGTGATGTCGGTTTCCTGGAAGGCGTCGGTGCCAATCACCGCGCTGCCCACTTGGCCGGTGATGCAGACGATGGGCGAGGAGTCCATCATGGCCGTGGCAATGCCGGTGACCATGTTGGTGGCGCCGGGCCCGGAAGTTGCGAGAGCGACACCCACGCGGCCGCTGGCGCGCGCGTACCCATCGGCCATGTGCGTGGCGCCTTGCTCGTGGCGCACCAGCACATGATGAACGCTCGATTTGGCCATGGCGTCGTAGGTGGGCAGGATGGCGCCACCAGGGTATCCGAATATGCAGGAGACGCCGAGCCGCTCGAGACACTTCCAGACGATTTCCGCGCCGGAGAGTATCTCCGGCGATCTGTCGGCGTTGGAGTGAGCGTCGGGCATCGGCGCAGCTTATCAGCGTGCTAGGGGGATTTTAAGGGAATCGGGTGGGAATAGTCCAATTTATGTTTTCTGTGGACCTTATAAGCGCAGCTTATGATTCCCGGCGCAAAGCCTGGTAAGATTTAAGATACGGATCATTCGATCGTCGGGCTTTCCGTGCCGTCTTGCGGAACGTGCTGTGATACCGTTGGCGGGAGGCTCCGGCGACGGGGTTTTCCTTGACCGCTCCGGCAAGGTGCTGCATAGCAACCGGGACAATTAGGAGTGAGTAGCTAGTCCACTTTAAGGAAACGCCATGGCCCCGTCCTTCGTCCAAGGGGATGTGGGCGAAGCCCGGTTCCTGCCTGGATCGAGGGCAGGTGAGCAAGGGCAGTATTTGCTTTGTAGTCGTCCCCGGTACCAGGCCTGCAAAACAACGTGATGATTTTGCGACGGTTCTGCTCCGAGAAGCGACACTAAACCATTTACAGGATAGACAGGATAGAGAGGACCATGCTGGACAAACTCCAAGAAACATCCACGCCCGACGAGGGCGCTTTGCATCAACAGGCCCCGGTCAAGAAGGGCGGCGCGGGCCGCAAGATTCTCTGGCTCCTAATCGTGGCGGCGATCGCCGTGGGTAGCTATTATTACTGGCACAGGTCGCAGGGCCGGCCAGAACAGGCCACAGGGCAGGCGGATCGGGGCGGCGGTGGAGGAAGACGCGGCGGCGTTGGTGGTGTTGGCGGCGCACCGGTTCCAGTCGTGGTGTCGGCTGTCAAGCAGGAAGACTTGCCTGTCTATCTGGACGGTCTCGGTGCCGTCACCCCAGTCAACACGGTTATGGTGAATAGCCGCGTGGCCGGCGAGTTGATGGAGGTCGACTTCAAAGAGGGGCAGGACGTGCAGAAGGGGGACATGCTTGCGCTGATTGATCCGCGGCCCTATCAGGTGGCATTGGCACAAGCGCAGGCCAGCCTTCAGAGAGATCAGGCCGCGCTGAAGGACGCAAAGCTTAACCAGGAACGCTACCTCCAGTTGGCAAAAGAGGGCGTGATCCCTCAGCAACAGAGCGATACGCAGGGCGCCACAGTGGACCAGTTGCAGGGCCAGGTGGCATCCGATCAAGCCTCGATCGACAGCGCCAAGCTCAATCTGGTTTACTCGAATGTTACTGCCCCGGTCAGTGGGCGGGTTGGATTGCGCCTGGTGGATCCGGGAAACGTGGTAGGGGCAAGCACCACCCAGACATCAACAACCAGTGGCCTGCTGCTGATCACCCAGATGCATCCGATTACGGTGATCTTTACGCTGCCCGAGGATAATCTGAACGAGGTAGACCAAGCCATGCATCATGGGACTCTGGCTGTCAAAGCCATGAGCCGCGATTCGGGGACCGAGCTTGCCCAGGGATCCTTGCTGACCATTGACAACACCATCGATCCAACGACCGGAACCTACAAGCTGCGAGCGACCTTTGAGAATAAAGACGAAAAGCTGTGGCCCAACGAGTTCGTCAATGCCCGGCTCCTTCTGAAGGTTCAGAAGAACGCCCTGGTCGTGCCCTACTCCTCGATCCAAAATGGCGGACAAGGGAATTTTGTTTACGTCGTCAAGCCGAACAGGACGGTGGAAGCACGCCCGGTTACCCTTGGCATCACTGAAGGCAATACTTCGTCCATCACCAAGGGTCTTTCTGCGAATGAGCAAGTTGTCGTCGATGGGCAGGACCGCCTCAGAGCCGGTATGTCCGTAGATCCGCGTCCAAGTGAGACTGCCCCAGGCGCGACTTCTGCACAAGCACCGGCAGGGGGTGGCGACGCTGGAAACCAGGGGGCCGCTTCGCGCGCCGGGGCTTCTGGGGGGCAGCGAGTAAACAAAGGAGATAATAATAATATAGCAAATAGAGCGCAACAGGCGGGAGATCCTCCTGGATCCCGATATCGAAAAGGCGGAAATGGCGGAGGCGGGGGTCAAGGCCGCGTAGGTTCTGCCGAGGGCGGTCGGCAGGGTTATAAGAAGAAGAACGATTAGAAGTACAAGTCATGAGCCCATCGCGGATTTTCATCCTTCGGCCGGTTGCGACTTCCCTTTTCATGGTGGCGATCCTGTTAGTCGGGATCGTCGCCTACCGGCAGTTGCCGGTGTCGGCACTTCCTCAGGTTGATTATCCGACGATCCGCATACTCACATTTTATCCGGGCGCGGGCCCTGTGGTGACGGAAACCTCGATCACCGCGCCGCTCGAAAGGCAGTTCGGGCAGGTTCCCGGCCTGAAGGTGATGACCTCCATCAGCACTTACGGCGGGTCTCTCATCACCCTCCAGTTTGATTTGAATGTCAATATCGATGTGGCCGAGCAGTTGGTGCAAGCCGCGGTCAACTCCGCCGGAACGTTCCTCCCGACAGACCTCCCTGAGCCGCCGCTCTACAGCAAGGTGAATCCGGCCGACGCGCCGGTGGTAACCCTGGCGCTCACCTCCAATGAAGTGCCGCTCTACAAGGTGGAAGACCTGGCCGATACCACGTTTGCCTCGAAGATTTCCCAGTTGCCCGGGGTAGGCCTGGTGACCATCAGCGGCGGGCAAAAGCCTGCGGTTCGCGTGGAGGCCAATCCCACCAGTTTGGCTTCGTACAGCCTGGGAATGGAAGATTTGCGCACGTCGCTGGTCGCCGCCAATGTGGACGAGGCCAAGGGGGAAATTGACGGGGCTCGGCAGGCAATTACCATCGGAGCGAACGACCAGATCTTCAACAGCAATGAATACAAGTCTTTGATCGTCGGCTACAAGAATGGCGCTGCTGTGCGTTTGGCGGATGTCGCCGAGGTGATCCAGGGTCCGGAGAATGTCGAGCAAGCGGCTTGGTACAATGAGACCCCCGCGGTGATCGTGAACATTCAGCGGCAGCCGGGAGCCAACATTATTCAGGTCGTCGATCGCATCGAAGCGCTGCTGCCTCAACTGAAGGCTTCGCTGCCCCCCTCGATAGCGGTCTCTATTTTGACCGACCGCACCACCACCATCCGGGCCTCGGTGGCCGACGTGCAATTTGAATTGATGTTGACGGTGGGGCTGGTGGTGATGGTCATCTTCCTGTTTCTGCGCAATCTGGCGGCCACGGTGATCCCCGGCGTGGCTGTTCCCCTGTCGTTGATAGGAACCTTTGGGGTGATGTATCTGCTGGGGTATTCGCTGGACAACCTGTCGTTGATGGCCCTGACGATTTCGACGGGGTTTGTGGTGGACGACGCCATTGTGATGATCGAGAACATCTCGCGCTACCTGGAGATGGGGGACGAGCCGATGGAGGCGGCGCTGAAGGGGTCGAGTCAGATCGGGTTCACCATCGTGTCGCTGACGGTATCGTTGATTGCGGTGTTGATCCCGCTGCTGTTCATGGGAGATATCGTCGGGCGGCTGTTCCGCGAATTCGCGGTGACCCTGGCCGTGACCATCCTGTTTTCCGCGGTGGTGTCGCTGACGCTGACGCCGATGCTGTGCTCGAAAATCCTGCGGCACAAGAAAGAGTCCGAGCAGGGGGCGTTGTACCGGGCCAGCGAGCGTGGGTTCCAATGGGTGATCGACCGCTACGATACGGGAGTGAAATGGGTGCTGCGGCATCAGACCCTTACGCTGCTGGTCACCTTGGGCACGCTCGTGCTGACGCTGTATCTTTATTTCAAGGTGCCCAAGGGCTTTTTCCCGATTCAGGATACGGGTGTGATCCTGGGGATTTCCGAGGCTCCGGAGTCCACATCCTTTGCGGGCATGGCGAAGCGGCAGCAGGCGCTGGCGCACGTAATCCTACAGGACCCCGATGTGGTTAGCATATCCTCCTTTATCGGTGTGGACGGCACCAACACAACCCCTAATAGCGGCCGCATCCAGATCAATCTGAAACCGCGTGAGAAGCGCAAGGCCAGCGCCAGTGATATCATCCGGCGGCTGTCAGACCAGCTCGCCACGGTACCGGGCATCACCCTGTACATGCAGGCGGTGCAGGACATCAGCGTGGAGACGCAGGTCAGCCGCACGCAGTATCAATACACCATGGAGTCGGTCGACCCCAGCGACCTCGACACTTGGGTGCCGCTGTTTGTGCAGAAGCTGCAGTCCTACCCGCAGTTGCGCGGCGTCGCTACCGACCAGCAGGACGGAGCGAAGCAGTTACGGCTTGTCGTTGACCGCGACACCGCCTACCGGATGGGTTTATCGGCGACTATGGTCGATAACACGCTCTACGACGCCTTTGGACAGCGGCTGGCGTCGATCGTGCTGACTCCACTCAACCAGTATCACGTCGTATTGGAGGTAGCCCCAGAGTTTCGGCGAAACGCCGACTCGCTGAGCCAGTTATACGTGGACACGATCCACACCGCGACAGGAACTGCTGGCGGCGGTGGCGGCGGGGCAGGCGGCGGTGGCGGAGCCGGGCCGGAGCGGGAACTGTCACGGGAGCGGGAAGTACCAGCACGGCGGGACTGGCCACTGCGATTACCAGCGTGGCGGCATTGACCACACACTCGGCAACGCCCGCACCGACGGTCGGTACAAAGTATGAAGTGCCGGTGAGCGCGTTCACGCATCTGGAGCCCGGCGTCGGACCGCTGACGGTGAACCATCTAGGGCAGTTCCGGTCCACCACGATTTCCTTCAATCTGGCGCCGGGGGCCTCGCTGGGTGACGCCATCAACATCATACAGAAAGTACGGACGGACATTGGCTTGCCGCCGAGCATACAAGCCAGTTTCCAGGGGACGGCGGCGGCGTTTCAAAATTCGCTGGCCAACGAGGACTGGCTGTTGCTCGCCGCGCTGGTGACGGTATACATCGTGCTGGGTGTGCTGTATGAGAGTTACATTCACCCGCTGACAATTCTTTCCACCCTGCCGTCGGCGGGCGTGGGGGCGATTCTGGCCCTTCAGCTGTTCCATCTGGATCTGAGCGTCATCGGATTGATCGGGATCATCCTGCTGATCGGCATCGTGAAGAAGAACGCCATCATGATGATCGACTTCGCGCTGGAAGCGGAGCGGAACGAAGGCGCGAGTCCGGAGGATTCCATCCATCAGGCCTGCCTGCTGCGGTTCCGGCCGATCATGATGACCACGATGGCGGCATTGTTCGGCGCGGTTCCCCTGGCTCTCGGACAGGGAACGGGGGCGGAGTTGCGTCATCCGTTGGGGATCGCCATCATCGGGGGCCTGCTGATCAGCCAGGTACTGACGCTGTTTACCACCCCGGTGGTCTACCTCTTTTTGATCGCCTCGCGCAACGCGTCGAGGCCTTAAAGACTACCAAACCGGTTGAAGAAGCTCCCGAAGCGGGAGACTAGATGAGGACCCGAAAATGCAGGCGATGAGTCCGTCTCGGATTTTTATACTCCGACCGGTTGCCACTTCTCTCTTCATGGCGGCCATCTTACTGGCTGGAACGTTGCGTACCTCGGCAACTGCCGGTATCTGCACTTCCACAGGTCGACTATCCGACGATCCAGGTACTGACGTTTTATCCTGGGCGGGACCCTCGGTGATCGAGTCCTCGGTGACTGCGCCGCTGGAGAGGCAGTTCGGGCAGGTTCCGGGTCTCAACCAGATGACGTCCACCAGCACATTTGGGGCGATCGCTCATCATTTTGCAGTTTGACCTGAACCTGAGCATCGACGTCGCCGAACAGCAGGTGCAGGCGGCGATCAATGCCGGGGAAACCTACCTCCCCCCCACGGATCCCTCCCGAACCCCCCGATCTACAGCAAGGTAAATCCGGCCGATGCGCCGGTGATCACCCTGGCCCTGACGTCGAACACGATGCCGCTCGAGAAAGTCGAAGACCTCGCGGATACCACACTGGCCTCGAAGATTTCGCCAGCTTCCCGGCGTCGGCCTAGTGACCATCAGCGGAGGCCACAAAAAGGCGGTACGCGTCGAAGCGAACCCTACTGCCCTGGCCTCGTACGGCTTGAGTCTGGAAGACATGCGCACCGCGCTGGCGGTCGTCTAATGTTGACCAAGCCAAAGGCAACATCGACGGTCCGCGCCAGGCCTACACCATCGGAGCCAACGACCAGATTTTCACGAGCGCACCCAATTCAAGCCGGTCATCATCGGTTACAAAAACCCCCGGCGCTCCGGTTCGAGTGGACGATGTCGCCGACGTGATCGACGGCGCCGAGAACAATAACCAAGCAGCCTGGGTGAATGAAAACCCCGCCGTGATCGTCAATATCCAGCGCCAACCGGGTGCCAACATCATTAAATGCGGTGGACCGCATCGAAGCGCTTCCGCAGCTCAAAGGCACCTCCCTGCCTCCGTCGGTGGCTGTTTCCATATTGACGGACCGGACCACCACGATTCGTGCGTCGGTAACCAGGATGTTCAGTTCGAATTGATGTTGACCGTGGCGCTCGTGGTCATGGTCATTTTTCTCTTCTTGCGCAATCTGGTGGCGACGGTGATCCCCAGCGTGGCCGTTCCGCTGTCGCTCGTGGGGACGTTTGGGGCGATGTACCGCCTGGGATACTCGCTGGACAACCTTTCCCTGATGGCGCTGACCATCTCGACGGGATTCGTGGTGGACGACGCTATCGTGGTGATCGAGAACATCAGCCCGCTATCTGGAGGCTGGCGACGAGCCACTCGGGGCGGCAATGATGGGATCGAGGGAGATCGGGTTCACCGTGGTATCGCTGAGCGTTTCGCTGATTGCGGTGTTGATCCCGCTTCTGTTCATGGGCGACATTGTGGGCGGCTGTTCCGCGAGTTCGCGGTCACTCTGTCGGTGACGATTGTGGTTTCCGCCGTGGTTTCGCTGACGTTGACGCCGATGTTGTGTGCGAAACTGCTGGCCCCAGCAAGGAGGAGTCGGAGCAGGGAGCCCTTTTATCGCACAAGCGAACGCGGGTAGCATTGGATCATTGCCCGCTACGATTCGGGGGCTGGAGTGGGTGCTGAAGCACCAGACGCCGATTTTGTTGGTTGCGGTGGGGGACCCTGGTGGCTGAAATCTATATTCTCTATGTAAATGCCCGAAGGGTTTTTTCCCGATGCAGGATACGGGAGTATCGTGGGGAGCTGCGAGGCGGCAGGAGACCACGTCATTCGCAGACATGGAGAATAGGGAGCAGGCGCTGGCGCACATGATTGTGAAGGACCCGGATGTGCTCAGCCTGTGCGGTGTTCGTCGGGGTGGACGAACTAATATGACGCCGAACACGGCCGGTTCATGTTCATCCTGAAGCCGCGGGTGAAGCGAAACGATACCGCAAGCGACATCATCGTGCCGCTTGCAGGACCAGGTGTGGAATGTGCCTGGATCACGCTGTACCTGATGGCGGTGCAAGACTTCGGCTTGGAGGACGCGAATCAGCCGCACGCAGTTTCAATACAGCCTGGCGGTCGGCGAATCCCGAGCGAGCTGAGACAGTTAGGTTCCGCGGAAGGTTCGAGAAACTGCAATCTTTCCCCCAGCTTCGCGACGTCGCTACGGACCAGCAAGACAGGGGCTCTGAGGGCAACCTGGTCATCGACCGCGACACCGCCTCCCGGCTGGGTTTCACGGCGTGGCGATCGATAACACGCTCTACGACGCCTTTGGGCAGCGGCCGGTGTCGACCATATTCACGCAGCTCAACCAGTATCACGTGGTGCTCGAGGTTGCGCCGGAGTTCCAGCAGGATCCCCGGCGCCCTGTCAAGCTATTTACGTGAAGTCGACGACTGGACTCAGGTGCCGCTCAGCGCGTTCACGCACCTTGAGTCCAGCGTCAGCGCCGCTGGCGGTGAATCATCGAGGGACACTTCCGGTTGACAACGCTTTCGTTCAATCTTGCGCCGGGCCCGTCGCTAGGCGACGCCGTCGGTGTCATCAAGAAGGCGGGGCGCGAGATTGGGCATGCCCCGGACCGTTCAGGCCAATTTCCAGGGCACCGCGGCCGCGTTCAGGACTCGCTGCCAATGAATCGCTGGCTGATTGCTGGCAGCGATCGTCACCGTCTACATCGTGCTGGGCGTGCTCTACGAGAGCTACATTCACCCGCTGACGATTCTGTCGACGCTGCCGTCGGCGGGAGTGGGGGCGATCCTGGCCCTGTCAGCTGTTCCATCTCGATTTGAGCGTCATCGCGATCGATCGGGATCATCCTGCTGATCGGCATCGTGAAGAAGAACGCCATCATGATGATCGACTTCGCGCTGGAGGCGGAGCGGAACGAAGGCGCAAGCGCCGGACGAGGCGATCCATCAGGCCTGCCTGCTGCGGTTCCGGCCGATCATGATGACCACGATGGCGGCGTTGTTCGGCGGGGTTCCGCTGGCTCTTGGGCAGGGAACGGGGGCGGAGTTGCGGCATCCGCTGGGGATCGCCATCGTCGGCGGCCTGCTGATCAGCCAGGTGCTGACGCTGTTCACCACGCCGGTGGTCTATCTCTTTTTTGATCGGCTTGCGAGCCGCGTCCGGGCGTTAGGCATCACCAACCCGGTCCACGCCTCGCAGGCGAGGGACTGACAAATGAACATTTCTGCGCCATTCATTCGCCGTCCGGTAGCCACCGCATTATTGACGGTTGCTCTGTTGCTTGCCGGAATGCTCTCCTATCGCCTGCTTCCGGTGGCTTCCCTTCCGGAAGTCGCCTATCCGACGATCTCCGTGGACGCCAATCTCCCCGGCGCCAGCCCGGACACCATCGCTTCGTCGATGGCCACGCCGCTGGAGCGAATTTTGGCCGCATCGCCGGCATCACCCAGATGACCTCCACGAGCGGCTTTGGCGGCACCTTCATCATTTTGCAGTTTGACCTGGACCGCGATATCGATGGCGCGGGCCGCGATGTGCAGGCGGCCATCAACGCTGCGCGCGGTAATTTGCCCAATGATCTGCCCAGCAATCCCGGCTGGCGCAAGACCAATCCCGCCGAAACTCCGTTCATGGTCTTGGCGCTCACCTCGGATACTGCCACCCAGCAGCAGAAGTTCGATGCCGCGGATACCATCTTGGCTCAGAAGCTCCAGCAGATCCCGGGCATGGGCGTGGTAAGCGTGGGCGGGAGTTCGCAGCCGGCTGTCCGCGTAGAGATCAACCCTCTTCTGCTCAGCAAGCTCAATATCAGCCTCGATCAGGTGCGCACCGCGGTCAACGCAACCAACGCCAACGTGCCGAAAGGCGAGCTGACCGACGGGGATAACAAAATCATCCTCACCGACAACGATCAGTTGTTCAAGGCCAAGGACTTCGCCAAATTGATCGTGTCTTATAACAGCACCCTGGAGCGGCGGTCCGGCTGGCCGACATTGCGACCGTGGTTGATAGTCAGCCGATATCCTGAATACCGGGTATGTCAATGGAACGCCGCCGTGGTGCTGCAACTCTCCCGCATACCGGGCGCCAACATTATTGACGTTGCGGATCGCGTGAAGGCACTCCTGCCGCTGTTGCGAGCCTCCATTCGGCCTGCGATCAATCTCGATGTCGCGCAGGACCGCACCGTTACCATTCGAGCTTCGATCCACGACGTTGAGGAGACTTTGATTATCGCCGTGATCCTGGTGACCCTGGTCGTTTTCGCGTTTTTGCGGAGCGCCTGGGCTACGGTAATCCCGAGCATAGCCGTTCCCCTGTCCCTGATCGGCACATTCTCGGTGATGTATCTGGCCGGGTACTCGATCGACAACCTCTCTCTGATGGCGCTCACCATTTGCACCGGGTTTGTGGTGGACGACGCCATCGTGGTGATCGAAAACATAACCCGCTATCTGGAACAGGGTATGCGGCCGATGCAGGCGGCGCTGAAGGGATCGAGGGAGATCGGATTCACGGTGCTCTCGATGAGCGTTTCGCTCGTGGCCGTCTTCATTCCCATTCTTCTCATGGCCGGCATCGTCGGTCGCATCTTCCGCGAGTTTGCCGTCACCATGAGCGTGGCCGTGGGCATCTCCATGGTGGTTTCGCTGACGACCACGCCGATGCTCTGCTCCAGGCTCCTCAAAGCGGAGGAGAAAGACAAGAAGCACAACATTTTTGGTCGCGCCAGCTTGCGAACAATCGGCTGGCTCAACCGGGGGTATGCCAGCTCTCTCGGTTGGGTGCTGGACCACCAGCCGTTTATGCTTGGCGTTATGCTCGGGACGGTCGCACTGGCCGTCTATCTCTATACCATTGTTCCCAAGGGTTTCTTTCCGCAGCAGGACACCGGAAGGCTGCAGGGCAACGTCCTGGCCAGCGAGGACACCTCGTTTCAAAAAATGGCCCCGAAGCTCCGTCAATATATTTCCATTTTGATGCAGGACCCGGGCATTGAGGTGGTTTCGGGCAACACCGGTGCCAGGACCAACACTGCGAACCTTAATATCACTCTCAAGCCGCTCGCAGTGCGAAAGGTCAGCGCCGACCAGATCATCAGGCGCCTGCGCCCGAAGTTGGCTGAAGTTCCGGGCGCGACCCTTTTTCTGCAGTCCGCGCAGGACGTGACCATCGGCGCCCGCGGGGGAACGCCCAATTCCAGTACACCCTGCAGGGTGACAACACCAAGGACTTGATCGAGTGGGGCCCCGCGTGCAACAAGCGCTGCGCGGCATCCCCATACTGAAAGACATCAACAGCGACCTCCAGGCCAATGGGTTGCTCGCTGGGTTGGTCATTGACCGCGATACCGCCAGCCGCCTGGGCATTACGGCGAATACGATCGATAACTTGCTGTATGACGCTCTTGGCCAGCGGCAGATCTCCACCATGTACCAGGGTATGAACCAATACCACGTGATCATGGAGATCGATCGTGAGTTTCAGCAGAGCCCGGACTCGCTCAACAATATCTTCGTCAATTCCTCCAATGGAACTCCGATTCCGATCGGCTCATTCACCCATTACGAGCAATCCAAGACGCCCATTGCGGTCTCGCACCAGGGGCAGTTTCCTGCGGTAACATTCTCATTCAACCTCGATCCGGGTGTTCCGCTCGGAGACGCGGTGACCGCGGTCCAAAACATGGAGCGCAACCTGGTCATGCCGCCGACCATACATCCCGGTTTTCAGGGCACGGCGCAGGCTTTCCAGACTTCGCTGGCATCTGAGCCCTACCTGATTCTGGCGGCGCTAGTGACGGTGTATATCGTGCTCGGAATCCTCTACGAGAACTACGTCCATCCGATCACGATTATTTCCACGTTGCCTTCGGCGGGCGTGGGCGCTTTGCTGGCTCTGATGGTCTCCCATACCGAGCTCACCGTGGTAGCCCTGATCGGCATCATTCTCTTGATCGGCATCGTTAAGAAGAATGCCATCTTGATGATTGACTTTGCATTGCAGGCCGAACGCGACGAAGGCAACAGCCCGAGAGACTCCATTTACAAGGCCTGCCTGCTGCGGTTCCGGCCTATCATGATGACCACTATGGCGGCCCTGTTCGGTGGTATTCCCATCGCCGTCAGCAGAGGCAACGGCGCGGAGTTTCGCCGCCCGTTGGGTATTGCTATCGTTGGCGGGTGTTGTTCAGTCAGATGCTCACCCTGTACACCACCCCTGTCGTTTACTTGTATCTTGACCGCTTGCGCTCCTGGCTCACCGCAGGGAAGAAGCTGGGGCCACTCGAAGTGGCGCCCGCCATAGTTCCGCCGGCGCATTCCGCTTCGGATTAGAATCCACCGGCATACGGGGATGTTGCCGGGCTTGTGCCGCATGCCGCCTCCTTTCCTGGCGCCGGTGAGCCGGGATGAACAACTGCTTGACGCGGACTTTCTCCCCTTCTAAGATACAGGGGTCACGCTGCGAAAAGGCGTGAAGCGATCTTCATGCAGAGTGGCTGAGGGATTACGGGCCCGATGACGCCACGACAACCGGACCAGCGGTTTTAAGCTGGTCGCTAGGTGCCAATTCCCGCCCGGTTCGCGGGGGACATGAAGCTCGTGGAAGAGATTTTTGCCTCGTTCCCCCAACCCGGAATGAGGCATTTTTTTTGGCGCGCAGAGCCGAGCGCAGCCTCCGGAAAGAGTCAGGATATGAGTGCACATTTTTCATTGCGCTGCCGAGAATGTCATCGCGATTGGGGCCACCGCGCGAGCTCTATTTGCGGGGATTGCCTGGCCCCGTTGGAAGTGCAATACGACATGGACTTCGCCCGGGCGACATTTACGCGCGAAAATATCGCGAAGCGCCCCGCGAATTTGTGGCGCTATGCGGAACTCCTTCCGCTGCCGGAGGGCTACCGGTCGGATTTTCCCGTGGGTATGACGCCGCTGGTAGCGGCGCCCCGATTGGGAGCGCGGCTGGGCGCCCGGCGCCTGTACCTGAAGAATGACGCCGTATGCTTTCCATCGCTTTCTTTCAAGGACCGGGTGGTGGCCGTGGCCCTGGCGCAGGCCAAGGCTTTCGGATTCCAGACGGTAAGCTGCTCCTCTACGGGCAACCTCGCTAATGCGGTGGCCGCGCAGGCGGCACGGATGGGCCTAGATGCGTGGATTTTTATCCCCGCCGATCTTGAACCGGCGAAGGTGCTGGGTACGCAGGTATTTGGCGCGCGACTGGTGCCCATCGCGGGGAATTACGATCAGGTAAACCGGCTGTGCTCGCAAATTGCGGAGAACTATAAGTGGGGCTTTGTCAATATAAACCTGCGCCCGTACTATGCTGAGGGCTCGAAAACCGTGGGGTACGAAATCGCCGAGCAACTGGGCTGGCGCCTGCCCGATAACATCGTCGTGCCGATGGCGGGGGGCTCCCTGATCACAAAAATCAACAAGGCTTTTGGCGAGTTGATGAAGTTGGGCCTGGTTCCGGCGAAACATGTGAAATTCTTTGGCGCACAAGCCACGGGCTGCTCGCCAATTTCGAGCGCCGTAAAAGCGGGACGTGACGAAGTGGATCCGCAAAAGCCTAAGACCATTGCCCGATCGCTGGCCATCGGTAATCCGGCGGACGGCCTGTATGCCACGCGCATGATTCGTTCGAGCGGAGGATGGGCCGAAGATGCCTCGGACGAAGAGATCGTGAATGCTATGGAAATGCTGGCATCCAGCGAAGGTATTTTTGGCGAAACCGCGGCAGGTGTTACCGTCGCCAGCGCCAAAGCGTTGATTGCGCAGGGACGAATCCTTCCCGACGAAGAGACGGTGCTGTGCATCACCGGCAATGGGCTCAAAACCACCGATGTGTTGGTTAATCGCCATGCACTCGAGTCGCCTGTCGAACCGCGACTGGCGGCCTTCGAAAAATTCATGGGACAGGCCATGGCTGTTTCCGCTTCGTCGTAGCCGGACATGGCAGGCTCAGGGCGTTCCTCTTCCGTTATCGTACCGGCGACAACCGCAAATCTTGGGTGCGCGTTCGACTGCGCCGGAATCGCGCTGAGCCTTTATCTGCGGGCCTCTGCGAAGGCCTCTGAGTCCGCAGGTTTCGAAGTTATCTATCGCGGGGAGGGCGCCGGACAAATCCCCAGGGATGCCAGCAACCTGATGGTGAAGGCCATGCAGGGGGCAGCCGCGCGGTCGAAAGTGAGCTTGCCGGGCGCTCATATCGAAGTACAGAACGACATCCCGCTGGGAATAGGCCTGGGATCGAGCGCAGCGGCCATTGTCGCGGGCACGGTGATGGGCGCCGAACTTGTGGGGTCGAACTTGATGCCGCGGAGACGTTCGGCTGGCCCTAGAGATGGAGGGCCATCCGGACAATATTGCGGCGGCTGTGCATGGCGGAATGGTGGTGGCGGCGATCACTTCGCAGCAGGCCGCCAAAGCATCCGAGCCTGTGGAGGTGCTGGTCGCCCGCGTGGACGTATCGCCCAAGCTCGACTTCATCGTGGTAATTCCCGAAACGCCGCTGCCCACGGAGAAGGCGCGTGCGGCCCTTCCTGCGGAATATTCCCGTGCCGACGTAGTGGCAAATTTGCAGCGGACGGCTTTGCTGACCGCGTGCTTTTTCTCCGGCCGCAGACTATCGCCGGAGCTGTTTCGCGATCGCCTGCACCAGCCTTATCGCAGTCCGCTCGTGCCGGGGATTGCGCAAGCGCTGGAGTTTCGCCATCCTGGACTGGTGGGAATTTTTTTGAGCGGAGCCGGTTCGGCGGTTATGGCTATCGCCGAGCACAGCTCCGCGCGTATTGGGGAGGCATTGGTCGCCGAATTTGGGCGGCAAGGTGTCGTAGCCCAGGACGGTGCTGTTGAAGGCCGACAATCAAGGGACGCAGGTAACCACGGGAGAGCTGGCGCGCTCGCTAGGCCCGGCGGTAGCGACTCCAACACCTCGCGCGTAACGGCTCGCGGGATTGAATCGGTGGATGTGGACCTAACGGAGCAGGTCTTCGAGCTGCGTGCGCAGGTCAGTTTTGGCGTCGCGATACTTCACAATCACGGGTGCGTAAAGAGAGAGGCCCCATTCGCGGCCACGCCCGTGTGATACGGGACGGGAGCCCGCCACGACCACAGCTTTCTCGGGGATAATCAAAGGCTGATCTTCATTCGCGCTGTAAATCTCGCCGCGTACCAGATCGTATACGGGAGTGGACCGATTCAAGATCGTTCCCGTTCCGAGAACGGCGTCGCGTTTTACGACGGTCCCTTCGAAAACCCCGCAGTTGCCTCCGACAATAACGCCGTCCTCGATGATTACAGGCAGGGCCCCCACAGGCTCGAGCACGCCTCCAATCTGTGCGGCAGCAGACAGGTGGCAGTTGCGACCCACTTGCGCGCAGCTGCCCACCAGCGCGTGCGAATCCACCATGGTCTGTTCGCCCACGTGCGCGCCCACGTTGATAAACATTGGAGGCATGCAGGTGACTCCCTTACCGATAAAACAGCCGTCGCGAATACTCGATCCACCCGGAACGATACGCACGGCATTCGTAAGCGAAAATGTCTTTACCGGGTAGGTGGCTTTATCAAAAAACCGCTGCGCTGCGGTGTCGCACGAAGCGCCGGTGCCGGACATATCGACGACCGTACCCATCCGGAATCCGAGCAATATTCCTTTTTTTACCCAGGCGTTCACCCGCCAGCCCGAGGGCGAAGGCGCGTCCGGCTCCGCCGCCCGGATGTCACCCGAGTTCAATCCCGCCTTGAACTTCTGGAAGAGCTCGAAGTGCTCCTGGGTGTAGGTATTCGGCGGCTCGTCGAACAGCCGTTCAATTCGCTCTTGCAGCATGCTTGCCTCCCAGGAGCTCCAAGGATTCCAGCACGCGTCTGACTTTTTCCACCGTTTCCGGTTTAGGAGGGCATAAAGGCAGTCGCCAAACGGGCTCGAGCAATCCCATCTCTGCCATGGCCGCTTTCACCGGCAACGGATTTGTTTCCAGAAAATTTACTTCCATGAGTGGCAAGTATCTTTGTTGCAGGCGGCGCGCCGCGGCAAAATCGTTTCTCAGGGCTTGCTGCACCAGGCTCGTCATCTCTGCGGGTATTTCGTTCGAAGCCACGGAAATAAGCCCGCGACCACCGAGGGCAATCAGCGGAAGCGCGATGGCATCGTCCCCCGAAAATACGCTGAACGATTCGGGAACCCTGGCGATGATTGCCGCCATTTGGCTTATATCCGCCGAAGCCTCCTTTACTCCGGTGATGTTGCTGATTTCGGAGAGACGGACCAGCGTTTCGGGCTCAACATTAACGCCTGTACGGCGTGGAACATTGTAGATGATGACGGGAATTGAAACCGCCTCTGCAATCGCCTTGAAGTGCCGATAAAGGCCCTCCTGAGTCGGCCGGTTATAATACGGCGCCACCGAAAGAATGCCGGCGACATGCAGGGATTCGAGATCCTTCGCCAAGGCGATGATCTCGGCGGTGCTGTATCCACCCGCCCCGGCCATCACCGGGACGCGGCCCTGGGTTTCCGCAACGGTAATTTCCACGACGCGTAAATGCTCTTCGCGGGTCAGTGTGGGGTTTTCTCCCGTGGTCCCACACGGCGACAAAAAATTGATGCCCGCTTCGATTTGGCGGACGACCAACTTTTTCAGCGTGGTCTCATCGAGCGAAAAGTCGCGGCGAAACGGTGTGACCAATGCTGTCCCGCATCCGCTAAACATTGCTCCTCCTTCGATCCTCCATACGGGCGATGCTCATCAAAGCGGCCGATCGAACCAGCGGGACTCATCGCAATCCAGCGCGACTTCGGTCCAAAGGATAGCGGGGCGTTCGGTGCTCATTCGCAACGCGACTCCTGCGGTGGCCCAAACAATACTTCGCTAAACTCAAACCAGCCCTTTTTTCCGATCACCCACCGGGCGGCCTGCAAAGCGCCACGCGCGAACCCTTCGCGGCTGCGCGCTGTATGGCGCAAGGTGATGGTCTCGGCGGGCGAATCGAACCCAATTTCGTGTGTTCCGGGATGGGCTCCCGCGCGGCTGGCACTCACATCCACCACGCGTTCGGGGTCCGCGGCTTTCATTTGCTCCACCAATTTCAGGAGCGTGCCGCTGGGCGCATCTTTTTTCGCCGAATGATGTATCTCCCAGGCCCAGGCCCCGAATTCCGGGTAAGGAGCTAAGCGGCGGGAAGCCTCCGAAACCAAATGCATGAAAATATTTACGCCCACCGAGAAATTTGGGCTCCATACCAGGCCGATGCCACCCTTTTCCGCAGCCAGCTTCAGGCCCTCCATATGCGCACTCCATCCCGTGGTGCCGACGACGGTATTGACGCCGATAGACGCGAGACGCGCCACGTTTGCGGCTACGGCGGTGGGCGCGGAAAACTCCACGGCCACATTGATGCCGCGAAAACGCTGCACGGTAATCCCCTGGGCTTCGGCATTGTCGGCGATATCGAGCCGCACCGGAACGTCAAAACCATACTCGGGAGCCAGCGCCTCAACGAGGCGCCCCATTTTTCCGTATCCTATGATGGCCAGATTCATATTTGTCGTCACCACAGCATTTCGTGCTTCCTATCTTGTCCTGTTTCCCATCTGAGCGGCACCATTAGTCGAAGACCGCCGGGTCGGGCTGCTGGAAGAATTCTTCATGCAATAATTTTACCGACTTCTCGAGATCTTCTCCCGCGACGACGAAACCCAGGTTCACGCGCGACGCCCCCTGCGAGATCATGCGAATGTTCACGCGCTTCGAGCGCTCCAAACGCGCGGGCGGCAACGCCGGGCGTATGCCGGATGTTATCGCCCACCACGCATACAATGGCTTGGTCGTTTTCCACACTCACCTCGGCAAATTCGCGCAGCCCCTCACTGATTTCGGACAGGCGCGTGGAATTATCGACGGTCAGTGAGACGCTTACCTCGGAGCTCGCGAGCATATCCACGGCCGTTTCGGCCCGGTTGAATATCTCGAAGATACGGTTCAAGAATCCATGCGCCATCAGCATGCGGGTCGACCGGATATTGACAACGCAGATGCCACGTTTGCACGAAATGGCCTTGATGGTATTGGTACAGGGCACCGCTTGCGCCACGATGCGCGTTCCCGGGGAATCGGGACGTCGCGAATTGAGCACGAGGATAGGAATATTCTTTTCGATAGCGGGCAACAGTGTGGCGGGGTGCAGAACTTTTGCGCCAAAATAGGCCAGCTCGGCCGCCTCGTTGAAGGAAATGATTTTCACGCGGTGGGCGTCCGGCACGAGCTTCGGATCGCACGTCATCACGCCGTCCACGTCGGTCCAAATCTGAATTTCGTCCACATCGATTCCGGCGCCGACAATCGCCGCGCTGAAGTCCGAGCCGCCGCGCCCCAGAGTAGTCGTCACTCCCGCCGGCGTCGCACCTATAAACCCGCCCATTACGACGAGCTTGTTCCCGCGCACAAGAGGAGAAACATGCTCTCGCAGCCGCGCATACGTCTGCGCGTAGAGCGGCATCGCATTCGCATGACGTCCGTCGGTCACGATGACGCAGCGCGAATCGACGTGCACCGCGGGTATGTCACGGTCTTGGAATAAAAGCGCGATCAATTGGCTCGACAGCCGCTCCCCATAGCTGGAAATAGCGTCAACCATTTCAGGCGTCATCTTTCCCGCGGCCGCCAAGCCCTGGAGCAGCTCGCGAAGATCGAGAAAATGCGCATCCAGGATGCAGCGCGCCGCAGCAGTCCCGCCGGCTTCCCGCTCATGCATCTGCCGCAAATCGCGCAGCCGGGCAAGCGCCTGCTCTTTTTGCCCGCGGGCCGCTTCCGCCCCGGCATTCAACAGTAGCTGCGTCGTCTTTCCCATGGCGGAAACCACTACCACAGGCTGCTGCGCCAGCCGAAGTGTGACGATTTGGGCGACGCGTTCGATAGCGGCCGCAGATTCGAGAGAACTGCCGCCGAATTTCATGACAATCATTTTACTTTAGCAATCCTTCGCATCGCGTCCCGCTTTTGAAATCGCCGCATTCCTGCGTTACGATGCCGCAAGAAGCTGCTTGACCATGCGCCCATAAATCTCCGCCGCCGCCACGAGTTCTCGCTTCAGCACACGCTCTTCGTTGGTATGCGCCACGTGGATATTTCCCGGTCCCAGGACGAATGGCTGGCCCCAGGTCTTTGCAAATGCCGGCACGTCGGTGGTATATGCCACAACCGCCGTCTCGAAGCCCGCAAGCGCTTCAAAGCGCACCGCCGGGATGCACAAAATCTCTCGCGCTTCCGCATACTCGGCAACGGCTAGGGCGACCGACCGACGTATCGGTTCCGGGTCACCCACCAGGCGAATGGCAACCTCTGCGGACGCCGCGTCGGACACCACATTGGGAGCCCGCCCCCCGGAAACCACGCCGATATTGAGCGTCGTGGGACCGAGAAGCGCGTCTTCAGGAAAGCGTACGCCGCGCAGACGCTGCAGCGCGTCCAGAAGTTTATCGATGGCGGATTCGCCCAGTTGGGGGTAGGCCGAGTGGGCCAGCTTCCCGGTGGCGACAATTTCGTAGCGCAGCATTCCCTTGGTCGCCAGAGCCAGCTTGTTCTCCGTAGGCTCTCCATTGATCAGATAGCGCGAACCGCGGGGATCGCGCGCCGCCGCATAGGCTCCCGCACTGTTGCGCTCCTCTCCCACGACGAACAACAGCGCGAAATTGCGAACGCCTTCGGCGAGCAGTCGTTCCGCGGCCGCCGTCATGGCGGCGATTATGCCCTTGGCGTCGGCCGACCCCCGTCCCCAAATAAACTCGGCGTCTTCCCGGGCCGAAAAATAAGGAGGCACCGTGTCCATATGCGTGGACATCGTAACGGTGGGTTCGCCCCAGTGGGCAAGCACGTTGAACCGGCCGCTTTCGACGGCGCAACGTTCCACGCGTCCACTCGAGGCCGCCGCCAACCTTGACAGCAACTCGAAAAGATATTCGCCGACGGGCGCCTCATGGTTCGTGATGGACTCGATGTCCACCAAAGCGCGGGTCAATTGGAAAATATCCGGCATTCGGATTCACCCGATACACACGCGAACGCGGCGCACACCCTATACCTGCAGCCGGCTCGAATCATCACTAGCTTAGATAGGCCTGCCGAAATGGATGGAGAAGGAGAAGGAAAATCCGCGAGGCGGCAAACTCGAGTTTCTTCGCTTCCCGATAGCGCTCCAT
Source organism: uncultured Acidobacteriota bacterium (assembly GCA_963719845.1). Classification (GTDB taxonomy): domain Bacteria; phylum Acidobacteriota; class Terriglobia; order Acidiferrales; family UBA7541; genus Palsa-189. The sequence goes on along the minus strand of CAVRDM010000037.1, from coordinate 201,638 downwards.
CCGTATGAGACGGATGACAGCGGGCAGGTATTCTCCGTGCCCTCCAACCGCTGCGGATCCGCTTCCGGCAGCGATTTCGGCGGATGACTCTTGAGCCCCTTTCGCCTAGCCTCCGAAGCGTCCCGGAACACCGGCTCGGCTACTGATGGCTTCCGCACCTCTATCAAGAACCTTTTCAACCTACCAGGGGGCCAGAATCACTGTCAATACGGCCATGGAGCCGGCGCCGGTTCCAAGCCCGAGACGTGGATTCACCGGCACACCACAGTTCGCATTACTTTGCAGGTTCCTTTGCCGGTTCCTTTGGGGCCTCCGCGCCTGGTTTTGCCGCGGGCGCCGCGCCCAGTTTCGTAATCCAGGCGTGCCAAGCCTGTTTATCCTTGTCAAATGTAGGCTGGGCCAGGGAGTTGCCCATGGGCACCCAGGAGGGCTTGGCAGTTTCATGGTAGGCGGCTTTCAGCAGGGCACCATCCGGGGACATCAAGAAAAAGTACACGTCACCGTATGTTTGGTGTTCCAGGATCATCGGCTGCTTGGGATTTGCGGGATTCCAAAACAGTCCCCGGCCTACTTTCGTGCCTCCTTCGGTCGCCGCGGGCAGAGCCACTAGTTTCATCGTTCCGCTGCATCCTTGAAGGATCGAGCAGACGTCTGGAGGAATGGCCGTGTCGGGCGCGTTTCGCCATTGCACCGCTTCCTTTTTGTCGGCGACTTCCTTGAACACGTTCGTGGCCTGGGCATTGGCCACACCGGGCAATGAAATCAACATCACCGCAAGGGTGGCCCCGAGCAACAATCCACCGATTCGCAAAGTCATCATATTCTAATTCCTCCGCACCGGACTAGGATCGCGTCGCGCAACTGCAAGGTCCCGACTAACAAGTGGGTAACTGCCCTTATGATGCTCTATCATCTCAAACTCAATTCCCGCGGATAATAACTCGTGTTGGGCCCGTCTTTCACTCATTTTTGAACCGCTCCGGTCATAGTGTGACACGCCGCTCGCCGATGATTCGGCCATCTATTCGGGCATCGTCGCATCGGGTTGCCTGATTAATTCGACAAATGCTGTGGCCGATCGCGGCAGGTGGCGGTCGTGACGGTAGATCAATCCCAATTCGCGCCACAAATCCACGTCTTTGATGGGAATCAGCTTAACTCTTCCGGCCCGCACGTCGTCGCTGGCAAATCCCGCACTAATGAGTGAAACGCCGAGGTTCGCCGCCACAAAGCGCTTGATCATCGTGACGCTGGGCAACTCCATGGCAATGCGCAGATCGGCCACGTAGGGACGGAAGAATTTGTCCAGCACCTGGCGAGTAAATCCCGTCTTGGGGAAGATGAGCGGCTGGCCCGCAATGTCTTTGGCCGTCACGCTCTTTTGTTTGGCGAACGGATTTTTTGGACTGGTCATCAGCATCACCCGGTCGCGGTAAATCGAATGGACCTTTAAGCTCGGGGATTTCACGGGAAGCGTAACGATGCCCAGGTCGATGGTTCCGTCTTCCACGCGCTGCAACACCTTATGGCTGAAGTTGCGGTAAATACTGATCTGCACGTCAGGATACAAGCGCTGGAATTTAGCGAAAACGTCCGGAAGCACGTACAAAAAAGTTGCTTCGTTGGCGCCGATGGCCAAAATCCCCCGCGGGCTGCTCGACTGGTCGGCGACTGCACGCAGAGACTCTTGCCGCAACTCGAGGAAGCGGCCCGCATACTCGAACAAAACTTCTCCGGCAGGAGTCAGCCGCACAGTCTTTCCTACGCGCGAAAATAATTTCTCCCCATATTCCTGCTCCAGTTGACGAATTTGGGCGCTGACCGCCGACTGGGACCGAAAAACCTTCCGGCCAGCCAAGGAAAAACTGCTGTGTTTCGCAACCTCCACGAAAGTATTAATTTGGTCAAAGTCCATGTGCGTGAGCATTCTAGCGGAAAGGGATGCGAATTTCATCTCCCAGCGCCCTAGCGTTACCAAATCGGGCCATATCGCGAACTAAGAGCGATTCCTGGAAGTTTCGGGGAGCGGTTCCCCGGCCGGGCCGCTCCACAACCGTGTTGACGTTCTTTCGAACCCCGCGTCATGATGGGTCCATGACCCTAACCGCGCCTTGGGAAGACCCGCGTATCTCCCGTGGCATGTCCACACAGCTAAGACTTCGACGGGAGCGCCTGGATGCCGGGGAGAAAGCTCTGGGATGGAAGGTCGCTTTCGGCGCGCCAGCCTCAATGGAGCGGCTGCGCATTACCGCACCGCTCGTGGGTTTCTTGATGCAACGCGGGCTTCTCCCGTCAGGAGTAACGCTGCCTGTCTCAGGGTGGACCCAGCCGGTGGTGGAGCCCGAGATTGCCGTGTACCTTGGCAATGATGTTGCCGCAGGCGCGGATCGCGAAACTGCCCGCGCGGCCATTTCAGGTGTAGGTCCGGCGATTGAGGTTCTCGATGTAGATCACACGTCGACAGCGGATACCGTGGAGGACACTCTGGCGCGCGACATTTTTCAGCGCCATGTCGTTTTGGGCTCGAAAGACGCTTCGCGCGCGGGTTGCAATTTACAAGGTCTTATGGGACACATCTGGAAAAACGGAGTGGGGGTCGCGCCGCGCGCGCAACCCGACGCAACTTCAGAAGATTTGGTCGCTCTCGTGCGCCACGTGGCCGACACGCTGGCAGCGTCGGGGGAAAAGTTGGCTGCCGGCCACGTCATTATTACCGGTTCGATCGTTCCGCCCATGCCCATGCAATCCGGCGACCGCATGGTTTTTCAACTCGATCCTATCGATACGATTTCCGTGCAACTGGCCGCCGGCTAAGGTCTACTGCGCGACCGGCCCTCGAACCACTTGCGCGAAGCCATCCGCGCGTATCCATTTCGCGAAAGCCAATCGTACCTGATCTGCCGTCATCGAAAAATATTCCTTCGCCGCGCGCGCCGGTTCATCGAGCGGCAGGCCGATCACAGCGCGGGCCAGCATGCCCCCGGCCACGCCGTCTTCACTTGACTCCGCCAGCGGAATTTGACGCAGCAGCAAGGCCTTGGCTTGTTGTAACTCCGCGGGCGTAACATTTTCTTTTTGCATCGCCATCAGGTCGCGAATGATTAGCTGCCTGGCCTTCCCCACGTTCTGCGGATCGCAACCATAAGTCACGGTAAAAATCGTGCGCGTCTTCATCGCGTTTAGCCGCACGTCCACGTTGTAAACGTAACCGTTAACTTGTCTCAGATCGTGGTACAAGCGCGTGGCATAAAATCCTCCGCCCAAGACGTGATTGCCAAGTTGCAACGGATAATAGTCGGGATCAAACCGCGTGATTCCCACCATCTCGGTCAAATTGACGCTATCCTGCAACTGGCTCGGGTCTGGCACGCTGGCCGCTGCCGCGCCATTTTGAGGCACGTGGGGCAGGTCGACTTCGGGTTTCGCTCCCGCCGCTTTCCAGGCCCCGAACCATTTCTCGACAGCGGCTTTCGCCTGGTCCGGCGTGATATCACCGATTACAGTAATCGTGGTGAGATCGGGACGCAGCGCTTTGGCGTAATACTGCTTCACGTCGTCGAGAGTCAGCGCTGAAACGGTCTGCGGAGTCGTCTCCCGCAGTTCCGGATCGTTGGGCGGCAGCAGTGCCGCATTGAGCGCGCGTCCCGCGCGATATCCCGGACTCTTCATCTGTCCGGCGACAAATTGCGCAGTCTGCTGTTTCACCACGTTGAAGGCTTCCTCAGGCAGCGCCGGATTCAATTCGTTATCCGCCAGCAATTGGACGCCGCGCGAGAAATCCTGGTCCAGCACGTGCAGCGAAAAACGGAAGCCCGCCGACTCTTCCGCGGCGATGTCGTCGAGAGCTTTCTGGAAGGCCAGCCGATCGAGACCCTTCGTGCCGTAGGAAAATAAATCTTCGAGAAGGTCGGCCGCCCCTTCCTTGCCTGCCGGCGTTTCCATTTGCGGATCCTGCCGCACCTCTCCGAGAACGCTGACGGTGGGGGTGGTCTTTTCCGTCTTTACGACAAGGCGCAGGCCGTTCGGCAAGGTCATGTCCGACGAAATAGAGGGCGCGGGAGGCAATTCCAATGACAGAAGACGCGATGCGGCCCAGGAAGGTAACTCGACCGGCTTAGTCGGCGCGGAGGTGAGCTGTTCGTCTCCTCCGAAGCCCTTCGCGGCTACAGCGGCGCCCGAAGGAACCGGTTTCAACTGCGCGGTAATCGAATTTTTATCGGTCAAAAACTCCTTGGCCACGCGGTTTACATCTTCCGTGGTCACGCGCTTCATGGCCTCAACATCTTCATCGGGCGAGTTACGTCCTTCGGCAGCCAGCGATTCCGACCATGCCGAAGCCAGGCCTGGAATGGAATTACGCCGAAACTCCACGCCCGCGATTTCCCGCCGCTTGGCCGCTTCGACTAACTCCGCAGGTACGCCGTTCGCCGCATAATCCGCCATGATTTTGCGCATTTCCTCGATCAAGGGCGCGGCATCGCTTCCCGCAGCCAAAACTCCGGCGCTGTAGGCCACACTGGCCTTGGGATAAGCCTCGGCAATCCCGAACCCGGTGTCGATGGCTTTTCCTGCGGGCACCAACTCATACAGATTGCCACGGGGGCTGCCCAGCACATCGCTCAAAATCTGCGTGGCCGCAAAATCCGGGCTGCTGCTTCCCGGCATCCGCCAGGCAATAAACGCCAGCAGGTAAGGAAGGTTGCTGTCCAGAACGATGGATTCGGGCTTTACCGCCTGGAGGTTGATTTCGGGGCGCAGCGGCAGATCTCTCTTGGGGATCTTGCCGTAAAATTCCTTCACCTTTGCCAGCACGGTGTCGGGTTGCACGTCGCCCGCAATCACCAGGATCGCGTTGTTCGGAGCGTACCAGTTCTTGTAGAAGCTGCGCAGCATGTCTCCGGTAGTGGCATCGAAGGATTCTTTGGTCCCCAGGGGATCATGGCTATACGCGGTCCCCGAAAACATATCCTCGTTCAGGTGCGTAATGAATTTGTACGTCGGATTAGATAGATCGCGCGCTACTTCCTGTTCGATCGCGCCCTTCTCACGGGCCCACTCTTCCTGCGAATCCTGGATGTCCTGCATGCAGTCCGCGTCCACGCGCAACGCGATATCCACGTCGGCCGCGGGCACGGTAGAAAAATATTGCGTAATGTTTTGCTGGGTATCGGCATTTCCATCACCGCCCAGTTGCGCGAAAATCGCGGCGATTTGATCCGCGGACACCTCCGAGCACCCGCGAAAAGCCATGTGTTCCTGGGCATGGGCCAAGCCCGGGAATCCCGCCGGGGTTTCGTCGCCGCCCACCAGAAAATTCTCTTCCACGGTGACTACGGGCGCCAGGGCATCGCGTACGATCACCACACGTAACCCGTTATCCAGTGTGGCACGCGTGACGTTCGCGTCTCCGGCGGGCTTCTGTTGCGCGAATGCCAGCGTTAGGGATATCGAAATGATTGCGACGGCTGTAATCCTGCGAATCCAAATCACGGTTTTCTCCTGTTATGCGCGAAAATTCTGGCGCTCATGCTACCGCGGTCGTTACCTCGTCGGTTTCCCTCTTGGCAAGGACCGCTCCTGCGACGGGTTTCGGATAACCCGTCAAGTATGTGATCGGCACCCGGAACGGCCCGCTATTCTCCACGCCGATATTCCACTCGAATCCTTCGCCGCTCTCTGCGCCCTCCTCGGCCCGTGGACGAACATCCCGCGTTAGTTCCAAGAGCTCCGCAGGCGAGTACACGCGCAGGCACGACAAAATGCCGTCCACCAGCAAGACCAGCGGAATCACCGGCAGCAGATAGGTCCACAGCAGCCGGGTCCACCGCAGCGGGCGAGCGAATGGCGCCAGCGCTAGGTCCGCCAGCGGGATCAGGAGAACGAGAAAAAGCGTAATCATGTGCGGCCCTGGAGCTTCGAAGATCCCGATCCCTTCTCCGGAATCGGCCGCCGCTTGCAGAATGGCCCTTGCATCGGCTCGCCCAAAATGATGAAAGGAATTGAAAATTGTGCGGAATCCCTTGAGTTCACCGGGAATCTTCAGCGCGTCGATGGCGTCACGCCGAAAATAAATCCTGTTTCCCGAAGCCGCCGCGGTTCGCTCAAAGGCCGCGGTATTCGGGTATTTGTCCGTGAGCCAAATCTCCGCCAAGGTATTGTCGTCGAACTCCCGGGACATCTTCCGCCACGGTCCGCCCCCGCCCGAGCACAAATCAACTACGCGGTTGGTCCCGGAATTCCGCACCGCATTTCGCAGTAGCGGCCCCACCGGCCCATAAACATTCACCAAATTCAAAATCGTTTCCAGGTCATCGGTAACCAAGTCCCGCATAAACTTCGGGAACCACGGCCGGTCATGTAATTCCATCAATCGCATGTCACGACGCACCAAGATATGGCAGGCGCGCAGGAGCGGCCCACCGTGAACGTACCGGACTCCACAGCAAGTCCGTTAAATCGCGCCGTTGCACGCGACTCGACAAAAATTTTGTTACAGTGCGCCTTAGCCACTTCTTGCCATAGCACAACTCGAATCCTTCACCGAGCAGCGCTTCCAGGCTTCCCGGCCCGCAGTTCGGGTGGCCCCAAACCAAATGTTTGGTATCAAACTTCGCCCAGTCCTTTTCGAAAATATCGTACTTCGCTTCGAGCTCGCCCCAAAGCTGCGTGCGCGGGTGTGGCGTAACGATCGTAATCTGCGTCACGTCCAGCTCGAGTCCCGCCAGCGTTTTCAAATCCTCGCGAATCGATTCCGGTGTTTCCGATGGGAAACCGATAATGTAGTATCCCTGCGCATAACGTCCGGCGCGATTCAGCCGGCCGGCCAGCTCCATCACCGCCTCGACCTTTTCGCCTTTGTGGATTTGCTTGAGAACCTCCTGATGAAAGCTCTCGATCCCAAAAAGCGCCCCCTCCATCCCCATTTCGAGCCAGGCCTCAAAATTTCGTAAAAACAGGTCCACGCGAGACTGTACCACCCAGCGAATGCCGTATCGCGCCAGCAATTCGATCACGGCTTCGGCGTGCTCCGGAATGTTTCCAAAATTTTCATCCAAGATCAGCGCGTAGCGTATTCCGTGCTGCACATAAAACCGCACAGCGCGCTCTATAGCCTCCAGCGGAATGGCTTTCGGTCGCGGTGCGAATGCCGTGGTTTGACAGAACGTGCACTGGAAACTGCATCCACGCGTCGTAAACAAGATTCCCACCGGCATCGGCCATCCTCCCGGAAGCCGAAACTCCGCCACCAGCGGCGGATGCTGGACCGACTCGATCGTCTTGCCGAGGGTTTCCGCCAGCGCCTCCTCGCTGTACCCGTTGAACACTTGGTCGAAGCTTCCCTGCAGCGCCGGAGTGAGCGCTCCATAATTTCCCGCCCACAATTGCCGCACTCCCACACGACGCGCTTGTTCCGCCATTTCCAGGATGCGGTTGCTCTCCTCCAGGTAGAACGAGAACCCGACCGCATCCCAGCCACTCTTTAATGTTTTGACGTATTCCGCGCGCGTTGGGTACTCGAGAATTTCAATCTCGGGAAGATTCTGCCTCAAAAAACGCAGCCCAAACGAAATCCTGCGCGGCATGTGGAAACGCCACAGGAATCCCGCGGGCGCGTTTTCGCGAAAATAATCGTAGAGTCCCAGGTCCCGGTCGACGGTGGTCAGCAGGATGCGCGTCATGGCAGGGACTCCGTTGAAAGGATGGCGGTGAGATGCGTTTAAGGGCGCGCGCGGTTGACTAAAACCTCGCTTCGACCTCGCTCAAGCGTCGCCCAGAAACGTACTCTAACACGTCGCGGCTTCGCGAGGGCGCGACTTCAAATTGGGCCGCCTCTCGATTTTTGCCATCTGCCTATGTTCGGCGTATTGCCGCCCCGCCAACGTCCATGACAGATGTATAAGGTGCTTACTTTCTATGTATTACGGCTCCACCCATCCCGGCCTCGATCTACGGCTTTCAGGGTATAGCGCCCTCGCGGTGGCCCGTCTATTGTCGAGCCGTAACGATTCAGACCATTCTGGAGCGCAAAAAAATGGAAACCAACGCACTGAGGAAGTTGTATATCAACGAACTAAAGGATCTGTTCAGCGCTGAAAATCAACTGGTTAAAGCACTGCCGAAGATGGCTAAAGCGGCCGCCTCCGAGGAATTGCGCTCCGCATTTGAGGAACATCTCGAGCAAACTCGCGAGCACGTTACACGGCTCGAAAAGGTGTTTGAGCAGCTGGACGAAAGCCCGCGAGGAAAAACCTGCAAAGGCATGGCGGGATTGATTGAAGAAGGCAGTGAAATGATCGAGGAAGATCCCGAACCTGAAGAACTCGATGCCGGCCTTATTTCCGCGGCTCAACGGGTGGAGCATTATGAAATCGCCGGTTACGGCTCCGTACGCACTTACGCCAATCTCCTTGGCGAATCAGAGGCGGTGTCCTTGCTCGAGCAAACCCTTGCCGAAGAAAAGGAAACAGATGAAAAACTCACCGAACTCGCCGAGCAGATCAACGTCGTAGCGCAACAGGCCGAGGAATCGGAAGAGGAACAGGCTCCCAAGCCGAGCAGCAAGGGTTCTCGCAAGCAGAAGACGCGCGCTGCGCGAGCGTAGTCTCGGCTGCAAGTAATGACCCGGCGAATTTAACGGGTCGAATTCAACCGCTGAAAATTACAAAAAACGTGAGCGTGAGGAGGTAGTCATGCCAGGTGAATCCGCGAAGAAGCAGCGAGAGAAAGAACCCGACCAGCAGCAGAAACACGGTCAGCAGGGCGGGCAAAGCCAATCCGGAAGCAGGGGTAACGAAGGACGAGGCGAAAATCAGGGCCGCGGCGGGGTACAGGGTCAGCAAGGCACGCACCAAGCCCAGCCAAGTCGGCAGCAAGGTTCAAGCTCCCATGACCATGAGGCCCGCGGGGGCCCCCGAAGCCTGGGTCAGAGGGGCACCCGCCAGCAGAGCGATGAGAGGAACGAACGTGACCGAGGCGACCAGGGCAGACAGGGTAGCCAAGGCTCTCAGGATACACCCCGGGGTGAAAGCTCACACGGTACAGGCCGCGGCCGGAGCGAAAATCAAAAGTCGTCCGAGATCGGTGGCCCAGGACCTCACGGCAGTTACGATCCTGAAACCAATGAGCGTAATAAGAATAAGCCTCTGACCGACGATTGGGGCAAAACAGACAAGCATTAAACTCCCCATTGAAGATTGTGGGCAGCGCCAGCCGCAACCTTCGATGACCCCAAAAAGGGGAAGGCTGCAATGACCTTCCCCTTTTTGCTTTCAAGCTCGTTTCTTCCCTTCCTCAAAGAAAACTTTCTAAGCGCCTGAACAAGTTTGCCAGTGGCTGCGGTCCCCCCCACAAGTGCGAAAAGCGGTATATTTCCCGCAGCGATGTCTGAAAATCCTAAGGGGCGATTGGCGGTTCTGAACGACGCCATCGTTGCCTGTCGCAAGTGTCCTCGCCTGGTGACATATCGAGAGACGGTGGCTCGCGTGAAGCGCCGCGCCTATCTTCATTGGGTATATTGGGGGCGCCCAGTGCCCGGTTTTGGGGACGCCTCGCGCCCAGCTTCTCATCGTAGGTCTTGCGCCCGCCGCTCATGGCGCCAATCGCACGGGCCGGATGTTTACTGGAGACCGCTCGGGAGATTTTCTCTACCGCCAGCTGCACCGCGCCGGCTTTGCCAACCAGCCGGCTTCATCGCACATTGCTGATGGCCTAGCGCTGCACAATGCCTACATGGCTGCAGCGCTGCGTTGCGCGCCTCCGGACAACAAGCCTCTGCCCTCCGAGTTGGCGAATTGCGCCGGGTACCTGGAAGAGGAATTCGAGCTGCTAAAACCGCGCGCCGTTCTGGCACTGGGCGCAATCGCCTTCCACGCTTACCTGCGCCTGCTAGTACATCGCGGACAAATTGTCTCGCGAGCTCCCGTATCGCTTTGCCCATGGCGCGGAATTCAGGCTGACTGCTGATTTGCCCCTGCTTTTCGCGAGCTACCATCCCAGCCAGCAAAACACGCAGACCGGCCGCCTTACGGCGCAAATGTTTTACCGGGTTTTGCTGCGAATTCGCCGCGCCATCCGGGCGCCTCGCGCACATTGATTCGCTAACCGCTCGCGCGCGTATTCCCTGCCCGCATGCACAGCAAAGTCGCCACGCCACGGCGCCTGCGCAATGATAATATTCACGAGATGCCTGCGAAATCGCCCGACAAATTGCCCGATAAATTAAATGTTGGACTGTTGCAGCGCCAGTGCTCGCTCGATCCTGAAGAAAATCTCGCCGCAACGCTCACGGCGATCCGCGAAGCGGCGCGGCAAGGCGCCCAAATCGTCTGTTTGCAGGAGCTTTTTCGCTCGCAGTACTTTTGCCGCGAAGAAAATCACGCCTGCTTTGATCTTGCGGAACCTATCCCCGGCCCTTCCACCGAGGCGCTCGGCAAGGCCGCGCGCGAATCAAATGTCGTCATCGTCGCTTCCCTTTTCGAGCGTCGCGCGCCTGGCCTTTACCACAACACCGCAGCGGTCCTCGACGCCGACGGCTCGCTGCTGGGCATCTATCGCAAGATGCATATTCCCGATGATCCGCTCTATTACGAAAAGTTTTATTTCACGCCCGGCGATTTGGGTTTTCCGAATTTTGACACGCGCTACGGCCGCATCGGCGTGCTGGTTTGCTGGGACCAGTGGTATCCCGAAGGCGCGCGCCTCTCCAGCCTCCGGGGAGCCAGCATTTTGTTCTACCCCACCGCCATCGGCTGGCATCCCGCCGAAAAAAATGAATTCGGCGCTGCGCAACTGGACGCCTGGCGCACCATCCAGCGCTCGCACGCCATCGCCAACGGCGTTTTCGTCGCCGCCGTCAATCGCGTGGGCTTTGAAGGTCCCCGTGAAAACGGACCTGGCCAAAACGGACCCGGTCAAAACGGTATCGAGTTCTGGGGCTCTTCATTTGTAGCCGATCCGTTCGGACAGTTAATCGCGCAAGCCTCCACCGACAAAGAGGAAACCCTGGTCGTCGAATGCGATCTCCGCCGTATGGAAGAAGTGCGGCGTAGCTGGCCGTTTCTCCGCGATCGCCGCATCGATGCCTATGGCCCGCTGCTCGAGCGGTGGATCGATTGAACTACTCGTGAACTCCGGAGCGAACCTCGCCAAGCCCGGTCCTTCCGCTTCCAGCCGGCAGAAATACCGCATGCCCGCGGAATGGGAGCCGCACGACGCGACGTGGCTGGCTTGGCCGCACGAGCGCACCGACTGGCCGGGAAAATTTGCGCCCATCCCCTGGGTCTACGCCGAAATTGTGCGCCACCTGGCGCGTGTCGAACGCGTGCGCATCCTCGTCGAAAACGGCGAGCAGGAAAACCGCGCCCGCCGGATCCTCAAAAAAAATGGCGTCGCGCTCGACGCCGTCCAGTTCTTCATCGTCCCCACCAATCGGGGTTGGATACGCGATTTTGGCCCCATCTTTACCAAGAACGGCGCAGGCCGTGTCGGCGCCACCAATTGGCGCTTTAATGCGTGGGCCAAATATGACGATTGGAAAAAGGACGACGCCGCGACCGGTCTTCTAAAGGCGAAATTGCCAATGCGCGTGCGGGAACCCGTGTACCGCGGCCGGCGCGTGGTTCTCGAAGGCGGCAGCATTGACGTCAACGGCCTCGGCACGTTGATCACCACGGAAGAATGCCTGCTCAGCCCGGTGCAGGAGCGCAATCCCGGATTCACCCGCGAAGACTACGAGGCGATTTTTCGCAACTATCTGGGCATTACCGAGGTGTTGTGGCTCGGGCGCGGGATTGCCGGCGATGACACGCACGGCCACGTGGACGATCTCGCGCGCTTTGTCGATCCCGCAACCATTGTCACTGTCGTTGAATCGAACGCGAACGATGCGAACTACGAACCCTTGCAGGAAAATCTCGCGCGCCTGCGCCGTATGAAAGACCGGCACGGCCGGTCTCTGCGCATCGAAACGCTGCCCATGCCCGAGCCGGTGTACTTCGCCGGCCAGCGCCTTCCCGCGAGCTACGCCAATTTCTATATCGCTAATCGCCTGGTGCTGGTCCCGACATTCAACGATGCGCAGGACCGCGCCGCCCTCGACACGCTGGCCGCACTATTTCCCGGTCGTGAGGTCATCGGCATTCCCTGCCGCGACCTGGTGCTCGGCCTCGGCACCTTGCACTGCATGACCCAGCAGCAGCCCGCCTAGCGCTCCGCCCGCACTGTCATCTTTAAAAGTCTGTCCCATAAAATAGTCTGTGCGGACGACCACCTTAGTTACCGAGGAGTTACATGGTTTTTTGCGATCGTGCATTGGCCCTCGCCAGCCGCTGTGGTACATTTGAAGTGCACCGATTGCACTCATCCGCTCTTCGTACGCGTTCCTGTGGGGCTGCAAGGCTGCGCTTGCAGCCCCCGTTTTGTTTGCATATCTGTTGGCAACAGGCGGGAAGCAAAACCCCATGGCGAACACCCGAATGAGCAAGCCCTGACGGGAAACGTATGAGCCAGAACATCCGCAACATCGCCATCATCGCCCATGTCGACCACGGCAAAACCACCCTGGTGGACGCCATGCTGCGGCAAAGCGGCATTTTCCGCATCAACGAAACCGTCACCGATCGCGTGATGGACTCGAACGAGCTCGAGCGTGAGCGCGGCATCACCATCCTGGCCAAGAATACCGCGCTCTTCTTTCACGACATGCGCATCAACATCGTTGATACGCCCGGGCCACAGCGATTTCGGAGGAGAAGTGGAGCGCGCCCTGCGCATGGTCGATGGCGTGCTCCTTCTCGTCGATGCCAGCGAGGGACCTCTCCCCCAGACTCGCTATGTTTTGCAGAAAGCCCTGCAGGCCAAGCTGCCGCCCATCGTGGTGCTGAATAAAATCGATCGCCCGGACGCGCGCCCCTCCGCCGTGCTGGATGAAATTTACGGCCTGTTCATCGATCTCGACGCCAACGAAGATCAGATCGATTTCCCCGTGCTTTACACCAACGCCAAAACTGGCGTGGCCCACCGCCGCTGGAGCGAGTCGGGCGGCGATGACTCCACCGATCTGACTCCGCTTTTTGAGACGATCGTTTCCGCCGTCCCTCCGCCCTCGGGCGACCCGGACGCTGTGCTGCAGGTTCAGGTGACCAATCTCGATTACAGCGATTATCTCGGCCGCATCGCCATCGCACGCGTCTTTCAGGGCACGCTGCACCGCAACGACCTGGTAGGCATCGCCAAGCTCAAAGGCGATCTGCAGACCACGCGCATCACCAAGCTGTATACCTTTCGAGGGCTGGACCGCGATGAGGCGGAGACCGTCTCCGCCGGCGATATTGTCGCCGTCGCCGGCGTCGAAGGCATTCAGATCGGCGAAACCATCACCGATCCCGAACGCCCCGCGCCTCTTGAGCCTCTGCTCATCGACGAGCCCACCCTCGCCATGGTCTTTACCGTGAACAATTCGCCTCTCTCCGGACGCGAGGGGCAGTGGCTTACTTCCCGCGACTTGCGCGACCGCCTGCAAAAAGAATTGCTCACCAATGTCTCGATTCGCGTCGACAACACCGATACCCCGGAATCGTTTCGCGTCCTCGGCCGCGGCGAGCTGCAGCTCGCCATCCTGATTGAAACCATGCGCCGGGAAGGCTACGAATTAATGGTGGGCAAGCCCGAGATCGTCGTCCACACCGAGAACGGCAAGCGCGTCGAGCCGCTCGAAATGCTGGTGATCGATTGCCCGGAGTCCTACATCGGAATCATCATGGAAAGCCTGGGCACGCGGCGCGGCGAGCTCGCGCAGATGATCAATCACGGTTCCGGGCGCGTGCGCATGGAATTTCGCATCCCCTCGCGTGGACTGATCGGCTTGCGCAGCCAGTTGCTTACCGAGACCCGCGGCACCGCCCTGATCAACTCCATACTGGCGGGCTGGACAGACTACGTGGGCGAGATGGCTTCGCGACCCACCGGAGCCCTGGTGGCCGATCGCTCCGGCGTCAGCACCGCCTTCGCCCTCTGGAATCTGCAAGAGCGCGGCGAACTGTTCATCGGACCTGGCGTCGAGGTTTACGAAGGCATGGTCGTCGGCGACAATTCGCGCGAGTCCGACATGGACGTCAACATCACCAAGGAAAAGAAGCAGACCAACATGCGCGCTTCATCGGCCGACGAAGCCATCCGCCTGATTCCGCACCGCGACCTCAGCCTCGAACAAGCCATCGAATATATTGCCGATGACGAGTACGTGGAGATCACTCCGAAGTCGCTGCGTTTGCGTAAGAAGGTTCTCGATGCCAAGAAGCGCCCGCGACGCTGGCAGCAGATCCGCGCCAGCACCGAAACTCCGGTCTAGTTCCTGGCGCACTCTTTTTTAACGCTGCCGTTTTTGAGGCTGTTTAGAGATTACGCGGGAACCGGCGTTTCCTCCGTTGTGCTGCCGCCCGATCCGCTGCTCACACCACGCGCAGACCCGCCGCCCTGCCCGCCCCGGGACGGTGTCCCGGACTTCTTCTGCAGCGCGTAATCCACTACCCGGTAGCCTAAAAGAATCGCCACCACAGCGGCGAAGCGCAGCGGCACGGTCTCGTCAATTTTTACCAGCCAATAGTAGTGCACCACCCCGGCAATCGCGGTCACGTAAATCAAGCGATGTAAATTCCTCCAGCGCCGCCCCCCCAGACGCCGAATCATTCCGCTGGTCGAAGTCACCGCCAGCGGCACCATCAGCATATATGCCGTGAACCCGGCAGTGATGAAGGGCCGCTTGTAGACATCCTTGATCATGTCGTGAAAATTGAAAAACTTGTCCAGCCACACGTAGGTCATCAGGTGCAGGGACCCGTAGAAAAACGCAAACAGCCCGAACATACGCCGAAAACGCACCAGGACGTTCTGGTGCAAAAGTTTTCGCAGCGGCGTGACCGTGAGCGTCACGCAAATAAAAGTCAGCGTCCACGTCCCGGTCGAATGCGTGATGGTTTCAATCGGATTGGGCCCCAACCCGTCGTGGAAGCCCTCCCACGTCAGCCTGGCCGCGGGAACCAGGCACAGCAGAAACACGGGTGGCTTAATCCACTTGATGTGGCGCGCTAAGTCCATTTTTGCCGCCTGCTCTTAGAAGTTTTTCCTGAGGTCCATGCCGGTGTAGAGGCTGGCCACTTGATCGTAACCGTTGAACATCAGCGTCTTGCGCTTGCTGAATTCGCCCAGCCGCCGCTCGGTCGCCTGGCTCCAGCGCGGATGGTCAACCGTGGGATTCACATTGGAGTAGAAGCCATATTCGGTCGGGTTGGCTTTGTTCCAAGCCGTCGCCGGCTGCTTCTCGGTAAGGCGGACCTTTACTATCGACTTCGTGCATTTGAACCCGTATTTCCACGGAATCACCGTGCGCAGCGGCGCGCCATTCTGGTTCGGCAGCACCTCGCCGTACAGTCCGAAGCACAGCAGAGTCAGCGGGTGCATGGCTTCGTCCAACCGCAAGCCCTCGGTGTAGGGCCAGTCCAGCCCTCCCTCGCGCAGGCCCGGCATCTGCTTGGGATCGAGATCGGTCGTGAACTCGACAAATTTCGCCTTCGACGTCGGCTGCACGCGATTGATCAGCACACTCAGCGAATATCCCACCCACGGCACGACGATCGACCAGCCCTCCACGCAGCGATGGCGATAGATGCGCTCCTCGAGCGGCGCCAGCTTCATGAGCGAAGCAATATCAAATTTCTCCGGCTTGGACACCTCACCTTCCACGCTCACCGTCCACGGATTGGTCTTGAAGTTTTGCGCTTTTACCGCCGGGCCATCCTTGCTGGTGCTGAATTCGTAGTAATTGTTGTAATGCGTGATCGCGTCATACGACGTGTATTTTTCCGGCGTCGAGAACGGGCTCTTCACCAGGTTTTCGAGCTTCGCCCCGCCCGCCTGCACGCTCCGCGGCTCCAGCCAATCGCCGGCTGACCGCCCCATCAGCGCGGCGGCACCCGCGGCAGCGGCGGCACCCGCCAGGAAATTACGGCGGTTCATATACAGGTACTTGGGCGTAACCTCGGAATAACGCATGTCACTGGGCTTTTTGATCAGCATAAGAAACCTCTCTAATCCCTTATTCTAACGCTTTCCTTCTAATACGTCGCGACCATTCCATCGGATGAGGCCCGTACCTGGCAGCGCATCCCCGTGTCGCCCTCAGTCCTTTCAGGCCCTCATTCACGGGATTTCAGCCAGCGCGCGCGGCAGCGTCATTTGCTGGCCGTAAAGTTCCCGCACGCGCTCGAGCGTATCGATCTGTTCCACTGTTTTATCCCGGCGCACCCGCACGATACGCGGAAATCGCAAGGCAAACCCGCTTTCATGCCGGCCCGATCGCTGGATGTTGTTGAACGCGACCTCCAGCACGACCTTCGGCTCGACCACGCGCCGGTATCCCTGATCCAAGACGGTATGATTGAGAAAATATTCCGTGAATTCGAGAATTTCCGCGTCGGTCAACCCCGAATACGCTTTGCCTACATTCAGCAGCCGCTCGCCATCGCGCACCGCAAAGGTGTAATCGGAAAGCACATGGTGCCGTTTGCCATGCCCGTATTCCACCGCCGTGACCACCACGTCGAGCGTCGCATACGGCTCCTTCAGCTTGAACCACGACTGCCCTCGCCGACCGGGCGTGTACAACGATCCCGGGTCCTTGGCGACAATTCCCTCGTGCCCCGCGGCCAGCGACCCCGTGAAAGCCTGCTGCAAAAGCTCGGCTGTCTCGCACACTTGCACCGCAGCCACGCCCAGCAGCGGCGATTCCTGCCCTTCAAACATCCGCCGCAACCGCTCCCTCCGCTCCCGCAGCGGCACATCCAGCAAGAGTTCGCCATCCGCGTAAAGCAAATCGAAAACCACGAAGCGCACCGGAATTTCCTGACTAAGCCACAAATCGATCTTCTTGCGCCCCAGCCGCCGCTGCAATTGCGTGAATGGCAGCGGCTGCGCGCCGTGCCACGCGAGGATTTCGCCATCGGCGATGAATTCGCCGGGCAGCGCCGCCAGCGGCGCCACCAATTCCGGAAATTCGCTGACTTCATCGAGCGTCCGCGAAAAAATCCTCACCCGGTTGCCGCTCTTATGGGCCTGCGCGCGAATCCCGTCGTACTTTTCCTCGACAAACATCGCCCCGCCGCGCCCGTCGAAAATTTCCGCCGCCGTCTCCGACGGCGTGGCCAGCATGAAGTCGATGGGATGAAACAGCCGAAAGTGTACTCCGGCCAGGTCGTCCGCGACGCTGCGGCGCAGCGTTTCGCCGATATCCCCTAAAAGCATATTGGCGCGCCGCACCGCCGCCAGCGGACGTCCAAATGCCTGCGCTACGGCTTCCTCGACGAGCGATTCCTTCGAGCCGATGCGCAGGTCGCTGGTGATAATTTTGATGACGTATTTCACGCCTCCGGCGCTCGATTTCTCGAACAGCCGGTGTAGCCCGGCGGCTTTTTCCGCCTGTACTCGCAACGCGGCGATGGCTGCAAACGCCGCGGCTACTTCTTCGAGGCTGGTATCGGTCACGGAGTTTCGCCCGCGCAGCATCTCCTCTGCGACGTCGCCTAAATCTCCGTGTTTGCGATAGACGCCGCTCAGCTCCGCCGAATCCTGGCCCGCCAACGCCGTCACCAGGCGCGACAGCGTCGCACCCCCCACCCCGAGCACGCGTTCATCCCACCGCGGAAATGCGCGCCCCGTTAAAAATAGCGCCGCATGCGCCGCATCCTCCACCGGCAGCGTTTTCAGATAGCTGCCGACAATGGCAATTTTCTCGGTTTTTTTAGTCGTGGCCGCGACCGCGTCAGCGGCCTGGGCAAACGCGCGCATTTGAGAATGGGGATTCATTTGCAGTGATGAAGGCGCGCCAGAAGTATCCGGAAGTATTCCGCAGCCCGCGCGCGGGGCTTAGCGCACAGCTGCGAGCCCGGAGATCACCGTGGCCGGCTCTTCTTCGTCGACCGCGCCGTCGCGGAACGTTACGAACTTGCCGGAATTCGCCGCCACTCGTTCGCCCGGCACCAGGATTCCGGCCATATTCAGCGGATCCGCCGCGGAAACCGTAACCGTCTCTCCGGTGGGCGGCTGCTGCCGCATCGCTCGCAGCGATTCCACCGCGATTGGCAGCGCGAATTGCTCGCCCAGAAAATCGCTGACGAATCTTCCCCCGCGCACTTCCCCGCGGTCTTCCAGCCGGCGCAGCGCGCCCAGCACTTCACGCCAGGGAGGCAGGATGCTTTCCCGTGTCAGCATCTCGCGAAACACAATCCCGTAGCGGCGCAAAAGCATCCCACAGGTCGCGTCGATCGCCCGATTCCGGTCGACCGCTTCCCCTACGTAGAGCAACGACCACCGGCCAGTACTGTGCCGGGGCCGCGCACTTCGACCGCTCCCCTGGCCCCCACGCCTCTTGGCATCGATCAGTGCGCGCAGATTATCGAATCCGTCCGCGGTCAGCAATCCCGCCGTAACCAGTTCCCAAAGCCCGGTTTCTACCTCCGCCTTCAGCCTGCCGGTTCCCTTCACGATATCGGCAAAAAAAGATGCGCCGCGCTGCTGCAAAAATTTATGGATGTCATTCGCCACCGGGCTCAGTTTTTGCGCTTCACCGGAAGCGCTTCGCGACATCATCCAGTCCGCATCGTCCCGCACAAAAAAAGCAATCGGTGCCACGCTGGTGGGAACTACCCGCCGCCCCGCCGTCCACGTTTCGAGCGTCGCCGGATGCGGTGACAGCCGGCCCCATCCCACCGCGCCGGTCAAGCAAAGGCGATCGAGCATTTCCGGCGTGTAGCCCGCGACGCGGCGTGCCAGTATGCGCCGCTCCCAGGCATTCGCGGGAGCCTCGAATCCTTGTAATTGGCCCAACGCTTCGAGCGTTCCGCGCTCGCCGAGTAATTGCGCCACCGGCGCGAGGTGCTGCCAGCGCAATAGCCAGCGCATCAATTGCGATGGCGACACCGGCGCGATCTGCCTGCGCAATTCTCCCAGCGTGAGCCGATGAATGCGCGCCAGCAGCCGGCGCTCGCACCACTCGGTTTTCTCTGCCTTCGTCGTTGCTCCATCATTTGGAGCCGCCCCGTTGTTGCCCGCCACTGCCGCATCCGTGAATTGTCCGCGCAGCACATTTCCCGCCGCTTCCAGCCGCAGCAGCGCCTGCGCGATTTCCGCAGCCGTCAGCCCCAGCGCGTTCGCAAGCTCGCTCGCAGTGGTGGGCCCGACGTGGAACATCCAGCCGGTCACCAGGCTCGCAACCGCTTCTTCTCGCGAGGGCCCTGGATTTTCACGCCCGGTGGACTCGCCTGCTAACTCCGGCAAGCCTGCAATTGTCGGCGCCCGGAAAATCTGCCGAAAGGCCGCCGCCTTTTCAGCGCACACCCAGTAAGAGCGCTCGCCGAGCACGACGCGCGCAGCCCGGTGCCGCTCCACCAATTCCGCGAAATATCCGCCCCAATTCGGTATGGAGCGACGCAGTGTGGCCGACACCGGCGATTCCGCCCCGGGATTTCCCTCCCGGCTCTCGGGCACCGCGATCAGCGAGCAAAGCGCGTCGTGCAGCTCGTCGGCATCGCGAACGTTAGGCCAGGCATCCACGCGTACCTGCGCGATCGCGGACGGATCGAGCCGCCCGAATTCCGTCGCGACCGCCGACGGCAACACGCGCCGCATCTCCACGGCGCGGGCGCGCCGTTCCTCGAGAGGCGCATCGTCGAGATAAGCGTACGGATTCGCATTCAGGATTTCGTGCGAAAAAGCAGACGGCACCGGAGTATCCACAGCGACGCTGCGGATACGCCCTCCATCCAGATCCGCCAGCACACGCTTCAGACCCTCGAGGTCTAGCGCCTCCTCCAGCGCATCCTTCATCGTTTCCCGCACCAGCGGATGATCGGGGATAACAATGTCGCCCGCGATATTTTCCGCGCACGCAAGCGCCTGCGGGAAAACGGCGGCGAGCAGATCCTCCGCGCGCATTCGTTGAATCGGTGGCGGCACTTTTTTCCCGCCTTGAAAACGAAGCAGTGCCAGCGCCCGGCCGGCCACCCAGCGCCAGCGCACGCCAAAAACCGGCGCCGCCAGCACGGCTTGCTCGAGTACGTCCTGCACTGACGCCGCATGCAGATAATGAAAAACATCCGCGAGCGGGAAACTGTGCTGTTCGCCCAGCGATATATTCAGCCCGTTATCCGTGGCCGCTGCTTGCAGCTCGAAATTGAATGACCGGCAAAACTTCTTGCGCAGCGCCAGTCCCCAGGCTTTGTTGATTCGCGCGCCAAACGGCGCGTGAATCAACAGTTGCATCCCGCCACTTTCATCGAAAAACCGCTCGGCGATCACCGTCTGCAGCGTAGGCACCGCGCCCAGCACCGCGCGGCCGGCCAAAACGTAGTTGATGGCCTGCTCCGCGCCCGCGTCGTCGAGGCCGTAATCCTCCTTCAGCCACGCAATCGCGGAACTACGTTCGGCATCGCCCGCACTTCTCTCTGTCGGCAAGGCCGCACATAGGGGCGTCCCGCCTGTATGCTCCGTCGAAGGTCCCGCTGCCGCACTTTCGGTCGTTGCCGGCACGCCCTCCGCTGCCCGTACGGCCCCCCCGGCCGGCACAGCCACTGGCCCCGCCGCCCCCATTGCAAACGAGTCGCTGATCCTCTGCCGCAGCAACGCCACCTGTTCGGAAAGTTCCGCGGTGCGTCCCGGCGCCTCGCCGCGCCAGAAGGGCACGTTCGGCGGCGCCCCTTTCGCATCCTCGACCACCACCCTACTTCGCTCCACCCTTCGGATGCGCCACGAACTATTGCCGAGCAACATGATGTCGCCCGCCAAACTCTCCACGGCGAAATCTTCATCCACCGTCCCGACGACCGCGTCGTCGGGCGTGGCCACTACCGTGTACAGCGCATTTTCGGGGATCGCTCCGCCGCTGGTGATGGCCGCGAGGCGACTGCCGCGCCTTCCGCGCAGCCGGTGGTTCACGCGATCGTGATGCAGGTACGCGCCGTAACGCCCCCGGCGCGCCGCAATACCATCCGCGAGCATCGCGACCACCGCATCAAAATCCGCGCGTGGCAGCCCGCGATACGGATATGCTCGCCGCACCAGCGCGAACAAATCATCTTCCTGCCAGTCCTCCGACGCGCACGCCGCCACAATTTGCTGCGCCAGCACGTCCAGCGGCGCTTCCGGAATCATCAGTTGGTCCAGCTCGCCCCGCCGGATTCCCCGCACCAGCGCGGCACATTCAAGCAGCTCGTCCAGCGTGGTCGCAAAAATCCGCCCCTTAGGAATCGCGCCCCGCCAGTGCCCGGCGCGGCCCATCCGCTGCAGCGCCACCGCGATCGCGCGTGGAGATCCGATTTGGCAGGCCAGGTCGACGTGCCCAATGTCAATCCCCAGTTCGAGCGAGGCGGTCGCCACCAACACGCGCAACTCGCCCGCCTTCAGCTTGCGCTCGGCGGCCAGGCGCAGTTTTCGCGACAGGCTGCCATGATGCGCGGCGACCACGCCCGGCCCCAGCCGTTCCTCCAAATGATGGCTGACCCGCTCTGCCAGCCTGCGTGTATTCACGAAAACGAGCGTAGACCGGTGCGCACTCACCAAGGCCGCCAGGCGGTCGTAGATTTCTCCCCACATTTCATTCGAGGCCACCGCTCCCAATTCGCTCGCCGGCACCTCAATCGCCAAGTCAATGGGCCGCTGGTGTCCAATGTCCACAATTACCGGCAATGGATGGCTGCCGTCGGCGGAAACTCCGGCGACAAACCGCGCGACCTCTTCGATGGGTTTCTGGGTGGCGGAAAGGCCGATTCGTACCGGCGGCCGCCCGTTTAGCGCCGCCAAACGCTCGAGTGAAAGCACCAGGTGCGCGCCCCGCTTGTCGTCGGCCACTGCGTGGACTTCATCCACGATCACCGTGTCCACGTTCCGCAGGATCGCACGGCTCTTTTCCGCCGTCAGCAGAATGTAGAGTGACTCGGGCGTGGTTACTAAAATGTGCGGAGGCCGCTTCAGCATCGCCCGCCGCTCGTGCATCAGCGTGTCGCCCGTGCGCACGGCCACGCGAATTTCCGGCATCAGCAGCCCGCGCTCGCCCGCCTTCTGCAAAATTTCCGCCAGCGGCCCTTCCAGGTTCTTTTGGATGTCGTTTCCCAGCGCTTTTAGAGGCGAGATGTACACCACTTCCGTGGTGTCGGTGAGTTCCCCGCTCAGGGCCTTGCGCACCAGCCGATCGATGCAGGCCAGAAACGCCGCCAGCGTCTTTCCCGATCCCGTGGGCGCCGAGATAACCGTGGATCGGCGCGCCAGAATGTGCGGCCACCCCAAAGCCTGCGGCTCGGTAGCCGACGCAAACCGCTCCAGAAACCATTCGCGCACGATAGGATGCGCCCAATCCAGTGCATGCACGTCGGCGCCCGTGCCCGGATCGTCGGCACGCGAATCTATACCCCGCGAATCCCTTTGCGAGATCGCCGCCATATCTGCAGGTATAAGAGGGGAAAAACCAGAGGACATATCGACATTATAACGCGGTCCCGAATTTCAGTGAAATCGCCTCGTTCTGTCCTTCCGATCGACTGATGCCTCTCCGTAGCTCGGGTCCTCCCTGCGTTCTTTATGCCGGGGGCGCCCGGTGACCCGAGGCTTTTCCCATCCGCGCTACGAGCTCCTCGCTCCCGCCAACAGCGATTCCGCATACATCGCCCCTTCGGCGGTTTCTTCATGCTTAAAATATGTAAATACGTCGGTATCCCGCGCCATTTGCCCCACTTTCAACGCCAGCGCATTGCGGCTCTCCTCCGAATAGCTCTCCTTCCGCAGCCGAAAATAAACGAAATCCGCCGTCCGCACCTGTGGCGTTTCGAGCATTTCACTTTCCGCCTGGCACAGTGCCGCATTCGCACCGCGCAGCGCGTCGAACACCTCTTCGTTGAACCACGAACCATGCCGAAACTCAAACGCCGCGCGCGCCTGCCGCGGCAGTTCGGCGAGAAACTCCCCCAGGCGCGGCACATCGCATTTCAGAAAAGGAGGCAGCTGAAACAGGATCGGTCCCAGCTTGCCCGCCTCCGCCAGCGGCTCGAGCGAAGAAATAAACTCCCTGGTGAATTCCGCGGCATCGCGCAATCTCTTGACGTGCGTGATCGTCTGATGCGCCTTCACCGCGAACTTGAAATCCGGCGGCGTCGCCGCTACCCATCCGGCCAGCAATTTCGGCGTGACCCTGCGCCGAAACGTGTAGTTCAGCTCCACCGAATTCAACCGGCCCGCGTAGTAACCTAGAAATTTTGCGGAGCTTAATTTGGGAGGATAAAAGCCCGGTTTCCAGCTGGGGTAAGCCCACCCGGAAGTTCCTGCGTAGACGCGGGCCATTCCCGATTAGTGCGTCATCGAGTAGGTGATGTAATTGATCCCGATGCGAAACGCCAGCGACGCAAAACGCTCCGGATAGCGTGGATCGTCAGCCCATTCCCAGGCGTCGCCCAAATGCATGTTGTGGCAAATGGCCACGATCACTCGTCCGCGATCGTCGCGGATTCCCCGCCACTCCGCGATGACGCCGTCTTTTTCATAGGTTCTGCCGGTCGAAACGTACTGCTCGCCGGGTACCTGGAAGCGCTCGCCCAAATCGTAGAGCACGTGGAAGATCTCGTCTTTGTCCTGCAAGTCTTCGATCTGGCGATCCGGGAAAACCATGCGCATCCCGCCCATGAAGGCCTCCCAGTCCGCGACCCCGTGGAAGTCGTCCACCATCAGAAACCCGCCCTTGAGCAGGTATTCGCGCATGCGCTTGGCTTCCTCGTCGGTGAACGCCCAGCTTTGCACCTGCACGGCGTATACGAAGGGAAAGTTGAAAATGTCATCGGTGGTGAGATCCACCACCTGCTCGGTGGATTTCGCATTGATGCGCGTCAGCCGCTTCAACGCCATCAAAAATTGCCGGTCGGCTTTAGGGTAATCGGTGGACCAGGACCCACCCCTCCGGAAGCCGCCAAAACTGAAGCTCGAATTATTCCCGCTGTAATGCAGCCGCGACCATGAAAACTCCGCCTTTTCGTTGGGATCGCCATCATAACTGTCGTAACGGTCCCCATAGCGATTGCGCTGCAGGGCAAACACAGCGACGCTAAACCCTAAAAGGACAAATAGCAGGGAAATGCGGGTGAGCAACCTCATGCCAATACCCCGTCAGAGAATAACAGAATGTCTGTTCGGAGGGAACGAAACTATGCGCCAGCGGATGCTTGGCGTCCCTTACTAGTTCCGGGAGGGGCCAGCCGCCTTAGCCCCGAGTGACGCCAGAACATTCTCGATGACTGAAAACAGTTCGTCCAGCTGGATAGGCTTCGACACATAACCGTCCATCCCGCAAGCCAGGCAGCGTTCCGCGTCGCCTTGCCTAGCGAGAGCCGTCAACGCGATGATGGCGATTTGCGTGCCCGTCGTTTTTTCCTGCTCGCGTATGATCTTCGTCGTCGCAAAACCATCCAGCTCCGGCGTGTGTCCACCCAGATCTTTCCGCCCATCAGGCCTACTAGTTGTGCCGCGATCGTTAACCCCAGCCCCGTACCACCGTATTTGCGCGTGGTCGAGGAATCCGCCTGGGAGAAACATCGAAAATCCTTTGCTCTTTCTCAATGGAAATTCCAATCCCCGTATCCCGGACGCTGAACCGCAGGGTCACGCCTTCGACGTTTCGTTCCTGCACTTGAACTTTTACTTCTATCTCGCCGCTCTTGGTGAATTTGATCGAATTCCCTGCCAAATTCACAACGACTTGGCGTAACCTGGCGGCGTCGCCCTGCACCGCGGCCGGCACGTCGGGGGACACGTATCTGCTGTAATGATTGTTGCGGCCCGTGTTGTCGCACGGCGAACAACCGGTGTCCGGGTGCTCTCCGAATGTCTCCCTAAATAATCACATTCGGAATAAAACAGCCCGCCCATCGGTGCCCTGCCGGTGGTCGGCTTTTCTTTTGTGCCGCCCGCCCTCCGGACATCGCGCGCGGTATCGCCCCGTCGCCGCAGTCGAAAGGAGAAATCGTGTCGGACAAAACCGAAACCACCAATGTGGCCAAAAAAGCCGCTGGCTTAGGCATTTCGCTCGACGCCTGGGCGGTGGCCTTGGCACTCGGCTTCGCCCTGCTGGTCTGGCTGGGCTGGATCAAACGAGTTCCCTGGTAGCGCAGCATTACGCGCACAAAATCGATTTTTTGAGGAGAATTTTATGGCCAGCTCGGTCGCTCTGCCCGCATCGGAGTTCCAAGACAATTTGTTCAAGCGCGCCGCGCGGCTGTTGCCCGGCCTTTTTCTGCTCGTCGCCGTTGGATGGGCGGGCAAGTTCATGGAACAGTCCATCGCGCGCTACGGCAAGGCACATCATCTGACGCTTCCGAACATCGAGTATGTTCTGTGGGCCATCCTGATCGGTTTGGTGATTTCCAACACCGTGGGCATCCCCGCTGCGTTCCGTCCCGGTCTGGCGACCTATGAATTCTGGCTCAAGACGGGCATCGTGCTGCTGGGCTCGCGGTTCATTCTGGGCGACGTCCTCAAACTTGGCGGCGTCAGCCTGATCCTGGTGGCGATCGAGATCACTGTCTCGCTGCTGTTCATGACCGCGCTCGGGAAAGCCTTTGGACTCAGCCCGAAACTCACCGACCTGCTGGCCATCGGCTCGTCGATCTGCGGCGTCTCCGCCATCATCGCCGCTCAGGGCGCGATCGACGCCGATGAGGAAGACTCCTCCTACGCCATCGCCGCCGTCCTCGCCCTCGGTGCGGTGGCGCTGTTTACCTTTCCCCTGATCGGCCACGCGCTCGGCATGAGCGACACCAGCTATGGCATCTGGGCCGGCCTGGGCGTGGACAACACCGCGGAAGCCACCGCGGCCGGGGCGCTCTTCTCCGATGCCGCGGGCAAGGTCGCCGTGCTGGCCAAGACCGCGCGCAACGCCATGATTGGCTTCGTAGTCTTGGGCTACGCCATCCACTGGGCCCGCAAGCAACACACCGCCGGCATCGGCAACAAGGCGGTGTTCCTCTGGCAGAAGTTTCCCAAATTCGTCCTCGGTTTCCTGCTGATCTCGACCCTCGCCACCGCCAAGTTCTTCAGCGGCCCGCAGCTTGGCAGTCTGGCAAATCTTTCTCGCTGGGCCTTCCTGCTGACGTTTGCGGGCGTCGGCCTGCGCACCAACATTGGGGAGATGCGTAAACAGGGGCTGCGCCCGTTTCTGGTCGGCGCGGTGGGAGAAGTCGTGATCGCCGGCCTGACGCTGGGACTCGTGCTCGCGGCCGGCCGCTTCATTTACTAACGAATTGTTTGCCCAAAGCCCCCGGATAAGTTCTCGCGTTGATGCCGTTGTCTTTCCGCCGGCATCTAATACGTGCAGCTCGTCACGTCGGCATATAGCCCATATCGCCGCGCCGGCGTTATGGCAGTATATTCAGGGGGGAGGGATTCCGATGCGTCGAAAAACCTCTAACGGGAATGTATTCTTCACCTGGCTTATTTTCGCATTGCTTTGCTTTCGGCTGTCACCCCTTCGTGCGTCAGCCCAGGTGGCGGGGCCGGGCAGCGACGATCCTCGGAATTTGCCAGGCCAGCCGGTGAAGCCTCCCGGACAGCCACCGCCCCCTCCGCAGCCGCCCACCGACCCGCAAGTGACGGCCATCATTGCCAAGATGAGTGCGGCTGGGGTTCTGCATCCGCAGACGCTCGAGGAGGCACGTAAGGCCTACCTCTTTTACGCGCAGTTTGCCGGGCCGCCTGAACACGTCTCCCAGGTGGAGGATCGCCAGATTCCGGGCCCTGCGGGAAATATTCCCATCCGTTTGTATGCGCCACGCGCCGGCGGCGGGTTGCCGGTATTCGTATTCTTCCACGGTGGCGGCTTCGTCACCGGAAATCTTGACACTCACGACCCGCCCTTACGGGCAATAGCCAATCGTTGTGAGTGCCTGGTTGTCTCGGTCGGCTACCGGCTGGCACCGGAGCATCATTATCCGGCGGCTACCGATGACGCTTATGCAGCCACGAAATGGGTGGCGAATCATGCCGCCGAGATCGGCGGCGATGCCAGTCGAATCGCCGTCGGCGGCGATGGCGCAGGCGGCAACCTCGCGGCCGTCGTCACGCTTATGGCCCGCGATCAAGGCGGCCCGCGCCTGATCTATCAGGTGCTCATCTATCCGATCCTAGACTCGCTGATGCTCACGCATTCCTGGGTGGAAGCTCACGATCCGCTAATGACCAATGACGCTATGCTTGTGCAGTGGGCCTCCTACGTGCCCGTCAACACAAATCCGGGAAATCCCTATGCTTCACCTCTGAACGCCGATTTGCGAAAGCTGCCCCCGGCCTTGATCCTTACGGATGCGGGTGATCCGGTGCTCGATGAGGATCTACACTACACAGAGAATTTGAAAGCCGCCGGAGTTCGAGCCGACGAAATTGTTTACCCCAACGTGATTCACGGCTTCTTCCTGATGGCCGGCGCACTCGACACCGGCAAAAAGTGCCTCGACCAAATTGGCGCGGCCTTGAAACAGGCATTCCAACAGGCCCATTAGAAGCAATTCCCGCGCCGCGCCTCCCAACGCGCAGCGTGCGGGCATACTTCTTGAGGAAAATAATTTCGGCGGAAAGGAATTGGTAGCGATACCGGGATTCCTTGTCCGAGTATTGCTAAAAGCTAATAAAACGCGCTAACTCAATGATTTTCTAACGCTGATCGAGCTGCCGTGGTCCTCGCTGGCTCGATATCATAGAGTGAAGCCATTCAATGATGGGAGACCGCGTGCATTACATTTTGTTCTATGAGATCGCTGATGATTTTGTAAACCAACGAACTCCCTACCGCAGTGAGCACCTTAAGAAGGTCCGAGAAGCTCATGAACGGGGCGAAATCGTTCTGGCGGGCGCTCTCGCTGATCCCGTGGATGGCGCTGTACTCATTTTTAACGGACCAGAAAGGAATGCTGCGGAGCGATTCGTGGTGGCAGACCCTTACGTCAGAAGTGGTCTGGTCACCTCGTGGAGAATTCGCAAGTGGTCCACTGTGGTCGGTGCGGGCTCGATCTTACCATCTGCTCCAGACGCAACTGGGCACGCTGAGTAGCTCTTTATCATTTTTGGTAATGTTTCAAAATGCTCATGATTTGTGAACGCGAGTTTTGCGTTTTCTCAGCCTCTTTAGTCAACAAGTTACATTGTCACGAAGTCCGGGGCTTATGAACATAACTGCCAGATAAAGTGGAGTAACTGA
The DNA here is from genome assembly GCA_963719845.1 of uncultured Acidobacteriota bacterium. Lineage (GTDB taxonomy): Bacteria > Acidobacteriota > Terriglobia > Acidiferrales > UBA7541 > Palsa-189. The sequence continues at coordinate 173,368 of CAVRDM010000037.1, read as the reverse complement.
GGAAGTGACTCGACAGAGAATCATTAGAGCTTGTCAGCACTTGGCGAATAGCCACCAACGATTTACGGCGCTTCCCTTCGACTGGAGTCCCGGTCTTGCTGGTTCGATATCGCGAGTTATCTCATTTTTGTCACGTTCAAACGTTTCTACGCATGTTCGGTCCCAGTTCGCGAGCCTCAGCCATGCCACGTCTTCGCCACTATCCGCGCTGCTGATAGAGCAACGCAATGTTCTTAGTGACGCCAACCACGCTTCCAGCACGATCGCATCACTCAGATAATTGGCTGCGAACAGATTTGCCGGCGTGAGCAGCGTGAGCGGCACAGTCGTGACGAAGTCCCACCGGCATTGTCAGGAAGCATGAACAGCGTTACCATGCGCGATAATCGTGAGACAACATACCTCCACGTCCACGGCACGTCGTGAATTTCTCAAATTTCTGGCCGCAAGCCCCTACGTTGCTGCGCTCGGCGGAGTCACGGCATTTCTCGAAAGGAGGGTCTTTGCGCAGAACAGCCAGGAGGCTTCCGACGTCATCACGAGCCCCGCCGAGGCCCTCGACGTTCTCGATTTCGAAGAAGCCGCACACCGCAAGGTGATGGCCGGCCATTGGGCGTACATGGTGAGTGGCGTTGACGACGACGGCACGCTGCGCGCCAATCGCGAGGGGTTCAAGCACGTCGAGCTGCGTCCGCGACGTCTGCGCGACGCCACCAAGGTGGACATGCGCGTCGAGATGTTCGGCACCGTCTACAACAGCCCGATCTTCTTGTGCCCGACATCCGGCCACAAAGCGTTCTCCCCTGATGGCGAATTGGGTGTCGCGCGAGCAGCCAAAGCGCGCGGCACGCTGCAATTCCTGTCTACAGCAACCTCAACCGCCGTCGAAGATGTCAACAAAGAGCTCGGCCGCCCAGTGTGGCAACAATTCTACGCGCCGAACTCCTGGGATGCCTGCGAAAAAATCCTGCGGCGGGTCGAGGCTGCGGGCTGCTCAGTGATCGCCCTCACCGTGGATAACACCACCGGCCGCAACAGTGAAACCTTCCTTCGCACCCGCCCAAAGGATCTGAGCCAGTGCACAACGTGCCACGAAAGTGCTGCGGGGCCCACGCCCCGGGAACGCCCGATGTACGACGGGATTAACATGACCGGCCTTAGCGGGACTGATCCTTCGATGGACTGGGCATTTGTGGACCGGCTGCGCAAATTCTGGAAGGGCAAATTCATCATCAAGGGGATCGACACACGCGACGACGCGCGGCTATGCATTGAGCACGGTGTCGACGCCATACTAGTATCCAACCACGGCGGGCGGGCCACAGAAACCTTGCGCGCGACGATTGAGGCGCTGCCCGAAGTGGTGGCGGAAGTGGGCAACCGTGTTCCGGTGTTCGTCGACGGAGGCATTCGCCGCGGCACCGACGTTTTCAAGGCGCTCGCGCTGGGCGCAAAGGCCGTGGGGATCGGGCGTCCCTACATATGGGGATTGGGAGCGTTCGGCCAAGCTGGCGTCGATCGCGTGCTCGAAATCCTGCAGGGCGAACTGAAACTGGCGATGGGCAATTGCGGCACCCAGAAGGTGTCGGAGATTAACCGCGCTTACGTGGCTACGCCCGACTGGAAAATTTAGAGAAGAGCGCTTTGCAAGTTTGGGCGCTCCTCACGAATACCGATTGGCTGCACCTCTAACGTTCGTGCCCATATCATGTTTTTGCCCCTGAGGGCCTGCCCTGCGTCGCCCACTTCAGGATTCCGCCTTGGACGCCGCTGGAAGTGCCGGGCTTCACCGCCTGCCTTGGCTCGCTCGGCCCATGTCATTCGCGGCCCCCTCTCGCCATAAACGAGCATAAACTGGCAGGCTTTAGTCACCGGATAAACATCAACCAGAACATCAAACGGAAGGATAAGGCCAATGAAACGTCTCGGATTGTTATTGGGAGAGCTGGCCGCGATGGCGGTTATCTCCGCGATCGTTTGGGCACAGGGACAGGCACGGGCACCACAGACACCAGGACTGGGGCGCTCGTTTGCACAATGGGACAAGATCCAGATTTCGGTGACGGCCAAGCTGGCGCCGAACCTTTACATTCTGCAAGGTTCGCCCGATCTTGACACGAACCACCCTGACGCGGCCGGCGGCAGGATCGCCGTGCTCTTCGGCCCTGATGGCATCCTGATGGTCGACTCCCAGGACGAGGAGCTGCACGAAAAGGTTCTGAAGACGATCAGAACGTTCAGCTCCGCGCCCATTCGAATTCTGATCAACTCGCACATCCATTCTGACCACACGGGTGGCGATCCCTTCTTCGCGAAGCAGGGCGCATTGATCTTCTCGCGCGAGGAACTGCGCGATGAAATGCTGCACCCGCCCCGCCAGGGCAACGGTACCCCAGCTCCCGCGCCCGATCCGGCCGGCGTTCCTGTCGTGACCTATCCGCTGGGCACGCCGGGCGCTGCCGCTGTAACGATCCATCTGGACGGAGAAGTGGTCGATCTTATTCCGGTTCCGGCATCTCATACCGGAGGCGACACGGTCATCCGGTTCCAGCATGCGAACGCGATCTATATCGGCGATTTCTACCGAAATTTCGGTTATCCCTTTGCCGATCAGGCCAATGGCGGCTCGATCAGGGGCATGATCACCGCGATCGACATGATCGCGAAGACTGCCGGTTCCGACACGACGCTCATTACTGGTCACGGCACGCTGGTCAAGAAGGCTGACCTGCTTCCCTATCGCGCAATGGTCGTCGATATCCTGGCAAAGACCAAGAAGTTGGTCGATCAAGGCAAATCGCTGGACGATATTCTAGCCGCGAACCTGACCGCTCCGTATGACGCGACGACGAAGGGCGACACACCACAGAGCAAAAGCCGGTTCATCACCGAAGTGTATAGCGAGGTAAAGGACAAATGAATTACCAATTCCTGTGGACATGGCGGGCAGGAAACTCCCCCGGCTGCTTGCCCGCTTTTTCAAGCGCGGCCAGCGCACCGGGGGTCGCAACCACTTGACCGAGTGTGAAGAGAGGTTCATGCCTTGCTTTCGATTAGGGGTGAAGGCTACCCGTAAAACAATCTATGGGACGAACGCACCGACAATACCGCTCAGTGGTTCTCTCAGAATCCACTCGCGGATATATGTCGGGCAATTCTCGACTCCCTGTTTCTAGCGATGGCCTCCGCCCGCGTGGCCGCGCCCATCACGCATCTCGTTTCCGTGGAAGTGATTAAAGGGCTTGTCTCCACGGTCCGGATGTGGACCAACGTAGCCGTGATGTGGATCGAAGCGGTTATCAACGTGGCCCTGAAAGTCGTGGGAGCCATGGAACCAAGGGCCGGCTCCGATGAACACGCCGCCGCTGAACCACTCGGGCCCGTAGTACCCGTATGGGGCGCAGTCGTATGGGGCAAAATCGTAATAGCCATACGGGCAGTCCGGTTCTGCTCCGATATTGATTGAGACCTGTGGATGTGCGGTGCGCGGAATGCTCAGCAAAACCACAGCTACGGCAGGAAGGGCAAGAAATTTCCAATATCGCATAAGTTCCTCCCCGCTTTGGAACGAAGCAACCCAAGTGCGAAGGGTGTAATGACTGAGAGAGACTCGTAATCCCAGGCGAGGAAAGCACGAACGTGGCACACACGCCTGAGATGGCCTTTGCCGAAGTGACCACGGGCCGACGGGTGTCCAAAGAGAGGGATCTAAGCTCTTCGGGGAACTCACGAATTCTAATGTGCTGCGTCATTGGGCGCGATGCTCAAAACAGATGGCCAGGGTGCCGAGTTGCGCAATGTCAGAGTCCGCGTGGAATAGGCGATTACGTCTGCGATCGTGCCGTTTACAAAGACACAGCCTGAGGTGTTCTTCGACTTATCGACAGCATTACGACCAAAGTCATTTCTTATCGAGCACCATCAGAATGAAAACTAGCGGAAGATAAATAATCGAAGTGGCGAGCAGTTGTCGCGCCATGACACTCGACCTGTAAAAAGCAAAGCGTGCGCTGGAATAAAGAAACAGCGAACTAAACAGAATGGCACCGGCCGAGTAGACGAGCCCTAATTCGCCGGTAATCGTCGGGATTAAGCTGACTGGGACGAGAATCAGCGAAGGGACGAGGCTCTGCCAGATGACAAAACGATCCCGCAGCTCGCTCGACGGTAGGACCAGGTATCCAGCGCGTGAGTAGTCTTCGCGATACATCCAGGCAATAGCCATAAAGTGCGGGAATTGCCACAGGAAGACCACGGCGTAAAGCACCCAAGCTTCCGGATCTAGCCGGCCACGTGCCGCAGCCCAACCAATCAACGGAGGTACAGCACCAGGAAAAGCGCCAATCAAGGTGCACAGCGGCGCTTTTCGCTTGAGCGGCGTGTACAAAAAGAGGTAGCTCAGTAGCGTGATGACCGCGAGCAAAGATGTCAGAAAATTTACGGCGAGAGCTAAGTACACCGTACCTGCCAAGGACAATAAAATTCCAAAACAGAGAACATGAGAAGCCGTTAGCCTTCCCGAGGCCAGAGGGCGCCGCGCTGTCCTTCGCATCTGCGCATCGAACGAGCGCTCAAGGAATTGATTCAGCGTCCCGGTACCCGCGGCTACCAGCAGCGCACCCAACAGAGTATGAATCGCCAGCAATGCCCGGAATCCGGCATAGCCAGGTTTGGATGCCAAATAGAAAGCTGCAAGCGTTGTGACGAGAATTAGAAAATTCACTTCCGGTTTGGTCAGTGCCCAATAATCCGAAAGCGTTGCCCACAACCGGATCGCTGGTACGGGCCGCGCGACTTCCGCTACGTCTAACATGCCAACTTTGGGTTCGAATGCCATCCTCACCTTAAATGACCTCCGGCTTCGTGGAATCAATCGGCTGGCCTGCGATTCCGTTCAATCGGACGCATGTTTGCCCCTGCGACGGCACACTTTCCGGCGAAAGAATTTGGATCGTGACAATAACTGCCGGAACTAGAAAAATAATCGTCACGCAGGTCCACATCATGGCGGCCGCGCATTCCTGGTCTTGGAGCGGCGAGGTGGTCAAGATTTGAGGTGCGGAAAGATAAGACGGGTAAACGACTCGATCACAGAATACGAGAAATCCAGAAAGTGCGTCACATGGTAACGTGGCAAAGAATAGGTAGAAGGGAATGGACCACCGAGGCCACCTTGCTGTACTCGGCCACGGCTGAATTACGGGCCACCAGAACAGAAGACCCGTACCGAGAAAGGACGCGTGCTCGAATTCATGCCACCACCGTAACCGCAGTGCCAGCTCAAACACCGCCGGAATATGCCATCCGATCAAAGCGAGCGTCGCCGCGAGCCAGCAAATCGCCGGATGCGTGATAAGGTGTCCTAACCGTTTCACCCAGTCCCACCGTAGAGGTGGGGCGACGATGCAGCGAGCCATCCACCTTGGGAGCCCCTGAAGGAGCGGAACCGTTGGCGCACTTAGCAGTATCAAAGGAGGGGCGATCACCATCAGCAAGAGATGCTGCACCATGTGAACGGTGAGTGAAACATCATCAAACGCTTCCACGGGGGAGCCAATTGCGATCCATAGTGAAACAATTCCAGTAAGAAATGCGGCAAGCCGCCAAGCTGAAATTAGGTTTCGGAAAGCAACGCGCAGGCGGACCCAGCCTATCGAATAGATCAGAACTGCGAGACTCAGCGACCCGTTCACCCCGACGGGAGCACACCAAGATTCGAGAATAGCTTGCGCGTCCGGTGTCATTGGTGTCGTGCAATACTCATATTGCAAATCTCATTGATCAATCGAAGGCGGCGCTGCAGGCTCGATCCCGAGTGAAATGGCACGCGAGGCGTTCCGTGCCGGCGATTGTCCCGCAGGATGCAACGTCTCAAGGAATGCGACAAGAGCCGTGGTCTGGGCGGGGCTCAAATTCTTGCCGTAAGCGGGCATATTGCCACCACCCTGGATCACCTGGCGAATTAGTTGGTCCTGTGTCAATCGCACGGCCACGGCGTCCAGTGCAGGGCCACGCTTTCCGCCTCGATCGCCTAGAGAGTGGCAGTTGTGACATTGCTTCACCTGAAAAACCAGAGCACCTTGCCGCTCAAGCGCGGACCGGTTGCGCAGAAATGCTGACGGAATCGGAATACCGCTCCACGCATCCATTACGGGACTCCACGGTGCGTTTCGGGCGAGGCGCGTAAACGTTCCTAGGGCAACGGCCACCAATAGAATCGTGAGTACAGCGGTCGGCCTGCGTCGCCAGCTTTTTTCACCTTCACCGGAAATGAAGGGCAAGAGCAAAAGTGCGGCGATTACTGCCACCGGCCCGATCAGCAGCGCGGGAGTCTCCATGGAGGGCGGCAAAAGTGAAAGCACCGCATAAAGCCACAAGAAAAAATAATCCGGACGCGGTGCGGTTTGAATGATGGTGGGATCCGGCGGGCCCGATGGGCCAAAAGGACCGAAGTAGGCGGCGCAGGCAGCGATCGAAAGCAAAATGAAGGCCGCGAAGAACAGGTCCCTCCAAACCGCTCCGGGAACGAAAGGCAAACCATCCTTTTTGGTCAGCTCCTGATAGTCCTGAATATAGGTAGCCTTGCGGACCACGCGTCCGGGCATCGGCCACTCGTTGATTCCGAGTTTCAGAACCATCAGGAGGTGAGCGGCAACAAACATGATGAGAAGACCGGGAACCACGAATACATGTAGCGCAAAGAATCGCGAGAGTGTTGCTCCTGCGATAATCGGCCCGCCCAGCATTAAGTTGACGATCAAAGGTCCCATCAATGGGACGCGGCTGGCGATCGATGCTCCGATCCCGAGACCCCAATAGGCATCCTGGTCGAATCTCAGAACCTGGCCTGTGAAGGCCATGCCCAGAGTCACGAGCAAGAGAAACACGCCCACTATCCAAGTCAGTTCGCGAGGATATTTGTACGCCCCAAATAGAAAGACCTGGACCATATGGATTAGAACGATCGCAACCATAAAGTTCGAGCCCCAGCCATGCAGGCCTCGAATGAACCAACCAAGCGCGACATTGTGATTGAGAGTCTGAAGACTATTCCAAGCTTCACCAGCGGAAGGCACGTAAATCATCGCCAACATGATGCCGGTAACGATTTGCAGCAGGAACACTACGAACGCGGCGCTGCCAAAAACGTAAAACCAGCTCGCGGCTTCGCGCGGAACGCGATGTTCTGCGGTCTCGCGGATGGATGAACCCAGCTGGAGACGTGCGTCGATCCACTCGCCGATGGATTTGATCAGACGCATGCTCGTATCTCTCGAACGATATTGGAAGTCTGGCCTGGTGTGGGCATCTCGCCGGCTTTGATCAACAGCTTGCCGCTCTCAATTCTGTAGTGGTATTCGAACAATCCACGTTCAGGAGGGCCGGAAGCGCGTGAGCCGTCCTGGTAATACACGCCACCGTGACAGGGGCACATGAAAAGGCTGGATTGCGGGAACCACCGGACAGGACACCCGAGGTGCGCGCAATTAATCGCAAAAACCTGAAACGTTTGCCCATCCACATTGCGAACCCAGCAGGCGATGTCTGCGGTATAACCATCCCATGGATTCACCACAGGATTTCGATACGTGGCCAGGCGCGTCTCCCCCGAGGGAAACTGTTCGAGGTTACCAAGAGGAATCCACGAATCGTAGCCAACGTTCCGCTCGCGTGTAACGGGAGAGAGGAGATAGCGCACGATCGGCACGGCCAGAATTACACCGACGATGCCGTTGAACAGAATCCCGAGCCTCATAAAAAGTTCACGCCTCGTGATTCCAGGTGCCAGAGTCATTGAATTTCTCCGATTATTTTTGCAGTCGTTGGAAAGGGCTGGCCGGGGAATTTCGGCCGCTGCGAGGCAATCCACGCCACAATGTCGGAGACATCCTGCGACGACAATGGCTTCCCTGGGACGTCGTCTCGCCAGTCGGGAGCGCCTAGTTCAGGACGTCCCGTGATAACAATTGTCCGCAGTTCTTGGTCGTTCAGTAACGCGAGGAAGGAGCCCTCTACGATCGAACTCGCCTTTGGTCCACCCTGGCCTCCGGCGCCATGGCAGGAGGAGCAGTACGTAACAAAGAGTGCCAACCCGCGCGTGGAATCGCCGGGGGTCGCTGAGGAGTACGGCGGCACGTCGGCGCCGCTCAAAACATCTGGCCTCGCCCAACGTTTACGAATCCCGTCGACAATCACATCGACCTGTTTATCGGTAAGCATGCCGCCTGCGCTCTGCGCAAAAGCAGGCATTGAGGTTCCAGAAATTCCACTCGCCGTCGCCTGACGCAGGATGGCATCGTCTGCAATCGCCAGGTACAGGGGATTGGCGAGAGCGATCGCAGCTCCGCCACTTCCTTCTTGGCCGTGACAACCGGAGCAGTTCTCTTCGTACAGGGTACTGAAATCTGAAATCTCACTCGGAACGATGGGCGTCTGACTGGGAACCGGCCGACCCGGTGCCTTCGCGCATCCGTACAAACCGGCTGCGGTCAGGCCAACCGCCCCGAGAATAATCAAGGGGAATCTCATTGCGATCCATCCTCACCTGGTTTTTCTTGCATCATTCCTGGGGCCTTAATACCCGCACGAATAATAAAAGGGACGAACTGGCGGGTAGGCACTCGCTCCTGACGCGCGACAACCGATCCAGCGACGATTCCAAAAGCAAACTGTGAAGCAATAAACCAGAGCCAATCAATACGCGCGTCGAGCAGTGGGTTTATCAGCCCTAAGACGCTGTGGAGCAATCCTGTCCACAGGATCGGCGCTAAGATGCCTCCCAGAAGAATCGGTCGGCGCGGAAACATCGGTAGCATGGCTCCGTACAGTAAGCCCACTAAAAGCGAGGTGATTAGATGAATGAAAACAGCCATGGCGAAGCTGCCCAAATGGAACTGGTCGAGCCATGCCGTCCCGATTTTGAGCGATTGCGCGTAGCCCGTGGCTGCAAGCAAGTTGATGGGATACCAAATGCTCCCTTGCTTGAGAAGGCCGTAAAGACATGCGAGCAGGGCCATGGCCACGCTGCCGGCCAGCCCACCTTTAATTCCTGCAGACACTGGATAGGTTTCGAGCGGCAGGAGGGCTCGGGGGAGATCTGGTGCAATCGGCAGCCTTTCGATTTCGCGATGGGAAGGAGAGATCACCGTCACTTCGGCTTTCACGTCGACCGTCTCTTCCTTCTCCTGCGGAAGAACGTCGCGGAACCATCCGACACAGCCGGTCAACAAGAGATCGCTCCGAGAATACTGACCGAAGGGCTCGTGAGCAGCCCGGCAAAAAGCAGAGTGATGCCAAACGCAAGGATGACGGGCCAGGGCGTCGGTGCCGGCAGATTGACCGTTCCTGGCATCGCCTCAGGTGTGTGCGCTTGCGCATCGGTTGAAACCATGTGTGACTCCGCTTTCTTCAGCGCCCGATAACGTAAACCACAGTGAAAACAATCACCCAGACCGCATCCACAAAATGCCAATACAATGAGAAGACTCCGGCCCGCTCGCTGTGCTCCGGCTTTACCTTGCCTAAAAATGTGAAAATCATGCCGATGGTGAGAACGACCAGACCCACGGTGACGTGAAAAGCGTGCAGCCCGACGAGCGAGTAATACGTCGTGCCAAAAAGATTGGTGCTGATCGTTAAGCCCTCATCGAAAATCAGGTGCTGCCATTCACGGCCCGTTCCAACCAGAAAAATGGCGCCCAGTGCGATCGTCACGAACCACCACACTCCAAACACGCCGATCTTCGCGTTTCGCAGAGCCTTGACGGCCAGATGAATCGTCAGACTGCTTGATAGCAGGCAGATAGTGTTAAAGATCGGAAGTTCGAGGACGTCCTTTGGCACGGGGCCTGACAGGCTCTTCCCGATATAAAAAATGTACGCGACCACGAAAATCGTGAAGATCGCGGCTTCAGCAGCAATCAGAGAAAACATTCCCACACGCCCGCGCGAGGGAAGAACCCACTGAGGTTCAGTCGATGGCCGTGTAATTGCCGCGCTGCTCAATCGAGTTCTCCCGATTATTCGTACTTCCAATCCGGATCTTCCGGATGCTTAAGGTCCCAAAGTGGACGCCGGCTTCTGACAACGGGAATCTTGGCGAAGTTGTATTCCGGCGGGGGTGAACTCGTCGACCACTCCAGCGTCCACGCATCCCAGGGATCGCTTCCGGCGACTTCCCCTTTGACCAGCGACCGCAGCATATTGAAGACAAACACCAGCACACCGAGAATTTGGAACACCACGCCGATGGTGACGATCAAGTTCCAGATTTCCCATCCGCGTCCGGGCTCGTAGGTGTAGATCCGGCGCGGCATTCCCAACATGCCCGGGATGTGCATGAAATCGAAAGTCAGATGGAAGCCAATTAAAAATAGCCAGAAATGCCATTTGGCCAGAGTCTCGTTGTACATCCGGCCGCTCATTTTCGGGAACCAGTAATAGATGGCCCCGAAAATGGTGAAGAGAATTCCCCCAACGATGACATAATGAAAATGCGCCACCACAAAATAGGAGGCGCTGAGTTGCCAATTGAACGGTGCCGTACCCAGCATGATTCCTGTTAGACCTGCGATCAGGAATTGGAACAGAAAACCGATGCAGAACAGCATCGGAGCTTTGAACTGAATCTTGCCGCCCCACATCGTCCCGATCCAATTGAAGATCTTGATCCCGGTAGGTACGGCGATAATCATTGTGGTGGCGACGAAGAAGGTATTTCCATAAGAACTCATTCCCACTGTAAACATGTGGTGAGCCCAGATGCTGAAGCTGATGAACCCAATGCAGACCGTCGCCGCAACCATCACCGGGTACCCAAAGATCGGTTTTCGTGAGAACACCGGGATGATTTCAGAAGCGAAGGCAAAAGCCGGAACTACCAGGATGTAGACTTCCGGGTGGCCGAAAATCCAAAAAAAGTGCATCCAAAGAACCGCCGAGCCTCCCGCCTGGGTGTCAAAGAAGTGCCCGCCGAGATACCGATCGACCGAGAGCATGATCTGTGCCGCGGTAAGAGGAGAGATCGCCAGAATGACCATCCCGCCCACGACCAGGTTGAGCCACGCCAGCAGCGGCATTTTCCCGAGCGCCATCCCCGGGCAGCGCATGCACAAAATTGTGGTTATGAAATTGACCGCCGTTCCGATGCTACCGAACCCGGAGACGAGCAGACCCATGGTCCAAAAATCAGTGCTGTGCCCCGGGGAGAATGCGCGCGAAGTAAGCGGCGCGTAGGCGAACCATCCCACGTCCGGCGCGTTCCCGGCACCGTAAAGCCCATTTCCACCGATGAAGCTGAAGTAAAGGAGCACACCTCCGAAAGCGGTAAGCCAAAAGCTGAAGGCGTTCAGTCGCGGAAAGACCATATCTCGAGCGCCGATCATCAACGGAATCAAATATGTGCCGAAGCCAAACAAGATCGGCATGATGACGAAAAAGATCATCGTCGTGCCATGCATCGTAAACATGCGGTTGAAAACTTGAGGTGAAACGAAATCGTTGTGTGGAACGATCAGCTGTATCCGCATGATCGTCGCTTCAATTCCGCCAATGATTAGAAACACCAGCCCGTACATGATGTACAGAATCCCTAGTTTCTTGTGATCTACGGTGACCAGCCAGTTGTGAAGCCGGTCGCCGATCGGCCGTGCGCCGTGGTCAAATACGTTGACCGCGATTGTTTCTGAGCCCATGCCAGTGCCTTTTTATCGAAGCGTCTCAAGGTACGTCGTGACCGCGTCCAAATCGTGATCGCTTAATTTCATTGCCGGCATTAACGATCCGGGCTTGATGGCGTTGGGCGCTTGAATCCAAGCTTTAAGATTTGCGGGAGTATTTGACGCGGCGCCCGAGGCGATCGTATCCCGGCTCATCAAATGAGTTAGATCAGGGCCAAAACGGCCGTCCGCTAGCGTTCCAGAAATGGTATGGCAGTTGATGCAAGCAGTAGTCTCAAAAACCCGGCGGCCTTCATTCCCCGCGTCGCTGGACTGTGCCGGTCTCTGTTCTTGCTGGACCCATTGCTCGAATCGTTCCGGTGAATCAACGTAAACTCGCAGGAGCATCTTCGCGTGTTGCGTCCCGCAGTACTGGGCGCATTGGCCGAGATAAAGTCCTGCCTCGTGCGGATCGATCCAAATTTTGTTGACGCGATTCGGTATTAAATCTGTCTTTCCTGCCAGACGCGGAACCCAAAAGCTGTGGTCCGTGTCCGCGGAAAGCAATTTCAAGAAAGTGGGCGTGGGATGCGCGGGATCGCTGACCGGAACATGCACTTCGTTTGCAGTGACCACCCCAAGTGTGGGGTACCGAAATTCCCACCAGAACTGATGGCCGATTGCGATCACCTCAATTGCTCCCTTGGGCATGGGCGCGTCCTGAATGGCATGGATCACCCGCGCTGTAGCCATGACGAGCACCAGCACAATGAGAATCGGAATCACCGTCCAGGCGAGCTCGATCTGATTGCTGCCGTAAACTTGCGGAGGCTCACGCCCATCGTCGCCCCGGCGCCTGCGAAATTTCACGACGGAATAAGAAAGCAAGCCGAAGACAATTAGGAAAATGAGACCTGTAACCGTGAGAACCAAAAGCGACAAACGAAAGATCGAGTCGGCGGGTGTCGATTCCGGCTTGAAAATGCTGGTAGTCTGGGAAGGATTCGCAGGAGCGCCCATGCACAGCGCCGTGGCAAGCAAGATCGCCGTAACCAACACAGCGATTCCTCCCAGCGCACTCATCAGGATCCGAGTTCGGTCGCTGCATTTCATTGAACGCCCTTCTCGACCTTCCGAACTGCGAATCGGCTACACCTCAAACACTACTTTTTCGCTGCCGATTTCGTCACAATCACAAAAGGAACGACGCTCCCCGTTCAATGCGTCGTGGACCTTTGGGCTATCGGCTCTTACCATGGCATCGTCTCCTGTCCATTCGGACTCGACTAGTCTATCGCCAGTAATAAAGGCAACTCGCCTGCCAGGAGCGGCGAAATAGGACGCTCATCCACTTCCCTGAATTCAAAAGGTTTGTGGAAATTCAGACCAACAATGAACTACATGCCGCAGTTCTAAAATTTGACATCGTGTCCTCATACGGACGCCAAATACGTCATCGGCGACGCACGCTACTCCCGATGGGGTGCCTTCCTCATAAGCAATGGCGAGAAATGGTCATTGAAGATCTTGGCCGACACGTCAAACCTCTCGTACCGCTCCCCGTACCGTTGAAACTTTGTCTTGCACGTATTTCCACGTACTTAGGCGGTCCCCGTCGTCATGTAAGTTGTTCAAGTGCTGGCTAGCTGGCCTTTGACACGGTAGAGGTCTGGAGTTCGAGTCCCCGCGGGCCTACCATGTCATTGCGATGGACTTGACCACGTTTTCGCCAGCTATTTTCCAGCCATTCCGTAGGGCTCTCCGTACCGTTGAAACTCTCTCCCATGCACCCGAATCCCTAACTCCAAGGTCAACTGTTGCCTCGCTCAGCGCATGTGCAAGGGAAGTGAAACCAGAAGTGCCCTAGCGCCATTCCACAGGATCTGCACACCGATGCACACGAGCAGGAACGACGTAAGTTGTATTATCACGGTCATTCCGGTCGCGCCGATTATCCTTCCCAGGCGATCTGCAAATCCGTAGCAAAGAAAGATGCTGGCAGCGAGCAGAGCAGAGCCGACAATTGCAGTCAAAATGATGAGGAGGTTGAGCCCTTGATGGCGTGGGGCATTCGCACCCAGCGTGATCGCCACCGAGATCGATCCTGGTCCAACCGTCAATGGTAACGTCAAGGGATAAAAAGCGTTGCGGAATGGGTCCACCGGCTGAATATTCTTCTTCATGCCCTTCTCGTCCTCGTCATTGCCCTGCTTCAACAGCGCCCAACCGGTTGAGATGACTATCAATCCTCCGCCCACTTGGACCACCGGCAACGAAATTCCAAAGAAAGAGAGGATATGTGTCCCGATGAAGTACGATCCCACCAGCAAGAAGAAGCTGTTCATCGCAATCCGCAAAGACAATGCTTTCCGTGTAGCCGGTGAGTATTCCCTCGTCATAGCTAGAAAGACGGGGCTTCCACCCAACGGGTCAACGATAGGAAATAGCGCACTAAGAATCAGGAACAGACTTTTGGCCGCTTCAACCATGACGTTTCTCCCAGTCATTCTTCCCGAGGCGAGCCTCAGCAACTTGATAACCGCCAGAATATTAATTCAGTTTGCGCACAGCACCTCCTGTTTCTGACCGTGCGACTTTATGTCAGATAGATAAGAATATGGCGTTCGAATGCGTGCATACGAACGCGCTGTGGGTCTATCCCTTAACTAGACCTCAGCGACGAGAACGACCTTGTCGCTGCAAGACAAGAGATGCGTGAAAGCCGCCTACGAACGAGTCTTCAATTGCTAATGGCGGCGCATTTCCCCACTAGGCGATGTCTACAGGGTTTGGATCCACCGGTGCAGGACCCGCCAGACCCGAATTCGCATTAAGGTCCAAAAGGTCGTGCTGCCTTGATTTCGAGCATAGATTACGGCTAGGGGGAGATGCTATTGCCGATCGTTAGTCAAGGTTCATGCGGCGCAGCAGGTCGGCGAAGCGCGGGTCGGAGCGCAGCGGATCCCAGACCGGGTCCACTTTAATGGGGTGACCACCCCCTATTACTATCGAGCGTTCCTCATAAGCTTTTCCCAGCCACTCGAATGCCTTGTCCTTCTCCCCAAGCCCCACATAGATCGCGGCTCTAGACGCTGCTGGAACATACTTTTGCTTCGAGGTCTCGGTCAATTGATCGAGCACCTTCTGCCCCTCGGCTCTTCGACCCGAAACCGCATATGCATAACCGAGGCCCGAGAGTGCTACTGCGTTTCCAGGAAAGGTCGCCAACGCCTTTTGAAACTCCGCAATCCCCTCCTTGTACATGGATTTTTGGACGTAGGCGTGGCCAAGGGTATCCTGCGCCAGGAGGAAGTTTGGGTCCAACTCCAATGTCTTCTGCAGTTGCTCGATCGCCTGATCGTACCGTCGCGCAAAGTAGTATGACTCTCCCAAAAGCGAATTAGTGACGAGCGAGAGTGGATCAAGTTCTAGGGCTCGTTTGGTCTCCGCGATGGCTTCGTCAAGCCGGCCTGTCACCGCCAAAGCCAGGCCATGGTAAAAATGGCTGGTCGGATAGTTCGGATCGAGCGCAATAGCTCGCTGAAATTCGCTCTCGCCGCCGGACCAGTCCAGGTCGTTCACGCTTTTCACCCATGCCAGCGACGCGTGAGCTTCGCCGAGCGAATCATCAAGTTCCACGGCCTTCCGCGCGGCCTCCTCGGCCTTCGGCAATGCCTCCTTATGGGGAATAAAACCGAAATCTGCAATGGCAGTGTAGGAATTTGCCAGGCCGGAGTAGGCCAGGGCGTAGGTAGGATCTTTGGCGATGGCCTGCTCGGAGTATTCGATGCTCTTGTTGAGCCCCTCCTCGGTGCCCTTGGTCCCCCAATAACGGCCTTTCAGATAATCCTGATAAGCTTCAGGATTCGCAGTGTAGCTTTTGGCCATGCGCTTTTCGTCATCGCCCGTCAGACGCATCCGTAGCGTGGAGGTCATTTCTTTGGCAATGTCGCCCTGCAAAGCAAAAATGTCCGACGCCTTGCGACTGTACTGCTGGCCCCAGATGTGGCTGTCGTCGCGGGCGTCCACCAATTCCGCACTGATTTCGAGGTCATCGCCGCGCTGCATGACCCGGCCTTCGAGGACGGCGCGAACGCCCAGTGCGCTTCCCACTGTCCGTGCATCGGTTTGCTTGCCCTTGTACATGAACGACGAGTCTCGAGACATCACCTTGAGATGCGGCAACTGGGAGAGGCTATTAATGAGACTTTCGGTGATGCCGTCGCTGAGGTACTCGCTGTCGGGATCGCCGCTGGCATTCACGAACGGTAAGACCGCCAGCGAATCAATCGTCTCGCCGCCGCCGGTGCGCGATCGGTAGAGCCAACCCGTACCGGCCAACAAAATCAGCAGAGCCACCGCCGCAATCGCCATGGCCGCTTTGCCACGCCACCAGGAGCGAGGAGTCGCATCAGCGACAGTCGCTGATGCGAGGGACCGTCCCGAATCTGTGTCGCGTTTTAGCCGGGCCAAATCGGTTCGCAAATCCGCCGCACTCTGATAACGCAGTTTGCGGTCCTTCTCCAGCGCCTTGTGGATGATTTCGTCGAATTTCGGGGGTAGTTCTAAATTCAATTGTTTCGGCGGAGTAGGCGCCTTGTGGAGAATGGCACCAAAGATCGTTGCCGAGGTGCCACCTTGAAACGGCAATTTGCCAGTGGCCATCTCGTACAGCACAACGCCGAAAGAAAATAGATCGCTGCGGGCGTCCAGTTCTTCCCCTCGCGCCTGCTCCGGCGACATGTAGGCCACTGTGCCCAGCGTCGTGCCCGGACTGGTCAGTTGCTCCTCAGGAACTTGTGTCGTTCCTGTAGACATTGTTTCTAGAGACTTCGGGCGAGACGTGAGCTTCGCCAACCCAAAGTCCAAAATCTTGGCGTGCCCGCGATCGGTAACGAAGATGTTCGCGGGTTTGATGTCCCGGTGCACAATCCCCTTGGCGTGGGCGGCGTCTAGCGCATCGACAATCTCTGCTCCCAGCTCCAGCAGCTGTTCGATAGCGAAAGGCTTCCCGCTTATACGATGCTTGAGCGTCTGCCCTTCGAGCAACTCCATGGCAATAAAGTGCTGGCCGTTGGCCTCATCAATCTCATAAATGGTGCAAATGTTCGGGTGATTCAGTGCTGAGGCGGCAAACGCCTCGCGCTGGAATCGTTCGCGGGCAGCAGGATCGTTCTCCGTCTCAGCAGGAAGAAACTTCAGCGCGACATGCCGATGCAGCTTGAGGTCTTCGGCTTCGTAAACCACACCCATCCCGCCGCCTCCGAGCTGCGAGACGATGCAATAGTGCGAAATGGTCCGCCCAATCATGGTTGATTCACTTCGTTCTGGCATGGCGCTCCCGGCCAACCGGAAGTGGCGAGAGTATACTGCCAACAGGCGATTCTAAGAAAAAACCAGAGCCGAGTACGGAGCCAACGTCGTTATCAGACGGAAGGTGCTCCGGCGGGAAAAGCCAGTTGCCGAAGGAGGTTGCCGCTACGAATCGTTTTGGCGCATGGCAGGCGCGGCGTTTCGACTAGACCTTAAATTTGCGGACGAACTGTCCATTATTCTCCCAGCGAGATTTCTTCGACTGTAAGTCGGCTTGTTCGGGCTGCACCGCGCCGTTCACGTCGGTGGCGCGAGAAACGATGGTGTGATTGCCGCTCGCGGGCACGGCGAATTCATAGGTGAACAGCTTCCAGGAGTATTTCGTATTTTCGCGGTCCATCGCGGCGGGTAGCCAGGGTCCGCTATCGACCCGAATTTCCACGGAGCGTAGCGGCGTTCCGTCGTTCAGCGCGAAGCCGGTGGCCAGGAACTTGCTCCCACTGTGCGTCAGCCGGGCGACCATGGACTTGAGTTGGATGCGGCTCACCGAGGTCTCTTCCCAGATGGTCTGATCTCCGTCCTGCTCTTCCATGAGCGTGACGTAGTCGCGCGCCATAAAGCGTCCCATGAAGCGCCTATCCTGAATCTGGATGTGGTTCAGCCACTTCGCGTTGCAGACGCCGTACCAACCGGGCACGAGTAGACGGACCGGTCCGCCATTCTTCGCCGGTAACGGAACACCATTCATCTCCCACACGAGAAGGACGTCGGGATTCATCGCGTCTCCCAGCGCGAGGCTGCGGGCGAAGTTCTGTTCGTACTTTTGAGGCTGGCCGCCGTGGACAATCTCTTCCGTTCCGTGATCCGCACCAAAGAAGACCACTTCCCGTGCGGTGGACTTGAGTCCCGCATCCTTGAGGAGCGCGGCCACGCTTGTTCCCACCCAGCGGGCATTGCCCGTCAACGTATTCAAACGCGCGGAATTGTTGCCGGAGCACTCGAAACCCGCGATTAGCTCGGTGCGAGGCCGGTGCTTCAACTCTTCAAGGCTGAGTTCCACCGGCTTGTTGACGAGGCCGCTCAAGCGGAGCTTGTAACCGGCGAGATCCACCTGCGTAGGGCCATAGTGCTGCACGGAAAAGAAATCATCCACCGGCGTGATAAACGAGGATTTCCCGATGGTCCGCGTGTCCAAGCTGTGCGGGCCCGTTGCCCCAGCCGGATCGAAGCCATCGGGGATGTCGGTCCACGGAACGACCTCTTCAGACTGCGCCAGAGCGGGCGACATCCATGCCGGAATCCCCAGCGCGGCAACCCCGGCCAACGCCGCTGCGCTTTTGATCGCCGTGCGACGAGAAATGTCTTTGATCATGATTTCCCTCCTACAAACAGTGCGGCCATTCACTTACTTGAATGTCGAGAATAGGCGAATCGCCCAATAGCGCGTTAAGGCGGGATTTCCGTTTTCGACCTCCCAGCCGAACAATAACTTATACCCGACCGCTTCAGTGTGCAATGTTCCGCCCAGGGTTTTGACGGTATGGCCTTTTTGGCGGATCCGGGAAGATCTCCAGAGATAAATCAGCGCTCAAGCGGTCGCTTTGCGTAAATCTCCTCCAGAGGCTCGCGTAACGGTCCAAATCCTGAGAAAGTTCGGCAGGGCCACTCCCACTTGTCGCCAGTTGGCCCCTTTATCGACCTACGCGGCATCCGGTGGCCGGCAATCAATCACCTTCCTGGTTGGAGAGCGATTCGGCTTGAGCCTTACCGACATGCAGCCCATCTGGCCGCAGTCGAGCGTGGTGCGAAAAATCCATTCACGTAGCGATTCGTCGTGGCGCAACGCACGCCGACACCCATCTCGCTTATCTCGCGGTCCAAGGTGGCACGCAGCAGCTGGTTGGACGGCCTGGAGCCGAGGCCCACTTCCGGAACGGCAGGAGCCGTCCCTTCTTTTCGCCTGATTGCCAGTTGCACCGCTAAATTAGGGTCGCCTCCCGCCGACGTCGCTGCGGCCGGCGGGAGGCTCAGTGCCCGACGCTGCCACACTACTAGAGGCCCACAACTTCCCCGCTGGCCGGCTGCGCCGCTCAAGAGTGACGCCATTAAACAAAATAGCCTCGTGCTCGTCTTTAGCTATCATTGTAGGCACGCTAGCGTCGCATGAGGATCAGCGTAGGACACCATACAAAAGAACCGCTCCTTGAGCCGTTGCTTTTACGGCTTGCTAACTCGCGATGGGCGTTTCGTCGAATAGAACGCTGTAGATGATCCCTCCGATAGCCGCACCGAGAATAGGGGCTACCCAAAACAACCAAAGCTGTCCTACAGCCCATCCGCCGACGAATATTGCTGGTCCCGTGCTTCGCGCAGGATTGACAGAGAGATTGGTGACTGGTATTCCAATGAGATGAATCAGGGTTAATCCCAAACCGATCGCGATTGGCGCAAAACCTCGAGGGGCGCGCTTATCGGTCGAGCCCATGATGATGAGCAAGAAAAACATCGTTAGGACTGTCTCCGCAACGAAACACGCGAGAAGAGAATATCCCCCGGGAGAATGGTCGGCATACCCGTTGGAAGCAAAGCCCCCGCTCAGGTCAAAACCAGCTTTGCCGCGAGCAATCACATAGAGGACGGCCGCCCCGCAAATGCCTCCTGCGACTTGGGCGATTACATAGGGCAAAATTTCCACCGCAGGGAATCGTTTGCCCGCGAACAGTCCAACGGAAACAGCTGGATTTAAATGGCATCCGGAGATGTGCCCGATGGCATAGGCCATGGTCAGCACCGTCAGGCCGAAGGCCAGGGCAACGCCGGCAAAGCCAATCCCCAGGTTGGGGAAAGCTGCTGCTAGCACTGCGCTACCACAACCGCCGAAGACCAACCAGAAAGTGCCGAAGAACTCCGCTGCTGCACGTTTGCCAATAGACATTCTTCACCTCCTTCACCTCGCAAGAATTGATCTGCTCATCTTAAATTGGAATCCTCAAGCCGAAATTTCCGATTTGGACGCAATACGTCATCCTAATTTTGATGGGTACGGTGCGAATTGCCATTTCCCTCTCCTCTAACCTTGAATGGGGAGAAAAGGGGAAAACCAGCGGTTACGGCTCTCGAAAACGTAAACCCGACAGCCGATCTGGCGTTTTTATTGGGCTTTTTGAGGTTTGGTAGCGATACCGGGACTCGAACCCGGATTTCAGCCTTGAGAGGGCCGTGTGCTAACCATTTGCACCATATCGCCGTTGGAGGAAACTGCTTTACCTTGCGAGTTGTTTCGGCGCTTTTGACCGAATCGCTGTTCGCGACTAATTCTAGCATCCCGACCAAAACATGAGGTAGTGGAACGCGGGCTTGCACCTTCTCCGCATAACCTGCGCTGCGAGTGCGCACAACTAAACCTGTGGCGATCGTGCGTGATTTTCGCTTTGTCATGATCCACCCGTTATGGCCGGCTTCCAGGGCCATTCGCCGCGGCGCGCCGCACGCACGAAGTAAAGCAACAAACCAAAAAAGAGCAGGACCGCTGCGTAACGGATTTCCTTCAAAAAATTGGGGCGCGAAATCAGGATGTAGACAAAGCCGGCCGTCGCCAGCAATGCGGGGAGGGGATAAAACCACATGCGGAAGGGGCGGGGCATTTCGGGATGCCGGCGGCGCAGAATCAGAAGGCCAATTTCCTGCAGCAGAAATTGCAGGAGCAGGCGTATTACCACCAAAGCGGCAATCACGTCGGCCAGTTGCAAAACGCAAAACGCGGTGGCCACGGCTCCCAAAACCAGCAGCGAAACGTAAGGAAACCGGTGGCGCGGGTGCAGGCGCGCAAAAACCGCGAAATAGTTTCCGTCGAGCGCGGCGGCGTAGGGGACGCGCGAATATCCCAGGAGCAGCGAAAACACCGATCCAAATGCGGTCCAGATGATCAGCCCGGTGACGACTTTCCCCGCCCAACCGCCGTAAATGCGCTGCATGAAGAAGGAAATCACCGATGATCGCGCGTCGGCGCCGGAGTGGCTCGCAAATTCCTGCCAGGGAATTACGCCGAGCACGCTTACATTCATCAGCAAATAAATGACCGCCACGAGCGAAATCGAAATGAGCACGGCGCGCGGAATATTTTTCTCCGGCTGGCGCACCTCGCCCGCGAGATAGCAAATGTTGTAGTAGCCCCAGTAGTCGTACGTAGTGATGAGCATGGCGGAGCCCAGGCCCGTAAAAAATCCCGTGGATAACGCGAAGGCGCCGGGGGGAAAGTTAAACGCCTGAGCGGCGTGAAAATGCGTGACGCCGGCCGAAATCACCCACGCGAGGGTGAGCAGCACGCCGCCCCAGAGCCATTTGGAAAGGCGCCCGACACTGGAGATGCCCCGATAGAGCAGTACCACGCCCAGCAGGCAGCTGCCCATCGCGACCCAGGTGCCGGGCGTAATCACAATGTTAGCTTCGAGGCTGCCGAGCAGCGGCAAGCCCAGATGAAAATTATGCTGGAAGAGGATGCCGCGCAAATTGGGCCAGATAAATCCCGCGTACGCCGCGAGTCCAATGCATCCCGAAGCGATCGACAGCGGCGCACTGAAGGTCAGTTGCCAGATAAACAGAAACGAGACCAGGCGTCCGAACCGTTGCGGCCCGTAGATTTGTTTCAGATATTCGTAGGAGCCGCCGGCGGTGGGCATGGAGGCGCCCAGTTCCGCGATGACCAATCCATCGCACATCGCGAGACCTGCGCCGGCGATCCAGCCGAGAATGGCCTGGGGCCCGTGCATCGCGGCGACCACCAGTGGCAGGGTGATGAACGGGCCGACGCCGATCATGTCCAGCATGTTGAGCGAGACGGCGCTCGACAGGCCCATGCCGCGTACCAGTTGGTCCGGCTGGCCGGCGCCTGCGGGGGCTTCGCTCATAGGCTGAGGGCGCTCATGCGCGGATGGGGCTCACGCTGGGGGCGTCCGCTTTGTTCGTATTCCCCGCGTTGGTATTGGGCGCGTTCGGGGCGGGGGACTCGCTTAGCACCTGGCGGTAATAGGCCTCGTATTGAGGAATTACGTCATTCGCGCAGTACTTGCGCTGCGCATTTTGGCGGGCGAGGCGGCCCATTTCGCGGCCGCGATCGGGGCGCGACAGAATTTCAACGGCGAATTTGGCGGCGGCGGCTACGTCGCGCGGCGGCACGAGAAAACCATCCACGCCATGCTCGACCACTTCGGGGAGGCCGCCGACGTTGGTGGCGATCACGGGGACTTCACAGGCCATGGCTTCGAGGGCCGCAAGTCCAAAGGATTCGAGATCGGACGGAAGCAGAAACAGGTCGGCGACACTGAGCTTTTCGTAGACGCGGTCTTGTTTGCCGAGCAGGAAAACATCCTTCGACAATTTTTTCTGGCGAATCATCCACTCGACGGCGCCGCGATCGGGGCCGTCGCCCATCAGGACGAGCTTGGCGGGCATTTTTTTTCGGAGCAAGGCGAAAATCTCGACGGCATCGGTGACGCGCTTCACGGGACGGAAATTCGACAGGTGCATCACGATGGGCTCGCCATTGGGCGCCCATTCGGCGCGCAGCGCGGGATCGTCCTTGCGGGAGTAGAGATCGCAATTGACGAAATTGGGAATGACCTGGATGGGGCGCTTGATGTCGAATTCCTCGAGCGTGGCTGTTTTCAGGTAATGCGAGATGGCGGTGACGCCGTCGGATTGCTCGATCGAGAATTTAGTGATGGGCAGGAAGCTGCGATTATTGCCGACCAGGGTGATGTCGGTGCCGTGGAGCGTGGTGATGAAGGGCAAGCGCCGGGGAGCGGCCATGGCGCGCGCGAGCAGCGCGCTCACGGAGTGCGGGATGGCGTAATGGACGTGCAGCAGGTCGAGATGCTCGGATTCGGCGACCTCCATCATTTTGACGGCGAGGGCCAGCGAGTAGGGCGCGTGATCGAACAGCGGGTAATTCGAGATCTCGACTTCGTGGAAAGCGATGTTTTCGGTGCCGGGATTCAGGCGCACGGGCGGAGCGTAACTGATGAAGTGGATGTCGTGCCCACGCGCGGCCAGCTCCATGCCAAGCTCGGTGGCCACGACTCCGGAGCCGCCGTAGGTGGGATAGCAGGTGATGCCTATTTTCATGGTCGGATTCATGGGCGCACCTTTCCGCGTGCTTGGCCGCGCACTTCGCCCCTCATTAATTGCGCGAGCTCCAAGTAGAGCCCACACCCGTGGCCCGTGTACTCTACCGGAAGAGGCGGGGAGAGCGAAACTGCGAAAGGCGCTGGTGGGCGCGATGATTTTTCGGCTGGGTTATTTTTGAAAGCTGACAGGGGCTTAAGAATTGCACAATCGTGGTGCAGTTTGACCCCTCCCCCCTATGTTTTTGTAAGGATATCAAAGCAAAGCGGATATCCCGCGAGCAGTTCGTATGGATATGAAAGCACAGGAGTTGTGACGGGCGGTTGGGAGCGAAGTGCGACGAGCGGTTTGGGGAGTCGAAAAAGGGAATTTGGCAATTGGCGCGGCCAGCTGGGGAAGCGTAATGATGCGCGGAAGGCGCCGTTGGTTGACGGAAGAGGGACTGATGTTCGAGTGTCACAATACATTTTATCATCAAGTTGGCAACTTGTAAATATTTTACTGATCGGTTATATATTTCGAATACGGGGCGTTTCGAATGGCGGCGGGGGTTGGTCGAAATCCAATTTGCCGAGCAAAAAAATGGGAGGAGCCCGCAGGTTCACACAATAGTTGAGGAAAAAGCCCCACGTTTCCAGAGCGAAACATGGGCCACCCGCGAAATGACTTACTATGAACGGAACTTGCCACACTGGCATCCTGCGGGAAAAAGTATTTTTGTTACTTGGCGACTGTTTGGCTCGCTTCCACGCACGGTCGGGGCTCGAATAAAGAGTTCTGGGAATGCTCCCGGCAAGCGATTTCTCGTTTTCGATGCGTGCCTCGATAGCGCGAAGTGCGGCCCACTTTGGCTTTTGGAGACCGTGTGCGGCTTTGGGTGAAAAGCGCACAGCCAGGAATGACTGTGCTACTGGGGGTGATGCGGCATTGGCGCTGCGGCGGCGAGGTTGCACGGAAACATTTGTGAAGGGCGAACAGCCAGGAGTGTGCTCAGTCTCAAGACATTCTTGGCACCGTGTTATCAGGACATCCTTTACACTCGCGCGCGAGTGGTGCGTGAAAGTTGGAGCGATTCCACGGCTCGGAAAGAGCCCCGCTTTTGCGGAAAGCGAGGGGCGCCCGCTGCAACAGCAACTGCAAACGCGAATCGCGTTCGCGGCGCGCGCCCGGAGAGGACGCTAAATTGACGCCCGGTAAGGGCGCCAAATTGATGATCGGCACGCGCGCCGAAAATAGAGAGCAGGCTTTATGACCGAGTGGGAAAGTCAGACGCGGGCGTGTGTCGCGTCCGAGGTCGCCGCCGCTGCGGCGCCGGACACAGGAGCGGCGGGATTGAACGCGCGATCAACGAGACAAAGCACCGCGGCCATGGCCGCGCCTTCGATGGGCACTTGCCACAAGCCGCCATATCGCAAGGCGCTGGGAGCGGCCAGCAGCGCGTCGAGAAAAAAATGGATGCTCCCGTTCACGGGAGCATGCCAATTGATCCACGCGGTATTGGCCTCGGCCAGCAGCATGATTAGCGCGAATCCCACGCCCGCGCCAGCCAGCGAGCCACGGCCATAGCGCATGAGTTCCCCACCAGCGCATGATGCGCCGCAACACAAACGCGAACAGGAGAGCGTCGACGGCGCCAAACACGAGCGCGAAAAAATAGATCTCCAGGAGCATTGCCGCCCGCGGCGGCTGCCCGGACGCCACCGCGATAGACCACACCAGCAGCGATACGATGAAGCATCCGACGACCCACGCGGCCAAATAATATGCGAGCGTGCCCTGCCGCGTCATATGCGCCGCTCGATATTCGGAAACTCCTGCCAAACTTTTATGCCGCAGAAATGCGAACCCTCGGTGCAAATCGGGCTCGCGATTCCCGCGCGCACGTAGCAGGGCGGCCCGATGTAGCGGCCGATTTCCGGAAGCGCGGCGCGGACCTGCGCGACCTCTTCCATGGAGGCCTGGTAAATTTCTTCCTGCGCGTTGAAGCAGGTGCGCATGGTCCACTTGTGCAGCAGGTGCAGCAGCGATCCTGACTCGACCAGGCGAATCGCTTTCGCGTTGGGCAGCAGGTAGAGCGCGAATTCGCGCGGCACGCCGCGGTCGAGCAATGCGTTTTTCGCCTCCCAGGCGTCCGACATGGCGCGCTCGTACACTTCGCGGGCGCGCGCGTTCCCCTTGATGAGCATCGGCGTGATGAAATCGGGCGCGCGCGTGTCGGTGAGCACCAGCAGCGGCCGCGATCCGGGGACCATGCGGTGGCGCTGATCCTGGCTATCGGCGGTGTGGCTGATTTTTTTGGCGAAGGTGAAATTGGCGTGCTGCAATGGGCGCATCAGCGGCGCGTGCACGCCGACGTTGAGAACTTCCAGGCGATAGGGATTTGTAGCGGGATTGAGCATGCGGTCGAGCGCTTCGGCGTCCGAGCACTGCGTTTCCGTGAGTCCGACGACGGCGCGATACGCGGCGGCCATCACGCGCGGCGCGCCGGCGGAATAATCGACAAGGCGCGAAGTATGTCCCGCGAGCTGCGCATCGAATTCGCGCGCTTGGGCTTCCGCGTCGCCGGACGGAGATTGCCATTCGGGCGGCTCGTCGAGGGGCGCGGAGCTGAAGCGATCGAAAAATTGCGGATCGACTTCGCGCACGCGCGCGACCATTTCACCGATCACCAGGCGGGCTTCATGCGGCGTGTCGGAAGCGGATTGCATGCGCCACAGGCGGTGCAACACGATGCCGGAAATCGTGTGCACCATGGTGGTGGCCGCGGCGACGGGCAAAACGTAACGGGCCACTTCGATGGCGCGCTTTTCGGCCTGCCGCTCGACTTTATCCTTGCGGCGGGGGTGGGACATCGGTCCGAGGTGCCAGATGTCGCCGAGAATTTGGCGCGCGTCGTCCTGCAGAAGCGCGGTGAGTTCGCGATACGCGGACCAGGCGCGGGCGACGGCGCGCTCGAATATTTCTGTGGTGCTGGGGATTTCGGCAGCTCCGGGGAAATTGCCGAGCGGCGGAATGTAAGCGAGGGCGCGATCGAGGCGCACGTAGCGCTGGCTTTGCTGCTCGGAATTATAAAAAGGATGCGCGTGCAAAAACGACCAGACGAACTGGCGGCTGACGTTTTCGAGTCCAAACTCAAAATGCGCGTGCTGATAAACGGTGTGATGGCCGGCGAAGAAGGTGGCCGCGCCGATGGTGGTGCGCTGCTTGTCGGTGATTTCCTCGGGCGAAATCAGGCGCGGCGCATAGCAGGTGCGCGCGGCAGCGATGGCTGAGTCGTAAGGATGCGCGAAGGAATTGCGCAGCGTGACGCGCGGGACGGCCGGCTCGACAATGGGCTCGACAGGCGTTGTAGCGTGCGGCTCGGCGATCCGATCAGAGGGCGGCCCGCCGATAGGCTCGGCAGTCTGTCCGGCAGCGGGGGCGCGTCCCGCTGCGCCCTCGTTTTGATTTTGAGAAGTGGATGGCGAAGGCGTGGCTATGCTCCGCGAAGATTTTACACCGCGGGCATGCCGCGGGACAGCGCCGCCAGGTGAATTGGAGTTATTTCTTTTTGGCCTTCGCGGCTTCCACGGCTTCGGCCGCCTTGGCGTACTTGCGGTTAAAACGCTCGACGCGGCCGGCAGTATCCAAAAGCTTCTGTTTGCCGGTGAAGAAGGGATGGCAGCTCGAGCAGATTTCCACGCGGACCAAGTCGCCCTTGTGGGTGGAACGGGTCTTGAAACTGCTGCCGCAGGCGCAATGCACGGTGACTTCGTGATAATCGGGGTGAATACCGGGTTTCATGGGGACTCCAATGCGCCGGCCGGTCTGCGCGGCCTCCGCGTGATGCGGAACTACAGCCGCGTCGCTTGGCCAGCGACAACCCCTTATCATACGCGCATCCTGCGAAGTTTCCAAATACGCGCCGCCGGCAACGAGATTTTTTGCGGTCGCCGCGCTTTTGGGCACCGGTGGTGTAGCGTGATTTGCAGCCTATAATCACTGCCGGGTGGGCTTTTCAGCATTCTGCCCGACCAACATGGTCCCAATATGCGGCCTGTCCGGCTGACGCAAATTTTTCATTTTCGTTGGGAATGGCATACGTAGGATTACGGAATGGCGTACTAACTGGCGACGGCCGAAGGCTGTTCTGTGATGATGTCTACGCTTATGAATATCGAAAGACAATACGGCGTTTCCAGGGGGAGGGTGAGGCTGCGCCGATTGACCCGGGGAATCAGCACCACAGGAATTCAATGGCACATTGGGGTCAGAAACTGTAGCTGAAACCGGTCGAGAATACGGGCCAGAGAGAGTAGTAGAATTTCGCCGACGCGTTATGGTTGTACTTCGCCTGCTGCGCTTTAATATTAGCTTGTACGATGGGATCGGTGGCGGCGTTCGCGCACAAGAGACCTGTGCTGCTGGGAGGCAGGCATGCGCTGCCGGTCAGTCCGAATCCTATTTTTGGCGATCCCTCGTAGTCGAATCCAAAATCCGAATTGATACTCCAATGCCTTCTGTGGCCGCGAGGAACTAGATTTCCGGTACCAATGAGGATTTCCGGTGCGACCCTTTTGAATTTGACGGTGAGGTTACCGGCAATGGGGCCGTTCGCACTGGTGGCGTCACCACTTTCGTAAGTTGTGCCTCCAATGGTGAAGGTCTGCCCGCCAGGAATCGAAATATTCACATTGGCATTGTTACCGTTATAGACCAATAGTCCGGGACTGACGTGAAAAGAGCCCACGAGAAAAAAATCCAGATGTGCTTCCGCCGATCGGAACCGCGCTTGTCCGGCATAGTTAATACCATTGATTTTGACGCTGTGACTGATGCTGAGTGCACTGCCCCCCACTCGCACATTCACTCGGTTGAGCACTCGGACCGCAACCTCGCCGCCCAGACCCAACGTCGAAAACCTGACGCCGATCCCCACCCTGGGCCCCTCCGAAGTGCTCGCCACCTGAGGGGGGAGCGCAGCTGGTTCCGGAGCGGACGGGGCCCCCGGCTGATCTCCACCGGCTGTGAGGGTCGCGTCGGAAACGGCGTCCTGGGACAGTCCATCGGCGGCGGGGACAGTCAAGCGCGCATTGTTTGAGGCCAGGCTGGCTTCAGATTGGGAGAAACAGAAGCTCGGGAGAAAGCCAACCAGGGCCAGCAGAGCGCCTGCAAACAGGGGTAACCTTTTCATTTTTGTGCTCCGAAGGTTCGTACTTTCGATGCTGCAATTGAACACTAAAATCGTCCGCCAACGATATTCCTGTTTACGTGCCTGTTCCAAGAATGCACGAGTGGGGAAAGAGGCGTAAAGCGCAAAAGACCGGCGGGCTCGGGGCGAGGAATTTCTTAGTCGGATAGCGCCTCAAACCTCCGTCCCAGCTCACGGACGCTTTCGCCGTCAGCATTAATGTTCACAGCGATGATTCGTTCACAGCGATGATTAACGTTCACAGCGATGGCCGAACACCGATGCCGAACGGGGATGGCCGGACACTGATGGCCGGGCGGGCCTGAACGTCGCTAATTGAATGATAATGTGCCGCGCGGAACAATTTGGTCTGACGCCGCAGGGTTTCCGGTGTATAACACGACCTTTCCGGGCGGTCCGAAGGTAAGCTGAGAATTGGAGGAGTGCCTCGATTGCCGCCTCGCCGGAGTGGCGGAAAATTAACGTGGAAGTAACGAAGCCGAATAGCCGGCCATCAAGGAGCAATCCGTGAAATACCTTTTATCGTTAGTAGCTGTCGGCGCGCTTTTGCTCGGCATTTCGTCAAGCGCGTGCGCTCAAACCGAAGTCAGCCTCCTGGTGCCGAACCCGTTTCGAGGATCGTTAGATAAGCTGGTTCCAGGCTTTGAAAGCAAGACTGGCTACAAAGTCACCGTAACCCACGGCAGGGGCTTGGGGACCAGAGACCAAGTCGCCCGCGGCGAAATGTTTGACGTCTCAATCCTGCTGCCGCCTTACCCGGAAGCACTCGCTTCGGGCAACATTGACCCCCAGAGCGCCACAACGCTGGCGAGGCTGACGCTGGCGGTCGGGGTTAAGAAGGGCGCGCCGCAGCCGGACATCTCGACAGCTGGAGCGTTGAAAAAAGCACTGCTGGCTGCTGCGACCATCGCGTATGTGGACCCAACCGTAGGAAGCGACGGGTTCGCGGCGCGCGAGGCGCTACAGAAGCTGGGCGTCATCGATCTAATCGGCTCGAAGACCAAGCTCGGCGCAACCTCGAACGTGGTGGCGGGTTTTGTGGCTAAAGGCGACGCCGACCTCTGTATTTTCTATCGCAACGAGATGCTCAGCAATTCCAGTTTGGACACCGTGGGGCCTCTGCCCGAGCAGTTTGCGCCTCCAGTGGAGCTAGTGGCGTTCATCTCTACCCACGTCAGGGACGCGAAGGCCGCCAAGGCCCTGGTGGAATACCTCTCGTCACCTGAAATTGAGGCCGGCTACAAGAAAGATGGGCTGGAACCGGCTCCGGCTCATTGAGCTGCTAAGGCCAAATCCGGAGATATGTATGAGGTTTGTCGCTTACGCCGTGTTCAGGAATATTTTACTGCTACCGAGGTCACTGCACAGCGTCACTGTTGCCTGCCGGCGATGCCTTTGCGTTATAGTAACTGGTTATGCATATTGTCGTGGCTTCCGACAGGGGCGCGAATCGGTCGGTGATGGGCGCCGATCGCTTCAACCTGCATGCCGATCCAGGGGCCATCGAGCGGATCGCCGCGGCACGAGAACACGCTCCGCTGCGCTCGTTTCTGGCCAACGTCAACGCCAGCGGCTCGGTCTTTGCCACGTTCGCGTGCAAGATTTGGAGCAGCACAGAGGGCGGCGGCGCCGAAAGCAAGATTTTTGCCTCCTACATAGACGTGATTTTCCTGCAGGAATCAACCAATTTTGGATGCGGGCCGCACGAAGACCTGGCCCGGCGGCTGTCCCAACTGCTCGAGCGGGAGCCGGGCGAGGCGCTGCGAGGGGAATTGCGCATTTCTCCGGTAGCGTTTGCGGCGGACGACGACGGATTTTGCTTGCGCATAATTCTATATGCCCGGGGCGAGACACTAGAACAGGCGCGAGTGCGCTGGGGGCTGGGGCTGGCGCGCGTGCAACAGGCGCTGCTATTCGTGGCTCGGGAGCTGCGGCAGGAACATGGTGCGGCAGGCGCTGAACAGGAAATACCGTAAGAGCGGCGCTAGATGACGAATGCGCAACCTACGCGCATCTGCCCTCCTTCAGCTTGGATTTGATAGAGCCGCTTTAGGCTCACACGCACCGGGGGCAAAATGGGCACCCGCAAAACCGCGAAAAACGTCGCGCCAAAATCCTCGCCAAGGCCAACTTCGAGAGCCACGCCCCCGTAGCCCAAATCCAGGACCTTGACGATGCCAGTCCCATGGTCGGTTAGTTCGGCATGGGCGCGGGTCCCGGCCAGCGATACGCGCTCCCACTTCCTTCGTTCTGGTCCCGAGAAAACAGATTTCGCCAGACCATGGAAGGAATTATTGCGGAGGGCGTGACGCATGGGCGTCGGAGGATGAGTTTCCATCGGCGCCGTCAGGCCGACTCGAACGGGATGAAGGGGCGAGGGCGACTCTGGGGACTGCGAGGGGGGCGCAACGGGAGCCGATTGAGGTGTCTCGATGCGGCGTGTCTCTATGCGGCGGGTGTCTCTGATGCGGCGGGCGTCTCTAATGCGGGCGGGGCCTGCGATCTAAGCACACGTTTCATTTCGTACAGGCGCTCGTCCGCGATGCGGATCAAGGCCTCTCTTTGATCGCCATCGAGGGGATAAATGGACACGCCAAAGTCCAGGCCCAGGCCTACGCTCATTTGCATCGGCTCGATTGCGGCTGCGAAGTTGGCGCGAAGTCGCCGTGCGAGGGTGCCAGCCTGTTCGGTATCGGATTGAACCAGCAAGAGAGCAAACTCATCGCCCCCGATCCGAAAGGCGTAATCGGAGGTTCGCAGCGACTTCTTAAGGGTGGTGGCGGCCACCTGCAGCAAGGCGTCGCCGCGCGGGTGGCCGTAGAGATCGTTTACTTCTTTAAAGCGGTGCAAGTCCAAAGTTACCAGAGCAAGATTCTGATCGTAGCGCTGGGCGCGATTGAGTTCCCTTTCAAACTGCTCCTCGAACAGGCGCCTGTTGTACAGGCCTGTGAGCGGATCAGTGACCGCGTTGATCTGAAGTTTTTTAGAATCCTCGTACTCCATCAAAATGGGCAAGCGGAGATAACTCATGGAGGCCAGAACATCGACCATACCCGTCTTGAGCGAAACTTGAGTGCCCGAAGCGTCGGTGAGCTCGCGGCGGCGGTCGAGGATGCGGTCCCAGTAATCGAGAGCGGAGGTTTCGGTTAAATCGAGCTGCGCAATAGTTTTGAAAAACCGCTGAAGAAATTGTCCGCGGGCGGGGCGGTCCAAATTCTCCAGGGTTTCGGCCAGCAATTCGAAAAAAGGGTCGCCGGGGCTTGGCGTGGGCACGGTATTACAAAAACTCCAGGTCCCCCGGGACAAGGGGCATCGGATTCAGTCTAACACAAAATATATAGCACGAATGTAGCATCCGGTATGCGCGTAGCTATAACGGTAGCACGCATGTAACCGTGTCCCTTCGCATCACAGAAGCCACAGATGCGGCGGCAGGTATACCAACTATAAAAAAAGAAGATAGCCCCGGGTTACACGCGCCATCGATGGAGAATCAGCCTTACGGCCACAGCAAAGTTTTTCACACCATCGACGGAAATCGTGCCCGACACTTATAACCGCGTTCGAGGCACGATTTCAATCGGGGATCTTGAGAAATTAACCGGCTTGGCGAGATGTGCTTCTCCATCCGGCCCGGTGCCCTTGGCGCGTGCGGTACATCCGAGGGGCGTCCCGGCAGGCTGGAAAATGGATCGGACGGCAAGGGAATCTGATGCGCAGGAACTGGGCGGAGCGAGCGCCAGATGGCGATCATGGCTTGGGCAGAATTTGTGTCGAAGGTGACTTATGTCTGGGGCGGGGTGAGAGCATTGACTCCGGTGTCATGGATACCACGGCAAGAAGTGGGGTGAAGATAAAGTCGCGGCGGGTGCAGCGCTAGAGGCATTTTCTTGTAAGTAAAGCGGAAAAAGTTTTCTGCTTTTATCAGTACTTTCGGGCTAGTACGAGGCTGGATAGAGCCGAAGATTGACCAATGACAAAGCGTATTCGTTCCCTTCAACGACTTTACAATGAGCTACTTAGCTTAAATAGACATGTCTAAAATGAGCGGTGGACGGATCGGGGCTTAAATTCCCCCTAAAGTTGCCCATCAGGGTAAATGGAACCCATTTACCATTGACTCCTCCATAGCCCTTTGACAGTATCGGGAAGGTTCTGGTACCTCACCAGGCCGTGAACGGCACTTGTGGCCGAGCCAGGAGGCACGAAGTGAGGCGCGCGACCACTGTCGACGCTCAAACCGGCGATTCCCTCTCGATCGGCTTGGTATCGGGGATGCTCGATCTTTTGGACACTCCCGTGCTTGTGTGCGATCGCACCGGGCGGATCCTGATGATAAATCATCGGGCCAAATTGTGCCTGGACGACCCACTACCGGCCGACGGGCCCACGCCCAATATGTTTCACGACTTATTGCGCATGGACCCGAAAGTAATTGTCGGACAGATGGACAGCGGGGAGCATGAAGTCGACCTGCAGATGACGCGCCCCTCGGGGAAGGTGCGGGCCCGGATTCAGTGTGTTCCCGAACTCGATTGGCTGATGGTGCAACTGGAACCCGCTGGCGGAGCGCCACCCGAAGATGACGTATCCGGGGCGGCCGGAGCGTCGGTCCAGCCAACTGTGCAGGCGCTACTGCAGGAACGGGAGATTACCTATCGCAATCTGCTGGCCGCCTATCTGCGGTTACAGGAGGTGAACCGGCAGAAAACGGTTTTTTTGGCTTCGGCGGCACATGAGTTGAAGACGCCGCTGGCGGTGATCAAGGGCTACTACGACCTTTTACTTTCCGGATCGCTAGGCAAACTGAACGACAAGCAACGGGATATTCTGCAGGAATCGAAGGAGAGCTGCGAGCGACTGGTGCGGCTGGTCTCGATGTTCCTGAATTACTCGACCCTCGAGAGTGGCAAGCTCGTGCTGCACATGCGGGAAAACGACCTGCGGGACTGCCTGCTGGAACTGGCGACGCGCTGGACCGAAGCATTCCAGCGCAAACATGTGCGCCTGGAAATTGGCGTGGACGAAAAACTGCCGGTTTTCAAGTTCGATTATCAGAAGGTGCAACAAGCCGTGGCCAACTTGCTGGATAACGCGCTGAAACACACGCCCGGAGGCGGCAGCGTAGTGTTGCGCGCGGAGGCCTATTTTTGGGAGCGGCGCAGCACCAAAGAGGTGGCCGGCTCGTCGGAGCGGCGGCGGTTGCAGCAGCCGGGCGCAAACGCGGTGCGCGTGGCGGTGAGCGATACGGGTCCGGGGATTGCGTCAGAGCACCATCAAGAAATCTTCGAGGACTTCGTGCGCGTGGACCGTACGTCGTCCGGGATGGGGCTGGGGTTGGCGATTGCCAAGCGCCTGGTGCAGGCCCATCGGGGAAAAATTTGGGTGGAAAGCGAGCCTCGGCGCGGCTCAACGTTTACTTTCTTACTACCGACAGACAATCTTCAGAATACGGTCCGGGGTGAAGCGTGAGCACAAGCAGCAACGCTGTAGAAGAACATGACCATGTGCTGGTGGTGGATGACGAGCCCAGTATTCGCAAATATTTACAAACCCTGCTGGAAGTGGATGGATACAAGGTCACTTCGGTAGGGTCGGGGGGCGAAGCGCTCGAGCGGATTCAAGAGGGCGAGCGGCCGGATTTCGTAATTTTAGACGTACTGATGCAGGAGATGAACGGGCTCGAGACGCTGCGGCAAATGATGCAGGTGGACCGCACCTTGAGCGTTATCATGCTTTCCTGCTCGAACGAAGTAACGACCGTGGTCGAAGCCATCCGGCTGGGGGCCCAGGATTACCTGACCAAGCCGTTCGAAAAGGCCGAGCTGGATGCGGCGCTGCTGAAGTGCCGGCAGAAGATGGAGCTGCGCAAGGAAAACATGGCGCTCCGGGAATACTGCGACCATCTGACGGAGGACCTTTCCTTCCTGGCCGCCAGCCCGCAGATGGTGCGCATCCGGCAGCAGATTCTGCAGATCGCTCCCGTGGACGTGCCGGTGTTCATCTGCGGGGAGAGCGGAGTGGGCAAGGAAGTGGTGGCGCGCATGATTCACATGCGCTCGACGCGGCGCAACCAGCCCTTCATCAAGGTAAATTGCGCGGCGCTGCCGGGCGAATTGCTGGAGTCGGAATTATTCGGCTACGACCAGGGTGCATTTACGGGTGCGGTGCGGTCGAAACCAGGCAAGTTCGAGTTGGCGAACAAAGGCACGATTTTTCTGGACGAAATCGCGGAGATGAGCCCGCATTTGCAGGCCAAGTTGCTGCACGTGCTGCAGGACCACCAATACTCGCGGCTCGGCGGGCGGCACTTAGTGGATGTGGACGTGCGCGTGCTGGCCGCCACTAACATCGAAGTGCAGGAAGCCATGAAATCGGGCCGCCTGCGCGAAGACCTCTACTACCGCCTGAATGTGCTTTCCATCAACGTGCCGCCGCTGCGGGAACGCACCACGGAAATTCCGCTGCTCATCCGCCATTTCCTGAACAAGTACAGCGAGAAGTTTCAGAAGCCGGTGCCGTCACCGTCCGAACACCTTATGGAAGCCGCGATGCGGTATCCGTGGCCCGGCAATTTGCGGGAACTGGAAAATTTCGTAAAGCGTTACGTCATCCTGGAAGACGATGAAGGAAGTTTCCGTGAACTGGTTGAAATGGCGGCGGCGCGGCAGCGTACTTCTCCCGGGAAGAACCAGCGCCGGTGCGCGAACAGGGCTTGAAAGCGCTGGTGCGCGGGCTGAAAGACGAAGCGGAAATGGAAGCGATTGCCGACGCCCTGGAAAAGACGCATTGGTGCCGCAAAGATGCCGCGAAGATGCTGGGCATCAGCTATAAAGCGCTGCTTTACAAGATACGCCAATTCAACCTGGACGCGGGCCGGGCGTCAAGAACGCGCTCGACAGGGCCCGCGGCAGTTGCTAAAGTCGTCTGATAACAGTTTGTGAACCCGTTACGAAGATGCTACCTGTTTTATGAAGAAGCAATCTATTTCCTATTGAGGGCACGTGAATGGCGAACTTAACCGAATGGGAAAACATTTCGCAGTGACGGATGCTGCAGAATCAGTGCTTCTAGTTGGCGAGGGAACGTGTGGGTTTACGGTGGCGTGCGTCCCGCTGGGCTCTTGCGACTGATTTAGCGTGACTTACCTGGGTCGAATCGCGCCTATCTGCGCGCGTTGCGGTGCCGAAGGTGCAAGCGAGCCAGGGGAGTCAAAAGGCAAAATGGCTTGAATCTGTGGAAATTGGATTGCAGGCTTTGTGAGGGTAGCCGGCGCGCCTATAGGCCGGAGTTTGGGGACAAATGACAGAACGTCGCATCGCGCGCCGCTACGACCTCACACTTCCGGTAATTATACGCATCCCCATGGAAAAACAGACTGGCTCGCGTAGCGGCAAAACACGTAACATATCGACCCGCGGGGTCTATTTCATGGTCGACAATGACCTGAATACCGGCTCTGAACTGGATCTGACGATGACGCTCCCGGCTGAGGTGACCGGCGGGACGGAGGTTTTCATCCGCGCTATCGGCAAGGTCCTGCGGACCGAGAAACGCCCGGACAATGGAAATGACCGGGTGGGTGTGGCCGCCATCATCGAACGGTACGAGATCATTCGCAACGAAGCCGCTGCGTGCTAGCGGAGGCCGGGCGTCGACGCGTCGCGGGTCCATTTGCTTCGAGTCCGCCTGGCACCCCGTCGCGCACCGGCGGCAGCCTTCCCATCCGCTTGGCGCAGGTCCCAGCTTTGCGCGTTGCGTCGTTGGAACGGGCTCGATCTCACTGGCAGGCGGTCCGCCAGAAACGTAAAGGTGACGGTGTCCGCCGCTTGGTAAAGTGATAGTTTGGCCAAATTCTCAGGTCAGCCGAAACCGCCCGAGCTTTTGCCCATTGGCGATTAGATGGACGCCACTCCAAGCAAGGATACAATGTGCGCTCGAAACCTGATACCCTGCCGCGGACTGCACCCAAGCGCAATTGCCGATGATTTCACCGCCAGCGGAACTTTCCATTATTATTCCGGCCTTCAACGAAGAAGGACGGCTTCCAGAAACAGTCGAGGCCATTCGCGCCTATTTAACGGCGCGGGGAGTGAGCGCGGAAGTGCTCATTGTCGACGACGGGTCGACGGACGGAACGGCGGCGCTCGTCGCGACCTACCACGAGCGATATCCTTTTGTGAGGCTGCTTTCTAACGGCCGCAACCGTGGAAAGGGCTTCAGCGTGCGCCACGGGATGCGCGAAGCCCGTGGTGAATTCGCGCTGTTCAGCGATGCCGACCTCTCCGCGCCCATCGAGGAAGCGGATAAATTGCTGGAGGCGTTACGGAACGGCGGTTACGACGTGGCGATCGGTTCGCGAGCGCTGGACCGCCGGCTCATTCAAGTCCACCAAGCGCCGGCGCGCGAATTCGCGGGGATTATTTTTAATTTCCTGGTTCGGTCCATGACGGGCCTCACTTTTTCCGACACCCAGTGCGGATTCAAAGCCTTCCGGCGCGAGCGCGCGAACATCATATTTCAGCAGCAACGCTCCGAAGGATTCGGCTTCGATCCGGAGATATTATTTCTGGCGCAGCGGCATGGGCTTTCGGCCAAGGAGATTCCCGTGCGCTGGTCGAATGATCCGGCAAGTAAGGTACATGTAACGCGGGACAGCATCCGCATGGTGGCCGAACTATTTAGGATTCGCTGGAATGCCTGGATGGGGCGGTATCCCGAGAATGTGGAAGCGAGGAACGGGCGGCAGGATAGGGATATGGTATCCCGAAACGGAGAAAGGAGACGGGGGGCATGACCACGCGTGAAGACGCCGATATAGCAATCAAGGACAAGGCGCGCAATGCCGCGATGAAAGTCTCGATCGTTATCCCAGTCTATAACGAACGGGCTTTTATCGAGGAAGTCCTGCTGCGCGTGCAGGCCCAGCAGTTGAATAAGGAGATTTTAGTTATCGATGATGGATCGACGGACGGCACGCGGCAGTTGCTCGAAAATCTTGCCGAAGCCAGCGCCGCAGGCAAGCGTGAAGTATTGACCCAAAATGGCCAGGCCAGCCTATCACTTGAAAATGTCCGCTTTCTGTTCCAGGATCAGAACCGTGGGAAGGGAGCTGCGCTTAGAAGGGGCTTCGAATCCGCTACGGGAGATATCGTGCTGGTGCAGGACGCCGACCTTGAATACGACCCGAAAGATTACGATGCGATGCTGGCGCCCATTTTTGATGGACGCGCCGATGTGGTGTATGGCTCGCGGTTTTTGGGAGGCCCGCAACGGGTGCACTTTTTTTGGCATTACGTCGGCAACAAGTTCCTCACGCTGCTTTCCGACGTTCTGACCAACCTGAAACTGAGCGATATGGAGACGTGTTACAAAGTTTTCCGCCGCGAGGTCCTGCAAGGCATAAACTTCGAATCCGACCGCTTTGGATTCGAGCCGGAGTGCACGGCCAAGATCGCCAAGGGAAACTGGCGAGTCTACGAGGTGCCCATCTCCTATGCAGGAAGGACGTACGCAGAGGGGAAAAAAATCACCTGGCGCGATGGTATCTCCACTCTCTGGTGCATTTTGCGGTACAATCTGTTCCGCTAATTTTCGGGCGGGCGTGGGCATTTGGCGATTTGTGATGCCAGCTCTTTCCCGCGTGGATACCTTCGCCCGCGTCTTCGGCTTTGCCTAAGCGGACTGTTTCGTTATACTGGTGCAGCAGTGCCCCCCTTCGGTTCAATAGCCGGCTAGCGCAGCGGACTTGGAAGATCGGAACTATCAAAGACGGTCGTCAAAACCGCCTGGAGTAAGCTGCGCTCCGGGCGAAAAACATAGGTCTTGGCGGGCAATCTGGCGAACGGTACAAAACCGCATCAGAGGGCTGTGTCAGAAGAGCCGGTGGCCATCATTGGCGGATCGGCTGCGGGTTTATTCACGGCCTCGCTTCTGGCACGTTCGAAGCGCCGGGTGCGCTTATTTGAACGCGCGGAACGGCTCGGCCCTGCCGCTCGGACGCTGATCGTCACCGACCGGGTGCGAAATCTGCTGGGCCCGGTGGCGCAGCGCTGCGTCGTCAACGAAATTCAGCGTTTTGAGCTGTTTACGGATGGCCGTTCGGCCACCATCCCGCTTGATCGTCCCGACCTTATTATCGAGCGCTCACGGTTGATCCACGGACTGGCAGCGGAGGCGGAATCCCACGGAGCGGTCATCGAACTGGGGAACAAGTTTGTCTCCTTGGAGGCGCGCGGCGCCAGCATGGAATTGACCGTCGAGCGAGTCGGCGCGGGGAGGACCGAACGCATTGCGGCCTCCGCGGTTATAGGCGCCGACGGCGCACAGAGCCGGGTGGCCCAAGCGGGCGGCTGGCGCCGACAAATCACAGCGCCATTGATTCAGGCCGTGGTTAAGCTCCCTGCCGGCATGCCTGCCGACACTGTGCGCGTCTGGTTTATCCCCGACGATACGCCGTATTTTTATTGGCTTATACCTGAATCTCCGGAGCGGGGCGTCCTGGGGCTGATCGGCGAAGACGGCCAGGAAACGCGGCGATGCCTGGAACAGTTCCTCGATAAACGCCACTTCACGCCACTGGCGTTTCAGGGTGCCCGCATACCCATTTATGAAGGCTGGGTGCCAGTCGAGCGGAAGTTGGGCCAAGGCCACGTCTATCTTGTAGGAGACGCTGCAGGGCAAGTGAAAGTTTCCACGGTTGGCGGCGTTGTGACCGGGTTTCGAGGCGCTCTGGGCGTGAGCCAGGCTATATTGAACGGCGGCCGGAGTCCGGAATTGCGATCGT
Organism: uncultured Acidobacteriota bacterium; assembly: GCA_963719845.1. Lineage (GTDB taxonomy): Bacteria > Acidobacteriota > Terriglobia > Acidiferrales > UBA7541 > Palsa-189. Next base: position 134,298 of record CAVRDM010000037.1, on the reverse strand, counting down.
TGCGCCGCGAACTCGATTTGCATTTGCTCATCCGGAGATCGATGCATCGCTTTCAGCAGGCGGACTACAGCCGGCTGGTAGACTGGATGAACGATGCGATGCTTCATTCTCTCGGCAGTTTTTCCCGGGACGAGGCGGCCCGCGTCCTTTGGCACATCTGCCGCAGCCAGCCTCGCCTCCTTTTGATTGGTCTCCGAGGACTGCTCACCCGGGGTTCGCTGGCGCCCCCGCGGCGATAACCTGGCTGGAGGCCGACCCGAGACGCGGCGACCGCTTTTCTCTTTTCGGGGCCAGGTGAGATGCGCGAGAATATTCCGCCTGGCTAGGTGGCAGCCAGTTCGGTGTCAGCCAGAGGGTTGGCACCAGAACGTAGCAGTTGCACCAGAACGTTGCAAAGGATAAAAAATGCGATTAGCTGTAATTGGTTGCGGATACGTGGGACTGGTGACGGGGGGCTGCCTTGCCGAGGCGGGACACGAAGTAATCGCGACCGACAACGATTTGAACCGGATCGCTACGCTGAATGCCGGGCGCCTGCCAATTTACGAGCCGGGCCTGGACGGCGTCATGGAGGGGGCCCGCCGGGCCGGCAGGCTGCGCTTCACGGCGGATTTCGGCGACGCCGTGCGCGCCGCGGACGCCATTTTCATATGCGTGGGAACGCCGCCACTGGAATCGGGTGATGCCGACCTTTCGGCCATTGATAATGTGGCGCGCCAGATTGGCGCCGAGGCCGGCAAATCCAAACTGGTGATCGAAAAAAGCACCGTGCCCGCGCAAACCGGCGAACAGCTCCGCCGCGCGCTAACCGTATACGGCCGGAGCGCCGGCTTGAAGTTCCGCGTGGCGTCTAATCCCGAATTCCTGCGCGAAGGAACGGCCATCGGCGATTTTTTCCATCCCGAGCGCATCGTTGTGGGCGTCGAGGATGCCGAGAGCGAGCAGCAGCTTCGGGAAATCTATAGGCCCATCCTGGAGGGCCGATTTCGCTGCCCCGTGCACCAGCCGAAGTGCCCGCCGGGTCCGGGGACGGCGTTTCTTGGTGACCACGATCGCGAGCGCGGAACTGATCAAGCACGCCTCGAATTCCTTCCTGGGACTGAAAATCTCCTACGCCAACATGATCGCGGAATTATGCGAGCGGCTCGGCGGCAACGTGGAAGAGGTCACGCGCGCCATGGGACTGGACCCGCGCATCGGCGGACAATTTCTCAACGCCGGCCTGGGTTTCGGCGGGTTCTGCCTGCCCAAAGATATCCAGGCGTTCCTGCGCCTGGCCGAGCGCAACGGCGTCGATTTCAGCATGCTGAAGGAGGCCGAACGGGTGAACAAGCGGCGCATCGACCAATTCATGGAAAAAGTGCGCCGGGCGTTATGGGTCGTGAAAGATAAACAGGTAGGCGTGCTGGGCCTGGCGTTCAAACCCAACACCGACGATATTCGGTTCTCGCCGGCGATTGAGGTCGTGCACCGCCTGCTCGCCGAAGGTGCGAGCGTTCGGGCGTCCGATCCGGTGGCCATGGACCGCGCCAGAGGCGTTCTGCCCGGCGCGCAACTTCTGGATGATCCCTACGAAGTAGCGCGGGGCGCCGACGCGTTGCTGGTGCTCACGGAGTGGAATGCCTTCCGCCAACTCGATTGGGAACGCGTGCAGAAAGAGATGGCCCGCCCGTTGGTGCTCGATGCGCGGAACATGCTTTCACCCGCGGAAATGAAGGCGCTGGGATTTGAATACCACAGTTTCGGCCGCCCGGATTTGAGCGGAAACACCGTGTTCGCGTCGTCTTAGTGTCAACGAGATCGACGGCTGCTTTATGCGGCGGCAAACGGCGCCCGCTTAGAATGGGCCCAAGCGATCAGCTATCTTTCAAGCCGCGCGCCGACGCGGCGCTAAACACCTGCTGAAAGTACGCGAGCGTAAGGCGCAAACCCTCCTCCAAATCTACCTTCGGTTCCCATCCCCCCAGCAGACGGCGCGCTTTACTGATGTCTGGGCAACGCTGCTTGGGATCGTCCTGCGGCAGAGGATTGAATACGATGGGGGTCTTCGAGCCGAGTAAGAACCGAATACGTTCGGCAAATTCGAGAATCGTGATTTCGTGCGGATTGCCGATATTTACCGGCTCGTGTTCGTCAGATTGCGAGAGCCGGTAAATACCCTCGATCAAGTCGGAAACGAAGCAAAAGCTGCGCGTCTGCCGGCCATCGCCATATACGGTAATGGGCTGGCCGCTTAGCGCCTGGTAAACAAAGTTAGGCAGCGCCCGGCCGTCGTTGAGGCGCATGCGGGGTCCATAGGTGTTGAAGATGCGTACGATGTGCGTGTCCAGGCCGTGCGCGCGGTGGTAGGCCATCACCAAAGCCTCGGAAAAACGCTTGGCCTCGTCATATACGCCGCGCGGGCCAATCGGATTCACATGCCCCCAGTAACTTTCCGGTTGCGGGCTGATATCCGGATCGCCGTAGCATTCCGAAGTCGAAGCCATGAAATATTTGGCCTTTTTCGCCAGCGCGAGCCCCAGCGTGTTGTGCGTACCCAGCGAGCCCACCTTCAGCGTCTGGATAGGAAGCTTTAGGTAATCGATCGGGCTGGCCGGCGAGGCAAAGTGCAGGACGTAGTCCACCGGGCCCGGAACTTCGATGTACCGGGACACGTCATGACGGAGCAGCTTGAATCGCGGATGGCTAGCCAAGTGGCTGACGTTTTCGAGCGCGCCGGTCGCCAGATTATCGATCGCCAGAACATCCCAGCCGCGGTCGAGCAGATAGTCGCAGAGATGAGAACCGAGAAATCCCGCACCGCCGGTCACGACTGCACGCAAGTAGGTTCCTCCCCTCGGTTCGTGGTTTATTGATCCGCGAACTGTGGTCAAAAAATCGCCGCGAACCGCCGGCGCCCGCCCGCGACCCCAGCGCCCTAAATCGGTTCGTAGTCGGGAATGGCGCAATCACCAAGCCAGCGATTGTAATGCGGCTCACCGGAATCTACCACACAGCTATTTGACACTGATTCCATAATGGATTTTCGCGGGCGGGCCTTGAGCGTTACGATTTTTCCTGCATGCACGTGGGAGAATGGCGGCTCGACGGCAAACGCCCGCTGGCTGCGAATTTGACCGGCAAGTGCGGCGATTGGTAGCATCTTGCCCCGCGTGTACGTTGCGGGCGAAGACAGCAGGCGGGCGCGAGAAAGCGAGTGGGATTCGGTGCGGAGTTCGCAGCGTTTGTGGATTGGCGGCCTCTGCGGCATCGCCGTGGTGGCCACGGCCGGCGTGTGGGGCGTGATGCACCTGGGCCAGTGGCTGGTCGTAGAGGATCCTCTCGCGACGGCTTACGCAATCGTGGTTTTGAGCGGGAGGATGCCCGAGCGGGCGATGGAAGCGGCGCGTCTCTACCAACACGACTTCGCCGCCCGGGTGTGGATCTCCCTGCCTACCAGTCCCGCGGCCGAACTCGAGCAAATGCATATCGCCTTCCTGGGCGAAGAGTTTTACAACCAGAAGGTGTTGATGGCCCAAGGCGTACCCAGCGACGCGATTCGTATTCTGGAGCAACCCTCCGTCAATACGCAGGAAGAAGTTGACGAGATCGCGCGCGATTGCCGCAGCTCCGCGGCGCACACCGTAATCATCGTCACTTCCAAGGCGCATACCCGCCGCGTGCGGGAAATCTGGAAGCGCCGCGTTGGCAGCGACCCCCGGCTGATCGTGCGCTACACGCCCGACGATCCGTTTGATCCCGCGCACTGGTGGCGCACCTCCCAGGATGCGCTCGATGTCGTGCGCGAGACCCTGGGGCTGGCTAACGCCTGGGCCGGATTTCCCGCGCGCCCGGAACCGCATTGATGACCCCGAACAAACGTGCCATACCCAGCGCCACCGAGCCCGCGGCATCTAGTGCCGGGAGCCGTTGTCGAAGCCCTGGCTGCGGCTTTGCCACTAGCCATTCTGGGGATGGCGATGCTTTACTCCGACCGCCTGTTCGCTATTCTGGACGACGAGGCCCTGGTGCTGAGCGCCGCGGCGCAGCCACTACGGAGCTCTCTGCACCTATTTTTCGCCGGATGGGGAGCGCTCGAGCGTCCTCCCCTTTACGATATTTGGCTGCATCTTTGGCTCAGAATCACCGGCGGCGCGTTTGTGCTGCTGCGCGCGCCGTCCATGGTATTTTTTCTCGCCGGTCTTTGGATTCTCTCACGCGCGGCGAAGCGAATCGGGGGCCCGGCGAGCGGTGCGGCTTTACTTTGGGCAGCCGTTTTCTGGCCGTACGGCTTTCATTATGGCCGCCTGGCGAGTTGGTACTCCTTTACATTTCTGCTGATTTGCGGCGTCACCTGGGCGTACCTGCGTCTGTGCGCCGCGCCCACCACTAACGCCTGGGCCATTTTTCTCGCGCTGGCCGTTGCGCTCATCTACACCAATTACGCGGGCTGGGCGCTGCTCGCTTTGCTGGCCGTGGATAATTTGCTGCGACACCGTGGCGAACTCCGGATGCCTTATCTGGGACGCCTTCTGGGAACTGCCGCGCTGCTGACCGCTGCATACGCGCCACTGTGGCGCGTGGTGCTGCCGCGGCTTGGCGACGCGGTGGATCCGCATGCCACCTGGAAATTACGCCTATTGACGGCAGGATATAACGCGTATGCCTTGGTGGTAAGCGAATCGGTGGCGCCATGGTTTTGGCGCTTCGGCGTCCCCGCAGCGGTTAGCATTGCCGCCGGTTTCACGCTGGCTTTGGTGTTCTTACGCGGCGAAGCGCGGCGCTTCCTGATATTCGGGGCCTTGCTGCTTGCAGGAATGGACCTGCTGGGGCTGCTGCAGGCGAAGTGGCTGTTTCTGGTGGCGCCGTGGTTCTTACTTCCGATCGCCGTCCTATTCGGAACCATGAAACATCCTTACTGGCGTGCCGCCCTGGCGTTGTCGCTGGTGGTCCCGGCCGCCATTGGATGGTACGGCATCTACTCCAGGCATTATTACTCGCAGCAAAGGTTCGTCGAGCCGTGGGCGAATATCTCGGCGCAGGCGGTGCAGGCCATTCGTGACGGCGGCTTCATTATTGGTGACAATCCGTCGTTCTTTTTCTATCTCACCTATGCGCTCGAGGCGTCCCCAACAAATTCGTCCTGGCGATTTTCGGGTTCCCTGCCCGAGGCCGTGCACCATCCTCAAGTTTGGAGCGCCAGCGACTGGCAGGCGGCTGGGCAGCCCCTGAAGCCTTACATGCTGTGGGTTCATGGGACGCCGAACACGGAGGAAAACCGGTCCATGGCTGAGGCCGGCCAATCGCTCGACCACAGTTGCGGCGACCGCGTGGTTCGCTATCTGGTGCGCGACAACGGTAATGGGTGGAAAGAGCGGCTGTTTCCCGGCACCAACATCTTCTGGCGCATCGAAATTCGGCAGTACGCCTGCGATCAGGGTGGTGCTGCGGCGCCGCCTGCTAACTCCGGCAGCCCGGGAAAATCTGAATGATGCGAAGCGTTGCGCGTCATTAACACTGGGGGCCGTCGATGCGCCCGCGAGGTTTTCAATAGGCCCACCGCAGCAGCATTCCGCCCGTCGTGTAACCCGCACCTACCGAGACCAGCAGCACCAAGTCGCCTTTGTGCAGGCGCCCTTGCGACTCCGCGTCGCGCAACCCCAGCGGAATCGTTCCGGCCGTCGTATTCGCGAAGCGATCGATGTTCACCAACACTTTCGAATCATCGACGCCCAGCCGTTCCTGCATCGCGCGAATGATGCGCAAATTCGCCTGGTGCGGCACTACCAGCGAAACATCTCGGTGGGTAAATCCGTTGCGTTCGAGCAGTTGGCAGGCCACTTCCGCCATGCGCCGCACCGCGTATTTAAAAACCTGCGAGCCCGATTGATGGACGTAATGCATTTTTCGATCCACCGTCTCGTGCGAAGGCGGGTGCAGCGAGCCGCCTGCCGGCATGCACAGGCAATCTCCTCCCGAGCCGTCGATGTCGTGGATAAAATCGAGAATGCCGTCGGAGCCGGGATCGGCGGGCTCGACCAAAACCGCGCCCGCCCCGTCGCCAAACAGCACGCAGGTGCTGCGATCCTCATAATCAATGATCGAGGTCATCACGTCGCTGCCGATGACCAGCGCTTTGCGGTGCGTGCCGGCGCCCACAAATTGGGCTCCCACGGTCAGCGCGTAAAGGAAACCAGAGCAGGCTCCCGAAAGATCGAATCCCCAGGCACGTGATGCGCCGATGCGGTTCTGGACCAGGCAAGCAGTCGCCGGGAACAGCATGTCCGGGGTTACGGTGGCGACGATGATCAGGTCGATTTCCTCCGGGGCAGTGCGCGTTTTCTCCAGCACCGTCTGCGCCGCCGCGGTCGCCAGGTGTGAAGTGGCCACTCCGGGCTCGACGATATGCCGCTCGCTGATGCCGGTCCGCTCGCGGATCCATTGATCGTTGGTATCCACGAGCTTCGCGATATCGGCATTGGTAAGCACCTGCGGCGGCACGTAGCCTCCCACACCGGTGATTTTCGCGGCGATGCGTTTGCCCATTCACATTTCTCCCCAGGAGCGGCGCTCGAGCGGCAAAACGAATCGCGATTTTACGCAATCGATCTCGGCGTGACAAGCGGGGCGGGGAGTCAAGCGGGCAGCCGCGAAGGTGCGGAGTACGTTCCTCAAGGGCCTGCGTTAGCGCGCGCGGTCCGTTAGCACGGAGCGCTCGGGCGCCGCATTGGGATCGGCGAGCGCATTCCGTTGGTCTTCGAGCGAGTCCACAAACATACGCACCAGTTGCGGATCGAACTGCGCTGCGGCGCATCGCTGGATTTCGGCGAGCGCCGCGCCGGGCGTGCGCGCCTTCTTGTAGGTGCGCTCGGAGGTGATGGTGTCATAGGCATCGGCGATGGCAATGATTCGTGCGCCCAGCGGAATCCCTTCCCCCGCCAGTCCGTCCGGGTATCCCGAGCCGTCATACATTTCGTGATGATGCCGGACCATTTTGCGGATGCGGCTGACGGCTCGCAACGGTGCGAGCAGTTCATCGCCGTAAATCGTGTGTTTCTTCATCATTTCCCACTCGTCGGCATCGAGCGCGCCACTCTTGTTCAGGATGCTTTCCGGGACACCCACTTTGCCGATATCGTGCAACATGCCCCCCAGGTGGATTTCCTCGATTTCCCCGTCCGCTAAACCAAGGCGTCCAGCGATAAGCGCGGCAAACCCCGCCACTTTCTGCGAGTGTCCCTGCGTGTACTGATTCTTCGCGTCAATCGCGAGCGACAGCGAAGTGACTGTGTCGATCACCGCGGGCGGCAGCGCGTGCCCACTCGCGTGTTCCACCCGGGCTTCGGGACGAAGACTGTGATGAGCGTTGTCGTTCGGCGGCGTCACCAGAAGCTCGGTGGCGGCCAGAGATTGTGCGAACTGTTCGAGGCGTCCGCGAATTTCTGAAAACGCCTCGGGACCGGTGGAAAAAAGGCGCTTGAGCGTGACGCCCAGGTAGGCTTCAAGGACGTCGAGTTTCCACTTCTTGCTCTCATTGGCGTCAAAATGCTCGGCGGTGGAAACCGCGTTGCCCCCCTGGTGCTTCGACAGATACATGGAGGCGTCGGCTATCTGGATGAGCTCCTGGGGCGTGGACCCGTGCACCGGAAAACTAGCGATGCCAATACTGGCGGTAACGTTCTTTTCCCGAAGCAAGGAGTCGCCGCAGACGTTCGTGCGCAGCTTGTCGGCGATCTGCCGGCACTGTTCGATACTGGTTTCAGGCATTAGAATCACGAACTCATCTCCGCCGTACCGGGCCACCACGTCGGAGCGCCGGCAGCTCTGTTCCAAGATATTGCCCACGCGATTGAGCACGAGGTCTCCCTCCAGGTGCCCGTAAAAATCGTTCACGAATTTGAAGCGGTCCAAATCGATCAAAACCAGCGAGAAGGCGTGCCCCGCACGGGTTGAGCGCTTCCATTCGGCGGATAAGGCCTCCATCAGGAAGCGGTGGGTCTTCGCGCCGGTCAAACCGTCGGTAATGGCCTGTTCCTGCGCTTTCTGGAAGGTCAGCGCGTTGTGCAATGCGCCGGCAATCAAGTCCGCCAGCGTGTGCATCAAAAGTAATTCTTCCTCGGAGAAATCGCACGGCTCCGAGGTTTCCAGGTAGAGCACGCCAAGCAACTGGTCGGCATAAAGTATGGGCAGCGCGATCGCCGAGACCGAGTCCTCGAGCATGGGCCCGGCTTCCGACCCCGCGCATTCGCGCGCCACGCACGTTTGCCCGGAGCGGGCCACCACGCCCACCAGTTTTTCTCCCAGCGCTACGCGGCGTCCCACCGCTCCCCGGCGCCGCCCCCCTTCCGCTCGAATCACGAGCTCCTTGCTTTCATAGTCGAGCAGGCCAATGCCCACATGGTCGACGCTCAGGCCTTCCTCGATCTGCTGCGCGATCTTGGCCAGCATTTCATTGGAATCCAGAGTAGTGATGGCATTCCGCGAAATATTATTCAGCAGAGCCAGGTGCCGCGCTTTCGTCTTTTCGGCGCGAAACAAGCGCGCGTTCTCAATGGCGATGCTCGCCTGACTCGCCAGCAGCCGCAACATCTCCAGCGTTTCTTGGCCGTACATCTGCTGCTGCAGGCTGTGCACCGCTAATACGCCGATGGCACGCTCGCAGACCAGCAGCGGCACTCCGCAGAACGAACTGGTATGCAGCACCGGCTCCAGACCCAGGCTCTGCGTCTCTTCTTTGCTGTTTTTGCTCAACAACAGCGGCTCGCCCGTGCGCAGGATGTATTCCGTAGGATGATTGCCCGCTGGCCGGGAGCGCTTGGGCAGGCGTATACCGTCGCTCACTTCCACCTCGAAACGGATCTGCTCCTGCCCAGGGTCGTACAGTGCAATGAAAAAATTGTTCACACCCAGCATGCGCCTCAGTTCGGTGAACATTTTTTCGAACAGCGCGTCCGGATCGAGCGTCGAATTGAGCGCACGCCCGATCTCGTTCAGGGCGTGCAGCTCTTCGGATTGCCGCGCGGTCTCGTGAATCAGGTAGCTGTTTTCCACCGCCATTCCGATCTGCTGTCCCAGCGCCAGCAGCAGCCGAAGCTCCCCCGACGCAAAACGTCGGCTGGCCGGTGTTCCGAGCAGCAGCACTCCGAAGGGGTTTTCTTTCGCCTGCAGGCTGATGCCTACCACCGTATGCAGATTCCCGGCGATTGCGAGTTGGCGAAAACGCAAAAACCATTCTCCATCGTCCAGCGCCTGCCAGTCGCCGCTGCGCGCTATGTCGCGGAAGACCACCAGCCCGCCCAGCCGCGCCACAAGTTGCGTCAAACGCTCATCCAGTTTGTAGTCTTCCAGCGTGCGGCAAAACGAGCCGTCCAATCCCACCGAAACGGCCGCCGCCGGCCCGCGGGCATCACCGTGCCGCAGCAAGATCGCTCCTGCCGGCAATTGCACCACGCTCAACACCCGGTCCAGCGCCTGGGAAAGGGTGCGCTCAATTTCGCTGCCGACGAAACTCGCGGTCGTGAGGTTCAGGCTCGCCAGCGCAACCATGTTGCGTTCGACGCGCCGCTTCTCCTCCTCATAGATCGCCATCACCATCAGCCCGGCGGTCAATAGTTGCGGCACCGCAGCGAGCAAGGCGAAGTTTTGCCGCGCCATGCTCCCGAGCGGTGCGTAATACGATCCGGCGATCGGAATCGGCGCCCACGCCAGAAATACGAGCGCCATGAACAGGTCCGCGTAGGTATCCTGCTTGCGGCTTTCGCGCCAGAAATTCCAGGCCACGCCTGCAAGCACCAATCCAATGCCGAAAGCGGGCGAGAAACCCACCTTGCCGAAATGAAAGGCCACGATCCATCCGCCGTACACTACCGCCGCCGCCACCAGCGCACTCGTCCACGGCCGGGCGTTCGCATATAGCCGTGATGCGCAAAACAGCGCCAGCCCGACCGCGGCCACCAGCCATTGATCCGCCGTCACCAGCCACCACGGCGACCCCAGGGGCGGTTGCCATGCCACGCTCATCGCGTTCAGGGCCAGCAACCACCAGGCGGCCGTCCATGCCAGCAGATAAGGAAGCCTCTTGGCCTGATATAAACGCGTAAAGAATGCCGCGATCAGCGTGGTCACGACCAGACGGCCAATGGCGATAGTGGTGATGTGAACGAACAACCTTTTCCTCGCTACTAAAATGCGCGGACCCGTCGGGCTTCGCCGCGCGCCGCACTGATCCGGCTAATCCAGCGGTTTCTTGATCGACATTGAGTCGACCGGAATGTCGCTAATACTCGCGCTCGGCGGGTTCGCGCCGAGGCTGACTATAAAACGAGCGATTTTATAGGGTCAATGGGACGGGAGTACCGTTCTGGAACATCCGCGTCTGCCTGTGGATTCGGTACAGGTGACAGCCATTCCCTTCGTGTTTCGTGGTGGTTCGGCGCTCGGCGCATCGGATAAGATGTTTCGCTTCGTGCTACCTTGAAAGCTCCGGGAACGCTCGAAAAGCAAGACTCCGGAAAAGCAGTCTTGACGGAGCAACACCGAATGAGCGATCCAGCAAATTCTTCTGAAGATTTTTCCAACCCCGACGCTTTCGCTGCCGACGCGCAGCCGGCCGCGGGCAGAGTTCGCGTGCGGTTTGCGCCCTCGCCTACGGGCTATCTCCACGTCGGCGGCGCGCGCACGGCCCTTTTCAACTGGCTGTTTGCGCGCAACCAGGGCGGCACGTTCGTCTTGCGAATCGAGGATACCGATGCCGAGCGCAATCGCCCCGAGCTGGTGGAAGGCATCCTCGATGGTTTGCGTTGGCTGGGCCTCGACTGGGACGAAGGACCGATTCACCAGTCGGAGCGGCTGGACGGCTACCGGGCGGCCGCGGAACGCCTGCTGGCCTCTGGCGCAGCCTATCTGTGCTACTGCGCGCCAGAAAAATACGCGGGCGGCGACGCCGCCGAGCACGGCGCGGAGGAAAAGGCGGAGCACCGCCGCATTACCCGCTGCGCTTGCCGCGATGGTCGTCCCTCGATTACTGGCGAGAAGCCGGCGGTGCGTTTCCGCGTGCCCCTTGGCGAGGCCACTCGCTTCGACGATGCCGTCTTCGGCCCGCGTGAAGTCGCGAACGAGGAGATCGAAGACTTCGTCCTGCTGCGCTCGGCCCGCGACGATGCGGCTGCGGACCCGCGGCCCACGTATCAGCTCGCCGCGGTGGTGGACGATATCGAGATGCGTATCACCCACGTCATCCGCGGCGCCGATCATATTTCCAATACTCCCAAGCAAGTGTTGCTGTATCGCGCACTCGGCGTTGCGCCTCCGGTGTTTGCCCACGTTCCGCTGATTCTCGGCGCCGATCGTACGCGTCTTTCCAAGCGCCATGGCGCTACCAGCGTCGGCTCCTATCGTGAAGAAGGTTTTCTGCCCGAGGCTTTCCGCAATTTCCTCTCACTCCTGGGCTGGTCGCCGGGTGACGACTCGGAATTCTTGCGCACTCCCGAGTTGGTCGCGCGCTTTTCGCTCGCCGGAGTCAGCCGCACCAATGCGGTGTTCGACCGCGCCAAGCTCGAATGGTTCAATCAGCAATACTTGCAAAAGCTTCCCATTGAGGAGATCGTTCCCGCCGTCCGGTGGCAGCTCGAACGCGCCGGACTGTGGCGCCCCACATGGGCGGTGCCGGAATCGCAAGGCGGCCAAAGCGCCTGGTTTGCGCGGACGGTGGATCTGCTTCGCCCGCGCACGCGTCTGCTGCCCGATTTCTCCACCTGGGCGCGCGCATTTTTCTCCGACGATTTCGCCTATGACGCGGCCGCGCGCGCCAAATTCTGGAAAGATGAGCGCCTGCCGGTCCTGCTCGCGCACCTCGCCGACGCCCTCGAGGCGTTGCCGCAATGGGGCCACGACGACTGCGAGCATGTGTTGCGGCAGATTGCGGAACAGGTCGGCGTGAAGGCGGGGCTCTTGATCAACGCCACGCGCGTGGCCCTGGTGGGTCAGGGCGTCGCTCCGCCGCTATTCGAGACCATGCTGGTGCTCGGCCGCGAGCGCGTGATCGGCCGCCTGCGCCGCGCCCTGCCCGCGATCGCCGCAGGCCCGCTCGAAAGCTGATTGTTGAAGGAAATGCCCGGGGCGGTGACGAAACGGGCGCTGTGGAAGCGGGCCCTCGGGAAGCAGAACGCCTTAAACCGTAACAGCGGTTCCCAGTTGTTGTGTGAGAATCCGGCCCATTAACTGCGACAACGTTTCGCCGGTCTTCTCCAGCACAAACGCTCCCGCCTGGTCCGACCAGCCCAACTTGAAGCTGGTCGAGAGCGCGGAAATCCAGATTTGCCGCACCGGCGTATTGGGGCTGATTACGAAGCGCACCTCTTCGGGCTCCTCGAAGAGCACCTCGAGTTTCTCACCCTGCCCTTCTACCTCGAAACCGTGCTCATCGCCCGCTTCGAGCAGCCGCTGCCGCAGCGCCTGCAGCGCCTCGTCGCATTTCTTGCGAAAATCGTGTTCGTCCAACAATGGAACTCCCTGCCCAGAGCCGGCGAACTCCCCGCCTAGAGCTGGCTCTGTAGCGCTTTTGACAAGTCGTCGTAGTTGATCAATCCGATGATGGTCTTGATCTTTTTTCCGTCGCGCGAATACAACATGCTCGTGGGCAGGCCAATCAACCCCCCGAATTTATCCGCGATTTTGTCGCTCCCCAGCAGGATCGGGTAGTTCATCTGCGCCGGCTGCCCGTTCACCGTGAACTGCTGTTTTTGCACGAACGGCTCAACCGCCTTTTTGCCTTCGTCGTCCATGGCTACGCCCAGAATGACCAGTCCCTTGGGGCCATATTTTTGATTGAACTCGATCAGCCAAGGAATTTCAATCTTGCACGGCTGGCACCAGGTCGCCCAAAAATTTACCAGCACGACCTTCCCTTTGTACTGCGCGAGCGTCGCCTGCGAACCATCCAGGGCCGGGATCGACAAGGTCGTTTCCGGACCGCCCCCAACACTCGACGCGCTCGACGCGCCCGCCGCATTCGAGCCAGTCTCCTGCGGGACGCTGGCGGATTTTTTGCAGCCCGCCGCCGCCAGCGTCACGCCCAGCGTCACAAGCGCCATAATCTGAAACTTGCTGCGCATTTCCACTGCCTCCCGGCTTCGCGAACCTCTGCTAAGGCGCACCTCTACTTCACGAACCGATTCAGAAAGGTCAGCTTACCTGAAAGCCACGTCAACCGGTTGGCGAAAATCAGCCCGCCCACGAACAGCAGCAAAACGCCGCTCGAAACCTCCACAGCCTGCAGGTAACGCCGGAACCGCTGGTAAAAGCCCAAAAACTGATTGATGCCCAGCGCCGTCAGCAGGAAAGGAATCGCCAGGCCCGCCGAGTAAATCGCCAGCAAAAATACGCCATGCCCAATCGTATCGCTGGTCGCGGCCATGGCCAGCACGCCCGCGAGGATCGGCCCGATGCACGGCGTCCAGCCGAACGCAAACGCAAAACCCAGCAAGAAACCGCTGGCCACTCCGGCAAAGGGGCCCGCGGCCTTTTCTCCAGCCGCGTTCGACCCTCCCAGGTTGCGGAAGTGGATATCTCGATTGAGCCAGCGCGTCAGCGACGGCCCGAGCAAAAAGACCAGCGATATCGAAACGAGTTGCGCGCCGCCAAACCACGCCGGCACCTGATCGTCGAAGCGCAGCCAGATGATCACTCCCGCGGCCGCGAGCAATGCGCCCACAACCAGGCCCACGCGCACTGGAATACGCCCCAGCCACCCGATCAAGTGCAGCCCGAACAGTAAGATCACCGCACCCGCAAACGGCGCGAGCAGGCTCCTATTCTGCAGCAGAAACCGTCCCACTACGCTCGCCGATGCGCCAAATGAGATGAACACTACCGAGAAGCCGATCACGAACGCGAATGCCGAGGCCAGCAAGCTCCCGCGCGGCCGCTCGCCCTGCCGCAATTGCTCGACGCCAATTCCCGAGAGCATGGAGACGTACCCGGGCACCAGCGGAAATACGCACGGCGAAAGAAACGAAAAAAGTCCCGCTACAAATGCCGCAAAAATCGAAACTTGCATCGCCTGTCTCTACTCCTGAAAATGCTATACGAAGCCGCGCAACCAGCCGGCCGCCGCAATTGTCCCATATCCGCGCCCGCTGCGGCCTGATTCTAAGTAGCTGCGACCCAGTGCTACGTGAGCGGCGGATGTGCCCGCCGCCATTCATGCGCTTCTTCGTACCATCGCGCGATGCCCAGCAGGGTCCTTTCGTCAAAGGCCCGGCCGATCAACTGCAAGCCCACAGGCAAGCCATCCTTGGTGAATCCGCATGGAACCGACATCGCCGGCAAACCGGTAAAGTTCGACGGCCGGTTCAGCCGCACGAGCGCCCCGCGTACCGTTTCCTCTCCATCGCCGACGCGCACGCGCTCGCTGCCCACCAGCGGCGCGGAGATGGGCGCAGCCGGCGCCACAATTGCATCCACGGTGGCGAGCGCTGCCGCAAATTCGCCCCGCGACCGTTCCATCAGTGCGCGGGCCATCCAATACTCCACCGCGCCGACCTCACCGCCCCGCCGCAGATGGCCGCGCACATCCTCGCCATATTCCGCCGCGCGCTCCGGAAAATATCCCGCGCCCTGGTGGAATTCGCGCGCTTCGGCTAGCGCAATGACGTTCGATTGCTCGACGGCGGCCGCCACATTCGGGAGACTCACGTCCTCGACCTGCGCGCCTTCTTTTACCAGATCCGCCACCGCCGCTTCCGTGACCCGCCGTACTTCCGGATCGAGTTGCGCCCAAAAATATTCCCGCGGCCGCCCCAGCCGCCATGGTTTGCGCCGTCGACCGCCCGCTTTTGCGAAATCCTCGGGCGGCCTCCTGGCGCTCGCAGCATCCAGCGGGTCGCGTCCCGCGATAACGTTCAGCAGCAGCGCCGCGTCCCCGGCGCTCCGCGCCAGCGGGCCCACATGATCGAAGCTAAGCGCCAGCGGCACGACGCCGTACCGGCTGACGCGTCCAAACGTAGGCTTGAGCCCCACGATGCCGCACAACGCCGCCGGCACGCGTATCGATCCGCCGGTGTCGGTGCCCACGGAAGCGAAGCACATTCCCGCCGCGATCGCGGCCGCCGAGCCTCCGCTCGATCCCCCGGAGATTCGCGCGGGGTCCCAGGGATTGCGCGTGGCGCCGTAGTGCGGGTTCTCGCTGGTTATGCCGTAGGCGAATTCGTGCATGTTGGTTTTCCCCAGCACCACCGCGCCCGCGCGCCGCAGCCGGCGCGTAACCGTGGCATCGGTTTCCGGCACGAAGTCGCGCAAAATCGTCGAGCCCGCCGTGGTACGCACTCCGCGCGTCCAGATATTGTCCTTGAGCGCGATGGGAATGCCGTGCAGCGGCCCGCGACAATGCCCGCGCACCAATTCCCTCTCCGCGGCCCGCGCTGCCGCGAGCGCGCGCTCGGCAGTAACGGTCAGAAATGCGTTCAGACGCGGATTGAACTCCGCAATACGCGACAGGCACAGCCGCGCCAGTTCCAACGGCGAAATTTTCTTCTTGGCCACCAGCGGTGCAAGCTCCTCGATGGTGGCGAATGCCAGATCGTCTTTGATCATGGGGCTTGCGGAGGCCCCGGGGAAGCCGGGCCTTTGCGGGACTTCTTCACCCACTTCTTCACGCAGTTCTTCACGCGCCTCGTCAATAAGTTGGCGGCGTCAGAAAATCTTCTCTTGCCGGCGCAGGTTGCCAAACGACCCGACATTCGCGATGATCAGCGCGATCCGAAACTGATTTTCCCTGCGGATGTTGCCCAGCGCCAGCCGCTGGTACCCTACCGCCAGCCCGCAGCAAGAACTGTTATAGCTCACCTGCGCCAGCTCGTTCTGCGCCAAATCTTGCCGCAAGTCGTAGCTGAAGCCCATGGTTCCGCTCCACCCGCGCTTGGTCAAATTACCGTATCCCACCAGTGCGCGGATCTGGCTGGACAGCGGTTGCAGCACCGTGCTCGCGTCGATCGAATATTGCGCGAGGGTAAGGTCGAACTTGCCGTAAGGATGCATTTTCAACAGTGATTCCGCCGTGGTGATGCGCGCGCGCACCGGATCGTAATCCACGCGAAACTCCGCGTCGTACGGCCCTCCCGGCGATATCTTGATGTCGCTCACCAGCGGTGAATACCTGCGCGCGCCGTCCGCAAACGCAAACGGCGTCACCGAATCGAGCGCCTGAAACACATTGCGTTGTCCCGGCACGATCGCGCCCCCAAAAGTCGGATCGAAGTAATATTTCTGCAGCAGCGTCCACGACGCGAATTCCTCCGCCGCGCCCTCGGCCTTCCGCCGGAACAGCCGCTGCGTGATCGAATATTGAATCTCGTTGGTGTCGGTAATGGTGTCGTCCTGATCGATGCGCACGAACCGCGAAAAATCATTCACGCCGGTAACGTAGTTGTACACCACGTCCGGCTCGATGGTGTGCTTCCACTTCGCCGTGCGTCCTGTCCACACCCGCATCAAAGCCGGCGGCCGCAAATCCACGCTTAGCTCGCCGGTATTGCGCCACATCGGCGTGCTTACCACGTTCCCCTGAATCTCCTGATCGCCATAAAGCGTGCTGCGGAACGCGTACGTCGGCGTTACGCCCAGCCACGCTCCCCAGTGCAAAGGCAGCGTCACCCGGGGAGCGAACTCGGTCCGGTCCACCAGCGTCGGCGTGTTGGTCGGCCCAAACGTGCTCACGCCCTGAGCATTGGTCACCCCGGGATCGTTGCGATGCACGCCGTCCCCAAAAACTTCGAAGCCCCAATAAAACGGCAGCCGCTTCCACGGCGCCCTGTCTATGGACTCGAACCGCGCTTCCGGCGTGGTGCGCAACACGATCGCCGTCCCCGGCTCGATGACGCCCTGCGTGGTCGTCGTTTCCGGAGTCAGGAAATCCTTGTAGTTATTGGCCGCGAAATTCAGGCTGAACCCGTCAAAATTACGCGTTAAAAATGCGGTGGTGTGCACTTCCGAGTTCACCGCCTCGCTGAACGTCGGCGAAAACACCTCCTGGAACGTCAGCGAAGTAAGTTGGTTGAAATCGAGCGCCGCGTGCCAGCCGTTCGCCATTTGCGCGTCGAATTTCACGTTCACCCGGTGGCCTCCCTGCCCGAGCCGGTCCACCACTCCAAAATAATTTCCGGAGATGCGCACGTTTTCCCAGGGCCACAGCCGTAGGTCTCCTGTCTGCTCCCATCCACGGTGTGTCAGCAGTTGCGCGCCCACCGTGGTGTCCGCCCAATCCGTAGGCGCCCAGTAGTAGGAGTCTCCGACCACGTATCCCTTGGTCGAACTGTGTCCCAGTTCCGGCATCAGAAAGCCCGACTGCCGCGACCTGCGCCCCGCCGGCACCGTGGCATAGGGCATGTAAATCAAGGGCACGCGGAACAGCCGGAAATTTGCCTTTACCAGTACCATCTTCTCGCCGACGTGCAGTGTGGCTTCCGCCGCGTTGAACGTCCAGTTCGGCCGGCGCGGATCGCACACGGTCAGGGTCGCGTGATACACGCGATAGGTTTCCGCATCCACGCGCTCCACCGATTCCGCAACAAAACTTAAAGGATTGGGCGTTATCAGGACAGCCGGGTTCGGTTCCCGCGCGATGTGCACCGATCCGTTCACATGCTCGAACCGCCCCGTCTCCGAGCGCAAGTTGTAATCCAACCGGTCGGCCTCCAGATGCTCGTCTCCGTGATCGAATTGCACGTGGCCGCTCGCCATCGCCCGGTACGTCACCGTGTTGTATTCCACCTGGTCGGCGCGTAAGCGTATATCGCCATAGTGAATGTCGACGTCCCCATCGGCGTACACCACCGGCCCCTCGCGTCGCTGCTGCCGCGCCTCGAGTCGCACTACCCCGGCGACGCCCGCAGGCGTAGGCGTCGAGGTATTCGCAGGCCCTTGCGCCGAAGTAGCTGAGGAGGCCGGTGCGGTCCCGGTTGCGGCCCCGGGTACAGACTGTCTAGGAGTAGCAGAGCGCGCGATTGAGACGCTGGTAAGAACAACGAATATGGCGGGCGTCCACCAGATGCCGCTGGCAAGGCCTTTAGCCATCATCATGTGGCGCGGCGAAAACGCTCCTAATTCACTGATTCAGTGCAGAAATCAAAAGTTGCCTGAAGAGGTCAGTTGGCTAGACTAGCACTCCCCTGAAGACGCTGGCAACGAAGCAGGCATATCGTCGGTGTGCAGTTACCAAACGCTTTTCGCGCCCGATCGACATTCGGCCGGCCGCGCTTCGACAGCGCAGCCAGCCGGGCCAGCAGGCGCGCACCCTACCAGCTCCTGGCCATAACCACGACGCCACCGATCACGAGCGCCAAGCCGGCGATGTGACCGAACAATTCTCCCTTGGCCATAATTTTCTCGCCAATCATGAAAAGCGCAATTACGGCCACCCAGAACAAGTTCATCACGCCGACGACGAATAGCAGCGCCATCAGAACCCAGCAACATCCTACGCAGTACCAGCCATGCCGCAATCCCATGACCAACGCCCCGGCAATACCCTCGCGCCACTCGCTCATCAGAAATGAAAGCGGCGACCGGCAACCCTTCAGGCAGGCGCGCTTGAGCGGAGTCCACTGAAACACCCCCGCCGCGATGAGCAGCCCGCCATTCAGCACAGGACTCGTCGTGGCCATGGCGGAGGATAGGAGTGCAGCTTGGTGCAACCCCCACTGCGCCATGGTGGCCGCGGCAGAGTAACCGGTCCACACCGCGAGGTATCCCAGCAGAAAAAACCCCACCGGCGCCAATGGCCGGGCGGCGGCCCGGCGGCGCTCATTCACGGTGAGAAATGCGAGAATCATCGGTGTCGCCGACGGCACCATCATGGCCACCATCATCACCGTCCACATCACGAATACCAGCACCGCCGTCCCCGGTCCCCATTTCTCGAGGTTCCCCATCGTCATCCCCGGCATATCCATACCGGGCATATTCATCCCCGCCATGCCCGCCATCCCTGCCATTGACGCCTTCGCGTGCACCAGATACACCCAGGCGGAAACCACGATGGCGGCCAGCCCGCCACCGACGATCACCCGTTCCCGCCCTCGCCGAACCAGCGTCTCCAACGGCGTTTATCCGTTCGCCCAGTCGAATTTATAGAAAATCCAGTTCGATTTCTCGGCCCCAATCGAAATGCCATTCGTCTTCGCCTTAAACGTTCCCTGACCGCATTCCCCCTTCTTCCAGATAAATCCGTCCGGCAGGTCGATATTCGCCAGATGGTCTTCCCCCGTAACCGGATTCTTGAACGTGTCGCCGCGCCCCTCCCCGACTCCCTCAACCTTGAACACACTCTTCGGCCCGCTGCCCTCAATGGTGATCTTCGCCTTCACCAGCCCCTTCACTTCAAACGTCGGCCCCAGGAGTTCCCAGGGCATCCCGCCCAGCTTCCCGGTAAAAATTTGCGCCAGCGCCTCGATCTGCTGGTCCGTCGTCGTCGGCTCCACAACGAAAACGCATGCGCCGTGCCCCTCGTGAATAGCCTTCGGCCAGTCCAGGACTGCCGCGCACTTGATCCCGGAGAGTTTCACGTCGCCGCACGATCCACTGTCAATTTCCATGCCCACAAGCGCGCGGCAGCTGCCGTCCTTCGAACTGGGGAAGCCTCCAAAGTTACAGCCGCAACCAAAGTCGCAGTTGCAAAACTCGTATCCGCGCCCCTTGAGCGCCCACCGCGTTGCCGTTGCCGCAGTCGCCATATACCCTCCGTCAGTTTTTGTCGATGATTCGTGATAAATGAGCGGTGATAAACGAGCGGTCGATCTCGGATGTGCTGCGCCCATCGCCGCGTGACTTAGCAAACGCGAACTACGGAAACCTGACTGCGGTCACTCCACACCGGTCGCGGATGGCATAAAGTGCGCTGGCGTTGACGGTCCGCGATACGCTGATTCTTAACACCAAATTACATGCCGCGCAATAATTTGCGGGGACGGCCCCACCCCCCGCCGTTGTCCGCACGTCCAATTATGCCAGTCGAAAGCCCAGTCGCAGCCCGGAGGCAACTATGAATTCCGCAGATCTAAGCCGTGAATTCCGCAGATCTAAGATTGCGTCTGAGGTTGCGGCAGCCAATTGCAAATTACGAAGCTGAATTCGTGCCTTTTCCTGTCCCTTTTCCTTGCCCTCGCATCCTCTCCGCGTTAAAATCCTCTGGTCCCGCGGCCTCGCCCCGGGAACCGTCCGCAGCGCAAAACGTGACGGTGATACAAACTTGCATGCAATGCGGCGCCATCAATGGCGCCGACGCGCGCGTTTGCTGCTGTTGCGACGCCCGCCTCTCCGGCAAAACCTCTGGGGATACTTTCGTCCGCCAGAGCCTCACTGCCGCGGGCGCCTCGGGCGGAATATCCGCCGAGGCCGCCACCGATTCTGTTGCCCACGCCCCCTCCGGCGCATTTAATGAGAATGGTCCCGCCGCGCCGCCGCCCGCAAGCGCTCCCCTTCCCCAGCCCGTTCCATCAGAAGACGCGGACGATTCGGAATCCGATTCCAACGATGATCGCGATCCCCGCCCTCCCTGGCGCCGGGAGCTAGCCTATCGCCTCGACATCTACAAAGCCCGCCGGCAACACTTGTGCGCCGGCAACAGCCGCCAGCCTGCATTGCCGGTTGAAAAATCCGCCGGGCGCGGCAACGGCTCCGCTTCCCATCGCGCCACCGCAAATGCTCGCACCCGCGCGGGGGAAACGTTCTTCCCCATCACGCAAAGTGGCCCCGCAACGAACAAAAATTCCACCCCGAGTGACGTCACCAAAAACACCAGTCGCCCCGCGACCAATAAAACCCCTGGCCGCGTTGCCAAAGACCCCGTCGCTAAAGAAACCAACGGCGCCTTCACCCTGAACCTCACCGAGCAGCGCCGGAGCCACCCAGCGCCTGCCGCCGGGGCCCACGCCCCGAGCCAGGCGAAAGATGCCCAGCCGGCAGTCTCGAACCAAGCCGCCAAACCCTCTTCGCCTCCGCCCCGCACCCGGCTCCCCTGGCAAGATCATCTGGAAATCGACGTCGCGCAGCCCTCTCTGAACTTCACCGGCGCCCGTTATTACCCCAGCGACTTCCCCGTCCCCACCAACGAGAACTACTCGTGGAGCGATACGCCGCGTTCGCCCGCGGCGCCGCTCGCCAATCGCGCGCTCGCCGGAATGATTGACGCGGCCTTGCTCGTTTTCTTTTACGGAGGTTTTCTGGCGTTGTTCTGGGCTCTCGGCGGCCGCTTCAGCGCGTCGAAACTTGGCGCGGCCATCACCGCCGCAACCTTCGGCCTGCTCTACGCGCAGTATTTCCTGCTGTTCTCCCTTTTCGGTGGAGCGACTCCGGGCATGATGGCGCGAGGCCTGCGCGTCGCCACCTTCGATGGCGGCAATCCCGCCTCCGCGCAACTGCTGTGGCGCGGCTTCGGCTACATCGCATCCGCCGCCGTCGCCCTCCTAGGCTTCGCCTGGGCCATCTGGGACCAAGACCACCTAACCTGGCACGACCGCATCTCCCAAACCTACCTAGTCCCCCGCTAACCCAATCGATCGGCCACGCTCCGGTCCGTGTTTCACCGACGCTGTGCGTCGCATAACGTGCAGCCATGGAAAATGTCGCGCTGAATTCTGGAAACCCTTGCGGAAGCGGGTTGAATGCAAGCGAGAAAATTCATCTCCCGCACACCGATTCAATTTCGACCCGCAGCGAGCATCCCAGAGCTAAAATCGCGCCTTGCAGGGCGGGTGGCGCAGCTTCCGCGGGGGTGGCCCATTTTTGCGCCGTCTGCAAAAGTGGGGCTTTTTCCGAGCGGTTTCAACTCCATCTCTAATCCCGAAAACGCATTCGAACAAAGTCGGCATGCGTTCGAATGTATACCATACGATATATTGTTGACAATACGGTTAACACATGCTAACTTCGCCCGTGTACCTGTTACCCCACCGCTTCCCTCCTGCATTCATTGCTCTTGCGCGAAAATCCCTGTCCCGCATACCGGGTCAATTTCCGCCCGCATCGAGCATCCAGGAGCCAACGCTGCGTTTCGTAACTCGTTTAGTTTCACATGCATACAAACTCCTTGGCTCCCAAGTCCCGTGTTTTGACATGTTTGTAAAATACCGGGGGGTGCACCCAAAACTACAACGAAATGCATCTCACTGGGGGTCTCTGACGTGGTGCCTTGCTCTGTCCGTCGCGCTCCTTTGAGAAATCACGCAGTGCGGAAACGCGGAGCGCCGGAATCAAGTGTGCGGCAATACGCTTTTCGGCCCGCCTTTCGCGCGTGGTACAATGATGAGGCTTAACCAGATTATTGGGGACGCCGGATCGGGAATCTATCCCTTTTGCGCCGCTACCCGAAGTGGGGAATATTGATGAGCCGCCTTGTGAAAATCGCCGTCGTCTCTTTGTCTCTCCTGGTGTTTTCTTACGTTGGCCTGGGATACGTCCTCGGTAAGAGCGACGACGACAAAACCTATCGCTCTCTCACCGTTTACGGCGAAGTGCTCCAGCGCGTCCAGGAAGATTACGTCGACGAGCCCAATATGCCCGCCGTTACCGCGGGAGCGCTCCACGGTCTGCTCGAATCGCTGGACCCCTACTCCGGCTACCTGAGCTCCCGCGAATATTCCGATTACAAAGACAAGCAGAAGAACGCCACTCACGGTGAAGTAGGCGCGACGGTAGCGAAACGCTTTGGCTACGTAGTCGTGGTTTCCGTGCTTCCCGACGGCCCGGCGGAAAAGGCCGGCTTGCGCTCCGGCGACATTCTGGAAGCCATCTCCGGCTTCACCACCCGCGATATGTCCGTCGGCCAGGCCACTCTGCTGCTCGACGGCGCTCCGGGAACCGTGGCCAAAGTCGATGTAGTTCGGCGCGGGCGCACCGAGCCGCAGCCCATGGATTTGCCGCGAGCGGTGCTCGCCACCCAGCACGTGACCGCCGACAAGATCGATGATGATGTTGCCTACGTCCGCGTTCCGGCTCTGGCCCCCGGCATCGCCGCGGAGTTGCGCGACAAACTTCAGCAATTTCAGCAGAAGGGCGTTCACAAACTCGTCCTCGACTTGCGCGATTGCGCCAGCGGCCCTATGTCCGAAGGAATTGCCGCCGCCCAACTTTTCGTTTCTTCCGGTCCGGTCGCGGTGTTGAGCGGCCAGACCGTCACGCGCCAGGAGTTCCCTGCCATCGCCGATAAAGCCATATGGCGCGATCCGCTCGAAGTGCTGATCTCCGATGGCACCTCCGGTGCCGCCGAAGTTACCGCTGCCGCGCTCGGCAATAATCATCGCGCCGATTTGGTGGGCCAGCGCACCTTCGGCTCCGCATCGGAGCAAAAGGTAATTCCGCTCGAGGATGGCGCCGCCCTGGTGCTGACCGTCGCCTATTACTACACCCCCGCCGGCAAGCCGATTATCGAAGCCGGTGTGCCCGCGACCGTGGAAGTCGCCCCGCCGCTCGCCGAGCTCACCGGGGATACCGCCGCGACTCCCGCGCCGCTTTCCGCCGGTCAGCTTCCTTCTCGCGACGATCCGGCGGTCCACAAGGCGCTCGATCTTCTGAAGGCCGGCGCGCGCAAGGCCGCCTAACGCGTAAGATTATTTTCGGCAAGCAAATTTAGCTCAAAGTCTCCGCCACCAGCGCGGCCACCTGCCGCGCGATCGCCGGCGCCGAGGTCAGCCCCGGCGATTCGATGCCCACCAGGTGAATTGCCCGCGGCCATTGCGCGTCGCGCGCGATGATGAAATCCGCGATCCGGTGCTCTTCCGGCGCCACCAGCTTCGGCCGTATCCCCGAATACGCCAACCGCATATCCCGCAATTCCAGTTCCGGCACCAGCACTCGCGCGCTGTGCAGAAATTCTTCGAGCGGCAAGCGGTCGCGCTCGTAATTATTTTTCTCGGCGACGTATCGCGCTGTCGGCCCCACCAATACCTTGTCCCACAGGGTGCGCGTCAGGTGCACGCCCAGTCCCAGTTGATCGGTGTGCGGCAGCGGATACACCAGCGCGTTCACCAAATCGGCGCGCGCGCGGGTTACCTCCGCGTATTCCCCGCGCACCGGATAAATCCGATAGCTCGTGTTGCCAAGCAGCGCCGCAACTTCATCGGCATACAGGCCGGCGGAATTCACCACGCAGCGCGCCTCGACGGCTTCACGCACAATTCGCGCGGGATCGCCCTCGCGCACAACGCGCGCGGGATGGGCTTGATCGCCAATCTCGATGCTCACAACTACCGAATCGCTGCGAGGTTCGAGCGCGGTGACACGCGCGTCGACCAAAATATTTGCGCCGCGGCTCGCGGCTACGCGCGCGTAGGCCTTCACCAATTCTTCCGCGGAGACGATGGAGGTGGACGGCACTTCGAGCGCGGCTACGCCGGTGACGTGCGGCTCGCGCTCACGAATTTCGCTCGGACCGATCAGGCGCAAATTTGCGACGCCGTTTACGCGGCCATTTTCGGCCAGGCGCTCGAGCGTAACGACTTCGCTTTCGTGCGACGCGACCACGATTTTGCCGCAGTCGCGATGCGGTACGCTGTGCGCCACGCAAAATTCCCTGCTCAGGCGATTGCCTTCCAGGCACAGGCGCGCTTTGAGCGAGCCGGGCACGTAGTAAATGCCGGAGTGCAGGACTCCGCTATTGCGCGTGCTGGTGGCCATGCCCAGGCGGGGCAATTGCTCGAGCAGAAAAACATCGGCAGTGTGCGCGGCGAGCTCGCAGGCGATGGCGCATCCGACCACACCGCCACCAATGATGACGACGTTCGCGCGGTCGAGCTCCATCGCTCAGCCGCCGTCGCCGAGCGGAAGGTAATACTGCGTGCCCTTGACGGGCTCCTCGATCCGTTGCAGAAGCTGCTGCAGGTCGGCGTTGCGATTGACGAAATCGATTTCCGAAGTATTGACGACGAGCAGGTTGGAAGCGGAGTAGCGGAAGAAGAAATGTTCGTAGGCGCGCACCACGCCTTCGATATATTCGCTGGAGATGCGCGACTCGCTCGGAGCGGCTTTTTTGGCAATGCGCTCGCGCAGAACGTCAGGGGTTGCTTGCAGGTAGATCACCAACTCCGGCATGCGCAGCTCGGCGGCGAAGCGCGCAAAATATCTTTCGTAAAGTTTCAGCTCCTCGTTATCGAGATTGAGGTAGGCGAAGATTTTGTCTTTCTCAAAAAGGAAATCGGCGATGACCGCGGGACCGAAATGCGCCGAGCCAGTGGTGCTGCGTGATTCGCTGAAATCAGCGTCGGGGTCCTCGATGCTGGCGCCCGTGGCGGCGGCCAGAGTGCGAGACATCTCGAGTTCAGGATCGTCGGCTGCTGGTACGGGTGTCCGGCGCGGGCTGAACAAATCGGAACTGCCCGCTGCGCCCCCATCGGAGGTATGGTTGTCGGGGCCGAGGGCGTCGCGCAGGCGCTGGTGGCGCTCGATCAGGAAATACATCTGGGTGCGGAAGGCAGCGCCAGGTTTCTCGCGGTAAAAATCGGAAAGAAACGGATTGTCGTCGCAATCGGAGACGCGGCGGGCGTGCATGCGATCGGCCAAAAAGCGCGCGAGCGTGGATTTGCCCACGCGGATCGGCCCTTCGATCGCGATGTATCGCGGCGAAGCAAACGCGGGAGTCTTATCGCGGGGTTTGGTTGTAGCGCGAGGCACGCGCGATTATATCCGAAACCGCGGCGCGCCCGATATCGGTCCTCGCGCCACAGGAGGAAGATCTATGGATTTGCGCGATTTTGGTTTTGGCCCAGGGCTCGCGGGCGGAATTCTGGTGGCGTTCCTGATGATCGGCGCAGCAGTGTATGTGTATATGGCGCTGGCGCTGCAGACCATTGCACGTAAGACGAACACCAAAAATGATTGGCTGGCATGGATACCGATCGCAAATATGGCGCTGCTCCTCGAGATCGCCCGCAAGCCGCTGTGGTGGCTGCTCCTCCTGGTGATCCCGCTTGTTAACGTAGTGATCTCCATCGTAGTGTGGGTGGCGGTAGCAGAGGCGCGAGGCAAGCCCAGCTGGTGGGGCCTCTTGATGATCGTCCCAGGAGTAAATTTGATCGTGCCGGGATACTTAGCGTGGGGCGATTAGCCTCGCCCAATTGCAATCCAAATGAGTAAGCTGCACGACTGCGAGAAGCGTTCCGGTCGTACCACCTATATACGCTCGGTTCCGCAATGACGGATTTCTGGAAACACTAAGTGGTACCCGGCTCCCTTCAAGGACGGAAAGTGCGGTCGCGGAAACAGCATGGCTAGAGATTTCCACCGGCATGGTCGCAATTTGATACATTCTCCGCTATGGCAACAGATTTTGACGAAATTGGAATCTGGTCGGAAGTAAAGCTCGCTATTATTAAGGAATATGCTGCAGCCTACTCTAAAATTCTTGATTCTACGCGTCGCCAATCTGTTCGCAGCCTGAGATGGCTTTATATAGATGCCTTCGCCGGACCCGGTGTGCATCTCTCGAAAAAGACTGGCAAGATGGTCGATGGCAGCCCTTTGATTGCCTTGAAGACGACACCGCCGTTTTCCGAATACCATTTTATTGATGCGGATAGAACGAGAGCCGAGCAACTCCGTGCGATCGTAGGGTCGCGAACGGATGTCCACATCTACAGCGAGGACTGTAATCAAGTACTGTTGCGAGATGTGTTCCCAAAAGCCAAGTACGGCGACTACCGAAGAGCCTTGTGCTTGCTTGACCCGTACAATATTAATCTAAAGTGGAAAGTCATTGAAACCGCTGGTCAGATGAAATCGATTGAACTCTTCCTAAATTTCATGATTATGGATATTAACCGGAATGCGCTGCGTCGAAAGCGGCATAGTGCGATTCAGAGTAAGATCGATCAGCTCACTGCCCTATGGGGAGACCGATCATGGGAGGATGCGGCCTTCAGCAGTGAGGGTAAACTGTTCGAGGATCCCGAAAAGGTGTCCAATGAGCAATTCGAGCTGGCATGGCGTGAGCGACTGAAGAAGAAGGCTGGATTCAAATTCGTTTCCGAACCGATGCCGATGAAAACAAAAAGCAACTCCGTGATTTATTATCTGTATTTCGCTTCCCAAAAGCCTGTTGCTGCTGGAATTGTGGACGACATTTTCAATAAATATCGTAAGCTTCAAGGCCTCTGAATGGCTACAAACTCACACATCGAGTGGACTGACGCAACGTGGAATCCGGTGACGGGCTGCACGAAAATCAGCGCAGGCTGTACCCATTGTTATGCCGAGCGTCTCGCGATGCGCCTGAAGGCGATGGGGCAGGCGAACTACCGCAACGGGTTCGAGGTAACCCTGCAACCGCAAATGCTGGAATTGCCGCTTCGATGGAAAACTCCGAAGCGCATCTTCGTCAATTCAATGAGCGATTTGTTTCACCAGGAGGTGCCCACGACCTACATTAAGCGGGTATTCGATGTTATGGCTCGAACTCACTGGCATCAATATCAAGTCTTAACAAAACGTTCTGATCGCCTGTTGGAACTGAACAAGGAACTAGAATGGGCGCCGCAGATATGGATGGGCGTCAGCGTTGAAAGTGAAGGGTGCATCTATCGGATAGATAACCTTAGGAAAACTGCCGCCAATGTGAAATTCCTTTCCCTGGAACCACTGCTTGGACGGCTGAAGAACCTAGATCTTCGGGAAATCGATTGGGCAATCGTGGGCGGCGAATCAGGACCGGGCGCACGACCTATTAATCCCGAATGGGTCATCGAAATCCGCGATCAATGCTTAGAGTCTGAGGTACCGTTCTTCTTCAAGCAGTGGGGCGGTGTTCAGAAAAAGAAAACCGGCCGCGCACTCGAAGGACGGACATGGGATCAGATGCCACGCAATGCTGAACTAATCGTTTTATAACTTCCTCCCGAGTTGCCCCTTCAGAGATCGATATGAATCCATCGGGTGGCCGGAGCCGCAAAAACCGTCAGCGTTGTTACAAAATACGTGGCGAGGATGAAGCGGTTCGACAGAGATATCGTGAGCGATCTGGTAAAATTCATTTGGCCGACTTGTAAGTGTCCGTGTCGGGGTGGAATTCGGCCCAGGCGAACCATAGGCCGGGTTCGGGGACGAGTTGAGTGAGTTTTTGGCCTTTCAGTTTTCCTGCTGTGCATTCGCCGTAGGTGGTCCAAGTGGAATTTGTCTCGTTGTCGGACATTGTTCCGGAGCTGGCGCCGCGAAACGTTAACACGCGGCCTGCGACGATACGTGAGAATGCCGTGGCTGTGTCGGTGGATGGTGCATAGGCGACGACTATCGGCGTGCTGCCTACTTTATCGTTGATTATCGGCTGCTTGCCCAGGACGGCCACGGGATAGGCTTCCCGATCCCTCGAAAAGCCGCGAGCGATCGAGCATTCGACAATTCAAAATCACCTCACAGGCCATAGCCCCTTTGCGTCATTTTTGTAGCGCCCTCGCCGGGGCGCGTGCCGCAAAAATGGGCCGCCCAGAAAAAAGCGGCGCCTAATTCACGTAGACGGCGATCGCTATTCGATCTTGCGGATACCTACGGTTGTACAGGTAATAGCCGTCGTCGGAATAGTCGATGTACACGTCGTCGTTTTCGTACCAGTTGTCGGACCAGTATTCGGGGACCGGATCGAGGAAACTGAACCAGTAGCCTCCGTACTCGAAGCGGGGATTGCCGCCAAAAATTACCAGCGGGAGGCTGTAAACGCGGAACCGGTGGTCGCGGCCAAAGTCACCGCGGAACCGGTCGTCGGGGATATGGTAACCGTTGTACCCGCCGCGTTGCTGCCACGTTCGGTGCTCGGCCTGAAATCTATTGGCGCGATGCTGCTGCCACACATTACGCTCTTCACTTTGCTGCACGCGCTGCCCTTGCTCTGAACTCCCAAAGCCCTGCTGCTGACTCTGTTGCCGGCCCTGCTGCTGTTGCTGACCGCGCTGCTGGCGGTTCTGATCTTGCTGCTGTTGCTGTGCGCGCTGCTGATCCTGCTGCTGTTGCTGAATTCGCTGTTGCTGCTGCCGATTCTGATCTTGCTCCTGCCGAACGCGCTGCCGGTTCTGATCCTGTTGCTGTTGCTGGCCGCGTTGCTGGTCTAGCTGCTGTTGCAGGCGCTGCTGCCGGTTCTGGTCCTGCTGGGGGCGCTGTTGGTCTTGCTGTTGTTGCTGAATTCGCTGTTGCTGCTGCCGGTTCTGATCTTGCTGCTGTTGTTGTGCGCGCTGCTGGTCTTGTCGTTGCTGATCTTGTCTTTGTTGGTCGGGCCGCTGCTGCGGTGCTGCTGCGGTTGCTGCTGCTGTTGCTGCCGTTGTTGCTGGCCTTGTTGTTGCTGTGCTGGAGCTTGCTGCTGTTGCTGGGGGCGGGGAGTATCTTGCTGCTTACCGCGTTGCGGCTGTTGCTTGTTCTGGTCCTGCTGCTGTTGCTGACCGCGCTGTTGCTGCTGCTTCTTCTGATCCTGCTGCTGTTTGTCGCTTTCTTGCGGCTGCTTGGCGTAAAACGGCGGAGCGATCCCGAGAAGCAAGAGCAAAACTCCGGTGCCGGCAAATCTCATTGGACGTACCTCCCGACTGGCGTTTACGCGCAGAGCTCACCGTCTCGGCGCGGATGTTATTTCTGAATCGTCACTTCCTCGCTGACTTTGTGGTTCCCCTCAGGCTGGGACAGACCAAGGTATTGCGGCGAGTCTGAGCGCAATCGGTCATGGACACAATAGGGTCCTTACCGTAGAACGCACACAGCGAATTAGCGCGCGGGCGGCGCTCGAGGAGCTTGGCCCATGACGACAGATGATTGAGTGAAAGTTCGTGGGTGCGGTCGAGTTCGAGCGGGGTGATGGAGATGTGGCCCTTGAAAATCGCGGCGTAGTCGCTGGCGGGATCGATGCCCTCGATGATTTGCTGCTCGCTCAGCCAGAAATAGGTGCGGCCGCGTGGGTCGGTGCCTTCCTGCAAAGCGTTACGCGTAACTTTTTTCGATTGGCGAGTGAAGCTGACGCCGCCGTTCCATTGCATCGGCACGTTGACGTTGAGAAGGACGCCGTCGGGCAAACGATTTTGAATTACCAACTCGCCGAGCTGGCGCGCGAATTTCCCCGCGGTTTCGTAGAGGAAGCCTGAGCCGCGATGCACCAGGGAAATGGCGATGGCGGGGATATGGTTGATGGTCGCCTCCATGGCGGCGCCCACTGTGCCGGAATAAAAAACATTTTCGCCAAGATTTCCGCCACGATTGATTCCGGAGATGACCAAGTCGGGCGGCTCCGGAAACAAATGGTGCAGGGCGACGATCATGGCGTCGGTGGGAGTGCCTTCAATGGCCCATTCGCGCTCGGCCACCTGTTCGCAAAAAATGGGATGGCGAAGCGTAAGCGATTGCGCTGCAGCGCTGCGCTCGCTGATAGGAGCGACCACACTGACGGTACCGATGCCGGCGAATGCGGTGACGAGCGCCCGCAGCCCTTCGGCGTAAATGCCATCGTCGTTGGTGATCAGGATGTGCGGCATGCGCTAATTGGAGCCAGGGTCGCCAAGCAAATCCGATCGGAGCCAACGGGGGGAGCGGTTGGCGGCACGTCGCTTCTGCGACACGCCGCATATTGCAAATGGCCTGCGGCCCTGCGAAGCAAATGGTCGGGACGACAGGATTTGAACCTGCGGCCTCACCCACCCCAAGGGTGCGCGCTACCAGGCTGCGCTACGTCCCGACTGGCTGGAGCTTTTCAGTGTAGCCGCAGAAAACGGGGGTGCCGCTGCGGCGGGGTGCTGTGACGAAGTCAAGCGTATCACTCGGTTTCCAGAAGCGTCAATAACGAGCGCAGCGCGTCGCGAAGATCGAGCAACACTTTGCGATCGACGATGGCACGACCGACGGCGGCGTGGTCGACGGCGGCGCGATTGCTGACGACGGCGCGATTGCCGATGGCGGCACGATCGGCAACGGGGTGATCGCCAGCGGCGCGATCGACGGTCCGGCGGGATGAGTGCCAGCGTCTTCAATAGCGGCGAAAAGTGGGCTGGAGAGGCGCGCGCCGGAGAGTTCCTGCGTGCCGGGGGGCTCGCTCTCGGGAGTAACGGGCGCTGGCGCGCCTTCAATTTGTGGTCCGCGAAAATTGCTGTCTGGCGGGCGCGTGGGGAGACGCAGCGGGACTTCCCAACTTGTCTTCCGCGTGCGCGGCGTAACCAGGCGACGCGGCGCCGCCTCCTTCACTGAGATGCCGGCGAGCGCCCGCGATGGTAAAGCCTTCGTCGTAAAGCAGGTGCTTGATGTGGCGCACGGTTTCCACGTCTTCGTGCCGGTAAAGGCGATGGCCCTTGGGACTTTTCACCGGTTGGAGCATGGGAAATTCGG
This sequence comes from uncultured Acidobacteriota bacterium, assembly GCA_963719845.1. GTDB lineage: Bacteria > Acidobacteriota > Terriglobia > Acidiferrales > UBA7541 > Palsa-189. The sequence continues at coordinate 102,993 of CAVRDM010000037.1, read as the reverse complement.
TTTCCCAGTAGCGCAGGACGAAAGGCTTCGTATCGGTGAGGCGGCAGACCTCGCCGATGCGGAAAAAACCGCGTGCGGCGGCGGAGTCCTGGCGGGCGTTTTCGTTTACGTATGGGGCGTTTTCGTGCATTGCTCCTCTCATCGTAGCGCGATTTCGCGGAGTGTCAACGCTCGCGCCTCCGGCGCCGTTTGCGTTCGCGCGTGGTCTTGTCGGCGCGGGGGCGCTCTTTCATTTTAATGGCGCGCTCGCGGGTGTCACGCCCGCGTTCGCGGACGCGCTGGATGAAGCGGATGGGCGCGCCAGTAAAGTCGAACTCCTCACGGAGGCGGTTTTCGAGGAAACGCTCGTAGCTGAAGTGCAGCTTATCGCGCTGGTTGGTAAACAGGATGAAGGTGGGGGGCGAGGTCGAGGCCTGCGTGATGTAGTAAATCTTCACGCGATGCGCGGCGGGAGAAGTGCCGCGCGTCAGGTCTACGCTCGCGAGCCAGCGATTGAGCTCGCCGGTGGAGATGCGCCGGCGGCGGACTTCGGCGACGCGGTCGATGAGCGCGTATAGCTTGTCGACGCGATCGCCGGTGAGGGCGGAGACAAATACTATGGGCGCGTAATTGAGGAACTTGAGGCGCTCGCGGACGAGCTCTTCGTATTGAGCGGCGAGCTTGGCGGGATCGGCGCTCACGGTTTTGCCGGCATCGTCTCGGGCGGCGTCGCGCTTGACACCTTCGCGTTTGGCCGCGCTCGCGCGGTGTCGCGCCGGGCCGCGGCGAGCGGGAGCTTCCGCGGCGGCGGCTTTGACCTTGGCAGACATGCGGCGGGCTTCGATGAGCGCGAGATCCCACTTGTTCATCACCACGATTACAGAGCGACCCGATTCGTGTGCGTAACCGGCGATGGTGGCATCGCCCGCGGAGATGCCGGCAGCAGCGTCGGCCACCAGGAGCGCGACATCGGCGCGCTCGAGATGCTTGCGCGCCATGATCACGCTTAATTTTTCGGCGAAGAGCTTGGTCTTGCCCTTGCGGCGGATGCCGGCGGTATCGATGAAACGATACGTGCGGCCGTTGCGCTGTACTTCGGTATCGACGGCGTCGCGCGTGGTGCCGGGTTCGGCGGAAACGATGGAGCGCTCGGCGCCGACCAGGCTATTGAGGAGCGTCGATTTGCCGACGTTGGGGCGGCCGATGATGGCGATTTGCGTATCGCGCAGGTTGGCCGCAGGCTCGCTTTCAGAGTCGAGCGCGGAAGGCTCGGCTTGCACGGGGAAATCGCGCGTCGCGGCGTCGAGAAAATCGTCGACTCCGGTGCCATGCTCGGCCGAGACGGGGTAGACCTCCTTGGCCAGCTCGTAAAAGGGGGCGGCCAGGGCTTCGCCAGCGGCGGTATCAACTTTATTGGCGGCGATGATCAGCGGTTTGCCGGTGGCGTGCAAGCGGCGCGCGAGGTCCGCGTCAAGCGGATTGACGCCCGCGCGCGCGTCGACCACAAGCACCAGTCCCGTGGCGCCGGCGATGGCGACGTCCGCCTGGCGCAAAATTTCGCGGGGAATCGCGGCCTTGTCTTCGGGCAGCATTCCTCCCGTGTCGACGATCTCGAAAGGCCGGCCGTTCCAAGTGGCGCGGCCGTAGATGCGATCGCGGGTAATGCCGGGTTCGTCGGTGACGATGGAGCGGCGAGTGCCGGTAAGCCGATTGAAAAGCGTGGACTTGCCGACGTTGGGGCGGCCGACGATGACGAGCGAAGGGCTGGTTGGCGGCTTCGTCATGACGTGTGCTCGATGTACGACACGAAACGCGCGGCGGCAAAAGGCTTTGAGCCTGCTCCCAGGGCTGCGGCGTGCCCGAGGATTGGGGGGTTACAAAATGGTATACACCCCCACCCCCCGGTGTTTTTCGTAAGGATATCAATCCATGGGAGTTGCTGACGAATTTTTCGCAAGGATATCATTCTAAAAGGCTTTTGGATGCACGGTGACGATTTTGAAGGCAAATACGAACATGGTTTTTCCATTCGTTCTCGACCCGGTTCTTGCTGCGTTGGATTAAAAGAGCCCAGCGCAGTCGGGTTTCGCATCGTTTCGGACACACTTCTATTTTACAGGATGGTGCAAGGACGTTTTAGACAATTGCGGTTTTGGGCCTGATATGGGAGCACGTCAGGAGATGTGTCATTTGAGTTTCGTGAACGCGATACCGACAAAGGCCCCGCCCTTCCAAAACAAACAGCGAAGGACGGGGCACCCCGAAGTTCTGAATCGGAGGCTGGGACACCCGTCCTCTGATTATGTGGTGATGGAATATTTGGAAGGCGAGACACTGGCTCGGCGGCTCGTGAAAGGCTTACTACCGGGTTGACGTGTGGTTTCGGGATGGGTGGCCTGTCCTTGACGTTTTTTAAACGGTAGATTCTTGGTTGATTTTCTATGCCCAAAGGATTGAAACGCCGGTACGGACAAGGCCACTTGCACTTCATCACTTGTAGCTGTTACCGGCGTTTACCGTTGTTCGCTGCGGTGCGATCCAAGAATGTGTTTGTGAAGACTCTGGGCGAGGTGCGCGACCGTTACAAATTTTCGCTGGCCGGATATGTCGTCATGCCAGAGCACGTTCATTTGCTCATCAGCGAACCGGCGAAGGGAACGCCTTCGACGATCATGCAGGTGTTGAAGCAACGCGTGTCGCGCCGGTTGCGGCGCAAGACAGTTACGGCTACAAGACAACTCAGACTTCGTTTCCAAACTTCGGATCACTTATTGCCCACGTTTTGGCAGCCGCGCTTCTACGATTTCAACGTGTGGAGTCAGAGGAAGTTCGTCGAGAAACTTCAGTATATGCATATGAATCCGGTGAAAAGGAAACTTGTGGTTCATCCCAAGGACTGGCCTTGGAGCAGTTTTTCCTTTTACGCGAGAAAAGACTCGGGGTTGGTCCGCATCGATCCCATACGTTGATCCCGGTCACAAGGTTCACCCCAAAAGCCCCAGCCTTCAAGAACCGAAGACTGGGGCACCCAAAATTCAAAGTCAAAGGCTGGGCCAGCCCAAGACCTTGGAGGGGTCGCCCCTGGGAGGCTCACCCATGAGCAGATGGATGTGCTCGGGCGTAACCACGTAACCGATGAGCGGGAATTTCCAGCGAACGCGAACACGGGTGCGGGCTCTACTTGGAGCCCGCGTAATAGTTGGTCCAGCACTTTCACAAACTGATCGCGGGCCCGCCTCGTTCCCAGATAAGGACGGCGCCGATAACAGCTGAATGTTACGAAGTGGAGATCACGTCGTCCGTAGTAGCGCCGCAAAGGGTTGCGCATAGATAACATCCGCACCCTTAAAACCCGAAGGGTGCGGCACCCACTGCTCCTGGTCTGGTCATAGTATATGAATGATATGCTTGCCGGCGTCATGTTAAGAAAGGTTTGTGTGTACCACCCGCCAAAGCCCTGCCCCCGATGAAGCCGGGGACAGGGCACCCTCAAAACGTTCTCGTGATAAGGGGTCGGCCACTCGGTCGACTGCCCACAATCATGAAGCAGCGGACGAGGCGAAGTCGCCGAGAGATTCTTCACTTCGTTCAGAATGACAGCTTACGGCTACGACTTCTACGGCCTACTACGTTTTATCACGTGCAGCTGTTATCGGCGATTGCCGCGGCTGCGGTCCGCACACGCGAACAAATAACGCGAACGCGCAAAGACCGCAAAGCCCTGCCTCCAATGAAGCCGGGGACAGGGCACCCTCAAAACCTTCTCGTGATAAGGGGTCGGCCACCCGGCCTCGGACGAACTAGTTTGGAGGTTCACAATTTCTGCTTCGTCCTCGAAGTTTGTGCCAATAGTAATCCCATCCGCGACCACCAGGACCATTGAATAGGAATGAAGAAACCGTGATACCTGCGCCAAGCACAACTCCTACAAACGCACCGTACAGGAAAGTCGATAGTGCTTGCCAAACCACAGGCGCTCCCAGCCGTTCGCCTATTACGCGTCTTAGCGGAGTGTGAACCTAAAGAAACAGGAAAGTCCACTTGATTGCCAACTCCTGAGAAATCGTGCCAACTCAAAGACTGCAAAGCCCTGCCCCCGATGAAGCCGGGGACAGGGCACCCTCAAAACGTTCTCGTGATAAGGGGTCGGCCACTCGGCCAAGTTTTCGATAAGCCCTGTTTGTCGGGAGTTGACAAGGACCAGATGGCCCCTATGGAAGTTCGGTGTTCAAGACTTGCGTGGAATGCGCAGCATGTTTTCCGCGTGCTGAAAGCCACATTTCAAATAGAAGGCTATCACTTCAGGTCGAGCATGTAGTACGAAGACAATGCCCTCGCGCCCGCTCGTCAGACGGCGGACGAGTTCGCGGCCGATTCCCCTCCCTTGATACGCGGGCAGCACCGCTACAGTGCTTATGTACGCGTTGGTCGCGCCATCCGAAATCGCGCGGGCAAACCCAACTAAGGCATCACCCTCCCACGCGGACACCACGAACATTGCGCCGATAACCTGTTGTCGAAGCCGTGAGCGGTCGGCAGCCCTATCCCGCCACCCGGCACTAGCAAAAAGGGCGGCAAGCTGCTCTAGGTCGACGTCATGTCCTTCTCGGTAGACGATCGACATGCGCGTAGTTTAGCGCCTTTTCGCTTCGAGGTAGGCTTCCCCCAAGACTGAAGTGCGGCGACTGGAGTGCGGCGACTGGAGTGCGCTCCGGGTGGAGTCCAGCTTTCGAGAATCGCGTTTATGAAGACTGGCGTCGCCCAGTTTAGTTAGCTGATCGCCCATTTGAGGCGAGGCGCTTTGCGGAGCTTTGCGACGGGCGGACTGATACTTCCGGGATGGCCGTCACTTGGGACCAACCCATTTTGCGCGGCACGCAGGAGAGGAAAAAGGGTGGCGGAAAGATGGGTGAAAAAGGGCTTGACATATTCCTATATGGGAATATATTTAGAGAATGGCCGGGCGGCAACAACCTCGGACGCATTCAATGCTGTGGCGGAACCGCGGCGGCGGGACATCCTGAACTATCTAGCGATGCGGGAGAGGTCGGTCAGCGAGATTGTGGACGCGATGGAGATGGAGCAGCCGTCGGTTTCGAAGCACCTGAAAGTTTTGAAAGGTGTGGGCCTGGTGGAGGTGCGGAGGGAGGGTCGGCAGATGCTTTACAAGGTGAATGCCGTGGCGATCCGGCCGCTGCACGAATGGACGAGCACGTTCGAGCGGCTGTGGAAACACCAACTGCTGCGAATCAAGGAACGGGCCGAGTCCAACAATGCAGAGAAACAATAGTCTTGTGGAATTTCAAACCAGGAGGAAATCGTGAGTTCACCCGCACTATCGCTGGAAGCGACAACGATCCATATAGCGGAGGAGATTGCAGTGCGCGCGCCGATCGAGGTGACGTTTGCCGCGCTGCTGGATCAGCTGGGACCGTACAACGAGACTCAAGTGGACAAGCCCATGCCGATGAAGCTGGAAGCCTGGCCAGGCGGCAGATGGTATCGCGACCTGGGAGACAACAACGGCCATTACTGGGGAACGGTGCAGGCGATCAAGAAGCCGACGCTGCTGGAAATTTGCGGGCCGCTGTTTATGTCCAATCCGGTGATAACGAATCTGCAATATCGGCTGAAGGAATCGGGCGGCGTGACGATCATTACATTTCGGCACCAGTCGTTTGGCCTGGTGCTGGAGGAGTACAGAAGCGCAAAGAATGGCTGGGCATACTTGCACGAGCGTATGCGGCAGCGAGCGGAAGCGCCGCGGCCCCACTGAGGCGCGGACGAGTTAGAAGTTCAGAGGAGGGAAATATGTGCCCAGCATGCATGGCCAGCGCAGCAGTGATGGCCGCCGGAGCGGGATCGACGGGAGGAATTTTGGCGGTGGGCATCGGAAAATTCAGAAAATTTTTCAGGGTGAATGAATTTTTCAGGGTGAATGGTTTCAGTCTGATTCAGAAAATCAAGGAGAAATAAAATGGCCACAAGCAAGGAGAGAGACATGGAGCACCGGGAAGGGCAGCTCGCAATGAACACACCGCTGATCGTGTCGGCGCAGGAATGGGAGGCTGCGCGCCAGCAGCTTCTCGTAAAGGAGAAGGCGTTGACCCGCTCGCGTGACGCGCTGGCCGCCGAGCGCCGGCGGATGCCGTGGCTGGCCGTGGAGAAGCAGTACGAGTTCGACGGGTCTAAGGGCCAGGCGAGCCTGCTCGACTTGTTCGAAGGCTGCCGTCAGCTGATCGTCTACCGCGCGTTCCTCGAGCCGGGCGTGTTCGGCTGGCCCGAGCATGCGTGCCGCGGCTGCTCCTTGGTTGCCGACCAGGTCGCGCACTTGGCGCATCTGAACGCGCGCGACACCACGCTCGCGTTCGTGTCGCGTGCTCCGCAGGCAGACATCGAGCGCGTGAAGGCGCGGATGGGCTGGAAGATGCCGTGGTACACCATCACGGACAGCTTCGACACCGACTTCGGGGTGGACGAGTGGCACGGCACCAACGCGTTCTTCCGCAAGGGCGAGCATGTGTTTCGCACCTACTTCATCAACAACCGCGGCGACGAGGCGATGGGGAGCACCTGGAACTACCTGGACATAACTGCGCTCGGGCGCCAGGAGGAGTGGGAGGACTCGCCGGAGGGCTACCCCCAGACTCCACCGTACAAGTGGTGGAACTGGCACGACGAATACGCCGCCGATGGCTCGCTCGACCCTAGGTGGAACAAAGTGCTGGAGAACGCAAAGGAGACGTTGAACCTCAACGGCTAGGACGGTGGCGTACGCGATTCCTCACGTGGAAATCGTCACTTTCCGGGACCGTGTCGATGAGGGAAGGGTTTAGGCGAGCTGCTGCTTAAGCCACTCGCTCTCCATTTGCCCAACCGGCCCTCTCTCCTTGCTTTCGCGGCCCATGTGCTTTCCGTCCGCCATTACGCGGACCAGTTTTGGCTGACCGGTCGAGTACAGCAAGGAGATCTCCTCGGGCGAGATCCAGGGATCTTTGGCGCCGTTGACGATAAGCATCGGCGCACTCGGTTTGCTTAACCAGCCTTGCTCCTGTAGCGACATGGCCGGAGCGGTGCGAATGAGTTCATCGAAACTCTTGAGGTTATTCGCATAGATCATGGAATCCGGGAACGGCCAGAAATATTCCTTCTCGTCGGTGCGCAGATACTGCAGCCACTTTTCTTGCCAGGTGTAGTGAATCGGGCCGCCGGCTTCGATGCAGGCCTTCAGGCGCTTGGGCTCGACGTAGGCCATCTTGGCGCCCCAGTAGCCACCGTAGCTGCCGCCGACGAAACCGATGCGGCGACCGTCGAGATCCGGACGCTTGGTCAAATAATCGATGACGGCGACGTAGAGCTTTTCGGAATCGGGCTTATTGAAGACGGGGCATTCGCCTGCTCCGGGCATGTCGACTTCAAAGCCCGCACAGCCCATATTTAGATTTTCGGCCAGGTTGCGTCCTTCCTTGTAGCCGTCCACGCCGCCGGTGCGGATGATCACGGCAGGCTTGTCTACCCCCTTGGGCTTGCGCAGATGGCCGTAGATTGTTTTTCCTTCAAATGGGATCTCGACGATTTCCATGGGCGGATCAAATGTGCGGATGGCTTTGCGCCAAGTCTCGACGGACTTGCGATAAGCGGCGACTTTGGCGGGATGATTTATGACCGGGAATCGCGCGACTCCGTATAGACGCGAGGCTCTCTCATAGGCTTTATTCGCCTCGACCATCTTGCCCTGCGACTCAAGCTCGGCGCCCTTTTGTTCGTACGGCACAGCAAGCTTAGTCCACTCGGCGACCCAGGGCTCGGGATCGAAACTCGTCATCTTGGCGAAGATTGCGCGTCCTGCCTCGGCCTCGGCGCTGTCGGCACCGCCGATAAACCCCTGCAGGCGCTGGCGTGCGCCTTCGGCGTATGCTGGATCCTTGAATGGGTTGACCTTGATTGTCTGATAAAGGTAAGAAGCGGAAGTCGAAGACGATGAAGATGGCGCTGGCGATGAAAAGCTCTGCGCCATGGCAAGATCTGTGAGCCGGAATGCTCCTGCAATCGTCGCCGCACCGGCGACAGCGGCACCGCGCAGCAGGTCTCGCCGGGAGGACTGGTTTTTGCGGACCTCTGGCGAAGACGAGGATGGATTTGCGCTCGATTCTTGCGGGTTTCGGAGTTCATGTGCATTTTTCATTTTGCATTAACCTCTAGAGGAAGCGTCGATGCCTTGGATCAGACGTATCGCCGTGAATGCTGTCGGAGAATACCCAGTCGAGGGTTTAACCCAATTGCGTGTTTCCGTCAAGAATTTTGCACGAGCCCCCAGGCGTATGCAAGCCAAATTATTGATTTCATAACGACATCGTTCAATGGAACCGCCGAGGTTCCACCAGCCATCTATGCGATCCCAACCTGCGTCAGGACCATGATTCTTTCTTCAAATTCCCCAACACTTTGGGGAGGCAGGATGCCCAACCAAGAAGCCGGTCCTAACCACGACCACGGGAAAGTGGCTCCGAGAGATGCCTCGCAGGAGGGATAATTTTACTTCTGCGTATCTGCTGTTAGGGGCGCCGAGATCGCTGGCTGCTTCGTTAGCTCCGTGCCCGTGACGATTGCATTCCGAATCTGACTGAACACGTCTGAGAGGGTATTCGGGGTGTGGGGGATCAAGACCGTGTTGGTATGGTCGTTCGCCGCAATTTCCTTCAAGGTATCGAAATACTGCGTCATTAGGACGAGTTGCATGACATCTTGTGGTGTCGAACCCTGTACGGCCTTGGCGAAATCCTCAACCGAATCCTTGAGGCCCGCGATGATGGCTTTGCGCTGATTTGCGATGCCTTCTCCCTGTAGCCGCTTCGACTCGGCTTCGGCCTCCGCCTGCTTGACCAAAAGCAATTTGTTCGTCTCGGCGCGCGAGACCGTCGCTTCTCGCTCGCGCTGTGCCGCGTTGATGTCGTTCATCGCGGCCTTCACCTTCTGGTCAGGGACGATATCGGAGATCAGAACTTTAACGATTGAGTAGCCGTACTCCTTCATAGAGCCATCGAGGTTGTCCCTTAAGTCACTTGCAATGTCTGCTTGGTTCAGAAAGGTATCGTCCAGCTTCATTTTTGGAACGTGCCCGAGTACGACGTTGTAGACCATCGACTCGATCTGCTTGACCGGGTCGGTCAATTTATAAAATGCGGCCTCGACGGCTTCCGGCATCACCTTGAATTGGATCGAGACGGGTATTTGAACGAAAACATTGTCCTGAGTCTTCGTCTCGACCTGAACGTCGAACTGTTGGACCTTCATGCTCATCCGGCGAACCACGACCTCAATAAGGGGAGTCTTCCAGTTCAAGCCGGGGCCAGCGACGCGCGCGAACTTCCCGAGCCGCTGAACGATGGCCACCTGCGCCGTCTCAACCGTGAAGAACGAACCGAAGGCTATGCTCAAGACAAAGAAAACGACGAGGCCTACCACAACTAACAGCGCCATCGCTGTGGCGTCCATGTTCACTCTCCCTAATCCGCTCCTGACCGAGTCCGAATGAGCCGCCGCCCGGAAAGCAGATGTCCCAAACAATACGTCAGAACTGAATATTATTCCTGGGCTATTCCACAAACATGTGCATATGACCCTGCGCTGATTTGGTCCCGAACCGCCTCGCTTCGACCCGTCGGATAAGGCGCCTATCGGAAGGTATGGTCCACCGCAGAGTTGCAAGCGAAAAAACAAAGAATGGCAGTCGTCTGCGCCAATGTATTCGGCCTTGGGGGCCTTCTGCTTGCGCTCGCAACTGGCGCGAACCAATGCGAATCCCTACTCCCGCGATCGTGGTGCCGCAGGTTATTTTACTGCTCTCTCTCTTTGTGCCGGGCCTCAAAGAACGGCCTGGGACGATATTGCGAATCACCGGTGCGGTCCTCGCGGTCGTCGGGTACTCCATATGGGTGACGGCTCGCCTAGAATTGAGAGCGCGGCGGACGTGGTTCCGCTACAATCGCGCGGCGCCACCGGGACGACGGAGGATGGGAGACGAGTCTCGGTGCGGGCGCAGGTGGGAGCGAGGAACGCGTGAGTGCAAGCGAGCGCTGGCGAGAACTTAAAGCGGGCTTTGAGCCGGCTTTTTGGGTGGCCAACTTCACCGAATTGTTCGAGCGCCTGGCGTACTACGCGCAATCGGCGGTGCTCGCGATTTTCCTGCATGAACAGCTACATTTAACTACGCAGCAAACGGGCACGCTGATGGGCGCGTTTGGTTTTGCGGTGTGGTTCCTGCCGATTTTGGGCGGGAGCCTGGCGGACCGGTTTGGATTTCGCAAATCGCTGGCCTTTGCATACCTGATTCTCACCGTCGGATATTTCTTAATGGGCTCGCTGACGGCGGGCTGGATGGCGCCGCTGCGCGAGCGTTTGCCGATTTATTGGCTGGTGTTCGCCGTGCTGATGGTGCCAGCGTTGGGGCCATCGGTGGTAAAGCCCTGCGTTGCGGGCACTATCGCGCGGGCCTCGAGTGAATCGGCGCGGTCCATCGGCTATTCGATTTACTACACGCTGGTAAACGTGGGCGGCATGCTCGGACCGATCATGGCGTACCTGGTGCGGAGGTCGCTGGGCATCGAAAATGTGTTCCGCATGTCGGCGTTTTTCGTTTTTCTGATGTTTTTTGTGACGCTACTTTTTTACCGCGAGCCGACGCGCTCGGGGGAACAGGCCACGCCGAGCGTAGGTGCGGCGCTAAAAAATATGTTCGTCGTGCTAGGCAACGTGCGGCTGATGGTTTTTTTGCTGATCTTCTCGGGGTTCTGGGTGGTGTACTGGCAGCAATACGTGGCGCTGCCCCTTTACATTCGTGGGTTCGTCAATCCCAACGCTAAGATCGACTTGCTGCTCTCGGTCGATCCGGCGGCAGTGATCGCGTTTCAGATTCTAGTGAGCTATCTGACGCGGAAAGTGCCGAGCGTGGCAGCCGTGACGCTGGGGATTCTGATTGCGAGCTTTTCGTGGCTTATCCTGGTAGTGGGAGCGACCACGCCTTTCGTCATCGCGGCGATCTTGGTGCTGGCGGTGGGCGAAATGACGCAATCGGCGCGCTACTACGAATACATTTCGCGGCTGGCGCCGCCGGGACAGCAGGGCACCTACATGGGATATGCTTTTCTGCCCATCGCGATCGGCTATTTTATCGGGGGCCCGCTGGGCGGCTATTTGTTGCACTACTATGGTGACGTGTTGCACCAGCCGCAGCGAATGTGGTGGGCGATTTCCGGCATCGGCTTTGTGACCACACTGCTGATGTGGATTTACGATCGTATCGCCAAGCCGGCGGCCGCCGGGAGTGCGACCGTCGGATGAAACGAAGCAGGCGGCGCTGCGAAGCGCGCCTCAAGACTGTCTTAGCTGGAACTTCTAGGATGAGAACATGAAAAAGTCGGGCGCGAGCCAAGGCCAGCCGGCATCGGAGCTCATCTCGAAAAGAATCGCCGAACTCGGGGACTGGCGCGGGGAAACCCTCAGCAGAATGCGTAAGCTCATCAAGGAAACAGACCCGGACGTCGTCGAGGAGTGGAAGTGGATGGGCACTCCGATTTGGTCGCACGACGGCATCATCTGCACTGGCGAATCCTACAAGAATGTCGTGAAGCTTACCTTCGCCAAGGGCGCGTCTCTGAAGGATCCGGCCCGTCTGTTCAACTCAAGTCTCGACGGAAACGCACGCCGCGCGATCGACATCCACGAAGGAGAAGAAGTTGACGAGCCCGCCTTCAAGGCACTCGTTCGCCAAGCGGCCGCCCTCAACAGTTCTGGCAAGTCGAAACCTTCGAAGAAAGCGAAGTCCTAAGGGATTCCGCCTTAGGACTGCCTGGGGAGAGCGAGACGTGCGTGAAGTAAAACTCAGAATTCTCGGTGCGATTCTGATGGTTGTGGGACTGACTGCCAGGCGCGATGTCCACGCGTTGCCCAAGCCGCCGCTTAGGTTCGCGCAGGGCGAAACGCCGCCCCGCGCAGGAAGCGGTGCGAAAAACAAGACCGTAAACCGCGATGCGACCGATGCCCCCGCTAATTCCGAGGAAAATAGCGCGGCGGTGGCAGCCGGTAAAGCGATTTTCGAGCAACGCTGCGCGATCTGCCACTACAGCGAGAGCACCGCCAAGAAAATCGGAGCCGGACTCAAGGGCCTTTATCCGCGTGGGAAGTTTGCAGCCGGTGGGAAAACAGTAGACGACTTTAGTGTTACGAGCTGGATCGAAAAAGGCGGTGTGGACATGCCTGGTTTCCGGAACGCGCTCAAGCCGGAGCAAATCCGGGCGCTGGTGGCCTACCTGAAAACGCTGTGAAAGCCGAGCCTATAGTTTTTTGCGGCGGGGCACGATTTGGCCGTTTACTCGAGGAAGGATTTGGAGTGCTAACCGCGTCGGAAAAAGGCCCACTTTTGCGGAGAGCGCAACAATGGGGCACCCTCGGAAGCGCACAGGCAGGAATTCCTGCCGGTGCTACTAAAGTCACGGTTTTGCCGCACCCCGGGAGGCCGGCTCGTTGAGCGAGGCGAGCGCCTCGTCGGTGGTTATCATTCTCGCTCCGAGCGTCTTGAGTTCCTCCAGAGTTGCGCGTCCAGCAGCGGGATCGAGCGCCTCGATCGCGTCGCTGACCATCGCGACGCGCCGACCGCGCTCGAGTAGTCCCTTGGCGGCCAGGCACACGCAAAATTCGGTTACCACTCCGAACACGGCGAATTCGGCCGAGGGATCGGTGAAGGCTTTCAAGCGCTCGATTACTGTTTCCGTGTTCGGATTGTCGAATACGTCGAGCGTGTGTTTCTCGAGAATTACCTGCTGCACCTTCGACAGATCGGCAGGCACTTCCACGCCGGGGCGATTGGGAATAGTGAAATATTTTGCCGCCAAGGTTTCCGGAACGATGGCTGCGCCCGGCGTGCCGCGCACGCAATGCGGCGGGAAACGCTGAAACTCCGGGTCATCGGGAGCATGCAGACAGGCGTCGGAGACCAGGAAGACGCGATTGCGCCGGGCCGCGTCGGTGAGGCGGTTGAGGTTGGCAAGCAACTTTTCGGCACCAGGCACGTAAAGCCGGCCTCCTGGCAGCATGAAATCGGCCTGCGTGTCGACATCCCAGAAAATGATATCTCGGGAAACCACGGCGTCCCTCGGGTGAATATTTGAAAGTCGATTTATTTTGCGGGCTCCAAGTAGAGCCCCGCACCCGTATTACGCGGGCTCCAAGTAGAGCCCGGACTTTCTATTGCGCGGGCTCCAAGTAGAGCCCGGACTTTCTATTGCGCGGGCTCCAAGTAGAGCCCGGACTTTCTATTACGCGGGCTCCAAGTAGAGCCCGCACCCGTGCCGAACGTGCCAGCCTTAGACGGAAGTCACGCGGTCGCGCACCTGGGCGAGCAATTCCTCGAGGCGCGCGCTGTGGCGTACAGGATACTTCGATTCCGCAGGAGCCAAGACGCGTAATGCCGCAGGCAAGCACTCCACCTGTGCGCGGCAGCGCGCCTGCGATTCGGCGAGAGCGGGCGGCGCCGGCATGAGACGCGCGCCCGCGCGCATCACGGGCACAAGTAACGGCTGGCCTTCAGGCGGCCGTTCATTTTCGACCGCGATAACATCGCCAACGTAGCGCCCCGCGGGGTTGGAGGCACGGTAAACCTGTTTGCGGCCAGGATAGGTTACTTTGGCCGCGCTGAATTTGGCGGCGCTGCGCACGGCGCCATCGCGCTCGACCTCCACCAATTTATAAAGCACGCTCAGGGAGGGAGCATCGGACGAAGTAGAGAGCGAAGTACCTACGCCAAACGTATCGACGCGGGCCCCGCGGTCGAGCAGCGCAGCGATGCGCTCCTCATCCAGATCGCCGGAAACGAAAATCTCCACATCGCCCCAGCCGGTATCGTCAAGCCGTTGCCGGACCCACACACTATCGGCCGCGAGGTTCCCGCTATCGAGGCGCACGCCGCGGGGCTTGCGACCCATGGAAATGACTTTTTCAATGGCGTTGCGCACATCGTAGGTGTCGAGAAGCAGCACGGAATGACGGGGAAAGATGTCCAGGAAGTGCGCGAAGGCGGCCTCCTCGTTCTCATGGGCCATAATCCAGGAATGCGCCTGCGTACCATAAGTGGGAATGCCAAAAGAATGGCCGGCCTGAACGTTCGAGGTGCCCAGGCAGCCACCGATGTAGGCGGCCCGCGCGGCGAGCAGGCCCGATTCAATGCCGTGGGCGCGGCGCGCGCCGAATTCGACTACGGGCCGCCCGGCGGCAGCTTCGACGACGCGCGCAGCCTTCGATGCCACCATGGTCTGAAAACTGATGGTGGCAAGCAGCGCGGTTTCCACGATTTGCGCTTCCGCGATGGGCGCGGTCAGGCGCAGCAGCGGCTCGCCGGCAAAGCATACGGTGCCTTCCGGCATGGCCATTACGTCCCCGGAAAAGCGAAAGGCCGCCAGATAGTCGAAGAACGAAGGGCCGATGCGGGCGAAGGCGGGATGGCGGCGCAAGTAATCGATTTCCGCCGAGCCAAATGTCACATTTTCAAGGAATTCGAGCGCCTGCTCCAGGCCGGCGGCCACCAGGAAATTTCGCTGTTGCGGCATGCTGCGGACAAAAAGCTCGAAAGTCGCGCGCCCCTCGAAGTGTGTTTCGAGGTACCCCGCGGCCATGGTCAGCTCGTACAGGTCCGCGAGCAAGCCGGATGCCGCCTTGTCCGTAGGCATATACATGTTTATACACCATTATGCACCCGCGGGCATGAGCGGCGCCGAAAAGAGAGCCCCGGTCGCGGAATCACCGCCACCGGGGCTTGGCCAACGTTTTAGGAAAGACGTTGAGCCGGATATAGCCGAGGAGGGTTCAGGCCGGTGCTAGCTGCCGAGAACTGCATCCTTGAAAGCTTTGGCCGCGCGCAGTCGCACGACGGTCTTGGCCTTAATCTTGATGGCCTCGCCGGTCTGGGGGTTACGACCCATACGCGCCTTGCGGTGCGCCTTAACCGCGCGTCCCAGGTTGGGAATTACAAATTTGCCGGCGCTGCCCTTGCACTCTTTCACGGCGAGTTTGAAAAGCTCTTCAAAAAACGTTGCGACCGTTTTTCTGGGTGTGCCGCTCTTATCGGCGAGGTGGGCCACAATCTTCGACTTACTCATCGGCTTTGCCATCGTTTTTTTCTTTTCCTCCTCTAAAGTGGATTCGGGTTTGCTGGATCTCCCGACGTGGGTCAATGTACGCGCGACACTATAAAGACACAAAACGTGCAAGGCAAGCGAAAACCGCAAAAAAGGCCATAAAAAACGGGGGTTGCCAAAATGGCGTCCCCGAATCGCCAATATCCATGCGGTTTTTGCGCGTGGACGGAAGCGCGCAGAGCGCAACTTTGGCCCCCGGCGCTTGGCCGCTTCGGCCGGTGCTGCGGTCGTTTTTCTGAGCGGGCTCCAAGTAGAGCCCGCACCCGTTTCTGAGCGGGCTCCAAGTAGTGCCCGCACCCGTCTATAAGCGGGCTGCGCGGGCAACCGCATGTGCACGGGCCTAGGCGAGGAGGAACTGTACGTCGCGGTTCCCGGGGCAGACCTGGAAAAAGTAGCCGGGGCCCTGGGTATTATCGTTTCCGCGAACTGGGCAATCAGAGATTACCCGCGCGAACGGCGCACACAATTGTCCACCTTCTCACCAGCCCCGCGTGAAACAGCCGCGTTCGTGCGGCCCGCGGCTAAAGCGCGGCGAGTCCGCTGTAGAAATTCGCGACGGCCTTAATGCCCCCAAAATAGTTTTCAAGCGCGATATGCTCATCGGGCGCATGCGCGTTCTCGTCAGGCAGGCCAAAGCCCAGGAGCACGCACGGCACCTTAAAGGTGTCGTACATCTGCGTCACAAAGGGGATGGAGCCGCCCTCGCGAATGAAAACGGCGCGCTTGCCGAACCCCTTTTCAAGGGCGGTGTGAGCCACCTCGAAAAATGGATGCGTGTACGGCGCCACCCACGGCTTGCCGGTGCTCAACACTTGGAACTTGCAAGTCACTGTTTTGGGCAGCAGCTTGCGGATGTGCCGCTCGACCAGCCGCACGATTTTCGCGGGATCCTGATCGGGCACCAAGCGCGTCGAGAATTTGGCGTGCGCCTTGGAGGGGATCACCGTCTTCGCGCCTTCACTGATGTAGCCTCCCCAAATACCGTTCAGCTCGAGGGTAGGCCGGCACCAGACCTGCTCGGCTACGCTGTAGCCTTTTTCACCGCATAGTGCCGGGGCGCCCACGGTCTTGAGGAAATCCTTGGGTTTGAAGGGCAGCGCCGCCAGCGCCTTGCGCTCGCTGCGCGAAAGAGGCGCCACGTCGTCGTAGAACCCGGGTATGGCGACACGGAAATTTTTATCGTGGAGCTTCGCGAACAGCTCCGCGAGGACCGTCAGCGGGTTGGGTACCGCACCGCCAAAAACGCCCGAGTGCAAGTCTTGCGCCGGCCCGGTGATTTCGAGTTCGTAATAGCTAAGCCCGCGCAAGCCATAGGTGATCGACGGCACACCGCGCGCCAGCATGGACGTGTCGGAAACCACCAGCGCGCCGGCGGCGAGCTTGGATTTATTCTGCTGCACGTAATCCCAGAGGTTTTCGCTGCCAACCTCTTCTTCGCCTTCGATCAGCACCTTGATGTTGATGGGCAGCTTGCCGTCGGCCTGGTGCAGCGCATCCAGCGCGCGAATGTGAATATGCACCTGTCCCTTGTCGTCGGCGGTGCCGCGGCCAAACAGATTGCCGCCGCGGACGGTGGGCTCAAAGGGCGGCGAGGTCCACAGATCGAGCGGCTCGGGAGGCTGCACGTCGTAATGGCCGTAGAAAAGCACGGTGGGCTTGCCCGGAGCCTGCAGGGATTCGCCATACACTAGCGGATGCATTTTTGTGGGCACGACCTCGACGTGTTCCAGCCCGACGCGGCGGAGCCGGTCGGCCACCCACGTAGCGGCGCGTTCGATATCGGCTTTGTGCTGACTCTGGGCGCTGACGCTGGGAATACGCAGCAGTTCGTAGAGGTCGTTAAGGTGCTCGTCGTGCTTTCGATCGATGTATTGGTTCAGGTCCATGCGGGGCTCCTCATTGAGGAAAACGAAAGCGTGATGCGCGATGCCTCATTCTAGAGGCGCAACGCTGATCGCCGCAAGCGCACTGGAACTCGGAGGCGGGATTGGCGTCCGAACGCGAGTCCAGGGCCTGCCGGAGTGTCCTGAAGGAAACACCGGCGGGGCCAGTGATTGACGAATGTCGCGGAGATGCCGCACGATGGCTGCGCTATGTCAACCGTCGGGTACGCTCGGGATCGCCGCAGTTCGCGCATTTTCATGCGCATACGCGTGGTGGTTGCCGGGAAAAACCGCAACGGGCGTCGCTTCCGCAAAGCTTGCGAGAGCATTGTCATAAATGCCCACGGCGGCCTTCTCTACTCCTCGGAACCCCTGGAAATTGGGGCGCTGCTGACCGTCACCAATCCCTTCACCCAAGAGGAACAGGAATGCCGCATCGTTTATCTCGGTGATGATAGTGGAAAAGGCCAACGCGTGGGCCTGGAGTTTGTAACGCCGTCGCCGCATTTCTGGGGAGTCGAATTCGCGCAGCCCGATTGGGCTGGGCGCGCGACGCCACCCACGCCTTCGCCCGCTTCGCGGCAAAATTAATTCGCTCTTAGCTCTTGTCCTCAATCGCTCTGTGTCGGACGGCACAAGAAACATTGGTAGCTATCTGCGGCAATTCCTAGCATCGCCGCCGCACAACGACTCAGATATTGTGGCTTGCGAATGAAATCCATTAGGTGGCGCTCGATTTTGTCGGTCGGGAACCTTCTGCTTGCGTGGTTCCTACAATTTTTAGGATGGAACCAATATCAGTTTGTTAGAGGAGCTCGGCCCCACGCAGTGCTGCTCGAGGGCACCTACATGCCCACAGCGCATCAGATAAGCTATAGCATAAATGCTCCTTCCTTTATCGCCGGTAATTTGATACGGACGTTGTCGACGGTGGCGGGATTGCCCGTATCGCCCACGACTACTTTCCATTACGGGTACGTTGAATATTATGTGGCTCTGTTCATATTTTGGTGGTGTGTGGGTTGGAGATTGGATCGTCAGCCCAACTATAAACATCGCATGTTTGTCGTCGCAAATGCACTCGGCACTGCGTTTTCCGTCGATGTCCTCAGTATAGGAATCGATAGTCTATTCAAAGAGATTGTTCCGCCTCCGGTCTCTATCGCAATAGTCGTATGGGGTGTTGCCCTGCTCGCATATTTCGCTAGCTCGGTACGGGCGCTCCGCGCGATCTAGGTGATGGGCGCTTATTATTGCCACTTTGCCACCTCGATGTAGCAACATCTGTGCTGCTTCATATGAGACGCCTGCTGAAATTCGGCGTGGCGCTGGCCATCTTGGCCGCAGCCATCGCGTTGCGGATTTATTTCTGGGGCGGCCCGATTCCCGCGCGCTTCCGCATTGTGGCCGCGCCGCCGCAACTCTCCGGTTCGCCCGCCGAATGGACCATTGAACATGAGCCCGAAAGCGCGGGGCGTCCGCGTCCCGACGGCGCCGGGGACTCCCCGTGCCGAATACTGGACCGCGCGCGACACCGATGGCGACGGCACCTGGGATGAATTCATCACGCCGCAAGGAGGCTTCGCGCGCCCGGACGATCGGATGCCGCCGAAACGCTGGCTGATCGTTTGCTTGGACGGCATGCCGCTCGCCGCCATGCAATCACTGTGGGATCGCGGCCACTTCCGCGAATTCTTTCGTCCCACGGCGACAATCAGCACCTTCCCCTCGGACACCGAAACCGCGCTCACCGAAGCACTTCACGCGACGCCGGTGCCCGGCTACGAGAATCTCTACTTCGATCGCGGCGCCAATCGCATGCGCGGCGGCGTGTGGGTCACGCTCACCGGGACGGGCATCCCTTACATCCGCGCGCTCGATTACGATCCGCCGGGATGGGCCAAGATCATCCCTTACATCGTGACGCGCAAGACGTATCAAGCCGACGTGGGCCGGTTTCGCGCGGACTTCCTGGCTAATCGCGCGCCGATTTTTGTCGCGCATATTGCCTCAAGCGACGCACTTTTGCACGTCACACCCATGAATGAAGGGGAGCCGTTGCTCCTCGAGTTTGAAAACGCGCTGGCAGATATCTATCTCACCTCACGCGGCGACTTGGGGGTGATCGCCTTTAGTGACCATGGAAATGACCAAACGCTAAGCCGCGGCTCCCCTGTCGAAGATTTTTTGGCCGCGCGTGGCTGGCGCGTCCGCGGTTCCATCGACGGCCCGCGCGACGTGGTCATTCCGGCCTACGGGCTCGTCGGCTTCGCAGCGATCTACTGCCGGCCCGCGGCCATCGAGCCTCTGGCCGACCAATTGCGCGCTCTTGAAGGGGCCGACGTCATCGTCAGCCGGCATCTCGATCAAGCCAATGCGGTGACCATTCGTTCTGCCAGGTCCACCGCCTCCGCGGACTTGTCCTGGACGCCCGCCGTCGTCGCCGTCCCCGCCAGGGCCGTCCGGTACCGCTACGTCGTGCTCGGCGGCGACCCCCTGGGTCTCGCGTCCGTCTTCAATTCCTTGCGCGCAGCCGGCAAGCTTGACGCGGACGGCTTCGCCGCCGACGCCGATTTGTTTGCCGCTGCTTCCTTGAGCGAGTTTCCGGACGCCGCCGCGCGCATTCGTCTTTGGGCCACCAATCACGTGCAGAATCCCGCCGATATCCTGGTCTCATTGAGGCCAGGGTATTACCACGGTCGCCAGTGGTTTGGGCAGGCAGTGCAATTGACGGGCACTCACGGAAGCCTCGAGAAGACTTCGTCCCTGGGCTTTGCGATGGCCACGTATCGACTTCCGCCCGCCGTACGCCTGAGTGATTTAATCGCCGATAACCTCCGCCATTCGACCGAGTAAGTGGGCGGCCGATCTTGCATTCTCTTTCCACTAGGGACTAATCTTGAACTGTCAGGCCCGGGCGCCGGTAAGGTCCTCAGAGGAGGCTGGCATGAAAAAATCCACGGGACTTCTCGCTGTCGTGCTTCTGTTTTCGCTTCCAGTTTTTGCCCAGCCAGACGGCGGCGGGCAACAGCGCGGCGGTGGTCAACCCTCCGGTGGCGGCGGTCAACAGCGCGGCGGCGGACAGCCCTCTGGCGGCGGGCAGCAGCGCGGCGGCGGTGGCGGTCAGCGAGGAGGTCCCCCCGTTGGGGGCGGCTACATCCCGGCGCATGGGCCGACGCCCGGTCCTGCGCGTGCCACAGCTCCGGCTTCTGGCGCCGGGGATCGCGGTGCGCGACAAACCGGCGGTCAACAGACTCAGAACGCGCAGCAGGCCCAAACGCGGAGCGGTGGCGGAGCGCCCGCGCGCCAAGCACAGCAGGGGCAGCCAGACCAGCGCCGTAATTTCTCGGAGCAGGCCGGCCACCCCAATGCGCCGCACGTTGACGCAGGAACCAATCGCTGGGTGGGCCACGATACCGGGCGGAATGATGCCCACTACCATCTCGACCAGCCCTGGGCGCACGGACATTTCCCCGGCACCATTGGCCCGCGTTTTGTTTACCGCCTGCACGGCGGGAATAGAGACCGGTTCGAGTTTGGGGGCTTCTACTTTGGTGTAGCTCCCTACGACTACGACTACGTCGGCGACTGGCTTTGGGACACTGACGATATCGTCATTTACGACGACCCCGATCATCCCGGCTGGTATTTAGCCTACAACACCCGCCTGGGCACCTATGCACATGTCCAATACCTGGGCCCAGGTTAGGTTACTAGCGCCTTGTGTGACGGCGTCTGGGCAGTCTTCGGAACAGTCCGCTGCGTAAGGAGCGCAGCCCCTCGGCTCTTTAGGACGAAGCGCTCGCCTTGCCGTGATAAACGCAAACCAGCACCGGGATTGAGCTGCGAATCCTAAATGTAGCTCGCGCCAGTCTTCCGCGCCGGACCGCCGCGCACGGTCACAAATCAATCCCAAAACCCCGGCGTGAGCTACAATTAAGAGTGGAGGAGTGGCCGAGTGGTTGAAGGCGCCGGTCTTGAAACCCAAAATCGGCGCTTCGCTATCTGACACAAAATTAAACTAAATCCCTTTGCCAGCCGTCAGATAGCCGTCGTCTTAGTTTGCTTGGAGTTCGCTCGATTTAGGCCATTTTGCGCCAGCTTTAGTGACAATTTGGTGACAGTCTAAGGTTTTGACCCCTCGCGCACATGAGCGTAACAAGCTCACCTTCTTACGTCTTGCAATTCAACAGGTTAGGCGAAAAATCGCCAGTCTCTCCTGTCACTATGAAACTTTCTATGAAAACGTTCTCGCGTGGTTTGATTTCGGTCTCGGGAATCCCCTTGGCCGCGAATCCTTGGAAGATCGCGGGAAAGTTACTGAAAGATTGGCCCAAAACGGCGCGAGAGAGCGCCTCTTGTTTCTCTTCTTCGCGGTTGGATTTGACCGCCTTGCTCTGCGGATTGAC
The DNA here is from genome assembly GCA_963719845.1 of uncultured Acidobacteriota bacterium. Taxonomy (GTDB): domain Bacteria; phylum Acidobacteriota; class Terriglobia; order Acidiferrales; family UBA7541; genus Palsa-189. Next base: position 81,534 of record CAVRDM010000037.1, on the reverse strand, counting down.
CGTTGAGAGATTTGCTGTGGCTTCCATCATGGTGACCTCACATTTGAAGTTAGGCTCTGTCGGTCGCGTGAACGACTGACGGGCCGTTTACTTACCTTCAAGGTCGCCGCGAATGGAAATTAGGAAGGGAATGCAAAAGTAATGCGATTTTCGGTCAATTTTCAGTCGATTTGACCTTTAATCGATGTGTGCTTGCAACGTGCGGGGCTAATCGGAAATCTTGTCTGAGTATAGGCTTCGCCAGTGGGAGGGGGTTCGAGGAGATCACCATTCGCCCCGACGAAATTTATGAAATTCGGATTAGTGAATGCCGAGTAGTAACAATGTCTTGGTATTGGCCAACACAGTATGACCCTTGCAACTGGTTTATGCTTATTTGTTTGCTCCGCAGCATGGGTTGAAGTCTACGAAAAACATCAGATTACTAATAGGGCACCAATAAGGCGCTGCGCAAAAGTATTTATGTTACTAGACACATAATATAGGCGAGGTAAGACGAGGTGTTGAAATACCATGAACCGTAGGAACTCCACTTTACTTCTCATCGACGATAATCCGTGTCACGCTGAGGCATTTGAGCGAGCTTTGATCGGGCTGCCCGAAGGCCCTTCGGAGTTTGAATGGGTCAGAAACCTATCTTGCGGCCTCGAAAGACTGGCCCATAAAAAAGTATGGGCAGTGTTTCTAAACCTCTTTTTGCCGGACAGTCAGGGTATCAACACCCTGGATAGGCTTCGGTTGATCGCTTCGACCACTCCAATCATCGTACTCGGTGGGTTGAATGATGAGGACATTTGTAAAACAGCCATGCTGCATGGCGCTCACGACTACCTCTTAGAGGGCCATCTGGATAGCTACTTGTTTGCGCGAGCCGTACGCAACATTATCGAGCGTGAAATTGCACGGGAGGAATTGTTCATAGAAAAGGAATGGTCCCGAGTCACGCTAAACTCAATTGGCGACGCCGTACTAAGCACTGACCTCTCGGGCAACGTGACCTATTTGAATCTGGCTGCGGAACAGATGACTGGATGGTCTCGGGAAGAGGCCCTGGGTCGTCAGCTGCGTGACGTGTTTCAAATCGTCGACGGCGCTACCCATCAGCCCTCAGCCAATCCGCTGGAGTTGGCAATTCAGCAAAACCAGACCGTGGGACTGGCAGCGAACTGTATTCTGATTCGGCGCGACGGGTATGAATGCGCAATCGAAGACTCGGCTGCTCCCATCCGCGACCGGAACAGTCAGGTCATCGGCGGGGTAATAGTATTTCATGATGTGAGCATGGCTCGGGCAATGGTGCTTGAAATGTCTTATTTGGCCCAACATGACATTCTAACCAACTTGCCCAACCGTTTTTTGCTAAATGACCGTCTTGCTCAGGCGATTTCGATTGCACGCCGCAATCAGCACCAAGTAGCGGTGCTGTTCCTAGATTTGGATGGTTTCAAGCACATCAACGACTCACTTGGACATGTCATTGGCGACAGACTTCTCCAGTCAATTGCGGCACGGTTATTGGCCTGTGTACGCAAATCGGACACCGTAAGCCGACAGGGTGGCGATGAATTTGTCATTCTTCTTCCAGAAGTCGCACACGCAAGAGATGCAGGCATTAGCGCCGCAAAGATCATCACCGAGCTTAAGAAGGTATACAGTATCGGCCAATACAGTCTTCACGTTACTGCCAGCATTGGGATAAGCACATACCCGGATAACGGCGAAGACGCGGAGACACTAATTAAGAATGCCGACACAGCGATGTACCACGCCAAGGAACACGGGCACGACAACTACCAGTTCTACGAGAAAGAAATGAATGTTCGTGCCGTCGAGCGCCAGTCTTTGGAAGGGCAGCTACGATATGCCCTTGAGCGGCAAGAACTGTTGTTGCATTACCAACCGAAGGTAAATCTCAAGACGGGCGCCATCACGAGCGTCGAAGCCCTAATACGTTGGCAACACCCAGAGCGGGGGCTGCTTCTTCCGGGAAGTTTCCTGACCATCGCCGAAGACAGCGGCATGATTCTAGGAATTGGCCAATGGGTGTTATGCGAAGCATGCCGGCAGACGCGGGAATGGTTGGATGCAGGCTTACCGGCGGTTCCTGTGGCTGTCAACATCTCGTCGCTGGAATTTCGCAGCGGCCACTTTTTCGAGGGCGTCGGATTTGCGCTGAAGAATACGCACCTGAATCCCAGATATCTCGAAATCGAACTGACTGAAACTGTCCTCATGCGCCATGTTGCGTCCGCTGCCTCGGCGCTCGAGCAACTCAAAGCCTTGGGTGTGCAGCTTGCCGTCGACGATTTCGGAACCGGCTATTCTAGCTTAAGCTATCTAACGCAATTTGCCATTGACGCCCTAAAGCTGGACCAGTCATTTGTACGCAATATCGTTACCAGTCGAGACCATGCGATCGTAGCTGGCGCGGTTATCAACATGGGTAAGAGTCTCAAACATAAGGTGATCGCGGAAGGTGTGGAAACTCCCGAGCAGGTGGTGTTTCTTCAAGCCCATGACTGCGATGAGGGCCAAGGATACTATTTCAGTCCGCCCACAGCTGCACCCCAGTTCGCAAAGTTACTTGAGTCGGGCCAATTGTTCGGGCAGAACATGCCAACCCTTTTCGAGAAGTTAGCCTAATTCCTCTCGGCAGACGAGCGTGCGCGTTCTTTGCGCAGTTCGCTCAGGATTCTCGTTACTGCCGAATAGTCGGGATTGTCAGACGCCATGTGCTCGACGTGCTCCAAGCGGACAATTGCTTCTTCCACGTTACCGAGATTCGCGTATTGTTAAGGCAATTGGCCTTCGAGCAACGCAATCATACCCGCTTCCAATTGGGCACGGAGCGTCGCGGCGTCCACCTCTGTTTCAAGAGCCGGACCAATCCCATAGCGTGAAAACCAATCATCAGGATATTCGTAAAACTTGCCGTTGAATTCTTTTTCACCTTCGAGAATGAACGCGATATTCTCGCGTCTCTTTATCGTCGCGCGCCATGCCGGATTGGCTTCAAACTCTTTTCTTGTGGGCATCAGATTGCCCTTTCTCTACGAAATGCTTCAAATAGCTTGCGCGAGCCGATTGCGCAACGAATGGCCGCGCAAATACCTTTTTCAGGTTAGCTAGCAACTCTTCGGACGTTCGTTTCTTAGGTCTGGTGCGTCTGCTCACACTACAAACATGCAATAGGCGGTTCCGTCATTCTGTCCACTTTGGCACACTATGCTCAATAGGTCACCGCTGACTGATTGACTTACCGCGTGTGACGGTCTGGGGATTGGCTGTTTCGAGGGAGAATGTACCGCAGTTATGGTGCTCACAATAAGCCTTCAGCGCTGATTGGGCCGCTTGGCATTCCGCATAAGTGTCGCTGGCACGCAAGCGAGCTTGCGGAAAACGCTCTCTTGAGCCCAAGACATTCGCAAGTGCTTGCGCAGCTTCCAGGTGATTGTTTGTAGCATCGATAAAATGCTTAAACAGTGTCTCCGTTTTGGGGCACTCTATCATGGCGACAAATTTTTCAACAGAATCGCAACAGTTTCAAGTGTTTAGCACCGGGATTTAACCAAAGGGTACACAAGGTGGCATCCCTGAAGTATGCGGGAAGGCCACCTTTGATAGTAGCAAGCGTATCTTCCCTCAATCCAATTCAGGCTTTAATTTAAACCGACTACCTGGTGCTCAGTTTCCTCCAAGCACTTGTGCTCTGCCCGGTGCGCCTCTAGTGCTAGTCGCGCGGCGTGACATTTTGCAGATGTTTCCTCAGTCTGACGCTCGGCAGCAACAAACTTGTCTTTGAACCCTAACGTCACAAGATCGGTGAGGGCGTTAACAGCGTCAGCGTGTTCTAGCGCTGCTGCCGCATAAGCTGCCAAAAGGCTCCGGGCCGTGGGGCAGTCCATATACTTCCTATGATAAAAGCCGCCAACGTATTAATCCAACGCAAAAATAACGCGGCTGTTTGAGCGGCCTACGACAGAACTTTGCCTAACGCGACGCAGCCGTGTGTTTTAGGCAATGGTGTTCGTCGAAGGGGTCGGCTTCAAAGCCGGTCCACAGTTGTGGTGTTCGCGGTGGGTCTCTAGCGCCAGTTGGGCCGCTTTGCATTCCGCATATGTTTCCGCGACCCGCAGCCGAGCTTTCGCGAAGCGTTCTCGCGCCCCTATGAGGTTCGCAAGTCTATCGGTGGCAATAACGTGGTTTTCTGTGGCCCGCACAAAGTAATTAAATAGCGCGTCGGCTTCGCGGCATTCCATGGCGAATGATTGTAAATGGGAGTAGAAAGATTTCAAGTTATAGGCGTCTGCAATAACCCGGATGAGTAATTGGTCGAATATGTTCTCATTTCGAAGCTAAGCTAGCCGCACGGCAAGCGCCGTAACTCGTCGCCCGATTTCAGCTCTAATCCCGCGATAAATCTCCACGCCGCAACCAAAGGGATCACCCACATCCCAATCCGCTACTCGACTACATGGGGAGTGGAAAGGGTAGCAATATTGGGGCGAGCGGTTGCGCCAGTGGCCGAATGGATTTCTCGCACACTTTGGTCGCCGATGCGAAAGCACTCCGGCGAAGTCTGTCCAGCGACAAGGTTGACTGGACATCATCGCCGAATAGCTCGCCAACCGTTCCCTCTCCCGCTGCCACCGAATCCGGCTCGCGTTTGTCGAGGCTGCGGCGCTTCGGTCAGTTGGGACAGAAACTATTGTGGTTCGTGCGCCGGTGTTGGCAGGCCGTTAAGTTTCTAGCGATGCACTCCGGGCCTACGTGGAAACTGTAGAGCAAGCTTTTGGATGAAATATGGGGATTCATCGGCAAGAAAGAGCGGCATTGCACCGTAGAACGACGATCCGCAAATTGGAGACGCTTGGACTTTCCGAAGCCACATCGCGAACAAACGCATTCGCCGTCGCGCCGGTAATCCGTTCGATTTGCCGGATACCGGAACCCTCGGCCAGTGCGCTGATTATTGGCACTTGCTTATCGATGCTCAGGACGTTTGCCATGTTTGCTCTAATGCGCCGACAAACCAGACAGACCCTTGAGTCTTTCCGTATTGATGAGCGAGCATGGATCGAAATTCAACCGATTGCACTCCCCACTAATACTAGTGCATCTGTCGGGGCGTTCAGATATGCACTGTATCCAAAAAATGTCGGCAAAACTTCCGCTACCAACATCACCATATACGTTAGTGCTTTATCGGACGCGCGTTTTCACGAAGAGGTGAAGGCAGGCGCGGTTCTCTGCGCGCGTTCGATAAAGCCGTTTGAAGGTGGCCGCTGGCGTTTGCGGTGGATGCGGGCTAATAGCTATGGGAATTGAATCGTTTTCACTCTGCAACTTATTGATTTTGTGTTGCTTAGAAAAATGAGAGGAAAGCGGAAATCACGATTCAAAGCTTCACAGTAAAGCATGACGTGCTGAACATAGCACGCGAAGCGTCCGCCGCGCCAGCGGCTTCGTTCAAACGCTCTTCGCGGAACCACGCTGAATTCCATTACGATGGGGGACAATGCTTCTAATGTAGGCAGGGCTCAAGATATGCTTATAAGCGGGGCTCTCTCTGATATTCCTAGAGTTAATCCTGTTTCTAGGGTACTGGCCCCCAATACAGTTTCCCCCGTTCCATTCTTGATGGATGGACAGGCTCCGCAAGTCTTTCCTAAAGATGAATTCGTGGGCTATCTGATTGGTAGGATTGACTATATCGACGCGTTCAATGTCGCACACTGGTTGAAATTCTGTTTTTTTGTGATCGATGCCAAAGGAAACTTGTGGAATTGCCGAGAAGGCAACGATGGGGATCGCAATCCAGAACTTCCTTCAAATTAGGACACCACCGGATTTCGTCCAGACTGGCTACAAGGACTTGTTCCGTGGCGACTTTGGTCGAATTTCACGGGCCTCCGCATTTACAGTCTTCCCTTGGTAATTTTTGGCGGGACAGATAGCCGATGCGTTCGAATGCACAGATTCGATGCGTGTTGCGTTATGATCGAGGCGGTCAATCGAATGTCTTCGTCCGAAGCTACTGCAAGACACTTACGGGTCCACGTCGAAGCCGAATACGATCTCGGGCCGCTCTAGCCCCCAGCAGAGCCAGTGGTTCTTTCGTTGGGCAGTCTGGTTCTACTGTCCATTCTCTATAGCGTGCTCCAAGGTGGACTGAGGGGATCGTGAATGCACCATCGCGGAGTTATTGCAGAATTATGGAGACAGCCATTATTGCGCGAAAACCGCTTAATAACCGCCGCTTGCGAAGTCATCGTCCCCACTGACCCGCATCGGAAGGGACATCCATGCTCACCCATCGCCTAACCGTGCTCGCCATGCTTGTCGTTGTATCCACCGCCGCATTCGCCACAGGAACATAAGTTCGACGGTGATTTTAAGGACCGCCATGATTCAGGCGGCCCAATCCTCTACGTCCCCAGCTCCACGCAGAAGATCATCGCTCGCATGTGACTTAATCTATGCCGAGTGTGCAAAGACTCTTGCATTTGAATGCGACTCTGCCAGACTGAAAACTGACCTTTCAATCGCCATTCCGGTTGTCAGGGTGTTTTTTCGTTCATTCATTCTGACATCCCTCAAATGTCTGAAACCTCGATGCTCGATCCCCGATGGCGCCGATTGGCGCGGTTGCGGTTGTACTGCAATGCGTCATGTATTGCAGGCGTCGTTGTGGGGTGCCTGGTTCTATGCGGCTGGATTTTTCATGTTGAATTTCTAAAGTCCGCCTTGCTGGGCTCAGCGAGCATAGAGGTAAACACATCTCTCGGCCTGATATTCATGGGAGTGTCCTTGTGGTTGTTGCTGCCTGACCCGCCGCGCAGAGTGTGCCGCAATTGGGGCTTGTTTTTTGGCGCCTTGGTAACTTCTATAGGTGCAATCACGGTGGTCGAGTACGCCTTGGGTCTGGACATGCATATCGACCAACTTCTTTTTAGGGATCGTGTTGGTGCGATTGCTACGCATTCCGCCGGGCGAATGCCGCTTGGAACGGCCATGACCTTTTTGACGCTTGGCCTCGCCCTGCTCCTGTTGGATTGGAGAACGCATTCAGGGCCGCGGACCGCGCAACTGCTGAGCCTCTGGGCTGTGTTCGCGGCTGTCATGTCGTGGAGCGGATATCTGAGTGGCGCCGTAGCGATCTACAGACTTTTCTCCTATACGCCAATCGCCGTGTATACGGCGCTTGTTCTGTTTATGTTGGGCGCCGCCGTTTTCTTCGCGCGTCCCAAGGTGGGAATCGCTGGCGATCTCACGGGAAGATTCTTGGGAAGTGCGATGGCGCGCCGCTTCCTTCCTGCCGTGATCGTCCTCCCCATTCTTGGCGCCTGGATTCGGGTGCTGGGGCAGCGAGCCGGTTTGTTCGGAGCGGAACTAGGCCTGGCGTGGAATCTCACGATAAACGTTTTGACCTTATCCCTCCTGGTATGGTTGAACGCCCGAAAATTAAACAAGACAGAAGAGTCTCTGGAGGAAGTGCGAGAAGCCAAAAACCTCCTCTATGACGCTTCCCTAAAGGATGAACTCACTGGTTTGTATAATCGTCGAGGGTTCCTTACGTTCGCCGAAGAACAAATCAAGCTTGCCTGCTCGGGTCGCAGGGAGCTGTTGGTGGTCTTTGCCGACGTAGACCGGTTAAAGGCAATTAATGATGGATATGGCCACTCCGAGGGGGATCATGCCCTGAAGAGGGCCGCCGAAGTGCTTCTCACGGTATTTCGGGATACGGATGTAGTTGCGCGCATGGGAGGCGATGAATTTGCCGTCCTGGCACTGGACTGTCCGCCAGCGGGCCTGACGCGAATTAACGCCCACTTCGAAAAGATGCTTCGTATCGTCAACGATTCTGACCATCCCTGGAAATTATCGATTAGTGTTGGAACCGTTCACGTAGATTCGAAGCACCAACTCTCGATCAGTGAGTTGCTAAGCAAAGCGGATAAAATGATGTACGGGCAAAAGCGGGAAAAACTCGCTGAGGTATTGAAATGACGGTCGCCAAACACGGGGACGGATATCACTGAATTGTCAGACCGCGTTGGAATTGAAGTCGAGACACTAACGCTTGCCAAGTCCTGAGACCACTGGGATTCTCGGAAAGTGGCCACGTTAGACGACCATAATTAAGACCGAAGAGTGCCCCGATCATTCGACTGCCCTAATTTACGGTGCTGTATGGTTCTGTCAGCGTGAAGGGCGCGATCTCAATGTCAAACTGCTCCTTACGAATCGTTAATCATCTGGTAGGTTCCGTGCATCGAGCCGAAGGACATCGTCAGCGGGCAGCCTGAGGGCCTGAGGTGTACTCAAAAGCTCTGACCTGGTGCCAGGGTCGGCTGATTCCCGACGACCTCTACACGGTCCGCATCACAAATGAAGGCCCAGATACGGTACAGCTCATCAGTCGGGCATTGGATTATCACCGATGGTGCCGGAAAGGTGCGGGAGGTTCGAGGCGCGGGCGTCCAGTCATGATTTGCACCGAGGTTCTGGCAAGATTATGGCTAAATCAGAACAGGCGATCCGCGTCATGATGGCCGACGACCATATGATCTTCCGCCAGGGCGTGCGTAGGCTCCTTGAAGGCGAGCATGATATTTCTATTGTAGGTGAGGCCGCCAACGGGAACGAATGCGTCACCGTGATGGCAAAGCTCCGGCCCGATATCCTTTTGCTCGATTTGAATATGCCCGATAAAGATGGTTTGGCTGTGCTACAGGAAGTAAACTTCGACTCGTTGCCCACGCACGTCATCGTGCTAGCGGCGGCGGAAGATGACCGAGATGCCGTGCGGGCGATGCGTCTTGGTGCGCGCGGCATCGTTCTGAAGCAATCGGCGAGCGATCTACTGGTCAGGAGTATCCGCCGGGTCTATGGCGGTGAAATCTGGCTGGATAATCGCATCACTGCCGAAGTGATGAACGCCTTTTCCAAGGATTCCAATGGTGAGAAGCCGTTCCTCACCGACCGCGAAGAACAGGTCGCATTACTGGTCGTTCGGGGGCACCGCAACAAGGACATTGGCGAAAACCTCCGCATTAGCGAACACACAGTAAGAAATCATCTGCATAACATCTTTGACAAGCTTGGCGTCTCTGATCGACTTGAGTCTCGCTCTGTACGCTATCCACCACCACTTGATCGGCGATAGACGGATTGAGCGCTGAACTACGCTCCAAAATCGGAGGGCCGACATTTGGCGTAATAAATCCAACCTTGTCTGGCGGGATTGCAGACTAGAAGCCATTGGGAACTTGGCCAGTTCATGCAACGAATATCTTCGCGGAGTACCTTCCTTTACAAGCGCATCTTTCCCTTGGTCTGGTTTGGCTTCTTAGCAATTTTTATCATTGTGCCCCTGTTCGGCAAAAGGCCTGAGGGCGGTTTCCCCGTAGTGTTTTTTATCATGCCTGTGATCATGGCGGGATTTGGTTACTTCCTGCTCAGAAAGTTTGTCTTCGATCTCGCGGACGAGGTATCCGACGCCGGATATCCGCCCGACTTCATAATTTCAGGGAAAGCCGTGTGCCAATCAAATGCGTTAATCCGTTCCCGCTCCTCTTCACCAAAAAGTGTTGCTTGCTCATCGACCTCCGGACCGATCAGTGAATTCCCACAAATGATGCTGTATTTCAGTTCGGGAAGCAGATGCTGTTTAGGGGGTACCCTGGCCAAGATTCTCGAAGCTCTTGTACGCATTGTTTCGGCGGGAGATCAGTTCGCAACGCGACTCCTTGTAGTCTATGGGTCGAAAACCGTCGTGCTTCAATTCGCCGTGTGTTGCTCCCCGACAAATACACGCCCAGCACGCTCTGCTCGACTTCGGCGCTGCTCCGCCGGTACCGCGGCGCGAGCTGACTGTGCCATTCCTGTTTGCCGCCGTCGGGCGTGACCAGCCGCCCCCGCGGCACTTCCAACTGAACCGCTCCTGTGCGCAACGTCAACCTCCTCGGCTTGCGTCCGTGCCGATAGGCAGAAGCCGGGCACATCCTCGAACTTGCCTGCGTCTTTCGCGCCTCGCCACGCATGTAAGTCCCTGCCAAACGGGAAATCTCTTCGTCCGAAAGGTCCCGATGCACGCGATCTACAAGACGGCCCAACTTTCGACCGTCTATGAACAGCGACTGCTTTCGTCGATCCCTAAACTTGCCGTTTGATTCGTTTCGGGCCACGAGCCAGAGGCAAACAGGAATCGGCGAGCCATAGAACAGCTGTCCAGGTAGCGGAGGTTCGCCGCACATAACAGTCGTCACACCAATCCTCAACGTTACGTACGTTCGTTACGTCACGTTGTGGAGACGAGAATCTTCAAAACAATCGCGGGACGCCCCATATCGGTCTCCAGCGCTACAGGAATTCCTGCGCCACACTTGGGCAAGCATTGTCGCGAGCCGGACCGTTGTAGCCGCACTCGCATTCGACATAGAACTCTCTACGGATAATCTTGTGCCTAGATTTCGTTAGTCCATTTGCGCGCTCCCTTGCGCAAATGTCGCGAGAACGGCGTGGACTGACCCAGCCACGTCCTGCTAGAGAGTCCGCAAGGAAATTGATTCGTGCTTGCCGCCTCGCCGGGAACTTCCGTTCGCGCATAATTTCAAGTACGATCCCCGCAAGGGCTGGCATGAATTCCCGGGCGTATGGACTGGCCCCTTCGTCGAATGCCTTAATAACGTCTTCTTGCGTTTGTGCCTGTGAGAGCAGGGGCGATAGGCGATCCCCTATCTGATTGAGAATCAAGCGATAGTTGTCTCCGCGCCCCCTAGTTTCTGATGGAACTACCTTTCGAGGCCGCCCTCTTTTACCTTTCTTAGAAAACGTGTCAATAGGTTTTTTGGGCTTTGGAGCAATTTTCTTTTGTTTCGCCATTTTGCGGACACCCTCAGTACGTATCCTGCCAATATTGCGGACATTGTCAAGAATCAATTTCGCGCTTGTAACCCTAAACGACCGTATCCAAGAACTTATCGCATCGCTCAACGATCTCATTAACACTCAATTATGCGGTCCATATTGAATATGTCCGCGTAATTGTGGAGCGCCCCATGAATCGGTTTGAAATATGGCCCTAGTATTCATTCGGGGGGCGAAGTCGGCCTCTTCAAATCGAGTACGAAGGAGCGTCTTTCATGAACGGAAAGCGAATGTTCCCTTGTCCGGTATGCACGATTCCGCTGGAGGTTCGGATTACAAAGAAAGACAAACCGTACATAACGTGCGATCCGTGCGGGATTCAAATGTTCGTCAGAGGACCGTACGGGATTCCCACCTTCAACAGATTGGTCGAGCGCGCCACTCAGTACGGCCTGTGGACGAGGCTGGCGGAAATGGAACAGCAATATCGTTTGAAATGCCCAAAATGCGGCTGTCGGTTCTGGATTGAACCACACATGATCAAGACAAGCATGTTCGACGGAAGCGTCCAGGGATTTCATTGTCCCGATAAGCAGTGCGGCGCAATCGTTCCGTGGGAGAAACAGCTATGAAGGTGACCGTTGTTGGTGCATTGGCGGTTGTTTGCGCCGCCTTGTTAGCAATTGCCCTCATTCGCCATCTTCGCGATCAAGGCGGAAACGGGACGAAACAGAGTGATCCAATATGAAATCCCGAACTTGATTCCTTTGGAGCAGTCATTGATCAAGGAATTGACAATCGGGCATGTGGCCGAGACGGAAGCGCACGAGCGGCTCTGGAACATCCAGCAGGCAGCAACATATCTCGCCGTGTCTGTCTCGACCCTTTACGGCTGGGTCTGGCAGCGCCGAATTCCATTCGTAAAAATGGGCCGGGCTCTGCGCTTTGATCCGTCCGATCTAGAGAATTTCATCGAAACTAGCAAGCAGCGACCCAGAAAAGAGTCTGCTACCACGCAGCCGAGCACTCGCCTTACAATACGCGGCGCGGCTGGCAAAGGGTAGAAAAGGGAGCCGCAAGTGGGAATCTACAAAAGAGGCGGGAAATGGTGGATCGATTATTACGACCGAGACCGGGAACGGGTCCAGGAGTCTTCGCAGAGTTCCAGGCGACCCGATGCCGAAGCGCTGTTGACGCTTCGGAGGTCGGAAATCTTGCGGGGCATTTACAAGCGCCCCGTAAAGATGACGTTTGGAGACTTCGCCGAGCGTTATATGGAACATGCGAAGGCTAACAAGCGGTCCTGGCTGCGGGATGAGCAAATGCTAAAGCATCTGAAAAAGTTCTTCGGAACCGAAAGGCAATTGACCGAGAATACTGCCGCCGATATCGAAGGATATAAGCTGCATCGAAAGGCGGAAGTTTCAGGGTCGACGGTAAATCGGGAACTGGCCTTGCTCAAGCGGATGTTCAATCTCGCAATCGACTGGGATTTGTTCTTGGACGCGAATCCGGTTCGCAAAGTGAAATTCTTTCGAGAATTCAACATCGGTTTGCGAGTAGTAAGCCAAGCAGAGGAAGAGAAGCTTCTCCGAAATGCAGCACCGTACATCCAGGACCTAATCCGTTTTGCTCTGAATACGGGTCTGCGGACCGGAGAAATCTTCTCTCTGCTTTGGTCTCAAGTGGACCTAGAAAAGAACATTCTGAACATCTTTGCGCCGAAGACTCAAAAAAATCGGGTCGTTCCGATTAACAGCGAAGCCCGAAAAGTTTTGGAGTATTGGGCGCTAGGCAAAAGGAATGAATCGGTTTTCTACAATCCTGAGACCGGGCAACCCTTTGTTGACCTCAAGGCGGGTTTCGCTTTGGCCTGCAGAAAGGCGGGAATCGAAGGGGTGACGTGGAACACGCTGCGTCATACGTTTGCTTCCCGTGTCTTGGATCGAGGCGCGGATATAGTGACAGTCCAGCAATTGCTCGGACATTCGACTGTCACCGTAACCATGCGCTACACGCACACAAATCTCGATTCAAAACGTGCGGCGGTCGCGAAACTTGAAAGTCGTGGTGACAATTTGGTGACAGTAGGCCCCAAAATGCAGCAAGTGAAAGCTAAATTGTCACAAATGGCTCGCTAAAGTACAGAGTACGTTACAATTAAAAATGGAGGAGTGGCCGAGTGGTTGAAGGCGCCGGTCTTGAAAACCGTTAGACTCGCAAGGGTCTCGGGGGTTCGAATCCCCCCTCCTCCGTTTATTCCCTGACGATATTTCGATCGAAACATTGTTTTTCCAGCCGATGGGCGGAAATGTGGCGTTTTGCGGTTGTGAGAGAGGGTCGGAGCCCATCCCTTCCGGGTCGATCGACTCCACCATGACAATCACAACGTGGTCGTACTGAATGATTTGTGTAGCGGAAACGTCGAAAACCTGGTCCGGGTGAAAGCAAACATCGAATCAAGGTGCGGAAAGGCGCCGCCGAGTTGGAATCCGTGACTAGGAAAGGAGGCCTCAAGTTGCGTCGTACGCGCTGGCTCCTCCGACTTGAGTTGCCCAGCAATCCAGAAATCTTGTGCGTTGTGCGCAGCACTATGATGCGTCTGACCGAGGAGTTGGGCTTTCCTGCCAGGGAACGCCGGGCCCTGACGCGGGCCGTCGATGAAGCTCTGGCAAATATTATGTGCCACGCTTATGGCGGGCGGAGGGGGCAGCCGATTGAACTGTTGTGTCGCCGCATGCACGCTCGAACCAGCGGCAAGCAGCGAGCGGGTCTAGAGATCGTGCTGGTAGATCGTGGCGCCGCCGCGGATCGCAAAAACCTGCGCGGACGTTCCTTAGATGATGTTCGGCCCGGGGGGTTGGGGCTACACTTCATTCAGGGAGGTGTTGATGTCATGCAATACCGGAGCCAAGCCAGGCAAAACCGACTTCGTTTGGTGAAGTATTTGCCCGCAAAATCGGAGCCTCAGATCGCGAAAGGAAAGTGAACTGTGGAAATTTCAGCCCGCCGCATGGACAAGACGACGATATTCGACATTTCCGGCGACATCGACCTGGCGCATTCGAGCGAGGTTCGGCGCATTGTATTGCTCGAGTTTCGCGAGAAACGCACGCCGAGGGTGATTCTCAATCTACTCAAAGTGAATTACATCGATAGCTCCGGGGTAGCTTCTCTGGTGGAAGGCCTGAAAGCTTCTCGCGACGTGGGCTCGCGTCTGATCTTGTTTGGTCTCAGCCCTATCGCGCACGAAGTCTTGCAGCTATCGAGACTCCTGAAGATTTTTGAGATTTACGACACCGAGGAGAAAGCCTTGGAGGCCTAGCGTTTGAGTGACAAACGCATTGCGGATCTGGGCCGATCATGAAGGATTTCGTCGCGCGAGTCGGCGAGACAGTCACGGATTGGGTGGCCTACTTAGGCGCGCTGGCGTCTCTGGTCGGTCGCGCCGGGTACTATGCGTTTGTGGGCCCTTTTCAGGGAAAACCCTTGCGCTGGCAGGGAGCCATTTCCCAGGCGACCGAGGTCGGTGTCCGGGCGCTGCCCATTCTTTCCCTGATCACATTTTTCATCGGACTAATTTTGGCGCTGCAAAGCGGGTACGAACTGCGCAAGTTGGGGGCTTTGAGCTATGTCCCGAGCACGGTGGCCATCTCCGTGACGCGCGAGCTGGGCCCGCTGATCACCGCCATTCTGGTCATTGGACGATCCGGTTCCGCATTCGCGGCGGAGATTGGGACCATGCGAATCACCGAAGAGATCGACGCACTGGAGACGATGGCCATCGAACCGGTGGATTTTCTGGTGACCCCGAAATTCTTGGCCATGCTTATCATGATGCCGTGTTTGACCCTGTGGGCGAACGCGATGGGGATCCTGGGAGGTTCGCTATTCGGCGTGGCCCAGGCCGACTTCACCTGGGTCCGGTACATGCGCAGTTCGCTCGAAGCGCTCTATCTTCGTGACATCGCGATCGGCCTGATCAAAAGCGTAATGTTCGGCATCACGATTACCGCGGTAGGTTGTTACGAAGGCCTTTCTACGCGCGGAGGAGCCGAACAGATCGGGCGATCGACGACGCAGGCCGTAGTCATCTCCATTTTCTCGGTGATTGCCGTGGATCTTAGTCTTCACCGCTATTTTCTTCTTCGTTTCCGGCCGGTGACCGGCCGAGGGAGCGCGACATGCCAGGGGACGCCAGAGATTCTGGGCCAGCCGGGACAGTGATTTCCGTGAAGGATCTCCGCGTCCAGTATGGAGAGCAGGAGATTCTGCACGGCATCAACTTCGACGTGGCGCGTTCTGAGACCCTGGTGATTCTGGGCGGCTCGGGTTCGGGCAAAAGCACCCTGCTGCGCACCCTGGTGGGTTTGGAAAAGCCCAGCACGGGCCAGATTTGGATGAAGGGTCAGGACATCGCCGCGATTTCGCGCGCGCAGATGGATGAGATTCGTAAGAGGATCGGCATGTCATTTCAAGGCGGCGCGCTGTTTGGGTCGATGACCGTGGGAGAAAATGTGGCGCTCCCGCTGCGGGAACATACGAAGCTTGAAGCGTCGACGATCGAAATCATCGTTCGGCTGAAGCTCGATCAAGTGGGCTTGGCGGGATTTGAAGACTACATGCCCTCGGAACTGAGCGGCGGCATGCAGAAGCGCGCGGCGGTGGCGCGAGCCCTGGCGATGGATTCGGAGATATTGTTCTTCGATGAGCCTTCGGCTGGGTTGGACCCGATCATCGCGGCCGGCATCGATCACTTAATTCTGCAACTCAAGAAGGCGTTTCACATGACGATGATCGTGGTCACGCACGAGCTGGCGAGTGCGTTCCTGATTGCCGACCAGATGATGCTGATCGACAAGGGACGGATCATGGCCTTCGGTACACCTGAACAGATGCGCTCCAGCACGCAGCCGCGCGTGCGCCAATTTCTCGATCGCGTGGCCGAACCGGAAGTGTCGCAAGAGTTGGATTATCTCCAGATGCTGACCGAGGGCCACGGCGGAGCGGGCCGGGCAACCGCGGGAAGGCGAGGCATATGACCCAAGCGAAAAGCGAACAAGTGATGGTGGGCCTGTTTGTGCTTGTCGCCGCAGCGTTGCTGGTGGGCACGGTGTTCGTCGTGGGGGGAATTTCTGGCCGCCAAGTTAAGACCTATCGCGCCTATTTCACCTTTGCCGGCGGCGTTGAACCCGGAACGGAAGTGCGCTATTCGGGAGGGCCGAAAGTTGGCCACGTGGAAAAGATGCGCATCGATCCGCAGGATCCGTCACGGATCGAAATGACTTTCAATGTCGATGCGGATTTGCCAGTCAAGATGGACAGTCGCGTAAAGATCATGGCCATGACGCCGCTCGGGGATAACCATGTCGAGGTTTTGCCGGGCACGCCCGGATCTGCCGATGCGCCAACGGGAACGCGCTTGCCGTCCGACGCGTACGTTGATCTCAACTCCCTAATGGCGCAGGTCCAAGACATCACGCCGCAAGCACAGCAACTGCTCAAGGCGCTCAACGATCGAGTGGTCGAGCTGAAGGTTACCTTAAGCCGCGTCGATGACCTGCTGGGCGCACAGAATCGATCGAACATTTCCGCCGTGCTGGCCGAGTCACGCGGGATGATTCAAGAGAACCGCCCTCCACTGAAGTCCACGCTGGAACATTTGAATGAAGTGAGCGGGCGGTTGCAACCTGTGCTGGACGATCTCGAGAAAACGTCGGCCACAGCCAATCAAGCACTCGATCACGTCGATGCAATGATCGGCGAGGACCGGCCGGACCTTCATCAGGCCGTACTGGAGTTGCGCCAATCTCTGGCCACGGTGGTGAATCTGACGGGGCGGCTTGACCAAACGGTGGATGTGAATTCTGAAAATATCGATGAAGCTCTGGATAATCTTCGCGATGTCACCGAGAACCTCAAAGAAATTACCGACACGATCAAAGCAAGGCCGTACCTGTTGATACGTTCGAGCCCTCCGCCTGAGCACAAGCCGGGCGACGCACGATGAGTCCGAGTTGACTGCCGGAAAAGTACGTGGGAGGTTTGCAAATGGGAACGAAAGCCGCGGTGGTTGCGCTGGCGATGGTGGTGGCGGGCTTATGCGGCTGTGGTGCGGTGCCGCAGAGCAAATACTACCAGCTTACGTCTCCGGGTGAAGCGAGTTCCGCTCCCGCGGGTGATCCACTTCCGGTCACCGTGCTGGTGGGTCCGCTGAAGGCTTCTCATCTGTATCGAGAAGACCGGCTCGTGTACGCGACCGGCGGCGTGGAGATGGGCACTTACCAAGTGCATCGCTGGTCGGAACCTCCAACCGAAATGATGCAGGAACTGTTGTGGCGCTCCCTGCGAGGGTCGCACCGATACAGCGCGGTCTATCTGCTGACTAGCAGCTCACACGGAGATTTCCTGCTGCAAGGGAACCTATACGATTTCAAGGAGCTGTCCGGCAGCACGCTCACGGCCCGGCTCAATATGGAACTGGAACTTCGCGAGACGAGAACAGGCGCGATTGTGTGGACGCACAGTTATTCTCACGATGAACCCGTGAGCGGCAAGGACGTCTCCGCGGTAGTTGCGGCGCTCGACCAAAATGCGCAGCGCTGTGTGAGCGAAGCCGCGGCCAGTTTGAACGAATACTTTACGGCCCACGCCAACAGGTAGTGAGGTAGTGCATCTGGACACCAACGTGTCCTATCTTCCCAGTGCCCAGTAAAGAGGGCTTCCTTTGAGTGAACTGCAACCTGAGTGGATCGCACAGGTCCGAGATGTTCTGGAGACCCTAAATCAGGGCATCATCATTGCGGACGAATGTCCGCGCATTGTCTATACCAATACTGTGTTCCGGGAAATGATCGGCCGGAATGACGATGAGCTCGTTGGCCAATATGTCAAAGACTTGTTCCCGTCTGAAGACGTTCCCTCGTTGCTCTACCACATCGAAGTGGGACGAACTCAAGGCCGGAATCGATTTGAATTCTATTTGCCGCAAGCCTCCGGAGACCGCTTGCCGGTGGTCATCGCCGCGCGGGAACTCGAAGATCCCGATGGCCGCATATTTGCCATCGTGACCTTCACCGATATTACTGAGCAGAAGAGCGCGGAGATGGATTTGCGGCGGGCCAATACATCACTCGAAGCACGCGAACGCGCGATGGAAGAAGACCTGCTCCTTGCGGCGCGAGTCCAGCAGAGTCTTGCTCCCCAGAGCCTCGCTTGGGCCGCCGCTTCCGTCGAGACGTACTATCAGGCCGCGCGAACGATCGGAGGAGACTATGGCGTGGTCGCCCCGGGGGACGACTATCTCACGCTGGTGGTTGGCGACGTTTCGGGGCACGGCATTGGATCGGCGCTTGTCGCCAACAGAATTTACGCCGAGACCATTTCCTTGATCGAGGCCGGCGTGGAGCTCACGCCGATGCTCCAACACCTCAACCGATTTGTCCTTCACAACCTGGGAAGTTCTGTCATGTACTTCACCTTGGCCGCCGCACGCCTGCCTCGCAACGGGCGATCGCTCGAATTCTCCGCCGCTGGGCATCCCCCTGCCCTCATCCTTCGGCCCGGTAAAACCCCGCGATTTCTGGAATCCGCGAGCACGATCCTGGGATGTTTCAGCGACGCTGTAAGCCAGGAATCGGCCGTAGAGTTTACCCTCAAAGCCGGCGACCGGGTCATGCTGTACACGGATGGCTTCACGGAAACTTTCAATTCCGGCCGCGAGATGCTTGGCGTCGAGGGCCTCGCCGAAGTTGCGCGTGAAGCGTCCACCTTGCCGCTCTCGGAGATGAAACAGCGAATCCTCGATCGCGTGGCGGCTTGGCGCGACGGTCCCGCCACCGATGATATGTCCCTGATCCTCGTCGAAGTGTGACCGGTGTCGACGGCGTGCCGACAATTGTGAAGCTCAAATCTGAGCGAGAGCATTCCCAAATCCCGACCCAGTCCTTCGCAGTGTCACGGATGTAAAACCGAAATGCGCCCGCGAATATCCAGCCGACGAAGAACGGTAATCTTCTGCAGAACATCGAGCGCCTGAAACTTGACGTCGAGACGATCGTTCCCAGTCACTATCCGGCTGATGGCCGCAGGGTCACCATGTCCGAGTTAACGAGAGCCGTGGGCAAGGAGACTAGCTCGGCTCGTTGACATGCATTGTGATCTGCATGGGAAAGCGGGATTCGCATAAGCCAAGTTGCCGACGGATTGGCAATTTAGCGGACTCTATTCGACCCTCACTGTGAATTGAGTCACCACGACTTTCTCTGCGACGCTGAATTCGCCGAAGATGTGGTAGATGCCCGGAGAGGGAAAAGTGAAATTTGTGGCCTCGATATCCGGACCAAATTTATGGGGAAGGAAGAGGTGGGAGGCGTGGATGCTCTCGCCCAACAATTTGCCGATGAGTGGAACCGGGAGAAGCCCATGGATATGGAGGAATCCCATAAGATCATCACGGATGATGCTGATGTGCATGGGAACCGCGAGGTAGGGATTCATCTCCGTAAGCGGCTGGCCATCTTTTACAATGTGGTAGTCGAGTGTGGCCGGGGCGCCTGCTTTAAGTCTGGCCGGTGATGTCTTGAGCGTCACGTCATAGCCAGCAACATTTTTGCGAAGCGCAAAGCTTTCATCGTCAGGCGCGCTCATCATGTTCGAGAGCCCTACCTTCAAGTAGAACTGATCGGAGAAAAGGTACGCTCTCTCCGTGAAGTCCACGGAAACCAGATATTCGCCGTCCTTGGGAAACGTATAGTACACGGGAAATTCGGCGGTTTTGAGCATTTCAGGAGTTACCGGCCCGAAATCTTCCACGTGAATGTGCGAAAAGACCGAGAAATCCCGGCTCGCGATAATCACGTGAAGGATGCGATTGTGATCCATGAACGAGATCCTGCACGGGATTGCCGTGATAATCGCGCAAGGTAAAGGTAAGCAGGGTGCGAATATTGGGCATGAGTAATGCAGGGATGGTTGCCAACTGCGCTCTCTGCTGCGCAGGCCTCAGAAAATAGGCGAATTCCCGTGCATCCACAAAATGATATTGGCCAAGCCCGATTCCCGTTGTGCAGCCAGGCAGCGCCAGATCGGCTGTGGCTTTTCCGTCGCGTTCGGGCACACTTTCGTGCCACACATTCATGATGTTGGTATTCTCGCAGGCTCGCTGGAAAGGACTTTCTAAAACTCCGGGATACACTGCGGGAAAGCCGCCGGTTAAACAGATAACGACAACGATCAATATCAAAGCGGGAATCCAAGCGCCTCGGCGCGCGAACGTTAACGACGTGCTGGCGGGCGCCGTAGCAGATGACGAGAGCGCAAATTCATATGCTCCGGAGCTTTGGCGATAAAGGATGACCGAAGCGGCGGCGATCAGGAGCGCAACAATCATGTGCATCACTTCAAATAATCCAAATGACCTGTCCTCCGTGTGGGCGTCGCTCTCGGTTATTTCCAATGGATAATTCACGTAGAACGTGGCAGTCGCGTCATATGCTCCCACTCTCTGGGCACTGATATTTATCGTCCAGGCGCCGGGCGGAGAAAGTAGATTTTCGTCAAATACATATCCTCCTGAAAATCTCTCTTCGACAGGAGCGGCGATCGGACCAACGCCCGCGGCCTGATTGTTAAGCGTAACAACCATATTTCTTACATCCGCAGCAGCGTTCTTTGCCGGGTCTTCGGCGGTCACTAGAAATCTGCCTGTTTCGGAAGGCTGCTCGGTGAGCGACAAGGCGAGCGCCTGGCTGATGGCTGATCGCGCGAAACGGTAATGAGGAGCAAGCGGGGGCGTGGTGATGATGAGAAGCGAGGTAAGTGCAAGGATGGCGATGCCGACGGCCATCTCCGCAGGCAACGTGAAGCTGAGCCACGAGAATACCCGGGGCAATTGTGTTTCTTTCGTTTTTTTTAAGGCGCTTATGATTTGCGGCTCAAGATATAGCTGGTCAAACAAACGCAGGAGGAGCAGAAATGCGGCAAATATCGAAAGGACGACGAATCTTTTTCCCCAGTCGGTGGTAATCAAGTACGAGAAGCTCTTGAGATGGAGCCAGACGACATAGACTCCGGTGACGCCCGCGATTCCCAGGGAAATGCCGGCGATCCTTGAAAATCCGGTAAGCGCCGCCGCGGCCATCGGCAAATTCCGTGATTTTCTGACGAGAGGCGGAAGGAGCACGACAAACGCAATGATTCCCCCGATCCAGACGTCTTTAAACAAAAGATGGATGAAATTCATCAAAACGCCGAATCCGGGTGCGAAGGTAGAGGCCGCTGCGTGGCTGACTCGCGCCCGCGCGAAATCGATGAGCGCTAAAACCGTGAATAAGGCGTATTCGATGTGCGAGGTCCATTGGGTTGAGAGTATTTGTTTACGCCTCGCTTGGGAGACAATCAAAATGAAGGCAATGCCAAGAAGGCGGTAGGTGGTGTAAAGCGCGGAAGTGGTCGTGAAGAAGGCGCTCCAAGCCTGCGTGAAGGATGTTTCCTGCAAGGACGCAAGCTCATTGGTCTTGTAGAGGAGATAGGAAATGCCGCCTGCCAGGGCCAGGAGGCATCCAATAACGAGCAGCAAATTGAATCGCCGGGCGAACTCTTGTTCGAGGGAGCCAAGTTCGGGGAAGTGATTGCGGATTGGCCGCCAGATGAAGGCCAGGACGATAAGCGCACCGAGAATCGATGCTTCTCCGAGAAGTTCCACGGCGAGCGTTAAGGCTTCAGGAACCCCCGAACTGTGAACGGTTTGGAATCCGGCGGTTTCCGTGGCGGCACTCGGACTCCCTTTTCCCACGGAAAAAACATATGCGCCTTTCGCGAAGTGGCCGTCATCAGCCGAAATAACTTCCCACGAAACTGTGTAAGTGCCGACGCCGCCGTTTTTCAGGCCGACGCGGTAGGTTTTGTGATCCGCGGGGTCGACTGCGGAATTTGAAAGATCGACGCGCGAGCCATCGGGGCCGAGTACGGAAATGGCCGAGACGCGAGGTTCCACGCGCTCGCTGAAATGTATTTGCACTTCGGCCGGCGTTTGCGAAAGAACCGACGATGCTGCCGGAATGTATTGAATCGGAGTGGCATGTGCAAAAGCAGTTTTGGGCAAGGCACAAATTACGAGCGAGAGACACAACACTCTTAACAGTAGGCCAACTCTGTTACGCATGATTTTCATTCGCGACATACGAGAGGCTGATCAGGGTGAATCCAACCAACAAAGCAAAGCGCTAATCCCGCCGCGGTGTCCTTCCTCCTCGCCGGCGTGCCGCCCAGTAGCCTGCCGTCATGACGAATAGAAAGATTACGGCAATGTAGAGTGCGCGCATTCCCGCGGTAGTTCCCGAGAAGATGGTTATCGGAAAAGATGCCGTCGCGAGCGCGCCGCTTTGGTCGAAGAACGTAACCTTCAAAGTATAATTTCCCGCTTCCGGGAAGGTATAAAAGAGGAAGGTAAGCTGCGGCTCTGTAATCAGGTCGCAGTTGACCATCGATCTGCCGTTGTGCCCAATGTCGACTCCTACACTGGAGCTGTTCACAGGCTCCCGCGTATCGCTTTCCAGCAGATTGAAATCGAATTCAATGGGCTTCCCCGCTATGGGCGTCGATATTTGATCGGTGCCAATGTCGACAATTAAATCGCCAACGACCTTTTCCAGCCGCTGTCCGGGAAGGCCATTGGCAAAGACAGCTTCCACAATCACAAGCGCCATGATGACGGGAAGAATGTGCTTCATGACCGCACTTATTTTCGTTTCCACGCCAGCACGGCAACGGCAAGCCCAGAAAGTCCCGTTATGAATCCGACGATGCTCAACATTTGCGACGTTCTCGCCGCATTGGCGGCCATTCGCGCCGCCGCCGCGACATTCTGCAGATTCTGATTGAGTTCATAGGAAGACGAAGCCGGTTCGGGAAATCCCGCGGTATTCCTTGCGGCAGGGCAGCCAAAAGCGCCAACTTTATCAACCCGGGTAACCGTTTCAGAAATTTTCATCTGAGATTTGTCTTCGGCAGTTTCCGAAACTTCACCGGGCACGCAGGCAAATGTGAGGTCCAGGGGATTGCCGTTAATTGTTCCGAAAATCCGATAGCTGAATGTGGTCTGTACGGTAGGAATGAAGGTAGCGGTGTAAGATCCCGGAGCGCTGTCCGAAGGATCGAGCGAGAGCGTTTCTTTTTTATCGCCCGCTGCTAACTCCGCCTTAAGCGTCTGCTCCAGTCCGGTAACAGGAGTGCCCTTGCCTATAACCTTGGTCGAATCTTTGCCACCCGCTCCGGGAACTTGCGAGACGCGGAGGTCCACTCCGGACATCTCGTCTACGACGAAGGGTTCGTTAAGCGAGCCCACGGTAATGACATAATATTTGTTTCCGATCTTATATGTATCGTGCTCATGCGCCGAGGCGCGAGGCGCAACGGAACAGAATATTATTGCCAGCACAGCAAGTTGTAAGGCCGACAAATGTTTGTTCATAGGGATTTGCAGCATACGAGAATGAACCTCGCGGTCAAGTGGTTTTTTGTCGCAATCGTTGATGTCAAAGACTAGTTGCCATCCAGGCGTTGGCGACCGAGGTCGGCGAGTAGTATCGCCAAGCCGGACTGTTTGCATTTGTTTTTCCTCTGCCAAGGCCAAGAAATGAAGCATGTTCGGACTAGATGGGCCACCGAGCAGCCGCCCGCGGTGGCCGCGAGGCCGATAATCCCGCTGACCGTGGTACAGCCGCCAAAGGCGAGTGTCGAGCTGACGCTTGTGAAGTCGGATCCGACCCAGGAGGGTCTAAATGCGGTGGAGGCCGCGGCCATGGAGCGGGTGACGGCGGAGCTAACGGAGACCTACGGCCCGAGCGGACTCGTCGGCAACGTTCCGCCATTCGCGCAGACGCATAGCGATGTGTGCCCGGGTAAGAGAGGGATCCTGGTCAACTTTCTGAGGGATGCGGATGATGCGGCGATCGTCTCAAAGATGGTCGCCTACGAGTCGCACAATGCACGCACTGGATCGTTTGCTCCGATCGAAGCCAATTGGCTGAGAGAAACTACCGATCGGTCAGTGGCGAAGTTCGCAGAGCGATCGATCGACATCTGAGGGCACAGCAGCCGCACGAAAATTTCCCGACTCCGGCACGCTCGTGAGCGATAGCGAGTTTTTTGTTCGCGCTCAGCTAGCGCTGGACGCGTGGGTCGACTGCGCTGTCGAACTGCGAAAGCTGAAAGCAAACCACGGCACGCCTGAGCAGATCACCGACGCGCAGATCCATTTCGTATATCTCAAGTCTGTTTACTTTCAGGCAACTGAAGCTGGGTATGACATTACGTGTGAGCAATCATGATACCCACCGGATAGGCGGTCGCCGTTTACGCGTTGCGCTCGGCGACCACCCGCCAGGGCATCCGTACGCAACAAAGTGAAATTTTCGACCAATTTTCAAACTTTCGAGTATTTCGGGTGAAAAATGGGAAGACTGCAGAAGTAAATCCCGTGCAGAACTGCTAAGGCCAGGCCGAACCGTCGGCAAGTATAACGAACCCTAATAAAACAATCCGTCAATACTTCTTGACAGCCATTTCTGCCCGGAGTATACCCTGCCCGTAACCACCGGGGTCCGGCTTAAGCTTTTGCCGCCGCATTGAGGGCTATCGATGAGTTGCCCGATTGCTGGCCACGCAATAAGAGTTCAAATCGAAAATGACATGGGAGTGCTCAAATGCCGAGTACTTTGACGTTGCGCCTCGTCTACGCGTTCGCGTTGACCGTAGGGCTCTTGGTCGGAGTGTCCGATATGCGGCTGGCGGCCCAGGGCACCACAGGCGCCATTTTAGGCACGGTGACGGATGCGTCCGGCGGGGCGGTTCCGGAAGCCATGGTGACCCTGACGAACACCGGCACCAACGCGACGCAGACCGTAACGAGCGATGCACAAGGACGATACCGAGTGCCGGATCTACCCGTGGGCCAGTATCAGGTCGAGACGAGGAAGAACGGGTTTGAGGCCGTCGTTCATACCGGGATTACGCTCGATCCCGGCGCCAACGTCGTCGTGGATTTTGCACTGCGGGTCGGGCAGGTGGCGCAGACGGTGACCGTGGAGAGCGATGTGTCGCGAGTCGAGACGACTTCGTCCTCAATCTCGACGATGGTCGAACCGACCCAGATGCGCGATCTGCCTCTGAATGGCCGTGATTTTGAAGAACTGATCCTTTTGTCGCCCGGCGTGGTAAATGAGGTAAATAACCAGGCGACCAAGAATTCCTACATCGGGTTTAGTAACTACTGGTCGGTTTCCGGCACCCGCGCAAACGGGCAAGGTGAGCTTCTGGATGGCACAGACATGCAGGACTACCAGGACCGTGGATCCGGGTCGGGCATCCTCGGAACCACACTGGGTGTCGATGCGATCGCTGAGTTTCAGGTGGTGACGAACACCTACGGCTCGCAGTTCGGAGGCAACGGCTCGGTGGTTAACGCAGTCACGCGGTCTGGCACGAACACCCTCCACGGCTCAGCTTATGAGTTCCTTCGGAATGACGCTTTGGACGCGGTTGCATTTGACCAGACGAAGCAACCCTTTCGGAAAAACCAGTTTGGGGGTACGCTTGGCGGCCCGATCAAGAAAGACAAGATGTTCTTCTTCGTGAATTATGAGGGAATACGACAATACACGGGTTCAGACCCTCTCAAGACTGTTCCCGATGCCAACGCCATGCAGGGTATACTCCCGACTTCCGCTCTTGGTGCCGCGGGGGCTAAGGTTTGCACTCCTATTCCGGGCACTATCAACTCGAATTGTGGTCCCGGGAGCCCCAACGCCGCCAATTTCTCAGACATCAAGCCCTTCCTGAATCTTTGGGCCCCCTTCACCAACCTGCCGCAGGGGCCGTTGGGCGATATAGCAGGCACCGGCACCGAGCAGGTATATGTCCAGGGGAACTCCGTAGCGGCTGAGAACTACGTGGTCGGCCGCTATGATTGGACTATCTCCAACAACGACTCTCTTTTCGTACGGAATCTTTTCGACGGCTCGAACCTGATCGAGCCTTTCTACGGTTCTTTCCCGCAGTGGGGCAATGTTGACCGGACACGAAATCAGTTCTACACCGTTGGAGAGAAGCACATTTTGTCGGCCTCCCTGATTAACTCGTTGACCGTGAACTACACCCGGACCTTTCTATATCTCGACAGCCCCGGCTCTACCAATGACATTTTGGATTGGTCAGGGAAACTGACTCCGTCCGGAGTACCTGCTATGGACGGGTCTCTAGGGATCGGCTCGGGCGTTTCCGGCGTTGGACCCGGCCAGATTGGTCCGGTTCGCTATGCTCAGAATAAATTCGGCGGCAGCGACGAGATTTTCTGGACCAAGGGCGCCCACAGCCTCCGCCTCGGAGGCGGCGTTACAAGGATTCAAACAAACGGTCTCCATATGTTTCCTGGCGGCGGGACGTGGAGCTTCGCAAACATTTCGAGTTTCTTCCAGGATGTTCCCTCTTCGTTCCAGGGGCCATGCTACTATAACAACCCGCAGTTCACTGGCGGGGAGCCGGGCTGTGTTTTCGCCAATGGCCAACCCCTTGCAACCCCCCAAGCTTTGCACGACGCGCGCGAAACCGACTTCAACGTGTACGTCCAGGATGATTGGAAGATACGGCCGACCATTACACTGAACATCGGTTTGCGCTACGAGCCGACGACCAACCCTCACGACGCAACGAACCAACTCTATCAGCTTCTTCCCGTGCCCTATCCAGCGGCAAATTTGCCCCCGTCAGCGGGCGCCAGCGTCCCCAACGGCCTGACACCGGTAAGCAACTTCATGCAAAAAAACGATTCCTTGCACAATTTCGATCCCCGCATCGGCATCGCTTGGGATCCCTTCAAAGATCACAAGACCTCGGTCCGCGCAGGCTACGGAATTTTTCATAGCATCATGACTTTTCGAGACTATCGAAACAGCTCCTTCTCCCTCGAACCGTGGACCATCAAAACAGTGACCAGCGGTTTCGCCGCGAATTCTTTCCCCGTGCCTTTCCAGAACGCTAACGTGTTTAGCGCGGCCGCGACCACGGAGGCGAACGGAACCTACCCATATAACACCACTCCGTATATGCAGCAGTGGAACCTTAGCGTGCAGCATGAGATTATGAGGAATACGGTCGTGACTGTGGCCTACACGGGGTCGCATGGCGTACACCTACTGGCCCAAAGGGACGGGAATCCTACGGCGGCAGTCGGCGGTCTGGACCAAGCTGGTCTCGGGGCCATTTTGCTTTCTCAAGGCCAAATCATGTGGCCTACCATTCCCAACGAATTCAGTAACTTCGTTTTCACCTCGGGAAACGGTACGATCGCGGCGAACGGGAACGTAACTTGTTTGGCCGCATCCTGTACCTTAGCTTCCGCAAACGGCCAGCCTGTTGTGGACCCGGGTACTGGACAGCAAATCTACGAGCACGTTGTTCAGACCAGCGCCACCGGCACTTTCTCGCTTCAGCAAAACACGCATTTGAATCCCAACTTCGGTGCTATGAATTACGGGATCACCGACGCATGGTCCACCTATAACGGTTTGCAGCTGGGCTTCGTTCGGCGCATGACCAATAACTTCTCGCTGCAGGCTTCCTACACCTACTCGAGGTGCTTTGACATCTCTTCTGGAGACTGGACCCAGGAGGGCGGTTCGTATCTCACCAATCCCTACAACATAAATGCAGACAAAGGAGGGTGTCTGTTTGACATACGGAACAACGCCACGATCAACGCCTTGTACATACTCCCGTTCAAGAGGAACAGGTTGGTTTCAGGTTGGCAGGTTGGCGGAATTACTTACATTGCCAGCGGCGCTCCCTTCACGCTCGGTCAGTTTGGCGGCACGGACAGCGGCGCTGACCGCGCCAATTACGTACCCAATGCGCCCGGGTGCAACAATGCGCCCATTAACGCCCAGCCAGTCACAGCAACAGGATTTTTCTTCCTTAACTCCAACTGCTTCCAAGAGCCGGCGGTAGGCGAGGAAGGTACCCTTGGCAGGGACCAACTTCATGGCCCGGGCAGCGCGACTTTCAACGCCAATTTGCAGAAGATCACGAAGATCACCGAACGATTGACTGTGCAGTTCCGGGTGGAGGTGTTCAACGCATTCAATCGCAAGAATTTTAGCAACCCAACCGGCAGTGTCACACAGGTTGGCCAGAACAGTTTTGCCAACGCGACCACTGGCGAGTTCCTCCCGACGTTCGGCCAGGTTACTACCGCCGCGACGATGCGCCAGTTACAGCTGGGACTGAAGGTAATCTTCTAACCTGGCCGATGTGGGCCCGAAAGCGTGCGCGAGAAGTATTTGAACCATTGTCCCTAGCAACACCTTAAGGGAATGGTACCCCTAGACTGGGAGACACTACCTGAACCACTAGCTTCACAGTCCTCGCAAAAGACCCGCCGCGCAATCTCGCGCGAGCAATGCGGATATGTGTCGCCGATCAGAAGCGTTCCTGCGGCGCGCCCGGGGAAAACGTGTGGGCCTTCCTTCGTGCCGGCACCCGACCACACTGCTGATTGAATCGAAAGAACCCAATGGTCTATCGTAAGCGTTCGCCTTCAAGACGGTGAGCAACCCTTCCACCGTACTGCGAACCACCTCTCCCAGGTGCTCTTGAATCTTCCCCTCATCAATCTGGATCGCCTGGCTCAACTTCGGTGCCTCTCCCTGGTTGGTCGGCTCCATCGCCTCTCCTCTCGGCCTTCCCGGCCTTCTTGTTTTACCAACCAGACCTACTCCTCCTCAATGTGCGAAAAATAGCGTACGTTATCCAAATCGCTGAGTATCTGTTGAATCTTATCGAGCCCTTCCCTTAGTGTGTTGACCAAGGCAGCCGGATCAGAAGTATCCATAGCGTCGATACTGTAACACGAAAACTATTGACAATGCCATATTACTGTAATACAGTAATAGCGACAGGGAGAGCGAATTTATGTTGAGGAGTTTAGGAAACCGTGAATCAGCCGAAGCGAACTAGAAAACCTGGACGACCCAAACTCCCCAGAGGACAGGCCAAGGGAAAGATCGTGCCTGTACGCTTTGCGCCAGAAGATTTGAGAGCGGTAGAGGCGGCAGCCAAGGCGAAAAAGCAGTCACTCTCAGAGTGGATACGGAGCACGCTGAGTGCCGCAATCGCGGGATGAAAAATGAACATAGGACACTACCCACCGGTGGATGTATTTGACAAACGCCGACAATTGCTTTATAGTTATTTGCTACAGCATCGCAATCTGGATGGATCGTTCCAGTTAGTGATCCTCCAGAACTTCATCCCAGACAGTTCGCACCACCAATCCAAACAATTTTATGCAAGCAGAAGAGAAGTCTCTCTATCTCGGCGTTCGTCTTAGTGTAGGCCAATTGAATCGATTGCGGTTGTTGGCTTCCGCTAATTCCGTATCAACATCGTGCGAACTTCGTAGAGCGATCAGCCGGCATCTGAAGGCCAACGAGGAAATTCCCGCCACACCGGCCCGGCCGTGAGCGACGCAGTCGCGATCTTGACTTCGTCCGCCCTCCGCATGGCGGCGGCACGATGCGCGTTGGAATGCTGGGCCGAGGCCAACGTCGAACTGCAAGCGCTCGAAGAGGATCCCGGCGCAGATCCCGCCGCGCTCGCTGAGCAACGGTTTCGCTGTAACCTTCTCAAACATATTTACTGCTACGTTATTGACTATCTCGTAAGTACAATATGAATAAACACAATGGTCACGCATACACCACATGGCAGCCATGGTCTGTAACTTGCTGAAAACACAGACCCGGCGTGCCCCTCGCGTTTTCGCGATGAAGGCCCTCCGGACCGTCGCATCCGTACGCAACAAAGTGAAATTTTCGGCCAATTCTTGTTTTTTGAATCAGAACTGAACTGCCGAGCGCATAGCAGCCCAGCACGCGCAACGACGCGACGGCGAGAGGTCCCAAGGCCGCTGCACGCGCATTGCAGTTTGCATTCGCCGTTGGAGGATTAGCCAGCCTAGTCGCGCCGGGGAAAAAAGGAATGCCGGGCGCCGAGCTGACAGAGTTTGATGTAATCGTCGAGGAGCAGAGCGTGTAGCCTCGGGCGGTGGGTACTACTCCGCTGAAGTTGTTCACCGGCGTCAAGTCGCTCGGGTTGCCGGACTACCTGCTGCCTGGAAGAAAGGGGATGGGGCAGATGCTTGAGGGATGGTTGAGAAAACGACCGCAATCCTTACATTTTCTCGAATGTCGCATCAAAAGCTTGGGGAGGCGTTTTCATTTCTGAACGGAGGCATTCTTCTTCCTCTTCTCAGCCCGCCTCTTTTTCATCATCATCGACAGGCGCTTCCGCCCTGCAGCAGTCAAATGGTGTTTCCGTGGCGCTGATGCACCTTTAGCTTTGTGCATAGCGCGTCCAAATCGCAAGGATCTCCAGCCAATGTTGGGCGGAGCAAGTCGAAAAGCTGCCTAACGTCCAAGAGTCCAAAGTGGTATCGCAGAGCCAGCCTCAAGTTCGTTCACAAATATTTTGTGATTCGGTGTTGGTGGGCGTTTCTCGGGGGCGTGGGTATAGATGTAAACCAGGGAACGCGGGTCAATGCAGGCCATGGTATCGGGGGTTAGTTGGGAGCGAGATAGAAAAAGGCAAGTCCCAGGCCTGAACGAGAACTAAGGCCGCAACCAAGTTCTCGTTTCCCGCACCTTTTTCAACAGAATCACATGAATTAGGGCCGTCAGTTTGATTAGTTACTCGATGGCTTCAATTTCAACCGCCAGCACCCCAAGGCGAACCTCTTAAGCAGAGAATGATTTCAACTTCGTCAGTCCCGCACGCCGGAGAGCTTTAGGCTGCTATTGACGTGCGCAATGACCTTACCGCAAGACCGCCGAGGGTCAGCACCGCCGCAATGATTGCCACCCACAGCACGGCCGGATGACGTTCCGACCAGGGCCTTTCGTCGGGACGTCCTGTGTATGCGCCGTTTATCTGTTCAGCGCTCAATTGGACCTTACTTACCCCCGGGTCCTTCTGGAACAGTTTGGCATAGTCATAGACGGGCGCCCCGAGTCCTCGATCGCCGTAATAGAGCATGGCCTGCGCTCCCGAAGGCGAATTAAAGTAAATTCGGCGCTCGTACTGCTGCAGACGCACGCTGTTGATCTTCAGTGGCAAATCATCTCCATTGTGGATGATGGCTTTCAGCGTTCCCCTGCGGATCCCACCGACATCAATTGAAGTTTGCTCAACGTCAATTGTCTGCCCGCTGCGTTGCATATGGATTCGGCTGATCTCGCCTGCCCCTACTGGTTGTTGCATGTCAGCCTGAAGTTGAATGTCGCGGCTGAAATTCGGTTGTGACGAATCAATGTCGAAGACGACCTGCTCGACCGGAACATTTTCCGGAACAGAAAATGTCACGACGGTATCTTTTCCCTGCCTGGCTTGCTGGGGTGTGCTGCTGAGGGTCCGCCATACAACCTGGCGTGCCCGTGTGATCCTTGCGGTGCCGCTCTGCAAATCAGCGGGCTTCACGGAACTGTCCAATGTCACACGTAAGTACTTGAAGGTGGTCACCGGGATCTGCAGAGTGCTGTTATGCCCTAGTTTTTCGTCGGATAAGTCGTACAGAGTCGTAGTGCCGAGAACAGCCCATTTCGTGCCGTGCGGATCGTCCTGACCTTCGACGCGTGCGCGTGCGACAAAGTTCTTCGCGGCGATCTTCAACGTGACGCGGTTGTATTCAGAGATCGCCGACATATCGAGGAGAAATTGTGTTTTCCCCACAACCGATGAAGGCTGCAAAATGCGACATTCTTTCTGTTGGGTTTCTGAGCCGCCTCGTTCTACCTCTAGCGCGTAGGGAATTTCTCTTCCCGCTGAATACAATCTCAAGTCGTTCAAATCGGAGTTGGCGTGTTGCCAAATCGTCTCGTCCACAACGGCATAGTGCTGCCCACTGGAATTCGTCGCCTCTACCGCCCGCTGGTATTTGAAAAAGGGAATGGACGGGCCAACGACCAGAACCACCGCTAAGAACCCCAAAATGGTTTTCATGGAGTCTCCTCGGTGCGTTCTTCAGAGGAACCAGAAGAAAGCTTCAGCCAGTCACGCTGATAAATGAAGGAGATTGCCAGCAAGACGGCTCCCAAAGCGACAAAGCTCAGAATTCGATAGCCCTTGTCGAGAGTGGACATGTCGAAGGCAAACACTTTCACAATCGTCAGAGCTATTAGAACAAGTGACTGCCATCGAAGCAAAGCCGACCTCCTCCAGAAGCCGGCCGCCATGAGAGCAGCGCCATACACCAGCCAGATGGCCGAATAGCTGAAGTCGCGAGCAAGCCGCAGCTGCAAATAGCTGGCGTAACCCAAGCGCGCCTCGTTCGAAGCCTGCAGCTGGCGGTCGAAATAGGCTGAGGCTTCCGAAGTCAAGGCGATCAACGCCAGGATATTCAGGAAGATCGTGGCCAATAGAAGGAACGGTTTCTCTTTGTCGGTAGCGTACCGTTTGCCAAATCTGACAATTCCGCCGAGAACAGCGATCGCTACCAGGTAGGTAGCAAAACGCGCATTGAATATGAGCGTTTGCGTGTAAAACCGGTCATACACAAGCAGGCGGGAAATGCCAAGGATCAAAGCTGAAACCGCGAGGTAACGCAGAAAATCGACGCGCATTCTCACACTGACCCAGAGCAAAGTCGCGGATTCGATAAGCCACCCGATCGTGATCCACTGCCCATCGAGTTTCAATGGGATGGCGATGGTGATAAACGCTACAGCGATGGCGACATGCAGCAAGTTGATGAATTTTGTGTCCTGTTCCGGGAAGCGCCGCTTGAAGAGGCTGCTGATTCCCAGATATGCCGCCGCCAAGGCCAGGGCATACCAGGTGAGTGTGGCTGGTTCGCGCTCGTACATGTCATACAGCGCCAGGAAAAAGGCTCCCGCATTCAAAAGCGGGAGAAAAGTCAGCGTAACTGAAGGTCCGGGAAATCGCGTGGAACGGCCATAACGCGTCGTCAAAGGTACAGCCGCGAAGATTGCGGCAAAGAATGCTACAAAAAACACTGTTATGGGTCGCTGGTCCCTCGAGTAGTAATTCATATTCCAGCCGCTGTACAGAATGATTGTTCCAGCAAAACTACCCCACAACAAGCGACGCCAAGGCTTGCCAATGGCCATTACCAGGATGGCAAGATCTAGAAGACAAACGTAGGAGAACAACACTATTTCGTGGTTTGCTCCGGCGGAGAGCAGCACTGGAGTTGCGAAGCCGCCGATCAGAGCAAAGCTTGCCAACAGTTCCGCGTCCTCGGTCAACGCCATCGCGATCGTTGCAGCGGTCACGACAGCCATGGCCAAGAATGCGGCTGCCGCGGGGATCAGGTGATAAACCTGAAACGCGCCCCATAGAGACAAATAAAGCGTGCCAATGCCGATGGCTTTCAGAGAATAGGAGAAGGCCTTATGGCCGCGGCTGCGGAACCATTCGCCCCAGAGGATCAGTCCAATTCCTGCCATCAAGCCAATCGTTATCCTTCCGGCTGCACCGATCCAATTGTTGTCAAACGCATATTTTAGGAAATAAGAAACGCCGATCAGCATGGCGACAATGCCGATGCGGTTCAGCCAATACTGGCCAATTGTTTTCTCGAGATCGCTGCCTGCCCTCGTGGAAGCCGCAAGTGGACTTGTCGGCCGTTGCGGCACTAGCACTTGACCGGCGGACCGAATATCAGCGCCTGTTTGTCCACCTGGGGCTTCAGACATCGTTCCGGCAGGAGGTGGGGTAGCGGTTTGCGGTCGTGCCTGAGGAGTGGATTGCGGGTGCCCCTTTGACCTGGCGCTGGCTTCTTGCTCCAACTGATAGACCCGCGCAGTCGAGTGCCGCAAGCTGCGTTTTCAGCGCGTCGATTTCATTATTGGGGCTGTCCATGCGCGTTAACTATTCCACACTATTCTCTGTGAGCAACGTACTTATTGGACGGTGAGTGCTCTAAGTAGCCAAACCGAATATCCTTCTAATGTGCTCCCAATTCATCCTCTGCGCTACCGTCTGACCTTGCATCTCGCATATCCGGCCTTCTGCATTTTCGGACTTACCAGAGTCTGTTGACGTAGCGACCGATTGTCTCGAAGCCTCTTGGAAACCTCTCGAGACTCATTTCCAAAACAAAACAAACGCATGACGCTAACCCGGGCGTGATCAATACCCAAAACATGTTGTCGTTCCACATGGTGTTTCCCTCCGAGCGACAGAATAGAAGGATCAACAATTGGTCACCAGCAAGTAGGTGACAGTTTCAGAACTGTCACATGTCAAGCTGCGATAGAATCCGCCGAGATTTAGGGTATGCGGCAGGTCCTGCTCACATGGAAATCCGGATCGACAAAAAGAGCGAAATCTCTATTCGACAGCAGTTAGCCGAGCAAATTATCTTCTCAATCGCCACTGAAAAGCTGAAGCCCGGCCAAGCTCTGCCGAGCGTGCGGGAACTCGCCCGCCGTCTCAAGATCCACCACAACACGGTCAGTCAGGCCTACAAGGATCTAGTGCGGCGGGAATGGGTGGTTGGGCGGCGAGGGAGTCGCCTGGTCGTCCGAGCGCCCGCGGAACGGGCCGAGTGGACGAAGGGATGTGACGTAGACGACCTTATCAACGCCACCATCCGCATGGCTCGCCGACGGGGATATTCACTTCAAGCGTTGCGCGAACGCGTAAGAATTCGGTTGCTTGCTGAGCCGCCTGATCACGTACTGGTCGTGGAAGAAGAGCCCGGCATGCGGCGGCTGCTCCAGGAAGAAATCCAAACAGCGCTCGGTCAGCCCGCAGAAGGTTGTTCTCTCGCAAACCTGGCTACAAATCCCGGTCTGGCGATCGGCGCATTGACGGTCGCGGGTCAATACGTTATCGGGGAGGTAGACATGCTGGTGCCCAAAACTTTCCCAGCCATCCCCCTGGTATTCAGCGCAGCGGACGAGCCCCTGGAGCTTCTGCGAAAGCTCGATCAGCCGTCCGTAATTGCCTTGATTTCTGTGAGCGCCGCTGTCCTGCAGACCGCGCGGAGCCTGTTCGCTCCGGCCCTAGGACGTCGTCACGTGATGCTCGATTTTTGCTTTCCGCTGGACGATCCGGGGGCGGTGCGAGCGGCGGATTTGGTCTTCGCGGATTCCATCGCACGTCCTCGCGTCAAACACTCCAGAGTCTTCCAATACCGACTGATTGCGCAAGACTCGCTGGAATATCTCAGCACCGCGATGAAGTCCTACCAGACGCGGTGAGTGTAAGGAGCCTCACAATTCAGATGCGTGAAGTCGCCAACGAAACACACAGCGTTCGGCACGGTCTCCTGTCGCCTGTCTTCAGGGCGGTCGCGAACGCTACGGAGAACACAAATGGCTGAGCAGGGAATCGGGCTCGCGGGCGATACTGCGCTGCCTTCAGCGGATTCCGATCGCAGCTGGCGTTTTGGCTTTTGGAGTCTGATCGTCACGCAGTTCCAGGGGGCCTTCAGCGACAACGCGCTGAAATGGCTAGTGAGTTTTCTGCTGCTCAGCATGGGCTTGCAGCAGGAGAAGCGCGATCTCCTGTTCGTCTTGGTCGTGCCCCTGCTCTTCGCCATTCCTTTCCTGCTGTTTTCGATGACGGGCGGCTTCCTGGCCGATCGCCACAGCAAGCGCTCGGTGACGGCTGGTCTGAAACTCATGGAGATCGCCGTCATGGTCGTCGCGCTGGCTGGCCTTGCGGCAGCGAATCTTTGGATTGCCGCGGGTGCACTCTTTCTGCTCAGCACTCAAGCAGCTCTGTTTGGTCCCTCCAAGTACGGGCTGTTGCCCGAGTTGCTGCCGGAAAAGCTTTTATCCTGGGGCAACGGCGTCCTCGAGTTAGGGACTTTTCTTGCGAGTATCGCGGGCACCATGGCGGGCGGCCTGCTCGCCTCGACGTTCCGCGGTCGCCAAGTTTGGTCCGGAATCCTTTTCATTGCGCTCGCCACCGTGGGATTGCTGGCCAGCCTCGGCATTTCGCGGGTCCCGGCGGCGAATCCGGCAAAGACGTTTCGCTTCAACCTCGTCGGCGACCTTTGGACACAGATTAAGGAGATGCGCAAAGACCGGGTGCTGTGGCTGGCCGTGCTGGGCAATGTCTATTTCTGGTTCCTGGCTTCGCTGCTTCTCCTGAATATCGTCCTCTACGCCACGGACATTCTGCGCGTCGACGAAACGCACACCAGTTTGCTCCTGGTGGCGCTCACGTTGGGAATTGGCGTGGGCAGCTTCGCCGCTGGATATCTCTCTGGCGGCAAGATCGAGTACGGCTTGATTCCGCTCGGCTCGATCGGCATTACGGTCGCCTGCGCGACGCTCTCGCGTGCCCACCTCGGATATCTGGCAATCGCCGTGAATCTCGCCGTCTTGGGTTTCTTCGCCGGTTTCTTTGCGGTCCCCACGAACGCCCTCATCCAGCACCGTCCGGCCCCGGGCCGCAAGGGCGGCATCATTGCGGCTGCAAACCTCCTTTCCTTCGTCGGCATCGCTTTGCAGCCTGAGCGATGTCCAGGCCAGACTTTAGAGCGGGCTCTGTGCTCCGAGGGGGATCGGCCTTCGTCCCGCGCAGGTCGAGCTGGATCTTAAACCGATCTCAAGCACATTTTCATGCTTTGCGGGTGTCGCGAAGCGACATGACAGACTTTATAGAACTTATCGGGACTTGGCGGGACGACCTGCAATCCGCGCATCGAAGGACAACGATCCTCCACCGGCCAAAATCAGAAACATGAGCGAGCAGAACATGGCTAAATCCGTGCGCGCGTCACTCACCATGAACCAGAATCCCTGGTTGACTCGGAACAGCTCCGGAATCTTGGTGGTAACAATCGCGGTGGAAATCACAATCATCAGAGGGATTGCCGCTGTCCTCGTCCACAGCCCCAGCAGAACCAGGAGCCCGCAGGCAATCTCGAACGCACCCACAAAGTGCGCAGTGAAGTAAGGATGCGGAAATCCAATTCGCGTGAAACGAACCACCCCCATCGTGGGGTCTGTATACTTGAGGATGCCCTGAGTGAAGAAAATCAAGCCCACCGCAATGCGAATAAGCAAAATGCTTGCAGGACCCTGCACTGGCCTTAAAACGAACCGAAGGGCTCTCCCCATATATCCTCCGTTGGCCAAATATAGCGCTGATGGGGTTCCATCGGTGAAACTTCGTCGTGGCCTGCCCTTAACGCCTCGTCGGATATCAGACTTTATGAGTAATGGCGTGAGCGTGAATGGCCCTCGGAGCGCGACTCTGGCACGACGGCAATTACTTTTCGCAATGTGCGCGCTTCCATTGATCCTCTTGGGATGTGGCCGCAGGCCGAATTCGGAACAACAGGTTGTCGATCTCTACATCGAATCAGACGGCGACTTCCTGGCATTCGTGCCCGACACCCTGACCTGCCGAACCGGTGCACTAGTTCGCCTCAGGTTTCACCATACGGGCAAGATCCTGAGCGCGCGCCACGATTGGGTGCTGACCTATCCTGGTCAACTGGATGCGCTGACCAAGGACGCTCTGGCGAATGACGGCATCCTTTCGGAAGACGATCGGCGTGTCATTGCCGCGACTGCTTTGTGTGACAAGGGCGAGACAGTGATGATACAGTTCATTGCGCCGCCGCCCGGCAACTATCCGTTTTTGTGTTCCACCCATCCGGAGGACATGCGCGGGACCTTGCATGTTACGAAGTAAATGTTCCACCCACAGAAAGGATAAAAACGATGAAGCCTAGAAGAATTCCGGCCGTTCTAGCGACGATTGGAATTGCGCTGCTTGTGGCATCCCCTGTGGCGGCCCAACTGAAATCACCCGACGATGTGAAGACGGCACTTCGACTTCTTGTCCAAGTGTCCAACGACTTCAAGAGGCAGATCACTGCCAAGAACTTCGCGCGCGTACCCCGCGAGTACATGGAGTACACGCAAGCTGCCGACGCCTTGCGTTCAGCCATCAAAGACGAGCCTGCCAGTTTCAAGGCCAAGGTTGAGACAAGGCTGAAGGCGGCCGTTACGGCCGAGAAGAAAGTATCGGACATGAGTGCCAATGCGCCCGATGCGGACAAGCCTATGGCCGAACAGGCCAAGGCCGTCAGGGCGATGAACGCGGTGTTCGAACTATTCCCAGCCGATCTCAGACCCGATCCAAACGCCCCTCCGCCGGGTCGCGGCGCGCCGAAAAACTGATCGTCGTCCGTCTTGGGACAATTGAATTCCGGGTAGGCTCTCCGCTTAACGCGTACCGCAACTATCCGGGGCGAGCCTCGCAAATGTGGCATCGGGAGCTGGTGAAGCATTTGCCCGGGCTACCGCATCCAATGAGCAGGGAGTTGGATAAAGCAATGGAAATGAAGAACGCAAAGCGCATGGGAAGGGCCACTGAGGTTGTCGAAAGTAGATCGACCGAACGGGCCATATGTGAGCTTTGTGGTGATGTGATTTCAACCGTAAACGGGGGACGCCACACGGGATCATTATTTCTGCCGTTTGAGCGCTTGCTCGATTTGCACATGGAACAGCGGCATGCAAATGTATGTGTGCTGCCGGTACGAGGCGGCTTGAGACAGGCAGCGTGAGATCTTAGGCTTCCTTGGCATTTTGCTTGCGGCCTGACGAGTTCTTTTTCCTCTTCTCCAAAGGCGCCAGCATCAGGGTCCTCCAATCACGCCGGTTCCGCGTGCAATGAGTTTGAGCCTACGCCAACAACCCCCTATTGCGGCAAAAGCGTCAGCTTGTGCGCCGCCTGCTTCTCGACCGCCGGGCGCGTGAACGGCAGGTTGAAGTAGACGCCGTCTGCGAGCTTCTCCCGCGTATTTCCGTAATACGGGCTTCCGGGCTGCGCAGATTCTCCGGGCGCGTTGGTCGCCATGGTCTTGTCCACGTCCGCGAAATCGATGATGCGCCGGAAGTTCGCGCCGGTGGCGTTGACGTCGTTGAACCCTCCCGGCCGCTCGACCGGCTTCAGACTGAACTGGTCGATGAACATGTGCTGCAGCGGGCTCTGGTTGATGCGGCCGTATCGCCACTGCGACTGGTCGGAGCCCCAGTCCTTCGTCACCCGCTCCAGCGCCTCTAACAAGCCTTGCTCGACGAGCGCACGCTGCTCCGGGCCTGCCTGTGGCTGCCACCGCTTTTCGGCCGGCGTCCGTCGTCGTCCATCGGACGTAAATCGCACCGGGCGTCGTATCCTTCGTGAGGATCCGATCCCACCCCTCGATCATGGCTCGTGCTTTCTCGGCCTCGGGATTCTTGGCCGTCCATCCCTTGAAGAGCGGCGCGTCGCGCTCGGCATGTAGCGAGTAGCTGTCCTGCTGGATACGCTCCATGTCCTCGATCGTGAACGGCTTGTGCTCGGCAATCTGCTTGTCGAGCAGCTGGCGGATTCGCGTGATGCGGGCGATATCGACATCCCTCGTGGTGTTGTAGAAGACCGGCCGCCCCTTGTAGCCCTGCGGGTGGGTGTTGTTGTTGGCGGTCGCGATGTAGCCGCGCGCCGGGTTGTACTCGCGCGGCAGGTCGCTCCGGAACCCCTTCCACTCGTACTTCCCCGTCCCGGGGACGGGCAGCCGCCCGGTCCATCCATCGCGGTCGGGCGCAAAGCCGGAGACTTGCAGCGCGATGTTCCCCTTCTTGTCGCCGCAGATCAAATTGTGCGACGGCACCTTCCAGGCCATGGCGCGATCGAAGAAGTCCTCGCAGCTGGTCGCTTGCGCAAGCTTGAAGCTGCCCCTGAACGGCGCGGTGCCCGGCTCCTGGTCCGAGGACCTGGCGGCGAACGCGAGGTGCCGCGCCTGGTCCTCGTAAAACACCGGACCGTGCTTCGAGAACTTCAGCTCCACCACCCGAGGCTTGTCCTCACCCTTGACCTTGATCTCCTCGTGGATGATCTTCATCGGCACCCAGGCGTCGTTGAACTTCGTCTCGTTCGGATTGGCCGGGTTGGTCTGCTCGACGTACGTGTCCACCTCGTCGACGCCGGCGAAGGTCACACCCCACGCCATGTTCTCGTTGTTGCCGAGGTCCACGCCAACAAACGGCGGCTCGCCGCCGCCGATCACGTGCCACCCCGGCGCATCCAGATGCACGAAGTACCGCAGCGAAGGCAGTATGATCGCGCGATGCGGATCGTTCGAGACGATGGGAAAGCCGCTCGCCGTGAGCTTGCCGCTGACCACCCAGTTGTTGCTGCCGTCCATGTCCTGCAGCTCGGGCATCAGACGCGCCGCCTGCTTGGCTGGCACGAGCGAACGGTATGCCTCCACGATCTCAGGTGACGGCAGCTTTCCAGGCGCGAACGGGTCGTCATCGCCTTTTCGCGCGGCCGCCAATGCATCTTCCGTGATCCAGTTCAGGTCGAGACCCTCGGGTACTTTCAGGTCGTCATACGGATCCGGGGCCGCGCGCCGGTTGGCCTCCTGGGCCCCGAACTGCTTCACGTTCAGCGCGAGCTGAATCTCGGCGGCGGGAGCTGCGCTCGTGCTGTCGATGCCGAGTTCCGCCCAACGCAGCGTCACTGTTTTCGCCGTCCATGGCTCCGGCTTGACGCCGGTCAGCTTGAATTCGACCGGCAAGTTGTCGGCGTGGGTGGCGATGTACGCGTTGTGGCCGTTGGCCCACGCCGTGAACAGCCGTTCCGCATCCGGGTGATAGCTGGTCCACTCCTTCGCGTCCCACGGGCCTCGGAACATCATCAGGCGCGCGCGCGCGTCGTAGTCGAAGGCCTTCGGGCCGAAGACCTCCGCGAGCCGCCCCTCACGCCAGCGGCGCCACAGCTCCAGCTGCCAGAGGCGATCCTGCGCCATCACATACCCCTGCGCGAAGAACAGGTCGTCGTCGTTCTGCGCAAAGATATGTGGAATACCCTGCTGGTCGCGGATGATGTCCACCGGCTGTTTCAAGCCGGGGACCTTCAGGCTTCCATCGATCGTCGCCAGCGACTGGCGCGCCAGTTCGTCGAGCGACGGTGGCGCCGACGCGCCCTGCGGCGCGCGCTGCGAGTACGCCGCGGTGAACGAGACGAGGGCAGCCAAACACAGGACGCACGCATAAGTACGGGGCAGAGACATCAGACCCTCCGGATAGCCGGGCCGATTGTAGGCGGGGTTTCCACCAATGACAAGGGAATTGGTGAAAGGCCGCACGCGGAGGGCGGGCAATCCGGCCTCCGCCGACACGGGCACCTAGAGTGATGTTGCGTGAATAAATTGGAGGGAGGGTCTTTGCGGGGGGCATTCCCGCAAAAGCTGGCCGAGCCCGCCATGATGGCCCTATGTCGCTCCGGCAAGCCCGTGGCGCGAAAAGCCACATTCCGTCTCTCGGAACTTGGCTCCGGTCAAACACCCTTTTGGCCCCTTTGGCAATCCGCGCATCTTGTGCTGGACAGCGGCCGTCAGGTCGGTTATCCTCGCCGATCATGAACACCTTCAAAAAGATTCCCCCGAAATACTTGGCGGCTGTGGCCTTCGTCGTGGCCGCGGTGGTGGCGGTTGGCTCGCTCCTATCTGGACAAACCCAAGCTCCTGCTGGGAACGATCGTTTGATTGTGTATGGAGACACCGTGCTTTTCCTGGGGCCGGGCTTGCCTCTCAGTTGCACCCATAAGAGTCAATTCAAGCGAGGCGATGCCATTGGTTTCCGCATGACGGCGATCAATCCGGCCACCGGTAAGCGAGATCGCGCGACTCAGTTGGTCGTTCACCTTATCTATGCCGGCCAGACCATCGATGTTCCGATGCGTGATCGTCAGAATGCCCAGGCGCCGGAACGGGAGTTCTGGGTCGGCAAATGGATCGTGCCCAGCGATGCCATGACCGGTATCGTGCGCTACTCGGTCACCGCGAAGGACCCGCAGGGACGCACCGGCGAGTACAAACCCTTCGAGGTTGAACCTTCACAGCTCACTATCGTCGAATAGGGCGACTAAGCCGCCTGGTTCCCGTATTTATGAGAAGTCCACTCAAGTCCGGCCTTTGGATACTGCTGAGCTTGGTTGTGACATTCTCGTCCTGCTCCCGTTCCCAGGCTCCTGCCTCTCAAGTGCAGGCCTCCGCCGGCTCGGCATCGCCCACCGCAGGGACGACTGCGTTGCTCAACTTGACCTATGACAAACCCGCCGTGGTAGGAGCCGGCGTTCACGCAACCGCTATGGGCCTGCCGCCTGGAAGCAAGGTTGACCTCATCTGGGGCACCGTGACCGGCGGATGGGTGATTCAAGGCTACTACCAGTTCCTCGGCAAAAAATATTCGGAGACAGCGACTTCGCTCGGGCAGTTCCCCGTCGATTCGACCGGACAGCTCGACGCGAACTTCACGATCCCCGAGGACTACGGCGGCGTGCATGAAATAACTGCGCGCATTGACGGCAAGACCGTCGCGCAGAATGGCGTCAACGTTACCCAGACATTTGAGTTTTCCCCGACGTCGGGCCCCGTGGGAACGCCGGTCGAAGTGAAAGTCAAGGGTCTCGGCTGGCGCACCATGGAGAGCACCTGGGTGGTCAACTGGGATAATAACGTCCTGGGGTGGGTATCCGCCGCAGGGACGCGCGGATCGGCCGTCGCACGCTTTCGCGCGACTGGTCCAGTCGGGGATCACATGGTGAAGCTTTACACCGGCTGGCAGGGACAAAGCTATCTTAACTACGAGCAATCGCCGGTAGCAGCGCTGCCACGGCCGCACTTCACATTTAAGACGACTCCGGGCAGCGCGGCACGAAGCGGGGGTTACGCCGAGCCGTATCAGCCCCAGGCCGCACCGAAGATCGAAGAGAATGTCGCAGGCCCAACGCTGGCACTTATGCCGACCCAGGGACCTGTGGGCACGCGCGCGACGCTCCGCGGAGAGGGTTTTCCCCGAGATGCCTCCTTGCAGCTTACCTGGGAAACCTACGTCGGCAGCCGCGTAAGCGGTAATGGGTTTACCCCCGAAGAAAATGTGATCGGTCAAGTCAAGGTAGACAGCGGCGGCCGGCTTGAATGGCCGATGACGATTCCCTCCGACCTGGGCGGCCTGCACACTCTTATCTTGAAAAATGGCGATAAAGTCCTCGGGCGAGCGCCCTTTTTCGTCGAAACCAGTATCGTCAGCATGACGCCAATGTCAGGGCCAGCGGGCACGCCCGTGACAATTCACTTGAAGGGCGTAGGGTGGACGGAATACGACAACATCTACGTGGCTACCTATGACAACGCATACATGGGCTATGTGTGCGGCTTCAATAGCCAGGGCGATGTAATCGTCAACTTCACGGCGTCGGGCCAACCAGGCCAGCACCTGATAGACCTGTATCCCGGAATCTACCAGGGTCCCCCAACCGAACCGCAGCAGCTCTATAGGACGCCGCAGCTCACCTACGCCGACGATCATCCAGGCAATAAGATTCCCGCACTCCGCTTCATGTTCGAGATCACCCCTCCCGCCGGACGGCGTCCACCAGACGCGATTACCGACTAGATCTGTTCGCGGCTCTGGCGCGGCCCGCGAAGCCCGACGCCATCAAGCACCGCCCGGCGGTGCTTGATGGATCGAACTCGCAAACGCGTCCCGGAAATCAAAGCAACGTTGTCCAGTGCGTCCTTTCGACGCAATCGTAGCCATAAATGCTGCAGGCTGACCATCCGGCGCTGAGATGCGGGCTTGGCCGGGTCGTGCTGAAGAGGTCCTTCGGTCCCGTACATCTCGGGCCAATTTGGGAGACGAGTCCATGTTCAATTGAATGCCATGCGATCCAAACGCTCTTGCATTTGCAATCGGCTCTGCCAAACTGGAGTCTACCTTTCCCCCTGCCGTTTCGATTGTCAGGGTATTTTTTCTTTCTATTAATCATTTTTAAGGGGCTGTTTGAATGTCCGGAAGGTTGATGCTTGATCCTAGATGGCGGCGATTGGCGCGGTTGCGATTGTATTGCAATGGATCTTGTATTGCCTCCATCGTTACGGGTTGCCTCGTTCTGTGCGGCTGGATTTTTCACCTTGAACCTCTGAAGTCCCTGTTTCAGGGCTCAACAAGCATTGACGTAATCACGT
The DNA here is from genome assembly GCA_963719845.1 of uncultured Acidobacteriota bacterium. Lineage (GTDB taxonomy): Bacteria > Acidobacteriota > Terriglobia > Acidiferrales > UBA7541 > Palsa-189. The sequence goes on along the minus strand of CAVRDM010000037.1, from coordinate 37,604 downwards.
CTCTGGGCCTGATCTTTTTGGGAGTGTCGTTGCGGTTGCTACTGCCGGACCCGCCTCGCAGAGCGTACCGTTATGGGGGTCTATTTTTTGCCACCCTCGTGGCTTGCATTGGCGCAATCACGGTTATCGAGTATGCCTTTGGTGCGGACGGGCGTCTCAACCATCTCCTTTCCAAAGCGAACGTTGGCGTCCTAACTACACACGCCCCCGGGCGAATGCCACTAATAACGGCCACTGACTTTTTTGGTTCTTGGTGTGGCCCTGCTACTTGTGGATCGGGAAACGCCGCAAGGGCCGCGGCCTGCGGAGCTGCTGAGCCTCGGGGGTGTGTTCGCGGGCATTATGTCGTTGAGTGGTTACGTCAACGGCGCCGCAGCTGTTTACAGAATGTTTTCCTACACTCAAGTCGCGGTGTTTACGGCCCTGGTCTTGTTCATGATGAGCGCCGCCATTTTCTTCGCGCGCCCCCGTGTCGGAATTGCCGGCGATCTCACCGGCAGATTCTTGGGAAGCGCGATGGCCCGCCGTTTTCTTCCCGCCGTGTTCATCGTCCCTCTCCTCGGGGCCTGGATTCGATGGCAGGGGCAAAGAGCTGGTTTATTCGGAACAGAATTAGGCCTGGCGTGGAATGTCACAACCAACGTGGTGACTTTGTCCTTCCTGGTGTGGTTGACCGCCAGAAAGCTCAATGAGACAGAAAGATCTCTGGAGGAGGTACGAGAGGCCAAAAACATCCTCTATGACACTTCCATGAAGGACGAACTCACTGGTTTGTACAATCGTCGGGGTTTCCTCGCCTTCGCCGATGAACAAATCAAGCTTGCCTGCGCGGGTCGCAGGGAGCTATTCGTGATTTTTGCCGATGTGGACGGCCTAAAAGCAATCAATGACCGATACGGCCACACTGAGGGAGATCGCGCTCTGAAAAAGGCTGCCGAAGTCCTTCTCACAGTCTTTCGTGATACCGACCTGGTTGCGCGTCTCGGAGGCGATGAATTTGTTATTTTGGCGCTGGATTGCTCACCGGCCGGCCTGGTAAGAATTAATGCCCACTTCGAGAAGGCGCTGCGCATCATCAACGATCTTGATCATCCCTGGAAATTATCCATCAGTATTGGAACCGTACGCGTAGATTCGAATCACCAGCTTTCGATCACCGAGTTGCTCAGCAGAGCCGATAAAATGATGTATTCGCAGAAACGCGAAAAACTCGCGGAGCTGCCCGCTTGAAGACAACCTGATCAAGCCGCGTCCCGCCTCGCGCCTCATGAATCTCGATAGCGACCATCGCTAACTTCGCAGAAGCGGACTTCTGAATCGCCTCGATTTTGGCAACTCTACTTGCCTTTTTTCAGCGTGACGAATCTGTTGCCATATACGATAGGGGCCGAACAGATGCTACCGGCTGCATTTGGAGCTATGACAGGGTGTCCCAGGTCCAGAGAAGGAAGCCTTCATGACCATCCTCGCCCAATTAGAGCAATGGAAGGAGCAGGACAAAATATCGCCAGAGCAGCACGCCCATTTGACAGCCCTCTCGCGTGGAGAACCCTTCTCACTTTTTCTGGAGCTGAACGTTCTCATCTACGCCGGTGTGCTGGCATTCGTTGCCGGACTCGGCTGGACTGTCAGCACCTGGTCGCAGCAGCTCGGTGACGTTCTCGTCCTGACAATCCTCTCAACCATCCTGGCCACCTGTTTCGGGTTCTGCTTTTCCCGCGCACCTGCCTGGTCCCGCGCCGAAACGCCCGCGCCGAGTCCGATCTTCGACTACGTGCTTTATCTCGGCGCCCTCATCTGGTCATTGGAACTCGCCTACCTGGAGAACCGTTTCCACGTGCTCTCCGGACAATTGGATCTCTATCTATTGGCAACTGCCGGCCTTTACTTCGCCCTCGCTTATCGTTTCGACAATCGCCTCGTGCTGTCGCTCGGTTTGTCCTCACTCGCCGGATGGTTCGGGCTCACCATCTCGCATTGGGCAGCCCATCAGGACGCGGCGTATCGTCGATATGCCCTTCTCTACTGCCTTCTGGTCGGTGTCGGCGGGGCTCTTCTTCAGCGCCGCGGCCTGAAACCGCATTTCTTCGGCACCTATCTGAACATCGTGGCGAATGTTCTTTTCTGGGCACTGCTCTCCGGCGTGTTCGATCAGCAGGGCTACGCCCTATGGTTTCTCGCTCTACTGATCGCCTGTGGCGCGTCTGTCGCCTGGGGCCTGGCGCGCCGGCAGTTTGCCTTCGTTGCTTATGCCGCCGTCTATGGCTACGTGGGCGTCAGCTCGCTGTTCCTCCGTGGCGTCACTGGCGATACTGCTGTTCTGGGCTATTTCGTCGTTAGCGGAGTGGCTATGCTCGTAGCGTTGGTCCAGATCGGCCGCCGCTTCGGGAGGCCGGCGTGAGACTCTACAGTGCGTCCAGCGAAGAAACTCTGCGCACCCGCAAAATCCTGACGGACTGGGTCGGAGAGGGCTTAATCACCAAGGCGCAGTACGAACTTCTGCAACTGGAAACCGTCTCCGATCTCCGCACCACCAACATTTTCCTACGGCTGGTCTTGTTCCTCTTCACCCTGATCAGCGTGGGTGCCGTTGCCGCCCTGTTCACGGTGGTATTTCTTTCGCGGCCATCAGACCAAACCGCCGGCGTTTTCTTTCTGATCTTCGCTGCCGTCTGCTACGCGGCTGCCGAATTCGCAGTTTCCCAAGCCAGGCTCTATCGCTACGGTATCGAGGAAGCGCTCGCCGTTTGCTCGGCTGGTTTTCTCTGCGCGGGAATGCAGGCCGCTTTTTTCAGCGGCAGCCTTTATTCGTCGAAGCCGGACGCAGCCGAGTTCCTGGTTCCCGCTGCCGGTGTCGTCTTTTCCCTCTGGATATGGCGCCGCTTCGGGTTCTCCTACGCATTTCTCGCTGCGATGATCTTCGTTCTCTTTCTGCCAGGCTACTGGACATTTTCCCACTCGGCGCAGCATCTGATCATCGTTGCGTTCTATATAATCGGGCTGATATGTGTAGCCACGGTGCGCTCCCACCACCGCTTCGATTACCTCGAGGCTACTTTTTCGCTCGTCGAAGCCTTCCTCTGGCTCGGTATCTACCTGGCCATCAACCTCCAGCTTTCGTCGTTGAACCTGCTGGCACGATGGTGGGACGGCACTCGATCCGCCTCTGAATTTGCAACCCCGTTCTACTGGGCCACCTGGGTGCTCATCTGGTGCTTGCCGCCCATCGTACTTGCGCGTGGCATTCGTCAGAAGGATCGCTCCGTCATCGCGGTGGGTGCGATCGTCGCGATCCTGACTCTCGTCTCCAACAAGCCTTATCTCGGCTGGCCGCGCCATACCTGGGACCCGATGCTACTGGGCATATTGTTGACCAGTGTCGCATTTTTTATCCGACGCTGGCTTGCCCGTGGCCCGGGCGGAATTCGCCACGGCTTTACCGCTGCGCGCTTATTGCAAAAGGATAAACAGTGGATTAACGTCGGGGCGACCGTATTCGGCCCCCTATCACCCCACTCCATAACCCCAGGCACGCAAACCAGCATCCGGACTTCCGTTTCGGTGGAGGACAATCGGGAGGCGGAGGCGCCGGCGGCGATTTTTGAGGGGCCTCCGCGTGGATCGCTCTGCTGACGTCGCAAAGAATACGAACGATTGCGGCTTTTCTGGCCAGATAACCGTACGGAACGTGATTCGGCGGTTTGGCGCTTGCGACCCACAATCATGTCTGGCATCACCACCGTTGGCGAGCTAATCGCGAAAGCAAAGGTGAAACCAGGTCAGCTGAGGTTCGGCTCCGCTGGCCTGGGTGCTGGTAACCATATGGGCGTAGAGAAATTCAATCTGGAGGCGGGAATTAAATCGGTGTACGTACCCCCCGGCCCGCGCGACGCGATCGCTGACGTGGTCGCCAACACGATTGCAGGACACATTGATTACATGATAGCGCCGATCCCACTTGCTCTGGCCGATATCCGTGCAGGCAAGCTCCGAGCGCTTGCCGTGAGCACTAGGAAACGCTCGCCCTTACTACCAGAGGTTCCGACCATTGCAGAAGCGGGAATCGCTGGGTTCGATTATGCGGTTTGGTACGGAGTATGGGTGCCCGCTGGCACTCCTGCCGGAGTGGTGGAGAATCTAGCGAATGACATCGCACGCGCCTTGGCTGCGCCTGATCTGCGCGACTGGCTCGCGAAGCGCGGGCCGATCCAATGACCATGACCCAACCCGAGTTCGAAACTGCCTTCACAGCCACCTAGTATTGCCGGATGCCAAGATTTATGCAGCAAGGCTAGTGACGCTACTTGCGCGTTTCATGGGCCTACCCTCTTTATTGCAGCCCGAAACGTGCCAACAGTGGTTTCCACATAATTTGTCAAGTCCCGAGAAGTCTTAGTGTTGTATCGGAAGCGCGAGTGAGCAAGCTGCACGCACTAGCACGGCGTGTTTGCGCGCTTTCGATACAACGACTTGAAGGAAGACGCTGGCGTTTGCGGCAGACGCGGGCTAATGGCTATGGGAATTCAATCTTTTCACCCATCTGTAAGCTATTGGGTTTGCGGTACTTAGAAAATGAGCATGTGCGAGAACCGCAATTCGATACTTTACGCTGGGGCATGACGTGCGGAGCATAGCACGCGGAGCGTCTGCCGCGCCAGCGGCTTCGTTCAAGTCGGGATTTCCGGAAACTGGCCCATTTCGGCCGGAAGCAGCTAAGGCACGCCGCCCGACGCGCGGATCCCGGGCCTCGGGCTTTAGCGCCGCTACCCGTGCAACCTGGGCTGTGGAACATGCATCACGGGGCATCATTAGGGTTCAGCTACATCTTGCCGCATGGGTCGCAGAAAAGGAGCGCGGGCCATGAAGGTTCTTCGAGTATTGCTATCCACCACGTCGTTTTTGTTCCTTCTCAGCTTCACAGCGCTGGCGCAAAATGGCGGCTTCGTTACTGTCGGCAACGGCGCGGTCGCGCAGCTTGGTGCGCGACAAGTCGGTTTGCCCTATTCTGCCGTACGTGAATCAGAAACAGTGCAAACGCTAAGCGACGGAACCCACATTAGCCATAAATCTCACATTCGCTTGTATACGGATTCTCAGGGCCGGACTCGCACGGAAATGTTTATCCTTGAGGGACCGAACGCTTCGCAGGACGAGCCGACGCAGATCATCATCAACGATCCGGTTGAAGGCGTGAACTACTTCCTTAACCCGCGCAATCACAGTGGCACGCGCAATGTTGTTCATAGGATCGATCCTCCACCACTCCCGCCGAGACCTCCAGCAGATGCTCGGCCGGCTCCGCAAGTACCGAAAGAATTGACGACGCAGTTGAAAAACGAGGATCTGGGGACGCAGATGATCGATGGACTGTGGGCTCACGGTACACGATCGACAACCACCATTCCGGTAAACGCACAAGGGAATGACCGTCCGCTGGTTATGATCTCCGAGAACTGGTTTTCCGACGAATTAAAGCTCCAGGTCTTAAGCAAGCGCTCCGATCCGCGCAGTGGTGAAACCACGGACCGTCTAACAAATATTGATCGCTCAGAGCCCGATCCAGCGCTTTTCCGGCCGCCAGCGGATTACACAATTACAGAACCGCAGCATCCATAGCCATTGAGGGCTGGGCCGGTTCGACCTTCCCCCGGATATCCCTCCATCAAGCTCCCGGTTGAGCGTCACGGCACGCCGGAATCCCATACCTAAACGGATAGCGCACGATAAACGTTTAGCAGGCGTTATGATCGTTCCCTAGGGTGAGGTCGTCGTTGCTGAAGAGTCGTTCAGATTTTGATTGCCCTTGTCAAAAACTGCATGCCCGCCCAGCGATCGAAACTGGTACGGTTAGAGCACCGAGGTTACAGTCATCTTGCCCGGAAGATACCGTATGGGACCGGATCGATATTCAACCTTTTTTACTTCACCCGGCAGTAAGCGAAACCGCACTGAACTCTTTCCAGCCTCGCGCGACATGAGAGACGGATATGAAACCGAAAGCTCGTGGTCACCTGGAGGTAGCTCGATACGATGTACTCCCCAAGCCTTCCGCTCCTTCGTTCCGTCGATCTCTAAAGTTGGGGTGATAAGAAAGTAGGCAAGATCCCAATACGAATGAACCAAGCTCACTTCAACATACGAATGTGCCAAATTGACTTCAACGTAGGAACACTTCGCTTCCATGTGCTGACGGTACACCCACCGGCCCGGCGCTGGCAATCGTCACCCAGAGACGGTGTCTCATTTGGCGACTGACCTTGCTTTTGCCGCGTATGAAGCGTTTTTACCGCAGCTTCGAGGTACAACGTAGCGGAATGATGTCAGGGCCTGATAAGTCCTGCCAGTTGACCTGATGGTGTACGATGAGCAACGGTCCGGATCGCCTAAGGTCGGGCGCTCCACAAGTAAGGAGGAACGATATGAGATTGGTGAAAGCCGCGTTGCTTTTCACTCTGCTGTCGTCAACGGCCGGGGCCCAGGTAAATGTCGGCGAGCAAAAGCCCGAAGCCAGCCTGCCTTTCACCATGACCACGGTGAACACCTTTGAACTGCCGTGGAGACTGGCGTTCCTGCCCGATGGCCGCATGCTGGTCACGGAAAAGGTCGGCCCCGTTTGGCTGGTGTCCCAGCTGGGAGAAAAAATCGCAGTAGTGGGCAATACGCCCCCGGTCTATTGGCAGGGCCAGAACGGAATGCTAGGCGTCTTCCTGTCGCCGCATTACGCCACCGACCAGAGTATCTATATCACCTATGTTGAGCCGGGCGACTATGGCGGGGGCCTGGCGCTTGCTCGCGCCAAGCTGAATGCCACCGCCACCTCGGCTAGACTGGAAAATTTCGAGGTGCTGTGGCGCCAGATGCCCCGGGGCAAAGGCGGCCAGCCAGGCGGGCAGATCGCCTTCTCGCCTGACGGCCAGTATCTGTTCCTTACGGTGGGCGACCGCCAGCGAATGACGCCCGCTCAGGATCCCGACCAGCCCGTAGGCAAGATCCTGCGCCTGACTCTGGATGGCAAACCCGCGCCCGGTAATCCCAACTACGGCAAGACCGGCGTTGCCACTATCCCTCTGATTGATCCACCCCGTGACACGGAAACCGCCAAGACCGCGAAGGTGGTAAGTACCTATACCTTTACCGGGCCCAATATGACGCCGGCTGAAACCTGGGCCAGCGGCGTACGCACGCCTTATGGCCTGGCGTTTTCGCCGACCGGCGAATTGTGGGAGATCGAGCATGGCCCGCGTGGCGGCGACGAACTGAACCTAATAGAGAAGGGCAAGAACTATGGCTGGCCGCTCGTCTCCTTTGGAGAGAACTATAACGGCGTGCCCATTGCCAAGCCCGACACGCGGCCCGACCTGGCGATGCCGGTGATTTATTGGAATCCGGTGATCGCGCCGGGCAATCTGATGTTCTACACTGGCACCAAGACCTTCCCGCAATGGAACGGCAACGGCTTTACCGGCGGCTTGGTGAGCATGTCTCTCAACCGCATCATCTTTGACGGCCATGGCGGCGCCAAAGCCGCCGAGCGTTGGAATGTGGGCCGCCGCATCCGCGATGTGGAGCAAGGCCCCGACGGCTCGCTGTGGATGCTTGAAGACGCGGATCCCGGCGCCCTGATCCATGTGACACCGCAGGAGATTACCTCTCGTTAGACGGACAAGAAGAAGCAAAAAGGGCCGGATCGCTCCGGCCCTGTCTTTACATCCGCCGCTTCTGTCACTCCCAGGGGTCCGCAAAAAGTCCCAGAAGCACGGTCTGCTAAACCCAACTCCCGAGAAGTCGTGCCAGCATTATCGGAAACTGGCCCACTACGCTCAAAGGAGGGCAGTCGCCTCCCTACCGCACCACCAACTCCTCCAGCACCCCAAAAAAATCCGGATAAGAAATCCCCACGCACTCCGCATCGCGGATGATCGTCGGCCCCTCCGCTCCCAGCGCCGCCACCGCAAACGCCATCGCCATCCGGTGATCGCCGCGCGGATCAATCTCCGCGCCGTGCAGCTTCCCTGCCGAGCGCCCTTCGACCCGCAGCCCGTCGGGCCGTTCTTCGACCACCGCGCCCATCCGGCGCAGGTTCTCCGCCAGCACCGCGATGCGATCGCTTTCCTTGACGCGCAATTCGCCCGCGTCGCGTATCTCCACGCCCTGCTCGGTGTAAGGTCCCAGCGCCGCGAGCATCGGCAGCTCGTCAATCACCTCCGCGATCACTTCCCCCGCAATGATTCCGCCCGAAAGCGGTGCATGCCGCACCGTCACGTCGCCGGCCGGCTCGCCCCCTTCGCTCCGCTCCGCAACCACGTTCAGCGGCGCGCCCCATCCCGCCAGCACCTCCAGCACCGCCCTGCGCGTGGGATTCAACCCTACGCCGCGCGCCAGCACCACCGACTCCGGTAGCACCAACGCCGCCGCCAAAAAAAACACCGCCGACGAAAGGTCCCCGGGCACGGTCAGCCGGCGCGCCGCAAGCGCCGGGCGGCCGCAAATACTTATCGTCTGTCCTGTGCGCTTCACCCGCGCGCCAAACTCGCCGAGCGCGATCTCGGTATGATCGCGCGTCCGCACGGGCTCCTCGATCTTCGTTTCCCCTTCCGCAAACAGCCCGGCCAGCAGGATCGCCGACTTCACCTGCGCGCTCGCCACCGGCAGCGTGTACGCAATCGCCTGCAGTTCCGCGCCGCGAATCTCCAGAGGCGCGAAAATTTCCCTCGCGCGCCTCGATCCGCGCGCCCATGCGCGCCAGTGGTTCCATCACCCGCCGCATGGGTCGCCGCTGCAACGAACCATCGCCGGTCAGCGTCGAATCAAACCGTTGCCCGCTGAGCACGCCCGCCAGCAGGCGCATCGTCGTCCCCGAGTTCCCCGCATCGAGCGGCCCGCTCGCGCGCCGCAACCCCGCAAGCCCCGCCCCCGTAATGGCCACCATGGCCACCGCCGGCGAGGCGGACCTGGTGCCTGCAGCCGCGCCGCCATTCTCGGCGATGTTCTCGACCTCCGCCCCGAGCTGCGCCATGCACTCGAGCGAGCTCCGGCAGTCGGCCGCCGCAGAAAAATTAGCGATTTCGCTCCGGCCTGCCGCCAGTCCCGCCAATATTGCATAGCGGTGCGATATCGACTTATCGCCAGGAACCTCGACGGTGCCCGCAATCGTTCGCGCAGGCGCAATAATTTGTTCCGACACGGGCAGAAATTCTAACATGCCCCTCGCAGCGCCTAACCGCCGCCCCCCAGCCCAACTAGTAGGAGTTGACGTGCCGTTCCGGGTGGCGGCCAGCCCGGCGGCATTCGAACAGGCGCACCCGCATTCGAACCTATTACCATATCTTAATATATTTACAAAGTAATGTACCCGTGCTACCATCCTACATGCCGCCCGCAAATCCTCCCGTACTCAGTTCTACATTTGCACCCCGTACTTGTTTCTACATTTGCATCCGTACTTGTTCTGCATTGGCGCCCCGCAGTTGTTCTACATTGCCACCCCGTATTTGTTCCCCGTGGGCAATTCGTCCGGCCGCTGCCCTGCCGCTCGACACCCTCGCCAAGCCCCGGAAAGCTTGCACCCCTCGCCAGAACCTCAAACCGCCCTTGGCAAACGTTTTATTTTCATATCCTTACGAACAAACGAGCTGCAACTCCTTTGCTTTGATATCCTTAACAAAATTACCGGGGGGGAGGGGGTCCGCCGATCACTCAGAAAACGAGACGAGCGCTCGGCCCAGAGCCATATCCTTGCTTCGCACGCGCTTTGTCGATCCGCTCGCGCACTGGTGTTGTCGTTACAACCCGCAAACATCTTTACGAGCAACCTTTCTGGCCCGCACAACGTATAATTACTTAGCAGATATGCAGATGCGCAAAGCGCTTATCTCCTCCTCGCTCCTTTTTCTGGCACCGCTCCTGACCTTCGCCTGCTCGCAGATTCTGTCCGCCCAAACCGCCGAGCATCCAGGCCAGCACGCCTCGAATCAAGCCCAGAATCAAGCCCAGAATCAAGCTACGCCCCAGGAGCAATCCGCGCCCGCCACCGGCAAAATGCCCCCCGGAATGAACATGCCAGGATGGACATGCCCGGCATGAATAACGGTATGCCCGGCATGCCCGGCATGAATACCGGCGACGCCGACAAGTCTTCCGACAATCACGCCGAATCCGGCGCCATGCGCGCCATGCAACCGGGCCACCACATGGATGGCGCGCACATGCGCATGACTCCGATGCGCCCGGCAACTCCCGACGACGTCGCTCGCGCCGATCAGATCGCCACGGCGCTGCGCCAATCGATCGAGCCGTACCGCGACTACCGCGTGGCGCTCGCCGAAGGCTACAAAATTTTCATGCCCAATCTTCCCCAGGCCGTCTATCACTTCACCAATTATTGGAATGGGTTTCTCGAAGGCTTCACCTTCGATCCCGCGCGCCCCACTTCCCTGCTCTACAAGAAAACGAAAGCTGGATACGAACTCGTCGGCGCCATGTATACCGCCCCGCGCAGCGCGACGCTCGAGCAACTCGATGAGCGCGTGCCCCTGGGCATCGCCAGTTGGCACGTGCACACCAATTTATGCGTGCCGCGCCAAGGCCAGTCGGCGCATGCCGACTGGACGAAATTCGGCTTGACGGGATCGATTTCCACCCCGGAAGCCTGTTCGGAAGCGGGCGGAAAGTTTTATCCGCAAATATTCGGATGGATGGTGCACGTGTATCCGTTTGAGACGTCGCGGGCCAAGGTTTGGGGCCAATAAAAAAGTCGCGCATCCCCAAGCATCTGTTTGATTCGCGGTAACGCGGCGAGTAGAATAGCGGGTCAGGCCTGATCGGTTTAACCGTACGGAAGCAAGCCGCGTCCCTTTATCCTCCTGCAGCCCGGGAAAAGGGACACAAAGGAACAACATCGATGCTTCTACCCAGTCGCAAACTCGGAACCCTATCCGCATTGGCACGCCGGTGCGTCCCGCTCGCGGCCGCGCTGGCGCTGGCGCTCCTCCCCAGCGTCGCTGCACTCCGCGCCGCCGGCCAGCCGGAAATCCTGCCCCTCAATCAGGTCAAGGCGGGGATGAAAGGGGAGGCCTACACGATTTTTGCCGGCGACCAAGTCGAAAAATTTGACTTGGAAGTCATCGGCATCCTTCCGAATCTCCTGGGCCCTCGGCAATCGGTCATCCTGGTGCAATTGCACGGCGACAAGGTCGAGCATACCGGCGTGGTTGCGGGCATGAGCGGAAGCCCGGTCTACATTGGCGGCAAACTGGTCGGTGCGCTTTCGCTGAAATTCGGCATTTTTAATAAAGAGCCGCTGGCCGGCGTCACGCCCATCGAAGACATGCTGGGCCTGCCCATGGGTGACGATCCAGCCGGGAGCAAGGCCTCTGGGACCGCACCCAATCGCGCGTCCTTGGACAACAGGGACGACAAAGTGAACTCGTGGGACACCAGCGCAACGCAGCAGCCCGCGAACGCCTCCTCGCCTGCGCGCGAATTAACCGGAATTGCTCCGCGCTATCCGCTGCCCGAGCAGTGGCAGCAGAATGCGGGCTTGCCGCGCGGCGCGTTTCTTGAGCCCATCGCCGCGCCGCTGGTTTTTTCGGGATTTGCGCCCGCGACGATTCGCCAGTACTCCTCCGAATGGGCTTCCTACGGCATGGTCGCAGCCGCGGGAGGAACCGCCGAGCCGCAGCCTGACGACGCTAAACTCGTGCCCGGTGACATGGTGGGCATGGTGCTGGTGGGCGGCGATCTTTCCATGAACGCCGCGTGCACGGTAACCGCCATCGTCGAGGACCGCGTCTACGCCTGCGGTCATCCGCTCTTCGGTCTGGGCGTGAGCCACATGCCGCTCGCGCGCGGCCGCGTGCTGACGACGCTCGCTTCCGATTACGAGTCCACCAAAATCGTAAACATGGGCGGTGAAATCGGAACGTTGACGCAAGACCGGCTCACCGCGGTAATGGGCCGTATAGGCGCCAAGCCCCAGATGATTCCGGTCAACCTGTCGGTCGTCACCCCGGAGGGCGAAAAGAAATACAGCATGGAGATGATTTCCGATCCGAAGCTCACGCCTATCCTGGTCGGAATCGTGGCCTTCAACGGCCTGACGCAGAACACCACGTATGGCGAAGGCACCACCCTGCGCCTGAGCGGCAGCATCAATATTGCCGGGCACTCGGGCCTGACCATCGAAAACATGTACGCGCCCACCGATGTCTTCGTGCCCGATGGCACCGCAGTCGCCGCTACCGTGCAACAGTTGTTTTCGCGCATCTTTTCCAATCCTTACGAGACCCCGAAAATTGATGGTGTTTCCTTGCGCGTCGAGAGCATCCCCGAGCGCCGCATCGCGGCCATCGAAAACGCCTGGTCGGAATTGAGCGAAGCCGATCCCGGCCAGAACGTAACCGTGAAGGTGCTGCTGCGGCCCTACCGCGGCAACCCCATCATTCGGGACGTGCCCATCACCATTCCGCCGCAGGCCGCGCGCGGCAGCATGGTGCGCGTACAGGTCAGCGATTCCGATTCGCTCAACCGGATTCCCAACCAGTTCGCGGCGCAGGGACGCTTGGGAAGCCTCGAGCAGCTCATCACGCTTCTCAATCGTGCGCGGCACAACAATCAGCTCTACGTGACTTTATTCAAGCCCACGCCCACGTTGCTGGTACAGGACAAGGAACTGCCCGACGCCCCGCTCTCGGAGATCAACATTCTCGATCAGCGCCGCCTGCCGGGCAATTCGGCGCTGCTGCGCGAGTCCATGGCCGGCGAATGGTCCCTGCCCATGGACGAAGTGATTGCGGGCTCGGCATCCGTGTTCATTAAGGTGAAGTGAATCGCCGCTCCCGCCTGGCTGCCGCGAATATTTTCGGCACGGGCCAACGCCGCCCGCCCCAGAGGCGTCTCAGAGGTGTCATGCGTAAATTCCGTATGCGTCGATTTTTTATGCGTAAACTTCATTTGCAGATGACGGCCCGCTCCGCCCGCAGTCTGGCAGCCGCGCTGCCCTCCGCATTCACGGTCGCGTTCATCCTCGCGGTCATTCTCGCGGTCATCCTCGCGATAGGCGGGGCCGCCCCGGCCGCCGCCGAACAAACCCATTTCTGGCGGCAATCGGATTACGACGAATTCCAGAAAGGCACGGCCAAGGGTCTGGCGCTGCGCAGTGACGGCCAAATCGTGCTGGCTCCGAAGTTCGCGCCTTTTGCCGACAGCGATCTCGCTTACATCTGGGCGCTGCGCACCGATTCACACGGCACCCTGTTTGCCGCGGGCGGCGCGAACGCCAAAGTAATTCGCCTGGATGCCGATGGGAAGCCGACTACGGTTTTCGAGTCCACCGAAATGTCCGCCCAAGCGCTGGTGATCGACAAGAGCGATAACTTGTACGTGGGCACCTCGCCGGACGGCAAAGTTTATAAAGTCACGCCCGCCGGGCAAAAATCGGTGTTTTTCGATCCTAAAACCAAATACATCTGGAACCTGGCACTGGGACCCGACGGCACTCTTTATGTAGCCACCGGAGATACGGGAAAAATATTTTCGGTGTCCGCGGATGGCAAGAGCGAAACATTTTTTGGCGGTGGTGAGACGCACATTCTGGCGCTGGCGTTTGATGGCAAAGGCAATCTGCTGGCCGGCACCGAGCCCAATGGCCTGATCCTGCGGATTCCGCTGGCTGCGCCACCGGCGGCGGCCGTTGCGGCAGCGCGCCCCCCCAATAATAAAGCTGACAAAGACAATAAAACCGACCAAGAAAAACAAAACGCGGAAAACGGCGCCGCCGCAAGCAGTCGCCAGGCGTACGTCCTTTACGAGACCAACAAAAAAGAAATCACCGCGATCGTCCCGGACGGCGCCGGAAACCTCTACGTCTCGGCCATCGGCGAAAAGGCGCGCCCCGGCGCCACCCCAACCCTCCAACAACCGCCGCAGCAGCCCGCCAACCCCAATGAGGGACAAAACATAACCATCACCGTGAACGGCGCCACTGCCAATGCGCCCCAGGCCATACCCACGCCGTTTACGCCGTTTCCGGCGCTCAGCTCGTCGTCGGTCTATCGCCTGGCCGCCGACGGTTCGCCCGAGGAACTCTGGACCGCGCGGGAAGATCTGACCTATGCGCTGGCGCTGGGACCCGACGGCAAACCCTTGCTGGGCATCGGCAACCAGGGCACGGTCATCAAGCTCGACGGCGACCACGTTTTTTCGCGCCTCTCCAAGACCGAGTCCGAACAGGTGACCGGTTTCGCGCGCGCGGCCAATGGCAGGATGTATGTCGCCACGGCCAATCCTGGAAAGATCTTTACGCTGGGCCCCGGGCTCGAATCGGAAGGCACCTTTCAATCGCAGGCGTTTGACGCGAAAATCTTCTCGCGCTGGGGGCGCCTGACGTGGTGGGGCGATAACCTGGCCCCGCCCCCCATGGCGCAAATTCGGCTGGCGCAAATTCGCCGCGGGGCAATGCCGCGGGGGCTGCCGCTGTCGAGCTCTACGTGCGCTCCGGCAACACTTCGGATCCCGAAAATAGCTGGAGCGCATGGTTTGGCCCGTATCGCAATGGCGCCATGGCGGAAAGTCCGGCCGCGCGGTTCGTGCAATGGAAGGTCGTAATGCACGGTGGCAGCGGCCCCGAGCCGGAACTTTCCTGGGTGAACGTGGCGTACTTGCCGAAAAATACCGCTCCCCGAATTACTGCGATTGCGCTGCAAAATCCGGGCGTGCGCGTCACCGGTTTTGGAGGCCAGCAGGGCGGTCCAGCACAAGCGGCGCCCGTGCAGCTACGGCAGCCGCCGGCGGCCGGGGCCACGTCAACTTCGCAGCGTACTCCGACCGAAGCTCCGCGCTTCGAGGCGCCGCCCCAGGGCTTCACGCAAAAGGGTTATCAGGGCGTGCTGTGGAACGCGGAAGATGACAACGAAGACGAGCTGATCTTTGCCATCTACTATCGCGGCGAAGGTGAACGCGACTGGAAGCTTCTGAAAGACAAGATCGAGCAGCGCTTCTATTCGTGGGATACGACTTCCCTGCCCGATGGCGCTTATTATTTGAAAATTGTCGGCTCCGATTCGCGATCGAACGCCCCGGACCAGGCCTTGACCGGAGAGCGCGAAAGCGAGCGTTTCGTCGTGGACAATACGCCGCCCACCGTCGCCGGCATCACCAATGAAATAGTCAGGGTGGGCGGCGATCCGTCCGTCACCGTGCGGTTTCGCGCTTCCGACGCGACCAGCGCCGTGGTTCGCGCGCAATATAGCCTCGACGCCGGCGACTGGACGCTGGTCCGCCCGGCCGGAGAGCTGAGCGATTCGCCCAGCGAGAATTACGTGCTGACGCTTAAAAATGTTTCGCCGGGCGAACACACCGTTTCGGTGCGCGTCTACGATCAGTTCGACAATGAAGCAGCGGGGAAAGTGACCTTCACGGTTCCGGCGGGCAATCCTTAGCGCGATGAGCGGCCACCCGCAGGCGCCTTCTTCGACGGCGGCTTCGCCGGCTCCCAAGGCTTCGACCGCTTCGACGGGCGAAGGTGGCGGCCCGCCGCGGCCGAGTGCCGCTTCCGATTTCGAGATAATAAACCCCTCCTTCGAGGCCATCCAGGCCGCCCACCGGCGCATCGCGCCGCACATCCATCGCACGCCGGTTATGTCTTCCTCTTCGCTCGATCAACTGGCGGGCGCCCAGCTTTACTTCAAGTGCGAAAATCTGCAGCGCTCGGGATCGTTCAAAATGCGCGGGGCCTCGAACGCGGTATTTTCGCTGCGCGATGAAGAAGCCGCGCGCGGCGTGGTGACGCACTCGTCCGGCAACCATGCGGCCGCGCTGGCGCTGGCGGCGCGCGAGCGAGGAATCCGCGCCTGGATCGTGATGCCCTCCGACGCGCCGCAGATCAAGCGCCGCGCAGTCGAGGCTTTTGGCGGCGAAATCGTGCTGTGCGAGCCCACCATGGCCGCCCGCGAAGCCGGCGCCGCGGAACTGATGCAGCGCACCGGCGCCGTCCTGCTGCATCCCTTCGACGACGATCGCATCATCGCCGGCCAGGCGACGGCCGCGGTGGAACTGCTCGAGGAAATTCCGGATTTGGATTTCGTTCTGGCTCCGGTTTCCGGAGGAGGCCTGCTGAGCGGAACCGCGATCGCGACGAAACACCTGCGCGCGGCGGCCCAGGTGGTCGGCTGCGAACCGCGCAACGCGGATGACGCCGCGCGCTCGGTCGCCGCCGGGCGCCTCGAACCCGCGGCTCAGGCGAAAACCATCGCCGATGGGTTGCGGGCCACTCTTGCGCCGCGGACCTTGGCAATTTTGCGGCGGCGCGTCGATGCGTTTTCCCTGGTCAGCGAAGAAGAAATTGTGGCGGCCATGCGCCTGCTTTGGGACCGCTTGAAATTAATCGTCGAGCCTTCCGGCGCCGTGGCGGCCGCCCCGGCGCTGTTCCGCAAAATAGGCATCGAGCGCAACTCCGCACTTCGTAAGGTGGGCATCATTCTTTCCGGCGGAAATTTGGATCTCGATGCCCTGCCCTTTGGCCGCGCACTGCCTTAATTGAGAGCATCTTGATTTGCACCCGGTTTGAATCGGTGATGTTTCTCAATTTGAGAAACATGGAATTTTGCACAGTGACACGCCTTGATTCGCGCCCGTCTGAATCTGTGAAATTCAGGCGCGGCGGAATTCGGGCGCGGCTAATTCACAGTCACGCCAATCTGCACGCTGTGGCTGATCCCGTTCGCGGTTCCCTGCACCGTGACCGCGGCAGCGTTCGCGGTTGCGGAGGTTGATCCGTTTGACGCGCTGCTGGCCGTGGGCGCAGCACCGCAGCCCGCGCCAAGCATTCCCAAGCACAACAGCGTCAGCGCGCCAGCCAGCGCCCATCGCGGTCTTTGAACGACACAGGTCAACGCAGGCGCCGCGACGCAGATCCCGACACGCCGCTGCCGCGCGTGCGTCCGGGCTGCAAGCAAGAACGCAGAGCAACAGGATGGCGAGCAGGGCGACCGCGGCAATCCCGCCGGGTGTTTCCGTACTCAAGGCATTCACGCCGAGAGGGCCACGCAGCGCCGCATTAGCCGCGGCGCTGATCGTCACCGTCCAGGTGTTGGCCGCCGCGGCCGCAACAACCGCACACGTCACGCCGGTAAAGGTGGAAGGCACCGTGCACGTGAAGTTAGGCGTGCCGCTCACCGTCAAACCATTAATGGCCGTCAGCGTCACTTGGGAATTCGCCGTGCCGCTGCGAGCCAGCGTCACCTTGGACGGGGAAGCCGCGAGCTGAAAGTCGCCCGACGAGCCATCACTCGAGCCGGTCGAGGATGACGAGACCGAGGTCCAAGCCGTCACCAGATTGTAAGCATCAATCGATCCCAATCCCGAAGCGAGGTCGTACCCGGCGCCCGCGGCGAAGCCGATTTGCGCCGTGCCACTGGTGGGGCATCCCGTGCTGCCGGCCTGGCAAGGAACGATGTTGTCGCCGCTGGTGATGTCGTGAAATGCGCTTGGCGTCGCGGCTGCGAGCGGGTACAGAATGTAGTTGATGTTGCCCTGGCCCTGCGGCGTGCCCGCTTGTTGATTGATCAGCGCCACGATGCCGGCAAAAGTGGGCGGGCCCATGGAGGTGCCGCCAATCACGTTCAAAGTTTGATCGGTCTTTCTCCAGCCCACTCCCGCTGCGGCCGGCTCGGCCGTAACGCAACTGCCGCCCGAACAAATCAAATAGCCGTCATGATCGGCGGAAGCTGCGATGGCCACGTCGGGCACGTCGCGCTGGCCGTCCGCGGGAACACCGCTGCCAGTTTGCCAGCTCGGCTTGGTAAAAAGCGTACTGGCGCCGCCGCCACCCGCGGTAAGCGCTTTGTCGGCCACCGTGTCGTTCCAAACCATCTCGGGGATATAGGAAATTGCGGAACCGCCGTTGGGGCTGGGATTGTTGGTGGTGTTCCAATACGTTCCTGAACCTTCGCTGAACTCCGTGCCGCCCACAGCGGTCACGAAAGGCATGCTCGCCGGGAAATCGACCGTCAGTCCTTGCGTGGCCGGGTCGGCCGTGTCGCAATCGGCGGCGCCGCTATCACCGGTCGGGGCCACGATGGTGATCCCTTGCGCGTTCGCCTGCCTGGCACTTTGCTGCATGGAGGAAGATTCCGAGGCCGATAGCTGCTGTTCGCATAGGCCATAACTGATGCTGATTACCGGAGCCGTGACGTGATCGATCGCAAATATCAGCGATGTAAATGCGTCCGAAGAATTCACGTAAAAAATAGTGGCATTGGGGGCGACCGCGCCGGACCACTCCAGATCGAGGTCGGCCTCGGCCAGGTCGCTATTGCTGGTGCCGGGATCGCCGGCCACCAAAACGATTTGAGGGTTGTTGGCAGGCAGCCCCGCCACGGTGCGGAACGTACTGATATCGCTCATCACGATATCGGTCTGCCCCATGATGGCAATCTTCTGGCCGGTGCCGTTGATTCCCGCGTTGTACAGAGGGTTCAGATCGTAGATGGTGGCGAAGTCAGCAGGGGTCAGGAAATGGCTCCCGCTCACACTCGAGGTGAACTTAGGATTCGGAACGACACTCGCGCGCGCGTGTGCCTGGGGATGAAAATCGTGCAGGCCGCGCACGCCCAGGACGAGATCGGCGAAAGCCGCGGGAACAGCAGGCGCGGCGGCATTCGCGTAATGAGTTTCGCCATTTACCACAAACCGGTGAATCGAAGTGTGGAATGCCGCTTCCACCTGTTGCGCGGTGCCACTGAAGGAAACCCAAGTGCGGCTGCGAGCCGTGGCGCCGACTTGAAATCCCTGGCTCTGGAGCCACGAAACGATTCGATTCAGATCGTTTTGGCTGATTCCGTTCAGGCTCGCAAACTGTTCGGGCGTAACCCAGCGGTGATAGCTCGGCGAAGAGCGGTCCTGCTGCGCGGCCAGTAGTGAGTCCACAGCGGCCTGCTGGGCGGCGGTGGGTTTGAACAGGATCGTCAAACCCTGCAACTTCAGCGCGGAGTCGGCCGGCCCCTGATCGAATTCAGCACGGGCCTGGGGATGGACGTTGCCCTTTACGGTGGCAATTTGCGCGTTATCGATGCCGTGAACGATGCGGTCCTGCGCGTGGGCGCTCCCGGCGCCGGCGGCTGCCAAGGCCGCCGCCACCGCAAGCATCGCGCAGACGTGGAGAATGGGGCTCTGGAATGAGCATGTTTTCACAGTGTTTTGAATCGGCATGGAAATAGCATTGGCCGAACCTCAGTTTAAAATTGTGTACACCGAACCTTGGATGCGGGTTCGCACGAACAGGCTTTCCGAGGGAGGGGTTGTTTCCGGGGAAAGGCGCCTTACCGAATCGACTTATAAAGTGTAGCCCCGGATGGCGCAAAACGGTGCATCAAAACGCGCCTATGTGCCATGCGCGCGAAATTCGAGGTGCCGCGGGAAGCGCCGCAGCCCGCGGTGCCGCCCTGCCAAAATAAAGAGCTCCTCGCGCACCAGCAACACACGCAAATTGCAGTATCTCAAGGGTCCATAGACCTCATTGCTACTGACGCCGGACCGAAGGCGCAAATTCTCGTCTGGCGCCAGCCGTGAACCAAGCTAGGTCACCTTTTGCTAGGAGTGATAATCTGAACATTAATGTCAATGTCCGTATGGCAGCAATGGATCGAGCACCCTGAGAAAGTGTGGGTGCGCAAGTGCCTCTTCTACGTTCATTTGTTCGTGGGAGCCGGAGCCGGCCTGTATATCACTCTTATGAGCATTACCGGCAGCCTGATTGTCTACCGTACTGGACTGGAGCGGGCGCCCTCCCTGGTTTCGTCGGTCGAGTGGATGGTCGATCTGCACGAGAACCTATTATTTGGAATGAATGGCCGTTTCGTAAACGGCATTGGCGCGGTCTGCGTGATCGTCTTGTGTTTGACGGGAGCCGTTATCTGGTGGCCGGGCATCAGCCATTGGCGGCGGGCGCTAACTGTGAACTGGAGATTATTTTTTGCGCGGTTCACTTGGGATTTGCATAGCGCACTGGGATTTTGGGGCTTTCTCTTTGTTCTGATGTGGGGAATAACGGGGTTCTATTTTTGTTTTCCACAAACCGTTAACGCCCTTTCCGGATTCGTTGATCCCAGCGATAAATATGCCGACCGGGTCTTGGGTTGGCTCAGCATGGCCCATTTTGGCAGGTTCGGCTGGTTTGCCGAGGCGCTTTGGACCTTGTTCGGACTGATCCCGGCGGTCCTGTCACTCACCGGCGTCTTTCTATGCTGCCGCCGCATGATTTACAAAGCTCCCCCAGCCCGACCGTAACGATTTTTCTTGTTTTTTGAAGGCAAAACCTAAAAGGCGTTTTTCCTGTTATCCACGCTGGCGCTCAGAAGCTGGACGCCGGTGCTATTTTTGAGGGTGCCAACTCTTGACGGCCGTGCGGGCGCGCGCGATTACTCTTGGCAGGTCGCCTACTCTTGGTACGTCGCCCGACGGGCGGCTGGAGACTTTTACGAATTCGCGAATTCACAGTTCGCCGGAATCCGCCGAAAGATTGGAACGGGCCGAATTCCCACTTCCCCGATCACGGTCCGTGAGCGAAATCGAGCCGTCGAGGCTCAGACCCCAGAAGCTTTTGTCCGTAAGGAATTCGATGCCCACTTCCAATCCCTCGGCACCTTTGCGCGCAACCCACGCGACGCGCGCCTCGGCTTGCCGTCCATTGTCGAGCCGCACGCAGGTCAATCGTTGGTCCACGCGGAGTTCGTGCCGGCACCTGAGCTGCGCGCCGTGCCGGCTCAGCAACTGCGTTTCGGTCTGCTCTTCCCAGGAGCCCTCCGGCGCCCCCGAGCGCAGCAGCATCGGGATCCTCGCCGGCAGCCGCGGC
Source organism: uncultured Acidobacteriota bacterium (assembly GCA_963719845.1). Lineage (GTDB taxonomy): Bacteria > Acidobacteriota > Terriglobia > Acidiferrales > UBA7541 > Palsa-189. Next base: position 16,756 of record CAVRDM010000037.1, on the reverse strand, counting down.
CCGCGCCGCAATCGAGAGTGCAACTCGGAAGCCCACAGCAACACGTCGAGCACCCGCGCCCGCTCCAGATTGCTCGGCGCGCCGACCGCACACGCGATATCCGCCGCATCGTGCATGCAGCCCTCGAGAAAACGGCCGGCGGCGTCCGATTGCCTCTCCTGAAATTCCTGCCGGTGAATTTGCCCGGAAATGGCTTCCAGCCGCTGGTACGACGATGTCAGAAAATGCGTGCGGCAAAGCACGCGCCCATCAATGGAAGCTATGCCTTCTTCCGTGCACTCCGGCACGCTGCAGTGTTCCTGCATCCGGTCTCCGCAATGGGCGCACTCATGGCGCTCGAAAAACCGCGACTCGGAAACGAATTCTACCGAAAAGATCAGCGGCGTTTGTCGAACTATTTCCTGCTCTCGCGCACGCGCGAAGCCTCCGCCGCCGCGCCCAACAACGGGGCATCCTCGTTCAAAACGATTTGCACGCGCATGCCGGCCAGCAAACTCCTCGAATTTCTCTTTTTCGCGAAACGCGCGCATGAACGCGCCGTCCTTTATCTTCGGCAAAATCTTCGGAGCGATGCCGCCGGCGACAAACACGCCGCCGCGCGCCAGCGCCTTGAGCGCCAGGTTGCCGGCCTCCGCCCCGTACAGCGCCGTCCAGAGATCGAGTGTCCGCACGCACACCTCGCAGGAGCCGTCGAGCCCGCGCCGCGTAATCTCCTGCGCGGGATCGGCGCCCGGTTCCGCAAAGCTTGCGTGCCGCACGCTCGCGTTCAGAAATTCGTGGATCACCCGGAAGCCGCGCCCCGACACAACCAGCTCCCAGCTCACGAATTTATTGGTTTTTTTCATGTAACGCAGCAGCTCGATCTCCTGCTCGGTCCGCGGAGCGAAATCGGTGTGTCCTCCTTCGCTTGGAAACACGGCATACCGGTGGCTATCCCAGTGAAGAATCGATTCGCCGAGTCCGGTGCCCGCAGCGATCAGCGCTTGCGGCGCTTGCGGCGCCGGCGCGCCAGGATTGAGCAAAAACAGATCCGCTGCGCCAAGCCATGCCAGGCTATAGCCGGTCGCCTCCAGATCGTTCAGCAGAACGACGTGGTGCGTGCCCAATTGGCGTTCCAGGGCCGCCGCGTCCACGCTCCAATGCACGTTGGTGACGTGCACGGTGCGTCCTATCACCGGGCCCGCCACTCCAAAACCGGCGGCCAGCACTTTGGCCGGCCGCCGAGGCCTCCAGCACATCTCGCGCGTCACGCAAAAATTCGGCAACCACATCCGCGAATTGCGCGTAGTTCTGGCTTGGATACCGGCGCAAAAATGCGATGCGAAATGCGGAATCGCGGGCCGCCCCGGGCCCCACACTAAGTGGTCCGCCACCGGAACCCGGAAGCGCTTCCACCAGCGCGATATTGCACTTCGTTCCGCCAACGTCCCCCGCGAGGATCATGTGCCTCTCTTGTTGCCCGCGGGCGGCTCAGGAAGTTCGGGTTTCTCCCCTTTTCGAGACGGCGACGCCGATACCGCCGGCGCCCCGCCGGCCACCGGCCCGCGTGGATTGCGCGCCGGTTCCGCCGCAGGCGCCCCGCCTTCCGATACGCCTTCCGATCCCTTGTCGGCCGCGCCCGGCCCGAGAAGCGCCGCCGCCTGCTTCGTCAATCAGAAATATGCGCTCCCCGTGCCGCGGCTGCACCAGTTGCGCCGGCAGTGGCGGAACGGGATGCTCGCACAAAACTATGTGCAAAATCGCAGCCTTCTCTTTTCCCGCCGCCAGAAACAGGATACGCCGCGCCGCCTCCAGCACCGGCAGGGTCAGAGTCATGCGCCGCATGCCCAGCTTCGCAACCAGCGGAGTGCTCACCCAGCGCGAGGTTTCCTGCAACAGCCGCGAACCGGGAAACAGCGACGCCGTATGGCCTTCCGGCCCGATTCCCAGCAGCACCAGGTGAAATATCGGGAAGCCGCGATCGTCCACCTCCAGAAATTTCCGCAGGATGGTTTCGTAATGGTGTGCCGCGCGGCCGATGTTGGGATCTTCCGCTTCCATGCGGTGCACGTTATTTGGCGGAATCGGCACGCGCAACAACAGTTCGCGGCGCGTCATGCCGTAGTTGCTGGCGGGATCATCGGGAGGCACCGCGCGCTCATCTCCCCAGAACAGGTGCACGCGCGGCCAATCCACCTGGCTGCGGTATTCGCTTGAGGCCAGCAACCGGTAGAGCTCGCGCGGCGTCGAGCCGCCGGAAAGCGCCACGAAAAAATTGCCGTCACGCGCGATGGCCTGCCACGCCCAATCCACAAAACGTCGCGCAGCCGTGCGCGCCACATCCGCGGGATCGGCGCACACAAATACGCCGGGCAGCGCCTCGCGTGGCGGCGCGTTAAGGTTTACGCCAGTGTCGCCCATCACGCTCCAGAAGTTCGTCCGCCTCGCGCGGTCCCCAACTGCCCGCCGCGTAATTCGCCAGCGGCGCTTTATTTTCGCGCCAGGCCTCGCTGATGGGATCCACCAGCGACCAGGCCGCCTCCACCCCGTCGGCGCGATCGAATAACGTCGCGTCGCCGCGCATGCAATCGGCCACCAGCGTCGCGTACGCGCTGCGTTCATCGGCGCCAAACGCTCCGTGGTAGCTGAAATTCATCGAGACTTGCTTCAGGCGCATCTCCTGACCGGGCAGCTTGGCGTAAAAGCAAATCGAAATGCCCTCTTCCGGCTGTATGTTGAGTACCAGCCAGTTCGCATCGAGGCCCTGTCCGCGAAACACCAGGTGCGGAGCGCGCCGAAAGTGGATCGCGATTTCGCTCACCTGCCGCGCCAGGCGCTTCCCGGTACGCAGATAAAAGGGCACGTCGGCCCAGCGCCAATTATCGATCAGCAGCCGCGCCGCTACATAAGTCTCGGTTGTAGAACTGGGGCTGACGCCGGGCTCTTGCCGGTAGCCGGGTACGTTTTTTCCGCCCTCTGCCGTGCCTGCCGCATATTGGCCGCGAATAATATCGCGCGCCACTACTTCCGGCGTGTACGGCCGAATCGATTGCAGCACCTTGATTTTCTCGTTGCGCAGATCGTCGGCGTCAAATGCCGCGGGAGGCTCGAGCGCCACCAGCGAAGCCAGCTGCAGCACGTGGCTTTGCACCATGTCCCGCAGCGCCCCGGCATGTTCGTAGAACGCCGCCCGCTGCTCGACCCCCAGGCTTTCCGCTACCGTGATCTGCACGTGATCGATGTAGTTGCGGTTCCACAGCGGCTCGAAAATCCCGTTGCCAAATCGCAGCACCAAAAGATTCTGCACCGTGTCTTTGCCAAGGTAGTGGTCGATCCGGTAAACCTGCGATTCCGCGAATGCTCCCAGAACAATGTGATTCAGCTCCCGCGCCGACGCGAGATCGCGCCCAAATGGTTTCTCGATAATAATGCGCGTCCAGGAATTCCCTTTGGGCTGGGCCAGGCCCGCCTTGCGAATCTGCTCGATCACCTGCGGATAAACGGCGGGCGGCGTCGCCAGGTAGTAAAGCCGGTTACCTCCGAGCTGGCGCTCCCGATCGACCTCGTCGAGTTTCCGCGACAAATTCTGATACGCTTCGGGCTGATCGTATTCACCGGCCACATAAGTGAACGATTGCGCGAAGTCGCGCAGTTTTTCGTCGCGAGGCTTCTCGTCGCCGCGCGCGCCGGCCGCACCGCCTGCCGAACTGCTGACCGAACCGCCCGCCAAACCACTCCCCGAAATAGAAGACCCGTTCTTGCCGGCTGCTTCGGCTGCCGTCTTCCGGAACGCGTCGTCGCTGGTCGGGGTGCGTGCAAATCCGATCACCGCGAACCGCGGCGCCGCAGGTTTTTGCGACGCGATTTCGTAAAGCGCCGGTATCAGTTTGCGCTTCGTGAGATCCCCGGAAGCCCCGAAAATGACGATTGTGCAGGATGTCGCGGCGCGCGAATTTTCGCCCGCCGCGGGAGCTTCGGGCTGTAGCGCAGTGGCGAGATCGGGAGGATTGGGTGTCATGTCATTTCCCCCATGTCATTCAGCGGTGGACCGCCGTATGAGCGGGATTTCTTCCGCTACCCTTTCGCGCTGGTGCCCTCGGCCTTTATGGCGTGGCCCCCAAATTGGTGCCGCAGGGCCGCGAGCAGCTTGTGCGAAAAAGAATCCGCATCCCGCGACGACAGCCGTTCGAGCAGCGAAAGCGTGAGCACCGGGGCGGCCACGTCCAGGTCGATGGCCTCGGCCACCGCCCACCGCCCTTCCCCGGAATCCTCTACGTAGGGCGCGATGCCTCCGAGTTCGGGATTTTCCTTCAGCTCGGCTGCCAACAAGTCGAGCAGCCAGGAGCGCACCACGCTGCCGGTGCGCCAGATTTGCGCCACCTGGTACAAATCCAGCTCGAACTCTTTTTTGTGCTCGAGGATCGAAAATCCCTCCGCGTACGACTGCATCATTCCATATTCGATTCCGTTGTGGATCATCTTCACGAAATGCCCGGCGCCGCTGCCTCCCACGTGGCCCCAGCCCTGGTTCGGCCCCGGCGCGAGTGTTTGGAATATCGGGCGCAGCCGGTCGACCGCCGTTTTGTTTCCGCCCACCATCATGCTATAGCCTTCGCGCAAGCCCCACACGCCGCCGCTCGTGCCCACATCGACGAACTCGAAACCTCGCGCGTTCAGCGAAGCGGCGCGCCGCTGGGTATCCTTATAATTGCTGTTGCCGCCGTCGATGATGGTGTCGCCGTTTTCGAGCGCCGGCATCAGCGCCTCGATGGTCTGGTCCACGGGCGCGCCGGAAGGCACCATCACCCATACCGCGCGAGGATGCGGCAACAGCCGCACCAGATCCGCCAGGGAATCTGTTTTCGCGACGCCGTTCTCGGCCACGCGTTGCGTTGCCGCGGGATCGGGATCGTAGCCCCAAACGCGATGGCCGCCACGCACCAACCGCTCCGCCATGTTCGCGCCCATACGTCCCAGCCCTATCATCCCCAAGTCCATGGTGTCCCCTTCGATTATCTTCGATCTTATCGGGTGCAGGTGCCGCTTGGTGCCCGCGCAATACGGGTGCGAGCTCCACTTGCGACCCCGCTCAATACCGTGGCCCTACTTGGAGAGCGCGCAATACGGGTGTGGGCTCTACTTGGAGCCCACGCAATAAAAGTCCGGGCTCTACTTGGAGCCCGCTCAATAACATAACCGCGCGCTTTTCAATTCACCGCCGCGCTACTCGCGCCGGCCTCCATCTCCACGTTTCTCGCCGCGAGCTCGGCGCGCAATTGCGCCGCATCCACGAATTGGATGGCCTGCATTCCCAGCCGCCGCGGCGCTTCCAGATTCTCCGGCCGGTCATCGATGAATATACATTCTTCCGGCGCGCGCTGCGTGATTTCGAGCGCCCTGCGATAAATCAGCTCCGCCGGCTTGCGCGTGCCCAAGTAACAGGAGCTGAAGAACGCCGAAAAATTACGCCACAGTTGGAAGGTGCGGATACGGTAAGCATTTACCTCCGCTCCTTCATTGTTGAGCGTAGCCAGGAAATACCGGCGCGTGGCGGTGATTCCGTCGAGCAGCGCGCGCGTCACGGCGTTCTCGGTGGAGCGCGTGAGCATAAACTCCCTGAACTCTTCCAGGCTAAACGGTTGCTCGCGATAAAAAACCGTGCGCTTCAGATATTCGTTGAGCGTGATCTGCCCGGTTTCCAGCGCCGCAAACGTTTGCTCGTGCAGCTCCTCAAAATCCTCGGCGTCCAGTGAGAAGCGGCGGATGGCCGCGGCGCGCTCCGCCTTATCCCACCCGTTCGACAGTATCACTCCGCCAACATCCCAGAACAGCGCCTTCACTTCACTCATCGTAGTCCCCGCCGCGCTTGTCACTTGCCACAGTTCTCGTCGTCGCGGTCGCTCCCGTCCTTGCCCTGCTGTCGCCGTCGCCTTCGCCTCTATTCTTTGCCTTTGCTTTTGCCTTTGCTTTTGCTTTGCCTTTGCTTTGCTTTTGCCTTTGCTTTTCCTTTGCTTTTGCCTTTGCTTTTGCCTTTGCTTTTGCCTTTGCTTTGCTTTTGCCTTTGCTTTTGCTTTGCCTTTGCTTTAGCTTTAAGTAGTCATTCCGAACGGAGTGAGGAATCCCTCCGTGTCACGTCATCGCGATGTGCCCTTTCCCGTTGTTTCGGCTTTTTTCTTGCTTCTCCTTCGGCCTCAACTATTCGTCGCCGCGTGCAATGAAGCCGCCAGCATCGCGCCCGGTCCGCCCCTCCGAACCCGCACATTCTCTTGTCTCAAAATCAGGCGCATCCCGCAAGTCTTACCGCTCCTAGAAATTTGCGCGCGGATGCAGTATGGTGGGATTGCAAACCAGCCGCACGCTTCGCCCAGGAGGTTTTTTCATGGCCGATCCAGCCGCACCGCCGCAGCCCGGCTCACACATGGTCACCTGCGTTAAATTCGGCAAAAGGATGGAAGGGCTCGACCGCGTGCCGTGGAAGGGCGAACTCGGCCAGCGCCTGTACGACAACGTCTCCAAGGAAGCCTGGAAGCTGTGGATCGAACACTCCAAGATGATCATGAACGAGTACCGGTTGAATCCTCTCGATCCGCAATCCCAAAAAGTGATGGAGGAGCAGTTGGAACAGTTCTTTTTTGGTGAAGGCGCGAAGCTCCCCGAAGGCTATATTCCCCAGAAGGCCAAGAGCTAACCCCGCTGGACTTCTCATCCGTCCCCTGAAGTTCCTCGCCGTTGCCGCCCGTATCATGCGGTCAATCAACGTTACCTGCGGTCAATCAACGTCATCTGCGTTCAAATCGCCGTTACGCGTTTAAATCACCCTTAGCTGCATTCAAATTAAAGGATCTCAAAGGCGCCTCAGGCCACGCGGGATGCGCCACCTGCAGCCGCGCTGCAATGATGAAGCGCAGTTGGTCATGGGCCTCGCGCAATGCCGCCTCCACGACCGCTGCCGTTTCCCCCCGCGCGAATATAAATCCCAGGTAACTCGCGCCCTCCGGCCACGCGGCAATAAAGTCGTGCCGCCGCGCCGTAATCTCGATTTCCGCAATGCCCGGCGTTGCCAAGGCTCGCTCCAGGCCCTCGACGTCTTCGAGTGTGCCGCTACCCGGCACCGGAATCATCATCACCCCTGCGGCTGATTCCTCGCGCGCTAAGTCCGCGCCCGGCAATCCCAGAGCGTGCCGCACCAGCAATTCCTCCAGAAAAATCCGCTCGGGGCCAAATCGCAACGCGCGAGAACAAAGCCCGCCAATCGGGCGCGGCGCCATTTCCAGAATCCAGGGACCATTTTCGTTGACCCGGAATTCGGCGTGGATCGGCCCCTCCGCGAGGCCCAGCGCGCGCGCCGTCTCCGCCGCACACGTCGCAATGCGCGCCTGCATTTCCCCATCGAGCCGCGACGGCGTCACGTAAATCGATTCCTCGAAATACGGCCCGGTAAGCGGATCGGCCTTGTCAAACAACGCCAGCACGCGCAGCTGGCCCGCTTCGAGCAAACCTTCGAGCGCCACCTCTGCGCCCGGAATGTACCGCTCGACGAGCAGCCGATCGAGTTCCGCTTCCCGCGTTACCTGCACTTCCGGCGAAGTGAGCAGTTGCGCGATGCGCTCGCGCGCGGCCCTGAATTCGGCGGCATCATTGGCGCGAATCACTCCCTGGCTGGCCGACAGGCGCAGCGGTTTCAGCACGCACGGAAAATCCACCCGCGGAAGGATCGCGGCAACCTCTTCACGCAACATAAACGAAAAAAAAGCAGGGACCGGCAGGCCCGCCGCCTGCAGCACTTCGCGTTGCCGCAGCTTGCTGCGGCAATTCTCCACCGCCTCCGGGGAGTTGTAGCGCAGGCCCAGCGCCCGCGCGGCGTACGCTGCCGTCACGGTTTGCCGGTCGCCCAGCGCGAGAATTGCATGCACAGGTTTCGCGCGCACGGCCTCCACCAACGTTGCCGCCGCTTGCTCGGCCTGCTCGAAATGCAGCGGGATCGCGCCGTCAGCCCACGGATCGTCGAGCTGATGGCAGCGATCGCTGCCAATAACCACTTCGGCGCCCAACTTTCGCGCCGCCAGCGCGAAACTGCGCGTCTGATAGCCGAGCTTGCTTGCCAGCAGAAGCAGGCGCGGCGGCGTGCCGCGCGCCGCTACGTTTTCATCGTCAACTGCGCGCTCCGCGCTTCCTGGCGAGGAGGCCTCGTCGTTCGTGGCGGATGCCGAGACGCACAAGGCTGCGCGCGGATGACCCGCGTCCTCCGTTCGACGCGAGGACACGCCCGCGAAATCACGCCGCTCGCCGCTGGGTTGCGAATTCACAGAAACGCGTCCGCTTGCAGCGCCGTATCCGCTTGGCGCTCGCGCCGCGCCGCTGGCGGCGCGCCGCCGCCAATGGAAATGAATTGTTCCCGCGTCGGTTCCGCGCAGCAGTACCACGGCTCGGTGAAGTGCGGAATCGCCGGGCGCGCCGCAAACATGGGCTGCCGCCCGAGCGGCGTGAAGACACTCGCATTGCCGCCCATCGCAGCCTGATCTGCTCGCCCCTCTGCGGTCTGCGCCTCGGCTTCCGCGGCCGCTTGCCAGATGCGCGCGAATGTTTCGCTGCGCGTCCAAGCAAGTTTGTCGCCCATGGCGGCGAGTTGCTGCACGCGCTCGGCCAGCGCGTCCACGCGCGCGTCATCGTGTTTCCATGGATGGAACAGCGAGCTCGGATCGAATGCGCCGGCGTAGCGCCGCATCTCGGCGAGTTCCAGCAGGCGCGAACCCGCCGGAATCAGCAGGCGTATCCCCAATTGGATCGGCGCGATATTTTCAATCAGCTCCTGCTCGGCGATCACCGCGAGCAAGTCGCGATACCCCGCGAGCGTCGTCCACGGCGTGAAGGGCACGAAGGTCGGCTGCAGCACCAGGCCCAGCTCGCGGAAGCGCGCCACCACGGCCAGAAAATCGGCGCGCGTGTGCCCCTTGGCCAGCCGCTCGAGCATCGCGTCGTCCACCGCTTCCACCGCCGTGGTGACGAACAGGCACCCGGTATCGCGCAGCACCGCCAGTTGCTCGCTGTGTTTCAGCAGGTGCTCCACTTTGATGGTCACGTCGTAGGTGTGCCGCGGAAATTCGCGATGCATCTCGCGCACAATCGCCAGCGCGTGCGCCGGCCCATTGAAAAAATCCGGATCGCCGAACGTGATGTGTTCGGCGCCCGCGGCGACCTGGCGGCGAATGTCCTCGAGCACGATTTCCCGCGGCACGATGCGGAAAACGCCGCCGTACACGGGAACAATCGGGCAATGGCGGCACAAATGCCTGCACCCGCGGCTCGCTTCCGTGTATCCCGCCACCAGGTGCCCGCCGTCGGGCAGCATCACGTGCGCGTATTCGCGCAACGGCACCAGCCCCGCCCGGTCGGGCACAATAAAATCGAGCCGCTCGAGAGAGATTACCGGCGAAATTTGCCGCGAGCGCTCCTCGCGCCGCAGTTCTCGCGCGGCAACGCCGGCTTCATTTCGCCGGCCGACGCCGTTCCGTCTTTCCTCCGCCTGGAGGCTGCGTCGCCGTCCCTTTGCGCGACCCCACCTTGCGCGCCCCCATCTTGCGCGACATTGTCTTGCGCGTTCCCGCCGTGCGCGCCTTCTGCAACATCATCTCCTGCGTCAGCCCGCTGCACTCGCCGCGCCCGTCGGCGCCATCTCGTCGACCAGCTGCGCCAGCGCCGCCTCGAACTCGCCTCCGAAAATATCGCTGACGCCGCGCGCCCGCAAATAAGCTTCATTCACGGGTGCGTACAGGCCATAAAAGCACAGCCGCGCGCCGGGATTCAGCGTTTTCACAACATCGATAAGCTGCGTGGCCAGCCGCGTGGCCGTGTGCATGGGCACGTAGAACGCCACCAGATCGGCTTCGCGAATACAATCCTCGCGCAGCGCCTCGCGCGACAAGTCCAGGCACGTCACTGTAGCGCCGCGCGCCCGCAGCCACGCCGCCGGCGAAGCCAGGCCAAACGGCTGGTGTCCCAATTCGTAAGTGGAGATAAGGATTACTTTCATGACGCGCGGCGCGGTCCGCATCCATTGTAAACGATTCGCTCATTCCGCACGCAGTTTCGAGCCCACTCTTTTCGGCGCGTGCCGCAGTTGGAAGCGGGGCGCCACACAACATTATATTTTATTAACTTTGGCGTGAGACTCGTGGGCCCGACACTCGTGCTGATATCATTCAATTGCTGCCCCTATGCCCTCTGCTCATACGCCATCCGCCCCTCTGACACAGCCCAAGGTCGCCGCACGCGGCACCAAGGTTTGTCTCGGCCCCGGTGTGCGATGTTTGTTCGCGCAACATTTGTCCGTGCGATGTGTGTTGCTCGTAATCCTGACGGTCATCCTGGCCCTTTACGCCCTGCCCTCCCGCGCCCAGGATCCAGGCGGCTCCACAGCGGGACCGTCCGAGACCGAAACTCCAGACCCGCAAACCATCTTCCCGCATCCAGACTCCACGCGCTGGTGGATTTCCGGGCAGTTCAACAACATCGCTGCAGGGGCATCCCTGGCTTCTCGGCGAAATATAGCGGCGCGCACAGCCTTAATCCGCGCGGTGAAATCCGCGACTCCCGCGTTATGACGCTTTTCACCGGCCTGGAACTAACCCACTCCACCGAAATTCTTTTCGATCCGGAAATCACGCAGGGGCACGGCATCAGCGACGCCCTGGGCCTGGCGGGATTCACCAACCTCGACGTGGTGCGGAATCCCGACCTTGGGTCTGCTCCCTACATCGCGCGGGTCATGATTCATCAAATTATTCCGCTCAGCCGCGAAAGCAGCGCGCAGCCGCGCGGCCCGTTGTCGCTTTTGACGCAACTACCCGTGCGCCGCCTGGAGCTGCGCGGCGGCAAAATGGCGCTCACCGATTTCTTCGACGTCAACGCCGTGGGAGGCGACGACCATTTGCAGTTTCTGAATTGGACCGATGTCAACAACGGCGCCTACGATTACGCCGCGGATACTCGCGGTTACACTTACGACGTCATGCTCGAGTATGACGACCGCGCCTGGGCCGTGCGATTTGCCGAGGCGCTGATGCCCAAAGTCGCCAACGGCATTCAGCTCGATTGGAATGTGCGCCGCGCCCGCGCCGAAAATCTCGAAATCGAGCTCCACCCGCATGTCTTCGCCGCCCGGCCCACCGCCGTGCGCCTCCTCTCCTACGTGAACCACGCCAACATGGGCGACTATCGCGAAGCCGTCGCGCTTTTCCTCGCGGGAAAAACTCCGCAACCCATCATCGAAGATACCCGCCGCCAAGGCCGCATCAAATATGGCTTCGGCGTCAACCTCGAACAGCAGCTCACCGCAAGCCTGCGGGCCTTCGCACGCTTCGGATGGAATGAAGGGCGCCACGAATCCTTCGCCTACACCGAGGTAAATCAAGCGTTCAACTTGGGAGCCGACTACCGGGGAGACCGCTGGCGCCGCAGGCACGACAAAATCGGCGTCGCGTTCATCAGTAACGCCATTTCAAAGGATCACCAGGAATATTTGCGGCTCGGCGGCCTCGGGTTTCTCTTGGGCGACGGCAACCTCAATTACGGCCGCGAAAACATTGTCGAGAGCTACTACGACGCGCACTTCTGGCGCGGAGTCTACGGCGCTTTCGATCTGCAGCACATCAACAATCCCGGCTACAACCGCGACCGCGGCCCTGTATGGGTCCCCGCACTGCGGCTGCACGTCGAATTCTGAGCGGACCACCAACTCCTCGCCTGAGGCTCCTCGCGTCCGCCAGTTGCCTGCGCAGCTCGCCTCAGCGGAGCCCTCCCGCTTACTCCGCCTTTTCCTGCCGCGCCGGCTTGAACGTACTCGCCAAAATCGGCAGCAGAAATAAAATCGCCAGTGGCGAAGTGACCATCCCTCCCACCACCACGCGTGCCAGCGGCTGCTGCGCCTGCACGCCTATTCCCGAAGAGACCGCGCCCGGCAGCAGGCCCAGGCCCGCCGCCGCACACGCCATGATCACGGGCCGCATCTCCGCCATCGCTCCCGATTCAATGCCCTCGATGAAACTCCAGCCGTGCGGCGCGTGCCGCGCGGCGCGCCGAATCCCCGAAAGCATCACCACTCCCGCCAGCGTACACACGCCGATCACCGAAGCCAGCCCCACCGCCGCCGATATGCTGAACGGCGTGCCCGTGAACAGCAGCGACATGATGCCCCCCACAATGCCGAATGGCAGCATGGCCATGATCAATCCCGCGTCGCGAAACGAGTTGAACGCGACAAACAGCAGCGTGAGGATAATCACCAGGCTCACCGGCACGATCACCGCCAGCCGCCGCTGCTCCTTTTTCAAACTGTCGTATTCCCCGGCCCACTCGTAGTGATAACCCTCGGGAAGCCTTACGCCGCGCGCGATGCGCTGTTGCGCGTCCGTCATCGTTCCCGCCAGATCGCGCCCGCGCACGCTGAACTTCACGGGAATATAGCGCTGCCCATTCTCTCGATAAATCATGAACGCGCCCTGGCGCATCTCCACCTGCGCCACCTGGCTCAGCGGAACGTTACCGCCGTCGGGCGTGGGCAGCAGGATGCTCCTCACCGCCTCCGGCGTGGCGCGAAATTCCGGCCGAAACCTCACCACGAAATCGAATCGCCGGTCGCCTTCCAATATCTGCGTGGCTGTCACTCCGCCCACCGCCGCTTGCACCGCGGCGTTCACATCCGCGGCCATCAGCCCGTAGCGCGCGCTGGCCCCCCGGCCAATCGAAATCACCAACTCCGGCTGGCCCGTCTCCTGCAGCACGCCCAGGTCGGCGATTCCCGGAACGCGGGCCATGATGTCGTGAATTTCGCCAGCCTTGGCCACTAAAGTATCGATGTCGTCGCCAAACAGCTTCAGCGAATTCTCGCCCTTCACCCCGGACATGGCTTCCTCGACGTTGTCCTGTATGTTCTGCGAAAAATTAAACCCGATGCCGGGATACTTTTCGAGCGCGCTCTCGATCTGTTTGGTCAGCGCCGGCTTGCTGATCCCGCCGGGCCACTCGTCGGGCGGTTTCAGCGACACCATGAACTCCACGTTATTGAACGTCGTCACGTCGGTCCCATCGTCGGGCCGACCCATCTGTGACACCACCTGCGACACCTCGGGATAACCCAGCAGAATTTCGCGTATCTCGTGCGCCAATTTTGCCGAAGCCTCGAACGAAACATCCTGCGGCAGCGTCGCGCGCACCCACAGGTTGCCCTCCTCCAGTTTGGGCATGAATTCCCCGCCCAGCCGCGGAAGCAGCAGCATTCCCACAATCAAAAGCACTCCCGCCGCCGCGCCCACCACCGCCCGGTGCCGCAGCGCCCACCTAAGCGCACGCGCATAGCCGCGGCGCAGCCACCGCACCAGCAGCGTATATTCGTGTGTGTTGCCGCTGGGCCCCGCCCACGACGCCAACACCGGAGCGAACAGTATCGCAAACAGCGTCGCGCCCGTCAGCGCGAATCCATACGTCATCGACATCGGACCAAAAATTTTTCCCGGCACTCCCTGCATGGTGAACAGCGGAATCAAAGCCACAATAATCACCAGCACGGAAAACAATACCGGGCGCACCGCTTCGGCCGCGGCATCGGCGATGCGGTCGAATAGCGCGTCCGCAGTGCCAACCGCAGGCCCCGCCGCGTGCAGCTTGCGATACACGTTTTCCAGCACGATCACCGCCGCATCCACCAGGATTCCGAAGTCCACCGCGCCCAGCGAAATCAAATTCGCCGACCGGTTCGTGAGCACCATCAGGGAAAATGCAAACAGCAGCGAGCAGGGAATGGTCAGCGCCGCGATCAACGAGATGCGCACCTCTCCCAGAAAAACCAGCAGCAGCACGATCACCAGCGTCAGCCCCAGTAACACCAGGTGCCGCACCGTCGTCGTCGTCAGCCGCACCAGGTCGGTGCGGTCGTAGATCGTGCGCACGTGCATGCCGCGGGGCAGCAGCCCGTTATTGAGCGCCGCAATTCGCGCCCGCAGCGTTTGCAGCGCCGGCAGCGACTGCTCCCCCCGCTGCAGCAGCACGATGCCCTCGATGACATCGTCCGCGTGATCGAGGCCCACTTGCCCGAGTCGCGGCTGAAATCCCTCGTGAACTTCGGCGACATCGTGCAAAAACACCGGCACGCCCTGATGTTCAGTGATCACCACGTCTTTCATATCATCGAGCGAGCCCAGCAATCCGATCCCGCGCACGTTGACGCTTTGGCTTCCCAGCGTCAGGTAATTGCCGCCCACATTCGCGTTGCTCGACCCCAGCGCCGTCACCACCTGCGGCAGCGTTACTTGAAATTGCAGCAGCTTCCGCGGATCCATTTCCGCCTGATATTGCCGCGTCGTCCCGCCAAACGTCGTCACGTCCACGATCCCGGACACCTGCTTGATCTCCCGCCGCACCAACCAGTCCTCGGTGGCCTTCAGTTCGTTCAGCGAATAATCGTTGCTCTCCAACCGGTATCGATAGATCTCCCCGGTCGGAGACCACGGCGACCATTGCGGCGTCACATTTCCCGGCAGCGTCAATTGCTGCAACCGGTTCATCGCCTCCTGCCGGTCGTTGAAGTAGCCGGTCGCATAATCGAAATAAAGTTTCACGTCGCTCAATCCGAATACGCTGATCGAACGCGTGGACGCCAAACCCGGTATCCCGAACAGCGCCGTTTCCACCGGCACGGTTACCTGGCGTTCCATTTCCTCGGCCGACCAGGCCGGATTCTGCGTAATGAACTCCACCAGCGGCGGTGAAGGATCGGGATACGCCTCGATATCCAACCGCAAAAACATATACGTGCCGCCGGCCAGCCACGCCACCAGCAGCACCACCATCAGCATCCGATAGCGCAGCAGCGCATGAATCAAAGCTCGCATCTTTTTTAAGTCGCCCTCACTCTAGCTCGCGCTCACGTTGTGCTCGCCCTTACGGGTTGGCTCGCCTCGAGCGTTGGCGCGCCGCAAGATCGCTTCGCCTCACGACTGTGGCGTTTCGCGCAGCAGCAAAGCCCCGTCCGAGACCACCACTTCCCCCGCCTTCAACCCCGTCAACACCTGCACCTGATCGTTTTCGGTGCGCCCCAGCGTCACTTCCCGCCGTTCAAACCGGTCCGCAGCCGCGGCTACGTACACGTAAGATTTCGCGCCCTCGCGCATCACCGCCGCCGTTGGAATCTCAATGCCCTGCGTCGTCGCGCGCAGCAGCCACACCGTCGCAAACATATTGGGCTTGAGCGTAATGTCCGGATTCGCAAGCACCACGCGAACCTTCAGCGTGCGCGTCGCCGGATCGATCACATCCGCTATCACCCCTACACGTCCCATCCACGACCGCCCGGGGTACGCGTTCAACGTTACTTTCGCCGCCGCGCCCGCCCGCAGCATTTTCGCGTCCTGCTCGAACGCGTTGCCTTCCACCCAGATCGTGCTCAGGTCCGCGATGGTGCACAGCGGTTGCGGCGCGTCGAGCGACTTCGACATCTCCCCTGTGGTAGCCCCAATCTCCAGCACGATGCCCGAGCGCGGCGCTTTCACGCTCAGTTGGTTTGCCCCCGTCTCCGGATTCACGCCCGCGCTTTCTGGACTCACACCCGACGTTTCTGGATTTACACCCAACAGATGCAGCGCTGAAAGTGTTGCCTTCTCGTCCGCTTGCGCCATGCGCCAGTCGGCTTCCGCCTGCTCCAGATCCTTCTCCGCGATCGCATGGTGCGCGTAGAGGTCCGCAGCGCGATCCAGGGCCTTTTTCTTCACCTGGGCATCCGTGCTGGCTTTGGCCTGTTCGCTCACCGCCCGTGAAACATCACTGCTTTCCAGCAGCGCCAGCGTCTGTCCTTGCTCCACGTGGTCCCAGGGGCGCACCGTCATTTCCAGCAGGCGCCCTCCGGCCGCCGCAAAAACGTGGACCACCCGGGTCGGGTCCGGCGTAACGCTTCCCGGAATTTGCAAATATTCCGGAATGGCGCTGGCCTTACCGTGGTGGTTTTGACGCCCTTCGCGTCTTTGGGAATAATCGTGTCGTGTTCCCGCGTTGCCCCCATTTCGTCCCCGCGTTCGCCATCGTATTCGCGGTGGGCGGACGCCGCAGCCGTGCCCCCTGGAACCATACCTGGTGTTTCGGCGGCTTTCCCGCAGCCCGCCGCCGCGCACACCAATAGCCCCAGCAGCGGCCACCAAACTCGAGGCGTGCAATGCGCGCTTCTCCGCAAACGCACGATCCCGAAATTTCCCATCTTCATGAATGCATCTCCGTTTCAATCGTCGCGAGACGCTGAAACAAGACCAGACCTGCGCCAGGGTCAAGCCCAATTGTGTCAAGCCCCAATGTGTCAAGCTCGACGCGTCAAGCCCGATAGCTTCAAGCTCAACCGCACGTCATCCAAATTGAATTTAATCAGGAGAGAAATCTAAACAAAGGCCGGGCGGAGAGCGGCCAGAGGAGTGAGTACTGCGAAACCATGCATTTAATTCGTCAACAGCGCACGCCAAATCGCTGCTCGCGAACTCGCATCCCGTGAATCCCTGCGGGCAGCACCGCTACGGCGGGATTTGCGAGCGCTTTGCCGCTTGCCGTGCGCACCTGCGCGAACTGCGCAACCAACTGGCCGGCGTGGCGCTTCCCCGCTGTGGCCTCCAGCGCCACGATTGCGGGATGCAGATCATCGGTCACCGAAATCGCCGGAAACAGAAGCGCGAGCGCGCAACCCAGCGCAATGGCTTCGCGAATCACTCGCCGGTGCGGGTGCCGCCGCGTCGGCAGCCACCGCAGC
>CAVRDM010000036.1:0-11265 GCA_963719845.1 uncultured Acidobacteriota bacterium | reverse complement strand
CGCACTCGGTTAGAAGCTGACGCATGATTCGTATTCGCGAAGCGCCCATGGCAACTCGTATCGCCATCTCTTTCTTCCGGAACGTTGCTCGCGCTAGCAAAAGGCAGCTGATGTTCGCGCATGCAATCAGCAGCACCAGCACCACTACAAACATCAGGGCTTGCAACGGCTGGGCGTAGTTATCTCGAACCCAGGAAACTCCCATTGCGCTCGGCAACGCCCGGAGGCGGGTGGCACGAAAATCTCGCAGTGTATCCCCGGTCCAGCCCCGCGGGGCGGAGGAAACAGAAAAAATGGATGGAGAGAGATCTCGAGCCGCGCGCTCGCTTGCTCGGCACTTAGACCCAGCTTGAGCCGTCCCATGATGCGCAACATCAAACCTGGCTGGTCGAGCCAAGAGGAGCTACCTTCGAGAATTGCGTCCGAGCATAGCGGCACCGCTACGTCGAATTTGTCGGCTGCATCGACCCCGAAGAAACCAGGAGCGCTCACTCCAACTATTTGGAAAGGGTGGTCATCCAGCCTGACTACACTGCTGACGACGTTCGCATCACCGCCGTACCTGTTTTGCCAGAAGCCGTAGCTGAGTACCGCTGTACCAGGGCAGCCACGGAAGTCATCGTTCGTGGTGAGTAAGCGCCCCATAGCAGGATGCACACCCAAAGTATTGAAATAATCGCCGCTGACAAATATCCCGTTTGCGTTGCGGGCTTCGCCACCCTGCGCAAGGTCGAAAATCCTTTCGGACCATGCGAAGATGCCAGAAAAAATATCCTGCCGATCACGGAGTGCTTCCCAAGAAGTATTCGAGAGAAATTGCGAGAGCAATTCAAAGCCAGACGGCTCTGCATCCGGGTGCACAACTTGCACTAGCTCTCTCGGCTGTCGCACTGGCAGCATTTTGATCATGACAGCATCAATCAAGCTGAAGACAGCAGTGTTCGCGCCAATGCCGAGGGCCAGCGTGAGAACAACGATGGCGGTAAAGCCGGGATGTTTCCTGAGCATGCGCAGACTGAAGCGGGCATCCTGTCCCAGTGATTCCAGCGTGCGAATGCTGCGACGGTCGCGATATTTCTCTTTGGCCTGTTCGATGCCGCCGAGCTTGATGAGTGCGTTGCGGCGCGCCTCGGTGGGAGTCATGCCCGCGCGAAGGTTGTCTGCGATGTGCATCTGGACGTGGCTTTCGAGTTCGTCTGCGAACTCGCGGTCGCGGCGCGTCTTCTGGAAGAACTCCGCTAGTCGCAGGCATAAGGCGCGCAGGGCTCTCATTAGGACTTCTCGGGCGACAAGAACCGGGCGAGGATTGCGGTGGTCTGGCCCCATTCCCGGGCTTCTCGTGCGAGTTGCTTCCGGCCGGCCCGCGTAAGCTTGTAGTATTTGGCCCGGCGATGGTTATCGGAGAGGCCCCACTCGGAGGTGAGGTAGCCTTCTTCCTCGAGCTTGAGAAGTGCCGGATACAAAGTCCCATAGTTGACCGACAAGGCATCGCCGCTGGTTTGCTCGATGCGGCGGGCAATCCCATATCCGTGGAGTGGGCCCAGGGCTTCGAGGGTCTTCAGCACCATGAGGGCGAGCGTTCCTTGCCAGACATCGGCTTTGGGGGGCATGCGTACTCCTATTGGTTAACAATAGTAGTATCATAAGGACCTATTGGGATGCAATAGAAGTCTCGAGGCGGGCATCTATAAGGGCGGATAGTGAATAAGACAACTTTATGAACTACCGGCCCCCCCTGGTAGGGTCCTAGACAACCAAGCCAAAACTATTGGTGCCCCAGGGCGCGAATGAGATCGACTCGACTCGCGCGCATCGCCGGCAACCATACTGCTACCAGCGCAACGCCGAGCAATATTACCGGGGCCACGAAAAAGACCAGGGGATCCCACGGCTGCACGCCAAACAGAAAGCCGGCGATCAAGCGTGCCAACCCCAAAGCTGCAGCGAGGCCACAAACCACGCCTGCCAGAGCCAGCCGCAGGCCCTGAAACACCACCATGTTTCGGATGTGGCTCGATTCGGCTCCGAGAGCCAGCCGGATACCGATTTCCTGGGCGCGCTGGGCCACCGAGTAGGCCAGCAATCCATAAATCCCGATCGCCGCTAGAAACAGGGCCAAACACCCGAAGATCGTCAACACCAGGGTAATGAAGTCCCCGGTCGCCGTGGACCGCGTCAAGGTTTCCTCCATCGTGCGAACGCGGGCCACTGGCAGGCCTCCACTGGCCTCGCGCAGTTCGTTCTGAATCGCGGAACTCAACGAAAGCGGCGCCACCCGAGTCCGGATCACCCAAACCCACGGCTGGAGTTGGAATATGCCGGCGTCAGTGACCGAAGGCAGGTAGAGGTTGGGGCGTGGGTCACGATTGAGGAATTCCTCGCGTACGTCGCCCACCACGCCAATGATCTGGTGAGGAGGATCATTGCCCGTAATGATCTGATCCTTCAACGGGTCACCATTCGGCCAGAAGCGCTTCGCGATTGTCTGATTGATAATCACCACCGGTGGCCCGCTCTCGTCCCGCTCGGTAAAGGTGCGGCCGCGGAGGAGAGGAATTTTGAAGGTCTCGAAGTAGCCCGCGGAAACCACTGTCCATCCCGTGAGGATCTCGGAAGCCGGCCCCTCGGAACGTCCCGCAATTTGGAAAGCACCGTACAAGCGATCCTCGAGCGGCAAACAGCAGGTAGCTGCCGCCGCCTCGACGCCCGGAAGCGCGCGGACGCGGCGAACTCCCTCGTGAATCACCCGGGTCACGCCGGCTAGTTTGTCGAACTGCGGACCGGTGAACGACACGTGCATCGTCAAGACATTGTGAGGATCGAAGCCGGGATTCACTCGCCGGATCGCGATGAAGCTGCGGATCAGCAGCGACGCCCCGATTAACAGCATCACAGCCAATGCCGTCTCGGCGGTCACCAGCAGCGCGCGGGTCGCATTGAGTCGCAAGCCTGTGCCGCTGCGATTGCTGCTTTCTTTCAGCGTACCGCTCAAATCCGCGCGAGACGATTCGAGAGCGGGAACGAGTCCAAACAGGATGCCGGTCAGAATCGACAAGCCCATGGTGAGTCCCAAAACGCGCCAGTCCAGGCCCACATTCGAGCCGTCCGTGCCTATGCGTGGGATGTTGCCGGGGATGAGCCTTAGAATTGCGCGGATGCCGGCATAGCCCGTGGCAAGACCCAAAACACCGCCGGCCAGCGACAGCAGCACGCTTTCCGTCAGAAGCTGCCGGACAATCCGTCCGCGTCCGGCGCCCAAGGCGGCGCGAATCGCAATTTCACGTTTTCGGAAGGTCGCGCGTGCCAGCAGGAGGTTGGCGACGTTCGCGCACGCGATCAGGAGCACCAAGGCGACCGCGCCCCAGAGAATCAGCAGCGAATTCCGCACGCCACCCACGATGATGTCCTGCAAAGGCTGTACGCGGAATCCCCTGCCCTCCGGGGAATCGTCCGGCCAGATGCGAGCGTACTCCGGAAAGTTGGCGTTCAAGCGCGCATTCGCGGCCGCTACAGTGACTCCGGGTTTCAAGCGCGCGGCGACATTGAAGTAATGGCCGTGACTTGCGCTGTGGGGATCAATTTGAAAGGGAAGATAGGCGTCCGGCGGCGCGTCGATTTCGATATCCCCGGATAATGAGGATCGTTCCGCGAGCTGACCATTTTGGGGTTGGGGGCCTAGCACGCCGATGATTTCATAGCGCTCGCCGCCCAGCGTCATGCGTTTGCCGATTACCTGAGCATCGCCGCCGAAGTGCCGCTTCCAGAAACCGTACGCGAGCACCACGGTCTTGGGCGCGCTCGGCAGGTCGTCCTCGGCCGTGAACATGCGGCCGTGTAGCGTAGGGGCGCCGCACAGCCGGAGGAAATCCGCACTGGCGTGCATCGTCGGGATCTGCTCCGGCAAGGATTCGCCGGTCAAATTGGCAACATTGAAGTCGTAAGCTGAAATGTACTGGAAGACCTCGGTCTGTTGCCGCCACCAATTGAACTCGGCCGGCGCCGCGCTTCCGGTCCAGCCTTGGCGAAAGGTGTTCTGGAACATCACGATCCGCTCGGGTTCAGGATAGGCGAACGGTTTCAAGAGAACCGTATTGATCACCGAGAAAATCGCGGTGTTCGTGGCGATACCGAGGGCCAGCGTGAGCACGGTGACGGACGTGAAGCCGGGGTTCTTGCGAAGCTGGCGCGCGCCGAAGCCCAGGTCTTGCAGCAGGGATTCGAGCCATACGCCAGCGCGGACTGCGCGTACTCTTTCTTTTACCTGCTCGACGCCACCCAGTTCGACCCTCGCTGCGCGAGCGGCGGCGTGAGGACTCATCCCTTGATGCAGGTTTTGGTCCGTCATTAGTTCGAGGTGCGAGCGAATCTCGTCATCAAGGTCCCGGTCAAGGCGGGACTTGCGAAAGAGATTTCGGAACAGGCTGTGGGCGTAGGCCAACATCTACATACCCTCGTCCGACCTCATGACGCCTCCAAAGCGCGAGCGATGGGCACAGAAATCCGGCTCCAACTCTCGGTCTCCTTTTCGAGCTGACGCCGTCCTGCCTTGGTGAGCGGTAATACCTGGCGCGCCGGTTGTTTTCCGACTCTCCCCAATTTCCCGTGATCCATCCTTCCTCCTCCATTCTGTGCAGTGCAGGGAAGAGCGAGCCCGGCTTGACCTGGAAGGTCCCCTCGGTGATCTGCTCGATGCGGCGGGAGATACCCAGCCCAGGCATCTCGTGGAGGACCAGGGCCTTTAAGATCATCATGTCGAGTGTTCCCTGCAAAAGATCGGCAGGTTCCGGGCTCACAGGCGTCCCCTATAGGCTTGCTGTAGGAGTATAGATGGATTCCTATAGACGTTCAATAGGAGAAAATGCAGGCGGCCGAAGGCGCAGGCGGGGAGAACCGACGGCGTGTAAGTGGAGATGGATTCGGAATCTCGAAGCGAAAAGGTGCGCGGC
This sequence comes from uncultured Acidobacteriota bacterium, assembly GCA_963719845.1. GTDB lineage: Bacteria > Acidobacteriota > Terriglobia > Acidiferrales > UBA7541 > Palsa-189. The sequence continues at coordinate 6,319 of CAVRDM010000036.1, read as the reverse complement.
GGGCGATGCGGCTCGAGTGCAACGTCCGCGCCGGCAGGGTTCGATCACCGGGCGCCTGGATGGTTCGATCGCTGGGCTGGAAATGTTGGAGAGATGGCATGGGCGTGCACGTTCAGCGATGTCTCGCAAAGTTTTTCCACACTGCGCATCAATTTCCACATCTCTTCGCGTGACAATCCCGTTGACTCTCGCGGCAGGCCCATTAGTATCGCAGTCTTCCCGCGCGCCGCGCGCCAATGACTCATCGACCCGCTCGATGAGTTGAATCTGTTGCCATAAATTCCGCAGCAGAGGGTGTTTTCGGGGACAACGGTATTGAGCATCGTCTTTGACGCACGAAAGAACGCCGACCGGTCAAAACGTGCGCGCGAGGCCATCGCGCGAACTCCGCAATCCCCTGGCACGGCGCCTGAGTCAGGGGATCCGCAGGATCCGCAGAACGTCAACGTCGGCGTCAACGCCGGCAATGGGCCCGCTCGGCCCGCCACCAAGCCGAACCACACATTGATCGAAGCGGCAGCAAAGGGGATCGAAACGGCAGCAAAGGGGACGGCAGCGGCAGCGGCGGTTGCCGGAAGTCCGGAGACTTCCAGCGGCAGCGGTGTGGACTTGAGGGCGGAGCGGCGCACCACGGACTGGCGCCTGCGGTGGAATCGAAATTGCGCGGTGAATGCCATTCGGGGGCGCCTGTGGATCGAGGACGGCGCCGCTCACAAGCAATTGGATTTGGATATTGCGGAGCTGCGAAACGGGAGCGTTGTCTACGCGCCGGTGACGAACGAAGTATTTTTCCGGCTGGAAATAATAAGGGCGGAGCCGGAGGAGGCGCTCAGCGAATCTGTGCGGGTGGTCGCAGGCGGAACTGCCGGGCGGTCATTGCCGGAGGAGAAGTTGCGGGCGCCGCTCGCAGACAAAAATGGTGTGGGGCGCATCGCGCGTTCCAGCGGCGCGTGGGCGCCAGGGACGGGAATGAGGAACGAGACGGCGCAGGCGGAAGCGCCAATGGTGCGGTCGCTGTTACGGACGGCATATCCGCAGGCGATTTCTTCGTTACCTGGTTCTTCCATATCTGGTCCTCCCATTAGGGGCGCCGACCTCGCAGAGGGAGACGACGAGATCGAGCCGGCTATGCTGATCGTGCGCACCGATCCAGTTTATCCGGCGATTGCCAGGCAAAGCCACATATCGGGGAGCGTCGAAGTGCAATTCCGCATCAGTCGCGAGGGCAGCGTCTATGACGTGAAATCGTTGAAGGGCTGGCCGATTCTAGCGAAAGCGGCCATCGATGCCGTGGCCACGTGGCGCTATGAACCGGCACGACGGAATGGAACACCGGTGGACTCACAAATGCGGACGAATTTCGATTTTCAGCTGAGCTGAGCTCGGGTGAGCTGAGGGAGCCAACACTCCCGTGATGACCAAGGACATATTGCAAAAAGTGAGGGTAGTGAAATGTATAAGACCTATTTCGGACTAAAAGAAAATCCATTCAGCATCAACACCGACCCGCGTTATCTGTATCTTACCCAGCGCACCCAGCAGGCGCTGAACTGCCTGGCGTACGGGATCGAATCGCGCAAAGGCTTCATCCTTTTGACTGGCGAAGTCGGAACCGGCAAGACCACGCTTTTGAACAAGCTGCTCGAGTCGCTGCACCAGCAAGGCGTGGCAACGGCATTTGTGTTTAACGCGCGGCTGACGGAATCGCAATTCTTCGACTATATGCTGGCGGATTTTGGGATTGCGTGTAAGTCCCGAATGAAGAGCCAGGTACTCTTCACATTGCACCAGTGGCTGCTGAACCGCTACCAAGCCGGCGAACAGACGGTTCTGGTGGTGGACGAAGCGCAGAATTTATCGCGGCAGACGCTGGAAGAAATTCGGCTGCTGACGAATATGGAGACCTCGACCGAGAAGCTGCTGCACATCGTGCTCGCGGGGCAACCGGAACTGGAACAAAAACTGGACCAGCGGGAACTGCGGCAGCTTCGCCAGCGCATCGCGCTCCGGGCGCAGACGCTTCCGCTGACGGCGGAAGAGACCTGCGGATACATCCTGGAACGTCTGCGCATTGCCGGGAGCAACGGAGAAGCAGTGTTCAGCCCGGAGGCGATCGAAGCGGTGCACCGGCATGCGCGGGGAATTCCGCGGGTAACCAATATGATCAGCGAGCACGCACTGGTGCGAGCGTTTCTGGAACAGCGAAAACCTGTTCCGGCGGAAATCGTGGACGAGGTGGCCCGCGATTTCAAGCTGGATGAGGCGGAAGTGACGGCCGAAGTATTGCCCACGCGGCGGTTCAGCGGACGCAGCCGCAAGCAGGTGCCAAGAACCAACGGGCGCCGAAATTCCAGGAGCAACGGCGAGGATAGCCCCGCAGGACAGCCTGGGGGGATTACGCAAGTGAAGCTGCCGCTATTCGTCTACGGGTACGGGCCGGACGGCGCGCCATTCTACGAGCAGGCGTACACGATTGCCGCGAACGCACGCGGCGGATTGATGTCCCTGCAGGCCCCAGTGCAGCCGGGGCAGCGACTACTGATCACCAACAAGGAAAATGAGTGCTCGCAGGAATGCGTGGTGGAATTCCTGGGGGCCCGCCTGGCGCGCGGGGTAGACGTGGGTTTTGAGTTTTCCGAACCGGCGCCGCAGTTCTGGGCCACGGGCGAAATACACGCCACTCCGGCGAGCGAAGACGAACAGGCCTGCGCGTAATTCGCCCGGCGTAACAAGGTGCGCGCGGGGCGCTGAGACGCGCGGGTCATTATATAGAGAGCGGGCTCCACGTAGAGCCGGCACCCGTATAGAGCGGGCCACAGCAGGGTCCGCACCCGAGATCGGTAAAATTTTATGTACAACGACTTTTTTGGCTTGAATCGGAGCCCCTTCGAGCTCTCGCCCGATCCTTTCTTTTTGTTTTCGTCGGAAAGGAACAAGGACGCGCTGGCGTCCGTGTACTACGCCATATGCCGGCGCAAAGGTTTTATCGTGATGACCGGCGAGGTGGGGACCGGGAAGACGCTGATGCTGCGCTGCCTGTTTGAGTTGTGGGAACGCGAGCAAATTCCCTACGCGTACTTTATCGGACCCAGATTGTCCACGATGGATTTCTTGAGCTACATCACCTTTGAGCTGGGAATTAAAGTCGCCGAACCCAGCAAGGGAAACCTGCTGCGCGCGCTGTATGGGTTTTTGCTGGCGCAATTCGAAAAGGGATTGACGACCGTATTGGTCATCGATGAAGCGCATCAAACGCCACACAGCGTGCTCGAAGAGATCCGGCTGCTGACGAATTTCGAGACCGCGCAGCAAAAGCTGGTGCAAATCCTGTTAGTGGGGCAGCCGGAGTTGGATACGAAATTAGATTCGGTGGAACTGCGTTCTTTGAAGCAGCGCATCGCGGCCCGCTGCCGGCTAGAGCCGCTGCTCGAGGAAGAAGTTCAGAGCTACATAGAACGCCGCCTGGAACTTTCGGGTGCGGGCGAACAAGCGGCCGCGATTTTCCCGCCAGCAACGGTACACGCGATTTACTGCTATTCGCTGGGTATTCCGAGGCTGGTGAACAGTATTTGCGATCAGGCTTTGATCGCCGCCTTCGATCGGAAGGTTCGCGTTGTTCCGGTGCAAGTTATCGATCAAATCGCGGCTCATTTTCGGCTTAACCCGGCCAGCAATCTCAAACCAACAGAGAAGCGTTTTCGATCCGCGGCCCCAGTGGACTATGAAGCGGATAAATTCCCGCAGAACGCTCCGGCAGCAAATGTCGCGTCCGGTAAAGTTGCCCAGCTCATTAGAGACGCCAAGCCGGCAAATGCAGGCAACGATAGCGACGCGCCCTCGGCGCTTCCAATCATTTCGGTTCCGATCGGGCCCGGAGCTTCGCAGGAGGGCAGGAATATTGACGAAGCCGGCCACGAACGCCCGTGGGAGCAGAACAATGTCGAGCAGAAAAACATCGAGCATAAAGAAGGTGGCGAGGCTGGGCGCGTCCATGGCGGCGAGGCACTGAACCGAGCATTGAACGGGAAGGCACTGAATCGGGAGGAAAGCGCCGCCACGGAGGCCGCAGCACGTGCCCGGCAAACCGCGCCCGCGAGCCGACCGCCGTTGGCTGTACCGGCGCGCTTAACGGCGGACCCGGTGACCGATGCGCTCCCCACATTGACGTCCAAATCGCCGCTGGAATATCGCGCAGCGCTGTCCCGGATGCGCCGACGGCTTAAACCTCTGCGGCGGGCTTCTCTCGCGCTGGGGGCTATCGCGATCCTGGCAGCGGTACTGGTGACGGGCGCGATTATGGCGCGCCGTTCGACGGGCGTGGCTGCTTCGCAGCATCAGGCTCCGAATACGCCGGCGGCTGTACCGGCCGGGCAGCCAGCCGCGCAGCAAACCGCAGCGCTGCGACCTGCTGAAGCCGGCTCGGCCAGGAATTTGGAGGCGGGCTCGGTGGGTCCGCCAACGCCCAAGCTCGGGAGCGGGCCGCCTAAGTCCGTGGCGCCAGCGGAACCGTTGCCGCCCCGTACGAAGATTGTGGTCGAGGCGCTGTCGAGGCCCGTCGTTAAACCATCCGGCATATCAACTTCCGTTGAGCCTCCAATTATCGGGATGCCACCAAAGGATTTGGAGACCGAAAAAAGCTTGCTCGAAACACCCGTTCCGGGTCCCGCGCCTCCCGCGATGAGGGTGGGGGGGCAGCTGCAGCTACCCAAGCTGGTGTCGTCAATACCACCGGTCTATCCGCCGCGAGCACGTCTGGAAGAGGTGCAGGGCGTGGTGGTTATCAACGCATTAGTGGATGAAAACGGAAAAGTGACGGAGATGAAGGTGATCTCGGGGCCACCCAGTCTGACGCAAGCCGCTATGGAGGCGTTGCGCGCGTGGAAGTACGAGCCTGCGCGGCTAGCGGGCCAACCGATTGCGACGCACATAAAAGTCAGCGTCAACTTCAATCTTCACTGATTTGGCAAGTTGCGGGTGCTTGGTGACACGGCGCCAAAAGTGATGGAACGCACGACAGATAAATTCCCCGATTCAATGACCTTAAGAACAGCGGAGAGAAGCATGTCCAACTTATTCAGCGTGAATGGGCAGACGGTGATGGCGGCGACAGACGGCGCGCAAGGTTTGATTCCGGAGTGGCAGGAAGATTACGTTCTGTCACTGCCGTTGGGAAACACCGCTCTAGAAAGGCAGGGAGCGAGGCTACTCGATCTAACATTATTTGGCGCTGACGAAAAAAGAAACCGGAGCGAACTCGCAAAACAGCTTTCCGCTTTTGCGAACACGGGCGGCGGAATCATCATTTACGGGCTTGCAAATGACGGGACCGTGGACCAGGGCGGCGTAACGCGGCTGATCAAGGGACGCCAAACCGCGAAGGAATGGCTGGAGATGGCGATCCCGGCATCGACTGAGAGTGAGATTGCCGGAGTAACTGTCTCCGAAGTTCTGCCCAAGGCCCACAATTCCACTCTATCCGAAGGAAAGGCGATCTATGTCGTGCATGTGCCTGACAGCGAGCGGGCACCGCACCAATCGGCGGCCGACCGGCTCTACTATGTGCGGCGAGGCGCCCAATCGCAACCCGCCTCGCACCGAACCATCGAGGACATCCGGAATCGCGTGCGGCAACCCAATCTTTCCGTCACCGGGCTGGCGCTGGTCGACGTTTTTCTGGCCCGCCTGGAGGCTTCCAGAATTGCTGCTGCCCCAAGTCCAGGCAAAAGTCTTTGCAACAGTCTGGGCTGCCGCGTGAAGATCAACCTGAAGAACATCGGAACGGTGAAGGCCAGCACGGCTTGCGTACAGATCGAAACTGAGCCCACAGCATTCTTCGACAAGTTTGACGAATCGGTGGTCAGTGCGCGGCGCGCGGCGACACGGGATACGATTTTCTTCCAGATGCAAGATGCGATATACCCGGGCATGGAGATTAATTTCTGGTTTGAGGTGGTCCTGCCGCTGGAGGTGCTCGAGCCCATGCCTACGCTTCGGGGTGCGGTGGGCATACCCCAGGGAATGAAAATCGCGTGCAGGCTGTTTGCGGACGACGCCCCGGCAAAGTCCAGCAGCTTTCAACTGGGCAAGCTTCCTTGTGGCACGGAAATTTTCTTGGGTGCCGGGAGGTAGGAGAGGGTTTCGGTTCCCCCGTTCGGCGCCAGCGTGGCCGTTTGGCCGAGTGATTGTCACACGGGTATTACGCCGTGGCTGCACGGCGAGGTACGGAACGCGAAGCGATGCGGCGGACGGCGCGGCGGCGCCGGGATTCGTAGCAGGGAACGCTGGGGTACGCGATCGACGCTATGCCGCCGTGGCGGAT
>CAVRDM010000035.1:0-10003 GCA_963719845.1 uncultured Acidobacteriota bacterium | reverse complement strand
ACCTAAACGGAGCCATCCCTCCGGGCGACACCTTCGAGACGAATTTCACCTCGCGCCAGCGCAACATCTTTCGTCAGAGCTGGCAGCGGCGAGCCGATATCTCCATCGTGAAGCTCACCCAGGTGACCGAACGGGTGACTGTGAAATACAGCCTCGACGTTTATAACCTGACGAATACTCCCAGTTTTGACATTCCCATCGACAACGTCACGCAAAACTTCTTCCTGAGTCCCAATCCCGTTATCGGCCAGTCGCCCAGGCCTACCGCTTGTGACAGCACGAATACGGGCTTTTACAGTTGCCCCAACGGAGTAGGGCAGGTGACCAAAACAATTGGCAGTCCACGACAGATACAAATGTCGCTAAGCCTGCAATTCTGATTTAAGCGAGAACGGGGCATGATGGCACGATGCGACGAGGGGCAACGGTGGTGCGTGTGCGCGCATAGGCGACGGCGTACGGCTTTACTCTTTTCCGATGTCTTCATTCCAGATTTCAGGCTGGGCATCGATATAGCCGGCCAACAACGACGCGCACTCCGCGAGTCCAGATCGACCACCAGAAGTCCGAGCGAACGCAACCATTCCAGGCCGCCTTGGAAGTTACGGCTTTCGCCGGCCACTAACGCTCCGAAGCCAAACTGCCGCACGAGTCCACTGCAATACCAGCATGGGGCGAGCGTGGTTACCATGACGAGGTCTCGATAACTCCGCTGCCGGCCCGCATTGCGAAACGCATTGGTCTCGGCGTGCATGGAGGGATCGCCATCTTGCACGCGGCGGTTATGGCCCGCGCCGACCAGACGGCCCGAGCAATCAAAAATGGCCGCCCCGATGGGGATGCCGCCCTCAGCGAGTCCCTTGCGGGCCTCCACCAGCGCCACGTCCAACATCGCTTGGTAATTTAAATCGAGCTTCATTTTGAAGACGGCCGTCGTTAAGGCGGTGTCGCTAAGGCGATCCTATCGGTCCCCGTTCAGACGGCGTAGAGAAACTTCGCCGCGATAGCCCCGGCCAACACCAGCGCTGAAAGAAACAGCCAGTTGGAGCTGGAGCCGTACACTTCGGGGAAATGGTTACTGATCATTAGAAAAATCACCGGCAAGGTCATGAAGGTATTGTGTTTTGTGCGCGCTTTAGCTCGCGCCCCGAGGCTCATGTCCGGCGGTTGGCCTTGCCGGACCGCGTTCAGCATCTTCCTCTGCGCCGGCAGGATTCGCATCCAGACATTCAGCGTCATGATCGTGCCAAAAAGCGCACCCACGTGAATGTACGCGGCGCGTCCACTCATCACATGCGTAAGCCCGTAAGAGACCGCTACGACCAGGCCGAAACAAACGACGCCGCCCGCAACAGGAGACCGTCCGAGCGGCGAACGCCACAGCATGTCATACAACACCCAACCCAGCACCAGCACGCCTATCCCGATTCCTACAGCCGGCCCCATGCCGATCTTCGACACGCTTTCGTCCAGCAGCAATCCATCGGAATAATAAAGCACGCCCAGCAACAGGAAACCCGAAATCCACGTAAGGAGCGCTTCCCAGCGAAACCAGTGCAGTTTCGTGGGCAGGAGCTTCGGCGTTACCTGACGCTCGACAACGTAAAACCCGCCGCTATGCACCATCCACACCTGCGCCGGACCGCCGGAAGCGCGCGGCGTCTGCTCCTCGGCGGTCAGGCGGCCGTCGAGCTTGGTGAAGTAAAAAGTCTGCCCGACCCATAGCGTGGCCGCGATGACGTGAATCCAGCGGAAAATCAGGTTGATCCAGGCGCTGACCTCAGGTGGCATCGTCGTTTAGCTTCCTCGATAAGTGGTGTAGCCCCAAGGGCTCAGTAGCAACGGCACGTGATAGCGTTCCTGTGGATCGCTCACTTCGAACGTGATCGTGATCTCCGGGTAAAACGCCGCAACTTCATGCGCTCGAAAATATCCCGCCACGGCAAACCGCAACCGGTACATGCCCCGTCGCAAAGCGTCGCCGGAGGAATCGATCTCCCGCGCTCGCCCATCCGCATCGGTCGTGGCCGTGCCACTCGGCGCCCATCCAGCGTCCGTCAACTTCTCCAGAACCACGGGAACCCCGGAGGCGGGGCGTCCGAGCGAAACGTCTAGAACATGCGTGGTGATTCCGCTCATCGCTGCCTCCCATTAAGCAACGGAAGAAGTGATAGAGGAAAATCTTATCAACTCTCTCTCTATCAACTCGCTGGCTCGGAAATAAGCTTCCGCAAACGCAAATGCATAATCTTATGCTGTTCCGCAGCCGCGACGGAAAGCTCCACGGTTGGATCATTGTGTAAACGCCCCTCGAGAAGTGCAAGTATCTCCGCCGCTGTCTTACCCGAGGCGCATAGGATGAAGATGTAACCGAAGCGCTCGCGGTATTCGCGATTGGCCTCCGCCAGGCGCCTTGTCAAATTCTCGGGCGCCTGCCCCGCGGCCGCCTGCTCTTGTGACGACCAGCGAAGGGAGGCGGCCGATTGTTTGGAACCGTTTCGAACGCCTTCTTCTGTTGCGAGCTTCTGTCCGATTTGCGGATGCCGTGCAAAGGCTTCCAGCCAGTCTTCGCGGCCTAGCGCCTGCCAAAGTTCGTCGGCAGCCTCGAAAAGGCCGCTTTCCGCGCGATAAGGCCTCCTTGCCGACATTGCGCGGGCCCAGCGTATGGTGCCCCCGCAGGCGAGCAATGCGTCTTCGGCGTCGAGAGCCGGAAGTTCGTTCAAGCGTTGCAAGCCGGGTTTCATGGGGGCGCCGCTTTCGCGCTGCGCCGACGATGTGGCCGCTCGAGGAATTTGCCCATGGGGCTGGCAGGAAAAACACCGCGATCGAAGACCTTTACCCCGCGAACGAATGTAGTTTCCACCACTCCGAACAATCTGGCGGATTCGTAAGGCGTTTGCGGATGGCGCTGGTACAGCTTCTCCGGGTCGACGATGAACGTGGCGTCCGGATTCCATATCACGATGTCGGCATCACAGCCCTTGGCGAGCGAACCTTTGCATTTCTCGAGCCCGGGCAGGGTGGCAGGCTTGCTCGCAAGCCAATTCGCCACGTCAGTGAGACCAAAGCCGCGCTTGCGCGCCGCCGTCCACGTCACCGGAAGTCTTAATTCCAGTGACGCGATGCCGCCCCAGGCGCGAAAGAAGTCGCCGCTTTCGAGTTCCTTCAATTCAGGCGGGCACGGCGAATGGTCGGAAACCACGAAATCGATGATGTTGTTGCCTAGGGCGGCCCATAAAGAATCGCGATTCTTCGCATCGCGGATAGGAGGAGCGCACTTGAACCGCGTGTCCCAAACCCGCGAGGAACCTCCGGTGAATCCGAAGAATAAATAGTGCGGACAGGTTTCCACACTGACAGGCAGATTGGACGATTTGGCGCGCCGCACCAGGGCCGCCGCGCCTGCATCGGCCAGGTGCACGATGTGGATTCGCGCGCCGTAGGTCCGGCTAAGGCGCACGAGCATCGCGATGGCTCCTCTTTCTGCGGTGGCCGGCCGAGATGCCATCCAGGTGCTATATCGAGTGGGATCTTTCTTTGCGTTTTTCTCAGCGTTTTTCTTCGTCGTGGCGGACGCTGCTGCTTCGATGGGGCCGGGAAGTTCGGCGTGAACCAGCAGCACGCTACGCAATGCGGCGATCACCGGGAGTGCTTCGTGAAGGTCGGATTCCGTGACGCAAGGAAACTCCGCCACTCCCGACGGAACCAGGAAACATTTGAAGCCCAGGGCGCCGGCGTCGTGCATTTTTCTCAATTGGCCCGTATTGCCGGGGACGACACCGCCCCAAAAACCAACGTCCACGTGGCATTTTCCGAAGGCGGCGGCCCGCTTGGCGCGCAGTCCCGCGATAGTAGTTGTCGCGGGGATCGCATTGAGCGGCATGTCCACAATCGTCGTCGTGCCGCCCGCGGCCGCGGCGCGCGTGGCCGTCGCAAATCCTTCCCATTCCGCGCGCCCGGGTTCATTGACGTGGACGTGCGTATCCACAAGACCCGGCATCACTACGCTGTCTTTTGCGTCGAACACCGCCGAATTTCGCGGCCAGTTTCGCGGCACTGCGTGCAGTCCAACGACTCCGGCAATCAGGCCCCGACGCACCAGCACTGCGGCCGGCCGCACGCCCGAGGGCGTGACGACGCGCTTGCCGCGAATGACGAGATGGCCGGCCTCAGCGCCCATGGCTGTCAAAAGGAGATCGCATGCACGTACACGCGCCCACACCACCCGCCAGAAGTGCTCATGCCAGTTGTGCCATGAATTCCTGCAATAAGTTTGCGGCCACGCGAGCACGATATCGCGCCGTCGAACGCACGTCATCGATGGGTGCGATTTCGCGCTTCAGCACGCCTTGCGCGGCTGCGCATAACACGGCGCTGACACGCGACCCGCGCAGAAAATCCTCAGTCCGCGCGCAGCGCAGCGGGATCGGCGCCACGCTTCCCACCGCGATGCGAACGTCACGGATCAGCCCGTCCGTTGCATAAGCGCTCCCCGCAAAACATACCTTTGAGATCGCTTGCGCCTTGCGGGTGCCAACCTTGCGATAATACGCGCGCCATCGTTCTTTACGCCGCGGCAGTCGGACGGCACGGATCAGTTCGTCGGGCGCCAGTTGCATTTCCTTATAACCGGTGTGGAACCCGTCGTACGGCAGGCACCGGGAACCACGTGCCGAGACCAGTTCCAGTTCTGCGTCGTAAACCAGCAGTGCGGGCGGTGAATCGGCCGCGGGGGACGCGTTGGCGATGTTCCCGCCAAGTGTGCCTCGATTCTGTGTGGCAATGCTTCCGGTCTCGCGCGCCGCCTGGCAAAGCAGCGAGAATTCTTGCTGTAGCAACGGGTGCGCCAGTATTTCCGTATACGTAGTAAGTGCACCCAGCGTCACTTCGCCGGGTTCCACGAGGATGCCCCTCATTTCCGGAAATTTTGCCAGGCTTAGAAATTTTCGCTGCGGCAGCTTCCCGGCTTCGAATTGCACCATCAAATCCGTGCCCCCGGCAAAGGGACGCCACTCCCCAGGTTCGCGGGCCATGCGCTGCAGCGCATCCGCAAAATTTGCCGGTGCGCGCAAATCGTAGTCGGGCACAAACGATTTCATCCCAACGGCTCCCCGGTCTCTTCCGCGCGGATTTTGCAGGCACGCATTACCGCTTCAAAAATCTGGCCGTACCCGGTGCAGCGGCAAAGATTGCCCGCCAGCCCGGCGCGAATCTCAGCTTCATTTGGATGTGGAGTGCGCTCGAGCAGCGACAAGGATGCGAGCACCATTCCCGGTGTGCAGATGCCGCATTGGGTGCCACCACATTCGAGGAAAGCCCTTTGTACCGCGTGCAGTTCTCGTCCTGTAGCTACGCCCTCGATGGTGCGAATGCTGGCGCCATCGGCGTGAAGCGCGGGCACCAGGCAACTGTTCACCAGGGCGCCATCCATCAGAATGGCGCAAGCGCCGCATTCTCCTTCCCCGCACCCTTCCTTGGTCCCGGTTAGCCGCAAGTCCTCGCGCAGCACGTCGAGCAGCCGAGTCATGGGATAAACGCGCAGACTCACCGTGCCGCCATTTACCGTGCAGGAAATTTCCACCCGCCGTCCATCCTCAGGCACCCGCGCCTGCCTTCTCTGCCAGGCCTGCGACCTTCTCCATCAAACGCTCCGGCATCACCGGGATTTCGTTCACAAAGATATCCATGGCATTCTCTATGGCGCTGGCGATGGCCGGGGCGGGGCCGTCCATTGGTAGCTCCCCGATTCCTTTAGCGCCACCGGGGCCAAACGCATACGGCTGTTCCTCAAAATAAACCCGAATCGGCGGCAGATCCATGGACGTGGGCATGATGTAGTTCGTCATCTGACCATTCACCATCCGACCGCGTTCCCACACGACATTTTCGTATAGCGCATACCCGATGCCTTGCGCGACCCCTCCCTGTATCTGCCCCGTCGCCAGCAGGGGATTGATGACGCGTCCGATCTCTTGCAACGCGACGAAGTCCACCACCTCGGTCTGGTAGGTGATCGTGTCGACGGTCACTTCGGCGACGTAGATGGCCCAGCCAAACGCGCCATATGCGTCGCCACGGTAGTGTTGATCGTCCCAGTGCAACCCGGGTGGCGGCTGGTACTGGCTTCGCGCGCGGAGAGGGCCGCGCGTCTTGAGGTATGCGCGGCACGCCGTTGCAAACTCCGCAGGCGTGTAATCCGCCGCAAGGAGCCCGCAGTCCGCAAGCGACTGCCGAAGACTGCACACCGCCGATTCCACGAGTTTCCCCACCACCATGGAAGTGCGCGAGGCCACGGTGGGTCCACTGTTAGGCACGTTGGCCGTGTCGGGCTGGGCAATCTCAATGTATTCTTCGGGTAAACGCAGCGCTTCGGCCGCGATTTGCGAAAAGATCGTGTTGGTTCCCTGACCGATCTCCGTGCTTGCGGCGAGAATGCGCACGCGGCCCTCGGGCGTTGCTTCCGCCTCGACGATGGATGCCAGGTACTGTTCGCCCGAGCCGGTGAATCCCGCGCCGTGCATAAATGAAGCAATGCCGATTCCGTGCCTCACGCGGCGTCCCGGATTTTCCTTTGCAAAGCGCTCGCGCTTGGCGTGGTAGTCGGAATGTTTCAGAGCGCGATCCAGCAGGCCGCTCAGATTGATAGGTTCTGTAATCGTCTGGCCGGTCGCCGTCGCGGTTCCTGTGGTCAAGAAATTTCGCCGGCGCAGCTCTTCGGGCGGCAAACCCACGGCCGCAGCCACTTTGTCCATTTGCCGCTCGAGGGCAAAAATACTTTGCGGCGCGCCAAAACCCCGAAAGGCGCCCTGCGGAGGTGAGTTGGTGGCCAAGGCTCTCGATTGTATGCGGACATTTGGGCAAGCGTACGGCCCCGCCGCGTGAATCGTCGCGCGTGAGAGCACCACCGAAGAGAGCGTAGCGTACGCGCCCCCATCGATGGCCAGATCGATTTCCATCGCTTGAAGTTTCCCGTCGCGCGACACTGCGGTTCGATGGCGGATGCGCGCCGGGTGCCGCTTGGTAGTTGCGGCCATATCCTCGGCGCGATCGTAAATAATCTTCACGGGCCGGCCCGACTTCCACGCCAGCAGGGCGGCATGGCCCGCGATCATGGAAGGATATTCTTCTTTTCCGCCAAATCCGCCGCCGGTTTCGGCCTGTACGATTCGCACTCTTTCAGCCGCAAAGCCAAACAGCGACATGAGCGCCTTTTGCACGTAATAAGGACATTGCAGCGAGCCCCAGACGGTCACCCCTTCGGCGCCATTGGCCACCGCCAGCATTCCCTGCGTCTCGATATAAAGCTGCTCCTGCGCCCCGGTGAGATATTCGCCTTCGACGATCAGCCCGGCGCCCGCCCAGGCATCATCCACGTCGCCTTTGTCCAGAAGGTAGGATTTCAAAATGTTGTCCTGGCCCCAGATGATTTCTTTCTGGGCCAGGGAATCTGCAATGTTGAAGACAGCCGGAAGGGGGTCGATTTCTATCGTAACGGCGCGGCGCGCCTTTTCGAGAAGATTTTTGTCTGCGTGCGCGAGCAATAGCACCGCTTCTTCGGGGTGATTGACCACTTCATCGGCCAGAAAGGGCTGGTCGTTCTCGATAAGGGCGACGACGTTTTTGCCGGGAATATCCCTGGCCGTCACAACCGTGAAATCCTCCCAGGGGATTCCTTGGCCAAAGCGAATCTGCCGGATCCGCCCGCGAGGCTCTTGACTCCGTACCGTCGCGCCGTGAAGCATGCCGGGGAGGGTCAGATCATCGACATATCGCGCGCGGCCCGCAACTTTTTCGCGGCCCTCTTTTCGCGGCACGCCTTGGCCGACGACATGCGGGACTGCATGGCCCATCGGTGTCTCCGGTTCGGTCTCCTGCGGTTTAATAGAGGATGCGATCGGCTTTCTGCTCCCAGGTGCGGAACGCCGCCAAAGCCTCCGAGCGTAGCAGCTGCTTCATGGAAATATGCCGCTGGCCCGATTCAAGTCGCAATTCGTCGAAGATGAAGGAGTCATCGAAGCCGTTGGCCGCCGCGTCCGCCGCGGTACACGCGTAAAAGACGCAGGATGGTCGCGCCCAATAAATTGCCCCGAGGCACATGGGACACGGCTCGCAACTGGTGTAAAGCTCGCAACCCGGCAGCTGAAAACCACCTAAGGCTCGGCAGGCTTGCCGGATGGCCGTTATTTCGGCGTGCGCGGTAGGGTCATTCGTCGAGGTCACTCCGTTGGTGCCGGTCGCCAGAACCTCACCATCGCGCACCACGACGGCGCCAAACGGCCCGCCGCCTCCGGAAGAGGCGTTCTGAATGGCTAAGTCGATGGCCATGCGCATGAAGCGCTCGTCCATAGCTGTGTCGCCCCGGAAGCTCGTCTCCTTGAACGAATGACTGCACAAGATTGTAGCCGCAAGGATTGCCCCTCACCACCACATTCTCCCCCGGTTCTTTGAATGCAACGCATCGCCGCGGCGAATTATCCGAAAGTCACACTGGTTGGTATAATTCTGCATTCGGGAATAGGTTTCAGGCGCGTTCGCACACCGCTAGAGCGGAGGCCGATGGTCGCTCGCATCGTGGAGGCCGGCGAAATCATCCGTTGTTGCCGCAACATTGCGAAGTTCAGCGAGCAGCCCGGGTGCACAACTCGGACGTTCCTTTCGCCGCCTATGCGCGAGGCGCACGAGTTCCTGGGCGCTTGGATGGACCGCCTCGGCATGCGCGTTTCCGTCGATTCCGCCGGTAACTTGCACGGCTGGTATGGCGCCGCCGCAGCTGGTGCGCAGCGCCTGCTCGTCGGTTCGCATTTGGATACGGTTCCGTGCGCGGGCGCTTTCGATGGAGTGCTGGGCGTGGTTCTGGGCATAGCGCTGGTGGAGTCATTGGGGGGCCGCCATCTGCCGTTTGCCGTTGAAATAGTGGCATTTTCAGAGGAGGAAGGCGTCCGCTTCGGCGTGCCCTTCATTGGCAGCAGGGCCTTGGTCGGCCGCGTAGACGCCGATTTACTCGCGGCGAAAGATGCGGCCGGGGTCACTCTCGCGCAAGCCATCCGCGATTTCAACCTGGACGTCTTAGCCTTGCCCGAGGCTGCGATCCGGGACAAGGATATGGTCCTCGGCTATCTCGAGTTTCACATCGAGCAAGGACCCGTGCTCGATAATCTGAATCTTCCTCTCGGCGTCGTGGAGGCCATCATGGGCCAGAGCCGGCACGATTTTGTCTTCTTGGGCCGCGCCAATCATGCCGGCACCACACCAATGAATTTGCGCTCCGACGCTCTGGCCGGCGCCGCCGAATGGGTGGTCGCCGTGGAGCATCTGGGGCGGGCGGTCCCGGGGCTGGTCGCCACGGTCGGCGAAATCGCAGCGCTCCCGGGCGCGAGCAACGTGATTCCCGGCGAAGCTCGCGCCAGCCTCGACGTGCGCCACGCGAGTGACCGCGAACGCCTGCGACGCGATGCGCAGCCTCACTGAAGCTGCGGGCAGTATCAGCCTCCGCCGCAACCTTGAAGTTCGCTCTACCACTCGTTACGATCAGGCCACCGTTTCTTGCGATGCCGGACTGGTTGCCAAACTCGAGAAAGCTGTCATTGGGGCCGGATACCCGCCGCACCGCATGATGAGCGGAGCGGGTCACGATGCCATGATTCTCGCCGAGAATGTTCCCGTTGCCATGCTATTCGTGCGCAGCCCCGGCGGCTTCAGCCATCATCCAGATGAGAACGTGCTTGCCGGGGATGTTGCGGCCGCGTTGCGTTCCGGACTGTGCTTCCTAAACGAATTGGAGAGTTTTTGTGGCTCAAACTCCTGAAAAGCCCGGATCCGCTACCGTTTGCCAGGACAGGCCCAAGCATCATCTCGGCTACACCAGAACTTCGCTGCATCCCGATCACGCGCTACTCACGCCTGACTCGTTCGTGCGCACGCCCCTGCCGGGGATGAAGAACGCGACAGCCATTGTTCATACCGCGCCGGCCCTGGGCGCTGGGTTCACGCAGTACACCGCCGA
>CAVRDM010000034.1:0-13606 GCA_963719845.1 uncultured Acidobacteriota bacterium | reverse complement strand
GAAGAGTCCATCAATCCCGCGGAAACCGGCACCAAAGCGGCCGCTTGTTACCGCCAGGATATTCTTGCGGGCGCCTCGGCTACCCTTCGTTTGCGTTTTACCAATGAGCTTCCCGAAAAAATTGTGGCAGGTCCCTTCGGTAAAACCTTTGATGAGATTTTCACCGCGCGAATCGGGGAGGCCTGTGAGTTTTATGCCAAGCGTATTCCGGGCCGGCGCACCGATGACGCCGTGCGCGTGCAACGGCAGGCGTATGCGGGCCTGCTTTGGTCCAAACAGTTTTACCAATACGATGTAAAGCGGTGGCTCGCGGGGGATCCGGCTCAGCCGGCGCCACCACCCGAACGACTGTGGGGACGAAATCGTAAGTGGACACATCTCTACAACGGCGATGTGCTTTCCATGCCGGACAACTGGGAATTTCCGTGGTACGCCTCGTGGGACATGGCGTTTCATTGCGTCGCCCTGGCGACGATCGATCCTGATTATGCCAAGGATCAGCTCATTCTCCTGCTTCGCGAATGGTATATGAATCCCAACGGGCAGCTCCCGGCGTACGAGTGGTCCTTCGGCGATGTGAACCCGCCGGTACATGCCTGGGCCGCATGGCGCGTCTATAAGATCGAAAAACGCATTCATGGCCGCACGGACCGGCAGTTTCTTGAACGTGCCTTTCAGAAGCTGCTAATCAACTTCACCTGGTGGGTCAATCGTAAAGACCTCGAGGGCATGAATGTTTTTGAGGGCGGTTTCCTGGGACTCGACAATATTGGTTTGTTCGACCGTTCCGCGCCTCTGCCCACCGGCGGGCATCTGGAACAGTCCGACGGAACCAGTTGGATGGGCATGTATTGCCTGAATATGCTGGCCATGGCTCTGGAGCTTTCGCGCGAAGATCCAGCGTACGAAGATGTGGCCAGCAAGTTTTTCGAGCATTTCATCTACATTGCGCAGGCTATGAACGATTACGGCAAGGACGGAATCCAGTTATGGGATGAGGAAGACGGCTTTTACTACGACGCGCTGCACCTTCCCAACGGCAGGCAATATTTTTTGAAGGTGCGTTCGCTCGTCGGGTTGATACCGCTGTTTGCGGTACAGACACTCGAGCCAGAAATACTGGCGAGACTAAAAGGATTTAATCGCCGCATGCAGTGGTTCCTCGATAACGTTTCAGAGGCCAGGACACACATCGACATGAGCCAGCGTTCGGCGCAGGGCGTGCGCTGCATGCTTTCGCTGGTGACGCGCGAGAGGCTACTGCGGGTTTTGCGCTATATGCTGGACCCCAACGAGTTCCTTTCGCCGCACGGCGTCCGCGCGCTTTCGAAGATACATCAGGATCATCCGTACGTATTTTACGCCGATGGCGCCGAGTATCGAGTGGGATATGAGCCCGGCGAATCGCGCACCGGCATATTCGGAGGCAATTCGAATTGGCGCGGTCCAGTGTGGTTTCCGCCCAACTTTCTGATCATCGAATCGCTCCAGAGGTTTCACTACTATTTTGGCGACGAATTGCAGGTCGAATATCCTACCGGTTCCGGCCAAACGGCCACGCTGTGGCAGGTCGCCGCGTCATTGTCGCGTTCGTTGTCCCGGATATTTCTGCCGGATAAAACGGGGCGGCGTCCCGTTTACGCCGGAGGTGAACCCTTTCACAGTGACCCCCACTGGAAAGACTTGATCTTGTTCTACGAATATTTCCA
This sequence comes from uncultured Acidobacteriota bacterium, assembly GCA_963719845.1. GTDB lineage: Bacteria > Acidobacteriota > Terriglobia > Acidiferrales > UBA7541 > Palsa-189. The sequence goes on along the minus strand of CAVRDM010000034.1, from coordinate 11,897 downwards.
CGGGGACACGGGCGCCGGCCTGGGCGCCAGCCATCAAACTGGTTGGACGGCTTTAGTAGGGAAGTTAATCGAGCAAAATGGCGTGTAAACAGTTTCAGCGGACCTGGAGAATCGCGAATGAATCATTTTGATGACAAAGTGGCGCTGGTTGCCGGAGGTACTGGAGCGTTGGGCCGTGAGGTCTGCATCGCGCTGCTTGGCGCTGGCGCTCGCGTAATTACTACGTATCGCCAACAACAGGAATTCAAAGCCTGATCGCCGACGTGCCCAGCGCACGGGGCGGCAAACGAGGCACCCTCACCGGCGTTGACGCCGACACAACTGACCCGGCCTCCGTCGCCGCCTTCGTGAACGAGCACATGCGCGCGGGCAACATCGACATACTAGTCAACGCGGTGGGCGCCTACGCGGGCGGCAAAAATGTTTGGGAGGAAGACTTTGCAACGTACGAGCGCATGCTGACTCTAAATCTTAAGTCGGGTTTCGTGTTGGTGCGAGCCGTGCTTCCCGGAATGATTCGACAAAATCGCGGGTGGATTGTGAACATCGCTTCACGCGCAGGCTACGGACACTCGGCAGGGGCGGCGCTGTACTCGGCCTCGAAGGCGGGCGCGCTCGCGTTGTTCGATTCACTGGCCGACGAAGTAAAACCTTACGCCATCAATGTAAACTCCGTGGTTCCGAGCATATTTGATACGCTGGCAAATCGGCGCGCAATACCTGCGGCGGACCCGGCGCTTTGGCCCAAGCCGGCGCAGATCGCCCAGGTGATCCTGTTTTTATGCTCCCCGGAATCGAGCGTGATTCACGGCGCCGCCATCCCCGTGTACGGCAGAACCTGAGTGAGCGCAACGCTCACAGTGGATTTGGGCGCGGAGATTTGCGGCTCGCTGGCTGCGGCAGCCTCGCGGGAGTGGTTGGTCACCAATGGGTTGGGTGGCTTCGCCTGCGGAAGCGTAGCGGGCGTCCTCACACGCCGTTACCATGGGCTTTTGATCGCCGCTCTTGACCCGGCAGGCGCTGCAGGCGGGCCACGGGCCTGCCTAGGCGCGCGCACCCTGCTGGTCTCGAAATTCGATGAGACGCTGCATTACGATAACCGCAGTTACGAGCTGGGCGCCAATTCCTGGGCGAATGGCGGCCCAGACTCGCCGTATTGTCTCCCGAAGGATTTCGCTTCATAGAGCGTTTTCAGCTTCAGGGAACAACTCCGGTGTGGACATTTGCATGCGCCGACGCGCTATTGGAAAAGCGCATATGGATGGCGGATGGCGCCAATACTACCTACGTGCGTTACGACCTGGTGCGCGCTTCTGGCCTGTCCCCGTACAACTGGAAATAAAGGCGCTGGTAAATTATCGCGACTTTCATTCCACCACCCATGCGGCGCAACTCGGCGATCGCGGACGTTTTCAAATCGCGCCTGTTGACCACGGCTTGCACGTGATTGCCGGCCCGGGGCGCGACGCCGTTTTATCTATTGAGTGATTCCGCGCAGGCTGAGTCCCAGCACGAGTGGTATCTGAATTTCGATTTGGCTGAGGAGCGTTTTCGCGGGCCTGGATGATCGGCAGGATCATCTTCTCGCGGGAATTTTTAGAGGGCGGCTGGAGCCCGGCGGATCGTTGACGATGGGGCTCTCCACCGATGCGCAAGCGTCGCTCGATGGGCGCGCGGCTCTTGCCGTGCGGGCCCAGATCGACGAGAAGCTCCTGGAATACTGGGCGGCCGCACAGCCGCGGCCTTCGCTGGATGCGCCACAGTGGATTCCACAGCTCGTACTGGCTGCCTCGCAATTTCCCATCCGCCGGCAACCGTTGCAGGCTCCGAGTTCGGTAAACCGCGATGAAGTCGCTAAAAATGATGAACGCGCTAAAAACTCGATGCTCCACAATGCTGTCGATGTATCCCCAGGGCGGGAGTCTGAGGGGTCCGCCTCTGACAAGCTGGCGTCAGTTACCGACTCGGTCATCGCCGGCTATCCCTGGTTTGGCGCCTGGGGGCGGGACACGATGATTGCGCTGCCAGGCCTGCTGCTTGAGACCGGCCGGCGCGATCTGGCGCGCGCGATCTTGGGAAGCGCCGCGCATTCTGTAGATCAGGGAATGCTTCCTAACGTTTTCGCGGAGGCGGGGCAGCCTGCGCAGTATAACTCCGTGGACGCGACGCTATGGTACTTCGATGCGCTGCGCCAATATTATGATGCGACACCGGATCGCACGCTACTCCAGGAACTCTTTGCGACGCTTCAAGAGATGATAAATCACTACGCCCATGGCACGCGCTATTCCATACGCATGGACGAAGCGGACGGATTGCTGCACGCGGGCGAACCAGGAACTCAGCTCACCTGGATGGACGCGAAAGTGGGCGGCCAGGCGATTACTCCACGAATTGGGAAGCCCATCGAGGTAAACGCGCTGTGGTATAACGCGTTGCGCACTATGGCGCGATTTGCATTCATGCTCGACAAGCCAACTTGGGAGTACAACCGGCTGGCCGAGCGCGCGCTGGCAGGATTCGCGCGTTTTTGGAACGCGAATGCACGATGCTGTTTTGACGTGCTCGACGGGCCGGGCGGGGGCCATGATGATACGGTTCGGCCAAACCAGATCTTCGCCGTGTCGCTGCCGGAGAGTCCGCTGGGAGTGGAGCAACGGGCAGCGGTCGTGGAGATTTGCCTGCGGCGCCTCGTCACCCCGTACGGCTTGCGCACCCTTGATCCGGCAGACCCGAATTACATCGGGCATTACGGCGGGCCTCAGGCACAGCGTGACGCTGCATATCATCAAGGAACGGTGTGGGCTTGGCTGATGGGACCGTTCGTGCTGGCGCATTTGCGCGTGCACCACGATTCGCGGCTGGCTTTCACCTTTCTTGAGCCCATCGCCCATCACTTACTGGCGCGTGGTCTGGGCACCGTCAGCGAAATCTTCGATGGTGAGGCGCCTTTTGCTCCCCGCGGGGCAATCGCGCAAGCGTGGAGTGTTGCGGAAATTTTGCGCGCCTGGCGCGCCTGCCACAATGCAGCCTTCGCAGGAAAGCGTCTGCCAGCCGCTCGCTGATATTTACTACGTTAGCGATTTATGCGCAGGGATTTCGACCAGCTCAATCAGCGCTTTTCGCCGTTCGTCGACCGGGACCAGGAAAAAGTTCACGCGCGTCCCGTCGGCGCCGGCTCGTGCATCGCCGCTTGCTGAATCAGGGGAGACCGGCTCAAGGCCAAAGTGATCGCGTAGAATTTGGGTGGCTCTCCGAACGTCGCGAACAGCGCATTCCACCTGCTGTATTCCTTCCCCGAAGCGCTCCAGGAAACGCGCAATGGCGCCGTCTCCGCCGGAACTTAGCGTGGTCAGCACATCGATGCGCACACCATGTGCGAACTCGATCTCAAATTCCCGCGCGTCATGGCCGGGTGGCATTTCGGCCAGGCGCGGCTGTCCGCAGCTTGCGCGAATCTGCTCGAAATGAGCGGGTGTGACCGCGATGCCCACGGTCAGCAGAGGTTTGCCGGCACGAATGAGCGCGCGAAATTCAGGATTCGCAAACCAATTTCGTAACGCCGGTTCTGCAGCGGCGCAACCCTGGCGAAACAGTTCCCGAGCGGCTTCTTCGCGCTCGTTCGCCTGCGAGCTGGACAATCGCGCGATACACTGGGCTGCGGAAGCGCGCTCCATCTCCACTCTCCTCTGAATTAAGATGCAAGTGCCAGCGAGAGGATCGCAGATCGAGCGCAGCTTTCGCAACCCGAGCCCACAGGATCGCAGCGGCTATTTTCACGGGGGATTTTTGCCTATTTTGCCGCGATCACTGCGTTTCGCGCTCGGCGGATTCGGTGGCATTCACGTTGGAAAGTTCCAGACGCGCTGTCTCTCCGGCGCGAATCGTAACCGGACGATCCCATTGCAGGCGAACGTCGCCTGCAAGTGCGGGTGTATCAAGAGTGGTGATCCAATAAGTCCCGGGAGCAATTCCGGTAAACGCGCCATGGCCTTCGAGATCGGATTCGGTAATGGCTACAAGATACCGCGTCTGCGCGAATTCGAGCGTGCGCCTATCGGCGCGCCGCCGCTGCTCGACCCGCACTTTTGCCCATCCCCGTCCAGGATTTTTGTCGCCGAGTTCGGCATCCAGGGCGTCGAGCGTGTCCGGGTTCGCCGTGATGTAGTGGCGCATAGCCTGTTGATACTGTTCCTCGGCGTGATGAAACTTGTCCGGATTTTTCTGGCGATCGCGTTCCTTTGAGGTTGGGGAGGGAACGCTCGCATTCAAGGAAGCGCCATTAATGTTCTTGTAGGCTTCCAGGAATTCCGGAACCGTCATCACGTCATCGGCTGTCAGATGCTTGGTAAAGTCCTTACCCGTCAAATCGAGAGTGCGATGCTTCTTCAGCCAAGTCTTCAATTCCTTGGAAACCTCCAGCGTGTCGATGAACTGGTCCATGTCGGGCGCGGGGTCGATTGAGTCCACTTCTCTGCGTATGTCGGCGAGACTCTTGCTCAGCAAATAAAAAGACATCTGGCGCACGGGCTCACCTCGCCCGTCGGCAGGCGTGACGCGCGCACTGAATTCCAGCGCGCCGCTCGCGGGCGCTCGGGTGGCGAATTGGGGGCCTGCGAAAACTGCCAAACTGCACGAAAGCGCGGAAAAAAACCAAAAGGATCTCATGCGGGCATCGTAGCAGAATCATTTCTCACTAAGTAAAGGTTGACGACCGGATGTTCGCGACAGTCACCCGTGTGGAGTGGCACGAATCGCGCCCGGTTCAAGGTTCGGGATAGAAAATGGAAAACAGGGCAATCTACAGCGTCACAAAAGCCGGAAAGTCACTTCGATGGGCGTGATGGTTGCGACCGGCGTGCCGTTCGGCCCGAGCGCCGGCTTGAAACGCCACGTGCGAACCGCTTCAATGGCTTTCTCTTCCAGCCCCAGCCCCGGACCCTTAACAATTTCAATGTTCGTGGCGTGGCCATCGGGTTGAATAACCACTTGCAGCACCACGGTACCTTGATACTTCGCCTTGCGTGCATCTTCAGAATACTGCGGTTCCGGGCAGTACAAGCAACTCGGGTAGCCTACGCCCCCCGTTCCCGGACGGAAAGCGCCGCCACCCGTTCCGCCGCCAGTACCCGGCCCCAGGCCGCCGCCGCTGCCGCTGCCGATTCCGCCGCCTTCTCCGGTACCGATTCCACCACCTCCGCCAGGACCGCCCGAAGCAGTCATCATCTTGGCCAGCGGATCGCCGAAATTCGCGTCATTGGGGCTAGGGATTTTCAGTTCCGGCGGCCCTAGGAGGGTCGGCTCGGCGGGGAGCTTCGGGTCCAGGTTGCGAGGCACCGCCATCGGTGGCGTGATCTGCGTCATGCTCCAACGCGGAAGTTTGCCGCGCGTAGGAGGCGTGGGCAAACGCTCGCCGCCTCCGCCACCACCGCCGGCTTTGTCCTTGCCCGCGGGAAGTTTCGCCAGATAAGGAGAAATGTCGTCGACCAGCACCACCGGCTGGACCTTTAGTTGCGATTGCACGATCTTGCGCGCAAAAGGCACGATGATAAGAATGGCCACCAGCGCATGCAAGCCGATGGAAATTCCTTGCGCCAGGCTGAATTCCTTTCGCTTGCCCCACAGCGGCCGCACCGGAACAGGCTTGCTCGTGAGCTTCAGCGGCGGCAGCTTTGGCGGTGAAATCAGGTCGCGAATGTTGTGCCAGAAAACGAGGTATTCGGGCTCCAGGTCGACGACCATTCCGGCAGGCAAAGCGCCATCTGTGGCCGGACCTTTTTGCGGAGCGGGGCGGAAAAATGCCCTGAAGCTCTCGGCGAAACTCGTGTCAAGTCCGTCATTACGGAATACTTCCTGTTGCGCATTTCGCGGCAGCCTGACGGAGCGCTCTGTCAGAAAATCCTTGAGATTAGTCCAGAAGCTTGGTGGGCGCAGTTGCCGTCCCGGGGCAAAACGCGGTCCGGACGTCCCAGCCGGCAGCTGAACGGGGGCTTGGTCGGGGGCTTGCGGGTCGCGAGCCTCCGGATTAATGTTGAACGTCTGCATAAACTAAGCCCTATGCGACGTGCACGGCTCTTTTGGCCTTAGAGGCGTTAGACTCAGCCCCCTCCGAAAGGATGCCCGCGTTCGAAAGCTGACTTGCTCGCAATTCCATTGTACCATGTGATGTTTATTGTGAAAAACGCGTTTCGATTCCAGCATGGACCGGTGCATCGCCAGCAAAAGAGCGGAAGCCCGCAATGAGCCGGTTTAACGTGGATTTGTTTCGCAGAAGGCCCATGGTAAACGCCGCCCGGTTCGAGTATTGCAGGATCGCACGGGAGTTCCTCCACGAATGCCGAAAATTGTTGACCTGAAAGGTACCCTTAGTCTCCCCCGCACCTCCTTTCCGATGAAGGCAGGACTGCCGCAAAATGAGCCGCGGATGCTCGCGAAATGGGAGAGCCGGGCCCTGTATCAGCGTATTCAAGAAGCGCGCGCTGACGCGCCGAGCTACGTTTTGCATGACGGGCCGCCTTATCCCACGGGCACCATCCATCTGGGCACGGCCCTGAACAAGATTCTCAAGGACATGGTCGTGAAATCCAAGTCCATGGCCGGTTTTCGTGCTCCCTACGTTCCCGGATGGGATTGTCATGGTCTGCCCATTGAAACGCAAGTCGAGAAAGAGCTGGGCGGCAAAAAAGGAAGCGTCCCGCCAGTGGAGTTCCGCCGCCTGTGCCGCGAATTCGCGTTGCGCTATGTAGATCAGCACCGCCGCGATTTCAAGCGCCTGGGAGTTTTGGGGCGCTGGGACGATCCTTACCTGACCATGAGTAACAGCTACGAGGCCTGCATCGCGGAAACGTTTCTTACATTTCTCGAAAATGGCTATACCTCGCGCGGCCTGAAGCCCGTCTACTGGTGCCTTCACGACCGTACGGCTCTGGCCGAGGCGGAGGTCGAATACGAAGATGACACGAGCCCGTCGATCTGGGTTAAGTTCCCGCTGGCTGACGGCAAATCGTCCAGCTTGCAAACGGCGCAAGCAATAATGCAAATATTGCCGCAGTCATCTGGACGACTACCCCCTGGACCCTGCCGCATAACCGCGCGCTGGCGTTCCATCCCGATTTCGACTACGTCGTGGCCGAGACGCCCGCGGGAAACTTATTGGTCGCGGCAGCACGGCTGACGGCGTTACCTGAGGAACTCGGAATCGCGGGCGCCCGCCTGCGCGGTCCTTGGAAGGGCCGCGATCTCGCGGGCCTCGAATTCCAGCACCCCTTCCTGGATCTCCGCGTCCCCGCCGTGCTGGCCGATTATGTGACCCTCGATCAGGGTACCGGTATCGTGCATACCGCGCCAGGCCATGGCCTGGAAGACTTCCAAACCGGGCAGAAATATGGGCTCGAGACCTACGCCCCGCTCGACGACAGCGGACGGTACATCGAAGGACTGCCCGAATATAGGGGCAAAACGGTTTTCGAAGCGAATCCCATTGTTATCGCGCTGCTGCGCCAACGCGGCATGCTTCTTAGCGAAGGCAAACTGACGCACAGCTATCCCCACTGCTGGCGCTGCCATAACCCGGTGATTTTTCGCGCCACTGAGCAGTGGTTTATTAACTTAGATCAGCCGGGCGGCGGGCCATCCGGCGTCGATGCCGGTGCCCTTCGACCGCGGGCGCTGGCGGCCATTGCCGAAGTGAAGTGGACGCCGGAATGGGGCGAGGAGCGCATCTATTCGATGGTTGCGACGCGCCCGGATTGGTGCATCTCGCGCCAGCGTGTCTGGGGCGTGCCCCTGGTGGTTTTTTATTGCGACGAGTGCGGCGAAATGCTCGAAGACTTCGCCGCGCTGCGCCACGTGATCGGCTGGTTCCGCCGCGAAGGCGCCGACGCCTGGTATCAACACTCCGCGGAAGAATTGTTGCCCGCCGGAACGCGATGCAAGTGCGGCGAAGCGCGCTGGCGCAAGGAAAAGGACATCCTGGACGTCTGGTTTGACTCCGGCTCCTCAAATCTTGCCGTGCTGGACCCGCCGGGAGCGAGCAAGCCCGATTTGCCTTGGCCCGCCGATATGTACCTGGAGGGCCCCGATCAGTACCGGGGCTGGTTCCACAGCTCGCTTTTGATCGGCGTGGCCGTACGCGGTGGCGCTCCCTACCGGCAGGTCGTGACGCACGGCTGGACGCTCGACGAACACGGCCGGCCGATGTCGAAGTCGCTCGGCAATACCGTGCTGCCTTCGGAGATATGCGAAAAATGGGGCGCCGATTTGCTGCGGCTGTGGGTCGCGTCGCAGGATTATCAGAGCGATGTGCGCATGTCGGACAACGTTATGACGCAGCTCTCCGAGGCCTACCGTAAAATCCGCAATACGTTTCGCTTCGCGCTCGGTAATCTTTTTGACTTCGATCCGGTCGCCGATACCGTTCCGGAAAGCGATCTCGAGGAAATCGATCGCTGGATGCTGCAGCGAACCCGGCGGCTGATTCTGGAAGCCGAGGCCTTTTACCAGGCCTTCGACTTCCACCGCGTGTATCACGCCCTGCACGATTTCTGCGTGGTGGAACTGAGCGCCTTTTATTTCGATATCCTCAAGGACCGCTTGTATACGTCCGCGCCAAAAAGCTGGGCGCGGCGTTCGGCGCAAACTGCCGTCTATCGCATTGCCAACGCCCTGGTGCGTATGCTGGCGCCGATTCTGGTATTCACCGCCGAGGAGATTTGGACGCACTTACCGCACACCGCCAACGAGCCCGATAGCGTCCACATCGCGCTCTTTCCGCGGCCTGCCGAGTGCCGCGCGTTTCTCGACGAGGCGCTGGACGAGCGCTGGGGCTATCTGCGCCAAGTGCGCGCGGAAGTACTGCAAGCCCTCGAGCAGGCGCGGGCGCAAAAGCGGATCTCCGGGGCGCTCGAGGCGCGCGTGGTGCTTGTGGTGGACGGCACCCTGGGGGAATTGCTGGAGCAATACGCGGCGTGGCTGCCGGCGCTCTTTATCGTTTCGCAGGTGGAACTAATCCTGCCCGGGGCTGCCTGCGATCTGGAATTGCCCGACGCCATTCGTTCGCAAACGCTGCCAGGGCTCAGCGTGGCGGTGTGCCGTGCCGACGGCGCGAAGTGCGAGCGCTGCTGGAATTATTCGACGCGGGTGGGCGAGAGCGGCGACTACCCCTCGCTCTGCGAGCGTTGCGTCGCGGCCCTTCGTGAAATCGATCCGCCGGCAAATAGTGCCGCGAATTATTGATGAACGCGGCGCGGACCGGTGATTGGCGCGGACGCTGGCTATGGCTGACGCTGGCGATTGTAGCGGCTGACCGCGCCGTCAAATATGCCGTCGAACGGTACACCTCCGAGGGATTTCGGCGCGACCTGGTGCCGAATATCGTCGTGCTCGTGCACAATGTGAATTCGGGCATCGCCTTCGGATTGCTCTCCGCCTCGGCGTCCAGATTGATTTCCGTCCTGTTGATGGGAAGCTCCGCAGCGGTCATCGTTCTGCTGGTATGGCTATTGCTTGCGGGCTGGGCAGGAGACACGTGGTGCCAGGCTGGTCTCGCGTTGATCGCCGGGGGAGCGGCTGGGAATCTGCTCGACCGGCTGCTGCATGGCGGCGTAACCGATTTTCTAGAGCTGCACGCCGGCTCCTTTATATGGCCCGCGTTTAATGTCGCCGATGCGGCTATAACCGTGGGCGCATTCCTGGTGATCCTCGATCTTCTCCGCGGCCAGCATGCAAGTCGCGAGCGGGTCTAGAGCCGGGTGCCAATGGCAGAACGAATCCCCGGTCAACCCTTGCGCTCCTCCCCAGGAACGCTGCAGCGCGTAACCGTTTCCGTGGCGGATGCGGGGCGCCGCCTTGATCTGTACTTAGCTTCACGCCTTCCGGAGCTGAGCCGCACGCGTATCCAGGAATTGATCGACGAAGGGCGCGTGCGCGTCGGCGATCTGCCGCCGAAACGTGCGCAGCGTACTGCCGCGGGCGACATAATTGAGATCGAAATGGCACCACGCGCCGCGCTGGCGGCATCCCCGGAAGCAATTCCCATCGAGCTACTGTACGAAGACGATGACCTGGTCGTGGTGAACAAGCCCGCAGGCATGGTCGTCCACGCCGGCGCGGGTGTAGCCAGCGGAACTTTGGTGAACGCGCTGCTGTATCGTCTGGGAAGGCTGTCCGCGGAGGCTGGCGCTGTCCGTCCGGGCATTGTGCATCGACTGGATCGTGGGACTTCCGGCGTGCTCGTGGTGGCGCGTCATGATGTCGCGCATCGCGCGCTTTCTGAGCAATTCCGCGACCGCACTGTACACAAAACCTATGTCGCACTGGTGACGGGCCGGCTCGCGCGGGATGCGGGTACGATTCGTTTACCGATTACGCGCGACCCCCGCCGGCGGACGCGTATGACCGCCCGGCTGCGTTCCGGCCGCGAGGCCCGTACTGACTGGCGTGTATTGTTTCGCCTGGGGAACTTCACCCTGGTCGCCGCCGAGCCGCACACCGGACGCACCCACCAGATTCGCGCGCATTTCGCCGCCGCCGGCCATCCGCTGGTGGGCGACACTCTTTATGGCGCACCCGCACTCCCACGCGCCGGCCCGCCTCGCTTGCGCCCCTCGGTCGCGTTTTCTTGCATGCCGCGAAGCTCGGCTTTGTGCATCCTTGCTCTGCTGTCCCCCTCGAAGTGCGCGCTCCGCTCGCTAAGGAACTGCACGCCTATCTTCAGCAACTCGCCAGCGCCGTGGGAATCGACCGGTACCAGGTTGACGCGGCTCTCCGCGGGTACCTATAATCACGGCAATGCGCTTTCGGCTGATCCCCGCTGTTCTGCTGATTTTATGTGTTTGGTCGGTGCCTGGCGGCCCGGGCGCCCGCGCCCAGTCCGCGCAGCCTGCTCCGCCGCCTGTTCCCCAAAACGCGCCGCAAACTGTCCCGGACCAGGGAGGCTCCATCCGCCAGAACGTCAACCTGGTAGACGTGCTGTTTACGGTGTTCAACCAGCGCAATAAAATTGTTTCCGATTTGGAGAAAGAAGACTTTAAGGTCTTCGACGACAATGTTCCGCAGGAGATACGCTTCTTCAACCGCCAGACCGATCTCCCCTTGCGCGTGGGACTGCTCCTTGACACCTCCAATAGTATTCGCGCCCGCCTGCAGTTCGAGCAGGAGGCGGCCACCGATTTTCTTTTCAACGTGATTCGCCGCGATAAAGATCAGGCCTTTCTGATGAGCGTGGACGACAGCCCGGAAGTTATCCAGCCATTCACGAATGACTTGCAGCACCTGCGCGACGTCATTCTGCGCCAGCGCGCCGGCGGCGGCACGGCGCTCTATGACGCTGTCTATCAGGGTTGCCAGGAACTCCTTCGTTCTCCGGCGCCGGTACCGGCGGCAGTTACTGTTCCGGATGTCCGCCGCGTCCTGGTTGTCATCAGCGACGGAGACGATAACCTAAGCCGGCATTCGCGCGGCGAAGCCCTCGATATGGCGCAGCGCGCCGGAATCGTCATTTACACCATCAGCACCAGCATCGACTGGATCGTGACCGACCAGGAAACCAACGCCACCAAGAGTTTCGACCGCAAATATCAAAAAACAGGTGGCGACAGTGTTCTCCAGCAATTCTCCGTCGATAGCGGCGGACGCGCTTTCTTCCCTTACCACGTGGACGATTTAGCGCGCTCGTTTCAGGACATTGGGGAGGAGTTGCGCAGCCAGTATTCGCTGGCGTACGTCCCCGCAGGCCGCTGGCCGACCGCAAATTCCATTCGATTCGCATCGCCGTGGATGCCAAAGGCTTGCAGGTTCACGCCCGCAAGGGCTATTACGCGGCGCCGCCGGATACGCCTACGCCGGTTCCCGGCCCACCGCGCTCCGGCCCCCACTTCGTAAAGCGATCGCTTGACGCT
>CAVRDM010000033.1:0-49929 GCA_963719845.1 uncultured Acidobacteriota bacterium | reverse complement strand
GTCGTCGCTCATCAGCGGCTTGACCCGCTGCCAAAACCTGCAGCCCTTGCCTATCTCACTTCTGAATTCATCACGTAGCCGTTGGCAAGTATGATTTTGCTGATACGGCCGACGGATAAGTTCTTGGATGTCGCAGCCATCACCACCGTAACCTCATCTCCGGGCTTGAATGTCTTGGCGTTGAAGCCAAAGTTGACGAGGGTGGACGGGGCCTGATTCTCGCAAATCCAATGTACGACGTTGCCCTTGTCATCCGTAACATCGAGCTTCAGGAAAGTATGAGGATTGGTCCAAAGCCATGCCGTCACCGTTCCTTTGACGGTGATCCCCTTCCCGTGGTACGACGCGTTTCCGTGATGTGCGAACAGCGGAATTGAAACGGCTAACAGGGCGACAACCACGAGCGAACTTAACCTAAGCGTATTTCCACAGCACCCCTCCAGTTTCTGCCCGGAGGGCCATAAAGTTCGGGCACGGCCCTCCGACAGCGATTCGAATAATACGTTCTCGGACCCTATAAATTGTCCGTTTCGTTCCGGACTTCCTGGACGCGCAAAACATACACCCTCTTCCTTCCGGAATGCTAGCGATTTTTCATGGGCCGTCTCGGCAGTTGGGCACCGCCCTCCTGAGCGTCGTCAATATCGCGGTCGCTGCCTGGAGGCCGCCACTCGCGGAACGAGGTGACCTGTCTCACTCGCGTCCCCAATTTGGACGAACAATATTCTTGACACCCACGGTTAGTAGGAGTAGATGTCGCTCCACTATATGGGGTAACCACTTTGTGAAATTCTGCAGGGGATAATCGAGTCTTCAATTTCTCAATAGTTAAGTGGTGTGACTGAGTAGAGGCCCACAGCGTCGGAGGGAAAACTTATGTTGAACTCGCGTAATTTTCGTCTCGTCTACGCGCTCGCGTTGAGCGTAGGGCTCTTGGTCGGAGTATCCGATATGCGGCTGGCGGCACAGGGTACCACAGGGACCATTTTAGGCACGGTGACGGATGCGTCCGGCGGGGCAGTTCCGGAAGCCATGGTGACCCTGACGAACACCGGCACCAACGCGACGCAGACCGTAACGAGCGATGCACAAGGACGATACCGAGTGCCGGATCTGCCCGTGGGTCAATACCAGATCGAGACGAAGAAGAACGGGTTTGAGGCCGTCGTTCATACCGGGGTTACGCTCGACCCCGGCGCCAACGTCGTCGTGGATTTTGCGCTGCGAGTCGGGCAGGTGGCGCAGACCGTCACCGTTGAGGGCGACATTTCACAAGTAGAAACGACTTCGTCGGCAATCTCGACCACGGTCGAACCGACCCAAATGCGCGATCTGCCGCTGAACGGGCGCAATTTCGAGGAGCTGATCCTTCTAGCGCCGGGGGTGGTCAATGAGACAGGCGCCGGGGCGGCCAAGAATTCCTACATCGGATTTGGTAATTACTGGTCGGTTTCCGGATCCCGCGCCAACGGGCAAGGCGAACTTCTCGACGGCACGGAAGTTCAAGACTATCAGGACCGCGGATCCGGTTCGGGCATCCTCGGCACCACGCTGGGAATTGATGCCATCTCCGAGTTTCAGATGCTCACCAACACGTACGGCGCTCAGTTCGGCGGCAACGGCTCCGTGGTGAACGCGGTCACCCGCTCGGGCACCAACAGCCTCCACGGATCGGTCTATGAATTCCTCCGCAACAGCGCCTTGGACTCAACAACTTTTCCTGCTACGACGAAGCAGCCCTTTGAGAAAAACCAGTTTGGAGGCACGCTGGGCGGCCCGATCAAGAAAGACAAGATGTTCTTCTTTGTGAATTATGAAGGAATACGCCAACTCACGGGCCAAACGAACCTCAGGACTGTTCCCGATGCCAACGCGTTAAACGGTCTCATCCCGGAACCGTCGACTGGGCTCACCCCGAATTGTAGTGTGGTTGCCAACACAAAACCCGTCATGGAGAATTGTGGCGTCGGAAGCCCAAACGCCGCCACATTCACGAAGATAATCCAGCCGTACTTGAATCTTTACTCTCCGTTCACCAATCTTCCGGGAGCGATTGAGCTTGCACCGGCCAACGGCACCGAACAGATACATGTAAACGCGAACTCTCCCGCGCGGGAGGATTACGTGATGGGCCGTTACGATTGGACGATCTCCCCAAGCGACTCACTCTTCGCAAGGTATCTTTTCGACAACGCGAACCTGACTGAGCCCTTCTACGGCGGTTTCCCGCAATGGCCGAATTATGACCGCACGCGAAATCAGTTCACTACGGTTGGGGAGAAGCACATATTTTCGAGTTCTCTGATTAACTCATTAACGCTGGGCCTCACTCGAACATTTCTGTACCTTCACAGCGACGGCAATAAAGCGGACATCTTGGACTTTTCGGGCGATCTAACCACGGGACTCGGGATACCCGTAGCGGATGGAAACGTCAGCCCTGGGTCCAGCATCACCAGCGTGGGTCCTGGCGGGATCAGCCCGGTTCGATATGCTCAGAACAAATTTTCCGTGGGCGATGATGTGTTCAAGACGGTGGGAAGCCATAGCCTGCGCTTCGGTGGTAATGTCATAAGAGTTCAAACGAACGGTGTTCACATGTTGAACCCGGGTGGAAGCTGGAGCTTCACGAGCCTGGCGAGTTTCTTGACGGATTCCCCGAGTTCGTCCACCGGGCCGTGCAATTACTACAATAATGAGCCAGGCTGCGTTTCCAATGGCGTCCCTTACCCGCAACCCCTGGCTTCGCATGATGCGCGTGAAACTGATTTCAACATGTATGTGCAGGACGATTGGAAAGTGCGTCCTACGCTAACCCTGAACATTGGCGTGCGCTACGAGCCGACGACCAATCCTACGGATGCAACTCACCAGCTCTATGACGTTCTTCCTGTGCCGTTCGGACCGACAGGGGGCCTCCCGCCCTCTCAAGGCACCGTACTGGCCACCGGAGTCACGCCGGTAAACAACTTCATGCTGAAGAACGATTCGCTACACAACATCGATCCCCGCGTCGGCCTCGCCTGGGATCCCTTCAAGGATCACAAGACGTCGATCCGTGTGGGTTACGGAATTTTCCACCAGATCATGTCGTATCGTGACTATCGCAATTCCGCGTACGCTCTCTACCCTTGGACCGTCAAGACCCAGACGTCCAACTTTGACTTTCCATTTCTTAACCAATCCCCGGCCAACTCGCCGACCACCGAGGCCAACGGGACGAACCCCTACAACACCACGCCTTATCTGCAACAATGGAACCTGAGCATTCAGCGCGAGCTCATGCGGAACACCGTCCTGACCATAGCCTATGTGGGATCTCATGGCATTCATCTTCTGGGCCAACAGGACTCGAATCCTCCTGTGCCGGTCGGAGGTCTCACCGCGGCTGGCACGGGCGGTCTTCAATTCGCGGTCAATTCAACCGTGTATCCTACATTTAGCGGCGAATTCGCCAACGTCGTGTCTGCGCCTACCTTTAACACAAACGGGACCGTCAGTCCCGCCGTGCCGGGATCGCTTACTTTCAATGCGGACGGTAGTGTCACTTGTGGCGGGACGGCGGTAAATCGCAGCCTCGCTAGTGCAAGCGGGCAGCCGATTTTGGATCCGAACACGGGACAGCAAGTGTTCTCTCACGTTGTCAAAGCCCCTGGCTTCTCCGTTCAAGCCAACAATCGCGTCAACCCCAATTTCGGTTTTTTAAATAATGGGGTAACCAACCTGTGGTCCAAATATGACGCCTTACAGGTCGGCGTGGTTCGCCGCTTGACCAACAACCTCTCCGCGCAAGTCTCCTACACCTACTCGGACTGCACGGATCTAAGCTCGGGAGATTGGACACAAGAGGGTGGCACAATAATCGCAGATCCCTACAACCCCAACGTGGATCGCGGCCATTGTCTTTTTATGATCCGGCACAATCTGACGGCCAACTTCTTGTACATATTGCCGTTCGGAAAGAACCGGTTGGTTTCAGGCTGGCAGGTTGGCGGTATCCTGTATTTCTCGACCGGCAGCCCATTCGACGTCACAACCTTTGGTAACGGTTCCACCGACATCGGGTCCGTTGGTAATGACCGAGCCAATTATGTTCCCAACGCGCCCGGCTGCAACAATACGCCCATTAACGCCAACTATGCGAGCTCCCCAGGAATTAGCTACGTTAATCCGAACTGCTTCTCTGCGCCGCCGGTTGGCGAACTGGGCAACTTGTCGAGAGATGCTTTGTTCGGCCCGGACCTGATAACGTTCAACCCTTCCCTGACTAAGAACACCAGGATCTCCGAGCGCCTTAACATTCAGTTCCGGGCGGAATTCTTCAACGTTTTCAATCACACAAACTACGCGAACCCAGGCTTCCCGTCGCTTCAGCAAGGAGCTAGCACCAATGCAACCACCGTCGTTAGTGGTAGCACTCTGCCAACCTTCGGACAGATTACGAGCATAAACGGGATTATGCGGCAGATCCAATTTGGCATAAAGGCGATATTCTGAGACGCTCTTGCGCGGAGCGGTGGCCCGCCGCGACGTTGAGCGGAACGGGCTACCGATAAAGCGATGCAGCAGGATCAGTGCAAGAACCGCACTGTGCATGTGCAAAACCTAACGCGACGCCACAACGTTTGCCACCACCCGGAATGGAGTTTGTCAAACAGGATTGGTAGCCGTCGAGTGCGAAGCGGTTTCGTGTTCCCGGAATGCGGAACACGTCATCCAGCACCGCGGCGATGTGATCAAGGTGTTCGTCCGCAGAGCGTGTGGAAATTGAAGCGGCTAAATGAAGACGTAAGCGATTTAGAAGCGTTGCTGAGTGCCTGTACGGTGCTCTGTCTTCATGACGGGTTGGATGACGGTGAAAGCGAGTCGCCAGGCAGCAGCAGCCGAGGCGCACGGGTCAAACTTACGCTTCGTGAGACGCTGCACAAAGAGAAAGGCTTCACCAGCGTTATTCGCTTGACAACAAAAACACCACGCTGTAACCGGTCGCGTAGTGCAAAGGAGGTCGTATGAGCACTTACAGTGGCAGTTATACAAGGTCGAGTGTGTCGCGAAAAGCGATTCGAGTATTGCTCGTGGGTTTCGCGGCCTTGTCATTGGGCCTACCAGCCTTTCCCCAGGCCAATTTGGGACGAATTGTAGGTTCCATAACTGACCAGACCGGCGCCGTAATTGTCGACGCCACCGTAAACATTATCGATGTGGAAAGAGGCGTTACTCGATCTGAGATGACCGATAGCGCCGGTGAATATTCGGCGCCCAACCTGATTCCGGGCGCCTATACCGTTCACGCCGAAGCGAAAGGATTCAACACGGTTGAACGCAAGGACATTGTGGTAGAGGTGGGCAAAGATGTTCGAGTAGACCTGACGCTCCAGCCAGGCTCCCAAACGCAAGTAGTTACTGTTACGGGTGAGTTGCCAATGATCGATACGCAGAGCGCCACCCTCGGCGGAACAGTGGAAAACCACACGATCAATGAACTGCCACTGAATGGCAGAAACTATCAGGAACTGCTCTCTTATAAACCCGGAATAGAAGCGAAGCCGGGCGGCGGTACCGGTGCCTATTTAACGAATGGAGGCCGTTCCGAATATAACGTTTGGATTCTAGACGGCCTATATAACGACCAAATAAACAGCGGATGGAGCATCGTTGGCGGCCCCGGCCAGGCTGGAGAATCCATGACCATCCTGCCTCTCGACGCCATTCAGGAAGTCAACGTCGAACAAAACCCCAAAGCAGACCTCGGCTGGAAGCCGGGTGCGCAAATCAACGTTGGACTAAAGTCAGGAACCAACGGACTTCACGGTACGGCCTACGCGTATGGCCGCGACGCTGGTTTGGACGCGCGGAATCCGTTCTTCCCAACAACTCCGGAACTGGCAATGGAACAATTTGGCGCGAGCGTCGGCGGTCCAATTAAGAAAGACAAGCTTTTCTATTTCGGCGCTTATGAGGGTCAGCGCTACACAGTAGGGAACCCGAGCACGATAACCGAACCTTCTACGGAACCTGGTCTCGGCGTAGCAAACAGCTTTCCGGACGCCATTCTTGCCATGAAAGCGGCGGGCCATCCGCTGAGTCAATTGAGTCTTAATTTGGCCGGCTGCAACTCGTCGGGGGTTTGTAATGCCGCAAACGGCGTGTTTGGGAATTCCGGAAGCGTCAAGGAGCCCGTTTCGTTTCCCAACGAGGGTGGTTCCAACAACGCGATTGAGAAGGTCGATTACCGAATTAATGAACACAACATGCTGAATGGCGAATATTACTACGGCCGCGGCCTCGTATATACCGTATCCTCCGCGATTGTTGAGCCTTATTGGCGAACGAGGGTATACACAAATGCTCAAGTTGCGCGGGCCGTTGAAATCTGGAGCCCAAACTCGACTTGGACCAATGAAGCGCGATTCGGCTTTGACCATGTAAACATTCCTAACCTTACCGGGGACTGCTATCCGATCGGTCAACCAAACTATGCGAGCCTTGGCCTAGTCACCGGCCTGACCGGGCCGGAATCGTGCGGATTTCCGATCGTGAGTATAAGCGGCTTCTCCCCCAACCTCGGAGTCCAGAATGTCAGATTGAATTTAAGCAATACGTACCAAGTAGCGGATAGCGTTTCGTACGCCCGCGGCAAACATCTGTTCAAGTTCGGAGGCGAGTTCCGCAGGACGGAATGGACGGGGGGAACGTTTGCGACCTCTAAAGGGGAGCTTATTTTCGGAAGCGGGGGCGTCACTGCATTCGCGGGCGCCACTGGACTGGAAGATTTCCTGGCTGGCTTTCCGAACCAAGCGCAGCTTCAAATTGGGGACGTTTCGCGAACGATAGCCAACCCTGCATATGCGGCCTTTCTTCAGGATGACTGGCGAATTACTCCGAGGGTGACAGTCAACCTGGGTTTGCGCTATGAGTTCGTGCCTCCCATCGCAGAAAAAAACAATTTGCTCGGTAATTTCAGTCCGACCCAGGGATTGGAACAGGTTGGAATGCAGATCAAGACTCCTTACAACAGCGACCGCGACAATTTTGCTCCCCGCCTAGGAATAGCTTGGGACATTACTGGTAAGGGCCGGACTGTCGTCCGCGCTGCTGTGGGCGTGTTTTACGTAACTGAAGAAGAGGCAATTTACGTCCAGCCCGCGGGCCACTATAGTGCCGCCACGGGCTTGAATGGCGACCCCACCGGGGCCGCCCTTTTTGCGGCGAATGGTTCGATCTTGCCGAGCCCCGGAAATATCGCGGTCGGCGGATTGGTACTCAATACCGCGCCTGGCACTCCTCCTACTCTTCCGGCCGGTATCAGTTGGACCGCGGGCACGCCCATTTTTTCTAATGTGTCCGGGGGCATCAAGTGTGGTAATGGCGTGGGGGCAAACCCTCAGCCCTGCCCTATCAACGCGATCAATCCCGACATTCGTAATTCCTATGTCACAGAATGGAACGTGGGCATCGAGCACGCCATCACCAACAGCCTATCCCTAGACGTGTCCTACGTTGGCAACCATTCCACCCGCCTCTGGGGCCTTATCGATGAGAACAGCGCCACGCCTGGTTCTAGTGCAACTGCCGGAGAGCAACTGCGACGGCCATTCAGCACTGCTTTTCCGTACCTGTCGGCGATCATTTATATCTCCGATAATCTTGAATCGAACTACGATGGCTTGCAAGCGACTCTGACCAAGCGTGTCTCACGCGGGCTGTCCTTTACCGCAGGGTACACCTATTCCCATGCGCTCGATGACTCCTCGAGTGACATGGGCCAAAACGTCCCGATGGAGAGTGCGAAACCCGGCCTGGACTACGGCAATTCAACCTATGATATTCGCAATCGGTTTACCTTCACGACCAGCTATGCTCTCCCAGCGAGAAAAGCGCCGCTGCAAATGTTGCAAGGTTGGCAGATCAATTCGATCGTCAATTTGGTCGGCGCGCTACCATTCAACGCTACAGACGGCACCACTGACATCAGTGGCAGCGGTGACTTTAACGACCGTTGGGATTTGGTCGGAAACGCAAGCGATTTCAAGCTGGGAGGTCCATCTGCGATTCCTTGCTACGGCGCTGCTGGTAGTAGCTTCGCCAAGGCGGGTTGTGCAGCACTGCCTTCGACATGCACTTCCGCAGCTGCGGCTTTGGGAGCTGCAGTACTGACATCGCTCAATACCTACGGCTGCTACATGGAGGGGAACTCGGTGATCATACCTCCGGCTCAGGGAACCTTCGGTACGATGGGCCGGAACGTGCTCCTTGCCAAGGGACTGCGGACATGGGATCTGTCGGTATTGAAGAACTGGAAATTTGGAGAACGGCTGACCACTCAGTTTCGCGCTGAGGCGTTTAACTTGTTGAACAGCACCCAATATGGTGCTGCCACCAATGCATTAACGACGCCCGCGACTTTCGGTGAAGCCCTCGGAACCCCTGACGTGATAAATCACAATCCATTGATCGGATCGGGGAGCGCTCGCGCAGTCCAGTTGGGCCTAAAGCTGATCTTCTAATCATTTGGTATGTGCAGGGTTCGGAAGGACTGGTAACAACCGGATCGGTTTGCGGACGAGACCACGAACGACGCCTAACTCTATGAATCGACCGGCGAGAAGAAGCCGCCCTCCGTATCTTTCGAGATGCAAGCGGGGGAGGCAAGACTGGCGCGTCATCAACCTAAACCCCACATAGCAACTTAAGTTGATACGTTTTGCGGCGCGGACTGGGCGAAGTGTGACAGGGCGGAACGCGGGGGCGCGGTGGTGGGAATCACGACCTCGACCGCGGTTCCGGGCCCAGCATTGCGCATGCGTATTTCGCCGCCGAGTTCCTTAACGCGCTGGCGCATGCCGGCGATGCCTACTCCGATGCTGCCGTTTTGAAATTGGGAAATGTGCTCGGAGATGCCCTTGCCATCGTCGCGCACGGACAGGGAGACTTGCATTTCCTTTTTTTCAACGGTGACCCAGGCCTTGGCCGCGCCGGAATGGCGAAAGACATTGGTAAGGGCTTCCTGAATAATGCGAAAGATAGCGGTTTCCAGATCGGGCGGCAAACGCGGAAAATCAACGGGCTGCATATCCATGGAGGTCTCGATGCCGCTCCGCTTCGACAACCCCTCCAAGTACCATTGCAGCGCGGAGTATAAGCCGACTTCATCCAGCAATGGGGGATGCAGGAGATGCGACATGGTGCGCACCTGCTGGATGGCGCGGTCAATCAGCGCGTTAATCTCGGCGGCTGCGCGATCTTTCAATTCCGCGGGCTGTTTCTGCTGGAGGATGCCGTCCATGATCATCTTGATCGCGGCCAGTTCCTGACCCAAGCCGTCGTGCAATTCACGCGCGATGCGTCGGCGCTCTTGATCCTGCGTGACGATGAGGCTGCTCGAGAGGCGGCGGAGTTCGCGATTCAACATTTCGAGCTGCCAGGTTTTGCGGTGCAATTCGGCGAAGACGCTGACCTTAGCGCGCAGCAACTCGGGAATGACGGGAACGGAAAGGTAATCGACGGCGCCGCGCTGGTAGCCCTTGAGGCGGTCGAGATCGGTAAGGTGGACGGCGGAGACGAAAATGATGGCCGTTTTCTGAAAGCGAGGATGCTGGCGGATGATTTCGGCGAGCTCGAAACCATCGAGATCAGGCATGCTGACGTCCATGAGCACCACGGCGACATCGGTTTTGAGGAGATGTTCGAGGGCCTCGCGCCCAGAATTGGCCTTGATGAGATTTTCACCGAGTTCGCCAAGTATGGCTTCATAGCTGAGCAGCTTGGCGGGCTGATCGTCCACCATAAGAATGTTGACCTTTTCGTTCGCGCTCATCGTCATCTCCGGATGCTGCCGCTATTTTTTCCAGCCGTGCGAACGTTCCACATGCCCCACGCTACCGATGGAGCCACATCCTCAGGGCCGACAGAAGCTGCTCGGTGTTTACGGGCTTAGCCAAATATTCGGAAGCCCCGGCTTCGAGACATTTCTCGCGATCGCCTTTCATGGCCTTGGCAGTAAGGGCGATGATGGGCAATCTGCGAAACGCAGGATTCTGACGGATGACCTGCATGGTCTCGTAGCCATCCATTTCGGGCATCATGATGTCCATCAGAACGATGGCCATATCAGGATTGGACTCCAGCATGGCGATGGCTTCGCGGCCGGTTCCAGCGGTACGCACGGTCATGCCGCGGCGCTCGAGGACGCTGCTGAGGGCGAAGATATTCCGTACGTCGTCATCCACCACCAGCACCGTTTTGCCGACCAGGGCGTCGTCGGAGCGGTGCAGGCGATCGAGCATTTTTTGTTTTTCGCGGGGCAAGTCGGCGACGACACGATGGAGAAATAGCGCCGTTTCATCGAGCAGGCGCTCCGGGGACTCAACCCCCTTGACGACGACGCTGCGGGCCAGGGTGTGCAGGCGGGCGTCTTCCTCGGGGGAAAGCTCCTTGCCGGTGAAGACCACTACTGGGAGGTCGCCGAGGAAAGAAGTTTCGCGCAAACGCTCGAGCACGTCGAATCCGGACATGTCGGGAAGACGCAAGTCGAGCACCACGCAATCAAACGATTGGGTGCTAATAGAAGCGAGCGCTTCCTCGCCTGTGGCGGCTATGGAAACGTCGATATCGGCGTCCCCCAGTAATTCGCGGATGCTTAACTGCTCCGCGGGACTGTCTTCAACAACGAGCAGGCGCTTGCGGCGGAGAGCGGAATATTCCTTGATGCGGTCCAAAGCGGAATTGAGACCTTGCGCAGTGGTGGGCTTGGTTACGAACGAGAAGGCTCCGCGCGACAGGCCGTGGTGGCGATCTTCATCAAGAGTTAGCATCTGCACGGGGATGTGACGGGTGGACGGGTCTTGCTTCAGGTGGTTAAGCACGGTCCAACCCGGCATGTCGGGCAGGAAGACGTCAAGCGAGATCGCCGTGGGACGGAATTCGCGGACCAAAGAAAGGGCTTCGGAGCCACGCCCGGCCATGAGGACTTTGAATCCCTTGTCGTGGGCCAAGTCGCAGAGCACGCGCGCGTAATGCGAATCGTCCTCGACGATCAGCAGCACGGTGTCATCGGGCAGCAGATTCTCGCGGTCGTCGGGAACCTGCTCGATTACGCGTTCGGCTCCTACCACAGCAGGAAACTGAATTGCCGGGCCCCTCACAGAGACGACTTTGTCGGCGAACGCGCCAGTGGAAGGTCCGACGTAGGTCTGAGGGAGGTACAGGGTAAAGGTGCTGCCGCGTCCGGGTGTACTGCGCAGTTGGATTTCGCCGCCGAGAAGGTTAGCTAGTTCGCGGCTGATGGCCAAGCCGAGGCCGGTGCCGCCATATTTACGGCTGGTTCCGGCGTCGGCCTGCTGGAAGGCCTCGAAGATGATGCGTTGTTTTTCCGGGGGAATACCGATGCCGGTGTCGGAAACTTCGAAAGCGATGACCGACGCCGCTCCGCCCAATATCGGGCGGTCCTCGCTCCAGCCGGTGGCGGCAACGGAGACGGAAAGACCGACGCGGCCCTGCTCGGTAAATTTGAAGGCATTCGACAGGAGATTCTTAAGAACTTGCTGCAAGCGCTTGGAATCGGTGACCAGGCTGCGCGTAAGGTTAGGATCGCTTTGAACCTCGAACGAAAGATGCCGGTTTTCCGCTTCATGGCGGAAGGGACGAGCAACCATGTCGAGCAGCCCGCCAAAGAAGACTTCCTCGGCTTCCACCGAAACGGTGCCCGATTCAATCTTGGAAAGGTCAAGAATGTCGCTGATCAAGTTGAGCAGATCGGTTCCGGCGCCGTGAATGGTGCGAGCGAACTCGACCTGCTTAGCCGTCAGATTACCGTCGTGGTTATCCCCAAGCTGCTGGCCCAGAACCAAGATGCTGTTGAGGGGCGTGCGTAATTCGTGGGACATGTTGGCCAGGAATTCGGATTTATATTTCGAGGTCAAGGCCAACTCCTTGGCTTTTTCTTCTAAGGCGCGCCGCGCCTGCTCGATTTCCTGGTTCTTGCGTTCGACTTCAACGTTCTGCTCGGCGAGTTGCTGGGCTTTCTGAGCGAGTTGCTCGTTCGTCTGCTGCAACTCTTTTTGCTGGGTTTGCAGCTCCGTGGCCAGTTGCTGCGATTGCTTCAGCAGGCCCTCGGTCTGCATGGTGGCTTCGATGCTGTTAAGAACGATCCCGATGCTCGCGGTGAGCTGCTCGAGAAAAGCCAGATGAGACGCGGTGAAGCTGCTGAGTGACGCCAGTTCGATGACTGCTTTGACGCGATCTTCGAAAAGCACGGGAAGCACGATAACGTTGCGCGGAACGGCTTGAAACAAGCCCGACCGGATGGGGACGGTGTGGGGGGGAGATCCGTGATGAGCATGCGCTCCTTCTCCGCCGCGCACTGGCCAGCCAGGCCCTCGCCGATCCGCAATCTCTGGCGATGCCCATCCTTATCGTCATCAGCGAAGGCCGAAAGCAGAGCCATCTCGCCCGATTCTTCCGATTCCATCTGGTAGATCACGCCTTGCTGCGCGCTGACCAAAGGCGCCAGCTCGGACAGGAGCAAACGTCCGACGGTGGCGAGGTCGCGCTGCCCCTGAAGCATGCCGGTGAAGCGAGCGAGGTTGGTCTTGAGCCAGTCCTGCTCGTTGTTGCGGTCGGTGGTGAGCCGCAGGTTATCGATCATGGTGTTGATGTTGTCTTTGAGATCGGCCACTTCGCCGCTAGCCTCAACTTGAATGGAACGGGTAAGGTCGCCCTTGGTGACCGCGGTAGCTACCTCGGCAATGGCACGAACCTGGTTGGTGAGGTTGTCTGCGAGCAGATTCACGTTGCCGGTAAGGTCCTTCCACGTGCCGGATGCGCCCGGCACATTGGCCTGGCCGCCCAGCCGGCCTTCGACGCCTACCTCTCGGGCCACGGTGGTCACCTGGTCGGCGAAGGTTGCCAGCGTATCGGTCATGTTGTTGATGGTGTCGGCGAGCGCGGCGACTTCGCCCTTGGCATTCACGGTGAGTTTCTGGGTGAGTTCACCATTGGCGACGGCGGTGACGACTTTGACGATGCCGCGGACTTGTTCGGTGAGGTTCGCGGCCATCACGTTCACGTTGTCGGTCAGGTCCTTCCAGGTGCCGGCGACGCCAGGTACCATAGCCTGACCGCCGAGCCGGCCTTCGGTGCCGACTTCGCGAGCTACGCGGGTGACCTCGGCGGCGAAGGCGTTCAACTGGTCGACCATGGTGTTGATGGTGTTTTTGAGCTCGAGAATTTCGCCCTTCACGTCCACCGTAATTTTGCGCGACAAGTCGCCGCGGGCTACGGCGGTGGTGACCTCGGCGATGTTGCGGACTTGCGCCGTCAGGTTGCCAGCCATGGCATTCACCGAGTCAGTCAAGTCCTTCCAGGTGCCGGCGACGCCAGGAACGTTGGCCTGACCGCCGAGCCGCCCTTCGCTGCCCACCTCGCGCGCGACGCGCGTAACCTCAGCGGCGAAGGAGCGCAACTGCTCGACCATAGTATTGAGCGTTTCTTTGAGCTGCAAAATTTCACCGCGTACGTCCACGGTGATTTTGCGGGAAAGGTCGCCGCTAGCAATGGCTGTGGCAACTTCTGCGATGTTGCGGACCTGACCTGTGAGGTTGCTGGCCATGAAGTTGACGTTGTCGGTAAGATCCTTCCAGGTCCCACCGACACCGGGCACCTGGGCCTGGCCGCCGAGCTTGCCTTCAGTGCCGACCTCGCGAGCCACGCGCGTGACTTCTCCGGCGAAAGCGTTGAGCTGGTCCACCATGGTGTTGATGGTGTTTTTGAGTTCGAGAATTTCGCCCTTCACGTCCACCGTAATTTTGCGCGACAAGTCGCCGCGGGCTACGGCGGTGGTGACCTCGGCGATGTTGCGCACCTGGCCGGTGAGATTGCCGGCCATGGAGTTCACCGAATCGGTTAAATCTTTCCACGTGCCGGCGACGCCGGGGACGTTCGCCTGGCCGCCCAAGCGGCCTTCGGTGCCGACCTCGCGAGCCACGCGCGTGACTTCTCCGGCGAAGGCGTTGAGCTGGTCGACCATGGTGTTGATGGTTTCCTTCAGGAGAAGGATTTCGCCACTAACGTTGACAGTGATTTTCTTTGACAGGTTACCGCTGGCAATGGCCGTCGAAACTTCCGCTATGTTGCGGACTTGGCCGGTGAGGTTACTGGCCATGGAGTTGACGGAGTCGGTGAGGTCCTTCCAGGTTCCTCCGACGCCAGGCACCTGGGCCTGGCCGCCGAGCCGGCCATCGGTGCCTACTTCGCGTGCCACGCGGGTAACTTCCGAGGCGAAGGAGCGAAGTTGATCCACCATCGTATTGATCGTGTCCTTCAGCTCGAGAATCTCCCCCTTCACGTCTACGGTGATTTTCCGGGAGAGGTCGCCACGCGCCACCGCGGTGGCCACTTCCGCGATGTTGCGAACCTGGCCGGTCAAGTTGCTGGCCATAAAGTTGACGTTGTCGGTGAGGTCCTTCCAGGTGCCCGCACCAGGGACCTGCGCCTGGCCGCCGAGCTTGCCTTCGGTGCCGACTTCACGGGCCACGCGCGTCACTTCGCCTGCGAACGCATTGAGCTGGTCCACCATGGTGTTAATGGTGTTCTTGAGCTCGAGAATTTCGCCTTTCACGTCGACGGTAATTTTCCGGGAGAGGTCGCCGCGAGCTACCGCGGTGGTAACTTCGGCAATGTTGCGCACCTGGCCGGTGAGATTGCCGGCCATGGAGTTCACCGAATCAGTTAAATCCTTCCACGTGCCGGCGACGCCGGGAACGTTGGCTTGGCCGCCCAAGCGGCCCTCAGTGCCGACTTCGCGAGCCACGCGCGTAACTTCGCCGGCGAAGCGGTTCAACTGATCCACCATCGTGTTAAGCGTTTCCTTAAGCTGCAAAATTTCTCCGCGGACGTCCACGGTGATTTTGCGGGAAAGGTCGCCGCTGGCGATGGCCGTGGCAACTTCTGCGATGTTGCGCACTTGGCCGGTAAGGTTGCTGGCCATGAAGTTGACGTTGTCGGTGAGGTCTTTCCAGGTGCCGGCCACGCCGGGAACCTGGGCCTGGCCGCCGAGCTTGCCTTCGGTACCGACTTCGCGAGCCACGCGCGTCACTTCTCCCGCGAAGGCATTGAGCTGGTCCACCATCGTGTTGATGGTGTCCTTGAGGTCGAGGATTTCGCCTTTCACGTCGACCGTGATTTTGCGCGAGAGGTCGCCGCGGGCGACCGCGGTGGTGACTTCCGCGATGTTGCGGACCTGGGCCGTCAAATTGCCAGCCATCGCGTTTACCGAGTCGGTAAGATCCTTCCAGGTGCCGGCCACACCGGGAACCACAGCCTGGCCGCCGAGGCGGCCCTCGGTGCCGACCTCTCGAGCTACGCGGGTTACCTCGGAGGCGAAGGAGCGGAGCTGGTCCACCATCGTGTTGATGGCTTCCTTGAGCTGCAAAATTTCTCCGCGCACGTCGACGGTGATCTTGCGGGAAAGATCCCCGCTCGCGACTGCGGTGGCGACTTCGGCGATGTTGCGGACCTGACCGGTGAGATTGCTGGCCATGGAGTTGACCGAATCGGTGAGGTCCTTCCAAGTGCCGGCGACACCGGGAACTTGCGACTGCCCTCCCAACTTACCGTCGGTGCCGACTTCGCGGGCGACGCGCGTGACTTCCGCCGTAAAAACTCCGAGCTGCTGAATCATGGTGTTGACGATATTCGCCGAGCGCAGGAACTCGCCCTCGAGCGGCCGGCCATCCACATCCAGGCGAACCGTCTGGGTCAGGTTACCCTGCGCTACCGCGGCAATGGCGCGGGTTACTTCAGCGGTGGGACGAAGCAAGTCCTCCATCAGCGTATTGACGGAGGTTTCCATTTCGCCCCAGGCGCCGCGAGAAGCGCGAAATTTGGCGCGCTCCCGGGTTCTGCCCTCCTTGCCAACCGCCTGCCCGACGCGGGTAAGCTCTATAGCCATTTGCTGGTTGGCGGCCACTATGTCGTTAAAGGTGTCCGCGATCTTGCCGGCAAGGCCGGTCCAGGCGCCGGGAAGACGCACCGAGAAATCGCCGTCGCGCATGGAATGCAAACTGGCCAGGACGAGCGCCAGATCGATGGGAAGTCCGTCGGCGCCTTTGGCGTGACCGTTGCCCTTGACTTTAAGGGACGCTCCGGGATCTGCGGGAGAGGGGGCCGCAGTGGCTGCGTTGGCTGCGCTTCTTTTCATCGTTTTCTCTCCGGCCAAGCAAGGAATTATTAACCGCACGCAAGCGCGACACCGAGATACGAGGCTGCGAATTCATCTGTAGACCTGCCCGTTCGCCGAGCAAGGCGGTGCAATGGGCGGCGCTACCCGATCCGGGCCATAGAATACACTTTCGACAAAAAAGGGACCTTTGTTGCTATCACTTGAGACTCTGATCCGTCACTACAGCATTCACTGTATTATCGAAGAGGCTGGTAAGTAGAAATCGGCGCCGGAAAAATTGTCAATCGGCAGGTGCAGGAGGCAAAATCGATCTTTGTCATCGCAACAATTTGATAGACAAGACGCGTTGATAGAGAAGAGGCGACCGTGATGGCATCGGCGGCCCACGACGCGAAGTGGAATTTGCCCTGTAAGCGTCGAGGTGAACGATCAAAACCCACTTCAAAGGCGCCCTTTTGTAGGGCGTTTTCGGGGCTTCGCCTCTTCGCAGTCTGTGGGCCACAGCTATTCCCAGCGTGGCCGTGCCACTTTCTCTGGTTGGCACCTTCGGAGTGATGTATCTGTTGCACTACTCGATTGATAACCTCTCGCTAATGGCGCTTACGATCTCCACCGGATTCGTGGTGGACGACGCGATCGTAGTGATCGAAAACATCTCTCGCTATCTCGACCAGGGATTCTCCCCCGAAGATGCCGCATTGCGCGGTTCGCGTGAAATTGGATTTACGGTTCTTTCCATGAGCACCTCGTTGATCGCGGTGTTCATCCCCATTCTTTTGATGGGAGGCATTCTCGGCCGCATATTTCGGGAGTTTGCCGTCACCTTGAGCGTGGCCGTGGCCATCTCGATGGTCGTCTATCTACCTTTATATGGTCATTCCTAAAGGCTTCTTTCCAGTGCAAGACACCGGGCGCATCAACGGCAACGCTCGAGCCGGCGAAAATATCTCCTTTCAAGCGACCCCGGGGTAACTGCATCGTTACTCCCCGCCCCCCACCCTTTTTTTCGCAACGATGTGATTCGGTGAGGCTTGCAAGCGCTGATTTCGTATCGATATCAAAATGGGGTACTTACGAAATGAAGCGTTCATAACTTCAGGAATTCGCACTAGCTTAGATCGGGCGCTTTTTGCCGGGCGACGTAACAGTGGTCTCGCGGGGAAATTACCAGACGATGAAGACGGAACCCTCTGGTGGAGCAAACACATAACGAACTATATCATATATTTACATATCGGTCAATATCCTGTGCTCGTCCACATGATTAGCGACACTTTGGGATTTTGGGTTTGGATTGGTCATGGTGGTGGAGAAACTGCAGCGCCACCAAAAGCCACGGAACTGAGACCGACGGATTAGGTCATCAGCCTCTCACTTGCCTTTCTCCTTCGCGTCGTTCATCTTCTTGATTTCGTCGGGCTCCTCGTTATGCGTACAGAAGACTTCTCCCCACTCGTCTTTGGGATCTTGTGTCAGTGACCAGGTACGCGGCGCCGAAGTCCAAGGTTTCGCCAGCACTACGGGGTCCTCAATCGTGATTCGGTAGGTCAGGTAGTTCTTCGAGGTACGGGTGATGCGCTCGGTGATGCGCTCCTGATCGCTATGAAACCATCCTTCGCCCCCTCCCTCTCCTCCGAAATTTCTCATCCTCTCATCAACGGCGATCACATCGATAACCAGCGTATCTCCCTCCCAATGAGCCACCGAGTCGCCATTGAACGTCGGATCCGGATCCTTGGGATGCACACGACCACCCATGTAAACCATGCGCACGTCCAGCGGGTATTCATACAGCATTACCAACCTTGCCGGAGTTTGAATCAACTCCATGGGCGCATGTTGCGCATCTTGCTCTAACGTCGTGCTTGGCGTACCTGCCTGATCACACTCTCCATAAGGAACCGGCCTCTTGTATTTCGTTTCCATGCCAGGCTTGAAGGAAGGCGGCCCCTCCGGCGTTACCGTCGGATCGAATTGCCTTAACGCCGCGGGGTCGATCGGGTAAGCAAACTGCAGCATTCTTCCAGCAGCGTTTGGATACCAACGTCCCGTCAGGTCCACATGCCCGTCCGCCATGCGGGGCGCCGGGCCGCCTGGCGGCAATGGATGCACCTTGTCAAAGCCCCCGACCACCGGCACAGGAGTTTTCCCCGGTCCGGGCCTATAACTACCCTGGGCAAAAGCGGGCGTGAAAGCGACGCACAGAGCCACTACGACTCCGGCACTCCCGACGACATAGCGGAACCTAAGCTCCAGTTTGTTTCGCATCATTTGAAATCCCCACTATTAGAGGATCGAGGTTCGTGAGTACCAAATGGGTCTTGGGACACGGAAGCGCTAAAACGCCGCCGAAACCAGCAGGCGAATAAAACGTTACTGACCGCGGGCACGGCATGCGAGAGACCCGATTTGGCAAGCGACAAATTGCCACCCAATCCCGTCGGATGCTCCGATCCCAATCGAAAGGTTTTATCACGGAAAGTCACTCCTGTCCAAACCACTCCACTCCACTTAAGGGCGAGTTTTACCGACACGCTTTCTACGCATATTCTCGCAACGTCCATCGAGGCAGCACTTGATGCGTGCGCTCGATGCGCATGGCTTCGCCCACTGTGTGCGGCTTGCCGTGAATCCGCCGCTGCTTATCCGGCTGACGTGAGTTTTTCATTCGCTTTGCGTCTTCGCGTCCGGCAGTTTTCGCCGAGTCTTGGGTAGCAAAACCGCCGTCACGCTTTACGACGGCGTTGGCTGAGCGTGGGATACCCATGCCATGGGGCTTGCTCCTTTCGGCTCGGGCCAGCAGGAAACTCGAAGGCTGGCGCACGCGGC
The DNA here is from genome assembly GCA_963719845.1 of uncultured Acidobacteriota bacterium. Classification (GTDB taxonomy): domain Bacteria; phylum Acidobacteriota; class Terriglobia; order Acidiferrales; family UBA7541; genus Palsa-189. The sequence goes on along the minus strand of CAVRDM010000033.1, from coordinate 30,920 downwards.
GTCAATCAACGAATTTGCACCCCTCCTCCCAATAGTCGTGGTCCACCTCATACGGGTAAATTTCGAAGCCCTGTGGAAAGTCAACGAAGCCCTCCTTGTTTCCGAGGCGCTCAATTGCTGCCTTCACCTGTTCCTCGGTAGAATATGCACCAATAAAGATATCAGCTTCATCAAGCCCTTCCCTCCTGAACTAAAGCAGATGGACCATATTGCTCATACCATTCCTCGCTGACGCACACTTGCCTCGCTCGTATCGCCGCTACCCTGGGGGTCAGCTCTATGGGGCGGTACGCACCCGGCTCCAGAACCAGGTGAGCTAAAAAACCAGGGGAATATCCTTCGCGAGAACGGACCCGACATTACACTTAGCTCGTGGTGTTCCAGCGGGCCGGAATCTGCAAATTGAAGCTCAGGGGCGTGTGGACTGGTCGGTGTTCTGGCCGACGAGGATACGGCCCACTGGTGGTGGTTTGGGAACGGCTTTCAATCTCTTGGCGTCGGCGCGGGCAGCTTCCGTAGCGGCCTCACGGTCGGGGAAGCCGCTGGTCCGCTTGAGGACGGTGTCGTCGGCGGGTGCGGATTTCGTAGAAATATGCCATAGCGTTTGCTCCGTTCGGCCCAGCCTGGGCTGTGATCGGGATAGCACGCGGCGTCCGCCCCCAACCGGCCCAAAGGAGAACCAATCGCGTACCGTTAGACAAATGAAGCGAACGCTGAGAAGGGCCGCAAAACCCTGCCCCCGATGAAGCCGGGGACAGGGCACCCTCAAAACCTCCTCGTGCGCAAAGGTTCGGCCACCCGACCTATTGGTAGCGACTGGAGTTGCGAAAGGTCCGAATTAAAAGGCGGGTCGTTCGGCCGTTGGCCCTGTCACGAAAATAACGCCCGAGGGAAAGGCCTTAGGTCGCCCGCGTTGCGGGAGGACCTGAGCTACAGACGGGTTGTGACTCGGTGCTGGCGGGACGGCGCGCATCCCTTGGAGGTTTTTCATTCTGCGCAATCGCGATTCCGGCGTGGTGGGCCTTGAATGGTCCATGCGTTCCGCGAAGGCAACACGACCGAGACCCCGCCCTTCCAAGAGCGAAGGGCTGGGGATCCGAAGTTCAGAATCGAAGGCTCGGCCACCCGCCGTGCCAAGGCTGATAATCAGGTGAGGAGAGGGAAGGAATGCAGTACATCTGCCCAAACTGTCACAGACAGCCCGAGGAAATAATCGGCGATGACTCGCCCAGGTGCCTACAGTGTGGCAAGCCGATGCTTCGAGCGACATCGAGTTATAAAGGGTTTTGGTTCAGTCCGGCTTTCGTCATTTACAGGATGAAAAAAATCACAGAGACGTACGGCAAGGTCGAGGCAGTCTCCAACCGTCGCTTCAAACAGGAGCGCGAGGCGTGGACAACGGCTGCCTGGGCGCTTGGGCTGAAAGAGATGGAAGAACGGGATTACTGGGTGGAGATCGAGACACAGGATAACACTCCCGACACAAAGTTACATCGGTTGAACCAATCCAGCGGTCATAACAAGGTTGAGACGTACAACATCGAGGTTGTCGATTGGGAGGAGCATGTTGACGATCTCATGCAGGTCATTCGGCAAAAATGCGAACGCTTTTACCCGCCGTATTTTGTCTTGCTCGTATTGGGCAGGAGCGGCAAGGATTCCGATCCGAATGCGGTCATGCAAGCGATTCATGGCATTCGTGTGCCTTTCGCAGAGATTTGGATTCTCGGACGGCCCCTGGACGATCAAGGCAAGGTCCGGATGGTGCGACTTTTCCCGGAAGGCGCAGATCTTCGATTTGATCTCAGCGACGCTGTAAAACGCTCAGAAAAAAAGCGGGAGATCATGCGACCTGAACAACGTGGCACCGGTACGGAACTTCACGCACGCGGTGATATTTACTTTCCAATTCCCTAAGTCTGACGCGGCGGTGGCATAAAATTGGCAGAATCTAGCCCGATTGTCCGTGTTTTGCGTGTTGTGTGTTCAGAATTTTCAGTAACTTACGCACTGTCAACACCGCCTTTCGTTCCACTGAGACTCTTACTGATAATGGCGTCGTCGGACGACTCGATGATAGCGGCGAGCAATCCAGTGGCTTGCTCCGCCTTCACTATCTCCGTGAGTGGATTGAGCGAGAACGAGGCCGAAACCGTGGGCGAACGAAGTGAACGGGTTTAGGTCTTCCGCAGGCAGGCGCAGCGATTAGTAGGCCTGGAGCACGCTCGTAGACTCGAACGGTCTTACCTTTGTCGGCCTGCACCTTCAAGAACAGATTGAGGCTTGGCGGGCGGAGTTACAGTGAAAACAGCCGAAAAACCGGCCTGAAAGTTCGTGCAAAGAAGCAGGGCGCCTCACGCCCGATTCACCAGGACTACGACACTTCGCGCCTCGACCAGAAGCGTGTTCCCGGGTATCTCTAGCTCAGAGCCGGGGTCGGCGATGTCATGAGGCGAAGGCCGGGCTGTGTCCACGGCCAGGCACCAATGTCTGCCCGGCACAGCGGGCAGCTCAAATTCCAGGCTGCCCCAGAACATGTTGAACATTACGTGCAAGTCGGAGTCTTGGTCAAAACCTGCCAGCGTCATCGCAAGCGCCCGCGCGCCTGTATCGTTCCACCCAGGACAGTTAAGTTTCGTGCCGTGCCACGAGACGTCCTTTAAGCCACGCTCGTTAACCCTGCCGTTGAAGAAATGACCGCGGCGGACTGCTGCATGCATCTTCCGGAAACGAATCATGCCCTGACAGAAATGGAGTAGCTCGGAGTGCTTGTTCACAAGAGTCCAGTCGAACCAGCTGATCTCGTTATCCTGGCAATAGGCGTTGTTGTTACCTTTTTGTGAGCGGCGTATTTCGTCGCCAGCCACAAACATTGGAACGCCACGCGAGAGCATGAGAATTGCCATGAAGTTGCGGATCTGGCGGTTGCGGAGAGACTCGACGTTAGGATCGTCAGAATTACCCTCCGCGCCACAATTCCAGCTGAGGTTATCGTTGATGCCGTCGCGGTTGTATTCGCCGTTCGCCTCGTTGTGCTTCTGGTCGAAGGAGACCAAGTCGTTGAGGGTAAAACCGTCGTGGCAGGTCACGAAATTAACGCTATTCATCGGTGACCCGCTGCGTTCCTGATAAATATCAGCACTGCCTGCCAAACGCGATGCGATTGCGCCTACCCCGGCATCACCTCTCACAAAGCGGCGGACGTCATCGCGATAGCGTCCGTTCCATTCGGACCATCGATCGCCGGGGAAATGCCCGATCTGGTATAGGCCCGCAGCGTCCCACGCTTCCGCAATCAGCTTCGTATCCGCCAGCTTTTCGTCCAACTCAATCAACCAAACTAAAGGCGGGTGAACGGCAGGCATTCCATCTTCGCCGCGCGAAAGGATGGAACCCTCGTCGAAACGGAAGCCGTCCACATGGGTTTCCCGAACCCAGTACAGGAGGCACTCGGTGATCAGCTTTGCGCATATGGGATGGTTGCAATTGAACGTATTTCCGCACCCGGAAAAATCCATGTAGTATTGCAGCGCCCCGGGGACCAGCAAATAATAAGAGCGATTATCGATGCCTCTGAAAGAAAACATTGGTCCGTGCTCGTTGCCTTCGTCCGTGTGGTTGAAGACCACGTCGAGAATCACTTCAATGCCCGCCTTGTGCATAGCCTTGACCAAATCGCGGAACTCGCGCAAGTGGGCGCCGGATTCGGGGTCGAGGCAATAAGAGGCCTGCGGCGCGAAGAAGCCGATGGTGCTGTATCCCCAAAAATTGCGTACGGGCTTCCCGTCGACAACTCTGAGCGCCGCGGTCTCGTCGAAATCAAAGATAGGAAGCAACTCCACGGCGGTAATGCCCAGATCTTTGAGGTAAGGAATCTTTTCGATCAGGCCGGCGAACCTCCCGGGATGCCGAACGCCCGACGTGGGAGATTGCGTGAAGCCGCGCACATGGGCCTCATAGATGATGCAATCCTCCATCGGACGGTTGAGGGGCTTGTCGCCTTCCCAATCGTAGCCGGAGGCGTCGATGACGACGGAGCGCATGGACGTCGGCAGGTTATCCTCCGGCGTGCAGGCGATGGCGCGGTCCCAAAGAGAATGACAGTTGCCGCGGCCGTAAGGGTCGATCAGGACCTTGTTCTTGTTGAATCGCTGCCCGGCGGCGGGATCAAACCGGCCATCGATACGGTACGCGTAATGCACACCGGGCTTCAGCCCACGGACAAAGACATGCCAGAAATGGAAGGTCTTATTTGAGTTAGGATCGAAGCGAATCGTTTGGAAGGGCTCGAGCGAATCGTGGGCCGAGAAAAGGAGCAGCTCAACGCCTGTAGCATTCGCGGAAACCAGTGAAAAATTCACTCCGGAAGGCGAAGGTGCGGCTCCTAACGGATGGGGGGATCCGGCTTCAACCGCGAATGAAACTTGACTATTCGGTTCAACAGAAAGCGAGCCGCCCATCGTGTTTTCTCCGTTTCGGTGGGCATCATCATGGAAAGCAGCGTCACGCCCAGCCTATGCCAGCCCTCGTTTGGAGGATAATCGCTATCTCTTCCTCAGCCTGTTTAGCGCTTCCCGCAGGGCCTTGTTCTGTGGGTCGAGCGTCAGAGCATTTTGATACTGCGCGGCCGCCAAGTCCGGCTGCTCTTCGTTTTCATAGAGGTTTCCAAGCCACTCGTAGGCAGAGGAGTGCGAGGGGAGTTCGGAATTGTCGGGCACGGTGTCGATGTAGGTGCGAAGATCCTTCTCGGCAATCGCCGGATCTTTCTTTTCCAACACCAGCGCGACGCCGCGGTAATAGCTGAGCCGGCGATCTGAAGGCTCGGTTTTCACGCCAGCCTCGACGGCTTGTTCCATATGCTCGGAGTCACCCCGATCGCGATAGTAATCCGCGGCTTCAAGATAGGCGTCGATGCGGTTGTGCGCGGATTCGAGGATTTTCCGGTACTCTTCGCTGGCCTGATCGAATTTTTTCCGGACGTTATAAAGGTTCGCCAGGGCCAACGTCCCCTCCACCGGGTCCACAGCTGACAGGACGCGGATTTGCTCCAGCGCGTGCTCTTCGCCTCCTCCGAGGTTTCCGGGAGCATTCGCCATAAACTCAATTAGGTCTCGCTGGGCATTGATATTAGTGGCGTCCATCTGGACAGCAGTCTCAAATTCGTGGTGCGTCCTGCGCGCCATGGAAAGAGCCAGGCCCACGTTGGAGTGGCTGCTCTCGTCGGCTTTGCGGCCACACGCCCGGCCAAGCCAGTCATGATACTCCGATCGGTTGGGATCAAGTACGGCGGCGCGCTCGAAGCTCGAAATCGAGCGGCTGAAATCGCGGATTTCATAGAAACACCGCCCAAGCCAATAATAAAGAGAGGCGTCGGTGGGATTTCGTTCGACTGCAGCTTGCCTAGGGCGAAGATAATACTTCGACCGTTTTTTTTCGTGTCAATGCTATTCCCCATCAGCTCGATCTGCGGCTTCGAGGAGATCTCGCAGCGCACGCTTGAATCCTTCTATTCTATCCTTTCGGGCTCGTGAAGCTTCCTGGTTGGCCTCGTGCGAGTCAGTCGTATTGAATGGCTCCAGTTCGCCTTTCCTTCCCTAGTTGAGCAATAACAAGGCCACTCCTAAGCTCTTGAAAACACTTCGACACACGAACCAGAAAGTCGTGGCTTCCTCGTGAATTCGCGAAACTCGCTAAAAATAATCTGGGGTGATTGTCAGCTATAGGTTTCAGCAGCTGGCTAGTCTGGTGGTATTGGATTCTAAATACAGAAGGCGTTCAGATATTAAAGCTTGGCTACTGCGCCCGAATGGCTTGGACCACAAACACTCACAGAGAAATAAGATACAGGCACAATAGAGGAGACGAACACGCTTAGCAAATTCGCGGAGATTCTAACCGAGCTGTGGGGTCTTTTTGTTGAAGACGGTAGTTACACCCTGGCTATCTTGATCTGGGTAGGACTCGTCGGATGTGGCAGGTCATGGATTCGAGGCCGAGGAGCTTGGGTCGGTCCTATTTTGTTCATTGGCTTAGGCCTGATTTTAGTCGAAAACATTGTGCGAAGTTCCCGGAAAAAGGTCACTCGCTAAACTAGGGTGTCAGTCGGTCCGGCCATGCCATTCTGAACTCTGAGAACGATGTACATGCCAAGAAGTTTCGCCAAAATCACTCGGCTCGCCGTGCCAGGACAAATGTAGCATTGTGTAGCAGGGATGTGAATAGTACTAATGTATGGGACTTAGTTAGATATGGCGGAGAGGGTGGGATTTGAACCCACGGTTGAGTTTCCCCAACACACGCTTTCCAAGCGTGCTCCTTAAACCGCTCGGACACCTCTCCCTGGTAATTGGTTCAGCCTAACAGAAAAGGCGCGCTACCTGCACACCCATCATAAGGTTTTTGTCTGCCCACCATCGAGATCGATCAGCGAACCTTGGAACAGGCTGCCTTCGGCCGACAGAATGAACGCCGCGAGGTTGGCGATGTCTTCCGGTTCGCCCAAGCGCACGATACTTGACCGCCGTACCACTTGTTCGACTGCCGCCGGCATGTCTCCGCCTAATTGATCGGCAGTGGACTGCAGCAAAGCGCGCAACCGGTCTGTACGTACCCACCCTGGATTGATCGCATTGACCTGCACCCCATCGCGAATGCCAATATCCGCGAGCGCCTTGGTGAATGATGGTGATGCACCTCCTACGCAACGCATGTGCATGCGCTTGTTCGCCGATGAAGTTCGCGCCGACCCGGCCACTTTACAAAAGTTTGCGATGCGACCGGGCGCTCATCCATTCTTGGTAGGGCTGTAGTGTTAACCTTGCGTCCCGATTCCGCAGTACTCGAAGAAAAACACGCTGCGCAGCGCCTTCTCGCGCCGAAATCGTATTCCTTTTCATTGCAGTTCGCGGCGCCAGTTGGATTCCCACATCCGCCGCCTGGACACGTTCGCGGCCGCTCAGGAAGTCGCCATAAGCGACGCCGGTTTGAACGTAGTAGGGCGCATGCGTATCCTTGTTCACCGCTTGCATGCGCGCACGTAATTCTGAAATAGCCTGTAATACCTTCGCGCGCGCGAACCTCGGCTCCTTTGAGCCGGAAACGATATTGCCGTTCTGCGTGGTCAGCCACTCGCCACCTCCGCTCCCGGGCGCGGCGTAACCTTGCAGTTGCATCACGGCGATCACCTGTGCCGCTTCGGCTTCGCCGATGTTCAGCGATTTCTTTAGATCGTGCACATTCCAACTGAGCGCGCCCCTGGTATCCTTGAGGAAGCTCAAAACCGCTGCGGCCGGGAGATTTTGCAAGTGCCTGGCGCTCTGTGCGGGCCCGTGTTTGACAAAAAGATTTGCCTCGGCGGATCGCCGGCGTGTCCGCCGAAGACGGGCGCTTCTTGTCTGTTTTGATGACATCGCGAAAACAACGCGCATGGAAAGCGTTTTATGCAGGAGTGCAGGTCCCAGGCGTCCGCAAATCACCGGGCCACGGTATAGCCTTTTGCGAGAGCTAACCGCGACTCACTCACTTGATGAATTCCTCCGATTTTTTCCTGGGGATACTGAGTGTTTGCCACTGCTCCCCCGCAAAATACTTGGCCAAGTATACGATCTGACCCACATGATACGAGCAATGGCCGATTTGGCGGTTTATAGCCTGCATCACCGAATACGGTTGCCTCCGGATGGTAACCGTTTTTGTTAGGTCCGCATCCGTCAGCGCGTCGAGCGTGTCGAACAGGCATTTCCATCCGCTCTCCCACACTGCGCCGGTCTCCGCCCTTGTTTTCGGCGGTTCTTCAAACTCCGCGTCTCTCATTCGATTGGGCTTTTCGCCGTCGGTGGTCAGAAAATCCGTCCATCGCGACCTCATATTCCCGGCAAGGTGCTTCACTATGGTGGCGATCGAATTCGATTGCGCATCAAGCTCGACGGCTAACTTTTCGTCCGGACATTGCGCAATGGCCTGGTCGCCCAATTTCTTGTAGTGGTGCAACAGATCGATGGCGTCTCTGGTAGGGGACGTGGTGAATTGGTGTGCCATGAAGAAATTTTCGCGCCGCTAACTGGGCAAAGCCAGATATTCCGCGTTATAGCAAGCTGTCGAGGCGATGGTATTTCAGCCTTCGTCCCAGGGTCGATTCGTTGATGCCCAGCAGTTTCGCTGCCGACATCTTATCCCCGCTGGACTCGTGAAGCGCTTCCGTAAGCGCTTGGCGTTCCAGTTCAAGTTCCTGTTTCGACTGCAGGTCCCCGGCACTCTTCTCTTGGTTCGATGCGCCGGGCAGATGCAACAAGTCGGCTGGCTCGATCGTGGAGCTGGAAGCGAATGCCAGAGCGCGCTGTATGGTCATTTCCAGTTCGCGCACATTACCTGGCCAATCGTAAGCCATCAGGCAATTCATGGCCGCCTCGGAAACTCCAACCGTCGACCCCGCTTCCTCGTACTTGTCGAGAAATGCATCCACCAGGAGCGGGATATCGTTTTTTCTATCCCGCAGCGGAGGCAATCTGATTTGCATGGCATTCAACTGAAAATACAAATCTTCGCGAAATGCCCCGGCCTTTACTTGCGCTTCCAGATTGCGGTGAGTGGCGGCAATCACTCGCGCTCCGAATGGACGTGGGCGAGTCGCCCCGATTGGCCAGTACTCGTTTTCCTCTAGAGCGCGATTGAGCTTGCTTTGGACGCCTACCGGCAGTTCGGCCACCTCATCAAAATAAATCGTTCCTCCTCCGGCAACTCCTAGAAGACCCACCTTCGGCTCGGTAAGCTGCCCGCCTACGCCTTTCTCATACCCGAATAGTTCCGACTCGATCCAGGAAGGCACAAACATCGATCGGCTCACCCCTATGAAGGCTTTATTTCTCCGATTGCTGGCCGAGTGGATCAGCCGGGCCGTCACTTCCTTGCCCGTGCCGATTTCGCCGACGATGGACACGGTGTAACCGTACGCACTCACCATGTTAACGAGCTTGTAGACGCGTTGCATGAGCGTCGAGACGCCGACCAGACCGCTCATCCCCATGCGCAACACTTTGTCGTCGTCGGATAGCATTTATTACGCTCGCATCCACTTGGACGCAAGTCTATGGACCTCATTATCCTCGATTTGCAAAACTTCCACCTCGCACCACTTCGCCGGCGCTCTGCCGCATCGGTTACTGCCGCCCAGCGGCCTTGGCGAAGAAGGCTTCCTGCCGCCGCGCGACCTCTTCACTGGACAGATCTTCCTTATGCGTCGCGATACTCCATTGCTGCCCGAACGGATCGGTAAGCTTGCCGTACCGATCTCCCCAGAACATATCCTGCACCGCCATTTCGGTACGCGCGCCGGCCTTTACAGCTCGCCCGAAAACCTCATCTACGTCCGCCACATACAGATGCAGGTACGCCGGATTGCTGGCACCGGGCACTGGTTGGGCGGGGCCCGCTTCGTTCATGGCGTCATTCAGGAAGATGACCGAGTCGCCGATTTTCAATTCCGCATGCATCACCTTTCCCCCTGGCCCCATCATGCGCTCGCCCTCGGTGGCTCCAAACACGCTTTTGTAAAAGTCGATAGCCCGGGCACAGTCACGGCACACCAGGTTGGCTGTGATAGAGTGCAATCTTTCTGGAACAGGCTTCACTGCATTGGCCATGGAAGTCCTCCGCTGTCGTCGGTGATGTATATTCTCGTTGGACTAGAATAGCGTGCACCAGTCGAAAAATCGACACCCACTGATTTTTGCCCGGCACGCTACCCCATCGCCGATGGTAATGCTCGTTAGCCGCCGCCCTTACCCTTCCAGACGAGCTTCGAAGACTCATCATTTGTTCCCACGCGGCCGTGTATCGGCACGTGTTGCTCTACATCCACTTTCTACAACAGCACCCGAAAGGCCTCGAAATGCGCGGAAGCAAAGGAAGACGGAGTCTATACTGCTGCGCCACCCCGGGGCAACTGGCTTACCCGGTTTTGAGCACGCGGCGGATTTCTCCCAACTCACTCTGTGACTTTCTTGTGCGGCGCAACTAAAATCACACATATCCGGCCAAAACGGGTGTTTAATAGCCCACGCAAAGCGGCTCCCCACTTTCACTGGAGATCGGCCTTATGAAGAAGATTCTCAAGATTATCGGTATCTGTGCCGCCATGCTGGTGGTAGCCGTCGTGGTCCTCGGGCTGGTTTTCTTTGCCGGCCTGCAAAAGGCCGGGAGTGGTCCGGCGCTCGGCGCCGGCTTCGAGCCGGTGCAGGACGGAATGTCCACCGTATATTTGCTCGACGCCGGAAATGGCCAGATCGTGCTGGTTGATGCGGGCAACGACGTAAAAGGGACGGCCATCCTCGCCGCTTTGGCGAATCGCCACGCTACCGTCGATAATGTCGCGGCCATCCTCATTACCCACGCGCATCCTGATCACGACGCTACCATCGCGCTATTTCCCAAAGCCGCGATCTATGCCATGAAGCGCGAGGTTCCTCTGGCTGAGGCCACCGAATCATTCCGCGGGCCTCTGCTGCGGCTATTCGGAGCGCGCAATCCGCACCCGTTTCACGTGACCCATCCCCTGGAAGACGGTGAAAACTTCACGGTTGGTAATCTCAAGATCACGGCATTTGCCGTACCCGGCCACACCCCGGGAAGCGCGGCTTACCTCGTATCGGACGTATTGTTTATGGGCGATTCCGCTCAAATCACCTCGAAACAACAGATCATCGGGCCCAACGGCTTGTTCAGTAACGACACTTCCGAGGGTGCGGCATCGCTCAAGCATCTGGATCAAGAGTTGCAGCCGCGTGCCGCCGAAGTTAAATTTCTCTCCACCGCCCACACCGGCAACGCCGCCGGACTTGAGCCCCTGAATGAATTCGCGTCGGCGACTCGCTAGGCCGATTCCCGCGGCTCGCCCCGCTTAGTTTCCAACCGCGCATTTTGATTCTGGAATATCGATTGCTCTGATCGGAACTACGAGTTGGACACGCCACCCCGTTCTGGTTAATTTTTAATAGCGTCGATTTGGCGTTCGCTAATCGCCGCTGCAGTCGCGGGGACTCTTGCTCGCCCTCGGAGGTGTAGTGTGGAAAGATATTTGGCCTGGACGGCGACCGGAACCTTGAGCCGATTTTCCTGCACTAATTGCGCGTGGTCCCATCACAATCCAAGCAAGCAAGAGAGTCCGGGCACTTTCGGGGGGGACGTTCTCAAACTCGTTCAACGCGCATTTTTACAGCATTTATGTGTCCGCCACCCCTTCGTGCGACCAGAAGAGCCCTTGCACCCTGGCCTTTCCCGTGAAGCCTCGCATGGTGGTAGTACTCGGCTCTAATGCTGAAGTCGGCCAAAATTGCCGGCATGGTGCATCCCAATTAGGGAGAGACTACGAGAGGATATGGCCCCTACTCGCGGCAAGCATTCCGACAAAAAGAGAGCTGTGCGCCCGAAGCGCCCGCCCAAGCCTGCACCGGCCTTCCGTCAGGCAGCTAAAAAATCAGGCGCCGCGGGGCGTGAAAAGCCAGTCGAGTTCTCCGAGGTGGTTGACGGTGAAATCACCGTGATCGAGCGTCGCCCCAAGCGGCTCCTTTTCTAACTACCGCGCGTTTTTGTGGAATGGATCCCTCTGGATTCATCACTAAGGATTGCCCTTTCGCATTATCTTCGGGCCCGTTATCCGTCTATCTTTGACGACTGCCGGCCGGGTGATCCGGGGTTTGCTCGTCTCTCTATGGGACTGCGCTATAGACTGCGGCGTTGCTCGCGCTTTGCAAAATGCTGGGCACGCCGCGGTACACCACGGATTTTGCGGTGCTGTTGGGGATATACAGAACGTCTTCCGGTTGGAGCTCGAGATCGTTTTCCTGACCGTTCATGATTTTTTTTAGTGAAACCTCGGTATCACTATAGTTCGATTCTTTTCTTCGAATGAGCCTCACGTGGCCGCATTGCGGCCGTTCGCGTTTGGCCTCCTGCCAGGGCCACAGCTTGAAGTACGGTCATCTTGCCATCGTTTTCCATGACAAAACCGCCTGGCCGGCCCACATCTCCAATCACGTAAATCAGGCTGGCCCTGAGGGATGATGACCTTGTCGCCAGGCAGGAGCTGCACGTCGGACGCTAACGACTGCTCAGCATTTCTCGTCAGGGGAATAGTAAGTATCGCGCCGTCAGCATGGCGTTTGATGGTGACGCTCGAGCCGGCGAGCGTCGTCGTGCCCCCAGCCTGGGAGATAACGTCGAGCAAAGTGCGGCTTCCGAGTACGGGATAGACGCCCGGCTTTTGGACCTGTCCAAGCACGGATACACCTTGTGTGCCGTACTCCTGAATCAGCACGGAGACTTGCGGATGGAGCACGAAGTTGCCGTCACGCAAACTGCTCGCAATGGCCTCCCTGGTTTGATCGGGGGTAAGACCGGCTACGTGCAGAAGTCCAATGAAGGCGAAGGAGGCATCGCCAACGTCGTTGACGCGCACGTTCTGCGTCAATTCGGGCATGTCAAAAACCGTGACCGCCAGCAAATCACCGGCTCCTACGCGTAAATTCGGCTCGCCGGTACCCCCGGTCGAATCGCCTGCGGCCGTGGGAGCCTGGCACCGCTTCACGCTGCGCCGGGCTTTGCGCACCCAGAAAGCTCGGCGAGAAAACAGTCAAACACAAAAGCGCAAATCCGCAAACCGGCAGAAATATCGCCCGAGATTTCGTCGCACGCTTCCCCAACAGTTTCATGGCTGATTTCATAAGGAACCGCTCCCCTTTACAGTCGTCTCTAGCCTTTCCGGGCCCATTCTGATCAGGTTTTGTCTGCGGTGTAATAGCCGGCGCCAATCTGTGGCGTCGCCTTGTATCCAAAGTACTTGCTGTATTCGGCGGAGTCGACATCGAATGCGTTCAACACCGTACCGACGATCCTGGTCTCGCTGCGGGCAAATATTTCGCTCGCACGGAGAAGTGATTTTTTGGTGGTAACGCCGGAGCGCAATACCATGAGGGCGCCGTCGCAATAAGGAGCCAGGACTGCGGCGTCGGTTACCGACAAAACCGGCGGCGTGTCCAGCACGATGTAGTCATATTCGGTCCGCCACAGCGATATGAGAGCCCGCATGCTCTGGGACCCCAATAGTTCGGCTGGATAGGCGGGCCGCGGGCCTGCGGGGATAACGGAGAGTTTCGGAAGTCCGGCTAGCTTTACGGGAAGGCCGCTAGACGCTCCACCCGCGATCAAGGTCGTCAAGCCCGTGGTGCTCGCCATATTCAGCTCGCTACAGACTTTCGGACGGCGCATATCCGCCTCGATCAGGAGTACGCTTGCGCCTTGCTGGGCGAGGGCCGCCGCGCAATTGATGCTCGTGGTGGTCTTGCCTTCGTCCGGCAACGCGCTGGTTACCAGAATGACGTTGCATTGCCCGGTGCGCATGGATTGCATGATTGAGGTTCGCAGACTGCGGTAGGCCTCTGCGGCTTGCGAATGAGGGTGCGCGACGACGAGTATGCCCGCACCCGGCGCGAGCAAGCCATTCCCTTTGATGTCCTTTTTGGAATTGCCGGAGTTCTTCCAGCGGGGCACAAAACCCAATGATGGAACGAGAGAAATCTCTTCAGCCTGCTCGGGCGAAGAAATGGTTTCGTCGATGTTCTCGCACACAAAAGCCCCCGCCACGCCCAACATCAGGCCGCCAAACAAGCCCAGCGCTAAATTTAATGGGACAATCGGGCGAGCGGGCCGGTCAGAAGGGCGAGCAGGATCGACAACGACGATGTTCGAAGACCGCAAACTGGCGAGTACGCCGGCCTCTTTGAGTTTCTTCGAGAGGCCATCGTAAAGATCGCGGCTTGAATCCGCCTCATGTTTCAAAATCGTGTACTGGACCGTGCTGTCGTTTTGCCGGTTGGCCTCGGCCTTGGCATTTTCGAAAGAGGCGCGCAAGGCGTCTTGCGTTTGCTGGGCCGCAACGTAATCGGTTTGGGCGCGCCCGGCCAGATTGGTAAGTTCTACTTGTATGTTCGCATTGGTTTCATTTAGTTGGTTTTGCAGTTCGATAAGCCTGGGATAAGCCGCGCCATACTTACGAGCAGCGTCGGCATATTGCACCTTGATCTGATTTTGTTGCAATCGCAGATTCTCGATCAGGGCCAGAGCGTTGGGCGTTATCGCGGCGCTTCGTGACACTGAAGCGTTCGCCAGTCCGGAGAGAAGTTCCGGATTTCCGGTCTTGGCCAGTTGCCACACCGTTTGCGCCAGGATTCTATTGGCCTCGGCGTCGGTGAGCTGTTTATCAATTTCCTCCAGGCGTGTCATTACGATATTGTGCGTTTCGTCGGTGCCGATGATGCCGGCCTGTTTCTGGTAGTCGACCAGCTTTTGCTGCGAAGACTGCACCTGGCCTTTGAGGTCGTCGAGTTGTTTTGAAAGCCAGTCCGAAGCCTGGACCGTGGCGGAATAGCGGATCCGGAAATACTGCTCCATGTAGGCGCTTACGAGCGTATTTACAATTTGTGCCGAGACGTCCGAATCAGGATCGAGGAATTGCACTGAAATCATCCGCGTTCCGGAGATCGGCTCGACCTTCAGGCTTTTGTGATAGGCCTTCAGGAGAGTGGCCCGCCGATAAGTAGCTCTTTCGATCGGCAAGTTTGCTTCGTCCGGCACGGAACGAAAATAATCCAGCGGGGACTGCTTCCGGGTGAATTCCAGGCGACCTTCGAGCCTTAAATCGTGCAGGATCTGGAGGGCCAATGTGTCACTTTCAAGCGCCGTCACCTGCGTTTGCAGCGTGACATTGTAGTCGGCCGCATTTGCACCCGTTAAGGTAGATTCCTCGTCATCGAGGGAAAGCGTGTCGGAATTCGCCTTGTTGAACTCGACGATTGACGTAGTTCTATATCGTGGCGTCTGCAGCAACGTATAGGTCAGTGCTGCGCCGAAAACGATGAGCGTGGCGACCAGAATTAGAGTTTTTCTTTTGCGCAGCACGCGCCACAGCTCGCCGAATGAGGCTTCCGACTCGGAGTTCTGTTCGATCATCCGGCCTCTGCCTCTGCGCTCTATACGCCGTGGAGCATCGCTACTAGTTTGCTGGGTGCCAGATTGAATAATTTTGTTTTCCATGCCCTGTCCTCTCTGTCTTTGCAGAAAATCGATTTTTAGCTTCCACGCAAAACCAACGCTTAGGCGCTCCCACGTCGCGCTTTCCTGGCGGGCGCTTCCTCAAACGCTCGCCGTATTGCATTCCATGAAGGCGTCGGTTGCAAATTCGCGTCGTAGGGTAAGGGGCGGACGGGCAAACCTTTGGCGCGTGAGCCCGCTTGGGAAAGCCAGGTGTAACGGTCGGTCAATCCCCAGGTGAGGACGGCGTTCAAGCTCTGAAACTGAAGCATGAAAGACAAATAGTCGTAGTATTGTTTGGCAATCAGCCGGTCCCGTGTACCGAGATCGGTATTGGACTGTTTGTCTCGAATATCCATTTCAGTAACCAGAATAGCGAGGCCCAGATCGGAGACTTGTTCGAGGAAGCGCCGGTAATTTGGTCCCGGTGGTGTTGGTCTCCGCATAAATATGAGACTGGGTCCCCAACGCATGAATCGGAACGTTTCTTTTCCGGAAATTTGTCAGCATCGTCAGCACGGACTGACGCTTTTTCTCTGCGGTCGCATCGTCCGGTTCCAGCCAATTTTCGTTATAAACCAGCACCGCGTCGGGATCGGCGTCGTGAGCCGCATGAAATGCCATTTCGATATATTCCGGACCGATGAATTGAAGCCACGGGGTAAGTTTGAGTCCGTCAGGCCGCCCGTCCTCTATTCGAAACGCTTCGTTGACCACGTCCCAAGAGTGCATTTTGCCGGCATAGTGACGCACGACCTGGGAGATGTGGTCGAGGATGATTTGTTTGGCATTTACGGAATTTACCGTGCTCTGAAACCAGCTGGGTAACGCCTGCTCCCAGACGAGCGTGTGCCCTCGAAATAACATTTTGTTAAAATGCGCGAATTGGAAAAGTGCATCGCTCGCGCTGAAGTCAAAAGTCGCAGGCGTGGGGCGCAAAGCGGCCCACTTCAAGGCGTTCTCAGGCACGGCGATTCGCGCACTGTTTCGACAGCAGGCCGCAGTAAGGTGCATCGTGCAACTGAGGATTGCTGATAGCGCTGCCGAAAAGAATCCCTTTTTGTGCGGCATATTCTCGTAGCGATTCAGGAGCGTCCGCTGCTGAAGCGGGGAAAATGCCCATTGCACCTGCGCCAAGCGTCGTGGCGGCGCCGACCAGGAAATTACGTCGCGTGGAGCCGGCCTCCGGGTTATTCATGTCGACTATCCTGCATGGCAATGTTTGCCCGCCCCCCTTTCAGGTAGTATTTGGCGATCTGACCGAAGACGAACCATGGCTCCACAAGATATCGTCGCCACAGGCGGGCCGGTTCAGAAAAGAGGCGATAGAGCCATTCAAGATAGATGGCCGCGAGCCACCGGGGCGCGGTGGGAATTTCCCCGGCCATATAGTCCATGAAGCCTCCTGCAGGAAAAATCACATTGGCTTCAATTTGTTTCTGGTTCTCTAAAATCCAGATTTCCTGCCGCGGCATGCCCATTCCGACGAAGAGGATATTGCGGCTCATATTCGCGTATCTCAGTAAGCACTCGCTGATTGTCCTCTGCTGATTTATCGGCATTAAAATGGCCATGGTGCGTGCGAATTTGCAGGCCAGGAAAGCGGCCGCGCAGGTTGTTGGCTGCCTTTTCCGCGACGCCCGGCCTTGATCCCAGGTAGAAGATGCGCCACCCATAAGTAATGGCTTTTTGTGCGAGCAAGGGAAAAAAGTCCAAAGAAGCTCCGCGGTGCTTGCGCCGGAGCGGAAACCCGGCCAGATTCCCCAGTAAAATGAGGAACATTCCATCGATATGGATATAGTCGGCCGCTTCGTAGAAGTGGCGCATCTTGGAGTGCTGATACCACAAGTAAATGCCGTGCAAATTCTGGTGCCCGATGATTTGGCGCGAGTGGCTTTCGATGGCCTTGCCGGCCAGGCGAACGATGTCTTCCTCGCCCAGTGGATTGACTGTCAGCCCAGCCAAAGAGACGGAAGAGCCGTGCCTGGAATCGCCGGTCTGACTTTCATGATCGCGGCCCACGCTGGGGGACGCTTCGAGATATGCTCCCAGCAGCGCCTTCTCATGCTCTCAATGGCCTGACCGCACGGATAGCGCAGCGGCGAGGGCACTTCGGAATGCGCGTTTAGATGTCACCGCATCCGGCCATAAGGTTGATTGGTACCGCGCAAACAGGGAAGGAGGTTGGCCCACGGAAATGCACCTGTTCGGCACAATCTCGTCCAGAATCCGCCGAGATAAATCTTTTGGTGAGGCGAAAAGAGCGTGACCTGCCTCGCACGCTGCCCGCAAAAGCTGCCCTCGTCCCATTTCGATATTGAAGGTTCGCAGGTGCACCTTGAATTTCATCTGGCGTCGATTGAAAAGGAGGGAGAGCGGGTGCTGCGCTTCTGCGTATGAAAGTGGCGTGAGGTTCCTCAGATGAGAGAGCAGGAGATATTGCACGTAAAGAATACTAAGAGCCTGTCTCTCCAAATTCGTGGCGGAGACGCTCTTTAGGTGTTGCCGGAATCCTAGTGTGACTTCCGGGATCATCTGTATGTCGCAGTTAAGTGCCATGCGCCACCACAAATCGATATCCTCGACATGCAGATCGAAGCGGTATCCGCCCACAGCGAGCGCCTTTTCGACCTTTAACGTCACGGTCGGGTGGCAAATCGATGGCAGGTACCCGGATTGCACGAGGGCGCGGATATCGGCAGGACTGCCCTTGGTCGCTCTAAATTGGCCCACACTTTTCTTGGGGTAGTACTCCGCCATTGAATAGATCATGCCCGACTGCGGATATCGCGCGATGTACTCGACCGTGAGAGCCAGCCGATGGGGATAGGCAATGTCGTCGGAATCGAAGCGCACGAGCCAGGGAGTTTTGACTTCGAAAAGCATCCGGTTCAGTGTGGACGTCAATCCCTGATTTTCTTGGCTCAGGATGCGCAGCCGCGGATCACGGATGGATTGCAGATACTCGAGACTGCCGTCAGTGGAGCCGTCGTTAATGGCCAGAATCGTGAAATCGGTATAACTCTGCCGCAATATGCTTTCCAACGCCTCGGGCAGATACGGCATCGCGTTAAAGACCGGAATGCCAACTGTAATTTGCGTCATACGATTACCTTCCAGCCTTGCGTACGGCTTGCCGAAGCCCGTGCGGTACCGACCACATGGCCAGAAATAAAAGCACGTCCCGCGAGTTGGGCTTGCCGAGCATCACCATCTTTTTCAGCAGAATCGTGAACGCCTTCCAATCGCCCTGGCGTGCGGCTTGAGGAGCGATATGGGTGGCCAGGAAACTCGCGTAAGCCCTGCCCGTAATCATGTCCCGCACGCTTTCGAGCCATTCCAGTGAGAGACGCCAATCCGCCGTGGTGCTTAATGCTGGCGCGGCCCTCCGCCTGGTGCCACACCGCCAGCGGTTTCGAGACAAACTCGATACCCGCGCCTTCCCATTTCGCTGCCCGCAGTACCCAGTCCAGGTCCTGGTGGCGCCGCAAACTCGGTCGGAATGGCAGCTGCAGAAAATAGATCCTTTGGAAAAAGCAGCGTGGTGGTCGACAGAAGTCCGTCACCATAAGACCAGCTGTTTCGAGCTAGCAGGTAATTGCACAGGGGTTCGCATGGACGTCGCCGCGGCCAAACAATCTGGTAGCTCTTTGTCCGAGCAAATAGTTGGCAACTCACAATCGGATATTGGAATCTAGAACTCTTCGCGCTCTCCATTTGGAGTGAGGTTTTTTCGGGAAGCCACTCGTCGTCGTCATCCAAAAAAGCGATCCAGTCTCCGGTAGCACTGGCGACACCGGCGTTCCGCGCATTTGCCGCGCCGCGAGTCTCGGGCAGTGCAATGACACGCAATCGCCGATCGTGAATTTCGTTGAGAACCGTAGTGGTGAGAGCGTCCGGACCATCAATGACCACGATCACTTCCATATCCTCATATTGCTGGGCGAGCGCGCTTCTTACTGCACGCATCACCAAATCCGGGCGATTGCGCGTCGGAATTACCGCAGAAACCGTGGCTGCGCGGGTCATTTGCGCCTCGAAAATGCCACTCCGGCGTTTGCGCCATCAAAGTTCTTTTCGCGCTGGCGCGGCTCGACCTGATAGCCGGGTACAGCTATTGGCGTGACACGTTGCGCCATGCGCTTCCTGCCGGTAACGGCCCCGTTCCAATCCAGTTGCGTGCTTTCATAAATATCCTCGAGCGCCGCCGCCTGCTTGCGGATATCAAACAGCCGCCTGGTATTTTCTTGGCCGGCATGGCTCAAGTGGTTCCAGAGGCCGTTGTCTTGGAGCAGAAGCAGGAGCTTATTCGAAAGTGCGTCGCAGTCCCGCTCGGCAACCAAGAAACCAGTGCGGTCCTGAGCCACTACCTCCGGGATTCCACCGCTCGCGAAACTCACCACGGGCAGGCCCATGGCTTGCGCTTCGGCAAACACCATTCCAAACCCTTCCGCATCGCCCGAGTCCGCGACCACGCTGGGCATACTGAAAACCATGGCCCGGTTCATCCAGTCCTTGACGACCAGCGGCTCTTGTGCGCCGAGAAAGCGAAATGTTTTCAGGACCGATGAGGCTTGTCGTTCCAGTTCCTGCCGCAGTGGCCCGTCGCCGATAATCACAAGTTCCGCGTTCGGGCATGACTTCCTGTACGCGGGCCATGGCGCGGATGAGATATTCGCAGCCCTTCTTGGGTACCAGTCGGCCAACAAAGAGGATTACGGGATTGCGGTGAGTCATCTGGCGCGGATTAAAGAAGGCGATATCGATACCGGTGTAATGCACCAGCGTTTTTTCCGCGGGAAATCCTTTGGCAATCGCTTGCTGGCGAATGAACTCCGAAACGCAAATGAATCTCGCCGCATGCAACTGCAAGAGATGCCGGCGCCTGGTATATCGACCGAGGCATCAGGTCGTCATTTACCGTAACGTCGTATCCATGGAGGGTGACCACCAGAGGTATGTTCAGGGCTTCCGCCATGGGAATCGCGTTGCAACCATCCGGACCAAAATGCGCATGGATCAGGACCGGATGCCGGGCGGCCAGAGTCGACTGCAGCTGGCGGCTCAGGTCCCAGCAGCCTGAAGCGCGCTCTCTGCAACTTTCCTGCGAGCCCCTCGCCACTGATAATGTGCACGCGCATTTCCGGCAAGCTCAACCCCGGCCGGCTGCGCAGGCCCACATAAAAGGGTTGAAAGTGAGGCAATGACTCCGATTGGCCGAGAATGAATGTCTCGGAGCCCGCAAGCAGTTCGTTACGGTAGACGATAAATTGTTCGCTGCGCGTCACGATGGAATGCTCTCTTCCACTGCCACCGGTTTGGCAGGCAGGTAGAGCGCAAGGCTGACTGCTGTGGATACATAGAGAACCCAGGAGATGTTATTTTGCGAGAGGACCGGGCCTTCGGTAAGGTTATAAAAAAGTATGAATGCCAGATAGGTGCAAAGCCATATGGCAACACGGCTCGGCGCTCTCGTGACAAAAATAATCGCCTGCCTCCAAGACGTTAGATATCCAATTGCAAATACGAGCAGGCCCAGCATGCCTAGGTCGAGAACGAGATCGAGGAAGCCGTTGTGCGCATATTTCGGCGCCCACCCCACCGCTATAAGAACGTATCCCGATTCTCCCTTCATCCCCTGCCAAAATGCATTAAACCCGTAACCTAGCCACAGCCTTTTTGAAATGGCGAGCAGCACGGCGTTCCAGAGCGTGAGTCTTCCCGTCAGCCCTTCGTCCCGGTGGAAGAGTTGCAGTATGGCGGGCAGGGTTGAGTAGACCAAGCCGGCCGCGGTGCCTGCGGCCGCCAGCATCAGTACGAGCACGGGAATTGCAAATGACAATCTGGTTCGAAACAATCGATACACCGGCAACGAAGCCAGAATGATTGCAAATACGAACACTCCCGTAATCGATCGGGAAAGAACCAGGAGGCAGAAGGACGCGGCAATGCCCATGCAGCGCAATAAGAATCCGGTCCGGAATCTTACAAATAGAAACACCAGCGTTGCCAGCACCATGGCTCGCGCGAGCATATTCTTCTGATTAAACGCTCCCTGCCAATCGCCGTAGTGAAGTGTGCTATCGATGCCAAATCGCGGAAGGAATAGCGCAAACAAAAAACTGGCGCAAACTACCAGTGCGCAAGCCCAGGCCAGCAACTGCAATTGTTTGGGCACATCAAATTGAGTGGCGAAATAAACTCCGAAAGCCGTCGTGACGCAAAGTGCGCAGGCCCTTCTGAGTGTGATCGCGGGATCTTGTGACCATCCAGTGGAAAGGAATGAAAGAATCAATAGCGCGATGATCCATTTGGCGTTACACGCGCCCTTGAAACACGCTGCGCCACCGAATGGCAATAAGGCAGAATGCCGCCGCATAGAATACGGACTGAATACCCAGTTCAATCGAACTCGGCCCTAGCCCGGCGTAACCATTGAAGCGGGCCGTGATATAGGGCAAAGTGGCCCCGGTGGTGTAAAACAACATCGCGACCGTAAACGCTTTTTCCAGAGCTTTAAGCATGAGCGACTTGGCCGATCGAATTCGCTAATATCACCGTCGTGGAGACTGGCGCACGGGCAATGCTGCTTAGATCGGAACTCTTGTTGGTCATGCACCCTCCTCGGTAACTTGCGCTGAGCAGCTGGGGGATGTTGCGCGGCATAACTGGAGCGCTGCGATCCATAGCGTGGCCGCAAGCAGGCCGTCGCTGGCCAGGCTGGACCATGCGGCGCCACGCCAGCCATAGGCCGGAATGAGCCACAGATTGATGATGGCGTTGAAGACGGCTACGCCGACTTGAGATAACGTTCGAAGCCCCTGATACCCCGCTCCGGTCAGTGAATCGGAGACGAAATAGTGCCCCGCCTTCAACAGCGGAAGCAGTGCCAGCCAGCGCAACGCCGCCGTCGCCTCCGTAAATCCGCGGCCGAGGACGTGCGGGACCAGAGGGGCCGCGATTAGCAGTACCGCAAAAATGACCACCGGATATGGCAGGATTCGGAATAAGAGCCGGCGTCCGTATTGGAGGCTTTCGCGTAGCCCGGCGGAGCCGCGCCGGAAGAAATCAACGTAGGCCGCATTCAGAACCGCCCGTATCGGAATGAACGCAACATCAATCAAGCGATAGGCCGCGGCGTATATGCCGGCAGCTTCCAAGCTTGCTAACCGGGCGACCATGACCTTATCGATGTCGTTGTAAATCGTCTGCGCCGCCAAGCTGGCGGAGAAATAGAAACCTTCAAGAATTTCGCCCTGAATGCGGCCCAGTGCGAGCCTGGGCCTACCAAAAGTAGACGTCACCCACATAACTGCAAACAGCGCAGCACACACCGAACCTGCGAGGTACATGCCCGACCAAGCCACGACGGTGGCATGCGAGCGCACCAGAGCCAGACTGGCAATGCCGACCAGTCTGCTTAGACTAATCAACACGTTGAGTTGCGCGTTCTTGGGGAGCTTTTCACATCCCTGAAAGGCCCACGCCGCCAAATCCAGAAGTCTCACGAAAAGCAGGTCCGATATGCCGACGAACACGATTACGATCAGGGGAATTTCTTTTGGTAGCATGATTCTGCAGAGCGCCATGACCGAAGCCATCAAAAATATTCCCGAAACGAAAGTCGTAAAAAGCCCATTTCCCCAGTAAACCGGGAAAAGAGTGGTGTCCCGTGCGACATTCTTGACCAGCAGATTCCCGCTTCCCAGGCCGACAAATGGCGAAATAATATTGATGAAAGCGGTAACGGCGATAAATGTCCCGTACTCTTTTGCTCCGAGATATCGGGCGATGATGATGAAATACGCCGCCTGAATCAGCAGGCGCATTCCATAACCCCCCAGAGCCCACATTGTGTTTTGCGCCAGAGGAGTGGCCATCCGCCGGGCAATGCCTGTTTTTATGCGCGTTAACATGTTTGAATTAAGCGTGGAATAAGAACTCTGGTTAGGCTTATTCTCCCGTTCCCGCAAGGACCACCCCGATGGTTTTCAGGAGAATCCGGCAGTCGAGTGCCAGACTCCAATTGTTCACGTATTCTTTGTCGAGAGCGATATAGCTCTCGAATGAAGGGTCCTTCCGAGCCGTCACTTGCCACAGACCGGTTACTCCGGGCGCCACATCGAGTCTCCGCAGGTGTTCCAGGGCGTATTGCCCGTATTCGCCGGGCACCGAAGGACGCGGCCCCACCAGACTCATGTCGCGCACTAGCACATTCCAGAGCTGGGGCAATTCATCCAGGCTGAACTTCCGCAGAAAACGTCCCATTCGCGTAAGACGCGGATCGGCTTTAATTTTGAATAGAATGTTGTCGCGCTCGTTCAAATGACTGAGCTGGGACTTCAGAGCCTCCGCGTTCTCGACCATGGTTCGGAATTTGCAGCAGCGAAAGGTCTCCCCTTTTTTGCCCACGCGCAGCGATCCATACAAAATCGGGCCTTTCGAATCCAGTTTGATGGCCAGTGCGATCAGTGCGAGAAGCGGCGAGACCAGCGCCAGCAGCACCGCTGAAAGAATGATATCCAGCAGGCGCTTCATGATCAGTTGCATCGTGGGAATGGCCAGCCGGTTTACCGTCATCGTGGGAAAATGCCCGACGTATTCGATAGACTGGCCCGCTGCCAGGCCGTCGTACAGGTCGGGAACGACGCGTACGTTCAGGCCGGCGCTTCGCGCGTAGCGTGCCACTTCCTTTACCAGGTGTCTGTCGCTCGGCACGCTTATGAAAACTTCGTCGATGAACTGTGCCCGCGCGATCGCTAACAGGTCGGTGGCGGTTCCCAGTATCAGGCCTTCTTCAATATTTCGGGCCGCATTGGGTGGCCGGTCCGCAGTACGCCGGTCGATATAGCCTTTGAAGACATATCCGATCTCGGGGTTCTGTTCGAGATGCCTTCGCAGCTGCGCGCCATTCGCGCCACAGCCGACGATCAAGACGTTTCTCTTTTCCGTCAAACCGGAAATCGATTGCGAGCGAATGAACAGTCGCCATGCCGCAAGCGCGGACCAACTGGCGGCGATCGCCCAACCAAGCGGTTCGATCGGAGTGGCTGCGATATGCCACAGATAGATGCAGCTGCAGGCCAGCACGGCCGCGGATAAAACCGACTTGGCGAGCGAGCGGAAATCCTCGCGCACTTTCTTTTTCCACGGCAGTTCATAGAGGCCGTTGATGCGCGCAAACAACACCACCAGAGTCGAAAACAGGAACAGAAAGCCGGCTGTCCCCGGGGGAAACGCAGGACCCTGCGTGTTTAGAGGAGTGACTTGCGCGTGTGGCGACGACAACGCTAGAGCCGTGCCCGCACTGATGCATATCAACCCAAAATCGAAAAGGAACAGGAACCTGCGCATGCCCTCGCGACCGCGTTCGTCAGGGGTGCGTCCTGACCCTTCGCGAGGGAAACCAATTGAGGACGGAGTTTTATCCTCGTCATATACGGGGTGCGCCGAGGAGGCTCGCATTGGAAAGTGAAGACCCGCCAATTCCCCATTTGACGCGTTTAAGCCCGCTAGACTTGCAAAAGACACCATTAGCTACCCTACCCTCAAATCTGTCGGCCTGACACTGACCCGTTCTGGCACGCCGTATTCCAATGTCACTTCCTGCTTCAAGGCGTTTAAGTGTGTTGGTTTCATCCAGCTACGAACCCACCCTCAAAAGGTGACCGCAGTATAGGGTTTTAGGGTGTATCACCGGTGGGACGACTGTCTCAAAATCAAACAAAGACTCTAAATGGAGGGCTGGAAAAGCGCGTGCAAACTCCTGTTGAGAACTTAGGGTGTGAAGCCGACAACCATACAGTGACCAAATTGATACTGCCGTGGCCCTATTACGCGCATGTTACTATCGTGCCGTTTGCTGCCAACAATAGCCTTGTGCCCGGCGCAACGCTAGCAGCAACCACGGAGATCCACATCAATGGGCCCTGCCTCTTCCAGCAACATCGTGCTGCGAATGATGATAATTGATAACGATCCGGCAAACCTCGAGTTGCTGCGTGGTGAACTGGCTAGGGAACCCGTCGAAGTATTCACCGCCACCGCTGAAAGCGAGTGGCTAGATCTAGTTCGCTCGAAACGTCCCCACGTGGTTTTACTTGGTGTCGGGGCACAGCCGCTGGGAGGTATCCAAACTCTGGAAAAGATACTGGAGATGGATCCTGGTATTGACGTTATTTTTATGTCGACGCATTACTCCACCGAGTCGGCCGTCGAAGCAATACAAAGAGGCGCCTGTGACTATCTGATGAAACCGGTCCCCATCGCAAAGTTGCTGGCAAAGATTGGAGAATTGCTCTCCAGCGCTCGCTTGCGGCAACGCAGCCGGGAGCTCGATTGTGAACTAGTGGACGCGTTTCAGTTCGAGGGTATGGTGGGACGAAGCCCGCTTATGCTCGAAGTCTTTCGCAAAATTCATCGCGTCGCTCACCACTTTAGAACGGTGTTGTTGACGGGCGACACAGGTACGGGAAAGGAGCTTGCAGCAAGAGCGCTTTATCGTCTGGGACCGCGCGCCTCCGGTCCTTTCGTCGCGTGCAACTGTTCGGCCTGGTCGGAAAGTCTGCTGGAAACCGAACTATTCGGTTGCGTCAGGGGCGCCTTTACGGGCGCCATTCAAGACCGCAAGGGAATCTTTGAATACGCCAATGGTGGGACGCTCATGCTGGACGAGATCGGCGAGGTATCGTTGCCGACGCAGGCAAGGCTGTTACGCGTGCTTGAGAATCAGGAGATACAGCGCGTCGGTTCTCCGGTAGTGCACCGTGTGGACGTCCGTGTTATTGCTGCGACTAGCCGCAACCTGCCTGCCATGGTTGCCAAGAACAAGTTTCGCGAAGATTTGTATTATCGGCTGTCGATGGTAGAGATTCGGCTGCCCCCGCTGGCAGACCGTAAAGAGGATTTGCCGTTGCTTGAACGTTACCTGGTGCATTCGTTTGCTACCAAATCGAACAAGCAGATCCGCGGCCTGACCCGTCGAGTGCAAGCTCTGCTGAGCCGGTATTCGTGGCCGGGCAATGTCCGCGAACTCGAGAATGTCATCGGGCATGCCTGTATTATGACGGAGGCGGATATCATTGATGTCCGCGATCTTCCCGAGCATTTGCGGGCCCGCCAGGACGGTGCGAATTTGGGTCCCGGGAAAGAAGAGATCATTCCCCTCGACGAAATTCAGCGGCGTTACACGCGCACAGTTGTCGACCGGCTGCAAAACAAGGCTCAAGCTGCCGATCTCCTGGGTATCAGCCGGACGAAGCTGTACCGTCTCCTGGCCGCTGAGTCCGACTCGAAGTTACAAAAATCGAGCAACACCTCAAGACCTGAGAAGCGGCAGTCCCACACGCCCTCCGCAAAATAAATGAATTCACGCCCGGCAGTAGAGTTCCAAAGCAAGCTGGCCCGAGAATAGACATGGAATCCCGCTGCCGCAGCTGGAGAGAAATAGCTCTGGCGTCATCGCCTAGATAGGCTATTGCTTCTGGGAGGTGTGACACGTTCACTGACATCTGAATGCTGATAACAATGATGGACAAGGCATCGTTGTTACGCTCCGGCGGCATTCCATCGCCAAGTGGTCTTGAAACAACCTATAATTGGGAATCGTTTTAAGTAAGATAGGTATGCTGAATTCCTGAGTGGCGAAATTTCACAACAAACAGGCTTGCGGTTCTCGGACCTTCCAGGAATGAATACATTGGCCAAGCTAGACACCCAGTTTCTCGCACCTACATTCAACCGAGTAACTAATTTGGCGGGCGTGGCTTTGGAGGTAGATGCTGTTTGGCTTAGGCGCTAGTCTCATGAGTCATAAATAGCTTGCATAAATAAAAAGATGGGTTATCGTGGATCATGTTGATTTCCACGAGGACAGTCCTAAGAAGCGAGAACTCCTTGTTAGTCCGGAGCAGAAGATAACTTTGCGGCAACTGCTGCAGCAACCGCGGAGTTCGCGATCGCTGGCCTTTCGCGCTCGCATGTGGACTAGGAATGCCAATGCGATTCTCAACAGCATTGCCGGTTCGCTTCCCGTACGCTGGCGGTGCATGGCACAAACAATATGTAAGAAATCAGTGACTCAGGAGACTACCGAATCTATTTTCGTAGGATCACGCTGGCAAACATAGTTGCCAGACTGGATCGTGGGGAGAGAGGTTCGCGAGGCGATGACTTGAGTAGCCAAAATGAGTCAGACTGTGGCCAACTCCCAGTAAGCCGTCCTCTCGGAATGGGTTTTTACCAAGGTCCAAAGCGTCACTTCTATTTTCACGAGCCATAACCCTCTCCTCCCTTAATGGATACTGCGTTGCGCGTAGGAACAGAGAATCAGCCTCCAAATAAAGGTAGGCAATCAGTATAAAAACAGCCGGTGCCACCGATACCATCATTTTTAGAGGGAGATTTGGCTGGGGCGGAAGGACTCGAACCTTCACCGTCCGCATTAACAGTGCGGTGTCCTACCGATTGGACCACGCCCCAGTAGTAGTGCAGAATACCATAAGCTGCAAGAGGTTACTGAACATAGGCGGAGTCCGACTGATTTTGCTTGTACGGGCCGGTGCTAGTTAGGGTGCCAGTTGGAGACGCTGGTATGGTTCTGGACAGGCGCTCAACGGCGGCGAGAGTGTGGCTCTGGGCAAGATGCAAGTACCGCACAGTCATGCCGATGTTTCTGTGGCCCTTGAGCTCCTGGATCGTGCGCAAATCCACTCCGGTACCGCGCTGCGCGACGCCATCCTGACTCACCCCACATTGCCCGAAGGGCTTATACCACCGTTCTCATCCGTGGCGTCGACACACAATGCTGCCGATCCGCCACTAAGCAAGACCCCCGCTGCATGACGTGAAGTGCACCAGAAAGTAAACCGTATAGGAATCGCTGGGCAATCGCGCCTTTGATGGCGCTCCTGAAAATTGTGGCGAGGGCCAACTTCCGAAAAACGGGCAAGCCCGAAGTAATCTCCAGAAGAGTCGATTTGCGCCATTACCTCCGGCTTGCCGACAATTCGGAAGTTATCCCCAACAGTGAGGAGTGAAGGCGTCGTCATCACGCTTTGGCCGATCACAGACCGCTCATCCGCAGCAGTTGCTCCGGATACCGATCACCTTCCACCGTGATTTTCGAGGCCGCGTTGTCAATTTCGCGCAGGTCGTCCGAGGTAAGTTTGATTGCGACCGAGCCAATGTTCTCGTCGAGGCGCGACAACTTGGTCGTGCCGGGGATCGGAACAATCCACGGCTTCTGCGCGAGCAGCCAAGCGAGCGCGATCTGAGCAGGCGTCGCCCCCTTTTGCTTGGCAACCCTGCCGAGCAGATCGACAACAGCCTGGTTCGCCTTCAGAGCTTCCGGCGTAAAGCGAGGGAGAGCGCTGCGGAAATCGGAGCTCCCAAACTTCGTATTTTCGTCCATTTTTCCGGTTAGGAATCCTTTTCCCAGAGGGCTATACGGAACCAAACCAATTCCAAGTTCCTTAAGGGTCGGTATCACTTCCGCTTCAGGCTCTCTCCACCAAAGCGAATATTCGCTCTGAAGCGCCGCGACCGGCTGAACGGCGTGCGCGCGACGAATGGTCCGCACGCCGGCTTCTGAGAGTCCGAAGTGCTTCACCTTGCCTTGCTGGATGAGGTCTTTCACGGCTCCGGCGACGTCTTCGATCGGCACGTTGGGATCTACGCGGTGCTGATAGAACAAGTCGATGACATCGGTCTTGAGGCGCTTGAGCGATGCCTCGGCGACCTCCTTGATGTGTTCTGGACGACTGTCCAGGCCATTCCAACGCGGTCCACCATTGGGATCAGGTTTCCACCCGAACTTGGTAGCGATCACCACCTGGTCACGAAGTGGAGCTAGCGCTTCGCCCACGAGCTCTTCGTTTGTAAACGGACCATAGACCTCAGCCGTATCGAAGAACGTGATGCCCCGATCCACAGCTGTCCGCAGAAGGGCAATCATCTCCTGTTTGTCGTGAGCAACACCGTACGAGAAGCTCATACCCATGCAGCCGAAGCCAAGAGCTGAGACTTCCAGATTGCTTTTTCCAAGGTTGCGTTTCTGCATTGGTTCTCCTTTCGAACCGTTAATCTCATCCCGAGATTAGGATCAAACGCCGTGGAAGCGGTAGCCCGATCCTTCCGATTTATTGCCTATTCCTCTCGGTATGTGAGAAATTATTGGTGGATCCGGATTCGAGCGGCTATCTTAGCGCAAAGGACAAGGAAACCACTGCAATGAAAAACACCAATAAAAGTGCAACTCCGTCGCCAGATCAAGCCCATGAATTGCGGAAGGAGCTTGCTCGTAAAATTGCCTCTTTCATTGGGCTTAAAGAGAAACTGATAACCGACGTCCCCGGCTTGCTGCTGTCGCGGCGGACCGCCCCTACGGCACCGGCCTCAGCGACCTACGAGCCAAGCCTGGCCGTGGTCGCGCAAGGGCGCAAGCGAGCAGTCCTCGCCGGGACCACGTTCATCTTCGATGAGTCGCGATACCTGCTGACATCGCTCGATTTGCCAGTCATCTGCAACGTGATCAAGGCAAGTGCGGAGGTGCCCTATCTCTGTTTCGTGCTCAAGTTCGAAATGCCTGTAGTTCGGGAGCTTCTGAGCCGAGAGGAGATTCAGTCGCCTGAGGCGCCGTCTGGCAGCCCTGCCATGGCCACTGGTGAGACCACGGCGGAGTTACTTGATGCATGCTGCCGACTCGTGGACCTCCTGAGTACCCCGCAACACATTCCCTTTCTGAGTGGCCTGATTCAACGCGAGATCATCTACCGAATCCTCCAGGGAACTGAGGGGGCACGCCTTCGAGCGATTGCAACGCTCGGAGATCAGAGCAACCGGACGGCAAAGGCGATCGCGTGGGTCAGGGCCAACTACGCGAAGCCGCTAAAAGTGGAAGATCTAGCAAAAATCGCGGGCATGGGAGTCTCCACGTTGCACCACCATTTCCGGGCGCTAACTGCCATGAGTCCTCTTCAGTATCAAAAGCAACTTCGGTTGCATGCAGCGCGGGAACGCATGCTCGTGGATGGTCTGGACGCCGCCAGTGCGGCTTTTGAGGTTGGATACGAGAGTGCCAGCCAATTCAATCGCGAATACAGTCGCTTCTTCGGCCAGCCGCCGATGCGGGATATTCGGACCCTCCGCTCGCCAGGCGCTCTGCCCTTGGAGTCGGTCAGTATTCAGTAAAGCGCGATTCGGTCTTGTTGCTAGCAAGCACGGCATCGCGTGGCGAGTCTGAGTGACTGCGCAACAAGACCAGTCTACCTAATGGCTTCCGTGCCCACGTCGGACGCCGAGGAGTTGTTTATGACAAAAGCCCAGTACGAAGTTTTTGAAGCTCTCAACCCTTTCTTCGAGGTCGTCATGGAAGGCTTGCGCGGACTCGTCGATGGCGATCATTATTTCGATGCGATTGCCGAAGGCGCATTCTTCGAATTCCGCTATCACTTCCCCGGCTGGCCTCTGACAATTCGAGGTCGAGCCAATCTGATCGCTAGCTTCTCGGGATACGGCAAGACGATCGAGCTTCACTCCGGCGACGCACTTGTTGTGCATCGCTCTCAGGATCGTCGCGTCGTGATCCTGGAGTACGAAGTACACGGCACGATTATTTCAAGCGGTGGACCCTATGACAACCGGCTTATCTCGGTCGTCACGATTGAGAACAGAAAGATCGTGCATTGGAGAGATTACATGGATTCCTTAGCTGCCTGGACGGCGTTGAACAGCACCGTCTGATCCCAGAATGGTCACGGCGATCTCGAATGCCGGATTGCTCCTGGATGACGGGCAAGCCGGAAGTAATCTCCAGAAGAATCGATTTGCGCCATTACTGT
>CAVRDM010000032.1:0-44430 GCA_963719845.1 uncultured Acidobacteriota bacterium | reverse complement strand
GAGCCCAATGGAGCGTTAGTGGTCGCAAAGGGAGCAGTGACGGCGCTCGCGGACGGGGCGCTATCAATTCTCCCCGCCATTGCGCGCGCTCGCACCCGCTCGAGCGCCACTTCCACCACGTGCTCGGTCTCCGGCCGCGGAATCAGCACGCTGGGAGTCACCTCGAATTCCAATCCCCAAAATTCCTGCACGCCCGTTAAATATTGTACGGGCACGCCGCTCACGCGCCGCGCCAGCAGCGCGTCGTACGCCTCGCACTCCGCGGCGCTCAGCACATATTCAGGATGCGCGTACAGCCAAGCCCGATCGCGCCGCGCCCCACGCGCGCCCTGCCGGTATTCGATTTCTCCCGCGCCGTCAGTGGCGGGCTCCCCGCTCACACTCCGCGCCACCGTTGGCGTCCCGCGCTCCTCCGCGTCATTCTTGGGGGCCTCGTCAATAACGTGCAGTAGCAGCAGCTCCGCCGCCAGCCCCGCTGAAGCCACGCTGGCCTCGCGCAACCGCGCGACGCCACGTGCCAGGGCCGCCCGCGCGTCCAGACGCGCAGGCTGAGCCGCTGCTGTATCTGCCGCCTGCGTGCGCAGCCTTGCGCACGGCGCCGCTTGGCGGTCGCGCCCGCCGCCGCGCTGCGCGCGACGCCTCCGAAAAAAATCCCTTCCCCGCCACGCTCACGCCTCCACCAGCTCCTGTTTCAGCCGTTCCGACTCGTAATGCGTCACCAGCGCATCCACCAGGGGAGCCAGCCGGCCCTCCATCACGTCGGTCAGCTGATGCAGCGTCAACCCGATCCGATGATCGCTCACGCGATTCTGCGGAAAATTGTACGTGCGTATCTTCTCCGACCGGTCGCCCGTCTTGATCTGCCCGCGCCGCTCGGCGGCAATCGCGTCGTGCTGTTTCTGCTGTTCCATCTCATACAGCCGCGCGCGCAACACGCGCATGGCCTTGGCGCGATTCTTGATCTGCGACTTCTCGTCCTGTTGCGAAACCACCAGGCCGCTCGGCAAATGCGTGATGCGCACCGCCGAATACGTCGTGTTCACTGACTGCCCGCCCGGCCCTGACGAGCAAAACGTATCGATGCGCAAATCCTTCGCCTCGATCTTGATGTCGATTTCGTCCGCCTCCGGCAGCACCGCCACCGTGGCCGCGGAAGTGTGTATGCGCCCCTGCTGCTCGGTCGCCGGCACGCGCTGCACGCGGTGCACGCCGCTTTCATATTTTAATTTCGAGTACACCTTGTCGCCCTGAATCGCCGCGACGATGTCTTTCACTCCGCCCAGCGAGGACGGCGAGCTTTCCAGCACCTCGACGCGCCACCCCTGCGATTCCGCATACCGCGCATACATCCGGTAAAGCTCCGCCGCAAACAAAGCCGCCTCGTCCCCGCCAGTCCCCGCGCGAATTTCGAGCAGCACGTTCTTGTCGTCATTGGGGTCCCGCGGCAGCAGCAGCCGCTTCAGCTCCCGCTCGACGGTTTCCTTGCGCTCGGTAAGCTGCCGGTCTTCCTCATGAGCGAGCTGCATAATTTCCGCATCTTCGCTATCGACCAGCATCTGCTTAGTCTCGCGCAGCCCATTCTCAAGCTGCTTCCACTCCCGATACTTCGCGACCACTTGCGACAAGTCGGCATGGGTCCGCGCCAGCTTCTGGTAG
Organism: uncultured Acidobacteriota bacterium; assembly: GCA_963719845.1. Classification (GTDB taxonomy): domain Bacteria; phylum Acidobacteriota; class Terriglobia; order Acidiferrales; family UBA7541; genus Palsa-189. The sequence goes on along the minus strand of CAVRDM010000032.1, from coordinate 42,774 downwards.
CGCGTAGAATCCCCCAGCACGTCCGGCGAAGAAAGCTGCGCAGTCAATTCCTCATACCGCGCCTCAATATTTTCCAATTTCTCAAAAATAGTAGCCATAAAGGTTCACCCGCTCCGAATACAGATTAGATGTGAGAAGGCCACTTCGGAACCGTCGCAGAATCGAACCGTACGAAAAAACACAACCACAAAGCCGGGACCGAGAGCCCCAGAAGGAGTCGAAAGGCGAGCTAATAAAAGCGGCTAAACATCTCGATAACCTACTCCTACCTTAGTGCCAAACCAGTTAACTGTCAAACGCGATGCGCCCCCATTTTCGTCTCTTTCCAACCTTGGCCCTAAGTTCCTACCTTGAGCACGTCTGCTCGCCACAGGCATCAGACAGCAATATTGATGACAGTGTGATATAAGCACATCAATTCAGATCATGGCCGTGCAGAACACTCGACAAGTACTGAAAGTTTTTCTGGCATCCCCCGGCGACCTCCCGCAAGAACGTGATATTGCTGAAAGTGTAGTCGACCGCCTTAATAAGGCCATTGGACTCAAAGGTCGGCTGGGGAGCATCGATTTATACAAGTGGGAAGACTCAAAACTGCCTATGGCCGGCCCCAAAGCATAATAAATCGTGAAGTTGACGCTTGCGATTTGTTCATTGGCGTGCTTTGGGAGCGATGGGGGCAACCTACGGGGGAATTCACATCGGGATTTCACGAAGAATTCGAACGGGCGACAAAACGACGCCAATCTACCGGCGACCCGAAGTTTGGCTCGTTTTTAAGGAACCCCGGATTGAGAAACGCGGTGACCCTGGACCCGAATTGACAAAGGTCTTGGCGTTTCGTAAGACCCAAGAATCACTTGGACAGATGTTATTCAAGGAGGTACGAACTCCTGAGGAGTGGAACACAAATCTTTTCGAATGGTTACTGGAATACATATTCGAGCGCCGTATGCTCCCGCAGGACATTGCTGAAAAGCCGCCATTGGAATTTTCGCCGGGTGCGCAAGTTTTCTGTAGTTTCTATCCCCAATTCGATATGTGACACTCAGCATCAGGACGTTCCCGAACAACTAGTGGAGCTCTCCAATAAAGTGTCTCGCGTAATTGCAAGTGGTGAGCTCGAGTTTGGACGCAGCGAAGCTAATAGTCTCGGAGAATTCGATATCGTTCGGCTTTATCTCTTGAGCGGCGGGACATGGATGGCGAACCGATATACCTCGAATCCGCTTGGAACCCATGAGATGAACCTCCTTTATAAACATAGAGAGCAACCCAACTTCACTTCCGCTGAAGATGACCAAATTTTTCGAGCCTTACTGCACGACACATCCGACGTGATTCCCGGATGGTTTTGGTTTCGGAACTCCTTCCCAAGTGGCCCATCAGCTGTATTGCTCTCCAGCGCGGCTAACGACTCACACTTTAATGTCCGACTCCGCGCGATCAAATTATTGTCATCAGCGCGAATCCAGATAGCAAACGATCTGTGGTCCGCATTACCTCTATCTGACGAATCGTCACTTGTGTCCGCCGAACGATCAGATACTTAGGATCAATCGGTGATGAAAGTGCATTAGACCTAATCGAACAAACGAGACAAGAGAATGATAATTTATTTATCGCCGATGCTGCGACAGCACCCCCCGGCGCGCCAAGCCTGTTGCTGAAGATTCCGCCCTGCGCAAACACCTGCTCGAGCTGCTGCGCGGAGGAAACGCCCATGCCGAGTTCGAGAAAGCGGTTGGCGGCCTGCCCGCGAAACTGCGCGGCGCCCGCGTTCCCAATCTTCCCTTCACCCCCTGGAAGCTGCTCGAGCACTTGCGCATCGCTCAGCACGATATCCTCGAATTCAGCCGCAACCCCCGGCACGTTTCGCCGAAATGGCCCGACGCATACTGGCCCGCGGAAGATGCACCCGCCAATTCCGCGGCGTGGAGCGCCAGCGTCGCGGTATTCCGAAATGACTTGGAGGAGTTACAGGCGCTGGTGAAAAATCCCGGCATCAATTTGTTCGCGCCCATTCCACACGGCACCGGCCAGACCGTGTTGCGCGAAGCTTTGCTCGCCGCCGATCACAATGCGTATCATCTCGGAGAATTCGTCGTGCTCCGCAGGCTGCTGGGCGCCTGGAAGCCGGACTGACGCCATGATGCGTACTGTCAAACGCCGCATCCTGCCGAGCGTCACCATGCTGGCGCTGCTGACGGTCGTTGCATGGGGAGCCTGGGCGCTGCCCGCCCAACAGCAATCGCAACAGCCGCAACAGGCGCGGCAGCAGCCGCAGTCCCCGCTTGCCGGCTTTCCTGCCGCTGCTTCGCAATCCGAGCAGCTATGGGAGCAGAAATTCCGCGCCCTGCCGGCCCCCGACAACCTGCGCAATTATATGAAGCTGCTTTCCGCTCACCCGCATCACGTCGGCTCGCCCTACGACAAGCAAAACGCCGAATGGATTGCCGCGAGATTCAAGGAGTGGGGTTGGGACGTGCATATCGAGACTTTCTCCATCCTTTTCCCCACGCCCAAGGAACGAATGGTGGAAATGACCGCGCCCTCGCACTTTCTCGCCAAGTTGCAGGAGCCGCCGCTGCCGGGCGATCCCACCTCGAATCAGCAGAGCGAGCAACTGCCTTCTTATAATGCTTATTCCCTCGACGGCGACGTTACCGCGCCCCTGGTGTACGTCAATTACGGCGTTCCCGACGACTACGAGCAGCTTGCGAGGATGGGCGTTTCGGTGCAGGGTGCGATTGTGATTGCGCGCTACGGCAACTCCTGGCGCGGTATCAAGCCCAAGGTCGCGGCCGAGCATGGCGCGGTGGGCTGCCTGATTTACTCCGATCCTCGCGACGATGGATATTACCAGGGTGAAGTTTTTCCCAACGGCGCGTTTCGTCCTCCCGATGGAGTGCAGCGCGGCAGCGTGGCCGATCTGCCCATCTATGCGGGCGATCCGCTCACGCCGGGGGTAGGCGCCACTGTGGACGCGCCGCGTCTGGACCTGAAAGACGTGAAAGTTTTTACGAAAATCCCCGTTCTCCCAATTTCGTATGGCGATGCGCAGCCCTTGCTCGCGGCCCTGGCCGGCCCGGTCGCGCCGGCCGCGTGGCGCGGGGCTCTCGCCATCACTTACCGCATCGGCCCAGGCCCCGCGACCGTGCACCTGAAGGTGCAATCGAATTGGGACATGAAACCGATCTACGACGTGGTCGCAAAAATCGCTGGTGCCAGTGCGCCTGACGAGTGGGTGATGCGCGGCAACCATCACGATGCCTGGGTGAATGGCGCGCAGGACCCCCTCTCCGGCCTGGTCGCTGAGCTGGAAGAGGCGCGCGCGTTCGGGGAAATGTTAAAACAAGGATGGAAGCCGAAACGCACCATCCTGTATTTCGCGTGGGATGGTGAAGAGCCGGGCCTGCTGGGCTCAACCGAATGGGTGGAGACGCACGCGGACGAATTGCGCCTGCACGGCGTCGCGTACATTAATTCCGACAGCATCAGCCGCGGCTACCTGAACGTCGGAGGCTCCCACTCGCTGCAAACCTTCCTCAATCAAGTGGCGCGTGGTGTCCCCGATCCCGAAAGGGGCGTTTCGCTGTGGGAGCGCCAACATGCACGGCTCATCGCTAATGCCTCGGGCGAGGAACGCGAACGCGCGGCCGCGAAGTCGTTCTGGCCCATCGACGCGTTGGGCACCGGCTCCGATTACACGTCCTTTCTCGATTTCACCGGCGTGGCGGCGGTGAACCTGGGATTCGGCGGCGAGTCCGAAGGCGGCATCTACCACTCGATCTATGATGACTTTTACTGGTTCACTCATTTCGGCGATCCGTCATTCGTCTATGGCCGCGCGCTGGCGCAAATCTCCGGAACGGCGGTGATGCGCCTCGCCGATGCGGAGCTGCTGCCGTTCAATTTCTCCGACCTCAGCACCACGGTGAAGGATTACGTCGGCGAAATCGAAAAGCTGGCCGAAACCCAGACTAACGACGTCCGCGAGCGCAATCGTGAAATCGCCGCGGGCGTGTTCCAGGCGGCATCCGACCCCACGGTCACTTCCGTGCCGCCGCCCGCCGAGTCGGTTCCTCCACATCTCGATTTCGCCCCACTCGATACCGCCGTTGCGACGCTCAGCCGCGGCGCCGACCGCTATCAACGCGCTTTCGCGCGCGCCGAAGAAAATAACGCCGCCTTGCTCGCTCGCGCGCAGGGCTCGCAGGGCCTCAGCCAAGTGAATCAAGAGCTGCTCCACGCCGAACGCGCGCTGATCGACCCAAATGGCTTGCCCGGCCGGCCATGGTACAAACACCAACTCTACGCGCCGGGCCTCTATACCGGCTACGCCGTCAAAACCATTCCCGCCGTGCGCGAAGCCCTCGAGCAAAAGCAGTGGGATGTGGCCGCGCGATCGATTCTGAGCGTGGCCCAGGTGTTGCAAAACGAAGCTGCTGCAATTGACCGCGCCGCCGGGGACCTCGAGCGCGCCCTTCCCTAGCCTGGGAGGGGCCGCCCTCCGCCGCAGGAATCTGTGGTTTTTCACCTAAACTGCGTTTAAGAAATGATAGAATATGGGGTTTAAGCTAGGCTACCAGTATCCGGCGAACCAGAAGCGCCGGTTACAAGTCAGTTACGATGCCGGTCGCAATGTCATTACGATGCCATCACGATGAATGAAGTGTACCCATATTCGGGCCCTCCCAAGGCGCAAGGCCTGTACCACCCGAGCCACGAGCATGACGGCTGCGGCATCGGCTTCGTCGCGAATATATCCGGCGCGAAATCCCACGACATCGTCCTCAAGGGCATACAGATTCTCGAAAATCTGGTGCACCGAGGCGCCTGCGGCTGCGACCCGCAGACCGGCGACGGCGCCGGAATCCTGATCCAGATTCCCCACTCCTTTTTCCAGCGTGAATGCGCGGAGCTGAATTTTGCACTTCCGGACGTGGGCGCTTATGGCGTCGGAATGATGTTCCTGCCCGTCGATCCGCACGAGCGCATCCTGTGCGAAGGGATGCTGGAAAAAATTGTGGTCGAGGAAGGCCTGAGTTTGCTGGGCTGGCGCGACACGCCCATCAATGGAAACATGATTGGCCGCGTGGCGCGCAATTCGCAACCTTACATCGAGCAAATTTTCATTGGCGCTGCGCCGGAGATGGATCAGGATGCGCTCGAGCGCAAGCTATACGTGGTGCGCAAGCGTGCCGAGCACGAAATCGCCGCGTCCGACCTGAAAGAGAAGGACTTTTTTTACGTTCCCTCGCTTTCCTCGCGCACCATCGTCTACAAGGGTCTGTTGCTGGCGCCGCAGATCACGGAATTTTACAAGGAACTGCTCGATCCCGAAATCATCAGCGGGCTGTGCCTGGTGCACCAGCGTTTTTCCACCAACACGTTTCCGAGCTGGCAGCTCGCGCATCCCTACCGTTACATCTGCCACAACGGCGAGATCAATACCCTGCGCGGGAACATCAATTGGATGTACGCCCGCCAATCCGTGCTGGCATCTCCCCTGTTCGGTGAAGACTTCCGGAAGCTGCTGCCGATCATCGAGGCGGGTGGAAGCGATTCCGCGATACTCGACAACGCGGTGGAGCTGCTTACGCTTGCGGGGCGCAGCCTGCCGCACGTGATGTCCATGCTCATTCCGGAAGCGTGGGACCACGATTCCACCATGCCGGAGAATGTGAAGGGCTTTTACGAATATCATGCGTCGCTGATGGAGCCGTGGGACGGCCCGGCGGCGGTGGCCTTCACCGATGGTCGCGTAATCGGCGCGAAGCTCGACCGCAACGGGCTCCGCCCGGGCCGCTATTTCGTCACCAACGACGGCTTGGTCGTGATGGCCTCGGAAGCGGGCGTGCTTCCGGTTAAGCCCGAGAGCGTGCGCGTGAAGGGGCGCCTCGCGCCCGGCCGCATGCTGCTGGTGGATACCGAGCAGAAGCGCCTGATCGGCGACGAAGAGGTAAAACAGCATCTTGCCAATCGGCAGCCCTACGCGCAGTGGGTGCGGGAGAATCAGATTACTCTCGATCACCTGCCCAGCCCGTCGCATGTCCAGCAAACCGATCACGAAACGATCCTGATGCGCCAGCGCGCCTTCGGATACACCGACGAAGATCTGAAAGCGATCCTGGGGCCGGCGGCGCTGAAAGCCGAGGAGAGCGTCGGGTCGATGGGCATCGATACTCCGCTCGCTTGCCTTTCGGACAAGCCGCAATTGTTGTTTAACTATTTCAAGCAGACCTTCGCGCAGGTCACCAATCCGGCGATCGATCCGATTCGCGAAGGGTTGGTGATGTCGCTCAATACCTACATCGGGCGCGAAGGAAACATCCTGGATGAGACGCCCAAGAACTCGCACACGCTGAAGCTGCGCCACCCCATCATCTCCAACTGGAGACTGGAAAAGCTGCGCCAGGTGAACTGGGGCGACATTTCCGCTACCACGCTGCCCATGCTGTTTCGCGTGGATGCCGGCGAGCAGGAGCTTGGCAAGGCGGTGGAAGATCTTTGCAGCCGCGCCTCCGAAGCGGCACGCGGCGGCTTTACGCTGCTGATTCTTTCCGACCGCGGCGTGAACGACCAGTATGCGCCGATTCCCAGCCTGCTGGCGCTCTCCGCCGTGCACAACCATCTGGTTCGCGAAAAGACCCGCAACCAGGTGGCGCTGATCGTCGAGTCCGGCGAGCCGCGCGAAGTCATGCACTTCGCTCTGCTGCTCGGTTATGGGGCCAGCGCCGTGAATCCGTATCTGGCCATCGAGACGCTCGAGGATTTGCACCGCGACGGCGCTTTTCCCGTGGAGTATAGCTGGGACAAGGTTTTCAAAAATTACATGAAGGCCATCGACAAAGGCCTGCTCAAGACGTTCTCGAAAATGGGCATCTCCACGCTGCAGAGCTACCAGGGCGCGCAAATCTTCGAAGCCGTCGGCCTGGATCGCTCGCTGGTGGACCACTATCTTACCCGCACTCCTTCGCGCCTCTCCGGGGTGACCATGGAGGTGCTGGCCCGCGAGGCGCTGCTCAAGCACCAGTTTGCCATGCAGGAACCGAGCGAATCGGAAACCGAGCTGCGCGTGGGCGGCGAATATCAATACCGCGTGCGCGGCGAAAAACACCTGCTGAACCCGCTCACGGTCAGCAAACTGCAAAACGCCGTGCGCCAGAAGCAGTTTGAAAGTTATCAGGAATTCGCCCAGATCGTGAACCAGCAGAATCGCGACCTGCAGATGCTGCGCGGCATGTTCGATTTAAAGCCGGCGAAAAAACCGATTCCGCTCGAGGAAGTCGAATCCGCCGCGGAGATCGTCAAGCGCTTTGCCACGGGCGCGATGTCCTACGGCTCCATCAGCAAGGAGGCGCACGAGACACTGGCTATCGCCATGAATCGCATCGGCGGCCGGTCGAATACCGGCGAGGGTGGCGAAGACGAAGCCCGGTTCACTCCGGACGCCAACGGCGACCTGCGGCGCAGCGCGATCAAGCAGGTGGCTTCGGCGCGCTTTGGCGTTACCGCCAATTACCTGATTAACGCCGACGATTTGCAGATCAAGATTGCGCAGGGCGCTAAGCCCGGGGAAGGCGGCCAGCTTCCCGGACACAAAGTGGACGAGACCATCGCGCGCGTCCGGCACTCCATTCCCGGCGTCGGCCTGATCTCGCCGCCTCCACATCACGACATCTATTCGATCGAGGACCTGGCGCAGCTCATCTACGATTTGAAAAACGTGAATCCGCAGGCGCGCATCTCCGTGAAGCTGGTGGCCGAAGTCGGCGTGGGCACGGTGGCCGCAGGCGTGGCCAAGGCGCGCGCCGACGTGATCCTGATCAGCGGCTACGATGGCGGCACGGGCGCGTCGCCCATCAGCTCCATTCGCCATGCCGGGGTTCCGTGGGAGCTGGGCCTTTCCGAGACGCAGCAAATCCTGGTAATGAATGATTTGCGCAGCCGCGTGCGCGTGCAGGTGGACGGCAAGCTGCAAACCGGCCGCGACGTGGCCATCGCGGCGCTGCTGGGCGCGGAAGAGTTTGGATTCTCGACGGCTCCGCTGATTTCCATGGGCTGCATCATGATGCGCAAGTGCCACCTCAACACTTGCCCAGTGGGCGTGGCCACGCAAGACCCCGAACTGCGCAAGAAATTCCAGGGACAGCCCGAGGACGTCATCAACTTCTTCTTTTTCGTCGCCGAGGATTTGCGCCGGGTGATGGCCGAGATGGGCTTCAAGACAGTGAATGAGATGGTGGGCCGGGTGGATTGCCTGGTGCAGCGCAAAGATATTACGCACTGGAAGGCCAAAGGCATCGACCTGTCGGCCGTTCTTTACAGTCCCCCCATGCCGAGCCATGTGGGCCGCCGCCACACCCAACCACAGGATCACGGCCTGGCGGATGCGCTCGACCGCGATCTCATCCTGCAAACCAGCGAGGCGGTCGAAAATCGTACGCCCGTCACGGTGCGCATGCATATTCGCAACGCGCACCGCTCGGTGGGCGCGATGCTCAGCGGTGAAATCGCGCGGCGCTACGGCTCCGCAGGGTTGCCCGAGGATACCATTCGCTTGCACTTCACCGGGTGCGCGGGGCAGAGCTTCGGCGCCTTCCTGGCCAAGGGCGTGACGCTTACGCTCGACGGCGAGGCCAACGATTACGTCGGCAAAGGCCTCTCCGGCGGCCGCCTGGTCATCCACCCGCCCCGCAAATCCGAATTCCTCGCCGAGGAAAATATTCTCGTCGGCAACGTGTGCCTGTACGGCGCCACCAGCGGCGAAGCCTTCTTCAATGGCATGGCCGGCGAACGCTTCGCGGTGCGCAACTCCGGCGCCACGGCCGTCGTCGAGGGCGTGGGCGACCATGGCTGCGAGTACATGACCAACGGCCTGGTGGTAGTGCTGGGACGCGCCGGGCGGAATTTTGCGGCGGGCATGACCGGTGGCATCGCCTACGTGCTCGACCACAACGGCGACTTCCCCTCGATTTATTGCAATCGCACCGAAGTCGATCTCGAGCCGGTGGCCGAGCCCTCGGACATCGAGACCTTGCAGCGGCTGATCTCGCGGCACGCCGGCCTTACCGGCAGCCCGCAGGCCAAGTGGATTCTCGAAAATTGGGACGCCACGCTGACCAAATTCATAAAGGTTTTTCCGCACGAGTACAAGCGCGTCCTGGGAATTGCGCGCGTTCCCGCGGGTGTGCTCGCCGCCAGCGCCGGCGCGGGCACGCACATCCACCCTCAGGGGCACGAACTCCGTGGGTAAAGTCACCGGCTTCAAGGAGTACACGCGCGAGACGCCCGTTCGCCGCCCGGTGAACGAGCGCGTCAACGACTATCTCGAAGTTTATCAGCCCTTCCCGGAAGAAAAAGTGCGCGTGCAGGCCGCGCGGTGCATGGATTGCGGCATCCCCTTTTGCCACACCGGCTGCCCGGTAAACAACATCATTCCCGACTGGAACGATCTCGTATACCGCGACCATTGGAAGGAAGCCATTCGCGTCCTGCACGCCACGAATAACTTCCCGGAATTTACCGGGCGCATCTGTCCCGCGCCCTGCGAAGCCGCTTGCGTTCTGGGCATCAACGAACCGCCCGTCACCATCAAGCTGATCGAGAAGATGATCATCGACCGCGCCTGGGAACAGGGCTGGGTCGAGCCCGAGCCTCCTGAAACGCGCACCAACAAACGCGTGGCCATCGCCGGTTCAGGACCTGCGGGCCTGGCGGCGGCGCAGCAGCTCAATCGCGCGGGACATTGGGTCACCGTGTTCGAGAAGGCCGACCGCCCCGGCGGCCTGTTGCGCTACGGTATTCCGGACTTCAAGCTGGAAAAGCAGGTGCTCGACCGGCGCATCGAGCAGATGATGGCCGAAGGCGTGCGCTTTCAGACGCGCGCGCACGTCGGCGGCAACGTTCCGGCGGCCGACTTGCGCAAGGAATTCGACGCGATTTTGCTCGCGGGCGGCTCCGAAAGTCCGCGCGACCTGACAGTGCCGGGGCGCGAGCTCCAGGGCATCCATTTCGCGATGGAGTTTTTGCCGCAGCAGAATAAGCGCAACGCGGGAGATCCGGTGCGCGATCAAATTCTCGCCACCGGAAAGCGCGTGGTGATTATCGGCGGCGGCGACACCGGCGCCGACTGCCTGGGCACCTGCCACCGGCAAAAGGCGCGCTCGGTGCATCAATTCGAGATCATGCCCATGCCTCCGGAGGAGCGCTCTCCAAGCACGCCCTGGCCGCTGTGGCCGCTCCAACTGCGCAGCGAAGCGGCCCACGAAGAGGGCGGCCTGCGCGATTGGTCGCTGGCTACGGCGAAATTCACGGGCGACGATCACGGCCACGTGAAGCAGCTTCACGCGACGCGCGTGGGCCCTCCTCCAAAGTTCGAGTTGCTTCCGGGAACCGAACTCACTATGGACGTTGACCTGGTGCTGCTCGCGCTCGGTTTCCTCGGCCCCGTCAAGCCGGGCATGCTCGAGCAACTCGGCGTGAACCTCGACGCGCGCAGCAATGTGGCCACGGAAAATTACATGACTTCGGTGCGCGGGGTTTTCGCCGCGGGAGACATGCGCCGCGGCCAATCGCTCGTCGTCTGGGCCATCGCCGAGGGCCGCAAAGCGGCCGCGGCGGTCGACCAATACTTGATGGGCGCCACGCGTTTGCAATAGCGCCGCGCCGGCGCAATCCTCGCGCGCAACCAAGCGGGCAGCGGTGCCGTTCGGAAAACGCCGCCATCCCGAAAACGCCTCTCCGATTTTTCCCTTTTTAATCCACTTCGCGTGCAGCCGAGTTTCTTGCAACTCTGTATCCGCAATAAGGGGCCGAATAAGAAGCCGACAATAATGGTTCGCGGACGCCGGGGGAGAATATCGCCCGATTGCGGATTGGTGGACGGTGTGGGACGCGCAATGTCGAGCGATATTGCACGATGTTCAGCGTCGAGCGTCGACGCGCGGCGTGCGAGGTTTAGTTGAGATTTAGTTGGCGGAGCAGCCGTTCACCTGCCCGGCTCCGCCCGCACCCTGCAACAGCTTGGCGGTCTCGGTATTGATTTCCTCCACCGACCGGGGCTGCCCGTTACCCGACCCGGGGAATACTTGAAAGATGATGCCTCCGCGGGTGCCCCCCTCGCGGGCGTTCGACCAGATGCCCAGGTTGTCCGCCAAGGCGATGGACCCTTCGCCGAGCGTGCCGATATCCGCAAAAATGGCGTAAGAAGACTTGCCGTTGCGGGTATTGGTCACTACGGCGAAATCTCCGAGCCGCGCACCGGCTTCGCGAGCGAGGCTGCCGGGCAAAACGATGTAGGGAATTTTCGAAGCATCCACGTACCTGGCCGGATCGGTCTGGCTCTTACTTCTATCGGTGAGGGCGGTACAGGAAACGTAATAGCCGGGGAAGGGATCGTCAGGGCCCTGAATGAAGGGGACTCCGTCTCGATTGGCCACCAAGCCGTCCCAGTGCGTCGGGTCGCCCGCATTCGCCAAATCGTCGAGGCCGGTATTTTCGGCGTTGTAAGCGTTAGGAGCGCCGTCGGCGTCGATGGTCATGCCCGCCTCGAAGAAAAACGGCGCGCCTGCCGCAGAACCGGTGTCCGCGGAACCCGCGCTCGGGTTTCCATCCGGCCCGGCGCCTGCCCGCCAGATGGGCACTTCGCGAACGGCTTCGCCCTCGCGACTAATCTCGAAATTCAGCAGCAGAGACTTGATGCAGCTCTTCGCGGGTGTCGCGGCCGCGAGGCCCGGGCCCTCCTGCTGCGCGATGGCCGCCGCGGCGGCCAGCAAAAAAACCGCCGCAACCATGCTCACGCCTATCGCCGGACTTCGTCTGGCCGCTGCTTCTGGTGCGGGCGCGTGCATCTATTGATTTTTGCTCATTATCGATTCTTATTCGTTATTGGTTCTTACTTAGGCGCCGGAAATACTCCGCGACGGCGTCCTGGTAGCCCGAAGGAACCGGCGCCGACTCGCCACCACGAATCTGGCCCGGCTGTTTGTCGTCACGGTCGCGCCGCAATTGCAGCTCGAGCTTATCCACGCTGGCCAGCACTTGCGTGCGAAGTTGCTCGACCATCGCGGGATTGCCCGGGAAGCGGCTGGGATCGAGACGCTCCATCTGCTTGATCAGTTCCTGAAGATCGGCCAGCGGTTCGGGCTGCCCTTGCACCTGCTGGCGAAGGTCGTTCAGCTCGCGCAAGGCGTCCTGGTAAGCTCGCGCGATATCGGCGGGGTCTACGGGAGAAGGAGCGCGCTCCGGCCCCTGCGGCATGGGATATCCGCCCACGTCATATCCGGGATCGTAACGGCGTCCGTCTCCAGGCCCGCCGATGTACCCGCCACGGTAACCGCCGTAAGCGCCATTGCCGCCACCCTGATTTGCACCACCGGCTGTCTGGCCCCCTTGTTGTCCACCGCCGCCTTGCTGTCCACCTTGTTGGCCAGCTTGCTGGCCGCCTTGTTGACCGGGCTGCCCGCCTTGTTGACCGCTGTTGGCCGCGCTGGCCAGGCTGTCCATTCCCCGAACGTGTCAGGGCTTCCATTTGGCTGCGCAGCCGCTCGACGCGGTTGAGCGCCTCTTCATTGTTGCCCTGGCCTTGATTCCCCAGGGCCTGTTGAGCCTGGCGAATCTGGTCGTTAAGCCGTCCGAGCCCCGCGGCAATGGACGCTTCGGTAGCATCGGAATTCGGATCGATACCACGGCGAATGCCGTCCGCGCTGCGCTTGATGCGATTTCCGAGGTCGGCCTGTTCGGCGCCGCTCACCGCTTCGCGCAGCTTCGTGGAAGCGGGTTGCTGTCCGCCGGCGAGCTGGCGGGCATCGTCCTGCATCTCCTTTTCAAGCCGCGCCAGGTCTTCGCCCATTCTCTGCCGGTCATCCGCAAGTTGCTGCTGCTGGCCCGATCTTCCCTCCGCTCCGGGTTGCGAGCCGCCCGCCTGCGAATCGCGATTTCCGTCGGCATTCTGGCCGCTCTGCGCATTTTGCCCGTTTTGGCCCTGGCCCGGCTGACCATTTTGCTGGCCGAATAACTGGCGAGCGCGGTTGGCTTGGTCGCGTTGCTCGGCAGCCAGCCGCTCGGCCTGTTGCGACAACGAATCGAGACGGCCCGCGGACGCCTGTTGCCGCATGCCGTTCATCAGGTCGGTTGCCTCGCGGAGCCGGTCGGCGGCGCGGCGCGCCGCGGCCTGGCTCTGCTCGGGAGACGCGGCCCGAGCCATGTCCTCCTGCGCCTGGCGGACGCGGTCGAGCGCCTGCTGAATTCGCTGCTGGTCGTTGCCGCTCTGCCCGCCCTGCGACCCAGAGGAACCGGATTGGCCAGAGGCACTGCCCTGTTGCCCCTGCTGCCCTTGCTGGCCTTGTTGCCCCTGCTGACCCTGCTGCCCCTTTGACCTTGTTGACCCTGTTGACCTTGTTGACCCTGCTGTCCTTGCTGCCCTTGCTGACCCTGTTGCCCCTGCTGCGCCATCTGCTGCATCTGGCGTTGCAACTGTTCGGCATCGCGCCGCAGCATTTCCTGCTGCCAGCGCTGCTCGTTGCTTTGGGCGCTGTTGCGCTGCTGGTTGGCCAGATCCTGCTGCCGGCGCGCCAGCTCATCGAGCTTCTTCAAAGCGTCATCGATGTCCTGTTCGTGCTGGCTCGACGAAGAGGCGGTCTGCCCGGTCTCGTACTGATTCTTCTCGGTATCGAGCTCCAGGTCGAAAAGGCTCTGGAGGTCGCGCCCCGCTCCTCCGCCGCCGCCGCCGCCGCCGCCACCACGGCTTCCGAAGGCCACCTCAATTTTGCGGAACGTAGCTTCCGCGCGCAGCAAGTGCTGCAGCGCCTTTTGCTCGTTGGGAATGGCGTCCGCCCATTTCTGCTGCTGCAGTTTGTCGGCGGCCGGACTCATCGCTTCGGCCGCGGCGCTCATGTCCTTCTGAAAGTCGCTGAACTCCTGATTTTCTTCGGTCAGCTCGCGCCGCTCGAGACGCCCGGAAAGCGAGAGGGCCTGGTCGCGCAGCTTGGATTGCACGCCGTTGAGAAACTTGGCCGCCTCCGCTGCGGTTTGACCCCCTTGGGGGGCGTTCTTCTTGCCTTGCTCCTTCCAGGTCTCGGCGATGATCTCCTTTTCACGATCGGAAATCTGGCCTTGCCCGGCTTGTTGCATGCCGCCGCCCCCGCCTCCGCCGCCGCCGGCAGCCTGCGATTGCGAGAACTCCCTCTCGAAAGGCTCGGCCTGAATAAAGAAAATGTCGGTGCGGGCTTCGGTGCGCGCGTCCTTGGCCGTGGCGTAGAGGCTCACCAGGTCGCCGGGAACCAGTTTGTAGTCCTCGAGTGCAATCGTCGTGGAGCCGTCGGCCTCCTTAAGGCCTTTTTGCTTGAGCAGGCTCACGGTTTTTTCGGGGGCGCCGTTCACCGAGTAATGCAAAGTCATGTCGGTGAGGCCGAACTCGTCTCCGGCCCCCACACCTACGCTCACTTCCTCGATCGGGCTCGAGCGGTAATCGCGGCCGGGCTTGGTGATGCGCACGTCGGGAGGATTGGCCTTGGTCGCTTCAATGAAAAAATCCTCGGACAGGCGCACCGGCTGCCCCTGGTCGAGATTGGCGACGTGATACTGGCCGTCCTTATCCATGTGCACGGTGCCCTTGTACACGTTATTTTGGCCGCCGGTGAGCTTCAAATCCTGCTCGGTATCGCGATTTCCCTCGGTGACGGCCGCGGCAGCAGGGTCGGCGGTCTGATCCGTGTTGAGCACAAGCACGCCGTCACGCATGGGACGGTCCATCTGCACCTCGAGCTGTGCTTCGGTGCCTTCGATGGCCCGCAGATCGCCGCCATGCTCGTCCGTAGTGCTCTTCATTCCCGTCCAGGCCGGGTAATTATAGGTCACACGAATTTGTTTTACCGTCGGCAGATCGACGACGCGCAGGTTGAAGTGGCGCGAGCGTAGCGGCCCGGCTTCGACATAGTATTCAACGCCTTCCGGCAAACCCGCGAAAAGGAACTGAAAGCCGGCAGCGCCCGCGAGCGGCTGCATCACCACCTGCTCCCATTTCGAGACGCTTTGGTAGCGGGCGTACAGGCGCACATTGGCGGGCTGAACGCCCGTCAGTTGCGCGGTGACCACCTGGTCGGCATGGCGGCGCACGGTGGCATCACCGGGGCTGATGCGAATGTCGTACATCGGCGCAGCGCCCTTGGGCGCGCCTACCCACAACAACGCCGCACCGTGGCCCAGGTAGCCCGGACCGGCCACGATCATCCAGACCAGTATTCCCAGCGAGGCCAACCCAACGAGCAGCGCACCGCCCAACTGGCCGTCCGATACCAGGTGTTTAGGTTCCGCGTCACGCGCCACCGTCAGCGTGTCAGCGGCCAATAACTCGACGAACGGGTCGCGGCCTTCCGCGTCGCGCTCCGCAAAAGTCACCAGACGTTGCTGGAAACCGGGAAAGGCGTTTTCGGCTCGCCCCGCCGCCTCCCGCCGATTGAGCCCATACAACGGCACGGCCAACCCGAAACCCGCCGCGAACGCCAAGGCAATAAACAGGACTATGCGCGCGCCGGTTATGCTAATCGGAGAAAAGGCCAGGGCATTGGTGGCCAGGACCAGCAGGACCGTAGCTGCCAGGGCCACCGCGGTGAGTATCGCCCCGCCGCGCATCCAGGCGCCCAGACGCAGACGCCCTTCCAATCGCTTTATATATGCTTCGAGTTGGGACCGAGAGCTCATAGGTCCTCCCGCTGGATGGCTAGATATTGACTCGCAAAAACCGATTCCGCAATCGCCGCCGCCAGAACCACTAGCATGACATACCACCAGACCGGAAAGGGTTTTTTCTGCACCGGGTCAGGCACATCGGCTGTGGCGGCCTGGGCGGGTTGCGCGTGGGCGTTCCCGCGCCACAACGACAGGACGTCGTCGGGTATCACATCCAGATTCGATTCACGCGGGTCCGGATTGACGCCCACCAGATCCTCGCGCCCGTTGGCCAGGCGGAGCTGGTAAAAACCGGCCTGCGTCAATTGGTAAGTTTGCTCCGCAGAAGCCTCTTTCAGCGAAAGGGGCCGCTTGCCCGCGGGGTCCACCACTTCGACGCTGACGGCTTGTTCTTTGGCGCTGCGCAACTGCAGGAAAGAATCCACCACGCGGGAACTGGCGCGGCTTTCCGTGCCGGAAAGATAGCGGGCGGTCTGGTCGATGAAGGGAACGAAAACCGGATCGAGTGGGAAATCGTTGGTGAGATTGTCGAGCCCGGAGGTCAGCAGCAGGGCGCGGCCTTCTCCAATGTTTTTATCGAGGAGCAGCGGGGTCTGATCGCTCAGCCGGACCACGACCCGGGAATTGGCGTCGTCCACCTTCACGGCAAAATAAAATTTCACGCCCGCCCAGCGGTCGGCCTTCTCGACCGAGGGATGCGCGGAGTCGGCTTCGCCCACGTTGAGAAAGCGCTGCCCCTCCCGCGAGTAGTTGCGAGCTTCCAGAATGTTGTCGCCGAAGACGGGAACGCGCGAGCGCCGGGCCCCCGCGGTGCCCAGGGCGATCAGGACGTTGCCGCCGCCCTTCACATAGCTGCCGAGAGCGTTTTCAAACGTGGACGGCAGCGAGAGCACGTCGGAAAGCACTACGAAAGAATACTTCGACGGCAGGATGTTGCCGGTCTGATCGACGCTGACGCTCTCGACCGCAAAAGCCGATTCCGCGGCCGAAACCAGGGCGGACTTAAAATACAGGGCAGACCGTGTGTCATTCGCCTCGTGAACGAACAAAACGCGCCGCGGATCGGAGCGCTCGACGGCAAAAAGGCTGACATCGTCGGCGGGCAACGAATCGGCCGAATCAATCTTCACTTCGCAGCGGCTGAAGCCGTAAGGCACGTCGAGAGTCTCAAATTCCACGCTGGCACGCCCGTTCGCGGGGACGTCCACAGTGCGCGTGGCGACGGTTTTGCCGTTCACCACCAGCGAAACCGTGCGCGTGGCCGCCGGAGTGTGGTAACCGGCCACCACCGCTTGCACGCGCGTCTTCTTCGGATCCCACACCTCCCCTGGTGCATTCACACCCTCGACCGCCCAGTTCGGGACCGCTTCCTTAATTACCGGATGCAGCACCAGCGTGACGCTCGGAGGCAGCACCATCTCCTGAAAACTTGCGGCCATGGCCGAGCGCTGCATGTCACTGAACAAGTGCAACTCGATCGGCGTGCGCACGCTTTCGACCATGGAGCGCAGCACGCTCGCGAGCTCGCCGAAACTGGCGCGCGAATCGCCGGGCGTGACGCTCGCCACAGCGGCCCGCAGGCTTCCGGGATCGACGGTGGGCTCGGTCAACACATGCAGTTGCGACCCGAGAGCCATCACCTGCGCGTGATCGCTCGGGCGCTTGGATTCGAGCACGGAAAGCGCGTCGCGGCGCGCATCGGCCAGCCGCGCCCCGGCGCGCATGCTGAACGAATTATCGATCACCAGCAGCAGCAGCTTGTCGCTCGACATGCTGGCGGCCGAGCGGTTGATGAACGGATTGGCGAAGGCCAAAATCAGAAACAGCAGCACCGCCAGGCGCAGCGACAACAGCAGCAGGTAACGCAGCCGCCGGTGCTTGATCGAGCTTTGCGTGCGCCGCTCGAAAAACATCAGCGAGCTGAACGGCTGCGGAGGCGTCGAGTGTTTGCGCAGCAGATGAATGTAGATCGGCAGCCCGGCCAGAACGGTTCCGGCCAGGAACCAGGGCGCTAGCAGCCCCATTAAAATTTCCCCTGGCGGATGTTGAGGTATTCTCGCAGGGCCCCGTCGAGCGGCTTATCGGTCACCAGCAGGCAATAGTCCAGGCCCGAAGCGCGCGCGCGGTCGCGCAGCGCGGCGATATGCGCGTCCATTTTTTCCACGTAGTCGGCGTGCGCGTAGTCCGGCGTCACTTCCATGGCTTCGTCGGTTTCGAGGTCAATCAAGATCGATGGCGCCCCTAACTGCGGCTTGATCTCCCGTGGATCTAAGACGTGAAACAGGATCACCTCGTTGCCATGAAACCGCAGCGGCTCAATCGTTTTTACGATCACTTCGGGAGCCTCGTAGAAATCCGAAATCACCACCACCAAGCCGCGCCGCCGCAACAAGTTTTGGAAGTAATCGAGCGGCTTCGCGTAGTTGGTCCGCGCCCGCGGCTCGGCATTCTCGAGCCCGCTCAGCAGGCGGTGCAACTGCCCCTGCCGCGCCGAGGGCCGGATGAAGTTGCGCAGTTCGTCGTCAAAAACGATCAGCCCCGCGGCATCGCGCTGGCTCTTGTTGGCCAGATAAAATAAAGAAGCGGCCAGAAAGCGCGCATAATCCATCTTGTTGACGCGCTGCGAAGAAAAATTCATGGAGTTGCTGGCGTCGAGCAGCACCGTCAGCAGCGTGTTGGTCTCCCCGCGGTAGCGCTTGAGGAAAGCGCGCTCGGTCCGCGCGAACACGTTCCAATCGACGTGGCGCAGATCGTCGCCCGGCGAATACGCGCGATATTCCGCAAACTCCTGGCTGAATCCGAAATCGGGCGAGCGATGCAGCCCCGAGACGAATCCGTCCACCACGGTCTTCGCCACCAGGTCGAGGCTCGAAATGCTTGCCAGAACCGCCGGATCAAGGAACCGCTGCACCTTACGTTCCCACTGGCGGCGGCATGTGCAACAGCAAGCGGCGCAGAATCTCGTCGGTGTCCACCCGGTCGGACTCCGCATGGAAGTTCAGCAGAATGCGGTGGCGCAGCACCGGGACCGCCATGGCCACGACATCTTCATAAGAAACATGGTAGCGCCGGCGCGCCAGCGCGCGAGCCTTGGCCGCCAGCACGATAAATTGCGCGGCGCGCACGCTCGCGCCGTAATTGACGTACTGCTTGACGAAGTCCGGAGCAGTGCCGCTGTTGTGCCGCGTGGCGCGCACCACATCCACCACGTATCGCGCCACCGAGTCGGCGATCGGCACCATGCGCACCAGCATCTGAAAATCGACGATCTCCTCGGCGTTGGTCACCGGGTCGATCGTGGCCGTCTTCGTCGTCGTGGTCAGGTCCACCACCTTCACTTCATCCGCGGCGCTCAGGTAATCGAGAATCGTGTTGAACAAGAACCGGTCGAGCTGCGCCTCCGGCAGCGGATACGTCCCTTCGAGCTCGATGGGATTTTGCGTCGCCAGCACGAAAAACGGCGACGGCAGCTTGTAGTTGTTGCCCCGCACCGTGCAGGAAAGCTCCTGCATGGCCTCGAGCAGCGCGGCCTGCGTTTTGGGTGGCGTGCGATTGATCTCGTCAGCCAGCAAAATGTTGCCGAAGATGGGTCCGTGAACGAAGGTCCAGCGCCGGTGCCCGGTGGTCGGGTCCTCTTCGATAATGTCGGTGCCGGTAATGTCCGAAGGCATCAGGTCCGGCGTAAATTGAATACGCTTGAACACCAGGCCCAGCGTCTGCGAAATCGTCCTGACCATCAGCGTTTTGGCCGTGCCCGGCAAGCCGGTAATCAGGCAGTGGCCTCCCACGAACAGCGAAATCAGAATCTGATCGAGCACGTCCTCCTGGCCGACGATTACCTGCCGCACCTGCGCAAGAATACTCTCGCGCACGCGCTGGAAGCGTTCCACGCGATTTCTAAGTTCGGCGGAGTCAAGATCGAGTTGCGCTGTTGTTGAGGCCACAGGTCATTGTCCTTTCTCGGCGTCTTTGATTTCGAGCAGCAGTTTCTGCGCGGGCCGATAACCGGGAGCCGCCTCCAGTGAAGCCAGGAGGTGCTCCTCGGCCTGGTCCCGCTGCCCGGCGGCGAAATACGCATGGGCTAAATTGTACTGCGCGGAAGCCTGATCGAGCGGGTGCGAAGCCACCACCGCGTTGTATTCGCGGATCGCGCCCGGAAAATTATTCTGCGCCAGCCACAAATCGCCCAGGTGGCGGTGCATCTCTTCGTCGTTTACCGGATAAATGTAGTTGAGCCGGTCAAGCGTCGCCGCGGCCGCCTTCGGATCGCCCAGTTCCTCTTCGAGCGCCGCCAGCTGTTTCAGCGCGCTCGGACTGCGCCCGCCCAGCTTTTCATAATCGGTGAGCGCCGCCGCGGCCGCCTGCTTATCACCCTTGGCGAGGTGCGCCTCGGCCAGAAATTCGTACGCGTCCCCATCGTACACGTAGTCGGGATACAGTCGGCGAACCTCTTCGCCCTCCTTGAGCATCTCGTCATAATTATGGGCCTTGGCCATCTCCACCAGCGTCTTCAAATCCTTGTGCCATTCGTCGAAGCTCGCCACCGTCTTGCCTACCGACTCGTCAAGCCAGGCCATAAACTGCTTGTCGAATTCCTCGGGCGCCATCCCCAAATCCTTCTGAATCACCTCCGCCGTCGTGGTCTGCTGCGCGAACGAGTGCGCCATCTCCAGCAGCTTGTCGGCGCCCCACCGGCTCTGGATGTAATCGCAAATGCGTCCCGCCTGGAAATAGGAAACGATCACCTGCGCCGGATAATCGGGACGAATGAAGCCGCGATCGAGGTCCGCCACCGGCAGCAATTTCTTGTCCGCGCAGCGCCACGACAATGTCCGGCGTCATCCGGTCGCCCCATTCCGGCGAAGCCTCGGTCTCCTCGTGCACCGCCAGCCCTTCGGTGAACCAGCGCGGCACGCGGTAATTCGTAAGCCGTGAGGATGAACACGTGGCTCATCTCGTGCCACAGCGTGCTGCGCCCAATGGAAGCTGCCGGGCTCGCGGCCCGACGGACTGTCCATGGCGATCACGTCACCGAACGTCACGCCCAGCGCGCCCAGCCCGGGCATGCCCATGGTGCGCACCGCGAAATCCTCGTGATCGGGATAAACCTCCACCTGCACCGGCACGTCCAGCTTCATCTTGTATTTCTTTTCGTACGTGGCGATCGCCCGCTTGCGCTCCTCTTCCACGTACGGATGCAGCAGATCGGCCTCTTTTTTGTTGAGCCGCAGGATGGTGTTGTCATCCTTGTAGGTCACGAAATTCTTGTAGCTGTCGAGCAATCGCAAGCTGTTGACGGTGGCGGCGTCCCGGTAACCGTTGTCGTAACTCATCGCCAGCTGCTGCCGCGGTTCGTCCTCCTGCCCCAGGCGCATCAGATTGATGCCCAGCTGCGAGTGCGCCGACCACAGTTGCGGATCGAGCTCGATCGCTTTCCGGTAATACGTGATGGCGTCCTTATACCGCCGGTTGAGCATCAGATGATAGGCGACCAGCGAGTAGCCTTCCCCGTAAACGGGATTCACCCGGCGCATCTTAGCGAGCCACTCGTCCGGAGACCGGTCCGCCAGTAATTCCACCGCCGCATGAATCGCCATGGCGTCCAGCGCCTCGGGAGAAATCTTAAGCGCCTCGTCCGCCTCGGCCACCGCCTTATCCGGTTGCGAATCCTCCAATACCAGAGTGGCCATCACTTCGTGCGCTTCCACCAGCTTGGGATCAAGTTCTATCGCCTTGGCGGCCCATTCCACGGCCTTGCTATCAAAGCCATCCGCGCTCACCAGCGCCATCCCCACATATGCAGGCGCGTTCTTCGGCGTCGATTTCCAGCGCTTCCTTGAAAAGATTCTCCGCGTCGGTGTTGTTGAACCTCTCGTGCAGCAGCCGGCCCCAGCGCACGCGGTAATTGGCGTTGGTGGGCGTCTGCGCCACCGCCGTGCGGAATTCGATGTTGGCCTGCTGATAATTTTCCAGCCCCCAGAAGCCTTCCGCGCGCACCGCCGGCTCGCGCGATTGCGTCAGCGAGTCGTAGCAAGTCTGCGCTTCTGTGCGGCGGCCATGCTTGCGCATTGCCTGGCAATCCCCCGGCCCCGCAGCCGCAAACGCAGACGCGACCGGACCCGTTATCGCGAAAACGCCCGCGAACACAAACATGAATAGGGGTGCCGGCAGCGCTGCTGCCCAAATTCGCGTCCTCGACGATCCCCGCTCCGCCCTTCTCCAGGTCATTTGTCCAACTCCTCCTGGACGCGCGCCAGCTCCACCAGCGCATCGGTAAGCTGTTTCTTGTAGTCCTCCTCGGACATGGCCGCTTTCTGATACTTCAGCATGTCGATTTTGCGCTCGAGCTCCTCTTTCTTCGCCAGCTGATCGCGCTTGGCCGGATCGGCCGCGGCCCTTTGCGCTTCACCGATTCGCACGAGCGTAAAACTCGAAACCAGCAGCCCTTCGCCGGTCGCCGTAGAGGGCTCGCGCACCGCCTCCCCCTTGCCCGCGTCCTCGAACACCGGATGCTCGGTCGCCAGGCGCTTCTGCGAATCGTAGAACTCCGCCGTCTTGCGCGCGGCGAATTGATAGGCTTCGAGCGCGCTGATGGCCTCATCCTTATTTACGTCCGCGGTGGGATCCCGCAGTGCGTCCACCCAGTAACGCCCAAACACGGTGGCGTTTTTCTCCGTACCGCTCTTGGTGGCGGCAATGATGGCCCGGCCCGGCTTCTGGAGGGCCGTAAGCGACCCCCCGCTGGCGCTCGTCGTGTTAACGATCAGCTGCCGCTTCGCTGCGATGTGATCGCACAGCGCCGCCAGCTCCGCTGCCGACATGTCCGGCCCCGGAAGATTGAATTTGTATTCGACACCGTCGAAGGTCCCGTGCCCGATCAGGATCAGCACGAAGTCGTCGTCCGGCTTGGCTTCCTTGGCAACTGCGGCCATCGTTTCACTCAAATGCGCGCGAGTCGCCTGGTCGCCGGACAACGTGTAGACGTGCGCCTCGGAGCCGGAGGATTTCAGCAGCTTATCCAGGTCTTTGGCCAGGGCCGCGAAACGCTGCTCGTAATCCGGTTCGCCTCCCAACCCCGCCACGGTGACGTAATAAACGCCCGCGCGGGCTGGAATCGCACACAGGAGTACACCACCCAGCAACACAGCGGCCCAGGGCCTCAGCATTCTTGCCCGCCCGCCGCCGCTCACACGATCCCCCATTTTCGCCGCAGCAGCCATTCCGAGGAGCGCAGCAATAGCAGCAGCAGAAACACGATCGGCATGTTCCACAAATCCTTGGCTTCGCGGATGGTGATTCCCGCTTCCGAGTAAGGAATCTCGTTGGCCAGGCCCGGCAGGTCCTTGGGCTGCCAATAGCGGCCGCCGGTTTGCGCGGCCAGCTGTTGCAGCAGTTCACGATTTTGCTCGGTATGGAAATTTTCGGCTACGCCATCCATGCGCGCAAACGTCAGCACGTCGCGTCCAATCTCCTGGGGGCCGGCCGCATCCTTGGCATTGGCGCGAATGGCGGTTACTTCCGTAACGTAGGAGCCCGGCTTTTCGGCATTCCATTCCCCGTGAAACACGCCCGGACTATTCGCTTCCGGCGTAAGGTCCACCACCGCCGCCGCCCCTTGAGGCCCGGTAACGTGCGCCTGGACCTGCGCGTCCACTACCGGCAAATAATCCTTGTCGCGGACGTCCGCCGAGAATTGCACGCGCCCGTCGTCAAACAGCATTTGGCTCGGTACCGACGCCACCACGCGCCCCGGAGTGTCGGACACCATCCAGCGCAGCAGTTGGCGCCAGAAATCGTCGTGCGAGGTGTCGCCCAGCGGCAAACTCATCTGCCAGCGCCATGTGCCGCCCGTGGCCAGAACCGCGGTGCGTCCGCGGCCGAAGTTTTGCGTAATCAATAATGGCAGTTTGCGGCCTCCCGCCATCATTTCTGCCAGCACCTCGGCCCCCGGCTTGGGCGTGCCCGGGTCCTGGTAGTCGATCAGGTAAGGCAGCTTTTTCCAGCGGTCCGCGTTTTTCGCCGGATCCTCCGACAGGCGGCAAATCACGCTCTCCGCCCCCGCCGGGGTCAGCATCGGGGTGGCGTGATCGCGATGAAATGTCCCTTTCCGCCCGGGCAGCGTTACCGGAAGAAGGTCGGCCAAGCCTGATGCCGCCCAGCCGCCGTCGGCCAGTGAAAATTGCCCGCCCAGCAGTAACAGGCCGCCGCCCCGGCGGTCCACAAACTGATGGATCAGCTCCTGCTGCTGAGGGGTAAAGTAGGTGGCCTCCACCGATCCGATCACAATCGCCTGATAGGCGAAAAGTTCATCGCTCGTCATGGGGAAACCATTCAAGAGTTCCTTATCGTTCTCCCGACCCTGTACGTAAATTTTGTTGGTGGTCGTGCGCAGCATTGAAGCTACCTGCACAATACGGTCGTCATCCTCGGCGCGCCGGATAAATTTATATTCCCAGCGCGGCTCCCCCTCCACATAGAGAATGCGCCGCTTGTCGGCGTCCACGTTCACCAGCCGCGTGACGTTGTTGTTGTTGCGGTTCTCCTCATCCGGCTGCACTTCCACCGAAAAACTCAGCGTTTTCGCTCCCGCGGCGCCGGCGTTGAACAGCAGCGCTTCGGTCTGGGCCGCGCCATCCGCGGCCAGCGTAATGGGCCGGCTGGTGAGAACTTTGTCGCCGTCGCGCACCGTGAGCGTAGTCTTGCGCCCGGCATAGCCGCGCTGATGCAGGCTTACGGTGGCGGATAGGCGCGAATCCGCCAGCGCGCGCGGCGCCACCACCACGTCGCCGATCTCGACGTCATGCGGCACCTGCTCGAGGCCAAATCCCACCGTGTGTACGGGAATGTGCCGGTTGCGAAGCGCGGCAATCGTCCCTTGGTCGATGCCTCCGGAATTATCCGCTCCATCGCTCAGCAGCACCACCGCCCCTATGGGCAGGTCCGCCGTCTCATCCGCGAGTTGCTTCAGGCTGTCGCCGATATGCGTCACCGGAGCGGCGGGATGCAACTCGTCCAGCGCCCCTATCCGTGACGCGCGGTCGTCCATCCGGTATAGCCTGGTCTGGAATTTCTTCGCCAGGTCGTTCAGCACGCCGCCCTCGAGCGACTTGACCGCCTGGCCCTCCCGCGTGCCTCCGTTGTCGGAGATGGCCATACTGCGCGAATCATCCACCAGCACCGCGATGATGTTTTGTTGCGGCCGCAACTCCGCCACCATGATCGCCGGCTGCCACAACAATACCAGCACCACCGCCGCCAGCGCGGTTTGCAGCAGCCAGATCATGCTGGCCCGCCAGCTTTGCAGTTTCGGCGCTGCCTGCGGAAGCCGCGAGCGGATCAGCCACGCCAGGGCGCCGGCCGCCGCCACCAACAGCACCACCAGAACCCATTTCGGCCAGGCCCCCAGCAGAACGAATTCGCCTTTGGAAAAAACCGAGCGTGGATAGTTAAAAAGGAGTTCAAACATGATCGGAGCAACTAACCTCTAAATGGCGCGTCGCCTGATTCGCCGTCCGCGGTAATCGAGCTTGCCAGAAAGTCCGATTCTATTTCCAAGCCTCCGCGCAAGCAATCACCTAAGCAATGTCGCCTCTTTTGCCGCTGGCAATAAGTCAATGGTCAGCACTAGCAATGGTTAGCGCTAGCGCCGCTGAAACTTTGCGCTCTTGGCTGGCAACCGCCCGGCCCCTGTGCTGCGGACATTCGCGAGAACTTACCGTCGGCCACAATATAAACCTTGCGGCCACCACGCAAGGAGCCAGAAGCTGGGCAGTCCCTACCTGCAAGCCATCCAGTTGGATGGCATTTATCAAGAGGCAGTTGCAGGGCCCTCAAACTTGGCCTCTCACTAAACCCGCGCGCGCACTCGCCGGCACCGGATATCAGCCCAGCGAGCACGCCGCACCCTAACCGTACTCCCGCACCGTTGCAGCGTTCCTGCGGAAATCCCCTGCAAGTACCCTTCGTCTAAATGTCCGTTCAAGCCATTCACCGGTGCATCGTCTTTCTCCCTGCGAGGAGACAGAATCCCGTGTGTGTTGCCGCAAGATGCCGTGGAGCGGAAGCCGTCGCGCTGAAACATTGGTCCTCCAATGCTTAGGCTGCGCGGGGCGGAAGCGCCGCCGAACTGCGCGGAATGCGCTCCAGGGATTACGCGGCAGAGCGTACCAGAAATAGGGGCGCACCTCCATTTAAATACCGTGCGCTTTCAGGCCCGCCTCGAGGACCGATTTGTTTCACGGCAGAAGGCTGAGCCGGCAGCCCTCAGGATTGGCGCTGCCGCGCCGCCTGCAATGACCGCTGCGCCCACCAGTCAGAACGCGCAGGCAGCCGCCACCGCGCCTTCACGCGATCGTGCCTAGTACGGCTGGTACCTCTTAGAAACGAGGGGAATCTCGGCAAATCGCGAGCCCTAATAGACAAAAGAATGCACCTCAAGCCAGGACATCCTGGGCCTATCCGCTTACGAGTTAGTAACTTGGTCTCGGGCAGCAATTGGCAGCCCAATTGCCCTTCTTACTGCGGGGGTCTCGATGAGACGACTTATAATTACCTTGGGAGTGCTGCTCTTGGGAATAGCGGTCAACGCTAAGGCGGATTCAATTAGTTTCAGCGATCAGCCGGCTGGACCAAACATGTTTGCTTCTTCAACCGGTCCGCATAGCGTCACGGAGGGATTAGCAACGTTCACTGGCGGGACGATTCTGACGGGCGAGAGTTTCGCAGCAGTAGCTGGGAACGTCTATGCCACAGTTTCCAATTCCATCGTTTCCACGCCTTTCACATTTTTGAATCCGCTTACGATCACTTTTTCACAAGCAGTCAGTAATCTCAGCCTGATCGTGGTGAACAACGATGCGGACTCCTATACTCTAACGGACAATAACGGGAACTCCATAAGCGCTGCATTTGGCCTGAACGGCACCGATGGAATACTTTCGTTGAACGACACCAACATCCTTTCAGCGACGATCGGAACCACAAGTTCCGATTGGGATTTCGCGCTGAGCGGTGGCAGCTATAACTCCCCTAACTCCCCTACTCCTACTCCCGAACCTGGCACCTTGATCATGCTCGGCACGGGATTAATTGCCTTAGTCGGAATAGCACGCAGGAAGTTGCTGGTCTAAAGGTACCGTCCGGTGTCCTGTGGGATACCGTCGGTTCTCAGGTCTTTCGGTGCCGTTTGTCTGTGCCGTATCGGTTGCCTCGGTCTTGTACCCAGTCCGTAGACGACTGGCGGTCGCATTCGTTTCTCGACTGCCAGTCTACGTTCTCTACCCACATCGCACCGCAATTATCAATGGCAGAAAAATAGCGCCAACATCACCGGCGCAAACTCGGCGACTTATACCACCCCTGCGGAAACGACCGCTGATAGTGGCGCGACCTTGACGTTATCGTCTCCAATTGGGTTTCGCGGGTCGCTGGCGAATTGGTTCGGGATGACCCCGGCAAATTCTCCGGCGATTTTTCCGAATCTTGGGAACTTCCCAGTGCCCACCTTGGGCTTCCTGGGGTGACCGCTACGAGTGTGCATTAAGGGCCCATTAGCGTGCATTTTTCGTACATTTTGCGCACCTTAAGCGCGCGGCGGATTTTAGCCCAATTTTTAGCGCCCAACTCGCTCGCTATTAACGACTTCCGAGCCGTGTGCAGGGAGCAGACTCACTTCGGGAGCGCGCTGCGGTACCGACGGCCGCGCGAGCGGCTGGCCCAAGCGGACGCCCAGGCGTTTGCGGAAATAATAGTTGTAAGTTGTTGTGCCCACTTTGATTAACCCACGAGTGATGAACCCCAGGCGCTTCTTGCGCACGCCATCGGCGGCCATCCCTTGCCCCCCATAAATACGGCGAAAAATGAGGCACAGCAATAAATAAGTAAATTTTCCCACCGTCGGCCATCCCTTTGATCGGCCGCGGTTTACGCGCTTCCAGACTTCGGAAGGCGAGTAGAAAACATCCCAGCACTTTTTATTTTCCGCCAGCAGATCATCACGGCTGATGTGCGGGTGGACGCTCATGTCGACTTCGTTGGTAGCTTTCAGCCAGAAGCGTTCGTTGCGAATTTTGATCTGATGCTTTTGCGTGCCGTTGGGCTTTTCCCGGTTTTTGATATCCGTGAGCATTTCGTGAAAATCTTTGGTTCCGGGATAGGGGTGGTAGAAAGTAAATTGCGCCAGAATGGTGCCGGATTCGAGCGCGAAGTTCTTCATGGTGCGGATAGAATCAACGGTGTCGGGTTCGAGTCCGCAAATGATGGAACTGAGGCAAAGAATACCGGCGTTCTGAATTTTTTGAATGGTCTCCACCATCTTTTGGCCGCTGGGATTCCAGCGCTTATTGGCGCTCTTGAGGCCCTCTTCGGAAAAGGACTCGACGCCGATGAGCGCGGCGCGGATGCGCATTTTGCTGTACATGGCGGAGAGATACTCTTCATCGCTGGTCACTTCCGTAGTCATCTGCGTGAACGCGTAAAGATTTTTCGGCACCTGGCGGTCGTAATCGTCGAAAAATTTTAGCCGGTCTTCGCGGATCTGCGCGAGCTGCTTGCGCATCTGAGGGCTGGGCTCGCGCTCCATGCGTCCCAAAGTCGAGGGATTGAAGTTATCGTCGGCGAAAATTACGTAACGAAAACCGAGATCGTAAAGCTCGTTTACTTCCTCGATGATCTTATCGCCAAGTCGCTGCCGCGGCTGGCGCCCGTCGGTTACCCATACCGAACAGAAACTACAGTTCTCCGGACACCCGGCCACGGTCTGAACAGTGGCGAAGGTGTATTGCTTCGGGTCAAGTAAATCCCAGCGCGCCTTCAGCAAGTTCTCGCCGGCCACCCGGCCACCGTCGTAGCGCTTCAGGAGCTTGTGCTCCAAAATATCGCGAATAACTTTGGGCCAAATTTCATCGCCGTTTCCGGTGACGACGGAATCGGCACCCATTTCGAGCGGCTCGTCGGGAAAAATTGTGGGATGAATGCCGCCCATGACCACGGTGGCGCCCCTGGCCTTGGCTTGCTTAAGAACACGATATCCCGCGATGCAATTACCTGTACTGATACCAACACCGACGATATCTCCGGGCCTGACGATGCCGGGATCAAACTCCTGGATGGCTTCGTCGACCAGTATCGGATCGCCAACAAGCTCGGAAGGAGTAGCTTGAGCGATAACAAACAGCCACCGTGGCGTAATAATGCTGTACCCCATGGTCGACATCGCCGGATTTACGAGTATGACCTTTGGCATTTCCACGCTCCCAAGGGCGTTCAAGCCTGATCAAGATTGTCGATTATGCATTTTCTGCAACTGGTGCCGCGCGACCCGACTAAACCGAACTGCGTTGGAGGGTTACAGCTTAAGCTTTTCGCCGAGCAGGAGGCCAGGAAAGCTTACGCCGCCGAGAATTGTACAGGAAACACTCTAGGGACACGCTTTTTTTTACAAGACAAAATCTAGGGCGGCGGTATCGGGCGCAAAGATGCGCGGCGAAATTCAGGATATTTTAAGGCTCGCGCAGAACGATGGCGATCCCCAAGCCACGACTAAGACACATCGACGAGAGGGCGTAGCAAGCGCCGATGCAATGCGATAGAGGGTGGCCTCGAGCACCAAGGCCGCCTCGCTGTCCGCGCGGAGGCCCGGGGCCGTGGCGGCGCGACCGGGGTTTACCTTTTCGCAATCATACGGGAAGATCGCACGATCGGGACTGTCAGATCATCGATAGGTACCCGCGCGAGGGCGGCCCCAAACACCCGCCTGGGAGGTGCAAAAACGGTCACAGATAAACGGCAATGATCGGGAGCCATTATTTTCTTTGGGGGTGAGCGCATAGCCGCCTGCGTGAACCTGATTGCTCAGCCATGACGGCGCTCGAACTCGCGCATGAAACTCACAAGCGTCTTGACGGCATCCAGTTCCACTGCGTTGTAAAGCGAGGCGCGCATTCCTCCGACCGAACGATGCCCGGCTGTGCCTACGATGCCCGCGGCCTCGGCTTCCTGCGCAAATATTTTTTCCACGGCCTCATCGCCTCCGGCCACGCGGAAGACCACGTTCATTTTAGAGCGCGAAGCACTCTCTACGGGACAGGCGTAGAAGCCGCTCGCGTCAATGGTGTCATATAGCAGCTTGGCCTTGGCTCCATTGCGCTTTTCAATGGCCGCGAGGCCGCCTTCGGCTTCGATCCATTCCATCACCAGGCCCAGCACGTAAATCGCGAAGGTTGGCGGGGTTTGGTACAGCGATTTCTCTTTAATATGCGTCCGGTATTGCAGCAACGTCGGCAGGCCTTTATCCGCGCGTTCGGCGAGGTCCTTGCGGACGATGACGGCAGTGACGCCGGCCGGGCCTAAATTTTTTTGAGCGGAGGCGAATATCAACCCAAACTTTGGCACCTCGATGAGGCGCGAGGCGATGTCGGAAGACATGTCGGCTACCAATGGGACTTCGCCGGTAGCTGGAAAATCCGTCCACTGCGTGCCTTCTATGGTGTTGTTCGAGCACAAATAGACGTAGGAGGCCTCGGCGGAAAGCGAAATGTCGTCGCGGCGCGGCAGGCGCGTGAACTTTTCCGCCTCCGTGGAAGCGGCGAGGCGATGCAGGGTGCCCTTTTTTAGCTCTTGCAAGGCTTTCGCCGTCCAGCTGCCGGTGTGTAGGACGTCGACTGGTTTGCCGGACAGAGCAAGGTTCATGGGCACCATGCTGAACTGGAGGCTGCCGCCACCCTGGATAAAAATTACTGCGTAATCGGCAGGAACACCCAAATGCTTGCGAAGCGCGGCCTCCGCAGCGGCGTTAATTTGCTCGAATTCGCGGGACCGGTGACTCATCTCCATCACCGACATTCCGCTGCCGTGCCAGTCGAGCATTTCTTCGCGAACGCGCTCGAGTACGGAAACGGGTAGGGCGCCAGGACCAGCATTGAAGTTGAAGGCACGCGTGAGGCCAGCAGCAGCGAGCTTAGAGGTGGTCACGGACGCTAATCCTCCTCAAGGCGGAGACATCCTAAGCAAGCTTCCACCACTAATGGGTAAAAACTTGGAAAAGCTTGCCCTGAAATTAAGCGCCCCGCGCGATGTTGTATCGGCGCAACACCCGCGCGGGGCATCCTTCCTGATACGAAGGTGGGAAAACTATTATAGCACAATAGGTAATCGCTGAGAGGAAGGTGGATTACAAATAATTAACAACAGGCTCGTGAATGCCATAAGTAGTTTATTCATCTATATTTAAGGCCATCCAAAAAGACAACGCTCGACCGGTTTACGCAGCTGAATGTGGCCATCTACCATTTTCGCCTGCTAGGCGGGAGCCCGGACAGAAGTATATATATTGCTTCTGCAGCGTGGCCGGCTCGCGGCTTCTCCGCCGGACAAAATTGCCGGGGAGGGATTCTACGCTTTGCTCAGAATGACAGCTTAAGGAAAATGGCGTGACGAGGGCGGGCGGTTTGCGCCGCGCGTCCCACATGCGGAGTCCGGAAAAGAATGAGGGATTCTGCGCTGCGCTCAGAATGACAGCTTAAAAGCAGAAGCGATCTAATCACGCCAGCAGATGTGGTCAGCTGAGTTTGCCGGTGTGGGATTCGAGCAGGGTCCAGGCGCGCTGGCCAGCGGTTTCTTTCCAGCGTGCGTAGAAGGGGCCGAGCCTGGCACGGAAGGAATTTGTTTCCGCCTGATTGAAGGTCATGCCCTGCTCGGTGAGTTTGGCACGCAGGCTGTCATTGAGAGCCTGATTGTCGGCGCGCTGCACCTTAACGAATTTCACGGTGTTGCGCTCGATCACAGTGCGGGCGTCAGCCGGCAAGCCCTGCCACATCTTTAGATTGGCAATCAGATTGAAGCCACCCCATACGTGACTGGTCAGGCTGAGATACTTTTGGACTTCATATAGCTTGAAGAGCTCGATGATGGTCAGGGGATCGGTTTGCGCTTCCACTACGCCGGATTTCAGACTCTCGTAGAGCTTATCGATATTGATGGGCACGGGAGTGGCGCCGAGAGTTTTGAATAGCTCGATGTAGACCGGGCTGTCAGGGGTGCGCACCTTGAGCCCCTCCAAATCCGCCGCAGTGCGAATGGGCCTGGTCTGGCAGGTCAACTGTTGAAAGCCATTGTCGAAGCATCCCTTGGGAGGGGCATAGATGCCCTTCGCGCTCATCTCCTGCCGCAGGTAATCGCCGAGATCGCCATCGAGAGCCGCGAATACCTGGGCGGTATCGCGAAATGCGAAGGGGATGCTTTGCACGTTCATCGCGGGGACTATGGCGCCAATGAGGCCGCCATTCAGGGTCATGAAATCGAGGCTGCCGTCGACGATCATCTGCAAGGCCGCGGGATCGCCGCCGGCGATATGATTATTTTCGGGAAACGTCTGAACGTCGATGCGGCCGTTGGTTTCGGCTTTCACCGCGCTCCACATTTCGAGCAGGCGCTTGTGAAGCGGGCTTTCCGAGGGCTGATTGTGAAACTGGCGCAACTGCAAATCGGCGGCCGGAACGCGGCGGCTGACGAGAAGGGATCCTCCGACAGCCATTAGGCCCAAGGTGAATTGCCGCCGTGTGACGAAGGAACCAGGCATAGGACGGTCTCCTTTTCGCGCGAAGTGTGCGAAGTATACTACGGCGGATTGCGGCCGTGAGTCCGTGTTTCGATGTTCGGTGTGATCTCCAAGCGTTTGCCATTGTCACGAGTGGCCATTGCCAGCCGGACTATTGCTCAATAGTTTGAGTGACGCTGACGGGGGCTTAGGGGACGCGAGAGCGGCATTTTTGAGGACGCCGACCGGCGTGTTTGACCACGCCACCGGCGGCAGAGATCGTTTCCAAAAACCGACCGTCCTGGCGTATACTCACGCCCGCTGCAAGCCTTTGTGGCCAATAGCCAAGTATCCGTTTATGGCAAATAGCCAAGTAAGTGCGGTGCAAGTAAAACCCGCTCCAAACGAAGCGTCGGGGGCGCGGGGCGTAGCGATTGCGATGTTCTGCCTGCTGCTGGCTTCGTATGTGCTGATGGCGGCGGACCGCTACTTGTTTCCCGTGCTTGCTCCGGACATCCGCAGGACCTTTGGATTTTCGCTCGCCAATACCGGCCTCCTTTCGACGATTTTTACCTTAGGATTGGGCTTGGGCGGCCTGCCAACGGGTTTTCTGCTGACCCGTTTTTCTCGCAAGACGGTTCTGCTGACGGGCATCGCGATTTTCTCCGGCGCCACGACGCTGACGACGGTAGCCACTGGCTTTTGGACCATGCTCGCTTGCCTGGCGGCACAAGGCATCGGCATGTCGATGCTGGCCACGTCGATGTTTGCGCTGGCCGCGAGTTATTTCGCGCGCTACCGCGCGGCGGCCATAGGCTCGGTAAACTTTTGCTATGGAATAGGCGGGTTCCTTGGCCCGATTGTAGCCGGCATCCTGCTGACGTCGTACAAGACCTGGCACGCTCCCATGGCCGCGTTTGGCCTGTTCGGCTTCTTAATGATGGCCGTCATTATGGTGGGCGTGCGGCCGTGGTTCAGCGAGACGCGGCACGCCGTAACTGCGCGAGCCGACGCCGGCGGCGCCAGCACACTGCTCAACAGGAATTCAGTGTTGCTGGCCGTGCTGAGCGTCATCCACGGCTTGAGCATGTATGGATTTCTCGGATTGTATCCGAGTTTCTTGCGGGAAAGCCTGCATTACACGCCGCGCCTCGCGGGATTTGTGATCAGCTTTTTCGGCGTGGGCGCACTGGCGTCGATTGCGGGAGGCTGGCTGGGAGACCGGCTGTCGCCGCGCCTGGTGCTTAGCGGGGCGTTTTTATGCATTGCGGTTCTCGGATATTTGTTTTTCCAGCCGTCGCCTTCGGCGTTGACACGCGAAATTCTGACGTGCGCGTACGGGGTGGTGGGGAGCGCCGTGCTCTACGTGAATCTTGCGGGGTACCACGTGAAGGCGTTGCGGCGGAGCTTATCGAGCCGCGGCTCGGGAATGTTCGTCACCAGCCTTTATGGAGGCGCGGCTTTTGGCGGCTATCTGCTGGGGGCGATCGCCAGCCGGGGCGGGTGGCTGCGGGCAGGAGAAATTCAGATGTCGCTGCTGTGCCTGATTGGCGCGGCGCTGGCGCTTGCGCTGCAACCC
Source organism: uncultured Acidobacteriota bacterium (assembly GCA_963719845.1). Lineage (GTDB taxonomy): Bacteria > Acidobacteriota > Terriglobia > Acidiferrales > UBA7541 > Palsa-189. Next base: position 8,965 of record CAVRDM010000032.1, on the reverse strand, counting down.
CGCGAAATGTCGTTGTAACTCGTTTTTAACTTGTAGGGCCGCCTGCCGCATTTTTTATTTGCACGGCGATTTACATGGTGATCGCCGGGCGCGCGTTTACACCACACGAAGGGTAAGCTCCCCGACATTCTCGATAGCCCCGTGCAGCAGATCGCCTCGATGCACCGGCCCCACGCCGGCGGGCGTGCCGGTGAAGATCAGATCGCCCGGCTGCAAAGTAAACAACGCCGACAGTTCCGCGATAACCTCGGGAACGCTCCAGATAAGCTGCGAAATGTCGGATTGCTGGACCCGCCGGCCATTTACGTCAAGCCAGATGGCTCCCATGCGGGGATGGCCGATGACGCTCGCGGGGTTTATCGCGCCGCAGGGGGCAGAGCCGTCAAAGGCCTTGGCCGCGTCCCAGGGCCGGCCCATTTTTTTGGCCTGGGCTTGCACATCGCGCCGCGTCATATCGAGTCCCGCGGCGTAGCCGTAGACGTGCTCAAGAGCGTCGTCGACGCGAATGTTGCTGCCTCCCAGGCGAAGCGCCACGACCAGCTCCATCTCATGATGGACGTCGTGTGACAGCGAAGGATAAGGAAAGTCACGCCCGTTGGGGAGGAGCGCGGATGCCGGCTTCATAAAGAAAAACGGCGGTTCACGGTTGGGGTCGTGGCCCATTTCGCGCGCGTGCTCGACGTAATTCCTGCCGACACAGAAGATGCGCGCGGCGGGGAAAAGATCGGGCGTTCCGGCGACGGGCAGAGCCGGGACGGGTTCTGCTGCGATAACGTATTTCAGACCGGCCTCGCGCTAGCGCTAGATTTAGACGACCAGCGAATATACCTGAAAACCTTGGCCAAGCACGCAAGCAAGCTGCGTGCTGCAGGTGTTCTCTCTCATGGCGTGGCCCCCCGATTTCGTTGCTTGCGAACTGACTCCACAATTCTCTAATTTGCGCTCGGACAGCAACTCGATCTTGGCTCTCGAGATTCGCGATCCGACTTGCGAATCTAAACCAATGTTTTGACAGGGTATAACGAAAAACGTTCACCGCTCATGAAGAGGTTCCAGCAAGGCTGGCTCCGGTAGCTAATCCCGCGGAGACAACACATAGCCGGCGCGGGTGTGCGCAGTCATTTTCCCTTGCCCGGGCGCGACCAAGGCGATGCGAATCTTTCTGTATCCGTTGCGGTCACGATCGTAAGGGCTATACCCAATCGTATATTGGTGCCGGATATCTTCCGCGATCTGTTGGCAGACCTTCACAACTTCCGCGGAGGAGCGGGGCAAGTAAGCTTGGCCACCGGTATCGCTGGCAAGTTTTTTGAGGATTCGCGGGTTCTGGTCGGCGCTATGGGAGTCAAATAGTCCGATGGTGTAAATGGCGACGCTGGTACTCTGCGCCATATGAAGGACTTGAGAAAATTGCTGCTGACTGTTGTTATCCCCTCCGTCGCTAATCAACAATAGGACCTTTTTTTCAAGTGGAGCAGTTTGAATATGCCGCAAAGCGGCGGTGAGGGCGTCATAGAGGGCCGTCCTTCCGCTGTCGATGCGCGCGGTTAAGCCTGCTTGCAAATCCGCAAGAGTGGCGGTAAAAGCGGCGCCGGAAGGAAGATCGAATGAGACGGTATCACTGAAGTTCACCACGAATTCGAGATCCCGCAGGTTGCTCGCTCGGACAAAGGCAAGCGCGCCTGACAAAACTTCGGGGTTTTTGGCGGTCATGCTGGCGCTATGGTCCACTACCAATCCGACCGTGACGGGCATGTCCTCCTGCCGAAACAGCGCAATTTGCTGCAGCTTGCCGTCCTCGTACACCTGAAAGTTCTTCGCGTTCAGGCTCGAAACGAACCGGCCATTCCGATCCTTGACCGTCACCGGCAACACCACCAGGTCTACCTCACTCGAAATCACCGGACGTGCTGAGTTTTCCTGGGACCCGCCAAGAAGCTGGAAAGCAGAGGGAGCAAGAACGGCGCACCATAATAGGAAGAAAAGTAAGCGCCGATCGAGCGCGCATTCGAAAACCGACGGGAAACAGCGGTTCTTCGCCATGACATGCTTCTCTACCACAGTCGGCGCCCGCCTCCACCGGAGGCTCGCCGGAGCTTAGGCGCTCCATCCGATGCAGGATAGGCCCAGGATGGGCCGAGAAATTCGCAGGCGCCAGCTAACGTTGCCAGGGGCTTCCACTACCGAGCGACAGTTTATTTACCATTTTTCTGCTTGGAATTGAAGGCGTTCCCCACTGCAGTCTCCTGCCCGTTTGCTTGCTGCGCTTTCAGTTGCGCGTTCTTCATCTCCGCCACGCTGGCGCTACTTGAAGTCTTCGCCGGCTTGGTGACATTCGAGGTCATATTCGTAGGCATGGACGACGAAGAGACTCAGCGGCTGAAATCCCTGGTCGCCAATCTGAGCCTGAGCAACGAACTGCTGCGAGAGAAGATTCACCGTAGGGAGGCCGGACGCCCTTGGGTCTGGCGGAGGCCGAAGCCCTGAGCCGCGCCGCTTCGCCCTTCCCGGAACGACGTTACGGCGTGGTGCGGGTGACGCACGAATGGGAGATGGCGCGTTCCAGCTTCTATCATCCGAGTACTCTCGCGGTGCGGCCGGACCGGGTTCTGCGGCGGCGCGGACTTCGCCGTCGTTCGTGCGCCAGCCGGAATGCAACGGCTGCGTGGAACGGTTCATTCGCACGCTGAAGGAGCAGTTGCGGGGGGGGCCGGGTGTTCCAGAACGTCGAGGAACTGCGGTGCGCGCTGGCGGAATTTCGCGAGCGTTACAACCAGCGCTGGATCGTCCAGCGCTGGGGCTACCTCACGCCAGCCCAGGTTCGCCAGCAGTTCCTTGCACTCGGAGCTGCCGCATGAATACACTCAATTCAGTGTCCAAAAAATCCGGGGCTAAACACTGGATGCCAGGATACAGCCAATCCAAATGTCCAAGTGAGTTGGGCGAAATTCGGGCTTAGTTCAATCAGCCTGTAGCGATCTCACTTAATCGCGGCCACAGAAGTTTTTCATGTGCTGAACGGTCTAGATTACTTGTCTGTGGTTGTGGGCACAACGTTGTGAAGCAGCGAATTAAAGTTCTCCTGCTCCGAAACGGCGCAAATCATCTCCCGAATATCGAAAGTCGATGCATTCATCCCCAGACGGAAATTCTTCAGGGGATACCACGGCTCCGTATACATCTTCGGGTCGGTAATCTTGATCGTGAGGTCGAAGTTGAGTTCGTCCACGCGGTGGAACGTTTCCTCCACGACCAACTCGTCGCTATGTGGCCGGCCGGTGTTATCAATCCAGGTGGTGTCGTTCAGCCCGTTCGTCTCCACCACCAGTGTGGTATCGTCCACCCACTTGCCCACCGAGTATCCGAACCACCGTTGCTCGGTAAGGTCCTCGAGCTTGGGGAGTGGCCGCCCGTCGGTCCAGATGTTCCGCCAAGTCCTGGTGTTTTGATAGAGCAGCAGCACTTCGTCCTTGGTCTGAAGGATCTGCAACCCCCGCAGGTTGAAAAGTTCTATGCGCGGGAACCCAATCGGATCACAGTGGTCAAAGGGATCATTGATCTGCGAAATCGGCGCAATGTTGACTCCAAATCCAGCCTTATGCGACGCCATCGTTTGCTTCCCCAAGGGCGTGTAAGGCATCATGGCCTCATGCTTGGCATCGCTAGGCATGTCCCGCGGGCCGCTCGCAAACACTCCATCCCGGTATCTGGGCACCGGCTCCCAAGTTCCAGACAGGTCATGGACCGGAGCGGGCCCCGGCTTCTTACCGGTTGCCTGCAGAGCTTCTGCCGGCCGGTCCCAACCGTCCAGATGTATATTCTGATTTTCCCCCGCTGCAGAGGCCCCCTGCTGGTTATTGGCCCCTCCCGGCTGTGCCGGCCGCCCGGTTTGAGCGCGCGTGACAGGTGAAAACGCCAGTGCTGCAAGTAAAATCGTTGGGACTACAAAAGGCTTTAGCATCTTCAGAAGTCCTTTCCACAATTCGATCTAGCTTGCGGATTCAGCTTCGAAACTCGGCCTTGTTAGGTGGCAGCCACATCCAAACTCCCTGATCAGCCACTCGACCCAACCGCTGCGCACAAACTACCGTTTTCACGGCCGTGCGGATTCCCTGGTCGTCGCTCATCAGCGGCTTGACCCGCTGCCAAACCTGCAGCCCTTGCCTATCTCACTTCTGAATTCATCACGTAGCCGTTGGCAAGTATGATTTTGCTGATACGGCCGACGGATAAGTTCTTGGATGTCGCAGCCATCACCACCGTAACCTCATCTCCGGGCTTGAATGTCTTGGCGTTGAAGCCAAAGTTGACGAGGGTGGACGGGGCCTGATTCTCGCAAATCCAATGTACGACGTTGCCCTTGTCATCCGTAACATCGAGCTTCAGGAAAGTATGAGGATTGGTCCAAAGCCATGCCGTCACCGTTCCTTTGACGGTGATCCCCTTTCCGTCGTACGACGCGTTTCCGTGATGTGCGAACAGCGGAATTGAAACGGCTAACAGGGCGACAACCACGAGCGAACTTAACCTAAGCGTATTTCTCACAGCACCCCTCCAGTTTCTGTCCGGAGGGCCATAAAGTTCGGGCACGGCCCTCCGACAGCGATTCGAATAATACGTTCTCGGACCCTATAAATTGTCCGTTTCGTTCCGGACTTCCTGGACGCGCAAAACATACACCCTCTTCCTTCCGGAATGCTAGCGATTTTTCATGGGCCGTCTCGGCAGTTGGGCACCGCCCTCCTGAGCGTCGTCAATATCGCGGTCGCTGCCTGGAGGCCGCCACTCGCGGAACGAGGTGACCTGTCTCAGCTCGCGTCCCCAATTTGGACGAACAATATTCTTGACACCCACGGTTAGTAGGAGTAGATGTCGCTCCACTATATGGGGTAACCACTTTGTGAAATTCTGCAGGGGATAATCGAGTCTTCAATTTCTGAATAGTTAAGTGGTGTGACTCGAGTAGAGGCCCACAGCGTCGGAGGGAAAACTTATGTTGAACTCGCGTAATTTTCGTCTCGTCTACGCGCTCGCGTTGAGCGTAGGGCTCTTGGTCGGAGTATCCGATATGCGGCTGGCGGCACAGGGTACCACAGGGACCATTTTAGGCACGGTGACGGATGCGTCCGGCGGGGCAGTTCCGGAAGCCATGGTGACCCTGACGAACACCGGCACCAACGCGACGCAGACCGTAACGAGCGATGCACAAGGACGATACCGAGTGCCGGATCTGCCCGTGGGTCAATACCAGATCGAGACGAAGAAGAACGGGTTTGAGGCCGTCGTTCATACCGGGGTTACGCTCGACCCCGGCGCCAACGTCGTCGTGGATTTTGCGCTGCGAGTCGGGCAGGTGGCGCAGACCGTCACCGTTGAGGGCGACATTTCACAAGTAGAAACGACTTCGTCGGCAATCTCGACCACGGTCGAACCGACCCAAATGCGCGATCTGCCGCTGAACGGGCGCAATTTCGAGGAGCTGATCCTTCTAGCGCCGGGGGTGGTCAATGAGACAGGCGCCGGGGCGGCCAAGAATTCCTACATCGGATTTGGTAATTACTGGTCGGTTTCCGGATCCCGCGCCAACGGACAAGGCGAACTTCTCGACGGCACGGAAGTTCAAGACTATCAGGACCGCGGATCCGGTTCGGGCATCCTCGGCACCACGCTGGGAATTGATGCCATCTCCGAGTTTCAGATGCTCACCAACACGTACGGCGCTCAGTTCGGCGGCAACGGCTCCGTGGTGAACGCGGTCACCCGCTCGGGCACCAACAGCCTCCACGGATCGGTCTATGAATTCCTCCGCAACAGCGCCTTGGACTCAACAACTTTTCCTGCTACGACGAAGCAGCCCTTTGAGAAAAACCAGTTTGGAGGCACGCTGGGCGGCCCGATCAAGAAAGACAAGATGTTCTTCTTTGTGAATTATGAAGGAATACGCCAACTCACGGGCCAAACGAACCTCAGGACTGTTCCCGATGCCAACGCGTTAAACGGTCTCATCCCGGAACCGTCGACTGGGCTCACCCCGAATTGTAGTGTGGTTGCCAACACAAAACCCGTCATGGAGAATTGTGGCGTCGGAAGCCCAAACGCCGCCACATTCACGAAGATAATCCAGCCGTACTTGAATCTTTACTCTCCGTTCACCAATCTTCCGGGAGCGATTGAGCTTGCACCGGCCAACGGCACCGAACAGATACATGTAAACGCGAACTCTCCCGCGCGGGAGGATTACGTGATGGGCCGTTACGATTGGACGATCTCCCCAAGCGACTCACTCTTCGCAAGGTATCTTTTCGACAACGCGAACCTGACTGAGCCCTTCTACGGCGGTTTCCCGCAATGGCCGAATTATGACCGCACGCGAAATCAGTTCACTACGGTTGGGGAGAAGCACATATTTTCGAGTTCTCTGATTAACTCATTAACGCTGGGCCTCACTCGAACATTTCTGTACCTTCACAGCGACGGCAATAAAGCGGACATCTTGGACTTTTCGGGCGATCTAACCACGGGACTCGGGATACCCGTAGCGGATGGAAACGTCAGCCCTGGGTCCAGCATCACCAGCGTGGGTCCTGGCGGGATCAGCCCGGTTCGATATGCTCAGAACAAATTTTCCGTGGGCGATGATGTGTTCAAGACGGTGGGAAGCCATAGCCTGCGCTTCGGTGGTAATGTCATAAGAGTTCAAACGAACGGTGTTCACATGTTGAACCCGGGTGGAAGCTGGAGCTTCACGAGCCTGGCGAGTTTCTTGACGGATTCCCCGAGTTCGTCCACCGGGCCGTGCAATTACTACAATAATGAGCCAGGCTGCGTTTCCAATGGCGTCCCTTACCCGCAACCCCTGGCTTCGCATGATGCGCGTGAAACTGATTTCAACATGTATGTGCAGGACGATTGGAAAGTGCGTCCTACGCTAACCCTGAACATTGGCGTGCGCTACGAGCCGACGACCAATCCTACGGATGCAACTCACCAGCTCTATGACGTTCTTCCTGTGCCGTTCGGACCGACAGGGGGCCTCCCGCCCTCTCAAGGCACCGTACTGGCCACCGGAGTCACGCCGGTAAACAACTTCATGCTGAAGAACGATTCGCTACACAACATCGATCCCCGCGTCGGCCTCGCCTGGGATCCCTTCAAGGATCACAAGACGTCGATCCGTGTGGGTTACGGAATTTTCCACCAGATCATGTCGTATCGTGACTATCGCAATTCCGCGTACGCTCTCTACCCTTGGACCGTCAAGACCCAGACGTCCAACTTTGACTTTCCATTTCTTAACCAATCCCCGGCCAACTCGCCGACCACCGAGGCCAACGGGACGAACCCCTACAACACCACGCCTTATCTGCAACAATGGAACCTGAGCATTCAGCGCGAGCTCATGCGGAACACCGTCCTGACCATAGCCTATGTGGGATCTCATGGCATTCATCTTCTGGGCCAACAGGACTCGAATCCTCCTGTGCCGGTCGGAGGTCTCACCGCGGCTGGCACGGGCGGTCTTCAATTCGCGGTCAATTCAACCGTGTATCCTACATTTAGCGGCGAATTCGCCAACGTCGTGTCTGCGCCTACCTTTAACACAAACGGGACCGTCAGTCCCGCCGTGCCGGGATCGCTTACTTTCAATGCGGACGGTAGTGTCACTTGTGGCGGGACGGCGGTAAATTGCAGCCTCGCTAGTGCAAGCGGGCAGCCGATTTTGGATCCGAACACGGGACAGCAAGTGTTCTCTCACGTTGTCAAAGCCCCTGGCTTCTCCGTTCAAGCCAACAATCGCGTCAACCCCAATTTCGGTTTTTTAAATAATGGGGTAACCAACCTGTGGTCCAAATATGACGCCTTACAGGTCGGCGTGGTTCGCCGCTTGACCAACAACCTCTCCGCGCAAGTCTCCTACACCTACTCGGACTGCACGGATTTAAGCTCGGGAGATTGGACACAAGAGGGTGGCACAATAATCGCAGATCCCTACAACCCCAACGTGGATCGCGGCCATTGTCTTTTTATGATCCGGCACAATCTGACGGCCAACTTCTTGTACATATTGCCGTTCGGAAAGAACCGGTTGGTTTCAGGCTGGCAGGTTGGCGGTATCCTGTATTTCTCGACCGGCAGCCCATTCGACGTCACAACCTTTGGTAACGGTTCCACCGACATCGGGTCCGTTGGTAATGACCGAGCCAATTATGTTCCCAACGCGCCCGGCTGCAACAATACGCCCATTAACGCCAACTATGCGAGCTCCCCAGGAATTAGCTACGTTAATCCGAACTGCTTCTCTGCGCCGCCGGTTGGCGAACTGGGCAACTTGTCGAGAGATGCTTTGTTCGGCCCGGACCTGATAACGTTCAACCCTTCCCTGACTAAGAACACCAGGATCTCCGAGCGCCTTAACATTCAGTTCCGGGCGGAATTCTTCAACGTTTTCAATCACACAAACTACGCGAACCCAGGCTTCCCGTCGCTTCAGCAAGGAGCTAGCACCAATGCAACCACCGTCGTTAGTGGTAGCACTCTGCCAACCTTCGGACAGATTACGAGCATAAACGGGATTATGCGGCAGATCCAATTTGGCATAAAGGCGATATTCTGAGACGCTCTTGCGCGGAGCGGTGGCCCGCCGCGACGTTGAGCGGAACGGGCTACCGATAAAGCGATGCAGCAGGATCAGTGCAAGACCGCACTGTGCATGTGCAAAACCTAACGCGACGCCACAACGTTTGCCACCACCCGGAATGGAGTTTGTCAAACAGGATTGGTAGCCGTCGAGTGCGAAGCGGTTTCGTGTTCCCGGAATGCGGAACACGTCATCCAGCACCGCGGCGATGTGATCAAGGTGTTCGTCCGCAGAGCGTGTGGAAATTGAAGCGGCTAAATGAAGACGTAAGCGATTTAGAAGCGTTGCTGAGTGCCTGTACGGTGCTCTGTCTTCATGACGGGTTGG
>CAVRDM010000031.1:0-20486 GCA_963719845.1 uncultured Acidobacteriota bacterium | reverse complement strand
TTAACCCCGTGGGAAAAGTGCTTGTGGTTCATCGGCGAATAGAAGCAACCCGCCAACTGGTATGGACGCCTTAGAAGAGGCATTCGGGGCAGACGGCTGGCCTAGCCGATCACGTTTGGAGTCTAGAAGAAATCGCTCTTCTGGCGAACTGAGAATCAATGCCGAGGTAGGATTCCCGCGCTTTCCACAGAGGGCCATGGGTTTTTGAATTGAAGCGGACGCCGGGAATTGATATACACATGAAGGCGCAGGGATTTGAAATACTTCTCGCTTCGCGACAACGGGTTTGGTCGGTGGATTATAGTCAATCCAAACGCGCCGGATCATGCTTGGAGTGGGTCCAGGTGGGTTCTCTACCAATGGCTCGCTGGCAGCGTCGCCCGTCCGGTTGTCGCTCAATTGTCTAATTATGAGACCCCGCAGGAGGCTGCGGCAGAGGGGGTTCTGATTCCCGACGATGCCGAGATGGAGGACCATGTCTCGAAACCATCGTGAACTACTGCGCAGGCGGAGCTAAACTGTGGAATTGTTTCGGCCAGACTCAACCCGACCAGGCGCTCGCAAGTCAGGAATTCTACCGGCGCAGGAGATACAGGAGCTAATAGACAACGGTAAGATTCGCTCACCCAAGCCGGTATCCGAAGACCAAATTCAGCCAGCGAGCATAGACCTTCGCCTCGGGGCAAAAGCGTATCGTGTTGTGGCAAGTTTCCTTCCAAACAAGAAGTCCCTTATCGGGCCAAAAATCAGAGAAATCCTGCTTGATGAAATAGACCTTACCGCAAGCGCAGTACTCAAGCCTGACAACGTCTACATAGCTCCAGTCATGGAATACTTGTCCTTACCAGCAGATATCAGCGGAGTCGCCAATCCAAAGAGCACTACCGGACGCCTTGATGTTTTTACTCGCTTGATGGCGGAGGGCCAGCCGCAATTTGAACACGTTCCGCGGGGCTATGCAGGCGATCTATACGTTGAGATCGTGCCCAGGAGCTTCCCGATAATCGTTAGCACCGGAACGAAACTCAATCAGTTGAGGTTCGTCAGGGGCGATTCAGATGTCGGAGATGAGCAACTGCGCAAGATCGCGCAGAAACGTCCGCTCGTATATAGTGGAAATGGCGGCTCACCGAAAAAGCCCACATTGGATGGGGGTTTGTGGGTAGACATCGATTTAGCTGGTACTACTGACCAGACGATAGTCGGGTACAAGGCCAAGAAGGCACCTGGACCAATCGACCTAGCCAAAGTGGGAGCGTACAACGTCTCAGACTTCTGGGAATCCCTAGATGCCTCTAGTCTACGGGGTAGCCTCGTTATCAGGCCAGGCGAGTTCTATCTCTTGGCATCAAAACACCCTGTGTGTGTGCCACCTGAATATGCCGCAGAGATGGTCGCGTACGATCAATCCGTTGGCGAGTTCACGGTTCACTACGCTGGATTTTTCGACCCTGGATTCGGCTTCGGAATCTCTGGAGAGATCGAGGGGACTAGGGCCGTACTGGAAGTCCGAGCACACGAAATACCGATGCAACTGGAAGACGGTCAAGCCGTTGGGCGTTTGGAATATCACAGAATGGCCGAGCGCCCGACCAAGATATACGGGCAAGACATTGGATCTTCGTATCAACGACAAGGCCTCGCACTCAGCAAACAATTCAAGCAAATCCTATCCTCCCAAGTGGCAACGGGAAGAGACGGGTGAGGCATTTATTCTAGCTTAGCGGTTCCCTGGGCTTGCCAGACACTCCGAAATTCAAACTGAGACACTACCACCCCGTGAAGTCAGTTGATTTGAGTTTAGTCTTGTGGTAATATCATTACGTGTATTTTTGTCGGGGTTTTCTGCCGCATCTTTTGTAGCCTGCGCCTTCCGTAAGCTAAGTCGCTTCTAATGATATCCTTGTGTAAACTACGCTTGTAAGCCCTGTAGAATTATATGCTTGAAAAATAACCGGGGGGGTGGGGTATCTGCAACAGAGTTTAATGGCACTTTGGCGGTGCGGAGTCCCTGTGCTAACTTTCTGAGCTTATGACCAAGCGCATTGGCGTGCTCCTGAGCGGCCGTGGCTCGAACTTCGCAGCCTTGGCTGACAGCGTTGCCGCCGGCCGCGTCCCGGATGCCCAAATCTCTGTCGTCGTAAGCAACCGTGAAGACGCCGAGGGGCTCGCACGAGCCGCCGAGCGCGGCATCCCTGCGCGGATCATCCCCTCGAAGGGTTTGGAGCGCGAAACCTACGACCGCATGGTGGTCGCGGCGCTCGATGACGCCCGCGTCGACTTGGTGTGCCTCGCCGGCTTCATGCGCCTGTTATCGCCCTATTTCGTCGCCAGGTTTCGCGGGCGCATCCTGAATATTCATCCTTCGCTCTTGCCCGCATTTCCCGGACTTGAAGCCCCGCGCCAGGCTCTCGAATATGGCGTGAAATTTACCGGCTGCACCGTTCATTTCGTCGACGAAAATCTCGATGCTGGCCCCGTGATCGTGCAGGCCATCGTGCCCGTCGAGCCGCGCGACACCGTCGAGACGCTCTCCGCGCGCATCCTCGCCGAGGAGCATCGGATTTATACCGAGGCCGTACGCTTCGTGCTCGCAGGCCGGTATCGCCTCGAGGGCCGCCGCGTGTTGCCCTCCGAGATCCCGGGAAAATTGAAGATCCCGTGAAAACCCGTAAAACAAGTGAAACCCGGTGAACAAATGACGCGCCCGAAACAAACACCCGCCGTGCAAAAACCCCCTATGACCGCCCAGCAAACATTTCGCCCGGTGGACGAGCAGCTTGCCGCGTTGCGCAAAGGCGTCGCCGAAATCATCCGCGAAGAGGAGTTGCGCGCCAAGCTCGAGCGCTCGCGCGCTTCCGGCCGGCCGCTCCGCGTCAAGCTCGGCGTAGACCCCACCGCGCCCGATCTGCACCTCGGCCACACCGTAGTGCTGCGCAAGCTCAAGCATTTTCAGGACGAAGGCCACACCGCCGTTTTTCTGATTGGCGATGTCACCGCCATGGTCGGCGATCCCACCGGCCGTTCCGAAATGCGCCCTCCGCTGACTCGCGAACAGGTGCGCGAAAATGCCACCACCTATCTCGAGCAGGTTTACAAAATCCTTGATCGCGAGCGCACCGAGGTTCGCTACAACTCGGAATGGCTCGCCGATCTCAAGATTTTCGACATCATCCGCCTTTTCTCGCACTACCGGCTGGCGCGCATGCTCGAGCACGAAGACTTCCGCACCCGCCTCGCCGGCAACCAATCCATCGCCATGCACGAACTGCTTTATCCCATGATGCAAGCCTATGATTCGGTCGCCCTGCAAGCTGACGTCGAGCTGGGCGCCACCGAGCAGAAGTTCAATCTCCTCATGGGCCGCGACATTCAGCAGGAGTACGGGCAGCCGCCGCAAGTGGCGCTGACCATGCCCATCCTCGTCGGTCTTGACGGGCAGCGCAAAATGTCCAAGTCGCTTGGCAACTACATTGGCATCACCGAACCGCCCGCGCAAATGTTCGGCAAATTAATGTCGGTCTCCGATGAATTGATGTGGCCCTACTACGATCTGGTCACCGACCGTTCCCCCGCGGAAATCGCGGCGTTGCGGGAGCGGGTCGCCTCCGGCGCGCTGCACCCCATGGACGCGAAAATGGTTCTCGCCGAGGAAATCATCTCTGGATTCCATGGCCGCGAGGCCGCCCGCAGGGCTGCCGCGGAATTTCAGCGTGTCTTCCGCGAACGGCAAGCTCCGGCGGAGGTCCCGGTGCGCAAGGTCCCCCCCGGCCCGCCGAAACCTATCGTTAAGCTTCTCGTCGAGCTGGGCGCGGTTTCTTCACGAAGCGAGGCTGAGCGCCTTATCAAGCAGGGTGCCGTCGAGTTCGAGGGAGAGAGGCTTCACGACGTAACCCACATGGTTTCTCTGTTGCCGGGCGACAGTTGGAAATTCCGCGTGGGCAAGAAAATCTTCATTCACATTCTGGTCGAATAAACTCCGCGATGTTCTGAACATTCTGATACGGTGACGGCCGTCAGGCCGGCTGGCGATACACCCGATCGAAAATCACGAACCCCACTCCCAGCACGGCAAATGCCAGCACGCTCCCTTCGGGCCCAATCGAGCCGCCCGTAATCCACCGCGGCCCGTGGAGCGACGCCGACAGCAAGTGCCCGGGCAGCACGATTCCGCTGTCCGGAACCGAGAAAATATACGTTTCTCCAAAATCAAAAGCGGCATGCATGCCGATGGCAAACCAAAGATTGCCGGTGCGCCGCAGCGTAAAGCAAAAAAACATTCCGATGGCAAATACGCTCAGCGCTCCGACGGGACCCTCGCCCGGATTCGCCAGGTGCACCGCGCCAAACCCCGCGGAGAGCAGCACTGCCGCCGGCCAGAATCCCATCGCCGAGGCAAGTGTGAACTGCAGGTACCCGCGAAAGAAAAATTCCTCGGCGACGCCCACGATCAAGAAAAATCCCGCCCAAACAAATGCATACCGCGCCAGTTCCGGGCCGTGGATGGCCAGCGTTCCGAACGAAAAATCGCCACACGCGCGAATCGACAGCATCAGCACCGTGACGTGAGCCGTTCCCCACACCGCGCCCTGCCAAAATCGCGGCCCAAAGGCGTCACGTAGCGGCATTCCGTATTCGCCGAACCGGCGCCCTTCGATCGCGCCCATGACCTGAGTCGCAATGATGGCGCTGAGAGCCATCGCCACTTCTTGCAGAAACAACCCACCGGCCGCGGAATGGAGGCGTCCCGCCGCCGAGCCCCGGCTGGCGCGCAGCAGGAACGCCCCCGTGGAGCTCAGCAGCGCCAGGAGCAAAACGAATAGTGCAACGTAAAGGGCCGCGCGCCAGCCCGCGCGCACACCCTCCCGATTTAAAAAGATGCGGTCCCACTTTGCCCCACACTTGGCCCCACACATTGTAGGTTTTCCGGCGGGCTTCGCCGTTGGGTGGGATTCCGCCGGGTGTCGGCGCGCCATCGCTGGCGCGCTGTTCCGCTTCCGGAGAATGTGGATCGGGAATATGCACGGGGTCTCGCGGCTGACGGATTATGTATGCCGCATCAGCATCTATCCCGCATCAGCATTTATCCCGCATCAGGCGCGCCGCTCGGCCAGCCGCGCCAGTCGTTCCAGATATTCGCGATTGCGCCGCGCGAGCGCGTGGCGCGTTAAAAGCCAGTCCACCACCCGGCCGGCCCGCCCCGGCGAAGCGTATTCGTTGATAAACAGCACCCGAGTCTCGGCCCCGGCAAGGCCCGCCAGGCGCGCGAGTTCCCAGCGTTCTTTACCCCGCACGCCGTATGCGTCTTGAAAACGCCACTCCAGCAGCCGCCCATATTCAAATGCCGTTACCACCGCGGTATGCGAAATCGACTGGCGCCCGATTCTTCCCGAAATCCGCACTTTAAGCCCGACGCGAAAATCCGCGGCCCCCTCCTGGACCTCCAGGCAACTCGCCATCTCCGCTCCATACCAATAAGGCATGCGCTGCGGCGCAAAAAATACAAAAACCTCCTCGGAAGAAACCGCCACCAGCTTTGCAATCTCGATTCTACCCATGGGCCTGCGGTCAGAAACTCGGACACTCTAACACGCGCCCCCAAGTACGCCTTAGGCCGCGGTGCGTCGCGCTTCATTCCCGCTTCACTCCTGCATTATTGCGGGCCCCCGCTGGCGCGCCCGTATCCGCCGAAATACCAGCGCAATCCGACCGTGGCGTAAAGCCCATACGGCCCCGTAGTGTGTAAGTCCGCTGCGCCCATATTGCGGCGATATGGCCCCAGCCAATCCACCTGGTGCTGCGTCAACCGCAGCTCGAAATGTCTCGGCAACTCCATCCCCAGGCCGATGCTGCGCTCGTAGGCGATGGGCTGAAACGACGCCGTATAACTGAACTGAGGCACATTGTGGCCGAAAGAAACCTTCGGCACGTAAAAAATAAATATGTGCCGCAAGACCGTCCGCCCCACGGGCTGCACCTCGAAGTAGCCGCCCATCATGTATCGCGCGTACGCCGCGCAGGGGTCGCTGCGGCCGCCGAATTGGCTCGCCCAAACCTGCGCGCAGCGCCCCAGGTCCGGCTCGTTCGTCGGTGCAGCTCCTTCAAATTCCGTGTAGCCGCGAATCCAGTGACGCGGAAAAAACAGCCGATCTGCCGGCACGCCGTACGATTGCCAAAAGCGCCCGGATTTTTGAATCAGTGTCTCATCGGTCGTTTTCTCCTGCCCATACGCAGTGCCCGCCCACGCCAGCAGCAGCGCGATCGAACCCAACTGAGCGTATCTCAATGGGCCTCCATTTTTTTAGATTTTGTGCCGGGGCGCAAACCACGTTTCGCCGTTAACTCGAGCCCTACCCGGCCCTTCATTTCACAAACCTCGGCGATTTTCCGCCGCTCCACGGGTTGTACGTTCGCGCGAAGACGATTCGATCGCTTATCGAGGGGTGCGTATAAAACCAGATCTTCACCAGCCACGAAGGCGCTGGCTCCTCCAGGTCTACTTCCCCTAGAATCTGAAACGATTGCGCCGCCACCGTTGGTGTATCGGGGATGACGCCGTGCACAACTTCCAAGCCATACTGATCGGCCTGATGCTCGAGATGCCGGCTATAAGCATTGTCAAATGGCGTAATCACAAAGCTGCACAACAGAAAAAGCAACAGCAGCACCGGCAGCGAAGCCCAATCATCCGCGCCGCGCACCGCCCAACCCTCGCCATACCGGCCGAGCGTCCACCGCAACACCCGCTGCCCCGCAAAAAGTGCGGCCAACAGCATTGCCGCGCTGAACATGATTCCGTCGCGAATGTGCCCCAGAACGTAATGCCCCATCTCATGGCCGAATACGAACAGAATTTCCGGCGTGGTCATCCGCGCAATCGTGGTATCCCACACCACCACGCGCCGTGAAGCGCCCAGCCCGGTCACGTACGCATTTAATTCGTTCAGCTTCGTGCTGGCATTCATTTCAAACATGCGGCTTTCCGGGATGTTTTGCCCCGCGCGAGCCACCACGCGCTCGAGCTGCGCAGCTAACTGCGGATCGGATTCCGCCAAAGGCCGGAAGCGAAAAAACATTGGCTCAATCACCAACGGGCTCACAAACACGACGAACACGATAATCGGAACCGCTCCCAGCCACGCGTAAAACCACCAGCCGCGCGGGCTCCGGCGCACCACCGCATAGAATAGCCATACGAGAAAAATACCGAAGAACGCGCCGGCCAGTTCTCCCTTGCTCCAATCCCAAAACCATGAGCCCCAGCCTTGAATCGACTGCGCAAAACGCCTCGCTAGCCACTGGCTGGCCACATCGCCCGGAAGACTTAAAACACCGAGCGTCAACAGCAGCGTGGGCGCAAAAAGCGCCGCTTGGCCCAGCCGGCTGCGAAACGAGTGCTCTGCCCAATCGCGAAATGCGGGCCCAATTCGCCAACGCAGCAGCATCAGCAAGACGAGGGCGCTGTAAGCGAAATTCAAAAAATATAGCTGATGCCGCGCGCGTGCGTAGGCTATCGCTTGCGCGGCCCGCTCCGGCGGCAGCGAATACGCTTGCGTCTGCGGCATGTTCGTAGCGCCATTTTCCGGTGTCGCAGTGGACCCGCCCCCGCTCTCTTGCGCCACCGATTCCAGCGCCTGTTGCGCTGCGGCGCCGCCGGCACGCCTCCCCGGCGCGCCAGACGCCGCCAAGATCGCGCCTAGGAAAAAAAAGGCGCCCGCCATCACCCCACGAAAGGCCGGGCCATGCCAGTGACTCTGAATGAACTTCACAGGCGATTCCGAAGCGGAAAAAGAGCACCGAAGTGCACGGTGGCCGGGAGTATCTCGCACGCCCGCCACTCGCGCAAGGCCCGAAAATCGCCGCATCGCGCATGCCGCAACACATTGACCCGGCCGGAGACCGCGCCTACAATTTCAACATCAAGGAGATGTCCCATGGACGCCCTCAGGACCCGCCTGTCTTTCGTCGTGCTTGCCACACTGGCAATTGCGGTCATCACCGCGCCGGTATTCTTGAATTACCACGCTGCGCTGGCCAATGCCGGCGAACCTGCCGCGTCCGCGCAGCACGCGCCAAAAGATCCCAGCTTGGCAAAAGCCTTTCGCTTCGATCGCGGCGGCTGGATTTACGTTCATCTACAGGGCCCGCCTCGCGATATGGGATACCAGCATGGCTACCTGCTCGCGCCCGAGATATCCGATGCGTTCGCCGCGGTACGCCTGGAGATGACCCACGACTCCGGTCGAGACTGGAATTTTTTCCGGAACGCGGCCGAACAAATGCTCTGGCCTAAAATTGACGCCGAATATCAGGCGGAGTTGCAAGGCATCGTCGAAGGCCTGCAGGCCCGCGGATACCAGCTTGATCTGGACGACATCGTGGCCCTGAATGCTTTCATGGAATTGCCCGATTATTACGTGCCCTGGTTGAACGAAAAAGAAAGGTTGAACGAAAAAGAAAAAACCAAGATCTCGCAGGCTGCTTCTCCATCCCCCGGCGCGGAGCATTGCAGCGCCTTCGTGGCCACGGGAAGTTATACGAAGGACCACCAGATTGTCATGGCCCACAACAACTGGACCAGTTATGTCGATGGCGCGCGCTGGAAAATTATTTTCGACCTCCACCCCCAGCAAGGCTACAGCATGCTGATGGACGGCTTTCCGGGCGTCATTGTCAGCGACGACGATTTTGGCGTCAATTCCGAAGGCTTGATGATTACCGAAACCACGATTACCGATTTCCACGGATGGGACCCTAATGGCAAACCGGAATTTGTTCGCGCCCGCAAAGCCATGCAATACGCCCGCTCTATCGACGAATACGTGAAAATCATGCTCGACGGAAATAACGGCGGCTATGCCAACGACTGGCTGCTCGCAGACCGAAAAACGGGCGAAATCGCACGTTTCGAGCTGGGCTTGCTGCACACCAAAGTCTGGCGCACCAAGGACGGATATTATGCGGGTTCCAATTTCGCAAGCGATCCGGACGTCCTGAAAGATGAAACAACCTTTGATCCTTCCAACCCCGCGACTTCCGCCAACGCTCGCCATCTGCGCTGGGACGAATTAATGCGCGACAATGTAGGGAAAATCGACACGACACTGGCTCAAGCGTTTCTTTCCGATCACTACGATTCCTACACGAAAACCATAAGCCCCGACCGCCGCACGCTTTGCGGTCACGGCGATATGCCCACCGAGAGCGATCCCGGTTTTGCGAAGCGGCCTTACAATCCCGCCGGCGCAGTGCAAGGAAAAGTGATGGATAGCCGTATGGCGCAATCCATGACTTTTGTGGCCCGCATCGGCCATCCCTGCGGTACCGATTTTAAGGCTCAGCAATTCTTACAACAGCATCCCGAATATTCCTGGCAATCTCCCGCAATGATCGATATGGACGCCGGGCCGTGGACGCAGTTCCGGTCGCGCGAGCCTGCTTCCGCTGCTTATTCCGCCGCAAAGTAACTCCCGAAGACACCGGGACCCACCACGCCGCACGTGGATTGAAAGAAAAGCGGTTTTGGTAACGCAGGCATGCCTGCGCTCTTTTGTTGGACAGCCAAGGCAGAACGAGCGAAAAAGGAGCGGCCGGTGGGGGAACCGGCCGCTCGGTGCGTGGGCATTGAGGAAATGTGCCGCGACCTGATCTGCACTCTGCGGCTGCACGGTGAAAACCGTGGCCGCTCAGGGGCCGCAGGTAAGGGCAGTTACCGTCGATCCCAGACCGTGCAAGTCATGTCCAACACGTGGATCATTCTGCTTGCGGCCCCGTGCAGCGTCCATGGGCCACTAGTTTCATTCTGAACAGTACAAAAGTACCGGTAACGATAGCGGCTCTTTGGTCGCACCCCGCCGCTAGCACCACGCCGCACGTGCTGGAGCGAGAGAAAAGCGGTTTTGGTAGCGCAGGCACTCTTGCCGGCGTTCTTTTGTCGGAAAGCCAAGGCAGAACGGGCGAAATTACCTGCCCGAGAATGCCGGTCACACGAATACACGGCCCGGCGGTCGTGGCACCACGACGCAGCGGGGTTCCATATGTTTTCGATGTGGATTCTCAGGCCAGCGGCAAAACGCTCGCAGGCGCGCCGGAATTTACCTCAATCGCCCGGCCTTCGCAGGAACCCGCTGCCGGAACCGATTTGAAGCGCCGCCTGAGAGCGTGATAGCCTTTTCTCTGCCGCACCTGAGAGTGATCCCCACAGTGCTGGCGAACCGCAACGTGGCTACCTCCACCCGAAAATCCGGCCGCACCGATCTTGAAGCGCAGGTCTTTGACATCGTCCGGCACCTCCTCACCGAGCTCGGAAGCTTCCATGTCATTGAATCCGTTCGCGGCTCCGCCCATTTGGATCGCGACCTCGGTCTCGGCAGCCTCGAGCGCGTGGAACTGTTTCTCAGGCTCGACCGTGCGTTCGGCTCGCATCTACCCGAGCGCATCGTCGCCGAGTCCGACACCCTTGACGACGTGATTGCGTCTCTCGCGACGGTCCTCGGCGCCCCCGGCGTCCCCGGCATGAACGACGCGCCCTCGGAAACCGCTCCTCCCTTTGGCACAGGACTGCGCTCGCCCGAAGTCGCGCAATCCACCCCAGGCGAATCCGCGGCGCCTCCGCCGGCCGCCGCCGAAACCTGGCCGGATGTTTTGCGCTACCGCTCCGCCCACGACGCTGCCCGGCCTCACCTTATTTTGTGGGATGACGACGGTGAAGCGACAACCGTCTCCTTTGAGGAGCTTTACGCGGGCGCGCAAGCAGCGGCTGACGAGCTCTCGCGCCGCGGGATTCGGCCTGGCGATGCCGTCGCGCTCATGCTGCCCACTTGCCGCGACTTCTTCCTGGCATTTGCCGGTATTTTGCTCGCCGGCGGCGTCCCTGTCCCGATTTATCCGCCGGTGCGCGCCGATCGCATCGCCGAGTATGCGGAGCGCCAGTCGGCCATCTTGCGCAATGCCGAGGCCCGCCTGCTGATCACCTTCGAAGAAGCGGCGCGCGTCGCCAAGCTCCTCCAGCCGACCGTCAAGTCGCTCCACGGCACCGTCACTGCAGCGTCCCTTCTGGGTGCCGCCTCTCCTGCGGCTGCCACACCCCGCCGTCCCGAACTCTCTCCTTCCGCCGCGCCTCTCCGGCCCCCCTCCAATAAGTTGTCAAAATTGTAATTTGTCCAGCAATTCGCCAAACGATTTGGCCCTCCTGCAATACACTTCCGGATCCACCGGCGATCCGAAAGGCGTAATGCTCACCCACGCAAACCTGCTTGCGAACGTGCGCGCCATCGGCCAAGCCCTCGATATCCGGCCCGACGACGTGGGCGTAAGCTGGCTGCCGCTTTATCACGACATGGGCTTGATCGGTGCCTGGCTGATGCCCCTATATTTTGGCCTGCCCGTCGTGGTGCTCTCCCCCCTTTCGTTTCTCTCGCGCCCTGCCCGCTGGCTTTGGGCCGTGCACAAACACCGCGGAACCATTACCGCCGCTCCCAACTTTGCCTACGAACTTGCTGTGCGCAAGATAACCGACGCCGAGATCGCGGGGTTGGACCTGAAATCCTTGCGGGCCTCGCTCAACGGCGCCGAACCGGTAACCGCGGAAACGCTGGACCGCTTTGCCGCCCGGTTTGCCCCGCATGGACTGCGGCGCGAGGCGCTGCTCCCAGTTTACGGCTTGGCCGAGGGTTCACTCGCGGTCACGATTCCCCCTCTCGGTGAAGGTCCTCGCGTCGATCGCATCCTTCGCGATGCGCTCGCGCAGCACGGGCGCGCGGTGCCTGCGGCGTCGCCAGTGCCGCCCCCCACAACAGTGGCCGGCGCGCCCGCCAATGCTCCCGTCGTCGAACCCGGCGTACTTTCGGTCGTCTCCGTAGGCCGCCCGCTACCCGATCACCAGGTTCGTATCGTGAACGCCTCGGGTGAAAACGCCGCCGATCGCGTCGAAGGCGAGCTATGGTTCCGCGGCCCCTCCTCCACCAGCGGCTATTTTCACAATCCTGCCGCCTCGCGAGCCCTTTTTCCCGCTGGGGCCGCGGCCGGGTGGCTCAATTCCGGCGATCGCGGCTATTGCGCGGACGGCGAAATCTTCCTTACCGGGCGTGTCAAGGACATCATTCTGAAGGCGGGCCGCAATCTCTATCCGCACGAAATAGAGGAGATCACCGGGAACGTTCCGGGCGTGCGCAAAGGATGCGTGGCCGCATTTGGCGCGCCGGACGCCACCGCTGGCACCGAACGCCTGGTAATTGTGGCGGAAACGCGCGACCGCGAGCCCGCGGCGCGCCAGCGTATCGCCGCGGCCATCACCCAGCACGTCGCGCAAAACCTCGGCCTGCCGCCTGACGCCGTGGAATTGCTGCCACCACACAGCATTCCCAAGACATCCAGCGGCAAACTGCGGCGCCACGAAACGCGGGCGTTGTATCTTGCCGGTACGCTCGGAGCCGCTCAGCCGGCCGCCTGGCGCCAGGTGACTCGCCTCGCGCTCTCCGCGGGCGTGCGTACGGCGGAGCGCTGGTTGCTGAAGGCGTTCGACTTGCTTTACGGAATCTATGCCGGCCTGGGATTTGTTTTGTGGCTGATTCCCGCCTGGGCCCTGGTCAGCGTGATGCCCGGCCGCCGTGCCGCAGCCCGCTTTACATCCTCGGCTTTGCGGGTTTACCTCGCACTCGCCTTTTGCCCCGTGCGCGTCGATGGGGAAGAGTTTTGGCGCCTCCCGGGGCCGCGCGTTATTGTCAGCAATCACACCAGTTACTTCGATGTGTTAGTTCTGATGGCAGCCCTGGGCGTGGATTACCATTTCGTCGCCAAGCGCGAAGTTCACCGTATGCCTTTCATCGGCACTTTCCTTCGCAAGCTCGATCACTTTGCGTTTGATCGCGGTGACTCTCAGGCGCGACTCCGGCAGGCTGCCGAAATCGAGCAGGCATTGCGCCAGGGGGAATCGGTATTCGTATTCCCCGAGGGCACCTTTACCCCCCAAATCGGGGTCCGGCCGTTTCAATTGGGAGCTTTCAAGGCGGCCGCGAGCGCCAGTTGTCCGGTGCTTCCCGTAGCACTTGCGGGAACGCGGCGATTTTTAAGGGACGGTTCCTATCTGCCCCATCCCGCTCGTATCATCATTACGGTTTGCCCGCCGCTATGGCCGGGCCGGCCCGCAAGCGGCTCACAGTCAACCGCATCGGGCGAGATCGCAACCGCCTGGCGAGAGCCTGTAACCGAAGGGCGGGAACCCGTAACTGAATGGAGAGAAATCGTTCGGCTGCGCGACGCCGCCAGAGAGCAAATTGCCCTGTCCGCCGGAGAACCTCTGCTCTAAATAGCGGTCTGCCCTCTGTCCGAAGAATAAGTTTGGAGTGGTCCAGGTTCAAAATATGCTCAAAAGAAACAGTTTGGTGCTAGCATCCCGGAAATGTCGAGCCCTAGCCTCGATGAATTAACCCGGCCGAGGGATTTCTACAACCAGCGAGCGAAGGAACTGCGGCTGGAGTTAGAAGAAGTCGTCAAACGGCAAGGGTCCTATCGTACGGGCGTCATCGTCCTTGGCTTGTTTGCCTGCGTCATGCTCTACCAGTCTATCGTTGTCAAAGAGATTGCCGCTTTGGACTTCTGTCTTAGTGGTCCCCCTTGGCTTATATCTCGTCAGGCAGTCGAGGCGTTGCCAACAGAGAGCCCTGAACCTTTTCAGGCTAGTTGACTACTACGATAAAGGAATCGCACGACTCGCTTACGAATGGGAGTCGCTTGATGAGGGTCGAGACTTTATTGATCAAGACCATTTCTACGCAACAGACCTAGATCTGTTCGGTCGCGGATCCCTTTTTCAAGTGCTCTGTTCCGCTCGAACGCAGGCAGGCCGTGAAACTCTAGCAAATTGGATGAAAAAGTCGGCGAGCAGAGAAGAGATCCTGACGCGACATGCGGCAATCTCTGAACTTCGAGGACGCCACGATCTACGGGAAGCGCTGACTTCTACCGGCACCCTGGAAGTGTCAAACTGTCGGCCAGAAACTTTTCGGTCGTGGGTGGCATCATCCCCATTGGTTTTCCCGTCCTGGGGAGCCTCGCTCGCGCCCTTTTTGGCGCTTGCTGTAGTGGTATTGCCCATCCTGTATGGGTTCGGCGTAATAGGTTTACAGATCCTATGGTTGGGCGTGATGGTTTTAGTTATGGTCGAGATGGCGTTCGCAGGAATCTTTCTCAAGCGAGTGCGGTCGGTTTCGGAATCGACTGGCCAACTTTCAATTGAGCTACCCATCGTTTCTGAAATACTCCGAATCGTAGAACGAGAACGCTTTTCCTCTGCAAAGCTCATTGCCCTTGCCAATCGCCTGAGGGAGGGCAACTCTCCCATGCGCAGCCTGCGACTCCTCATTCACCTTCATAAGGAGCGGGATAACCCGTACTTCACTTTGCTATCGTATTTCTTGCTGTGGGGTACGCAATTCGCAATGGCCATTGATCGCTGGCGACACCGCTACGGAACGCAAATGGTTGAATGGCTTGCGGCCGTAGGAGAACTAGAAGCATTAACCTCGCTTTCCGCGTACGCCTATGAGCATCCCCTCGATCCTTTCCCCGAAGTTTTAGCGGAGGGTCCTGCAATGAATGCTGAGGGGCTTGGACATCCGCTTCTCAATGAAGGTACATGCGTCCGCAATGATTTCCAGCTTGGGAAAGATATCCAATTTCTGATTGTGAGCGGCTCTAACATGTCTGGTAAGAGTACGTTCCTACGTGCCATCGGACTCAATACAGTGCTGGCATGGATGGGAGCGCCTGTGCGCTGCGCAAGGTTCAGGCTGTCTGCGCTAGAAGTCGGGGCGGCGGTTCGTGTCCAAGATTCCGTAGTAGATGGCCGGTCACATTTTCTTGCAGAAATGCAACGGCTACGACGCATGATCGATGTGGCAAGTGAAACCCCGCTACTCTATCTGGCCGATGAAATCATGAGCGGTACCAATTCTAAGGATCGCAGAATAGCTACGGAATGGGTCGTGCGCGCGTTGGCGCTGCGGGGCGCGGTCGGCGTCATCACAACGCACGATTTAGCCTTGACTGAGATTGCGTCCAACGGATTGGCTGGGCGTAATGTGCATTTTGAAGACACAGGTGAGTTCGGGAATCTAACCTTTGATTACAAGCTCCGGCCGGGGGTGTTGACTCATTCCAACGCACTGAACATTGCCCATATGCTGGGGATCGACGCCGCGGCCTTCAGCGAGAGCGCCCAGAAAAACGACCCATCTGATCGCCCCATTTCTCCGCCAGAATCCGATAAGTCTTGGTAAACGGGGTTCTCGCAAGCTGGCAGCCCACATGACGAGAAGCGGACGCAATATAAAGGGCGCCCCTTAAGGAGTAGGGTTTGGGTGGTTGCCTCAACCCCTACAGAGAGGAGCGCCCCACATGGATAGCGCGAAGTATATCGGCCTGGATGTGCACAAGGAAAGCATCTCGATCGCGGTCCTGAATGCGGCCGGCAAGATCGTCATGGAATGTGTGATCGAGACCAACGCCACCACTGATTCTGCAGTTTTTCCGCGGGCTGCGCGGAGAGTTGCACGTCACCTTCGAGGAAGGAACCTCGGCCGCCTGGCTGTACGACCTGATCCAGCCGCACGTCACGGAAGTCGTGGTGTGCAATCCTCGCCAGAATGCCCTGCTGAAACACGGCAACAAGAGTGACCGCATCGACGCACGGAAGTTGGCCGAGCTGCTGCGCGGCAACCAACTCAAGTCGGTCTATCACGGGGAACATGGAGTGCGAACTCTGAAGGAGCTGGTGCGCAGCTATCTGACCATCAGCAAGGACACAGCCCGGGTGATGACCCGGGTGAAAGCGCTGTACCGCAGTTGGGCCATCCCCTGCACCGGCAAGCAGGTCTATGCACCGAGCCACCGTGCGGAGTGGCTGGCGAAGATCACGCGAACCCGGGGTGCACCGCCGCGCGGAGTTCTACTTCCAACAGCTCGATGCGCTCCGGTCCCTGCGCCAGCAGGTGCGGCGCGAGTTGTTCGGCGAGAGCCAGAAACATCCGGCGTGGAAACTGCTCTGCCAGATTCCGTCGATGGGTCCGATCCGGGCGGCGGTGTTGATCGGCATCGTACAGACACCGCACCGCTTCCGCACCAAGCGGCAGTTGTGGACCTTCAGCGGCTTTGGCATCGAGACGCACAGCAGCGGCGACTATCGTTACGTGGAAGGACAGCTACGAAGGACGAACAGGCCGGTGTCCGTTCGCGGGCTCAACACCAACCATAATCACGATCTGAAGAATCTGTTCAAGGCTGCGGCGATCGTCGCCGCCCACAAGCCCGGTCCGTTTCAGGAGTTCTATACGGCTCTGCTGGCCAAGGGTATCCGTCCGGAGATGGCGCGTCTGACGCTGGCACGCAAGATTGCGGCGATCACCTTGCACCTCTGGAAGAAGGGGGTACGTTTCGACGCCCAGTATCTGAAACCACAAGCAGCTTGAGTGTCTCCGATCGAGTCCGCTCCATCGCGGGGATCTTCTCTGGCGGTGGCCGTCGGGTTCTTCGAGACACTCGGGTTCGAGAGCGAGTCTCAGCTGATAAGTTAGGCGCGATGTGCCTCGGGCACTCAGTCTCACAGCCGACCCTAGGCCCTCTCGGACAACCCGAAAAAGCCATAGGCCACGAGTCTCCGATAGAACCATGGTTGGCACCTGACCACCGTTCTGCTTTGCGGGTCTCAGAACTGATCGGCTTCGTTGCGACAGGCAATGAAAACCGCTGGTAGAAGAAACCCAAATCGCTGGGTCACTGCGCCCTGCACACCGAGACCATGGAGCGGCAGGTCAGAACTCTCGCTCGTTCACGGGGGCTGGGAAGCAAGAAAAACTCCGGCCGCAGGAGAAGTGTTTTTTCTTGACTTCCCCCTTTATAGAACTTACTCAGGCCCTATCCTGCGTAGGCTGTAAGTAGCTGTCGTCAGGGGAAAGTTATATGATCCCCAGATTGAGTCCAGCGGGAGGATGCCATGAGATCGATTGCGAGTCGGCTAGTTCTGGTAGCTGTTGTCAGCTCCTTCATCATCTTGTGCAATGCGCACAACGGCCGAAGTGCAGCTGCGGCTCAAGAGCGCACACCCGTTGCTCTGACACGAATTTACACCGGCTCCGACGGGCAGACGCATGCTCAGCAGGTTGATTTGAAGCTGACGCCCAACCCTACTTTTGGCAGGGATCAGTCGGACACGGTTAAGGTAACGAGCTCCTACTTTGTGCGCATCCCTCCTGGTTACTTCCAGGATTGGCACACCGCTGCGGCATCTCGCTATCTGATTACACTCAGTGGCCAAGCAGAGATCGAGTTGGCAGGTGGACACAAAAACCCACTGGAACCTGGACGAATACTCCAAGCTGACGATCTGACAGGCAAGGGCCATATCTTCCGCACGCTGGGAAAGGTTGATTGGACTGCATTCTATGTCCAGTTCGATCAGTAGGCGTAGAAGCTGTGCGGCGGCGACATTTTAGAAGTGGGTTGAGCCTAGATGGCGTACCCGGAAGTAATTTCCTATCCCTACCCGAATGGGATAGCGCCTGAGAAACGCATTATAAAAGGGCGCCCCTTTGAAGTAGGTTTTGATTGCTCGAATCAATCCCTACAGGAAGGAGCGCCCTTATGAACGACGCCAAGTATATTGGGCTGGATGTGCATCAAGCAACGATCTCGGCGGCGGTTCTGGATTCTGCCGGTCAGCTGGTGATGGAAGCCATTCTGGAGACGAAAGCCGAAACGATTCTCCAGTTTATTCGTGGGCTGCGCGGCAGTTTGCACGTGACCTTGGAAGAAGGAACCTGCGCGACATGGTTGCACGATCTGCTCAAGCCCCACGTCACGCAAGTGTTGGTGTGTGATCCGCGCAAGAACGCCTCGATGAAAGCCGGGAACAAGAACGACCGCGCCGATGCCCGCAAGCTGGCGGAACTGTTGTACCTGAACAAGCTCAATCCGGTCTATCACGGCGACGCAGGAATCCGCACTCTGAAGGAACTGGCACGCAGCTACCTGGCGATCACGCGCGATCTGACCCGGGTGATGAGTCGCCTGAAAGCGATCTACCGAAGCTGGGCGATTCCTTGTGCCGGCCAGCAGGTGTATGCACCTCGTTACCGCACCGACTGGCTGGCCAAGATCGCCGAAGCCGGCGTGCGCCGACGCGCCGAGCTCTCCTATCAGCAGTTCGACGCCTTAGCAGCTCTGCGCCAGCAAGCGCGACGAGAGCTCTTGGCCGAGGCGGGGAAACACAGCGCGACGAAGTTGCTACGCCGGATTCCCTCGATCGGCCCCATCCGCGCCGCTCTGTTGATTGCTCTGCTCCAGACACCGCATCGTTTCCGCACCAAGCGGCAACTGTGGGCCTACAGCGGCCTGGCGCTGGAGACTTACACCAGTGGGGAATACCGCTTCGTGGGTAGCCAACTGAAACGCTCCAAGAAGTTCCTGGCCATCCGCGGCCTGAACAAAAATCATAATCACGATCTGAAGAATATCTTCAAGGGCGCCGCGACCCGGGCCGCTGCCTTCCCCGGACCTTTCCAGGAGTTCTACGAGGGATGCGTTGCCAGAGGCATGAAGCCGGCGATGGCGCGCCTCACGTTGGCGCGCAAGATCGCGGCCATTACTTTGCTGGTCTGGAAGAAAGGAGTTCATTTCGACGCCGAACATCTAAAACAACAAGCAGCTTGAGCGTCTGTAGAGTCCCTTCCCGGATTCATTTCCGGCGATGACCGGTTGGTTCTCCAGACGCTCTGGTTCGAGGGTGAGTATCCGTAATCCCGTTAGGCTGCACGCGTGCCCTTCGGGCACCAAGTCTCTCGAGAAACCCTATGCCCCCTCGGACAACCAGAAAAAGCGATAGGCGAAAAGTCTCCGATAGAACCATGGTTGGCACTGCACAACCATTCTGCTTGTTGCGTCAGAAACCGAAGGGCGTCGTTACGAGAGCACGATGAATCTGCGGAAAAGGAACAATCACAGAGTCTCGTTACATTACTGGGGCTGGACGGCAAGACCATTTTCCCTGTGCCTTACCGTCGCGGGGGAGCCATTTCTCTTGACATCCCTTTTTATAGAACGGGATTATCGTCAACTGGGAAGCGGAGCCAGTTTGGAATTCCTACGACTTTGGCTTGTTCTCGGCGGCTCGTCGTTCTGCGCGAACAACGTCCATCAGACTACTTTTACCACGCCAGATTTCTTCAATTTCTGCCCAGACGCCCTTTGACTTGGAGCCGAGCCATTGAACAAACACAGCGGCCCCGAAAGGTCGGTTAGATGCGATGGTCTGGATGTCTTCGAGGAAACCGATACCGGCGGCAGCCTGAACCTCTTCATCGCCTTCGACGAGACACTCTTCTAAATGGAGAGAAATCGTTCGGCTGCGCGACGCCGCCAGAGAGCAAATTGCCCGGTCCGCCGGAGAACCTCTGCTTTAATTATTTTCGCTCCGCGACCCCCAGCGCTGATCTATCGTCTTGATAACGAGTGCCTTGATCGCAATTACACGTCTATTTTGTATTTTGCATCAATTTCAGCAAACGCAGCATCTATCAACTTGAACGTCCTCCATAAAGTTTTAGGAGGTATCATCATGAGCCGTCATTCTGAAGAAACTGTGGGCGTCCGCTACACCGGATGGGCCGCGCTCGATCGCGACCCCCAGGAAGACAGTGTCGAGTTCGTGTGCCCGCGATGCGGCCAGCACGGTTTTAAGTCCGCGCGCCGCGACCGGAACGAATATCACTTCACCGATGGGTTTGTGCAGGATATGCAGGGCGAAATGTCGGCCTGCCGCAAATGCCGCACCACTCTGCACATCGCTCCCATCGTGCTCGTGCACGACCAGCACGAGCGCAGGCGATTCGCGGCGGTGTTTGCTATCGACCTGACGCCCAGTCCGAATTAAGTTGGCAGCAGTACGCTGCGCGGCTCCGCCGGCCCAGCCCGCTGGCGCAAGCACAAACGCAAAAGCCCCGAGGGGAATCGGTGAGCACGAAATTCCCCTCGCCGAAATCGGTGGCGTAAAATTGGTGACGCGGAGATCCTTGGACGAGAATCCTTGGACGCAGAAAGAGGCCAGCGGCCCGTTATGGGCGCTGGCCTCTCATTTAGCTCTTCCGCTGCGGCTAGTCCCGGTCGTACTTGTCGTGATCCCAATCGCTGTGGTGGTCTCGGCACCACTGCCGAGTCTGCTCCATCTTGGCTCGATCTTTGTCGACTTGGCGGCTATGATCGCCATGATGCTGCACGTCATAATCGAGTTTCGCCCGCGCATTTCGTAACCGTGCTTCGCAGGCAGACTTGTCGTCGGGTGTGCGTGCCGGAGACGGTACGCCGGCCATTAGCAACCCGCCCGCAAGTGCGGCGCCCAACACCAACCGGATGACAATATTCGTCCTCAAAGCTAGCCTCCTTGGTAACGTTCTCTCTGCTTCAAACTACACACTCCCTGCCTCAAATTACACATA
>CAVRDM010000030.1:0-45327 GCA_963719845.1 uncultured Acidobacteriota bacterium | reverse complement strand
CAAAAACGAATTGCACCGGGCGCTTAGGATCCGTCGTCAGCGCCGCGAGTTTTTCGATGTCCGTCAAAATTAAATTCGCCCGCTTGTAGGTTGCAAAGCGGCGCGCGAATCCGATGGTCAGCGCGTCGGGGCTTAGTATCCGCGAGCAGCGCTGCACCATCTCGGGCGTTTCGCCGCGGCGCATCACCTGTTCCACCGCGCGAGACCGCACAAATTCGATCAGCCGCGATTTCAGGCTGAGGTGTGTTTCCCACAGCTCGCCGTCGTCGACACTTTCGATTCCCTCCCACAGCTGCGGCTCCCCGCTATGCTCGTGCCACCCAGTTCCCAGGTGACGGTCGTATAAGCGAAACATTTGCGGCGCCAGCCATGAGGGAACGTGCACTCCATTGGTAATGTGTCCAATGGGCACTCCGTCTTCCGGCTTACCGGGATGCAGTCCCTTCCACATCGCCCGGGAAACTTCGCCGTGCAAAGCTGAAACCGCGTTTGCGCGGCGGGCCAGTTTCAACGCCAGTACCGTCATGCAAAACTCTTCGTTTTGGTTATCCGGGTTCTCCCGTCCCAGGCTCATGAGTCTGCTGGGCGACAAGCCCAGCCTGTCGGCTAGAGGTCCAAGATGCTCGTCGATGAGCGCGGCATCAAAGCGGTCGTGGCCGGCGGGCAGCGGCGTATGCGTGGTAAACACCACCTCGCGGGAAACCCGAGGCGCCGCGTCATCGAAGCTCAGGCCCTCTTCCTCCATGCGATTGCGTATGCCCTCCAGCAACGCAAAAGCGCTGTGCCCCTCGTTCAAATGCAGCACGCCGGGAGTAATTCCCATGGCCCTTAGTGCGCGATAGCCGCCCACGCCCAGCAATAATTCCTGCCGAATGCGAATTCTCCGGTCGCCGCCATATAACCGGGAAGTCAGTTCCCGGTCCTCAGGGGCGTTGCCCTCCACGTTTGAGTCCAGAAGCAGCAGATCGCATCGTCCCACCCTCGCGCGCCAGATCTTGGCCGTAATGGGGCAGCTGCGAGTCTGAATCTGTACCACCACCGGCTCGCCATTTGCTCCTATCGCCGGATCCATCGGCAGCTGGCTGACATCGTTCTGAAGATATTCCTCCCGTTGCCATCCGTGCTCGTCGATGCGCTGCCGAAAATACCCTTGGCTGTAAAACAAGCCGATCCCCACCAGGGGGATGCCTAGATCGGACGCGCTTTTAATATGGTCACCGGCCAGCACACCCAGCCCGCCCGAATAGATGGGAATCGACTCGTGCAATCCGAATTCGGCCGAAAAATATGCCACCGGCCGCGGTCGCAACACCCCGGCGTGCCTCGCCCCCCAGGTATGATCCGCCTCGAGATACTCTCGCTGCCGCCGGTAGGCGTAATTGATCCGGCTGTGCAGCACCAGCTCCCGGGCGCGCGATTCGATCCGCAGCCAATGGAATGTTCGCCAGCAGCGAAATGGGATTGTGATTCAGCTGCCTCCAGCCCGACGGATCCATATCGCGAAACAAGCCTGTCGAGTCCTGGTCCCAAATCCACCATAGATTCCGCGCCAAAGACCATAGCCGCTCTTGAAGCGGAGCGATGAAGCGATCGAGCGTCCGGGCCACACTGACCACCGGGGCCACCTGGGCCGCCGCCTCCGTCAGCATCCTTATCTCATCCTCCCGAAACGTCCGGGGCTCCGCGGTTTGCACTACCAGCACGCCCTGCAACACGCCGCGATCGATGAGGGGTACGCCTAGAAATGACTGGTACGCGTCTTCGCCGGTCTCGCGAAAGTATTTGAATCGCGGGTGGTTCTTTACCTGCCTCACGGTGACCGGACGAACATACTTGGCAACCAGCCCCGTGAGGCCCTCATGCACTCCCATGCGCAGTGTGCCGATGCAAGCTGGGCGCAGCCCGGTGTTGCGGCCAGCACCAGATTCGCCCGGTCCGGCTCCAGTAAATACGCGGAACAAACGTCCGTGCGGAAGCGCGCGGCGATTAGCGCCACCACGTTCATAAGGGTCTCGGCTGGTTTGCCGCCCTCAGCCGTCAATTTGACATCTCCTTGATCGTTAAAACGTGGCCTGCTTCTCGTGTTTGGGTAGACTGGGTCATGGATAGGGTCTCGTCCTCAGTGTGGCGCTGCCCCCACGGCGAAATTCTATTTGGTTGGCCGGATTATCCGCACTTGCAAAAAAACTGCACACCCCATTGTGCCGGCCATCGCAACTCAATAATGCGTGTCCTTCAATGTGACGATAAAAGACCGCCTTTCGCGAGTAATGGCGATCTTGTTTTCCCGCGCCAGCCAGCCGATAGCCCAATCGAACACCGGAGTCTTGCAATCAGTTTTCTTTTTAAGTTCGGGCATTGTCGTTCGCCCGTTTCCGCTCAGTGCCTGCCAGATTGCTCCAGCGACATCGCCAATTTCTCCTTCCATCATGGCCACACTCCTTTCTCATCTGTCCGTGGGATGTGCCCACGGGAAAGTTTTTTTGACAACGACTCGCCGCGTCGTATTGGTGCAGCTCAAAAAATACAGACGGGCGAGTTCCGGGTCAACCCCATTAAATTCATCGGATGTATCGATATAACCCCTCGATTCCAGAATGCGCCGGTTCTTCACCTATCCGCCGCGGGGTACAATCCGCACGACATCACATTCAGCGCTTCAGCCGCCGGATGACATGAGACGTAAAGCTTTGGTGCACGCTTTAGACGAGTTTTCATAACAAACATCGCCCATTCGCATTATGTTTGCTATCCTGGTCTATGAGTCCGCACGGACGGCGACCCTCAAATCTGTGGCGGTCCAGGCCACCTTGTCGTTGCGTTCTTTTTTTCCTGGGGAACTTTTGCGGAGAAATTTAGAAAGCATTTTGCGTGCCGCGGAGACATTGACGAGACACGCGGCGGTGCCCGGGACACTGGAAGGATCGGAGACGATCTTGGTGGTCGAGGATGACGACGCGGTGCGCAAGATGACGCACCTTCCTCACCATCAAAGGATACAAGGTGGCGGAATTTTCCTCCCGCTAGCCTGGAAACGGCTCTCTTCGAGAGACACTTCGCGCATCGTCATGCTGAAACCGCAGCGGCCAAAGCTGCTTTCACCCGCGGGGGTGAGAGTGGAGCCTGGCGCACGCGAACGCCAGTGGCGTCAAAAACGGCGTTAGCGATGGCGGCGGCGGTGGGACGGCTGGAGGGCTCGCCGGCGCCGCCGGGCGGCAGGTCCGGATGATTCAGGAGGACGATGTCGATCTGTTCGGGGACATCGGAGGGCCGCGCTACCGGGTAGGTGATCCAATCGACGCTGGTAACGGTGCTGCGGTTGAAAGTAACTTCTTCCTTCAACGCGCGGCTGAGGGATTGTATCAAGTTCGCGGAGATAACCGCACGCAGCCCTTCGGGATTTACGATCAGCCCGCAATCATGAACGCAAACGAAGCGCTTGACGCGAACCAGTCCGGTGCGGCGCTGGACTTCGACTTCCGCGACTGTGGCGACGTAGGTGCCGTTGCGAATGGCTAGCGCCACGCCACGGCCCGTGGCGACTTCGGCGGAGGCTGCGGGTTTCTTTGGCGAGGAACGGCGATCCCACTTGGCGTGCTCGGCCACGGAAGCGAGCACGGCTTTGGCGCGTGCATCGTTGCCAATGTACTTGAGGCGAAATTCGATGGGATCGGCCCCTACTTTGGCGGCCAACTCGTCCATGAAGGATTCGACCGCGAAGGTGGTGGCCGGGCCTCCCGGGTCGCGCAAATGGGTGCTGCGAAGGGGCGAACCCTCGGCATAAAAAGTGGGAACGACGTAACCGACGGCGTGCAGATTGGGAAACTCGTAGCGAGGCGCCATGTCGCCCCAGGTGTCGAATTCGTCAGCGCCGGTGGTATTGGGCACTCCGCTGAGTTGCCCCGCGAGGAGATTGCCCGCGCTATTCGGCTGGGGAGTAATTTCGGTTCCCGAGAACGCGCGCGAGGTGTATTGCAGAGCGGTGACACCTCCGGCGGCGTCGAGGGCAGCGGATAAGTCGAAGACCGAAGCGGGGCCTTTCGCGCCCCACGCGGTCATGTCGGCGCGCATCCACTGCACGCGCACGGGCCGGCCTACCGCTTGCGAAAGCAGCGCCGCGTCACCTGCGGTGTCTTCATAACCGCCGCGGCCGTAGGAGCCGGAATCCTCCACCCAAATCACGTGAACTTTGTCCGGGGGCAGGTTTAGAAGTTGCGCGATGCCTTGCTGCAGGGCGTGGGGCTTTTGCGCGCCCGACCAGATGGTGGTGACGCCAGCAGGCTGGAAATCGGCGACGGCGCAGCCTGGGCCCATGGACGCGTGCGACTGAAAGGGCCATTCGTAGCTCGATTCCACTTTCTTCGCGGCGGTCGCGAGGATGGCGGCAGCGTCTCCCTGATTCGCCATTACGCGCGTGGCCTTGGGAGTGGCGGCGCGCATGTTGCGGTACAAATCCTCGCGCTCGGGAAAGGCCTGCACGGGCGCGCTCCAGCCAATCTTGAGTGCTTTCGCGGCTCGGATAGCCGACCATTCATTCTCGGCGACCACGCCGACAAAATTGGCTTTCACGACGACTTTCACCACGCCGGGAATACCTTGAAGCGACTTTTGATCGACGGTCGCTGGAGTGGCGCCGACGCCGGAGGGCCGGATCACGCGGCCGTGAAGCATGCCGGGAACGCGCACGTCGGTGATGTAGGTGAAGTTGCCAAGGATTTTCGCGGGCAGGTCGACGCGGGGAACGGATGTTCCTACGACGGTGTAAGTGGCCGGATCTTTCGGCTTGCCGGCGCCCTGCACGTTCAATCCGAAGCCGGTGCCGGAAACGCTGAGCGCGTCGTTTAAGTCGGTCCCACCGGCGAGTTCGCCATACGATATATGGCCCCCGGGGTCACCCTTCACGCTGACGACGCCGTCTTTCACTTGCAGTTGGTCGGGGGGAACGCCCAGGCGAGTCGAGGCCAGTTGCAGGAGCAACATTCGAGCCGTGGCGGAGGCATTGCGCAGGGGCTTGGCGCCCTGGGCAACGGAGGTGCTGCCGCCGACGCCACCCTGGTCGGCGGTCTCGGCGGTATCACCCATGACGAAGGCGACTCGCGCGGGCGCAACGTCGAGTTCTTCGGCGACGATCTGGGTGTAGGCCGTCTCGACGCCCATGCCGATTTCGGCTTTTCCGGTGAACACCCGGATGGTTTCGTCTTTTTCGATGCGCAGCCACGCATCGAGGCGCGCCGGAGAAGGCGGGGTGGATGCGACTTGCGGCAACGCAGCGGCGGA
This sequence comes from uncultured Acidobacteriota bacterium, assembly GCA_963719845.1. GTDB lineage: Bacteria > Acidobacteriota > Terriglobia > Acidiferrales > UBA7541 > Palsa-189. The sequence goes on along the minus strand of CAVRDM010000030.1, from coordinate 40,050 downwards.
CAGGAGCTGCGGAACGATGGCGGAATCCGCCAGGCTGAAACCGATCAGCAGGCCGCCGGTGCCCTTAACGAATTCGCGCCTGGACAGTGGAAGTTTGGCAGCCATGACTATGCGCTCCTCTGCGCGTCGCTGACGTTCGCGGCGGCGCGCATGCTGGCGGCGGCGCGGCGCACGGCGCTGAAAATTCGCGCGTGGCTTCCGCAGCGGCACACCAGGCTCTCGAATGCTTTGCGCATCTCGGCGTCGGAGGGGTTGGGATTTTGGTCGAGCAGCGCCTTCGCCGACATCACCCAGCCGTTGAGGCAGTAACCGCATTGAAAGGTTTGCTCGGCGATGAAGGCGGCCTGGACGGGGTGCGGTTTTTCCAGCGTTCCCAAGCCTTCGAGGGTGACGATTTCTTTTCCTGCGGCGCGCGACATGGGCAGCAGGCAGGAACGTACGGCGCGACCTTCCACGATGACGGTGCAGGCCCCGCACTGGCCGAGTCCGCAGCCGAAGCGGGGATTGTGCAGCGCGAGATCGTCGCGCAGGACGTAGAGCAGAGGGCAATCGGAGTCCACGTTGACGGCGTGGGTTTGGCCATTCACTTTGAGCGAAGTGTTGGTGTTCATGATGGCGGATTATAGCACCGCGAATAATGGGCGGCGGCGGGTCGCATTGTTGAGGTTAAGAACATTCTGAGTAGAAGAGGTGGCGCCCCACCCCCCCCCGGATATTTGTAACGATATCATAGCAAAGGACTTGTACGATAGACATTTTGTAAGCATGTGAAAATACGTTGGTTGCGGAGCGCGTTTTTGCGACTTTGCGCGCGGGCTGTAGAAGGACGTTGTCCAGAGGAGGGTTAGGCCGAGGCACGGGAGCAGACGGGAGAAAGATTGGGCGTGAGCAGCGCAGAATAGGTTTCAGTTCCACATCTCATTTTAGCATAGTTTACTGTATATGTATATATCAAACTCTATTACTATTCGAATACTGGGAATGTGTTCGAATGTTCAGATTCACTCGAAGGAAAACTGAGATAGGACCCACCTTTGCGAAAAACGCAAAGATGGGGCACCCGCGCGACATCCGGATTCGCTGTCCGGTAGGATCGAGGGTGATTCCAACCAATTTACCGCCAACGTTCTGAATCACATTGATATTGCCTCCATTGAGATTGTCCACAAGTTTTTGACTTGTCGGACTCTTGATTATTGCAGCCACATCCTCAGGCGAAATACCCAGCTTTTGTAGCTTATCTACCGCGCCAGCAACAACTGGAACAAGAGGGGCGAGCCTCGCAGCAGTTATCCCCAGAGTAGTTACAGTTGTGCTAAAACCTTGGGGCACTTATGGGTTCGGTTGCGGAACTGGCCGATGTGTCTTTGCGCGCGCGGCGGCGGGTGGCCTGGCGGCTGCTGCCGTTTCTCTTCATCCTTTACATTATTGCTTTTCTGGACCGCGTGAATGTGGGATATGCGGGGCTGGAAATGGCGCGAGATCTGGCGTTCAGCGACCGGGTGTTTGGGCTGGGGGCGGGGATTTTCTCGATCGGGTATTTTATTTTTGAGATACCGGGGGCGCTGATCGTGGAGCGCTGGAGCGCGCGGCGATGGATTGCGCGGATCCTGATTACCTGGGGCGGGGTAACCATTCTGGTGGCGGCGGTGCATACGCCGCGGCAATTCTATGCGGCGCGATTTTTGCTGGGCGTGGCGGAGGCGGGATTTTTCCCGGGGCTGCTGGTTTATCTGACGCACTGGTTTCGCCACGAAGACCGCGCCAAAGCAGGGGCGATGTTCATGGCGGCGATTCCCATGTCGAATATTCTGGGCGCGCCGTTTGCCGGATGGATTTTGAGCGAGCATTGGATGGGATGGCCGGGGTGGAGATGGCTGTTCGTGGTGGAGGGCATTCCCGCTGTTTTGTTTGGGGTGGCGACGCTGTGGTTTTTGACGGACTGGCCTGCGGAGGCGAAGTGGCTGCCGCCGGACGAGCGCACCTGGCTGAGCGAAGAATTGCGGCGAGAAAAGGAAGCGAAAGCGCGGGCGCTGCCATGCACGGTGTGGCAGGCGCTGCGGCGGCCGGAGGTGGCGCTGCTGACGCTGGTTTATTTTTTGGCAATCATCGGGATCTATGGATTCATCATCTGGTTTCCTACGATCGTGAAGCGTGCGACGGGGCTGCCGAACGGGGAAGTGACGCTGCTGTCGGCGCTGCCCTACGTGGCGGGAGTTGGCGCGATGCTGCTGAACGGTTGGCATTCCGACCGCACGGGCGAGCGGCGGTGGCACACCGCGTTTCCCTTGTTTCTGGGCGGGGCGGCGCTAGGGCTGACGCTGCTGGTTCGGGAAAATCTGCCGCTCAGTTTTGCGGCGATGATCGTGGCTGGGGCATGCACGACGGCGTTCATGCCGAGCTTTTGGGCGCTGCCTACCGAGTTGCTGACGGCGTCGGCGGCCGCGGCGTCGATTGGATTCATCAATTCCGTGGGGAACCTCGGAGGCTTTGCGGGGCCATATTTTATCGGGTATTTGCGGACGGCTACCGGTTCATTTGCGCCGGGACTGGGATTTTTGCTGGCGTGCACGGTGCTGGCGGGCGGGGCGATACTGCTGCTGCGAAAGCGGGGAAGCGTGTAGCGCTAGAGCGGATCCAGCGTTCCCCCTGCGAATTCAGAGAGCATATGACGGCGAGGGCTGTTCATCTCTGTTGCGGCAGTGATGCACGTTCACCCTGGAGTGTGCGGGGCCTCACACGCAGATCGGCGGGAGTGGAACAGAATAAGATCTGTAACGGCGGCCATGACCGGATCCCGGTGCTACGGCTGGATAAGAACGGACGTATAATGCGCTGGGCCGAAACGATGAAAACACCTTACGGACTGCAAGTTATTGAGAGTTGCCTGACGTGTCCGATGAAGCAGGAAAGGCTTTTTTGCAACTTGCCGCAGCGAACACTCGAGGGGCTGGACACGATTTCGTCATCGGCAACGTATCCTAAAGGAGCGATTCTGTTTGTTGAGGGGCAGGAGCCGCGCGGCATATTCATTATTTGCAACGGCAAGGTAAAGCTGTCCGCAACTTCTGCCGACGGAAAATCGTTAATTCTGCGGATCGCCGACGCCGGAGAAGTGGTCGGTCTTCCCGGAACAATATCGAGAAAGCCGTATGAAGTAACGGCCGAGGCGCTCGAGCCCATTCAGGCCAATTTCATTCCTGGCGATGTGTTTTTAAAGTTTTTGCGGGAGCACGGCGAAGTGGCGTTACGGGTGGCGGAAATGCTAAGCGACATCTATCACGCGACATATCGAGAAGTGCGTTACCTCGGACTTTCCGGCTCCGCGGGAGAAAAACTGGCACATTTCCTTATAGATCTTGCAGCGGACCGGGGCCAGACAGGCGCTGGTGCTGATGGCTCCCCGCATGTTGCTTTGACTCTTACGCACGATGAAATTGCGCAGATGATTGGCTCTTCACGCGAAACTGTCACACGATTGTTCGCCGATTTTAAACGTAAGCGTCTGATAGAAGTTCATGGTTCGACGCTGATTATTAAGGACCAGGCGGGCCTGGAGAAAACATTCGGGGCTTATCCGAATCGCGGATTGAAGTCGAAAGCCCGTGCTAATTCGTGACGTGTTCCCACACCTAGCGAGGGAACGCCGATGCCGATTTAGCCAGCGGCCAGATGCGTTTATCGCCGCAATGAATTCCACGCGCTCACGGCCAGACGCAATAGTCTTAGGCCACGTCATTGCCCCGGCTCAACTGAATCTGCAAACTACCATGCGCGCCACAGCATGATTGCTTCACGCACACCGGGAAAGAAACATTTCAATTACGTATAAATGAATGACTTCGCCGGTCTCAGGATTTGTCTCTGGAGTGATGCGATAAGTTTCCCGCCGGGCGACGTAACCACGGGTCTCGAGTTCCAACACATGTCGATGAAAATCGTCTACGTTCCAGTCGCGGACCAAGATGGCATCGCTCATGCCAACCTCCTTATCCCCGCACAGTCAATAGCGGGCAGATGCTTAGAACATACTCCGCTCGCGTGCAAACTCTCGCGCGCAGATGCGGGTAGACCAATCTGCAACTTTTCAGGGGATGTCTCGGTGTCGCGCGGTACGTATGGATGTGACGCAAGTCACAAGATTGCAGTTGGGGCCTTACTGACGGACCGGGCGTCAGGTCATACGTAACAACCGCGGCCACAACCTCACGGGCAAGCTCTGGAGGGTTTGTGATTCGCGTCACAGTGGACGGAGACTTCGGTCACATCAATGGCCGAGTCACGGCAATAACATGAAATTGTTTAAGCTCGGCTATGCGGCTCGAGGTCAAGCAATTTCAAGCGGTAAGAAAAAACATCTGAGGCGATTTATGAAATCCAGAAGATTGAAGATTGCGGCTGCAGCTCTAAGCCTTCTTGCTCTCGCGATCCCAGCGTTTGCGCACCACGGAGCGGCAGCGTATGACACGACGAAGACGATCACCGTGAGAGCCACCATTGCGGACTTCCAGTTCATCAACCCGCACGTGCTCCTGTTCTTTGAAGTGCGCGGTGAAAACGGAACAGTGGAGAAGTGGCAAGGCGAACTCACCAGCCCAAACCATCTGGCCCGAACTGGATGGACGAAGAGTTCGCTCAAGCCCGCAGACGAGGTTACGCTTACTGGCGCTCGGGCGAAGAATGGGAGTAACGCCCTGTGGATCAGCAAGGTGGTTCTAGCCAATGGCGAGGAACTCAAGCTGAGCGCCGGGGATAATTAGAGCGGAAGAGTTGAGGGCGGCGCGGCGTCGCGTTCATCAATGGAGATAATCGGAGACGGCGTTTGCGGGAACGGCTGCCGACGCTGGGTGGTGGGATGCACGGGTCCCGGAACCCGCGGGAATTGCCCGGAGATCGATCTCCCAGTGAATGGGCTTATCTGGGCGAAGCTCGATATTGCTCGCTTCATATTCGAGGTAAAGCGGAAGGGCGCCACGGTTTCCACGACCTACGGCGCTATCACCTGTAGCTCGCAGTGAAACTTGAAGCGGCCAGTCAGGGCTTTTCGCCGTGGCCTCCCACGAACCTTCTGGAGAGTCGCAGCGGTCGGCGCGTAGCGAGCCTGTGAAATGAGTAACGCACGCGTCTCCCGTAGACGGCACGACAACCCAAAACGCACGAAGGCGCACACTCGCGGAGGCGGAAATTGTTTCTGTCCGCATCAAAGAGTCGCCCTGGATTTTCCAGGTGACAACGGTAGTGAGTCCTGGGCTGATGTGTTCGTTGGCCTTGCCGGCCACTATGGTCCATTGTTTCCATACCGCGCGGAGGCTAGTTCCATCCGCTGATGAAGTGATCTCGTCCGCTAAATCGCCGGCGACGAGTACGCGGCCATCCTCCAGTTCCAGATACGGTGTCAGGACGGGCACGAATTGCTCAACTGGGGCCGCGAAACCCGGAAGACCGTACGGGGCCGAGAGGTAATCGGCGACACCCGGGTGCGCCCCGGTAGTAATCGGCAAGGCGAATTGTAAAGCTCCCCGGCGCACGAGCCAAACGCCCGCAGGGCGGGGCTCCTTACGGAAATATTCGAACCGGGCCACCATTGGTAGTGAAAGAGAAGTGGCGACCGCCTCGATACCTTCCTGCTTCAGCGCTTTTTCGAAATAGTACTGGGAATTCGCGACCTTGCCAAAAAATCCGGTGGTCTGCTGCCACTCTCTCTGCGGATTAATATAGTCGTAGTTGCCGCGCCCGAAACCGAAGATGTTCAATAAGTGGCGGTCCGGCTGAAAATCGGCTTTCAGCGAGTGCCAGGCCACGTAGTAGGCGCTCGCCAGCTGTGCCAGCGGCGCCGGACGAAACTGCGGAAAACGCGCCACAAACGCTACGATCTCCATGGTGTCCATGTAGCTGATCGCACCGAGACTTCGGCCCCAAGGATAGCCATATCCGTCTGCGGACAGCAGGTCCCACCAGGTGCGCATCTGAGCTTGGAGCGACGGCGCGAGTGCTGCTACGAGGTCTTGACGGCCGGCGTCTTGCGCCGCTTCATAGACGTAGCGGGCGTATTCATTGGAGTAGCGATCAAACCGGCCAGTGGGAAAGGCATCGTCGGCATATAGATTTCCATTTGTAAATTGCTGGGCCGCACGATCCAGGACGTCATTCAAATATGTGCGATCGGTGATGAGCCCGAGCTGCGCATCCATAGCGGCAATACGCGCGGCCACGCCGAAGTAATTCTCGGGAAGATTAATGACTTTCCGCGTGGTCGGGTCGTAGAAGCGTGACGGGTCGAGGAGGGAGCGCCAAGCGTTCCTTTGTTCCGGGCTGAGCGATTGCCAAACCGGGTTTGTGGCAAGATCGGAACCAAATTGCCGCAAAGCCAAAGCTGCGTAGAGTTGGGCGAAAGATTTCCCTCCGTTTTTCGATTCGATCAAACCGATCTGGCCGATCAACTGCGCGACGTCCCGGCCCGCAATGAGACGGTCGCCTGAGAGTGCCGAATAGATTGCGAGGGTGCGCATGAAGGTGCCCCAAGAAAATTCACCCGTGGTGAGGGCACCGACGACACGCTCTTGCGGGGGATCGAGTGAATGGATATCCGCAACGTGAGCAGCGATTTCGCGGCCAAGGAAATCTCGTATTTCATTGGAGAACTGCTGTGTGGATACCGAAGGTAGTGCAGGGACGCTGGCGGCAGGCTGCTGGGCACGCGCCGAGAATACACAAGCAACGAGCGCGAGGAGGAGTCCAACACTTTTTTGCCGGCTGAAATCAATCACGAATGTCTCCCTGCGGCCTACTCGAATATTGCGCCAAGTACCCCCTATAGAGCCCGCACCCGTCATTGACCTGACTCAAAACGCCTGATTCAAACCAACCCGGGGTCTTGTAAACCGAATTGCGGGTCACAGATAGTCGTCCCGGATAGGGGTAAAAACGTCGATTACGATCGACTGCTCGAGTGCCGCGGCCTGGTGTTCGATGCCGCCGCGGACCACAAAGCTGTCGCCGGCACCAATCTCAAATGTCTCGGTGCCACACGTCACACGCAGGCGCCCGGAGATGACGTAGGCGATCTGATCGTGAGGGTGGCTGTGCCGGGCACCGATCCACCCTTTCTCCATGAGGTGCTCGGCAAGAAACAGCTTCTCATTGTAGGCGCCGATGGAGCGGGTCAAACCGGGCTCGGGCGTACTGTGCCGTATTTTGCTCGCGAGCACCACCACAACGTCAGAAAAGGGTTGTTTATTTATTTTCATAGATAAGGGACTTTCATAGGACTGGTGTCCGGTGGAAGATTCGGCTGTTGCGAGAGCCGCTTCGCCCTCGGCGCGCGCGTCACGCACTGCGGCGACGTATCGGCGCGCCGAAGCCGTGATGCGCGCGTTTTCGCCGGACTCGAGAGCGCCGGCGGAAACCAGTTCGCTACCAACACCCAAGGCCATCGCACCAGCGCGGATGAACTCCGCGACCGTGGCGAGGCTGACGCCTCCGGTCGGCACGAGCGGAATCTGGGGAAGCGGCGCGCGTAGCGCCCGGATGTATTGCGGCCCGCCCACGGCTCCGCACGGAAAGACTTTCACGAAGTCGGCACCAGACTGCCAAGCGGCGATGACTTCGGTCGGAGTAAGCGCGCCGGCCATAGCCAATTTCCCCGCTGCGTGCGCGAATTCGACAATGCGGGGATTGAAACCTGGACTAACGAGAAACTCCGCGCCGGCATCGAGGCAGCGACGCGCCGTGTCCAAGTCGAGAACGGTACCCGCCCCAATCAAAACGTAATTGCCGACCGTGCGGGATAACTCCGCAATTACCTCGATGGCGCCCGGTACGGTCATGGTGACTTCGACGATAGGAATGCCACCAGCGAAAATAGATTCGGCCGCGGCCAGCGCATCTTTTCGCGAGGAGGATCGAATGACAGGGACGATCCCAACCTCGACCACGCGTTTCCAAGCCTCCTCTCGGGTCATTTTCATTTTCTCCAACTGTTCAAGTGGCTACCGATCAATGCGGCAGCCAACGCCGTTCATCACCTGCAGGACCTCTCTCAAACTGGCCATGGACGTGTCGCCGGGTGTGGTCATGGCGAGTGCGCCGTGTGCCGCGCCACATTCCACAGCCCACTGTGGATTCTGACCGGTCAGAAAGCCGTAGATCAGGCCGGATGAAAACGAGTCGCCGCCGCCGATGCGATCAAAGATCTCGAGGTTCTCGCGATAAGGGGCGTCGTAGAAAATCCCGTCGGCCCAGCAGATGGCGCCCCAGTCGTTGCGCGTGGCAGTGGTGGCCTTGCGAAGCGTTGTGGCGACAACGCCGAACCGAAACTCTTCGACGACCTGCTTGATCATCATGCGAAACGCTTCAGCGTCGATGTCGCACAGGTGTTCCATACCCGGAACTTCAAATCCCAGCGCCGAAGAGAAGTCTTCTTCGTTGCCGAGCATAACGTCCACGAGCGGTGCCAGGCTGCGATTGACGGCCTGGGCTTGTTTCTTGCCGCCAAGGGCCTTCCAAAGTGATTCGCGATAATTCAGATCGTAGGACACGACGGTCCCTTGGCGCCTAGCGGCTTCCATTGCTTCACGGGCAATATCAGGTGTTGTCGGCGACAAGGCACAGAAGATTCCGCCGGTGTGAAACCAACGAACGCCCAATTCGCCGAAGATGCGATCCCAGTCGATTTCGCCTGGCTGGAGTTGGGAGATCGCCGTGTGCCCCCGGTCGGAGCAGCCCAGCGCCGCGCGCACTCCAAAACCGCGCTCGGCGAAATTCAGCCCGTTCCGGGCCGTGCGTCCCACGGAGTCGGATTCCACCCAGCGAATGAGCGTTTGATCCACGCCGGCCTGGTAGATCAAGTCCTGCAGCAAACGGCCGACGGGGTTGTCAACAAATGCGGTAACGATGGCGGTATCGAGTCCGAAGCAACGCTTGAGCCCGCGCGCCACGTTGTATTCGCCGCCGCCCTCGTAAACGTCGAAAGAACGGGTCGAGGAGATGCGCCGTTCGCCGGGATCAAATCGCAGCATCACTTCACCGAGACTGACGAGGTCCCAGCGGCACTGTTGTTTCGGTCGAATCCTTAGTGGCATCTCGGCACCTGAATACGAGTGACGGCGATTGATCGCGATTAACGGGCGAGCCAGCCGCCATCTACTACGAGAACGTGACCGTGGACGTATTCGCCGGCCGGCGAACAAAGGAAAACGGCGGCGCCAGCCACATCGCACGGCTCTCCCCACCGGCCGCTCGGAATTCGTTCCAGAATCTGCCGGCTTCGGACCGGATCACTGCGCAGCGCCGCAGTATTCTCCGTGGCGATGTAGCCCGGAGCGACGGCATTCACGTTAATGCCGCGCGACGCCCACTCATTGGCGAGAGCTTTCGTGAGTTGCACCAAGCCGCCTTTGGCCGCTGCATAGGAGGGCACGAACACGCCACCCTGGAACGAAAGCAGGGAGGCGATGTTGACGATCTTTCCGCCGGCGCCACGTTCAAGCATGCGGTTGCCCGCCAATTGGCACAGGCGGAACGCAGCCGTGAGGTTCACGGCGATCACCTCATCCCAATCCTCGGGCGGAAATTCGGCGGCAGGCGAACGCCGAATGATGCCCGCGTTGTTGACCAGGATATCGATGGCTCCCAACCCTTCAACGGCCTTTTCAAAAAGCTGCCCGCCAGCCCGCCCCTCTGCAAGGTCAGCCGCGATAAAAACGGAACGCTGTCCCAGGTCTCGAATGCGGCCGCAAATGTTGTGGGGATCACTCGTGCGGCCGTGAATAACTACGTTCGCACCCGCTTCGGCCAATGCCAAGGCGATGGCCGCGCCGAGCCCTTTGGTCGAGCCCGTCACGAGCGCGTTCTTTCCTGTCAGGTGAAAGCGTTCGAGGATCACGCAGCTACCTCACCATCCAGCCGCGCTTGTTCCAAGCGGGGCGCGAGCAGCTGAATGAGGCCAAGCGCCAGCAGATAAGCGGCGCCGGCGATCAGGAAGGGAACTCTGTAGCTGCCGGTCCACTGCAACACATAACCGACGATTTTTGCGATGAGCATCCCGCCAATCGCGCCGGCCATGCCACCGATTCCGACCACCGACCCGACCGCGCGGCTGGGAAACATATCCGAGGGCAGGGTAAATAAATTCGCTGAAAACCCTTGATGCGCCGCGGCCGCAAGCCCGATGAGCAGAACGGCGGTCCACAGGCTGGCCACGCGATCGGCGAACACGATGGGGAGCACGCAAAGGGCGCAAACCAGCATCGCTGTTTTACGCGCCGCGTTGACGGTTGCGCCTCGCTGGATCAATGCGGAAGAAAACCAACCGCCGGCAACGCTGCCGATATCCGAAAGGACGTAGATCACCACGATCGGAAAGCCGATTTGCGTCAGTTGCAATCCGTGCTGGCGCTGCAGAAAGTCGGGAATCCAGAACAAATAAAACCACCAAATCGGATCGGTAAGAAACTTGCCAACGGCAAAAGCCCAAGTCTGCCGGTGCGGAAAGAGGCGGCCCCAGCCGGGCTTCTCGGATGACTCCGGCGGGCCGCTTTTTATGTAAGCAAGTTCGGCTGCCGAGCAGCGCGAGTGCTCCTCCGGCTTCCTGTAAAGCGCGAGCCACAAAATCAGCCACACAAATCCTAAGGAACCCGTGAATACGAAGGCCCATCGCCAACCGAAGTGAATCGTGATCCAGGGCACAATAAGCGGGGTAAGAATCGCTCCGACGTTGGTGCCGGCATTGAAGATGCCAATCGCCAAAGCGCGCTCTTTTCTAGGGAACCACTCCGCAACGCACTTGACGCTGGCGGGAAAAACGCCGGCCTCCCCGAAACCGAGCGCGGAGCGCACGACAATGAAGCTGACCAGCGAGTGGGCGATGCCGTGCGCCATGGATGCGAGGCTCCAGAACACCATGGCCACCGAATAACCTCGGCGCGTCCCCAAGCGGTCGATCAAATTGCCCACGGCAAGCATGCCGACCGCGTAGGCAAACTGGAACGCGAACACGACATTGCTGTAGTCAATTTCATTCCAGCCGAGATCGTGCTGAAGCGTGGTCTTCAGGACGCCAAGCACCTGGCGATCCATGTAGTTCTTGGTCGCACCGAACAGCAGCAGAGCGCAAATGAACCAGCGGAAGCGGCCTACCACGCCCGCCACCTTGCTGCCGGAGTCAGGCACCACGGTTCCTACTTCCGCAGTGCGCCACACAATTTCAGCACTTGCAGGTGCGTTTACGACGGCCTTGTGGGAATAATCCATGCAGAGATCCGCCTGGGTTATTTCTTGCGGCTCGCTTCGAGTCCGGAGCTGCCTTGATTGAAGTCGGGCTGAACGTTGACTACCCCAAACTTGCGATCTTCCCGCTCCCGATGCGCGGCCATTGCCCAGAGGAACGCAATGCGATGTCCTGGGACGGCAACGTTGGGGTGATACCCGGCGGGCATCAGCACGGCGTCGCCCTCGCGAACGACGGTCACTAACTCAGGGTATTCGGTGTTGGTGTACACGAGCTGAATCCCGTACGCGGGAAAGGGCATGTCGAAGTAGACATACATTTCCTCGAGCATTTCCGCATGTTCGTGGGGAGGCCAGCTCGTCCAATTCCCGGGATCGGAGATCGTGAAGCCGAGCAACAGACGGCCTGCATCGACATTTTTACCGATTGCGACGTTCAGATGCCGTTGCTGTCCGGGCACTCCAGCTTTGAAACTGAGCGAGGGATCAGCGCTCACCGTGCTGTAGGGAACGTACTTGAGAGGGTAGCGTTGCGATACATCCGCAGAGAACTCGGCAATGTCCGCGCAGGCGGATGTTTGCACGTCCACGTGCGAATCGCGAGGTACGTAGAGGGAATCGTATTGAGCCAATTGAAACGATTCGTTACCCACATGAACGTCGGCCGTCCCGGAAAGGCAGATGAGTCCCGTCTCGCGATCGCCGATATAAAAACCGGCCGAAGGATGCGCAGCGTTCAGGATAATACGGCCATAGGCGAGATGCCGATTGGTGCTGTTGCCAGGCGTGACGCTGATGTGGCGTCCCGCGCCCACATTCGTCTTTCGGAAAACCATCTGGTCGGTTTTGACTTGCGGCTGGTGTGCTCATAAGGCCCTCTCTCTCCGTTCCGTAACTGGCGCTCAGAAACTGAGGCGCAATCCAATTTGCAACTGGCGCATGGGGAAAGCATTGGTAATGAGGCCAAAGCTTTTCGAGGTCAACGTAACGTTCGGCTGGCCCAAGCTCACCATGTTGAAAACGTTCGTAGCTTCGCCTCGTGCTTGCAGCGTGAACCGCTCCTTGAACTTGAAATCGCGGAAGATAGCCAAGTCCACGTCGCGGAAAATTGGGCCGTTCAATGTATTCCGGCCTACATTTCCATCCTTACCTGCTGCATTGGTGACAAACGCGCAAGGGTTGAACCAGGCGGCCACTGTATGGATTTGTGATGGCGCAATGCAAGTGGGGTTGGCCGCCACCGGGCCAGCTTGGTTGGGGTCTCCTGCGAGATTCGGCCGGTCGTTACCGGAGATGCCATCAAAGTTGTTGTCGCCGCCGCTTACGATGGTCATAGGCTGGCCACTGTGAAGCATTACAATGGGAGAAATCGACCATCCGTTGGCCAAACCGCGCAAAAGCCGCGTTGGCCCGTGATAATAATTGATGTCCCAAATCAGCGAAGAGACAAACATGTGAGTGAAGTCAAAATCCGCGCGGCTTCTCTCGGCCGCGAGATTCAAGTAGTCCTGCGGGATCTGGCCGTTCGCCGTGGGGTTCGTACTATTGTTCTGCAACTCAGCACTTTGCATCGTCTTGCTATACGTGTAAAAGGTGCGGAAAAGGAAGTGAGTCGACATTCTTTTTTCGGCGGTGAGTTGGAGTCCGTTATAGGAAGCCGTCTGATTGGATTGCACCAGCAGGATCTGGCCGAAAGGACTCGAAGCCGTTCCGAGATCGGTGTTGTCGACAGGGCGCCGCTGAATAACATTTCCCGTGGAGGGCGTTACACCGGGCACGTTTAGGACCGGGTAGTTGACGTCCGTGGCCAGAGGCAGGTCGTGGGTGAACGCTCCGACGTAAGCCACAGTGATACTGAAATCTTTCGTCAATTGCCGTTGCAGGGAGAGGTTGACTTGATAGGTGTATGGCCATTGGAAATCCGGCGCCATACCCTCGATCGAGGCTCCGCCAACGAACTGACCTTGATACGGGAATGGGTCGCCCGTGGTCACTGTTGGAGGCAAACCGATCGTCAGATTTTGATATGGATTCGTCAGTGTTGCGCCGCCAATGGGGCTCCCCGCCGGGGAGAGGCTATAGGTCTTCCCAACGTTCGTGAATCCAAGCCGGACGGCAAACGGCTCGAAGTTGGACGTGGAATTCCATTCGTTTCCGGAAACCATGCCGTAGAAGATGCCGGCGCCGGCGCGCACGGAAGTCTTCCCGTCGCCGAACGGGTCCCACGCTACGCCGATCCGCGGAGAAACGTGGTGCCAGCGGACCGGCACCGTTCCGCGCGTGACGCCCGGGTCTCCGACGAAGAGTTCTCCGGTTGGCGCAGCAGGATTGACTATGGACTGTACGCCCGCGACAAAGGTCGATTCGCGATTCAATGGATCGGTGGGCGGGGTTTGTATGTCCCAGCGCAGACCGAGGTTCAGCGTCAGACGCGGGAGAAACCGAAAATTATCCTGAACGAACAAACCCGTCACCCAACTATTGTCGTACGCGGTCACGGGGGCGTCCTGGTTGATTGAAGCAGGAAGTCCGAGTTCAAAGTCGGCCAATGCATTGCCTGTCGATTGGTTGCCTTTCCCAGTAAAGGTAAAGACGCCGTAGTTATTCAGAAGCGTCTGCTGGATATCCTTGTTGAGGGACTGTTCGGCTCCGAACTGCAAGGAGTGGCGGCCATGGGTCACACTGAACACGTCGCGGACGGAATAAAAGTTTGTGCCGGCCTTGGGGCCGGCGATGGAGTTGCCCAGGGTAAAATATCCCGTGACCGTAAGCTGAGGCAGTGAGGGCGTGCCCTGGACGGTAAATGCCGAACCCAGATCGCCCAGGGAAGTCTGCGGCAGATTCAATCGGCCGGCGAGGTTTCGCGTGTAAGTAATCCAGGCCTGATTGATCTTGTCACCGCTGATGGTCCACGTGTCGCTGAGGTTTACGTCTTGCTGGCGCCAACTGAATTGCTGCTGGGCCCACGGAAGATTGGAATTGGGAGTAATTCCGTCCGTGGCAAAACCTCCGGCAACGATGGTATTCGTGCCGCTGGTGTAGAAGTAACTGGCCGTCAGTTGCTGATTGGACGTCAACTTGTGGTCGACCTTGGCAAGATAGTCGTTGGTGTTATAAGGGCTGGGGATCGTGCCCTGCCATAGATCCGTGCCGACGTTCGCAGGCGGAATGAGCGTGTCTATGATTTTCATCGCCGTGGGATCCAACAGCTTTTGAGGGATCACGTTGTTCGCGAGCGCCGGGCCGTTGGTGTACGGGTCTTTCAGCGGCTTGGCCAGGCCGGACTGCGAAAAATTGCCCGCCCGTTCCAGGGTGGTCGGCACGATCGCGCCATTTTCAAAGGTGCTGGTGATCTGGCGTAAACCCTGGTATGAAAAGAAGAAGAACGTTTTATCTTTTCTGACGGGGCCCCCGAGGGCGCCTCCAAACTGATTTCGGCGCAGCGGCGGAGTAGGCGACGTAGAACTCCAATTGTTCGCGTTGAAAGCGTCGTTGCGCACGAACTCGAAAAGGGAACCGTGGAAACCGTTGGTACCGGATTTGGTGATGACATTGACGACACCGCCGCCGGAGCGGCCGAACTGGGCGCTATAGTTATTCGTCTCGACGCGAAATTCCTGAATGGCGTCCGGATTCGGGACGATGTTGCCCGTATTACGCAGCATCGTCATGTTGATTCCGCCGTCCAGATAATAGCTAACCGATCCGGCGCCGCCGTCCACGCCCCCGTTGATCAAGGTTCGCTGCTCGGGATAACCCAACACGATGCTATTTTGCGAAGATTGGACGCCGGGAGTCAGTTGCAGCAGGGTGTAGACGTTCCGGTTGACGATGGGCAAGCCGACAACTTCGGCATTCTCGATCAGCCGTCCAATCGTGACATCCTCGGTGTTCACCAGAGGTGCGGCCGCTTCGACGCTTACGACCTGCGTCACTGCTCCAATTTGCATTGAGGCATCGGCGCGGCTTGCCTGGTCAACGTTGAGCACAATTCCGGTCTGCAGGAACTTCTTGAACCCGTCCGCCGTGATTTCCAGCGAATAATTCCCCACGGGCAGAAATTCGATCCGATACTCGCCCTCGCCATTGGATTGCGCACTTCGCGAGAAGCCGGTGTTTTGGTTCGTGGCCGTAGCCTGAGCGCCGGCCACCGCTGCCCCGGTGGTATCAGTCACCTGGCCGAAGAGCGTTGTGGTGGTGACTTGTGCTCGCGCCGCAGACTGCGCCGCGAGTCCGACCATGCAAGCGGCTAGCGAGAAAATGAATTTTCGTAACATGTCGCTTCTCCTATGACACTCCGCACGTTCTGGCGTACGGTGAAGATTTGGCCCCGCGTCTCCCGCCTTCCAATCCATGTATCCAAGCCTCAATTGCACGAAACAAGGCGTACCGCATTGTGAGATTGCATCCCGTACCGATTCTGCCCGATAAAAAGCCCGGCTTTCGCCGGGCGCTGTTCTCCAATCCGCTAGCTCGCTGCCTTGCTCACAGATTCCCGTTCCTCCGCCATATATCCCAGTTCCCTCGATAGCGCCATGGCCGCCCGGGTCACAGATTTGGCAACCTCCGCGACATAGGACTTGCTCACACGGAACGCCGGCCCCGAAGCGCTAATCGCGGCAACGGGTCGTCCGGAATAATCGCGCACGACTGCACCCACGCAGCGCACGCCCTCTTCGTTTTCTTCGTCGTCGACCGAATAGCCCCTGGTTCGGATCTTCCTCAATTCTTCTTTAAAGGCGGAAGGTGTGGTAATTGTGTTCGGCGTGATTCGTTTGAGTCCCAAGGGGCGGATAATGCCGTCAACTTCCGCTTCTGGGAGCTCTGCTAAAATCGCTTTACCAACGGACGTGCAATATGCCGGCACTCTGCGGCCTACGCGAGATGCGAGACGAACGCTTCTGTGAGGTTCCAATTTTTCCAGGTAGAGCACATCGCCCTCATCCAGGATGCACAAATGCACTGTTTCCTGAGTTTCGGAGAGGACCTGATCGAGAAATGGGCGTGAGCGCTCGCGTAGATCGAGGACGGAGATCGCCTTGGAGCCCAGCTCGAACAGGCGCAGCCCCAAACGGTAACGTCCCGTATCTGGACGCTTATCGACCAATCGATGGCGCTCCAGAACCATCATCAGCCGGTGCACAGTGCTCTTGTGCAGGTTAAGGGTCGCGCACAATTCAGCGAGGCTACAGTCGGAAGTGCTGTCGCCGAGAACGCGAAGAATCTCCAACGCCCGGTCCAAAACCTGGACGCGATAAGGAGATGGGGTAGTCTTATGATGTGGCACGCGTGCCATAATATGAGATCAGCAGTGTTTGTCAAGTCAAAAGTAGAAGTTCTTGGCTGATATGTTGGCAACAGGCCACTGATTGCGATATTCCAACCGTGAGTTTGAAAAAGAGGGCAGTCAATTCTGGAATAACGAGAATCCGCCAACCAGATTAGAGCGTCTTACTTTCCATAAATCAGGTTGTCGCGCCCCAATTGCAAGGAACGGGACAGTGCTTTAGGCTTAATCAGCCTTTAAGGTTACACGTGACGCCCATCTTGCGAAGACATGTGGCGACGCCGACGTCAGGTAGGAACTGTCAGAATCGATGACGCGCATGACGAAACCCGCGAGAACAAAGTCATGAGTGACCTCCTTCCGGTTATCTACCTCGCCCGGCACGGCGAGACCAAGTGGAGCCTCACAGGTCAACACACAGGGCTCACTGATCTACCCTTGACGAAGCGCGGCGAAGACAATGCCCGCGCGCTCGGAGAACGACTGACCGGACTAAAATTCGCAATGGTGTTTACGAGCCCGTTGCAGCGCGCGACGAGGACGTGTGAGCTGGCTGGGTTTGGAGCGGTGGCCGAAGTCGATCGCAATCTGCGCGAATGGGAATACGGCCAATACGAGGGCCTCACGACGGCCCAGATACATACTGTGCGCCCGGATTGGCAGCTGTTCCGTGACGGCTGCCCAGGCGGGGAATTGCCGGAACAAGTGGGGGCGCGGGCCGACGCGATGCTGGACCGGGTGCGCCCCTTTACAGCGAATGTGCTGCTCTTTTCGAGCGGCCATTTCCTGCGAGTTTTTGCGGCCCGCTGGCTGTCGCTGGGAGCAGCCGCTGGAAGATTCCTGCTCCTGAGCACGGCGAGCCTGAGTGCGCTCGGCTATGAAAATAATCTATCTGAGCCGGTGATCCGACTGTGGAATGACACCAGGCACGTGAAAGCGGCCAACCTGAGAGGGACCGACGTTCAAGCTTGACCAAGGAGACGTCATTATGGGCACAAAGGCAGCGAAGGAGCGAGCGACGTCAAGCGAGTCCGACGCGATTGCAAAACTTCGCAATCAGTACGGGAGCGGCCCGATCGAGCTAGCGGGCACGGAGAATGCGTTGTATGAGCGCCACCTAGTCTTCGACAACGTCGTCGATCTTGAGGCTGCCGGCCCGCGTGAGCGTTTTGAGGCTATTGCGCGTTCCGTGCGGGATATCTTGTCGCAACGATGGATAAAGACTGAGGATACGTATGCGCGCGAGAACGCCAAGCGCGTCTATTATCTCTCGATGGAGTTTCTCATTGGCCGCTCGCTCGCCAACAATGTGACCAATCTCTTGCTCGATCCTATTGCCAAGGAAGCTGTCAAAGAGAAACATCTCGATTGGCGGGGCCTGCTCGAGCAGGAACCTGACGCCGGCTTGGGCAATGGTGGGCTTGGGCGGTTAGCGGCGTGTTTTCTCGACTCAATGGCGACGATGCAACTCCCCGCCATGGGGTACGGCCTGCGGTACGAATATGGCATTTTCAAGCAGGCTATCCGCGATGGGTGGCAGCAAGAAAAGCCCGACAATTGGCTCAGTCATCCAGATCCGTGGGAGGTAGCGCGCCCGCACGAGAAGGTTGAAATCAAGCTGAATTGCTCCTTCGAGGTGCGAGGCGGGGCCTTGCATGCCATCGTTGGTAAGGCGTCCAGTTTGATCGGTGTCCCCTTTGACCGGCCTGTAGTTGGTTATGGAGGCAAGAACATCAACACGCTTCGCCTCTGGGCTGCAAAAGCACCCGATTACTTCGAGTTTCAGACGTTCAGTCACGGCGATTTCGTGGGTGCTGTGGCTGAGACCCTCACAGCAGAGACCCTCACTAGGGTGCTCTACCCGGACGACTCCACGAGCCTCGGACAGAGGCTGCGCTTCGTGCAGGAATATTTTCTGGTGGCCTGCTCGCTTGCCGATCTCGTGCGGCGCTTCCAACGGGGCAACACCGACTGGAATACACTTCCTGAAAAAATCGCCATCCAGCTCAACGACACCCACCCGACATTGGCGGTCCCCGAGTTGATGCGCATGCTGCTCGATGAGGCACACCTCCAATGGGATTTGGCTTGGGACCTCACACAGAGGAGTCTGGGGTACACGAATCACACGCTGCTCCCCGAAGCCTTAGAAAAGTGGCCGCTGGAGTGGTTCGAGACACTTCTGCCGCGGCACCTGGAGATCATCTATGAGATCAACCGCCGCCTACTGGAGTCAGTTCGGACCCGATTCCCGGGCGACGAGGGGCGCGTTCAGCGCGTGAGCCTGATTGAGGAAGGCCCAACTAAACACGTTCGCATGGCCAACCTGGCCATCGTCGGCTCACACAGCACGAATGGTGTAGCCGCAATTCACTCCGAGTTGCTGCGCACGATTACGGTCAAAGATTTGGCAGAGATGTTTCCTGAGCGCTTCAGCAACAAGACCAACGGCGTCACTCCCCGCCGTTGGTTGTTGCTGGCGGACGCGCCTCTGGCTCACGTGATCACGGAGGCGATTGGTGAGGGTTGGATCACTAACCTCAGCGAACTAAGTAAACTGAAGCCGCTTGTCGATGACAGAGGCGTTCGCGATGGGTTCAGAAAAGCCAAGCGTGAGGCCAAATCTCAGTTTGCCACCTGGTTGAAATCGGAATCCGGCCAAACGGCGGATCCGGACTCAATCTTTGATTGCCAGATCAAGCGGATCCACGAATACAAACGGCAACTGCTCAATGCCCTGCGCATCGTGGTGCTTTACAACCGACTGCGAGAGAATCCGAAGATTGAAATGGCGCCGCGTACGTTTTTTTTCGCCGGCAAGGCGGCGCCAGCCTACCAGCTCGCCAAGCTTATTATCAAATTCATCGAGAACCTGGCTGACACCATCGATGCCGACCCGGCGGCGCAAGGTCGGCTCAAGGTCCTGTTCCTGCCCGAATATGACGTCTCACTCGCGGAGCGGCTGATCCCTGCCAGCGATGTTTCAAACCAGATCTCGACTGCAGGCTATGAAGCCAGTGGCACGAGCAACATGAAATTCATGATGAACGGCGCCCTAACAATAGGGACGCGGGATGGCGCAACTATCGAAATGGCGCAAGAGGCGGGCGAGGAGAATTTCTTCCTCTTCGGCTTGACGGCGGAACAGGTCGCTGACAGCCGAGGATGGTACAACCCGCACTGGCACTATGACCACGAGCCAGAGACTCGCGCGGCATTGGATTCGATCTCCTCCAATCATTTCAGCCGTCATGAACCCGGTGTCTTCGCCCCGTTGTATGACACGCTGCTGACACATGGGGACTACTACATGCACCTTGCGGATTTAAAGTCCTACCTCGAGGCGGACCAGCGGCTGTGCGACCTTTACGGTGACTCGGACAGTTGGGTGCGCAAGGCTATTTTAAATGTTGCGGGTTCCGGGAAGTTCTCGAGCGACCGTACAATTGCGGAATATGCAAACCAGATCTGGGAGGCAAAGCCATGTCCGGTGCCGTAGGAGCGAATCCACTCTCGAGCGTGTCGCCTCTAGCTGGCCAACCTGCCCCCAAAGCGATGTTGGTGGACGTGGCCCAGCTCGAACGCGAATATTTTGAGCGTCAACCCGACCTGAGCGATCCTAATCAGATGGTCAGCTTCGGAACCAACGGACACCGAGGCTCGCCGCTGCGAGGCTCCTTTACTGAAGCGCACATTCTTGCAATCACGCAAGCTATCTGCGACTACCGGCGAGCCCAACGGACTGACGGTCCGCTTTACATGGGTAAGGACACGCACGCAGTGTCCGATCCGGCCCAACGCACGGCGCTTGAGGTTCTCGCGGCCAACAATGTGGAAACAATTATTCAGCCAGACAACGGCGTCACGCCGACGCCGGTTATCTCGCGAGCCATTATCGTTTATAACCGCGGCCGCAAGCAGCACCTCGCGGACGGCATCGTGATCACGCCGTCGCACAACCCACCGGAGGATGGCGGCTTCAAGTACAACTCGACGAACGGCGGTCCTGCCGACACCGATGTAACGCGCTGGGTCGAGGATCGAGCCAACGAGTTCCTGCGAGGGAAGAACGCAGGCGTGAAGAGGGTGTCGTTCGCGGCCGCCATCAAGGCTGAGAATACGCACCACGAAGATTTTGTCATGCCTTACGTCCGCGACCTGCGAAATGTCATCGACATGGATGCCATCCGTGGCGCCGGCCTAAACCTTGGTGTGGACCCCCTGGGAGGCGCTGCCCTACCGTATTGGGAGCCGATCAACACCACATACAAACTGGATGTCACCATTGTCAACCCCGTCATCGATCCGACGTTCTCGTTCATGACCGTTGATCACGACGGCGTGATTCGCATGGACTGTTCCAGTCCGTACGCGATGGCTCGGCTGGTCGGACTCAAAGACAAATTCCGCGTCGCATTCGCCACCGATCCGGACGCCGACCGGCATGGAATCGTCACGCCGTCCGCCGGGTTGATGAATCCCAACCATTACCTCGCGGTGGCTATCCGCTACCTGCTGACTCACCGCCCTCAATGGTCAAGCGAAGTTGCAGTTGGCAAGACGTTGGTGAGCAGCAGCATGATTGACAAGGTGGTGCAAAAGTTAGGCCGCCGATTGGCCGAGGTTCCGGTGGGATTCAAGTGGTTCGTTCCCGGGTTGTTTGACGGCTCGTGCTGTTTCGGTGGCGAAGAAAGTGCCGGAGCGAGCTTCCTGCGACACGACGGCACCGTTTGGACCACCGACAAAGACGGACCTCTCATGGACCTGCTCGCGGCTGAGATCACAGCCCGCACCGGCAAGGATCCGGGTGAGCACTATCGCGAACTGACCGCGGAATTCGGCGCGTCCTATTACGCACGCATTGACGCGCCAGCAACACCCGAGCAGAAGGCCAAGTTAAGGGAGCTATCGTCTGAGGCCGTAGGGGCGTCGATTCTCGCAGGAGAACCGATCGTAGCCAGACTGACTCGCGCCCCTGGAAATAATGCACCTATAGGCGGGTTGAAGGTCGTCACCGCCAGTGGCTGGTTCGCGGCCAGGCCTTCGGGGACGGAGAACATTTACAAAATCTACGCGGAGAGCTTCAAAGATCAGACGCACCTGAACGCCATCCTGACAGAGGCCGAGAGCATCGTGAATAATGCCCTGAACTTGTCGAAAGGACGAGGATGAGCGGTGATCGTCTTAGCCTGCCGCCGTTTGCTCCGGCATACCGCGCCTCTGGTTTGCATTCCCGGCCGTGCTGAAAGCAATTGGAGTTGGCGCCGCACGGAAGACTTGCTGTCCGATCGGTGCTTCGAATCGCTGCACGATCTGACGAAAAACTCGGAGCGGTGGGGGGGCCCGGCTAAGTTTGCGCACGGGAAAGACGCTGCAGGAGGATCGCGAAACTGAACGCAGTTTGTTTTCTGGCCGCGAATTTGAAACACAGTAGTTAAGGAATTTGAGTCACTTATTCACTGAGGGGTTCGCATGGGTCGCGGACCCACGAAGCGAGGAGACATAATGAAAGCGACGCAATTGCTGCACAATCTGGGTCAGAGCATCTGGCTCGACAACATTACACGGGACCTACTGAACAGCGGTACACTCGAGCGTTATGTCAACGACCTATCGGTAACCGGACTCACATCAAATCCGACAATCTTCGACCATGCCATCAAGAATAGCACCGCTTATGATGCCGCGATTCGCGAGAAACTGAGTAAGGGTACATCGGGCGAAGCGCTCTTTTTCGACCTGGCGATTGAGGATATCACCCGCGCCGCCGCCTTGTTTCGATCCGTCCACCAGCAAACCGACGGTGTGGACGGGTGGGTGTCGCTCGAAGTGTCGCCGCTGCTCGCCTACGACACAGGTAGCACTCTGGCGGCCGCCAAAGATCTGCACGCGCGAGCAGCTCTACCTAACCTGTTCATCAAGATTCCGGGAACTAAGGAAGGCCTGCCTGCAATCGAGGAGGCGATCTTCGCTGGGATTCCGATCAATGTCACGCTCCTGTTCTCCCGCGAGCAATATGTAGCGGCTGCAGAAGCATTCCTGCGGGGTATCGAGCGACGCATTAACACCGGGCTGAAACCCGGCGTTGGCTCCGTCGCCTCGATATTTATTAGTCGCTGGGACGCGGCGGTGATGGGTAAGGTGCCTGACTCGCTGCGCGACAAGCTTGGTATCGCCATCGCTAAGCGTACCTACAAGGCGTACAGAGACTTACTTGCTTCTCCCCGCTGGCAGCGCACCTTCAACTTCGGCGTGCGTCCCCAACGCCTCCTGTGGGCAAGCACGGGGACCAAGGATCCTAAGGCGTCCGACGTCCTCTACATCAAATCCTTGGCTGCGCCTTTTACGGTGAACACAATGCCGGAGGCTACTTTGAACGCGCTCGCCGACCACGGCGAATTGGGAGCGATCCTGCCGGCAGACGGTGGCGACTGCGAAGAAGTGCTAGCGCAGTTTGCTAGTGCCGGCATCGACGTGAATGCGCTGGCTGCCCAGCTTCAGGATGAGGGCGCAAAGTCGTTCGTCAAGTCCTGGGATGAACTCATGGCGGTCATTACTTCCAAGAGCGCTGCACTCAAGCAGGCCGCGGCCAATTGAAGGGCCGAGTCTACACGAAAGGAGTGCGAACGTGGCCACAGCAGCGGCGACAAAAAGCCAGCGCATCGCACGGTTCAACGAACAATCTGATCCGTCGAGCTATCGGGAATTCAAACAGAAATCACGATGACTTGCAGTTTCAACACACCTTTAACGAAAAAAAGAACAGGAGTGCTCCATGCAACTAGGAATGATCGGTCTGGGAAGAATGGGAGCAAACATGGTGCGACGGCTTCTCAGAGGAAGCCACCGCTGTGTAGTATTCAGCAGGACGCCGCAAACCGTGAACGAGCTGGTGCAGGAGAGCGCTACAGGAAGCACATCGCTGCAAGATCTCGTGACGAAGCTGGAGAGGCCTCGGTCGATCTGGCTAATGGTCCCGGCAGCGGCCGTGGACGAAACCATCGCCGGCCTCCTGCCCTTTCTTGAGCCCGAAGACGTCCTCATCGACGGCGGCAATTCCTATTATGTGGATGACATCCGGCGCGCAAAGGAACTCGCGTTGAAACGGATCCACTATGTGGACGTGGGGACGAGCGGTGGCGTGTGGGGTTTGGAGCGCGGTT
This sequence comes from uncultured Acidobacteriota bacterium, assembly GCA_963719845.1. Lineage (GTDB taxonomy): Bacteria > Acidobacteriota > Terriglobia > Acidiferrales > UBA7541 > Palsa-189. The sequence continues at coordinate 16,374 of CAVRDM010000030.1, read as the reverse complement.
ACTGCATGATGATTGGTGGTGAAAAGAGCATGGTCCAGCGTCTCGACCCGATCTTCTCGACATTGGCGCCAGGAGTGGGTGACACACCACGCACGCCGGGACGCGAGAAACTTGACGGCAGCGCCGAACAAGGCTATCTGCGGTGCGGTCCAAACGGCGCCGGCCATTTTGTTAAAATGGTTCACAACGGAATCGAGTACGGCCTCATGGCCGCATACGCTGAGGGGCTGGGCGTTTTGCGCGCCGCCAATGTGGGCAAGAAACAAGACGCTATCGACGCCGAGACGACGCCATTGCGCGACCCCGAACACTATCAATACGAGCTTGATCTGCGCGACATCACCGAGGTGTGGCGGCGCGGTAGCGTGATAGCGTCATGGTTGCTGGACCTGACGGCGGCCAGCCTGGTGAAAGACCCCGCACTCTCCCAATTCGCCGGGCATGTTTCGGATTCGGGCGAGGGCCGGTGGACGATCAAAGCGGCTATTGACGAAGCTGTGCCGGTGCCTGTCCTCTCCTGCGCGCTTTATCAGCGCTTCAGTTCGCGGGGTGACGCGGATTATCAGGACAGGCTGCTTTCAGCGATGCGCTACGGCTTCGGTGGACACTTGGAGAAAGCAGCCGGTAAATAACGCTGCGTGAAGAGGAGATTGGCGATGAGGAATTCCCATTCCGACGCTCTGATCTTCTTCGGCGCCATGGGAGATTTGGCATATAAAAAAATCTTTCCGGCGCTGCAGGCGATGATCAAACGCGGCCACCTTGATGTGCCCGGAGGAATGTAGAAAAACAGTACCAGTTTGACTTCGGGGGGGCCGCAGATGGAAAGCGCACTTGCAGAATTGCGTCGATTTGAAATTCCAGGCGCCGCATCCGTTGTCGAAGGAAACGGCGGGTTGCAAAAGGTGTACATCAGATCTCCTGGAGCTGTAGGGGAGATGTACCTGCACGGCGCTCACGTCAGCTCCTGGAAGCCCGTCGGCAGCGAGGAAGTGCTCTTTCTCAGCTCACAGTCGCGATGGGACCGCGAGCACGCAATACGTGGAGGCATACCTATATGTTTCCCATGGTTTGGAGGCAAGGCGGACGACCCCCGAGCGCCGGCGCACGGCTTCGTTCGCACGAAGGCGTGGCACCTTGAGTCGATAGCGCAGGATGGAGATGGGATCACGGTCGGTATGTTCACCGAGAGCGACGAAGACACGAAGCGCTGGTGCGCCGCCGATTTTCGGGTGGTCTATCGCGTCACCTTCGCGTCAGAGCTGAGACTCGAGCTAGTGGTAACAAATATCGGGAAAACACCACTGCATTTTGAGGAAGCTCTGCATGCGTACCATAAGGTGGGGAATATCCTAGAAACGCGAGTAGGGGGGCTAGACACGGTTCAATATATCGACAAGACCGACTCAAATTTGACGAAGATCCAGCATGGGGAGATCGCAATTGTGTCAGAAACCGATCGCGTGTACCTGAACACCAGCGATGCAATCGAAATGGAAGATCTAGTCTTACGGCGTCGCACGTACGTTGCGAAAGAGAATTCACGCACGACCGTTGTGTGGAATCCATGGGTGCAGAAGGCACATTCCTTGACAGATTTTGCGGACGACGAATGGATGCAAATGATTTGCCTCGAAACCAGCAATGTCTCCGAGTTCGCGGTGGATCTCGCGGCAGGCCAAACACACAAAATGAAGGCTGCCGTCAGAGTTGTCAATTTCTGAATTCGCGAAGCGGTTCAGACTATTCTCGGGTGGAAGATTAAATGTCCTTCGAGACCACGTATTAAATCTGCCTCTATCGACAATCATAGTAGCCGCGAACGCTCAGTTGCTTCGCAGGCTGAAGTTGCAACGCGAGACCCTCTAATTAGCAGCGTACTGGGTTGAGCCTGGCCAGTACCTGAGCCTTACCGAAGATGCGGAGTTCGCCGCCTTTCTAACCTCACCACTTGCTGCGTCCATCACTGCGACGGAAGACCTCATCGATTACGGCACTGTGCCCGCGCGGGTGTGAAACTGAACCTCGAATGCACCTCAGGACGCGAGCACAGTGAACCAAATCGAGAATCTGCCGTAGCCGACGGCGCACACTGGCACGGGGGGATAGGCACGGCAGCCGGCCAAACGTCCGCCGGCTGACAGTTTGTCCAAATGCGGACGCAGAATCAGGCCGCATCGGACGGTGAAACCTTGCCCGTCCCTCGCGCAATCGCAGTAATAGGCGATTCCAAGGCGGTTGGTGGAAGAGAAATAGACACGGCCCGCATTGGAACGGCACATGCTTCGTCTGACTCAGTATATCGACAGTTGGAGGGTGCATGGTATCGAATGAAAAAGTTACGTTTCGGAGACGATTGGGATTCATTGGGATTGGATATCTAGGGTCGCGGATTGCGCGGCGCCTGTTGACTGCCGGGTTTGCTCTGGTCGTTTACGACCGCGATCAATCAAAAACAGCGAATCTTGGGGCACTCGGCGCCGAAGTTGCAGAGTCCCCTGAGAAACTGGCCCGCGAGGTTGACGTCATATTGTCGTGCCTTGCAAATGATGCTGCTGTTGAAGATGTATATCTGGGAACGAGCGGGGTGCTGGGTAACACCAAGCCCGGCACACAGATCATAGAGATGAGCACCATCTCTCCGGAAACCTCGCGGCGGTTATATCAGGCAGCGCGACACAGGGGCGTTTCCGCACTCGATGTGGCTATATCCGGCAGCACGCCCGCCGCCGAGGCGGGAAAGCTGACCTTATTCGGCGGAGGTGACCGCGAAGTCTTTGAAGGCGCGACGCCGATTTTTCGCGCGATTGCGAGTCAATGGTTCTATATGGGATCGAGCGGCTCCGGCGTGGCGATGAAGCTGGTTGTGAACACGCTTTTAGGAGTGGAGATGCAAGCAATTGCTGAGGCCGTGGCGTTAGGCTCGCAGCTGGAGCTGCCGCGCGGTCTTGTCCTGGACACGCTCGCGAAGACTGCTGTCATCGCACCGGCGCTTACAGGGAAACTGGCCAGCGCAAAGAAAGGCGACTATGCGCCGCAATTCCCGGTCCGCCTGATGCATAAGGATTTCGGATTGATTTTGGCCGCAGCATCACAGGTTGGACTTTCGATGCCTGCCACTGAAGCGGCCGCGGCTGTGAATTCGAAAGAAGCGGCTTCGGGAGTTGAGGAAGACTTCTCCGCGGTCATTCAGCGGATGGAAGCGAATGGCTAAAGAACTGCGAGACTCCGCCGCCGATTTTGCGCTGGAGACAAATTGGATTGGCTTGATGAGCGCGGCGGTCTGTTGGTGGATGGAATGGCCTGGCAGCGGAGCTATCGCCTCCGGAGTAGAGCAAGAAGATAAAGTGCCGGCCAGCACATGGAGAAAACCATGGTCAACGTCACGATTGATGGCATCGTTCAAAAAGCCGAGCCTGATGAACTCCTGATCGAGCTGATCAACCGTATTGGCGCACCGGTTCCCCACGTCTGTTACCACCCTCAACTTGGCGCGATTCGGACGTGTGACACATGCATGGTTGAAGCGAATGGCGCGCTGGTGAGGGCGTGCGCGACTGAAATCGTCGAGGGAATGAGCATTTCCACCAAGTCAGCGAGGGCGGCGGCGGCCCAGCTGGAAGCGTTCAATCGCATTCTCCACAACCACATGCTGTACTGCACGGTATGCGACAACAACAACGGGAACTGCACCGTTCACAACACCACCAAACTATTGGGCATTGAGCACCAGAAGATTCCGTTCGAGGACAAGCCCTACAAAGTCGACGAGACAAATCCCTTTTACCGTTACGATCCCAACCAGTGCATCCTCTGCGGGCGCTGCGTGCAAGCCTGTCAAAACGTCGAAGTGAATGAGACTCTCTCCATCAATTGGGAGGATCCCCATCCGCGCGTGCTTTGGGACGGCGGTTCTAACATCGGCGAATCCAGTTGCGTGTCCTGCGGCCACTGCGTGACCGTCTGCCCGTGCAATGCCCTCATGGAAAAGTCCATGCTTGGACACGCGGGATTCCTGACCGGGATTTCCAAAAAGACTCTGGATGGGATGATCGACATCGTCAAGGGCATCGAACCCGAAAGTGGATACGGCGCCATCCTGAAGGTGTCGGAGATGGAAGCAGCGATGCGGGAGGCGCGCATCCGCCGCACCAAAACCGTGTGCACGTATTGCGGCGTGGGTTGCAGCTTCGATGTATGGACTAAGGACCGGCACATCCTTAAGGTGGAACCGGCGGATGGCCCCACGAACGGAATCTCCACCTGCGTCAAAGGCAAATTCGGGTGGGATTACGTCAACGACCCGGATCGCCTGACCAAGCCGCTGATTCGTGAGGGCGACGGCTTCCGCGAGGCCAGTTGGGACGAGGCTCTCGACCTGGTGGCGCGCAAATTCACCGAGATCAAGGCGCAGCATGGCCCGGACTCACTCGCCTTTATTTCTTCTTCGAAGTGCACCAACGAAGAGAGCTACCTGATGCAAAAACTGGCGCGCGCCGTGATCGGTACGAATAACATCGATAACTGCTCCCGCTATTGCCAGGCGCCGGCCACCACGGGGCTGTTTCGCACCGTCGGGTACGGTGGCGATTCCGGCTCCATCCGCGACATTGAGAACGCAAGCCTGGTCCTGATCATCGGCAGCAATACGGCGGAGAGCCATCCTGTGCTTGCCACTCGCGTGAAGCGCGCTCACAAACTTCACGGCCAGAAACTTATCGTGTCCGATCTGCGCGAGAACGAGATGGCGCGCCGCGCTGACCTCTTCCTACACCCCAAGCCGGCAACGGATCTGGTTTGGCTCTCGGCAATCACTCGTTATCTGCTAGAAAACGGTCTCGCACACGAGGACTTCCTTCGCCAATGGGTGAACGGACTGGAGGAGTATAAGAAAACGCTCGGGCCCTTTACCATGGAGTTTGCCTCGCAGACTTGCGGCCTTCCCGTGGAAACGCTGGAGAAAGTCGCGCACATGATTGCTGAAGCCAGCGGCGTGTGCATCCTGTGGGCCATGGGAGTGACGCAACAAAGCCAGGGTTCTGACACATCAACGGCTATCTCAAATCTCCTTCTCGTTACCGGAAATTACATGAGGACGGGCACGGGTGCATATCCGCTGCGAGGGCACAACAACGTGCAGGGCGCAGGCGACAGCGGCGCGGCGCCCAACACTTTTCCGGGTTATCAATCCGTAGATGACCCCGAGGCTCGAGCGCGATTCGAGGCGGCGTGGAAGGTGAAGCTGCCCTCCACCAAGGGCCTCGACAATCACCAGATGGTCGACGCTATCCATCAGGGCAAGCTGAAATCCCTATACCTGGAGGGCGAAGAGATGGCGATTGTGGATTCCAATGCCAATCACGTTGCGGCGGCATTCTCCATGCTTGATTTCTTTGTTGTGCAGGATATTTTCTTCAGTACTACGTGCCGCTTCGCCGATGTAGTTCTCCCCGCCACCCCCAGCTTGGAAAAGGAAGGCACATTCACGAGCACCGAGCGGCGCATCCAGCGGTTGCATCAGGTGTTCGAGCCCATTCCTGGCAGCCGGCCAGATTGGAAGATCACCCGGGATATCGCAAACCGTCTTGGCGCCAATTGGAACTACACGCATCCCTCCGAAATCATGAGCGAAATGGCTTCGCTCACACCAATGCTCGCAGGAGTGAACTATGAACGGCTCGAGGGCTACAAGTCCCTTCAATGGCCCGTTGCCGCCGATGGAAGCGATCAGCCATTGCTCTACACGAAGAAATTTAATTTTCCGGACGGCAAAGCGCGGCTCTTCCCGGTCTCATGGTCGGGGCCGGTGGAAAAGTCCAACACAGAATTCGACCTGCATCTGAACAATGGGCGTTTGCTTGAGCATTTCCATGAGGGCAATTTGACGTACCGAGTGAAGGGCATTCGAGAGAAAACGCCGGACACCTTCGTCGAAATATCGCCGGAACTGGCGCAAGAGCGCGGCGTCGAAAGCGGAACGTGGCTGGTACTGACTTCGAGATATGGGCAGGTTCGCGTGCGGGCGCTGGTGACGGACCGAGTCAGCGGGCGGGAACTGTATATGCCGATGAATTCCACCGAAAGCCCCGTGAATCGCCTGACCAGTAGCATCACTGATCCGGTAACTCACACGCCGGCCTTCAAGGAAGCCAGTGTGCACATGCAAATCTTGCCAGAGGTTGGCGAAAGTCCGCTGCCGCGTGTGAACCCTCGATTCGGCCATCCCACACCGCAAAATGGCGTCGAGGTTGAACGGAAATGGAAACGCGCAGATTATCGGTTCCCGGGAAGCGATCTCGTTCAAATCCAGGACAAATAAAGAGGAGCGAGCAATTATGGCCAAGCCGATCCCCTTTGAGTTACCACGCCGCGATCCTCGTGAGGAGCTTAGCGCGCGATTGCAAAGCGCTCCGCTGGAACACGTGGAGGCCTTGCTTGCCGGGTACGAAGTGTTGCAGGGACTTCACGATGAGGGCGTACTCGAACTGCTGCGCGGACTGTTGGGATCCGGAGGCAAAGTGTTAGAGACCGCCACCAAGGCGGCAGAGGCTCCCGCGTCGGTGCGCGCAATCCGCAATCTGCTCATCCTCGGGAAGACACTGGGAGAAATTGATCCGGATCTCTTCGACGGTTTTGCACTCGCCCTTCCCGAAGCGATGCGGCAGGCCAAGACGGAGGGCAAAGAGCCTCCCGGTTTCATGGCGATTCTGAATAAGTTTCGGAGCAAGGATCTGCGACGCGGACTTGTCGCGGTAAACAGCTTGCTCGAGGCCTGGGGAAGGCATTTTTTTTCGGAAGCGCAGTCGCAGTCAGGGAAGTGAGTAGTCGTACGGAGGATGTATGCGAAGCACGAATCGATGGGTAATCGCCACGGCCGGAGTATTTTTTCAGACTGCGTTGGGAGCGGTTTATGCGTGGAGCGTCTTTCGCATTCCGCTGGCCCGCCAATTCGGATGGAGCATTCCAGAAGTTACGTTGACGTTTACGATCAGCATATTCGTGCTGGGCGTCTCGGCTTTCTTCGGCGGCCTGTGGCTGAATCGCCGAGGGCCGCGCATTGTGGCGCTGACCGGCGGTTTTCTTTACGGCCTGGGCGTCTTCCTGGCCAGCTTTTCCGATCATAAGTTGTGGTGGCTATATCTGAGTTATGGCGTGATTGGGGGAATCGGTTTGGGCTTCAGCTACATCGTTCCAGTGGCGGTGCTCGTCAAGTGGTTCCCCGACCGTAGAGGATTGATCACCGGAATCGCGGTCGGCGGCTTCGGCGCCGGTGCTTTGATCACTGCTCCAGTAGCGACGCGGTTGATCCAAACGGTTGGCGTACTTCACACGTTCGCCTATCTCGGCATCGCTTTCCTGATCGTGACCCTGGTTTGCGCCGCCTTCATGCAGAACCCGCCGGAAGGATGGAAACCAGAGGGCTGGACACCGACAGCGACGGAAGTTTCCCAGCGGGCGAAGCGGGACTATACGCTTCCGGAAGCGCTTGCGAGATGGCAGTGGTGGGCACTCTGGCTGCTGCTTTTTCTGAACACCTCCGCGGGGATTTCGGTGATTTCACAGGAGGCGCCACTGTTTCAGGAACTAGCGCGCGTGAGTGCGGTGGTGGCGGCCGGCATGGTCGGCATAGTCAGCATCGGGAATGCCTTGGGGCGCGTGTTTTGGGCCTGGGTTTCCGACCTTATTACGCGGAAAGCGACTTTTTTCGTGATGTTCCTGCTCCAGGTTGTGCTTTTCTGGCTCCTGCCTAACCTTTCCTCCGCGGGCGTACTCACGGCCGTTACCTTCCTCATTTTGCTCTGCTACGGAGGCGGATTCGGAACCATGCCAGCGTTCACTGCCGACTATTTTGGACCTAGAAACGTCGGTCCAATTTATGGGCTCATGCTGACCGCCTGGGGTTTTGCGAGCGCGTTCGGACCGCTCCTGATCGCTTACATGCGCCAAGCCACTGGCACGTACCGCGGAGCGCTGCACATGATCGCCGGCGTGATGCTAATTTCAGCGGTGGTCCCGGTGCTGGTATCTCCGCCGCGAAGTGACGCCCCGCCGCAAACCAGGGATGCCTCTGTCGATTCCAGCGGACAAATGCCAACGTCGCTCTATGTTAAAAACACGGGGACCGGAGCTGCGCACATGCGCTAAAGGCGCCCTTGATGCCCTTGGGGCACAGCATGGAAGCGAATCTATGAGAGCGATATGCGGGCTCATGACACAAAAAAGCCGAAACATCGAAATCACGCAGGTGACCGAGTGGCAAGACGGCAAGGCCACGCGAGTTGAGGACTACCTCGCAGCCGAAGAGCCCTTGGAGATGCGTGCGGGGCGCCATTCGCTCGGCATCACTCTTCGCACACCGGGGGATGACGAGGAGCTTGTGGCCGGCTTTCTTTTTACGGAGGGCCTCATCGGCCGGCGAGAGGATCTCGTGCAATTGCGGATGCCAAGCGATAGGGCCGCGGAAAGGAACCTCGTACGTGTAAAACTCGATCCTGGCGCGCGCGTCAAGACGGGTGGCGCGGCGCGCAGGTTTTCGGCAGGGTCTGCCTGCGGCGTGTGCGGCAAGGCTTCTATCGGGCAGCTCCGCCAGCGAGGCTTGCATCGTCCAGCGGCCACCGCGCTATTCGATCCCGAAATGCTCTGCCAGCTACCGCCAAAATTGCGCGGAACGCAGGCTGTCTTTTCCCGAACCGGGGGTCTGCATGCGGCGGCACTTTTCAGTCGTGGCGGCGACCTGCTCGTCTTGCGCGAAGACATTGGCAGGCACAACGCCGTGGACAAGGTCATCGGTTGGACTCTCCTCCGTGGCGGCCTACCTCTTAGTGATCATATCCTCCTAGTCAGCGGGCGGGGCGGATTCGAGATCGTGCAGAAGGCGCTCACCGCCGGAATTCCCCTGCTGGCTTCGGTGTCCGCGCCTTCGAGTCTCGCGGTGCAGCTGGCGCGCGAGTTGGGGCTGACGCTGGTCGGATTCTTGCGCGGCCGGCGCTTCGTCATTTATTCCGGCGAGGAGCGACTCGCGGTTTCCGGTCCAGTGGCCGCGGGGGGCCTTTGACATGATCGTTTACGCGCATGCGCTTGGCCGCCCACCACTTCCGTGCTTGCTCGTAATCTCCGGGCTCGTTCATGTTTCTCAAGATCAGCCGGCTCGCATCGATCTTGCTCCATTCGCGTGGATAGACAAGGTCAAGGCGAAGCCCCTCGATGGCGTCCGAGACTTTTCGCACGCCTCGTGCGAGCGCAACAGCGATCGGCGTACCGCATTCGCGGCGGTATACCGCGGCCAATGGCTCGATCCCTTGCTTTGTTTGTGGAACGACGGCCTCACCGCTCGAGCGAAGCGCACGAGAAAGCAGCCAATCAAGCCATTCCGCCGAGAGGTAGGGCAGATCGCAAGCGACGACCAAATTCCAGACCGACTGCGTGGCGGCCAGCGCGGCAGCAATTCCAGCCAGGGGCCCTCGACCGGGCGTGTTCGGCCCGGCCTTGACCTGCCTGTCGCTCTCGTCCGCGATTGCGCGCAGTCCAAGCGGGGCATATCGGCAGGGCGATCCGACAACCGTGACGCCGGAAACCAGTGGTTCGAGCAGTCGGGCGGTGTGAAGGATCAGCGGCACGCCGCCAAAATCGAGAAGCGCCTTGTCGCGACCCATGCGCGAGCTGGCGCCCCCTGCCAGGATGAACGCGGCGACTTGATGACGATGTCTCACGCCTCTGACTTCTATTTTCCGACTACGATTTTACGGCCGTGCGAGCCCGTAGGCCAGCACGCCGGAGGACTGTGATGCTAACTGTTGGTTTCGACGAAGCGCTTCGTACGATCCTCTCCCACGTTCAGCCGCTGCCGGCGGAAGACGTCGCTCTCACGCGCGCACTCGGACGAATTGCGGCGAGTAAAGTGATCGCCGATGAAGACGCCGTCCCTTTTCCACGATCGGCGATGGATGGATATGCGGTGCGGGCAAGTGATTGCGCCCACGCGACAGAGGATAATCCGATCGACCTTCCCATTGCTGGGCAAGTGTTTGCTGAGCAGGGCGAATCGAGCCTCACAGCCGGCACCGCCCTCGGCATCACTACTGGCGCACCCGTTCCATGCGGCGCCGATAGCGTCATTCCGCACGAGCGCACAGAGCGACATGGAGTGACTGTACGAATTTTCGCACGTGTAGCCCCGGGCGACTGCGTATTTCCTCCCGGGCAAGACCTTCACTCCGGAGATGAACTTATTGCTATGGGCGAGGCTTTGAGCCCAGGAAAAGTGGCACTTCTAGCTTTCGCCGGCAAACCCTTGGTGAGGGCATTTCGGTCTCCGCGAGTCGCGATCGTTTGCACCGGCAACGAGCTCGTTGATGTGGCCGCCAGTCCGGCGCGCGGCCAAGTGCGGAACAGCAATGCCCTCGCGCTTTCCGCGCTGGTGCTTACCGCGGGTGGCAAACCACGCCTTGCAGGCGTCGCTCCGGATGATCGCGTAGCTCTGGCGGGAATGCTCCAGCGGGCTCGGCGCGACGCGGACATCCTGATCACCACCGGCGGTGCCTCGGTAGGGGACCGCGATCTTGTCAAAAGTGTGCTTACCGAGCTGGGAGCTGAGTTTCGATTCACGCACGTAGCCATGCGGCCGGGCCGGCCTTTCGGCTTCGCCGAATGGGAAGCCATGCCGGTATGTGTGCTGCCGGGAAATCCCGCAGCCGCTTTCATGTGCTTCCACAAACTCGTGCGGCCCGCTCTGGCGCGCCTTTCTGGCCACCGCGAGACCGAACTGCCAAAACTGCGGGCCCGCCTCGACGGAGAACTGCACACGCGTCCTGATCGCCGCTACTTCGTCTTCGCTCGTCTACATTCCGAGCCAGAAGGATTTTTCGTGAAGCCGCTTGCGAATCAATGCTCCGCACTGGTGCGCACCGCTGCTGAAGCGAACGCCATCGTCACGGTTTGCGAGACTGCGGGGGGCTCGACCGCCGGCCTGCTTTGGGGTGAAATGGTCGACGTGGAGGTGTTGGATTGGCCCAGCGTATTCGGATCTGCCTCTCGAAACGCTTTCGAGCCGCGCTTTCACGAGGCTTTAGAGCAAGCGCCCGCTAATGTCTGAATATAAGCACGTGTACGTATTTGGCGTGATAGATAACCGAATTACGCAGCCTGCATTGATTTTGGACAGGGGACAACTCTCCGCCGCGATCACCGAGTCCTGCGGAGGTCCTTCCAGGCGCCGCCATTTGCGTAGCGCTCCGGATACAGGACCTTTGACCGCGGGTCTTCGGCGGTATCGAGTTGCAGGACCATCCACTTCGGATAAGGAACGCCCGGATCCGACACTGCGTCCAAGAGCTGGACTTCGTCGTCAGAGAGCCGAAGGTCGACAGCACGGATGTTATCCTCAAGTTGCTCGATCTTGCGGGCAGCGATGATCACACTGCTGACAGCTGGCCGTCCCAGCACCCATGAGAGCGCCACGCGGGCTGGACTTGCGTCATGCCGGCCGGCCACGTCCTTTAGCTTTTCCACGACGCGGTAGCCCATCGACTTGTCGAAGGGCACGAACGAACCTGCCTCCGCGAACCGTGTACCGGCAGGAGCAGGGTTAGCGCGGCTGTACTTGCCCGTAAGGAAACCACCGGCAAGCGGGCTCCAAACCAGAATGCCAATGTTGTAGTAATCCGCAAAGGACTGAAATTCATATTCGATACCCCGGCCGACGAGACTGTAATACATCTGCGCCGTCACGTATTTTTCCAATCCCAGACGCTCCTGCAGCATGATTGCGGTTGCGGCCTGCCAGGACATGAGGTTCGAGAGCCCGACATAGCGGACCTTCCCTTGGCGCACAAGATCGTCGAGCGTCCGTAGTGTCTCCTCGAGCGGCGTGTTACTGTCCCATCCATGAACCTGGTAAAGATCGATGTAATCAGTTTGCAGCCGTCGCAGACTGCCTTCCACTTCGCGCATGATGTTCACGCGGGTCGCGCCGCTGTGGTTGAAATTCTCGCTCATGGGAAGCCGGACTTTCGTGGCGAGGACAATCTCTTGCCTTACGTCCTTTAACGCATTGCCCACCAGGGTCTCGCTTTCGCCAAGGCTGTACACGTCCGCCGTATCGATGAAGTTTATTCCCCTGTCCAGAGCGAATTTCACCATCCGAGTAGTGTCCTCTTGACCAAGGTTGCCCATGTTCATCTTGCCGCCAAACTGCATCGTGCCCAAAGCCATCTCGCTTACGATTAGTCCGGTATTACCTAGTTTTCTGTACTTCATCTCCCATACTCCTTCCCCTGCAAATGGAACTTGCGACAACTATCTTCGGCCCCCGCCCCCATGAAAACCACCTCCGCCATGGAACCCTCCGCCACCGTGAAAGCCGCCACCAAAACTCGAGCGTCCGCGGAAGGAATTTGCCCGAATGGTGCCACCGTGATCAAAACCGCTGAACGCGCCAGAGTGTATTCCTGGCTGGCTACGTGGTGCCGCGAACCCATGTTGTGCACCCGCGAATCCTCTCGATGCAGCGCCGCCATGAATTTCGCCGGCGTGATGAGCCAAATTGTTGCGATTGATGAACGTTCTGCTGTGGGAAATGTAAGTATTATGGTTATAGACGACCGCGTGGTTGTGCCAGTCGGATCCCCAGTGATGCCATCCCCAACCGAAGCCGCCGAAATAGCCAATTCCTAAACCTACACCGAACGCAATCGCCGGGCCGCCAATAAAAATGCCGGGAACCGGATACCATCCGGGCCAGACTGGTAGTGGCGAGCCGTATACGAGCCAAGGATCGTATGCCGGCACATAGACTATGTCTGGATCGGCTGGTTCAACGACTATAGTCTGCCCCTGTGTCGTTACCTTCTGTTGCGGCGTGCTCTTCAGATTTCCCGCCTGCTGCGCACGTCGCCGCATAACCTGCACGGCGTCCATCACGGCCTGCTGCTGATTCACATAAGCATCTCCCAACGATGAAGTCCATGAGAGATTCTTGTCCAGGTTGGCAAGCACAGAAGGAAACTGCGTGAGTGCCTTAACGCTAGGATCCCAGGCTTGCTTATCTACTTCATCGCCCAGTTGTTGTCCCTTCAAATCGGGATACTGCCGCATCCAACGATCTGCTTCGACAATTTCGGTGGGATATGTTGAGGCTGCCAGGATCTGCGCAACTAACGCATCCGGGTACAGCGCGATTGGCGCCACCAGTTGCTGCAATTGCTCGGGAGTCTGTTGAGGGGCTTGGATCGGTGCGGAGGCCGTAGCCCCGTCCGTCTGAGAGGCGAATCCCGCAGGCACTGTGGCTAAAACCAGTGAAACGATCAATAAGACCGCCAAATGTTGCTTAAGCAATTTCATGATGAATTCTCCTGGTTCCGCAGACCTCTTTAGGGATGCGGTTTTAGTCTTAGTCTGAAATGTCAGTGGCAAGCTCCGATCATTGCACTCGCCGCCAGGTGGAATCGGGGTCATAGGCGGTCATGGCTTCCGCAACTTTTGTGGTGTCGGGACCGAGATCCTTCTCGTAAATAACTCCCGATCGGTCGACGATAAAGGTCATCACGCCTGAGGAACGGTACTCGGCAGGATAGGCAACGAAGGCAAATCCTCCGGCCATCTTTCCATTGATGACATAATTGTGGGTTCCGCCCGGTGCGTGGGAGCCTTGGCTAGTCAGGATGCGGAAGAAATAGCCATTGAATGGGTACTGATCGCCGGCTTCGTCATTTGGACCTTTTCCATGCGCATCGGCGATGAGAGGGCTGACCGGGCTCTCGAATCCGTTGTAGGCATCCTGCCAATACAGACCATTATGCCGGCCTGGATCGCTGACTAGCTTCTGCGCGAATTGTTTTGAGAGGTCCCCCAGCGGGAGTGCGAAATATTGCTTTTGTGCTTCAACCAAGTCACCGCACGCATCAATGGCCGAGACTTCATTCTTACCTATGCGACGGAAGAGGATTTCATCTTTGCCCGCGCGGGTGTCGAAATACCAGGAGCCGTTATGGTTCACCAAGGGAATCGGAAACGGCCAGTTCTCGGCGCCGATAATCAGCGTTAATGCTCCATTTGGTTCTGTCATGAACCGATGCATCTCTTGGTATTTGACGACGAAGCCGATGCGGGCATTCGCGTCCTCCGCTGGGTCTCCGGAGGAGAGGACGTCCTTTCCGGCTGGCCCCAAAATGCTTAACGGAGGCTGGTCGTCCTGTTTTTGCATCGTGTCAAAGAAGGCGCGACCGGCATCTTCGGGCGACGCAAAGGTCCGTTGTCCCGGCTGCTGGGCAAACGTTGGTGCAAACCAAGCGCCCAAGAAAATCGCCACAAGAATCGAAGGAGCAAATCGAATCGAACTTTTATCCAGCATGGCGTTCCACTCCAGTCTTTTGATAATTCTGTTCGCGTCGAAACCACCGCTCACAAACTTCATAAACTCCTCTGAATGTCCGTTCCTGCGTGCGACCAATTGGCCGCACGCAAAGAACTGGACACGCCTTATTTCTTCGAGGCATCGGGGGGGAATTTCTTAAGCATCTTCTCCACGCCCTTGTCGAGGTTGTCGATGTTCTTTTCGGACTTGTTGGAGAGCGTGTCGCTGGCCGAGCCGCGCCACACAAGTTTCTTTGTAGTTGTATCGAAGAGGTCGACGACTAGGGTGCCGACCTTGTAGGTCTCTGTGGTTGTGGTGGCGTCTCCAAATCCTCCCCAGCGCCACCCTCCGCCGAAGTTGTTGTAGAACGTGTCGAGCGTCTGCTGATTCTGGGTAGTTTCCATGGCCATGATCGAGAGGTTTCCACCCGATGGCACCTCGGTAAAGCCCTTCGCCGCCAGAGCGGAATTCACCGCGCTCTTGATTCGATCGACCATCAAGGGATCCTGTGTTTGGACCCGTTCCCACGAGTAGGTCTTGTACTGGGCGAAGGTTGCGTTGCGATCGTAATCGGTTTTCACGTCCTGCGCTGATGACCTGCCTGCGAACAACAACATCATTCCCATCAAAACGAGTACGGCTCTTTGGAGTTTCATATTTCCTCCTTTTTGTGAAACTCAGAGATAAATTCCTCGCGCGAGATAAAACGGGCGCTCGACCTCAGTCAGTTTGCAGTTGCAGCGATCCTGCTAGTTTCCTTGTGGTCCGTGGTGGTGCGCCGGTACGTGTTGCTGGGCTTCCGCCGCCGCTTGACCGACCCTCTTTTCGTACTGGGATTCGGGAAGCCTGGTGCCGTCCGGGTTGCCCTCATCAAACACGTTGGCAAGGAAATAGCGATTCCCGTACTTGTTGAAGATCAATTCACTCTTACTGGGCGCGGCGTCGGCCTGTGCATCTTCGACTTCAAACAGAGCAGACGTCGAGCCGTCCGGAGTGCTGATCTCCATGACCTTCGAATCGGTATTGTCCAGCATGCGCACGACATACTGGCCCGCTGGAAGTTTCGTGTCCCCGGCATAGAACTGGAATGGGATGTTAACTTCGAGCTCTCCGGTGATCTGCGCGTGTGCTTTGGCCGGATGAATAGATAGCGCAAAAACCAGAGCAATGACTGACGACAGTAAGTGGCAACACGTCGTGCCCTTATGGCTTGGGTGAGGCTTGTCGATGGCTCCAGTGAACATTGTTGGTTCTCTCCTTAAGTTCGTATTTGTTCAACGCTTGACTGACCTCTAGCGACACCAGTGAATGGGCAAGACCGTTGCCAAACCTTGAACTGTAAGTGACCGAAAATAGAGCCGACCCACACGTGGTAACCGTGTGGGGGTGCCAACCCGCGGACACGATGTTCTAATGCCGACGAATCGGAGCCTATTAATTGGGTGTTTGTGTATCGAACAGCTTCGCGAGGAGGTCCGCTCTTCAAACGATGATGAATCTAACGCGCCAAAATGACCTAATCTCTCGGGGGGCTGGGCGCGGAAAACGGTCGAACGAATGACGCGAGCTTACTGACTAGTTTGGCGAGAATCGCAGGAGCTGCTCAATGGGTGCCGTTCGCGGCAGAGTCCGTCAACTCAGGTCGAAGTGATCGTTAGATTCGCGAGTCACGAGCGGCCAATCAGGACGCCTGTGATGAATACGAGGGCTCCGCCGAATGCGACTTGAATTGCCGCCGAAGCAGCCGGCGTATCCATATAACGGTGCCTAACCCAGGTAATCGCTCCTAGTTCTGAGGGGAATGTGATCCGAGAAACGCTCTCGATACAGGGAAAGAAGCCTCTGCCGATGATCGGTCTCATCGCCTCGCATGGCCTCAAATACGGCCGCAGAAGCCGGGAAATTGTCGCGCAGTCCCTCGGCAAAGTCGGCATAAACTCGCTCATCTTCCTCTTCAAGGGATATGGCTAGCGCCAGAATTTCTTGTTCAGACAAGCTGTCGAACGCTTTCATAAGCGCCGATC
>CAVRDM010000029.1:0-27713 GCA_963719845.1 uncultured Acidobacteriota bacterium | reverse complement strand
GAGAAATTGCGATCTGCTGATTGGGGCTAAGGGTTGTTCGGAAAAATCCTTGGCTTCCCATGCTTCCACTCCGGTAGAGAGTACCCATCATGGTTTGGCATTTTGACCTGGGGCAGACTCTGGGCGTCGAGTACATCGTCTTCCTTAATAACGCCATTTTTGTAGAGCAAGAAAGCAGTCAGGGCGTATACCTCGTCGGGTTTTAGCGTGCCCTCTTTTGAAAGGCATGCCGCGATTGATGTAATCCCATATGGCCGTCGCGTATGGCGAGTGGAGCGCCATTACGTTTCCCGCATTCATACAAGGTGACAGGCAACGCGCAGGGGTCTCCGAAGCAACTTGTGGCTTTATCAACATAGGAGCCACCCGCCCGCTCGGTCGCCCCGTGGCATGCCGCACACTTCTGCGTGAAAAGTTGCGCGCCTTCTTTGGCGCTTCCGCTTCCTGGTGGGAGTTCCTTTCCCGTAGGACTGATCGCGATATCCCAGGCACGGATCTCTTCTGCGCTCGGGGTCTTTCCCAAACCATAGGTGGGCGACTGGGCCCACGCGGCGTGGCAGACTCCTAGGATAACCAGAGGCAGAAAAAATCTAACCAAGCGCGTTGTGAACGGTCCCATCGCTGGCCACCCTCCAGGGCTGAATCCTGTTGTCAGAGCCTTGTGTGCCGTGTTTTTTGTAGTAATCCGGGGGCACCTTAAAGAACTTGGCGAGTTCGGCCTGCGTCGGTTGAACCTGGCCGAGTTCATCTATGCAGCGCGACTGGAGTACGCACTCCTGTCCTTCCCACTTCCAGTCCATGCCAAACCGGGTGTGCGCCATGGGATGCACCGCCCCCCGAATCTGGGCGTCTTTCCAGGTCTGGCCCCCGTCGGTGGAAACTTCCACCTTACGAACGGCGCCTCCACCGGACCAAGCCAAGCCAGTGATCTGGTAAAAACCGTGACCGGGCAATTGCTGTCCCCCCGAAGGAAAGGTGATGACCGATTTCGGCCCCCACTCGAAGGTCAACGCGGCGGTTTTCGGGTCGCTCGAGATGTGCCCGTAATCGTTGTAGGTCATGTAATACCGGTCGACTGCTTTGATTCGCCGCAGCCACTTGGTGTTATAAATTCCCTCAAAGCCGGGAACCACCAGCCGTACCGGAAAACCTTGCTGAGGACGCATTGCTTCGCCATTTTGTCCGTAGCACACCAGACAATCGTCCATGGCCTTCGCCAGCCGAATGCTCCCCGCTCCTTTAACCTCCTCCGATCCCTCCGAAACGATCCAAGAGGCTCCCTTTTGCACGCCGACTTCCTTCAGCAACAGAGACAGGGGCACTCCGGTCCATTCGCTGCAACTGGTTAACCCATGCGTTTCCTGAACGGTTTTATATTCGGGCTTGGTGCGGTTTCCCAGGCACTCGAGAAAATGAAGACGGGACACCGAAGGGAATCGCTTCAACTCCGCCAGGGTGAACTCGAGCGGGCGGTCCACCATGCCGTGGATCAGGAGACGATATTCCTTAGGATCGATCTCCGGAACAATAGCGCCACGGTGGGTACCCACAAAATGGAGCGAGGAGGGCGTGATCGTCCCCACCGAATCCTGAAGCGGACTCGACACATGAAACGTCATGCCGAACTCGTCGGGCGACATTCTTTCGGCCACGGGTACGCGTACCGAGGTCACAAAATGGGAGCGCTCGCCATAAGCGACCAGGTCCTTGGCACGTTGTGGGTCGGGCGCCGCCGTCTGAGCGCTTGCCGACCCCAGCACACCCACGGCCAAACCGGCCGCGGCGCTGTTTTTCAGGAACTTCCTTCGACTGGGTTTTTTCGTATCCATGGGTTTCTCCTTCGCAGCTGTCTCTCTTAGTTCTGCCGGATGCACCCTTCCCTGGACTTCCCGCTTTTGACGAAATGTATGCCTGTTTGCCCGCTCGAATCAAGCTCTACTTACATGGCCTCGGCTAGGTCGTGTATGAGATTGGCGCGGTACCGCGCCATCGCGTTTAGAATTCCGCGTGCTATATACTTTTCTTAAAATGCCAATAGCGATGACCGACAGCGCGTGGTTCCAACCGGCGAGCGATCAATCGCTTTTGGTTTACTTCGGCCAACAGATCACGCTCGAGGCTAATCAGCGTGTCAGAAAGCTATTATGTTTGCTGGAGTCGGAACCGGTCGCGGGCATACGAAATCTGCACCCCGCGTATTCCTCGCTTCTGGTTAACTTCGATGCACTGAAGTTGAGCTATACCGAACTGGAAGTAATTCTACGTGGTTACCTCGACCGGCTGGAGGCCGTGCGTCTCCCGGAACCGCGACACCGCGAAATCCCCGCGTGCTACGGGGGAGAGTTTGGGCCAGACTTAAATGAGGTAGCCGCCCTGCACGGAATGACGCCCGCTCAAGCAATTGAATTGCATGCTTCGGTCACCTACGTCGTTTACTTTTTAGGGTTCGTTCCCGGCTTCGCTTATCTCGGTGAATTACCCGAAGCGCTGGCGACGCCGCGTCTGGCCACCCCGCGCCGGCGCGCGGCGCCTGGCAGCATAGGGATCGCGGGTAAGCAGACGGGCGTGTATCCGTTGGCTACGCCCGGCGGCTGGAGATTGATCGGGCGCACTCCTATCGCGATGTTTCGCCCGGACCGAAACGACATGAGCTTTCTGTCCATCGGAGACCGCGTGCGTTTTACACCGATTTCCAACGCGCGATTCATGGCGCTGGAGAAGGCATGAGCGTCATTCAGGTCCAAACACCGGGCCTGCTGACCACGGTGCAGGATCTGGGGCGAGAAGGCTTCGGTCCCATCGGCGTTTCACCGTCCGGAGCCGCAGATCCGATTTCGCTGCGCCTCGGAAACCGCCTCGTCGCTAATGCTGAATGCGCGGCTGGACTGGAAATGACGCTGCTCGGTGGAACATTTCTGTTTCCGGAAGGGGCCATCCTGGCACTGACCGGGTCCGACTTTGGGGCGACTCTCGATGGTGCGACTGTCGATCTGTGGACGTCGGTTGAGGTGCGGCCGGGCGAAACGCTTCGCCTGGGTCCCACGCGTTCGGGAGCGCGCTGCTATTTATGCGTTCAAGGCGGAATCGACGTGACGCCTTTTCTAGGCAGCGTGTCAACACACATCTTAAGCGGACTCGGGGGTTTCGAGGGCAGGCCGCTGCGAAAGGAAGACGTGCTGCACATCGGGCGGACGACCGGGCCTTTCCGCAAAAGAACGATCGCTCCGCAGGTATTGGATTTTCTGCGGCCTCGTAAGGTCTTGCGCGTCACATCTGGTCCACAGATTGCTTGGTTTTCCGAGCCATCGCTGCGCTCGCTCTGTGCAGGCCTCTATCGCGTCGGCGAGCAATCCAATCGCATGGGTCTGCGGCTGGAAGGAGCACCCGTGTCACAGTGTGTCGGTAGAGAGATGATTACTGAAGGCGTGTCGCTCGGCGCCGTTCAGGCGCCACCCGGAGGCTCGCCCATCATCCTTTTTGTGGAGCAACAGACCACGGGCGGTTATCCGAAGATTGCGAACGTGATTTCCGCGGATCTCCACCACGTGGGGCAGCTGCGCCCCGGCGACGAGATTCGATTTGAAGAGGTGACATTTGAAAACGCGCGATCGATGCTCATCGAACAAGAGAAACTGCTAGCGTCCGACGGATTGATTTTGGGATGAAGCGCGTGGACCTGAATTGCGATATGGGCGAACTGCCGGAGGCCATTGCCGACGGCACTCAAGAATCTTTGATGCCCTCCCTCACATCGGTCAACATCGCTTGCGGGGGACATGCCGGGGATTCACAAACTATGAAAGCGACGATCGAGCAGGCGCTTCGCTGGGGGCTGGCATTAGGAGCACATCCCGGATATCCGGATCGCGCGAATTTTGGCCGGCAGGAGTTGAACCTGCCGCCGGAAATAATCGCTGATTTCGTGTTCGAGCAAGTGCGGACCCTCGCCCAAGTTGCCGCTGGTTGCGGCGCCTGCGTGATGCACGTCAAGCCGCATGGCGCGCTTTATAATCAGGCTGCGAAGAATCGCGTGTTGGCCCAGGCGATTGCCCGTGGAGTTGCTCGCTGGAGCGGGGACGTTGCACTCGTGGGGTTGGCTGGATCGCTGATGCTGGACGTCTTCCGAGAAGCCGGCTTCCGAGTCGCCGCCGAAGGGTTCGCAGACCGGAGGTACGAGGGCGATGGAACTTTGCGCTCGCGCAAATTTGACGACGCGCTGATACGCGACCCCGCGGAGGCCGCGCAGCAGGCCTTACAAATCGCGGAACGAGGCACGGTAGTTGCGAGCGCCGGGAGCGAAATCGTCTTGCAGGCGCAGACCATCTGCATCCATGGCGACACTCCGGGCGCCTCAAAAACCGCCGCGGCAGTAGCGCAAACGCTAAGGCTGGCCGGCATCGAACTCAGGCCCCTCTCGCTTGACCGGTAACACCGGGCTTGCCTATACCGGGCTGGCCTACACGGCGCCTGCTCATCCAGCTCAGATTAAGGCGCAGCATCCGATAACGGGAGCCAGACTTGAAAGCGCGTGTCACCGGGCTTGGAATTAACCTGAATATTTCCCCGGTGCTTCTTCACAATTCGCTGGACAGTGTCCAAGCCGAGACCCGTACCTTCTCCGACTCCCTTGGTGGTGAAAAAAGGCTCAAAAATGTGCGGCCGCAGCTCGTCGGAAATTCCCGGACCGCTATCGCCAATCTCCACTACGACGCAACCATCGTCGCGGTAGGTTCGGACGCGAAGCTCGCCTTTTCCGTGCATCGCGTCAATCGCATTATCGATGATGTTGGTCCAGACCTGGTTAAGCTCGCTCCCAAACGAATTCACCAGCAGAGGAACGCGCAGGTAATCGCGCTGCACCACCACTCCCTGTTTCAGTTTGTGATTCAAGATGGTCAGCGTAGTTTCCAGGCTTCTTACGATGTCCACGTTCTGCACCGGAGACTGGTCCATGTAGGTGTATTCCTTAATGGCTCCGACCAGATCCGAGATGCGTGAGGTGCTGCTCTCAATTTCGTGTAACAGACTGGCGACCTCGGCGGAAGCGGCAATCCTGACCAGAGCGGCGCGAGCGGTATCCGCATCGAGGTTCGCGAACAACGATTCGAGCACCTCCGGCTTGATGTTGCGTCGCGCCAGCTCGGCCGCCAGTTGCCACAGGTCATTCTGTCCGTGACTGCGCAACAAGGAATCAATCTGGTCTTCGAGGTCGCTGATGGTCAACGCATCCGGTGGAACGACGTCCGGCTGTGTAAAGGAAGCTTCCAATTTCTCTATTTCTGATTTCTGGGCGGGCGTTAGATCGCGCCTGCCGAGCTCGAGGCTGGCGCTTTTGATTTTCTTTAGAATATCGCGCAACTGGCTGGTGGCGCGTTTCGCAGCGGAAGCCGGATTGTTGAGCTCATGCGCCAGTCCGGCCGAGAGTTTCCCCAGAGAAGCCAGCCGATCACGCTGTTGCTCGAACCGAGTGAATTCCCGGATCCGGTCGGACATCATGCCTACCAGCCGCGTGGTCAGCTCCGGCATCTTCTGCACAAGTTCGGGGAACAAAGAAGCCGGGAATCTCAGAACGCGGCCATCGGTGACAGCGCGACCCGTGACGGTGAACTGCTTCATTCGGGAGAAAGGCAGCACTCCAGTTACGTCGCCCGGCTTTCCGGAAGCGATAACGGTGTCGCCGCCGATTTCGCCGCGCCACTGAAATTGCCCCTCGAGAATCACGAACATCGAGTCCGCCGGATCGCCTTGATGCACGTATATTTCTCCGGCAGTCACATGGATTTCCTGCGACTTACTGAGGAACCAGGCGATCTGATCGTCGGGCAAATCAGCGAACGCCGGAACGCGAAGTAACTCCGATTTGTCGACCATTTAGACCTTGCTTAAATACTGATGGATGAATTGCACCGCCACCGATCCTTCACCAACGCCGGAGGCCACCCGTTTTATGGAGCCATGGCGCACATCGCCAACCGCAAAGATTCCGGGAACATTGGTCTCGAGCAAGAATGGATCTCGCTCGAGCGTCCAGCCCTTGGGGCGTTGGCCGTCACGCAGCAGGTCAGGGCCGGTCAATAGGAAACCGCGCTCGTCCCGCTCGAGGATATCGGCCAGCCAATCCGTGCGCGGCGATGCTCCAATAAAAATGAACATCGCGCTCGCCGGAACGCGCTCAGTCTTGCCGGTGTCTGAACAAAGCACTGAAACCTCTTCCAAATGTGTTTCACCATGCGCTGCGGCCACGCTGGCATGAGTCCAGAGCTGAATGTTAGGCGTCGCTTGAACCTGGTCGATCAAGTATCGCGACATGGTGCTGGAAAGCGAATCGCCGCGCACAAGAATAATGACACGCTCTGCGTATCGAGCGAAATTCATGGCCGCTTGACCCGCTGAATTCGCGCCTCCTACCACATAAACGATCTCATCCTTATATGACAGAGCCTCGGTGGCTCCGCCACCATAGTAAATTCCAGCACCTTGCAACTTGTCCACCCCCGGAGCTTCCAGGCGGCGCCACTGCACTCCGCTGGCAATCATGAGCGCGTGGCACGAGATCTCGTTCCCATCCGCCATCTTAATGATGCGGTAAGGACCTTCGGTTCGGATGCCCACAGCTTCCTGCGGAGCCAGAATTTCCACTCCGAAACGCCGGGCTTGCACGACAGCTCGCCGGGCCAGATCGCCGCCACTGAGCCCGGTGGGAAATCCGAGATAGTTCTCGATGCGCGAACTCATACCCGCCTGGCCGCCGGGCGCTTCCCGCTCAATTATCATGGTATGCAGGCCTTCGGAGGCGCCATAAACCGCGGCGGCCAAACCAGCGGGCCCGCCTCCCACAATCGCTAAATCATAGAAGCTGGTTTGCGCGCGGGTCCGCAGCCCGACTTTTTGCGCGATGTCCGCGGGAACACCCTCAAGCAGTTTCGTCCCGTCGGGGAAGAGCACCACCGGGAGCTGCGTCGCCTCCGGCCCTAGAGCTTCGAGGAGGCGCTTGGTTTCCGGATCATTGGCGGAAAGCTCGACGTCAGTCCATTGATAGGGGACATGGTTGCGCGCGAGAAAGTCCCGCAATTCATAGGATCGAGGCGACCAGCGCGTGCCCAGCACTCGGATTCCCTCAAATGCCGGCCGATAGGAAGCTTGCCAGTCGTCGAGCAAATCATCCAGTTGCGGATACAGATGTTCCGCGGGAGGATCCCACGGCTTCAAGAAAAAATAGTTGATGCTGGCGTGATTGATGGCGCTGATTGCGGCATTGGTGTCGGCGTACGCCGTCAGCAAAGCGCGCTTGGCGCCGGGGAAAATTCCCATGGCTTCCTGCAGGAATTGCACGCCGTCCATGCGCGGCATACGTTGATCGGCAAGCAGCAAAGCCACGCTGTCATTACGCACCTTCAGCTGCTTCAGAAGCCCGAGTGCGCCTGCGGGCGAATCGCTTCCGATAACCCGGTATTCGGCGCCGTAATGTGAGCGAAGATCCCGTTCTATCGCGCGCAAGACGTCGGAATCATCGTCCACACTCAGCAATATTGGTTTGGGCATGCTCGATCTAGTCTCCAGGTCTAACTAAAGAGATTTTACAGACTTCGGCATCGCCGCGACCAGTGGATTAGATACAGGAACCTAGATTTGGTCACGCGAATCCTCCCATCGAGCCACGCGAATCTTGTCACTAAGCGAAGACGAATGCTCCATTTCCTACCATTTCTAAAAACAAGTTCCTAGCGCATCGAATGCACCCCACTGCACATCTGTAGCATCCAATACGTTCATGAGCGAGGCGGCCCAGCTTCGTCCCGCAGCGCGCGAGGAGCAGTCTGTAGTGGCGCGCTACGAGGCGCTTATTCGCGTCTCGCAAGCCGTAAGCGCCTGCCGCGAACCGAGAAAACTGTTCGATATCCTGGTCGATGAATTACGCCGGGTCATTGACTTTGATGGGCTGGGGATCGCGCAGTATGACGAAACGCAGAACGCCATTGAATGGCATGTCTCGATTCATTGCGACGAGCCCAATCCGACCCTCAAAGACAAGTGCCTACAAAGAGAGACCATGACCTGCTGGGTGTTTCAGAACCAGCGGCCGCTGGTCATTCCTTTTGTGGATCGGGAGACTCGGTTCCCCGACACGATGGAGTCTTTGAAAAAATACAAGATGCAGTCGGTGTGCATGCTTCCCCTGACCACCGCGCATCGCCGCATCGGGAGCATGTTTATTGCCAGCGGGCATCCCGATGCTTACTCCGACGATGAAGTCCGTTTTCTTGGCCTGGTTGCCGACCAAATGGCACTCGCGATCGACGATGCGCTGAATTTCGAGGCTTCACGAACCGCCCAAGAACAGTTAAAGCTTCTTCTGGATCTGACCAATAGCGTCGTATCTACGTTGGAGTTGCGCGAGTTATTGCGCAGCGTCTCGAGGAATCTTCGCCGCGTAATGAGCTGTGATTTTGCCGGCGTGGGGTTGCCAGACGCCGAAGATAATAAGCAATTGCGTCTTTACGCGCTGGACTTTCCCGACAGCCGCGGATTTGTACGGGAAGAAATCCCTATTCCGATCGAAGGGAGTCCGGCAGGGGCCGCCTTCAAGACTGGCGAACCATTTGTAGGAACGGTCCATGGTCTGGGAAACATGAGTCCGGACTCTCCGCCGGTCGCCGAAGGTCTGAAGTCAGGTTGCGTCCTGCCGCTTGCCAGCCGCGGGCGAATCCATGGAGTTTTGCTGCTCGGCCGGCGTGATGAAAATAACTTCAGCCGGGACGAAGTCAAGTTTCTAATGCAGGTGGCGAGCCAAGTGGCTATCGCGGTGGAGAACGCGCTGGCCTATAAGAAAATTGCCGAGCTGAAAGAAAAACTCACACAGGAAAAACTGTATCTCGAAGATGAAATTCGCACGGACCTGAATTTCGAGGAAATTGTGGGGAAAAGCGCCGTATTGCGGCGCATTCTCCAGCAAGTGGCTACGGTGGCGCCCACGGATTCGACAGTCTTGATCTATGGCGAAACAGGAACGGGCAAGGAGTTGGTTGCTCGGGCCATCCACAATTTGAGTTCACGTCAGGCGAACTCGTTCGTGAAACTGAATTGCGCCGCCATTCCCATGGGATTGCTCGAGAGCGAACTGTTCGGCCATGAAAAGGGAGCGTTTACGGGCGCAATCGCGCAGCGCATCGGGCGCTTCGAGCTTGCCAATCAGGGAACCGTATTCCTCGATGAAGTCGGAGAGATTCCCCTGGAATTGCAGCCCAAACTTCTCCGGGTGCTGCAGGAACGCGAGTTCGAGCGCCTGGGCAGCACGCGCACCCTCACTACGGACGCGCGGCTAATCGCGGCAACAAATCGCGACTTGGCGTCCATGGTGGAGGAGCGCAGGTTTCGTTCCGACCTTTTTTACCGCTTGAATGTTTTTCCTGTTCGCGTGCCGTCCCTGCGCGAGCGGCCCGAAGATATACCCTTGCTGGTCCGGCATTTCGCCGAGCAATTCGCCCGGCGGATGAACAAGAGGATCGAGACGATTTCCAGCGAAACGCTTAAACAGATGCGGCGATATCATTGGCCCGGCAACATTCGAGAACTTCAGAATGTCATCGAGCGAGCGGTGATCTTATCGGCAAGTCCGGTCTTGAATGTGCCGCTAAGCGAAATCCAATCACGACCCTCGGTAACGGCCATCGATGGAAACCGGCAGTTCGACAAAAAGCCCGAATCGTCGGCCGGCAATAATATTCAGAGTGTCCTCGAAGAAACCGAGCGCAAACACATTTTGAACGTGCTGTCGCAGACGAACTGGGTGGTCGCCGGACCCAACGGCGCCGCAACTCGATTGGGAATGAAACGCTCTACCCTGCAATTACGCATGCGCAAACTGGGCCTCGTCCGCGAAAACACCCAGCGCGTATCGTGATTTCCACTGTCATTTAGATTTTGTTTCTCGCCATCGGATTCAATTTTTCCAGTGCCGGGGAATTGGCAGAGTGCCACCAATCTGGCACTGCCACGCTGACACGTTTCACGCAGCTAGAGTCTCTTCTGCGCCCTATCCCCTGTAACACTGCCAACTTTCAAGAATTTCATTTCCGAATCTAAGAATGGCATCTCGTGTGCAATCTCACTCTGCGAATCGGAGAGAGCAGTGCTGAGAATCACGATTGACGAGGGGCCCAGGGAGCAACGATGGACTTTGCAGGGTCGGCTCTCTGGGCCATGGGTTGCGCAGCTCAAATCCAATTGGAAGAAGTCACACGGTCCGAATGGAAATCGCAAATGCCTAGTGGACTTGAGCGGGGTGACGTTTGTCGATCTGGACGGAGAACGCGTGCTCGCCGCAATGATGAGGGATGGCGCGGAGTTCGTTGCCACAGGCGTGTACACCAAACATCTCTTGGAGATGCTGGAGAAGCGGCGCCACCGCTGGATCCATAGATTCAAAGAGTTTTCTTGACCATGCGGTGTTCGCCGGAGTTGTCTCGACTGGATGTGCGGGAGATAGAACCGGACGGTCGCTAAAGTGAGTCAGCGGGCGGTAAAGCAGCAAACGAGTTTCTGGCAGTTCGTATCAGCGTGTAAATCGAAGGAGACGAAACAATGCTAACTAAGAAAATGTTGGTTTCAGGACTTCTTGGAGTGGTTCTGCTTCTGGCGTCATCGGCCAGAGCGCAGGATTTCACGCACAATGAGGTCAACGTGCAAGGGACCGGATTTTTTACCAAGGATTCGCAGCAGAACGGAACATTCCAACATTCTACAGACACAGGCGGAGTCCTGGTGAACTACCGCTTTCACTTCAACAGTTGGCTCGCCGCGGAAGCGAGCTACGGCTACCAGCGAAACACCCAGCAAAATTTCACTCCCGGCGGAGAATTTGGCATCCAGACCAACGTGCATCAGGCAACCGGAGCTCTGGTTGTCAATCTTCCATTCTCGGTAGCCAGGATGAAGCCCTACGTGCTCGCGGGAGCGGGAGCTCTGGTATTCGATCCTACAGGTAACCAGGGAGGATTCATTTCCGGAGCGCAGGAGCAGGCACGTCCGGCATTTGTTTATGGCGGAGGGGTCGACTACAGACTAGTGCGGCACGTCGCGCTTCGACTGGAGTACCGCGGATTTGTCTACAACCGCCCGGACTTCGGGCTCGCCACTCTGAGCTCGAACGTAACCACGCACACCGCGCAACCGTCCGCCGGAGTGGTAGTCAATTTCTAACAACCATCACCGCGCCCGTGGCCAGCACCGCTTGCGAAGGCTGTGGTGCTGGCTACGGAAACCGCAACCGGTGCATCGCTGGAATACGGTTTAGAGAAAGAGCAACAAGAGCACACGCAGACAAAGAGGCTTTCCCGAGCTGCCGGATGTTCTGCGGAAGCGGCGAGGGGAAGCCACCTTCTATTTTAGGTCGACGGGGCGAGGCCGAAAACATTGCCAGAGGCGTGCTATTTTTGGCCTCCGACGATTCTTCCTACCTTCAGGGCCTAGAGCTAGTTGGGGACGGTGGAACCATAGTGCGGCAATGGGCGCGGCAATGGGCGCACGGGGCCTAACATTGTGGCAGCAAATCCCGCTCCCGCTGTGTGGTTCCCATCGAATATTGGCCGCTTTGGAGCGGAGGCCGCGAGATTCCCAACTTCTCCATCTTATGGATCAGCGTAGTACGCTTCAAACCGAGTTTGGCAGCGGCGCCTTTCGGACCGCCAATCACCCAGCCGACGGATTCAAGCACGCCCAGAATCAGAGCGCGTTCGGAGTCCCTCAACGTAGTTGTAGTTGAAGGGACGATGGCGTCTTGCGCCTCTGACTTAGGTAAAGGATTAGGAAGCACTCCGCGGTCTGAAAGGATCACAGCACGTTCGATCATATTTTGCAGCTCGCGGATATTTCCAGGCCACTGATAAGAACTGAGTGCAGACAGTGTTTCGGGAGGGATCTGGTGGATTTGTTTGCCCATCCTGCGAGAATAAAGGTCGACAAAGTGGGCCACCAGGACAGGAATGTCTTCGCGGCGTTCCCGCAATGGGGGTAGCGTCACCGGGAAAACATTCAGACGGTAGTAAAGATCGATGCGGAATTCGCTACGCTTTACCATCTTCGTCAGATCACGGTTCGTTGCCGCCACCAGCCGAACATCCACCTGGTGAGTCCGAGTGCCGCCTAAGCGCTCGAACTGCTGTTCTTGCAGAACACGAAGCAGCTTGGGTTGCAGCGCCGACGGAATATCGCCCACCTCATCGAGAAAAAGCGTCCCTTTGTCGGCTAACTCGAAACGGCCAATCTTTTGCGCTATGGCGCCCGTAAAAGCGCCCTTCTCATGGCCGAAAAGCTCACTTTCCAGCAGGTCCATCGGAATGGCAGCGCAATTCAGCTTTACGAAGGAGCGTCCGCACCGCGAGCTAATGTTGTGAATCGCCCGCGCGATCAGTTCTTTTCCGGTGCCCGTTTCTCCCTCAATCAGGACCGTCGAATCGGTAGAGGCCACTCGCTCGACCTGTTCAAGGACCGATTCCAGGGCAGGACTGTTGCCTACGACCTGCTCAAATCTGCGCTCATCAGGAACTCGAAAGGTTTGAAGGGCTTCCATATAAGGACCCCCTGGACCGCGATTTTTTATCGCGTTCCATTCTCCAGAGCCGCTTGGACATTCTGGAGCAAGACTTCATCGTCGAAGGGTTTTGCCAAGAACTCCACTGCGCCCGCTCGCATCGCCTGCATCCGCATTTTTGTGTCGCCGTGAGCGGTGATGAAGATGGTGGGAATCCTGCAATGCGCGGAGTTCAGCTGGGCCTGCAATTCCAGACCGGACATACCCGGCATGCGGATGTCCGCGATCAAACACGCAGTCTGGTGTTGTTGGCCGGATTGCAGGAATTCCTCCGCTGAGGCAAACGCTCGGGCTGGCAATCCAACGGACTTCAGCAGGCCCTGTAGTGCATTGCGCATCAGATCGTCATCATCGACGATCGCAATCAGTTTGTTCTTTTCTTGGGCGTCCATGGTGAGAGCGTAGCAACATCGCCGCAGGCAGCGCAATTATGCTTTGGTATGAGTCATCTAAACTGCAGGAAGGCGGCCAATCTTTACAGTTGGTACTTGCGAAAGCGAAAGTTAGGACGGGAGCAATTAAAAGACGCTTTGTGCAACAGCGAAGGCACTAGCTTTTCTGGTCGGGCGGAAGCTCAAGTTTCGTCGCCATTCGCACCAGTTCAGCCAGCGATTCAGCCTGCATCTTACGCATCACGTGCCCGCGATGGATCTTCACGGTGATTTCGCTGGTCCCGAGGTCAGAGGCTATTTGCTTATTGAGCATCCCTGCGACCACCAAGCCCATGACCTCGCGCTCGCGGGAGGTCAGCAGCTGGTAGCGCGTTCGTAGCTCGGTAAGCTCAGCCTGCTGTTGGCGCGCCAACCGATCACGATCCAAAGCTTGGTGGATCGCATCGAGCAAGTCCTGATCCCGGAAGGGCTTGGTCAGAAACTCTACTGCTCCGGATTTCATAGCCTTCACCGTCATGGGAATATCTCCATGACCGGTGATGAAGATGATGGGAATCCGAATGCCGGCGTCGGCCAACTCACGCTGAAAGTCCAGGCCATTGATTCCGGGAAGCCTTACATCCAAAACAAGACAACAGGGCCCGTCCGGCGGATTGTGACGTAAGAATTCTTTCGGCGTCCCGTAGGATTGGGAACGCAAACCAACCGACTTGAGAAGACCCTCGATGGATGCACGGACATCGGCATCATCATCAACGACAAACACCGTGGACACGCCTGCAGACGTCATTCGTGTTCCTCGGCTTTAGCGGGCAGGGTAAGGTAAAAGCTGGCTCCAGCTGGAGAGCCGGCGGCGGCCCACAAGCGGCCACCATGCGATTCAACGATGGAGTGGCTAATGGACAAACCCATACCAGTGCCGTGAGGCTTGGTAGTAAAGAACGCGTTAAAGATCTGGTCTGCCTGCTGCAGGGGTAGCCCCACGCCGGTATCGCTGACGGAGACCAGCAGCTGGTCTTTTCCGGGCCACCGCGAGTTGATGGTGAGCTCGCGCACCCCATTCACGTCCTTCATTGCATCGATGCCGTTGATCATGAGGTTCATGAGCACCTGCTGCAATTGGATGCGATCCCCCATGATTTGGGGAATATCTGGCGCCAAGTTCGTCCGCACCGATATGGAGTAGCGGGTTGCTTCGGCGCGCAGCAGGGCAATCATTTCTCGGATGAGTTCGTTTACGTCAACCGACTCTCGTTCAAGGGTGCCCTTCTTGAAGAGCAGGCGGATTCGACTGATGATTTCCGCGGCACGCGTGGAATCTTTGACGACTCTGGAGGCCGCCTGGCACGCCTCTTCAATCTCGGGGCGATCGCGCGTAAGCCAGCGCAAGCAGGTGTTCGCGTCGGTGACTGCCGCTGCAATCGGCTGCTTTATTTCATGAGCGAGCGATGCAGCCAACTCGCTCATCGTGGTCACGCGGTTCATGTACGCGAGATCTGCCTGCGCCTGGCGCAAAGCTTCCTCCGCCAACTTACGCTCCGTGATATCGGTGGTGCTGCCGACGAATTGCACCAGATTCCCGGACGCGTCGAAGACAGGATGGCCGACCGATTGGATATATTTGAGCGTACCGTCGGGAAGGAGAAGGCGAAATTCGATATCGTAATCCGAACTTGCGGCCACGGCTCGATCGATTGTTGCCAGGTATTTTGGCCGATCCTCGGGATGAATGCGCTCCAGCCGTTGCTCCCGATCGGGCATGCCATGTTTCGGGTCGAACCCGTAAATGCGATACCACTCATCGGAGAGATGCAACGCCTCCTTACCCGCTACGCGCCAGCCCCAACTGCTGGTGTGGGCGAGTCTCTGCGCTTCCGCCAGGTAACTTTCGCTCCGCTGCAGAGCGTCCTCCGCCAGTTTGTGTTGAATGGCCACGCCCGCGAGGTGCGTAATCTGTCCGATGATGTCCTGGTCCCGTGGACTGGGGCTTCGTGGTTCCCGGTAATACATGGCAAAAGTTCCAATCACCTTGCCTTCAGCTGAGAAGATCGGCGTAGACCAGCACGCTGCGAGCGAATGGGCAAGAGCAAGCTCGCGAAACCCGCTCCACAGAGGATCGGTCGCGATATCGGAGACGATGACTTGTTGGCCCAGGTAAGCAGCGGTTCCACACGAACCCACGGAAGGGCCGATGGCACCCCCGTTGATGGCATCGCTATAGGATTTTGGCAGGCTGGGCGCGCCGCCGTGCCATAGTTGCTTGCCATTTGAATCCAGGAGCAGGATCGATGCCAGCACATCAGGGGCTTGCTCTTCCACCAGACGGCACAGGCTATCAAGTATCTGGTCAAGCGAGTAACCCTTGGCCACCATCTCGAGAAGGCGTTTCTCCCCGGCGAGCAAGCCTTCGGCCCGCTTGCGGTCGGTGATGTCCATCACTGCCCCAACAAACTCGACGCTGCCCGATTCATGACCGAAGGCGTGAGCGACGACCTGAACATATTTCAGAGAGCGATCGGGCATCGCCAAGCGATATTCATGCTCAAAGTCCCTGCCGTCCTGCGCGGCACGCTGGATGGTCTGTTTCACACGGGGCGCGTCTTCGGGATGAACGCGTTGAAGAACAAGCTCGACGGTTGGTATTGTCGTTCGGTCGTATTGGTAGATTCGAAACGTTTCCTCGGACCAGATTAGCTCGCCAGTGGAAGGCCTCCAGCCGAAGCTGCCCGTGTGGCTTAATCGCTGTGCTTCCGATAAATACGCCTCACTTTGCTGCAGTTTCGCTTCCTGTATTTCCAACGTCCGGGTAGCGAATCGTCGATCAACCCAGGACGTCCACAGGGCCAGCCCGAGGACGATAAAGGTGACGGCGGCGATTCCGGCGGTGCCCAGAGTGGAGATGCTTACGGCATGAGATAGGTCCGCCGAGATGCCGGAGGCGGAGAAACTGGCGGCGGCCATGCCGGTGTAATGCATGACCGGGATTGCAGCACCCATCACAACGGCGCCGGCCAACTTTTCCCAGCCAACACCCGTTTTCTCTTCTCGGAAGTGAAAGGTAATCCATAGCGCAGCGAGAGAAATCAGAACCGCGAACACGACCGACAGGACGACGAGAAAGGAATTAAACCGGCATATGGCAGGTAAACGCATGGCGGCCATGCCGATGTAATGCATGCTTGCAATACCCGCACCCATCAGGACACTTCCGGCGAGCGCTCGAAACCAACCCATTTTCTGCCGGCTCACCACGCTCAGGGCAACAATCGAAGCGAGAATGGCCGCAAACAGTGACAGCAGAACGGTCGGCCAATGATAGGCCACGGGAATCGGCAGGATGAACGCCAGCATCCCAATGTAGTGCATGGACCAAATGCCGGTGCCCATCGCACCAGCCCCGCCCAGCAGCCAAGCCGCGCGAGTCCCACCGGACGCGGCGGTTACGCGACCTGCGAGATCCAGAGCAGCGTACGACGCAAACATGGCGATCAACACCGAAAGGGCCACGAGTGCGTAGTTGTACGAGCCGATCAAGTTCACGGCAGCGATGCGCCTCCGTCTGGTTGCCACGCGGAACAACCAGGCTGTGCTTCAATCAGAGTCTGCCGCCCGCGTTGCGATAGCGCTCTCCCCGAGGTCCAACGATCGGGTCCGCACTTCCTATGGGGCCTCAACGTGTCGGTCGATCGGAGTAATCGGTATGGTGATTGTTGCAGTGTTAGCCATACGTACTGCCTTTTTCACATCAAGGTGCTTCGACGCTGGGGGGCAGAGTTAGGCAAAAAATTGAGCCCCGAGACGCGTTGGCGGAAGCCCACAGGCGACCTCCATGCGACTCAACTATAGATCGGCTGATAGACAAGCCCATACCAGTCCCATAAGTTTTCGTTGTAAAGAACGCCTTAAATATCTGGTCCCCCTGGGGAGGCAGCCCGACGCCGGTGTCGCTGACGGAGACCAGAACTTCGTCATCTTTCGTTCGCTGTGACTTGATGGCGAGCTCGCGCGTTCCGTTGGCATCATCCTTCATGGCATCGATTCCGTTAATGATTAGGTTCATCATGACCTGTTGCAGTTGTAGGGGGTCTCCCATGACTTGCGGAAGATCTGCCGCCACCTCAGTGCACACCGATATGGAGTAGCGGGTTGCCTCGCTGCGCATCAGGATGACAATCTCGCGGATAACCTCGTTTACGTCTACCAACTCCCGTTGCGGGGTACCCTTCTTGAAAATCATGCGAATCCTGTTGACGATTTCCGCCGCCCGGGTGGCGTCCTTGACGACTCTCGAGGCAGCTTGGCGGGCCTCTTCCAGATCGGGCTGATCGCGCGTAAGCCAGCGCAAGCAGGTGTTGGCATCGGTGCTGGCGGCGGCGATCGGTTGATTCACTTCGTGTGCCAGAGAGGCAGTCAACTCCCCCATCGTGGTGACGCGGTTGACGCGTGCGAGATCGGCCTGCGCCTGGCGCAGGGCTTCTTCGATCCGTTTCTGCTCGGTAATACTCTCGCGCAGTTTCGCCTCTGCCTGCTTGCGCTCGGTAATCTCAAGCATCAGTTCTTCATTGGCGCGAGTCAAGTCCGCAGTTCGCTCCGCGACTTTTGCTTCAAGCTCAATTCGTGCTCGCGTAACCTGGCTCATGAGCAGCGCAAAGACCAGAAACACCAGGTCGTAGAGAAGGCGAGACACCGCGTTCGCCTCAGGTTCGAAGGAATAGGTGCGGACAAGTGAGGAGAGTACAGTGGCGAGAATGCCCGGCATGGTTCCGCCGTACCAGAAGGTGATCGCGATCGCGGAAAGCGCAAATGCGGCAAATGGCTGAGGTAAATGGAAATGCAGAAAGATTTGCGCCAGACCAAGAGCTGCTGCTACAGAGACCAAAGCTAACCCGTAGCGCAGGACAATAGAAGGCGCCGGCTGCGAAAGCCAATTCGCACTTCGATTCTCCCTGTCCCAATAGCCCATCTCAAGAACTCTCTCGCGCTCAAGGATAAAGGTTTTGAAGCGACGCCTGTTCTGAGGAGTCCCGAACATGGCTCTGATTTAATGCCCAGTTGAAGCTGCTATCCGATCCAGAAGGGAGATTCTGCGCGTTCTTTTTCCGATAATCAACACGCATGGGTCGTTGAACGTTTTCAGCTTGGCGGCGGAAGTGTCTGGGTGTCCGTGCTTGGACACGTGTCGAAATTAGACCGGCTTTCTCACGCGGATATAGATTGCAGAATCTCAAAGCCCAAATGCCTTCAACGATTGAGGACATCTCGGCGACCAAACCATTTTGGCCTTTCAAATGCATTTCTTCAGCGAGAGTGGTGGAGCAGTCGCTCGTTGAGCTTGAGAACGAGCGGGCGGACACACGCCTCATGACGGTTATCAAAGCGGAGGTTTTCAGTCCGTACTTTGCCGACCTGTCATTGAACCAATGGATGGCGCTGACCACACCGAAGCTGGTACAGGCGCACCTGAACCTGGATCAACAGACAATGGCTGGCTTGCGCAAGGACAAGCCCATCATCGCTCGCTAAGCGCAGCCACCGCGCTCGGCGGCGGCCCCGCCTTGCTTTGACACGAAGCGTGTTCGTCTTCGCGATGGTCTCACCGCCGGTCCGGCGATGAAAAGGAAAATCTCATGCAGAACGCGACAATCGATGCCGCCGCGGTCGCGACGACCTCAAATCCGGTTAGCACCAGCGAACTCAGGGTTCGCGACCTGCTGCTGAACGCGTTGACAGTTTCGTCTGGGGCCGTCGACGCGATCAGTTTTCTTGCGCTGGGTAAGGTGTTCTCGGCGTTTATGACTGGAAACATCGCCTTTCTCGGGCTCCGGGTTGCACGCGCCCCTGCGCCCGGCGCCGTGTCCATTCTCGTCTCAATGGCGGCCTTCGCGGTGGGAGTCTACCTCTCTACGCGAATCGTCGATCCTCCTGAAAGTTCTGGCATGTGGTCTCGGCGGGTTACGGTCGCGCTGGGCGTAACGCTGATTGCACATGCTATTTTTCTAGACGTGTGGTTCGCGACCAACGGCCAACCTCCGATTGACACTGCCCACATCCTCCTCGGTTTGTGGGGGGTCGCCATGGGAATGCAGAGTGCCGCAGTTCGACGGCTTCATGTCGACGGCGTGTTTACGACGGCTGCGACAGCGACCGTCATATTCCTGGTAGGCGACCTCGTCAACTGGCGCGCGACAGGTGAAGACAGACGAAGGCTTGCGGGTGTGCTCATCTCACTGTTCCTTGGCGCCACTGCCGGAGGTCTGCTCCTGGTTCACGCACACATATATGCCCCGGTTCTACCATTCGCGATCACGGTCGCGGTGGTCGCAACTGCGGCTATCGTTCTGCGGGAACGCAGTGTGACAGACGAGCCGCGGGGCCCTAAGAGCAGATCTAAAGTTGAGGGAATCTGTTAGCCGAGATTTCAGCGCGGAAGCCCTTCTTTCGTGCCCGAGTTTGACGGTGGCGTTCTCCAGCCAGCCGCGGCTGCAGCTAAGTCTCCGCAAACGAATTCCGTCGCCGCAACCCCTTGGCTAAACTCCGCCTGCGCCTCATCTCGTGGGACAGCTTCCTGCGGCATTCACCGATGAAATCCATCTTTCGTGCGGCGATTTCCCTCGATCGCCACGTTGGCTGTCGGTGACTATCCGCTCGGGCTTGGGTTTGAACGTTCTTGAGCCGTTTCGCGGCCGATAACAACTCCGCGCTGTCATTGGGCCCTCCGCCGTTGCGGCCAGGCGCCGCCGCATTTGCCTCTTGAATATTTGTAATGGCCTGGAGATCAGTCGAAATACTGACATGGTGTCCACCGAGGGACGCTTTTGTCATTCAATGTGAAGTGCCATCACCCTCACCTAAACCCCTTGTATAAGTGAAGATGCGAACCACCCGCGATTCAGGCTGGTTTGGAGAGGCGCTTGCATTTCTTAGTCTGTCATCATCGGGAGGAAACCCAAATGCAAGCGACAAACGCACAAGCGACAGGTGCACAGAGACCCGAAGGCAGGCCGGGCTGCGAAAACTCTCGACAATTCGACGATGTCCTCTCGCGTTGCTTGCCTGCATTTCAAAGAAGGGCCTATCGACACCTCGGCAATACAGCGGACGCGGAGGATGCGGTTCAGGATGCGCTCCTATCTGCTTACAAGCACTTGGACCAGTTCAAGGGGGGCGCGCAAATGTCGACCTGGTTAACCACCATCGTCATCAATTCTGCGCGGATGCAATTGCGCAGGCGGTCGCGCCATCTCCACCTATCGCTCGATGAGCAGATCGGTGAAGAGCGGGAATATTCCGTATCGGAACGAATCGCCGACGACGGACCAAGCCCGGAAGACGAGTGCCGCGAATTGCAGTTGCATCAGCACGTCAGCCAGTTGTTGACGCGGCTTTCTCCTCAATTGCGCAATGCATTTGTGTTGCGCGACTTGGATGGCCTTACCACTCACGAAGCAGCTGTCATTCTGGGAGTGCCATACGGGACAGTGAAGGCGCGGCTCACGCGGGCACGTGCGAAGATCCGCGAGCTTATGCGTCCATCGCTCGATGCCAAAGCCACTTCAGCGCTTACAGGTACACCGTCAGTTGCAACCATGGAAGGCAAGCGTCCTCGGGTGACGAGCAGTGTACGACTTCGCGTTCAAAGAGCGCTACCGAGACGGAGAGTCTTGCGCAGGCAGACTCCAGGAAATTTAGCGGCCGGCCAGGTGGCCTAAGGCATCGTCAGACCACACCGGTGGACTGACCGCCGACCCTAAATCGAAAAATGGAGACCAAATCCCATGTGGATCGTTCGACTGGCATTGCAGCGGCCCTACACGTTCGTGGTATTGGCCATTCTCATCCTGATCATGGGTGCACTCGCCATCGTTCGCACGCCAACCGATATTTTTCCGAACATCAACATTCCGGTGGTCAGCATCATCTGGACTTATAACGGCCTGGTGCCGGAGGACATGGCCGACCGGATCGTCAGCATCACAGAGCGAGCGCTTACCACCACGGTAGATAATATCGAGCACATTGAATCGCAGTCGCTGTATGGAATAGCGGTCGTCAAAGTATTTCTGCAGCCAACCGCGAACATTCAGCAGGGCATTGCACAGATTACAGCGGTTTCTCAGACTCAACTCAAGCAATTACCTGTAGGAACGACGCCGCCCCTCATTCTGGCTTATAGCGCATCGAGCGTGCCCGTCCTGCAGTTGGCCCTCTCGGGCCAAAATATGTCGGAACAAGAACTCAACGACTATGGCCTGAATTTCATCCGTACGCAGATCATTACGGTTCCCGGCGCATCGGTTCCTTATCCTTACGGCGGTAAACAGCGCCAGGTTCAGGTGGACTTGAATACGACAGCATTGCAGTCGAAGGGGCTGTCTCCCCTGGACGTAGTGAATGCGATCAGCCTGCAAAACCTGGTACTGCCCACAGGGACGTCCAAGATCGGTTCGATCGAGTATGACGTTTCCATTCCCAACGCGGCACCGCAGACAATTGACGATCTGAACCGAATTCCGATCAAGGCGGTTGGTGGGACGACGATCTACATAAAAGATGTCGCGTGGGTACGCGATGGTTTTCCGCCGCAGACCAACATCGTGAAAGTCAACGGGCAGCGCTCGGTACTGCTGACGATCCAGAAAGCCGGGGATGCGTCAACGCTCAACGTGATCGCCGGCATCAAGGCGCTTCTTCCTCAAATTCGGACGACGGTTCCAGCCCAGTTACAGATAGACCCTCTGGCGGATCAATCGATTTTTGTCCGTGGCGCGATTAGCGGTGTAGTCCGGGAGACGCTGATTGCCGCATGCTTGACGGCCTTCATGATTCTCACTTTCCTGGGCAGTTGGCGAAGTACGCTCATCATCGCGACCTCCATCCCTCTGGCGATCCTGACCTCCATCATCGCGTTCAGCGCTCTCGGAGAAACGATCAACATTATGACACTCGGCGGACTCGCTCTGGCGGTTGGCATTCTCGTGGACGACGCCACCGTCGAGGTCGAGAACATCAACCGCAATCGTAACGCTGAACCAGAGAAAGACATGGATCAAGTTGTCCTGGACAGCGCGTCGCAAATTGCCGTACCCGCCTTGGTATCCACTCTATCGATCTGCATCGTGTTTGCCCCGATGTTCCTGCTGTCAGGTGTGGCGCGATATCTTTTTGTGCCGCTCGCCGAAGCAGTCGTGTTCGCTATGTTGGCGTCATATTTGCTCTCCCGGACGATCGTCCCGACGATGGCAAAATACCTCTTGCGGGGAGATAACAACCAGACGAATGGCGCCGCGAGCCGCAATCCGCTGGTGCGGCTTCAAAAGCGTTTTGAGGCGGCCTTTGAGAGATTCCGGCAGCACTATCGCGGGCTGCTGGAGAGCGGCCTTCACCACCGCACGGTTTTCCTGACTGTACTTTTTGCGAGTTGCCTGGGCTCCCTGGCAATCCTGATCCCCTGGTTAGGCCGAGACTTCTTTCCCAGCGTGGACAGCGGCACTTTCAAACTTCATCTGCGAGCTCCCACGGGAATGCGCATCGAACAGACCGCCAATCTGTGCGATCTGGTGGAGGAGTTTATTCGGCGGGAAATTCCTCCAAGTGAAGTTCAGAGCGTTATCGACAACATTGGCCTGCCCTATAGCGGAATCAATCTCTCTTACAGTAATTCGGCCCCGGTAGGGACATCGGATGCCGACGTTCTTGTCACCCTTTCCGCCAATCACCATCCCACAGACAACTACATTCACGAACTCCGTCTGACTCTGCCGAAACAATTCCCGGGTGTGAGCTTCGCATTTTTGCCGGCGGACATGGTCGGCCAGATTCTGAATTTCGGCCTGCCCGCTCCCATCGATGTCCAGGTTGTCGGAAACGACTTGGCAGGAAACCGGCTGTATGCAGACGCGCTGCTCGAGAAGATGAGATATGTCTCAGGAACAGCAGACCTGCGGATTCAGCAGCCCTTCGATGAGCCATATCTGCGCTTCCGAGTCGAGCGTACGAAAGCTGAACAACTTGGCTTCACCGCCCACGATATAGCGCAAAATCTCTTGGTTTCACTGAGCGGTAGCTTTCAGACTTCACCTTCGTTTTGGGTCGATCCCCAAGACCACGTCAGCTATCAGATCGCCACCCAGACGCCGCAATACCGCACGGATACGTTACAGGACATACAAAACATTCCGGTCACCGGCACGGACCCGACGGCTCCGCCATCAATTATGGCCAGCCTGGTCTCCATGCAACGCGGAACGGGAATGGCCGTGGTCTCTCATTACAACATCGCCCCGGTCATTGACATTTTTGGCGCGGTTAGCGGGCGCGACCTGGGTGGCGTGGCTGGCGACATCGACAAGATCATTAACGCCACCCGGAAACAATTACCGCGTGGCTCGCAGGTCGTCGTTCGAGGGCAGGTTCAGACCATGCAGGCGTCCTACATCGGACTCTTGAGCGGCCTGGCATTCTCGATCGTGCTGGTATACCTGCTGAT
This sequence comes from uncultured Acidobacteriota bacterium, assembly GCA_963719845.1. Taxonomy (GTDB): domain Bacteria; phylum Acidobacteriota; class Terriglobia; order Acidiferrales; family UBA7541; genus Palsa-189. The sequence continues at coordinate 4,246 of CAVRDM010000029.1, read as the reverse complement.
CGTGGTGAATTTCCAATCCTGGCTGGACCCTTTCATCATGATTTCGGCGCTTCCCGCGGCGCTGGCGGGCATCGCCTGGTTCTTGTTTGTGACGCACACGACGCTAAGCGTGCCCGCGCTCATGGGAGCCATCATGTGCATGGGGGTCGCCACCTCAAACAGTATCCTCGTTGTGAGCTTCGCCACGGAAAAAATGACGGAAGGAGCCGATTCGGTCAGTGCCGCGTTGGAAGCGGGCTTCACGCGTTTTCGGCCTGTCTTGATGACCGCCCTGGCCATGATCATCGGCATGGTGCCCATGGCCCTCGGGCTCGGAGACGGCGGCGAACAAAACGCTCCTCTGGGCCGGGCGGTCATCGGCGGACTGCTTTTCGCGACGGTCTCGACGCTCTTTTTTGTCCCGGCATTTTTCAGCCTCCTGCGGGGGCTCACGCCGGCAGCCGGCCAACAGCATTAAGTGAGCGCCAGAAACCATTTTTTATGGGAGTTATTATGTCGCCTCAAATTGAAGCTGAAAAAAGGATCGCCGGAGAATCCGGCGCGCCGGGTGATGCAGGGGCGAGAAAGGCCGCGCACAGGCGCTGGTTGGTCCTGGCGGCCGTGCTGATGGTGACCGCGGCCCTGCTGGCATCGGGGATCTGGTCACGCGTAAAAGCTGGCCGGAAGCTCGGAGTCGAGACTTCGCGCGTGGCAGTTACTGCGGTGTCGATTGTGACACCAAAACGAACGACTCCCGACCAGGAAATCATCCTGCCCGGAAATGTGCAACCCTTCATCAGTTCGCCGATTTATGCGCGCACAAATGGGTACCTCAAGACCTGGTACGAGGATATCGGTGCACACGTCAAGCAGGGGCAGCTCCTCGCGGTAATTGAGGCTCCGGAGATCGACCAGCAGTTGTCGCAATCGATGAGCAACCTCAACACGGCGAAAGCGAATCTCGCGCTTGCCGAGATCACCAAGAACCGCTACCAGGGACTGATCAAGACCAATGCCGTATCGCAGCAGGATGTCGACAATGCGGTAGGCTCGTACAACGCAAACCAGGCGATCGTGGAAGCCGATGAAGCCAACGTCAAACAGCTTCAGGCGCTGCAATCTTATGAAAAGATTTACGCTCCCTTCGACGGCGTGGTGACGGCGCGCAACACGGATATCGGCGATCTGATCGATTCCGGCAGCAGTGGCGGCGTGAAAACCGATCTGTTTCATATCGCTCAGCCCGGCACGCTGCGTGTTTACGTAAACGTTCCCGAGGAGTATTCGCAGGGTGTCAAGGTCGGCATGACCGCGAATCTGGCTCTGGCCGAGTTTCCTGGACGCACTTTTCGAGGAAGACTGGTCCGCACTGCCGATGCCATCAATGTGACCACCCGCACCTTACTGATCGAAATCGATGTGGACAATCCCACGGGCACTTTGCTCACGGGTTCTTATGCCGAAGTCCACTTGCAGGTCCCTACGCAGCCCTCCACGTACCTGCTTCCCGTCAATACGCTGATATTCCGCTCCGAAGGTTTACATGTCGGCATTGTCAGAGACGGGAAGGTAGCGTTAGTGGGCGTCACCCCTGGCCACGACTTCGGGGATCAAATCGAAATTGTCTCCGGTCTCAAGGCGGACGATCAGGTCATCATTAACCCGCCCGATTCGATAATTTCGGGGCAGCAAGTCCAGATTACCAAGGCAGCACTGCCGGGAGATACCAAGTGAAACGCGCTCGAATGATTTTCGCCAAGAAGGCGCGGAAGGCATCTTCGTGGGAAATCCTGCTCGCGCTTGCCGCGCTCCAGCTGAGTGGATGTACAGTTGGGCCGAATTACCACGCTCCGGTAATACAGGCTCCGCCTGCCTATAAAGAGGCAGATAACTGGAAGCCCGCCGAACCCAATGACCAAAACCTTGGCGGCAGCTGGTGGACCGTATTTCAAGACCCACAGCTTGATGCGCTCGAGGTTCAGGTCGATGTATCGAACCAGAATCTGAAGGCCGCAGAGGCACAGTATCAGGAGGCGCGGGCCGTTCTCCGCTACTCTCGCGCTGATTATTATCCAACCGTTACGGCCGGTCTGTCAGCTTCTCGGGCGCGAACGTCTGCCAATCGTCCGCCCCCTAACTCGATCCTTAATGGCGTGACCGACAACGATTTCGTTTTCCCCTTCGACTTATCCTACGAGGCCGACGTCTGGGGACGAGTGCGGCGCACCGTGGAGTCTAACCGAGAACAAGCGCAAGCCAGCGCGGCAGATCTGGCGACGGTAAATCTGAGTATGCATGCTGATTTAGCGATTGATTATTTTCAGGCGCGCAGCTTGGATGCCCAGGAACAGCTTCTGACCTCTACAGTCAGGGAGTACGAACAGGCTCTGGAATTGACCGAAAGCCGTTTCCAGGGGGGAATGTCCTCCGAAGTCGAAGTCCAGCAAGCACGGACGCAGTTGGAAACAACCCGCGCACAGGCCATCGACGTAGGAGTGCTCCGCGCGCAATACGAACACGCGGTTGCGATCCTGATTGGGAAACCTCCCGCGGAGTTCAGTCTTTCCCCGCTGCCTCTCACCGCCCTGCCCCCGCCCATTCCGGTCAGCGTGCCTTCGGAGCTGCTGGAAAGACGCCCGGACATCGCAGCTGCAGAGAGGCGAGTGGCCGCTGCAAATGCCCAGATCGGAGTCGCAAAGGCGGCATATTACCCGACGATTAGTTTGGGTGCCTCGGGAGGATTTGAAAGCGCTGACCTCACCACCCTACTCAATGGACCCAGCGGGCTGTGGTCGGTGGGAGCGTCAGCCTTGGGAACTATCTTTGACGTCGGAAGACGCCGTGCATTCACTGACGAGGCACGAGCGGCCTACGATTATCAGGTCGCAGCCTATCGGGAAAGTGTGCTCAGCGGATTTCAGCAGGTGGAAGACAGTTTGGCGGCTTTAAGAATTCTTAGGGAATGAAGCTACGGTGCAGGATCAAGCAGTGGCGGCAGCACAGAGCTCACTTGATCTTTCCAACACGCGTTATCAGGGCGGCGTCACCAGTTATCTCGAAGTGACTATTGCGCAAAGCGCTGCGCTTTCTGATGAAGTGACGGCCGTGAATATCTTGGGTCGGCGGATGGCGAGCACAGTATTGTTAATTCAGGCCCTCGGTGGCGGGTGGGATCGTTCAAGCTTGCCGGAGCGACCCGAATGTTGCGGCAAATTGGTGAGCAGCAATTCCAACTAACGATCGGCGCTTATGAAAGCGTTCGACAGCTTGTCTGAACAAGAAATTCTGGCGCTAGCCATATCCCTTGAAGAGGAAGATGAGCGAGTTTATGCCGACTTTGCCGAGGGACTGCGCGACAATTTCCCGGCTTCTGCGGCCGTATTTGAGGCCATGCGAGGCGATGAGACCGATCATCGGCAGAGGCTTCTTTCCCTGTATCGAGAGCGTTTCTCGGATCACATTCCCCTCAGAACTAGGAGCGATTACCTGGGTTAGGCACCGTTATATGGATACGCCGGCTGCTTCGGCGGCAATTCAAGTCGCATTCGGCGGAGCCCTCGTATTCATCACAGGCGTCCTGATTGGCCGCTCGTGACTCGCGAATCTAACGATCACTTCGACCTGAGTTGACGGACTCTGCCGCGAACGGCACCCATTGAGCAGCTCTTGCGATTCTCGCCAAACTAGTCAGTAAGCTCGCGTCATTCGTTCGACCGTTTTCCGCGCCCAGCCCCCCGAGAGATTAGGTCATTTTGGCGCGTTAGATTCATCATCGTTTGAAGAGCGGACCTCCTCGCGAAGCTGTTCGATACACAAACACCCAATTAATAGGCTCCGATTCGTCGGCATTAGAACATCGTGTCCGCGGGTTGGCACCCCCACACGGTTACCACGTGTGGGTCGGCTCTATTTTCGGTCACTTACAGTTCAAGGTTTGGCAACGGTCTTGCCCATTCACTGGTGTCGCTAGAGGTCAGTCAAGCGTTGAACAAATACGAACTTAAGGAGAGAACCAACAATGTTCACTGGAGCCATCGACAAGCCTCATTCAAGCCATAAGGGCACGACGTGTTGCCACTTACTGTCGTCATCATTGCTCTGGTTTTTGCGCTATCTATTCATCCGGCCAAAGCACACGCGCAGATCACCGGAGAGCTCGAAGTTAACATCCGATTCCAGTTTTATGCCGGGGACACTAAAATTCCAGCGGGCCAGTATGTCGTGCGCATGCTGGACAATACCGATTCGAAGGTCATGGAGATCAGCA
>CAVRDM010000028.1:0-9244 GCA_963719845.1 uncultured Acidobacteriota bacterium | reverse complement strand
GCGTGTTTTCGCTGCCTCCCGGCCACTTCATGAGCGTGCCTGCCGATAAACCGGCTAGCGAAGTCCACCCCCGGCCCTACTGGACCTTCGGCGCCGCGGCGCAAACTGCAGCGCGCCAAAAAGCAGTCCGAAATGACGATTCGTCGGCGCCGGCCACGCTCGCCTCCGCCGCGAAAGAACTTCGCCCCCTGCCTCGAGGAAGCCGTAAGCTGCCACTTGATCGCCGATGTGCCTCTCGGCGTTTTTCTGAGCAGCGGCCTTGATTCCACGGCCCTGGTGGCACTGGCCGGCAGCGCCCGCGCCGGTCTGCACACGTTCACCGTAATTTTTGACGAGCAGGATTTCAGCGAAGCGGAGCTGGCGCGCGCGACTGCGAAACGATTCGGCACCTGCCATGAGGAATTCCTTCTGACCGGCACGCAAATGCTCGGTAGCCTGGACGAAGCTGTGGCAGCTTTCGATCAGCCCAGCATGGACGGCATCAACACCTACTTTGTTTCCTGGGCCGCGCATCGCGTGGGGCTGAAGGTGGCGCTTTCTGGATTGGGCGGCGATGAGGTCTTCGGGGGCTATACGACATTCGCATCTACTCCGCGCGCCTCGCGACTCGCCGGCATTGGGCGGCGGTTGCCCCGCGCCCTCCGGTTGGCTACCGCGGGCGCCGTAGGCCGCGCAGGCGCGAGAGGCCGCGACGCAGGCCGTAAACTCGCCGCGCTGTGGACCGATAGCGAGGCATTGCCCCATCCGTACTTTTTCACCCGTGCGCTTTTCACGTCTGGGCAAGTCAGGAGCCTGCGACGTGAATCCAGGAACACCACGGAAGGGCGCGCGGCGAGCTCGCCTTGGAGGAGCTGGATGGCCGAATCGGTCCGCCAGGCGCAGCCGCTCGACGCCTTCGCCGCGGTCTCGTGCCTCGAATCGCGTTCGTACATGGCGCAAACGCTTCTCCGCGATACCGATTCCGTCAGCATGGCCCACTCCCTCGAAGTCCGCGTCCCGCTGATCGATCACCTGCTTGTCGAGTATGTGGCCCGCCTTCCGGCGCGTGTGAAATACCGGCGGGGGGTCAGCAAGGCGCTGCTTGCCGAGTCGCTCCGCGATCTTCTTCCGGCGGGCGTCACCCGGCAACGCAAGCGAACCTTCACATTGCCTTGGGAGCACTGGCTGCGCGGTCCGCTGGGCGCCAGCGTGCGCGCCGGCCTGTTCGATCTCGCGCCATCGCTCGCTGCGCACCTCGACGGCGAAGCGGTACGCGCTCGCTGGCGGGCATTTGAATCCGGCGAAACCAGTTGGTCGCGTCCGTGGAGTCTCTACGTGCTCAACGAATGGTGCCGCCGCCATTTCGACCAGCAAGCGCCGGCCATACCCGTTTCGACCGCCAGGGCTGGCTCTGCTGAGGGCGGTTGAGTGGGCGGACTTGCAACTCAGTAGGGAGTCAGTTTCCGAAGCAGGTGCCTAATCGGCACTTGTTCGCCCCACCACAGTTAGTGGAAGCTATCGCTGCCGGACAGCGCGTCTCAGCTACCGAACTTCACCATCGTGCTGCGGGTCAGCGTCGAATTTCGGGTGACCGCGGCCGGTCCGCCCTTGAAGAAATGCCAAGCCGAATATTGCTCCATGTACGGATCCTCCGACGACAAGCAGTCGACCGGCACGATTACCTTGTAGCCGCGCTGTGCCGCACCCGATCCGGTGCCAATCCCGACACCTTGAAAGGAAGTGCCGCACACGATCACCGTCTTGATGCCCCGCGCTTTGAGCTTGTCCTCCAGATTCGAGCCCAGAAATTTGTCCGGTCCGGGCTGGGGGGTATATTCGCCCTGGCGGGGCATAAATCCCTCATAGACGTCCTCGGGGGTCGAGTCGGCGCCCACGCTGTACCAGAACATGGCACCGGCGGCGCGTGCCGCGTCGTACAGTCGCTTGACGTTGGGAAGGGTGGCCTGGCAACGCGGGCGGGTGCTGCAGGATCCCTTCTTCGTCATGTCCAGAATGAGCAAAGCGGTCGTCGAAGCGTCGAGGGTGACGGCTTTGAGCTCGGGCACCGGCGGCGGTTTTACTGTCGCCCAATCGTCGATGATGTCAGTGGCCGAATACGCTGCTAACGACATCAGGAGCGCTCCAGCTATCGTGGCCGCACCGCGTAATATAGTTCGCTTGTTTATCACCGTACCTCCTCGGGCTTGTGCCAGCAGGTTGTTTCCCGATCGCAAGTTTTCATCTCCATCATGGCCGGGCCGCGGGAAAATTGCAGTCCGCCCGTAGTCAAAGGGGATTTTTCGCTCCCGCCCCCCAGCCAAGCACCCTTATACACCCGCCGCCAACTTCCGAGAACCTGATTCCAGTTTTAAAAGACCGACCGGTCGTGCTATTTTGGGAGTCATGAGACAGGCAGCGGTGTTGACACGGGAACGCATTTTAGAACAGGGTCTCGCCTTGATGAGCCAGGCGGGATTATCCGGCGTGACACTGGGCGTACTGGCGGCTCGGGTAGGCATGTCCAAGAGCGGGCTGTTCGCGCACTTCCGCTCGAAAGAAGAGGTCCAGATTGGCCTTCTTGAGTACATGGCGGAGTTTGCGACGGAGCAGGTGGTCGCTCCGGCCATGAAAATAGAAGAGGGGCTGCCGCGGCTGAAGATCTTGGTAACGAAGTGGTTCGGGTGGACGCGGCGCGCAGGTTTACCAGGCGGGTGCCCGGTCGCCGCCGGATTATTCGAGTTCGACGATATTCGAGGCCCGGTGCGGAACAAAATCCTGGCAATGGAAAACGAATGGCGGGGTTTGCTCACTGGGTTGGTGCAGCAAGCCGTGGATCACGGTCAACTGAGAGGCGATCTGGACGTCGACCAATTTGTGTGGGAACTGTGCGCCATCTACCTGGGCCATCATGCGGCCTACCGCTTTCTGCATTCGGCGGATGCGGATCGGCGTGCCGAGGCGGCGTTCCAGGCTTTACTTAAACGGGCCGCTCCGATCCCTGGAAGAAGAAGGAACCCGCAAGGCCGTTAAGCGCGTGCTGTAACCTAGGTTTTTTCGAGGTGAGTGCGCAGTTCCAGAAATTGCGGGTGAGTGCGCGTCCTTGCAGGTGTTGGGAGCCGCGAAAGAAGGAAAACCAGAAAGGAACCATGTGAGAACTGCTACGTTTGCGACCACCATCCAATGGATCATTCCCGTAATCATAGCGATGGTATTTATTCTGCTGTGTTCACTTATTAAGGAGCCGGCCCGACAGAAGTTCATGGCGATTTTCTTGGCCGGAGCCGGGGGAGCGTACTTGAGTGGCGGCGGATTCGCAGTGTGGGAAATGGTTTTCTGCGGGGCCATCGCGCTCTGCGCTTACCAGGGCCTGCGGTCCTATCGTTGGATTGGAATCGGCTGGCTGCTGCACACGGGATGGGATATCCTGCACCATCTGTACGGGAACCCGCTGCTGCCGTTTGATCCTACGTCGTCCCTGGGGTGCGCTATCTGTGACCCGGTAATTGCCGCCTGGTGTTTCGCCGGTGCCCCTCGTTGCTCGAGGTCATTCGGGAGACGCATAAACAAACTCCAGATACTGCCTGAGGGTTAACTCACGCGACCCCGAAGGATTTGCATAAACCCCCCTGACACGAAACAATAAGCGAAATGAATATTCTGGGCATCAACGCGTACCATGGCAATGCCTCGGCTGCCATCGTGTGCGACGGAAAGCTCATCGCCGCCGTGGAGGAGGAACGCTTCAACCGCGTCAAGTACGCCGCTGGCTTTCCGGCGGCGGCCATCCGCTATTGTCTCGACGTTGCCGGACTGAAGCTTGCGGAAGTCGATCACGTGGCCATTCCCCGGAACCCCTGGGCGCGCCTGGGAACCAAGCTTTTTTACGCCCTGCGGATGCCGGGCTTTGCCCGGGAACGCGCCAAGGTACTTACGAAATTCGTGGGCATTCCCGATTCACTGGCGCAGGCCTTCGGCGCCGATCCCCAAACGATTCGGGCGAAATTCCATCGCATCGAGCACCACCAGGCTCACTTGGCGAGCACTTTTTTCGTTTCGCCCTTCGAGAACGCTGCCGTGCTTTCCGCCGATGGCCTGGGAGATTTTGCCAGCACCATGTGGGCTACGGGCGCCGGCAACCGGCTCAACGTGCACGGATCGGTCGCTTTCCCGCATTCGCTGGGGATGTATTACACAGCGCTCACGCAGTACCTCGGGTTTTGGAAATTTGGCGACGAATACAAAGTGATGGGGCTCGCCGCGTACGGACAGCCTGAATTCCTCGACGAATTTCAGCGCATCGTTCGGACCAACGGCGGCACGGGCTTCACCTTGGGCCTCGATTACTTCAGTCACCACCGCACCGGACCAGAATTGACTTGGCGCGAAGCCGACAAGACCCCCGAGCTCGGCCGCATGTTCTCTGAACACCTCGAAAGGCGCATGGGGGCTACGCGCCCGGCCACCGAGCCCGTATCCGGGCGCCATCACAACATCGCCGCGACCATGCAGGCGCGCCTGGAAGAGGTCTACTTCGATCTGTTGCGCAAGCTGCACCAGCGCTCGAAGCAAAAAGCCATCTGTCTCGCCGGCGGGGTAGCGTTTAATTGCGTCGCCAATGGGAAAATCTTCACGGAAACACCGTTTGAGAAAGCCTATGTCCAGCCCGCGGCCGGCGATGCCGGCCTCGCCGTGGGCGCCGCTTTCTTTGTCGAGCACCAGGTCCTCGGACGCCCGCGGCAATTTGTCATGGAGCACGCCTACTGGGGACCCGGTTATTCGACGGCGCAAATGCGTTCCGCACTTGTCGAGCGCCGGCATGGCCGCTCCCGATTACGAAGTGCGAACTCTGCACGAGGAAGAAGTCGCCCGGCAAACCGCGCAGCTTATCTCCGACGGCAAGATCGTGGGGTGGTTTCAGGGCCGTGCCGAGTGGGGCCCACGCGCGCTGGGCAACCGCAGCATTGTCGTCGATCCGCGCCGCGCCGAGATGAAGGACGTGCTGAATAGCCGCATCAAGCATCGCGAGATGTTTCGCCCCTTCGCCCCCTCCATTCTGGAAGAGCACACCGACGAATACTTCATGCGCAGCGATCCCTCTCCCTTCATGACCTTTGCGTATTACGTGCGGCCCGAAAAACGCGCCGCCATTCCGGCGCCAACCCACGTTGATGGCACCGGCCGCCTACAAACCGTCAGCCGGTCCGCAAATCCCCAGTACTGGCGCCTGATTCGAGAATTCGGCAACTTGACTGGCGTGCCCGTGCTTCTGAATACCTCTTTTAATGACAACGAGCCAATCGTCTGCCGTCCCGAAGAAGCCGTGGATTGTTTCCGTCGCACACTCATGGATGTCTTGGTCCTGGGCGATACCATCGTCACAAAAAACGAGCCCGCCCCTCGGTCGGCGCCCGTCGGGTAAGAATGGCCTTCTGCCGCCTCTCCGGCACAGCGGTGCGTAGGCGCATCTAGATCATGCGCATCCTCCTTTTGAACCAGTACTATCCGCCAGATACTTCCGCTACCGCAAAACAGGCCGCCATTTTCGCGGAGGCTTTGGGCCGGAACCATCGCGTCACCGTCGTGGCGGGGCGTCCCTCTTACGATCCAACGGAGTTTTACCCCTGGCGGCTGCTTCGCCGCGAGACCCGCGGAAATATCACTGTCGAACGCGTCGGCTGCACGGCGTACACGCGGTTTCAAATGCGCCGTCGCGTTTCCAACTACCTTAGTTATGCCGCCCTCGCCACAATCCGCGGACTCATGGTTCGTTCGGACGTGGTGCTTTGCATGACTGATCCTCCCTTCGAGGGTTTGGTGGGTGCCCTCGTTGCGAGACTTACCGGGCGTCCTTTCGTATACAACATTCAGGATTTGTATCCCGAGATGGCCGTCGGCGGAAACATCGTTCGCCCGAGCGCGGCTGTGCGCCTGTGGGAGCGCTTGCACCGCTGGGCGCTAAAGAGCGCCCGGCGCGTCATCGTGATTGGGGACGACATGCGCGACCGCATCATCGATAAAGGTGTCGCTTCCGCGCGCGTGGCCGTAGTACGCGCCGGTACACGCATGCCCCCCTCGCCTGCAAATTCGCTAGATGCACCGCCGCGTTCCCATCCAGTCGAACGAGAGATTCGCTGCGGTTTTCGCTTCGTCGCGCTGCACGCGGGCAATTTGGGCTTCTACGGAGCATGGGACACGCTACTCGAGGCCGGTCGCCTTCTCGGAGACGATGGGTTAGGCATCGTCTTTGTGGGTGACGGCGCTCAGAAACGCCGCCTCGCGGCGCAGGCGGCGGGCGCCACAGCGGTGCGCTTGCTCCCGTTTCGCCCTGCTAATGAAGTACCATATGTATTGTCGGCGGGGGATGTACACATCATCACCGTCAAGCGGGGGCTTGAGGGGGTAATTGTGCCCAGCAAACTTTACCCCATCCTGGCCGCGGGCAAACCTGTGCTCGTCGTTGCCGCTCCCGGCGCCGATGTCGCGCGCATCGTAACCAAAGCAGGTTGTGGCTTCGTGATCGATCCGGAAGACGCGCCAGGGCTCGCCGCGGCCATTAGGTTGCTCTCCAATCAGCCGGATCAAGTGGACTTGATGGGGCGCCGCTCTCGCGCGATTGCTCCGGAATACGACCAGGCCAAACAGCTCGAAATATTTGTAAACATACTCGAAGGAGTCTTGCACGAATGAGTGAAAACGGATTTTGGCCCGGCCGCCGCGTGCTCGTTACCGGGGGAGCTTCTTTCATCGGCTCGGGCGTCGCTGACCGGCTTGTCGATCGTGGCGCGAAGGTTCGTGTCGTCGATGACTTGACCAGTGGCAGACTCGAGAATATTCGCGGTCATCTGGCGACCGGCAAGATTGAGTTCATGCAGGCGGACCTGCGCGAACCTGGGGTGACGCGCGCGGCCATGCAAGGCATCGACACCGTTTTTCACCTGGCTGCCGACCACGGTGGCCGCGGCTACGTCGATTTGCACCAGGCGGGACCCGCCTCGAATTTTTTCCTGGACGGGCTCGTTTTCGCCGAGGCGCTCAAGGCGGGCGCCGAAAAAGTTGTCTTTGCTTCCTCCGGCTGCGTATATCCGAACTCGCTGCAATCCGATACCACGAAGGAGGTCTACCTCACCGAAGACCTGACCCAGGGCGCCAATGAGGCCGACAACACCTACGGCTGGGCAAAATTGATGGGCGAATTCACGCTCCAAGCCTATGCTAAGGAAGGCAAACTCAAGGCTGCATCCTGCCGCTATTTTACTGTGTACGGACCTCGGGGGGTCGAAAACCACGCCGTGATAGCCATGATTGCGCGCGCCTTCATCGGCCAGAATCCCTTCGAGGTCTGGGGCGACGGCACGCAAATTCGCAACTGGACCTACATTGACGACATCGTTGCCGGCACCATCCTCGCCGGCGAGAAAATTGACGATGGCACTCCGGTGAACCTGGGCACGATGGAGCGCGTCCGCGTGCTCGATGCGGTCAAAATGGTCTTCGATCTGACCGGTCACAAAGCCGAGATCAAGCTCCGTCCCGACATGCCCACCGGCCCGCTCAACCGCGTCGCCGACAACTCGCGCGCCAAAAAACTTCTCGGATGGGAGCCCCAAGTCCCCTTTCGCGACGGGCTTAAGCGCACCGTCGAGTGGTACTATAAAACGAAAGATCGCGCCCACGTTAAAGCCACCCTGGAACGCAGCTTGACGGAGCGCTAGAGGAGCCTCACGGATGGTCTCGGGTCTGCTCGCATTCACAATTGCCCTCGTCGCTTCGCTTGGACTCACCGTTCCGGTGCGGCAATTTGCATTGCGTGTAGGCATGGTGGACCATCCCGGCCCCCGAAAACTCCACCTCCAGCCGATCCCCCTGTTGGGCGGTATTGCCATTTATTGCGGCGTGCTCCTGGCTATATTGGTCTCGCTGCGAAGTCCCGCCATCACGGAAACCCTCGGCATCCTGGCTGGCGCGACACTGGTGATCCTGGTGGGCACGCTCGACGATCGCGGCCTGCTCCATCACCAAATAAAGCTTTTCGTGGGCATGCCCATCGCCGGCCTCATCCTTTTGGCCTCCGGAATCCATACCCAAGTCTTCTCGGTATTATCGCCCGGCCGCACCGGCGCCCTTGCGGACGGCGCACTCACCATTTTCTGGGTCACCGGGGTCATCGCTTCCTTCAGCATCTTCGACTATATGGACGGCCTGTGCGCCGGCATCGCTGCCATTGCATCGCTCTTTTTCGCTATTTTCGCGCTCCTCAGCGGACAAGTGCTGGTCAGTACGCTCGCCGCCGCGGTCATGGGCGCGGCCCTAGGCTTCCTGCGCTGGAATTTCAATCCCGCTAAAATCTTCATGGGCGACGGCGGCGCAATGCTGCTCGGCTTTTTGATGGCCACCCTCGCGTTAAAACTCCGCATGAATGGAGCCTCCCACGGCGCCGATTGGGCCGTCCCCATTCTGGTGATTGGCGTGCCTCTCTTCGACACCGTCTTGGTCTCTATTTCCCGCTCCCGCCGCGGCCTGCTGCCCTTCGCCACCCCGGGCAAAGACCATACCGGGCACCGCCTCGCTAATTGGGGATTCGGCACTCGCCGCGCCGTTCTCGCCCTCTACGCCCTCGAAATTATTTTCGGCCTTTTGGCATTGCTCGCCAGCCGCCTCGATTCCTGGCACGTGGCTGAACTCTCTTTCGCCACAGCCGTCCTGGGACTCATCGCCGTGGCCGTGCTCGAAAATGCGCCCTACGAACGCCAGCGTCGCAATCCGTAGCCGGCGGGCTCCGCGCCGGGAGTTAACTGGGTGGTTACGGGGCCTACCCCCCTAGGTTTTGTGTAAGGATGTGATTCCATGGGAGTTCCTTCTGCTTTTCTCACAAGGATATGATTCTGCGGCCTTTAGCGCTGCGGCATTGATGGCCGGGATGATTATGGGTGCGGGGCCTACGCCGGCCACATAGGCGCTCAGAATGCGCGATTCGAGCATGTTCTATTTTAACATCTCGATCAATTATTGCGCGGGCTCCAAGTAGAGCCCGCACCCGTATTGCGCGGGCTGCAAGTACAGCCCGCACCCGTGGCTCGCGCTGGGAGCGCGCAGCGGGTGAGGTCAAGCTGCTTGCGTAAAAAGGCGGAAGGGTGCCGCCTCAACTCCTGCAGGGAGAGCCGCCTCCCATCGTCGCCAACTTGCGACTAGCAGCGGTAACTTTGCCCGAAGAAATTGCCGTACGAGCAGCCAGCGCCCCCAAGGCATAGCCGCCACCTGCCGTTCT
>CAVRDM010000027.1:0-31799 GCA_963719845.1 uncultured Acidobacteriota bacterium | reverse complement strand
TTCATGACTGAAGCAACTTGCCGCCGCGAACTGGAACTGGAAATCCCCGCGGAAGAAGTGCAGAAAGCCGTGGAACGAGTGGCCCGCGATTTCGCGAAAGTGGCGCGCGTTCCCGGTTTCCGTCCGGGAAAAGCTCCGCTGCCGCTGATTCGGCGCCGCTTTGCCGATGGCATCAAAGACGAAGTGCTCCAATCGCTTGTCCCCGAACAGATCGACAAGGCTGTAAAGGATCAGAATCTCCTGCCGATCACGCAGCCGCAGGTCGATCGCGTCGATTATGCCGAAAATGGCCCGGTGAAATTTCACGCCGTGTTCGAGGTGCTGCCGGAATTTGAGCTGGGAACTTACAAGGACCTGGATGTCGAAATCGAATCGGCCGAGGTCACCGACGCCGACATCGAAAAAACGCTGAGCGATTCGCGCGAGCGGGCGGCCACCTTCGTGCCTGTCGAGGGACGCGCGCTGGCCAAAGGTGATTACGCGCAGCTCAAATTGACGGGCACCCCGGCGGCTGGAGGCGATCCGATCCAGGCGGATAACGTGCTCTGCCATTTGGGCGCGGAGGAAACGTTTGAAGCCTTCACCGATAATCTTGTAGGTGCGCAGCCGGGCGAGCATCGTAATTTCGACGTTTCCTACCCTGAAGATTATCCCGACAAGAAGCTGGCGGGAAAAAGCTACGCCTATGCCGTGGACGTGACCGGCATCAAGGAAAAGAAAGTACCGGAGCTGAACGACGAATTCGCCAAGGATGTGAGCGACTCGACGACGCTCGAGGAGTTGCGCGGGAAAATACGGCAAGGTCTTGAAGCCGAGCGCGACCAGCGCAGGTCGGCGGCGATTCGCGATGCGCTGCTGGCGAAAATCGTCGCCGCCCATGACTTTCCCGCGCCCGAGGCCCTGGTTGAAAACCAGATGAACGTGCGCATGGAGCGTGCCATCCGTTCTTTGGCGGCGCAGGGCCTGGATCCGCGGGCGGTAAACGTGGACTGGGTGGCGATGCGGAACCGCCAACGTGACCGCGCCGTCGAAGACGTCAAAGCCGAGTTACTTCTCGACCGCATCGCCTCGGCTGAGAAGATCGACGCGAACGACGAAGATGTGGAGCGCGAGATTGCCGCGCTCGCACAGAGGAGTAACGAATCCGCAGCAGCGGTCCGCGCCAGCTTGACAAAGCAAGGTGCGCTCGATAGGATGAAATCGAAGCTCCGCAGCGATAAAGCTCTCGCGTGGCTCGAGCAAAACGCAAAGGTGCGGACTCGAGAGCCGGAGCGAACCTGACCGGTTTCCTTCAAGTTCCCAATCATTCCGATGAGATATTCTGATGATTCGGCGCCGCATGCAACGACGCTCATTCCCATGGTGGTGGAGCAGACCACCCGTGGCGAACGCGCGTATGATATCTATTCGCGGCTGCTGAAAGATCACATCCTGTTTATCGGCACGCCGATCGACGACCACGTTGCCAATCTGGTGACTGCTCAACTGCTGTTTCTCGAGGCGGAAGACCCGGAACGCGACATTCAGCTCTACGTGAATTCGCCCGGAGGCTCAATCACCGCGGGCATGGCCATTTACGATACAATGCAATACGTACGGCCTGACGTGGTGACCACCTGCGTGGGCCAGGCCGCTTCGATCGCCGCGCTGCTGTTGACCGCCGGGGCCGCCAAGAAGCGCTTTTCGCTGCCGAATTCACGGATCCTGATTCACCAGCCCTGGATGTCGGGGCTGTCGGGACAAGCGACCGATATCGATATCCACGCCAAGGAAATTCTGAGAATGCGCTCGGTCATCAACCAGTTGCTTGCCGACCATTGCCATCAGAGTTTGGAAAAAGTTGAAAAGGACGTGGAGCGCGATTTTATTATGTCGCCAGTTCAGGCCAAGGAATACGGCTTGATCGATGAAATCATCCACAAGCACCGCTAGAGCGTTCCTAACAGTTAGCAGCAACCTTCAACTGGCGGCGGCGTGGAGCAAGAAAGAGCCATAGAATATGCTTAGACCATTCTTTCGCCGCTGCGCGGCAAAGGCAAGCTGCGTGAGGCCAATAATACGGTGAGAAAACTCAACACGGACGAACCGCTGCGCTGCTCTTTCTGCCACAAGACGCAGGAACAGGTCGAAAAGCTGATCAGTTCGCCTTCCGACTACCCTCGCGCCTACATATGCAATGAGTGCGTGGGCGTCTGCGAGCAGATTCTCGAAGAAGAGAAGCGCGAACAGGCCGGCCCTGTCAATCGACGGCTGCCGCGCCCGCCCGAAATCAAGGCCTTCCTCGACTCGTACGTTATCGGGCAAGATAAGACCAAGAAGAAGCTGGCCGTCGCGGTCTATAACCATTACAAACGGATTTTTCTCAACCGCCAACCGGGCGATGTGGAGCTCACGAAATCGAATATCCTGTTGATTGGGCCTACCGGTACCGGCAAGACCTTGCTGGCCCAGACACTCTCCCGCATGCTGGATGTTCCATTCGCCATCGTGGATGCCACGACGCTGACCGAAGCGGGATACGTCGGCGAGGATGTCGAAAATATTATCTTAAAGCTGCTGCAGAATGCGGATGGCGACGTCACCAAAGCGCAGCAGGGCATCATCTACATCGACGAGATCGACAAGATCTCGAAGAAAGATGAGAATCCTTCGATCACGCGCGACGTTTCCGGCGAGGGTGTGCAGCAAGCGCTTTTGAAAATCCTCGAGGGCACCATTGCCAATGTGCCTCCGCAGGGCGGCCGAAAGCATCCCCACCAGGAATTTACCCCCGTGGATACCACGAATATCCTGTTTATTTGCGGCGGAGCTTTCGTGGGACTCGAGAAAGTGGTCGAGCGGCGCGTAGGACAGAAGTCTCTCGGGTTCCATACCGACTCGCAGCCCACCACCACCAATCGGCGCAATTTCGAGGTTCTCGAGCAGGCTCAGCCCACCGATTTAATTCGCTATGGCTTGATCCCGGAATTCGTCGGGCGGCTCCCCGTTCTCGGAGTGCTGGGGGACCTGGACAAGAGCGCGCTCATGCGCATTCTAACGGAGCCGAAGAACGCGCTTGATCCGGCAGTACCAGCGGCTGTTTGAGTTTGAGAATGTGCGGCTGCGCTTTTCCGAGGAGGCTCTCGAAACGGTGGCCGACCTCGCACTGCAGCGTAAAGTGGGCGCTCGTGGCCTCCGCATGATCCTCGAAGATCTGATGCTCGACCTCATGTATAACCTGCCGGCTCAGCGCAAGGTGCGCGAATTCGCGGTGACCGCGGAGATGGTTCGCAGCCGCGAAATCAATTGGACCCTGCTCGAAAAAGCGGGATAAACTTAACTACGGGATACCGGGGACCCCAGGAAACACATGTTCAGCCGTGAAAAAAATGAATTGAAGCGCGTTCCGATGATGCCGGTGCGGGATATGGTGATTTTTCCGCAAATGATGCAGCCGTTTATCGTCGGGCGCGAAGCATCGGTGCGCGCCCTTGAAGAAGCGCTGGCCGGCGAGAAAAAGATCTTCCTCGCCACCCAGCACGACGCCTCGGTCGACGATCCGAAACCCGAGGAAATTTTCACCGTGGGCACCCTTGCCAATATCGTTCAGAGCGTGAAGCTGCCGGACGGCAACATTCGCGTCCTGGTCGAGGGTGTCGAGCGCGCCAAAGCGGTACAGGTCACCAGTGAAGAAGGCTTTTATCGCGCCGTGCTGCGTACGGTGCCGGTGCGCACCGAACCTTCCCCGCAATTTGACCAGGCCGCCCGGCGCGTCAACGGGCTATTCGAGCAGTATGTCAAGCTCTCGCAGAGCATGAATTACGACACCATGATCGCCGCGGCCCGGGTGGATGATCCCGCGAAGCTCTCCGACACGATTGCCGCGAACTTGCAGATTCCGGTCGAGGAAAAGCAGGAGCTGCTCGAAAATTTCGATGTTCTCGACCGGCTGAACCGCGTCGCGGACATCCTCGAAAGCGAACTGGAAAAGCTCAACGTCGATCGCAGCATCAACTCGCGCGTGAAACGGCAGATGGAGCGCGCGCAAAAAGAGTACTACCTCAATGAGAAACTCAAGGCCATCCACAAGGAGCTTGGACGCGGCGAAAAGAACGAACTCGACGAGCTGAAAAAGAAAATCGACGCCGCGGGCATGCCCAAGGACGTGCACGAAAAGGCCATACAGGAACTCAAGCGGCTGGAGCTTATGCCGCCGATGTCCGCCGAATCGACGGTTAGCCGCAGCTACCTCGATTGGCTGCTCGCCGTGCCGTGGAAGAAAAAATCCAAGGAGATTCGCGACATCTCCGTGGCCGAGAAGATTCTCGAGGAAGACCACTTCGGCCTGGACAAGGTCAAGGAGCGCATTCTCGAGTACCTCGCGGTCCGTCAGTTGGTGAAAAATCCGAAAGGTTCGATTCTCTGTCTCGTGGGACCGCCGGGCGTCGGCAAAACCTCTCTGGCGATGTCCATCGGCCGCGCGACAGGGCGCAAGTTCGTGCGCGTTTCACTCGGCGGCGTCCGGGATGAAGCCGAGATTCGCGGCCACCGCCGCACCTATATTGGCGCGCTGCCCGGCCAGATCATTCAGATGATGAAGAAGGCCGGCACCGTTAACCCGGTGTTCGTACTCGACGAAGTGGACAAGATGTCGATGGATTTCCGCGGCGACCCATCCGCGGCATTAATGGAGGTGCTGGACCCGGAATTGAATTACGCCTTCACCGATCATTATCTCGACGTGGAATATGATCTCTCGCGGGTGATGTTCATCTGCACCGCCAACGTTCTGCATACCATTCCTCAGCCGCTGCAGGACCGCATGGAAGTCCTGCGCCTGCCCGGGTATACCGAAACCGAAAAACGCGAAATCGCCCGGCGCTTTCTGCTGAAGAAGCAGCGCGAGGCCAACGGCCTGACCGATGAAAATCTGCAGCTGAACGCCGACGCGCTGGGCTACGTTATTCGCCACTACACCCAGGAAGCGGGAGTGCGAAATCTGGAACGCGAAATAGCCAACATCTCGCGCAAGGTGGCCCGCCGGGTAGTGAAAGAAGGCAAGGAGAAGGTCAAGATCGAAGTTACCCCGCAAAACGTGAACGAGTTTTTGGGGGTCATCAAGTACCGCGAACTTTGGGCGGGGAAAAAGAACGAGATTGGACTGGTTACCGGGCTCGCCTGGACCGAAGTGGGCGGCCAGGTGCTGAGCGCGGAAGCTGGCTTGATGCATGGCAAGGGCCGGCTTACCTTGACCGGGAAGCTGGGCGACGTCATGCAGGAATCCGCGCAAGCGGCGATGAGTTACGTCCGCTCGCGCACTGCCAGTCTGGGCTTAACTCATGATTTCTATCGCCACCTGGATATTCACGTGCACGTGCCGGAAGGGGCCATCCCGAAAGACGGGCCGTCCGCAGGCATCACCATTTGTACGGCCATCGTCAGCGCGTTGACGCGGATACCCATTCGCTGCGATCTGGCCATGACCGGCGAAATTACCCTGCGCGGCAAAGTGCTGCCGATTGGTGGCGTCAAAGAAAAAGTTCTGGCTGCGCATCGTGTCGGCATTCGCACCGTGCTGCTGCCCAAGGACAATGAAAAGGATTTGGCCGACGTTCCCCCGGAAATCCAGTCGGACCTGGTCATCCAATTCGTGGAGACCATGGACGAGGTCCTGGCACTGGCTCTGGAACGGCCGCTGCAGACGTCGGCGTTGCCGGAAGTGGCCGCGGAAGTGGTAACCGAATTCGAGACCGAGAAAGACCAGGAGTTGACGAACTGACGGAGACCTTTGGGCGTTCCCCCGTATCCTTTAAGAACCGAACCCAGGAAGAACCCAGGAAGAAACATTGATCTGTAACTCAGTCTGGTTTCGCCGCATAGCGGCGCCTCTTGCCTTAGCGCCGCACGCCGCAAAAAATCACATGCCCTGAAGCCGAACCACCCCGGCTACTTCTAAGGATCGATCACGATGAGTATTAGTCTCGCGGAACTGAAAGAGAAGAACATTACTGACCTCGCCAAAATCGCCAAGGACCTCGCGATTCCGGGCTCGAGCGGCATGCGCAAGCAGGAACTGATTTTCCAGATCCTGCGCGCACAGACCGAGAAAAACGGCCTGATCTTCAGCGAAGGCGTGCTCGAATGCCTGCCCGACGGGTTCGGCTTCCTGCGCGCGCCCGAGTACAACTATCTCCCGGGCCCCGACGACATCTACGTGTCGCCTTCGCAGATACGCAAGTTTGACCTGCGCACCGGCGATACCGTGTCCGGACAAGTTCGGCCACCCAAAGACGGGGAGCGCTACTTTGCCCTGATCAAGGTCGAAGCCGTCAACTTCGAGGACCCCGAAGTCGCGCGCAATAAAATTTTCTTCGATAACCTCACGCCGCTGTATCCCCAGGGGCGCCTGAAGATGGAGGTGGGCAAGGACGTTCTTACCGGGCGCGTTCTGGACCTGCTGTGCCCCATCGGCAAAGGGCAGCGCGGGCTGATCGTGGCTCCGCCACGCACCGGCAAAACCATGATGCTGCAATCGGTGGCCAACTCCATCACCACCAATCATCCCGAGGTTTCGCTGATCGTATTGCTGATCGATGAGCGGCCCGAGGAAGTCACCGACATGCAGCGCACGGTGAAAGGTGAAGTGATCAGTTCGACGTTCGATGAGCCGCCGCAGCGCCACATTCAAGTGGCGGAAATGGTGCTTGAAAAGGCCAAGCGCCTTGTCGAGCACAAGCGGGACGTCGTAATCCTGCTCGACTCGGTCACGCGCCTGGCGCGCGCCTACAACGCGGTAACGCCGCCTTCCGGCAAAGTGCTTTCGGGCGGTATCGACGCCAATGCCTTGCAGCGTCCGCGCCGCTTTTTCGCCGCGGCGCGCAATATCGAAGAGGGCGGATCGCTCACCATCATGGCTACCGCGCTGATCGATACCGGCAGCCGCATGGACGACGTGATTTTCGAGGAGTTCAAGGGCACCGGCAACATGGAAATCAACCTCGATCGGCGTCTGGTGGACAAGCGCATCTTCCCCGCCATTGATATCAACCGTTCCGGCACGCGAAAAGAGGAGTTGTTGCTTCCGCCGGATGAATTGAACCGTGTGTGGGTGCTGCGAAAAGTGCTCAACCCGCTCTCGCCGGTCGAGGCCATGGAATTGCTCCTCGGGCGGCTTTCAAAGACCAAGTCGAATGCGGAGTTCCTGGGTTCGATGTCCAATCCGGGCGGTTCCGGTTCTTGATCGAGCCCGCTGCTGATTCCTGCTAGCCCAGCCTCGCGCATTTTTCCAAAACGATTTACGAACTGTATTGTGGTTGCCTGCCGTGGTCGTAAGCTGTCATTCTGAGCGACGGGTGCGGGCTCTACTTGGAGCCCGCTGAATTAAATGAAGAATCCCTCATTCTTTCGCCTGAGTCGTCCTTGCCCCTGTCTCAAAACCTTTTCGCCCTTCTCATCGTGAGAGAATCACCTTCAACCCGCTGCTGATTCCTGCTGAATCCTAAGCTGCGCCCGCGCCGCGGTTCCGAGCCAGAAGTTCGATCAGCCGCGCAGTTTCTTCCAAGCCCATCGCCGTATTGTCCACCAGCACCGCGTCGTGAGCACGCACCAGAGGAGAGGTTCGTCGCTCGCGGTCACGCCGATCGCGATCGTGCACTTCCTCGAGCACGCGCGCGAATTCCAGCACCTCGCCCTTTCGCAAATGCTCCAGGCGCCGGCGCTCGGCTCTGACTTCCACCGAAGCATCGAGAAAAACTTTGAGCTGGGCGTGAGGGAAAACCACGGTACCGATGTCGCGGCCCTCCATGACCACGCCGCCGGACCTGCCCGCGCGACGCTGCTCCTCCACCAGAACGTGGCGAACGCCGGGCACCACGGCCACGCGCGAAGCCGCTTGCGAAACCGCGAGAGAGCGCAGGCGCGTGGTGACATCTTCGCCATCCACAATTACCCGCAGCTCGCCGTTGGTGGGAACCAGGTCGATGCGCGTGTCGCGCGCCAGGCTTTCCAATTCTCCCGGACGATCGAGGGGCACGCCGTCGCGCAGCGCTTTCCAGCCCACGGCGCGGTACATCGCTCCGCTATCGAGGTACGTGTAGCCCAGCAGATCGGCCGCGCGCCGCGCCACCGTGCTTTTTCCCGAGCCCACCGGGCCGTCAATGGCGATGATTAGTTGGCTCATGCAAGTTGGGGATTCAAATGCGCTTGAACGCCCGTTCGATTTCACGGAGCGAATAACGCAGCACGATCGGACGGCCGTGCGGACAACTCATCGGCGCGTCGGTCTTGGCCAGCTCCGCAAGCAGCCATTCCATCTTGGTGTGGTCGAGCGGCATGTTGACCTTGATCGCGGCGTGGCACGCAGTCGTCGCGGCGATCTGTGACTGCAGCGAATCCATGGAGATGGCGGAATGCTCTCGCTCGATTCCGTCGAGCAGTTCGGCCAGCAGGCGTTCGGCATCGCCGCTCGAGATGCCCGAAGGCGTGGCCTGAATGGCCACACTTTGCCCGCCCATCGGCGTCACGTCAAACCCGTTGGCGGACAATTCCTCCGCAATCTGATCCAGAATGACGCGCTGCCGCGGCGCAAGCTCCGCCATGATCGGCATCAACAAACGCTGGCCCGAAAGAGCGCCTTCGCGCCGCGCGCGCAAATGCTGCTCGAACAACACCCGTTCGTGCGCCACATGCTGATCGATGATCCACAGCCCCTCGGAATTGACCGCGACAATAAAACTCGCGTTAACCTGGCCCAGCGGCTTGAGTTCCATGAGGCTCGCCGCGCTGGCGGGAGCTTCCCCGGCTTGCGGGGCCTGGCGAAATCGCTGGGAGCATCCGTCCGGAGCAGCGTCCTCCGCCGTCGCTGCAGCATCCATCCCAGCAGACCTCGCGCCCTGATCTTGGTAGGTAAGAATTTCTCCGGCTGTGTCGAAACGAAAGCGCTGCGCCACCGGTGGTAGCGGCATGGGAGTCAAACCAAACGCGGCTTCCACGGCGGAATCTTCATCGGCTTGTAGCGCGGGTATTACCGCGTGCGGCGCCGCCATGGGGTGAGTCAATGTCTCATTCGCAAAATCCGCGGCGCCACCCGGCCCGGTTGCCCCTCTCGCCCCGGCATATGCTGAGACGCCGTGGGCATTCGCGCCGGACGGGCCGCTTGCTGCGGAGAAGCTGGGAATCGGCCGCGCCCGCCCCAGCGCTTGACGCAGGACGTCGCGCGCAAAATCGTGCACGAACTGCGAGTGGCGAAAGCGCACCTCAATCTTCGCCGGATGGACGTTGACATCCACCTCCTCGCTGGGCAGATCGACGAATAGCAGCACCACGGGAAAGACGTCCGGCGGCTGGATGTTACGGTACGATTCGTGAATGGCATGCAGCAGCAGCCGGTCGCGCACCAAGCGCCGGTTCACGAACACAAAAATTCCGTTGCGATTGGAACGCTGCACCTCGGGCCGCGAGATGAATCCACGCACCGAAATCTCTGACGCCCGGCCCGCCGCGTCCAGTTCCGGTTCGGTAATCGCCGCACGAATCGGCGCGGAAACCGCCGGAACCTCGACCATCTCCGCTAGCGCCTGCCGTCCCAATAATTGATATACGCGCTCGGCCATGGTGCCCACGGGCGGCACGTTCACGATTTCCTGCGTCGGAGTCTTGAGCGTGAATTGTTTGTCCGGATGCGCCAGCGCATAGTGCGTAACGAGCGAGGCGATGTGTCCCAGCTCCGTAGTGTCCGATTTCAAAAATTTCCTGCGCGCGGGCACGCAATAAAACAGGTCCGCCACGCTCACCGAGGTGCCCACCGGCAACCCCGCCGATTTCACGCTCAGCAGTTTGCCGCCGGCAAACTCGATGCGCGTGCCCTGCTGGTCCCCAGCCGCGCAGGTCTCCAGCAACAGCCGCGAAACCGAGGCAATCGAAGGCAGGGCTTCCCCACGGAATCCCAGCGTGGCAATCGCCAGCAGATCGTCGGAGGTCCGCAACTTCGAGGTGGCGTGGCGTTCAAATGCCAGCATGGCGTCGTCGTGCATCATGCCGAGCCATTATCGATAACGCGGATCATGCGCTTGCCGCCGGCCTCGACTTCAATGCGCACGCTGGTGGCCCCGGCATCGAGCGAATTTTCGAGCAGCTCTTTCACCGCGGAAGCAGGCCTCTCCACCACTTCGCCCGGCTGCAATCCGGTTGGCCACAGCTTCCGCGAGTATTCGTATTTGTGGCATCGAATCGCTGCCGCGCCTTCAAGTCATTTCGGACATGCGTACGCTAAGCCGTATCCTAAGCCCTGTGCTAAGCCTTGTGCTAAGCCGTGTACTAAACATCGTTGCGCTTCACTTCCGCGAGTGCGATTCCCAGCGCTTCGAGCTGATCGTTATCGACCACCGACGGCGCATCGGCCATCAAATCCTGCGCCGCGGTGGTTTTTGGAAACGCGATGACCTCGCGAATTGATTTTTCTCCCGCAAGCAACGCGACCACGCGGTCGAGGCCCAGGGCGATGCCGCCGTGTGGCGGCGTGCCATACGTCAGCGCATCCAGGAAAAATCCAAACCGCTGGCGCGCCTGCTCCTCGCTCATTCCCAAGCCGCGAAAAATCCGCGCTTGCAGCTCCTGGCTGTGTATCCGAATGCTGCCCGAGCCTAGCTCAACGCCGTTCAAAACCAGATCGTAGCCCTTTGAACGCACTTCCCACGGTGCGGATTCGATCTTATCGACATCGGATTCCACTATGCCGGTGAAGGGATGCTGCGCAGGCACCCAACGTTTTTCGCTCGGCCCCCACTCAAACAACGGAAACCCGGTCAGCCACAAGAATTCCCAGCGGTCTTTGGGAACGAGATTTAGCCGCTCGGCCAGCGCCAGGCGCAAGTGGCCCGCGATGAGTGCCGCCGTATCGGTGCCCGGAATCTGCTCGGATGCCGAAACCGCAACGATAAGGTCGCCGGCCTTGGCGGAGGTTGCGGCCACAATCGCGTCCACCGCCTCCTTGCCCAGCGTTTTTTCCAGCTGCGAACTCGTTCCTTCCGTGGAAACTTTAATTGTGTACAGTCCGCGCGCTCCCAGGCCCTTGGCCTGCTCGCCAAGTTCGTCCAGTTGTTTGCGCGAATACGAAGCTGCGCCCGGAGCGACCAGCGCCTGCACGTTTCCCTCTATCCGCATTTTTTCACGGCCTGGCGCGAAGTGCGGCGTCACGTCGCACAACTCCATGCCAAACCGCATGTCCGGCTTGTCGATTCCAAAGCGCCGAATCGCCTCGCGATATTCCATATGCCGGAATGGCGCTTGCACTTCGATGCCGGCCACCGCGCAAGCCCGCACCATCACCTGCTGGATCACATCGAAAATGTCCTGTTGCCGCGGGAACGACATTTCCAGATCGAGCTGCGTGAATTCGGGCTGCCGGTCGGCGCGCAGATCCTCGTCGCGAAAGCACCGCACGATTTGAAAGTAGCGGTCCATCCCGGAGATCATCAAAATCTGCTTGAATATCTGCGGCGACTGCGGCAGCGCGTAAAACTGGCCGTGATGGATTCGGCTGGGAACCAGGTAATCGCGCGCTCCCTCGGGCGTCGAACGCGTGAGCATCGGCGTCTCGATTTCATAAAAGCCCAGCGCATCGAGCGTCTTGCGAATTTCGAAAATAACGCGGTGGCGCAGCGCCAGGTTCGCTCTCGGGCGCGGCCGGCGCAAATCGAGATATCGATACCGCAGGCGGGTCTCTTCACTCGCGGTCACTTCGTCCTCAACGACAAAGGGCGGAGTCTTGGCCGTGTTCAGAATGCGCAATTCCGTCGCGAACACCTCCACCTCGCCGCTCGCGAGTTCGGTGTTGGGCTTTTGCCGGCGCGCGACCCGGCCCCGAATCGCAACCACGAATTCCGACCGCAGCTCCTCGGCGCGAGCATGAGCCGCCGGCGCGAATTCCTTATTGAAGACGACTTGCGCGAGGCCCGCGCGATCGCGCACATCCAGAAAAATGAGGTTGCCAAGGTCGCGCCGGCGGTGTACCCACCCCATGAGCACGATTTCCTGATCCGCGTCGGACGCGCGCAGCTCGCCGCAATAATGCGTGCGCTTCCAGTCCCCGAGCAAATCAAGCGTCGTCATGACCCCGCCTTCGTTGCGATTGTCGCTTCCGCCAGATATGCAAGCAAATCCGCCTCCGACAATTTTTTCTGATCCGCGTCGGCCAGGCGCTTCACCGTAAACTGGTTCGCCGCCAACTCTTGTTCCCCGATTATCACTCCGTAGCGTGCGCCCAGGCGATCCGCCAGGCTGAGGGCTTTCCCGAATTTCATTTCCACGGCGGGCAATTCCACCGAGATCCCTCGCTCGCGCATCTTTTTGGCCAGTGCCACAGCCGCCGGATAGGCCTCCGCTCCAAACCAGGCAAGAAACACTTCGATCCCGGGAGCCGAAGCTCTTTCTGTAGACTGCTCGCTCGCCGTTTCGAGCGAAAGCATCAAACGGTCGGTGCCGATGGCGAAGCCGATGCCGCGTGTCGGCGGTCCGCCCAGCAGTTCAACCAACCCGTCATATCGTCCGCCACCGCACACCGCATTTTGCGAGCCGAGGCCCGGCGCGGTTATTTCAAACGTGGTGCGCATGTAATAATCGAGCCCGCGCACCAGACGCCAATTTTCCTGGTAAACGATGTTGCGTAGCGCAAGCTCCTGCTTGAGCCGCGCGTAGTGATCGCGGCACTCCGGGCACAGATGTTCGGCGATTCGCGGCAGCGTTTCAATCACGGCTTGCTCTTCCGGAAGCTTTGAATCGAGAACGCGCAACGGATTCGTGGCAATCCGCCGCTGGCTGTCGGGCCCAAGTTTGTCTCGCACTTTCTCAAGCTCGGCACGCAATCGCTCGATATAGGCCGGCCGGCAATTCTTGTCGCCAATCGAATTCACGTAGAGGTTCGCGCCCTCGAGCTTCACCCGCTCGAAAAACGTCATAAGCATCTCGATCACCTCAGCGTCGAGCGCCGGGTGGTCTGAGGGCCCCAGAAGCTCCGCGCCTATCTGGTAGAACTGGCGGTAACGTCCCTTCTGCGGCCGCTCGCGGCGAAACATCGGCCCCACATAGTAAAGTTTAGTGTTGCCGGGCCGCGTCTGCATCCCGTGCTCGATGTACGCGCGCACCACCGAGGCGGTGGCCTCCGGGCGTAGGCTCACGGATGATTCGTCGCGATCCTCGAATGAATACATCTCCTTCGAAACAACATCGGTTTCGGCGCCGATCGAGCGCGCAAACAGCTCGGTCGGCTCGAAAATCGGCAGGCGTATTTCCCCATACCCGTAAGTCCGAAATACTTCGCGCGCACTTTGTTCGACGCGATTCCACAGCGCCGACTCCGGCGGCAAAATATCCCGCACGCCTTTAATGGCCTGGATTTTTTTGGTCTGGGTCGTCACGATTTCGCGGGCGGCTCGGCAGCGCCTTGGGCGGCAGCAACTTCGCTGCGATACGTTTCCGCGTGCTCGACGTAGCGCGCGGAGTATCCGTCGATCTCTTCGAGGTCCTGCGGCGTAAGCGCGCGGTGAAATTTTCCCGGGTAGCCCATGAACAGGCTGCCCGGCGGCACTACAGTATCCTCGGTGACCAGCGTTCCCGCGGCGATGATCGACCCGGTGCCCACGCGCACGTTATTCAGCAGCACCGCGCCCATCCCGATCAGCACGCGCGATTCGATGGTGCACCCGTGCAGTATCGCTCCGTGCCCGACGGTTACCGCGTCCCCGATTGACAACGGGTAAAGGTCGGTCATCACGTGCAACACCGAGCCATCTTGAATGTTCGAGCGCGATCCGATGCGAATCCAGTGCACATCCCCGCGAATCACGGCCCCCGGCCAGATGCTGGAATGCTCCCCAATGGTCACGTCGCCGATCACCACCGCAGTTGCATCAATGTACGCGGATGCGGCGATCTGCGGCCAGCGGCCCCGGTAACTACGAACCAATCTGCACCTCAATATTCCAGCGAATTATAAGGCCAGCAAGCGACGCTAGCACACGCCCAACGCCCAAAATGCCGACGATAGAAATCGACAGGAGAAATCAACCGAGAGCAACGCGACGTGCGGGCTCTGCTTGGGCCCGCGCAAATAAAACGCTTCGTCTTTTCTAGGAAATCTCGACGCTCGGCCCCGTCGGAGTCGCTCGCACTTCTTCGACGCGTTCGGCCACCGCGCGGGCCATGGCGTAAATGCTTTTCGCCCCGGGAGCATCCTCGCCCAGCGCCGCCACCGGCTTTCCCGAGTCGCCGCCAATGCGGATTTGCGCGTCCATTTCGATTTCACCGAGCAGCGGTACGCCGTAAGTTTCCGCCAGACGCCGCCCCTCTCCATGACCAAAAACATCTACGCGCGTCTCGCAATGAGGGCACACAAAATAACTCATGTTTTCAACGATTCCGAGCACCTCGACATTTACCTGGCGAAACATTTCAATAGCTTTGCGCACATCGGCCAGCGCCACCACCGATGGCGTGGTCACCAGCACCGCCCCCGTCAGCGGCACCGTCTGGATCAAGCTCAGTTGCACATCGCCGGTACCCGGAGGTAAATCCACAATCAAATAGTCGAGTTCCCCCCACTGCACGCTCCGCAGGAACTGCTGCATCACGCTGTGCAGCATCGGCCCGCGCCAGATCATCGGCTTGTCGCCGGGAGACAGCAGCCCCATAGAAATCAGCCGTACGCCGTACGCCGAAACCGGCAAAATCTGCCGCTCGCTGATCGCCTTGGGCTCCTCCTCAGTGCCCAGCATCAGCGGCACATTAGGCCCATAAACATCGGCATCCAGCAAACCGACAGCCGCGCCCATGCGTGCAAGCGAAATCGCCAGATTGACGGCCACAGTCGTCTTCCCCACGCCGCCCTTCCCGCTCGCGACAGCAACCAGATTCTTCACCCCGGCAATGGGCATTTTTTCCGCTTGGCCCATAGGCCGGTAGGCATAGAAGGGGGTGTCGGAGGCATCAGTTTCCTTTTCCAGTCATTGGACTCTCCTCAAAACCCTCGCACATCAAAACCGGTTCCGTACCCGCTCGCCGCACGAATGTGTTCGGGTAGAAGTTCACGCTCGATCCTTTATGGATTGACTCTTCAAGGCACACAGCCATGATAGTTCTAACGTTCAGTTGCACACAGCCATCATTCGCCGGCCGCGTCGCGGCAAGTTTGCCCAACCTCGGGTAGTGTGTCAGTTTCGATTAATCCGAGTTGTTTGCCATTTGGTAGGCGCTGCATTATCGCAAGGTCTGCCCTATAGGGACGCTTCGTCTTCTTATGGACGCGCATTTCTTCTCGCGCCGCGTCGGAAAACGAAGAAATCGCCGTACTTGTGTTGACAGTTTACGGTATCGGTTAAGACCAATGACCTCTTTGATCCACAGCCCACAACAAAACTGTGACTCGTGACCAGATTTATTATTCTGGGAGTAACAACGGCTAAAAATGTGCCATTATGGCAGATCGGAAACAATTTTTTGGCGAGATCAAGGCTGTCCCGAACAGCTGAATGGCTGGAGCATCGAACCAAACTCCAGTAACGGAGTAGGAGTTGCGGAGCAGAGGATCAGTTTTGCATTCGGCACGCCCCCGCCTCGCAACATCACTAAGGACCGCGTATCGCGAGCACCAGAGCACAGACGATTCTTGCCGTAGTGCGCTTCGTTGAGTGCGACGCCCTTCCACTATGTCTGTCCGCGAAAAAGACAATCCAGCGCTATTTACAAGAATCCAAGAACAGAATCTCTTGCGGCAATACGACCTGCTATCAAACTGCGTTGAAATCGGCCTAGAGAAGGGCATCGAAGCCTTCGACAAGTACACGTTGTGGGCCTTGAACTATGCTGCGGTAGCCAATATTGCTCAGTTTGGCGGGCGATTCCGCGAGGAGCCAATTTATGTCGGAAGCCATGTTCCTCCCCACTTCGAGAAAGTTCCTGACTTGATGGATAGATTCTTTTCCATCATCCATGAAAACTGGACGATTATCGATCATCCTACATGGTTTGCTGGCTATGCCCTTTGGAGGCTGAATTGGATTCACCCGTTTGTTGAGGGAAATGGAAGGACGGCCAGGGCGGCCTGCTACTACTTGATCTGCCTGAAACAGAGGAAATTACTCCCAGGTAAGAAAATAGTTCCCGAACGCATTCGAGAAAATCGCCAACCCTGCTATACCGCCCTGCAAGCTGCCGATAGGGCTTGGGACGAAGGCAAGCTCGACGTTTCCGACATCGCTAAATATCTCGAAGGACTCCTGATCGGTCAGCTCACTGAAAAGTGACCGGAATACCAAACTGCCCACTACTCAACCGCGGCCCCGCCCGAAGCTCGCCCGAAGCGCCTTTGCACCCCATCCCGTGACCAGATTTACAGTCCCAAAACCGCATTTATCGAAAATGCCCTTGCACCATCCTGTAAAATAGAAGTGCGTCCGAAACGAAGCGGAAACCCGACCGCGCTGGACTTTTTACTCCAGCGCGGCCGCCACCAGCTCGAGGAGCGACAGGAAAAAATGCTTGCATTGGTCTTAAAAAGCGCCGACACGCACACAGAAGTCTTTTAGAATGATATCCTTGTCAAAAACCGCGCAGCAAGTCCCATGGATTGATATCCTTACGAAAAAACACGGGGGTGGGGGGTGTGTACCTTTTTCTAACTACCCAATTCCTGCAACTCGTGGAGCGAGTACGCTGCGGCATCACAGGCCTCTCGCGGGCTGCGAAACTCAGTTCTACCACCATCACCACGAATCTGCCGCCAATCCCGCCTGCAAGTGCTTGCGGCGGGAACCGGGCAGGGCGCATCCAATAAGGCCAGCATGAGAATCGAACAAGTCGTTGACCGGGTCGTCGCCCGGTTTATCGGCACCAAACACGAACGGGACATCAAGCGCTTGGCACCTAAGATAGCTGCCATCAACGAGCTATCCTCTGATTACGAGCGCCTGTCCGAGGCGGAAATTACCGCCAAAGGGCAGCAGTTAAGACTCGAAGTGAAAGAGCGTTTGGGTGACGCCGATCCGGTCGAACCCGACTTCAAGCAGCGGCTTTCCGACGCGCTCGAGCCTGCACTGGTTCCGGCCTTCGCCCTGGTGCGGGAGGCAGGACGGCGCACGATCGCGATGCGCCATTTCGACGTGCAGTTGATCGGCGGCATCGTCCTGCACGAAGGCAAAATCGCCGAAATGAAGACCGGCGAGGGCAAAACGCTCGTCGCCACGCTGCCCGCCTACTTGAACGCGCTGGCCGGCCGCGGCGTGCACATCGTGACGGTGAACGATTATCTCGCCCGCCGCGACGCCGAATGGATGGGTCCGCTGTATCGCGCTCTCGGATTGTCGGTCGGTGTAATCGTGCACGACCTGGACGACGCGCAGCGCCGCATGGCCTATTCCGCGGACGTCACTTACGGCACCAACAATGAGTTCGGGTTCGACTACCTGCGCGACAATATGAAGTACGATTTGGCCGAATGCACCCAGCGCGGCCATCAGTTCGCCATCGTCGATGAAGTTGACTCCATCCTGATCGACGAGGCGCGCACTCCCCTGATCATCTCCGGGCCCGCCGAGGAATCGACCGATAAATATTATCGTATCGACAAAATCATTCCCAAGCTCATCCAGGAAATCGACTATACCCTGGACGAGAAACATCGCACCGCCACCCTCACCGAAGATGGCGTCAGCAAAGTCGAACGCCTCTTGGGCCTGGGCAACCTGTACGACCCGGCGCACATGGAATCGATTCACCACGTTTACCAGGGCCTTCGCGCCCATACGCTTTACAAGCGCGATGTCGACTACGTCGTCAAAAACAATGAAGTGGTGATCGTCGATGAATTTACCGGCCGCGAAATGCCGGGACGCCGCTGGTCGGATGGCCTGCACCAGGCTGTCGAGGCCAAGGAAGCCGTAAAGATCGAGCGCGAAAACCAGACGCTAGCCACCATCACCTTCCAGAATTATTTCCGCATGTACAAAAAGCTTTCGGGCATGACGGGAACCGCCGAGACCGAGGCCGCGGAGTTCCACAAAATCTACAAACTGGATGTCGTCGCCATCCCCACAAATCGCGAGCTTCGCCGCCATGAATTTCCCGACGTCGTCTACCGCACCACCGCCGAGAAATATGAGGCGGTCGTCAACGGAATGATCCTGGAAGACGGTTCGCAAGCCAACGGCATTCGCCAACTGCATGAGACCGGCCAGCCGGTTCTGATGGGCACCATCTCCATTGAAAATTCCGAGTTGCTATCAACGATGCTCAAGAAAGCCGGCATCCCGCACCAGGTCCTCAATGCCAAGCAGCACGAGCGCGAAGCTCACGTAATCGCGCAAGCGGGCCGCAAGAACGCCGTAACCGTATCCACGAACATGGCGGGCCGCGGCACCGACATTCTTCTTGGCGGTAATCCCGAGGCCATGACCCGCGATTACTGCCTTAAAAACAAGCTGGCTCTCCCCTTTGCGGCGGCCTCTCCGATCGTCGGCGCCGAAGGGAACGGTACCGGCGCCTCGCCGAACATGGTTCTGTTCCAGATCGAAGGGAAAATCTTTCAGGTTCCGCAAGAACAATGGAAGCCGATTTACGATCAGTTCGTCGAGCAGTGCCGAGCTGAGCGCGATGAAGTCATCGCCCTCGGCGGGCTCCACATCCTCGGCACGGAACGCCACGAAGCGCGCCGCATTGATAATCAGCTTCGCGGCCGGGCCGGCCGCCAGGGTGATCCCGGCTCCTCGCGTTTCTTTCTTTCGCTCGAAGACGACTTGCTCCGCGTCTTTGGCGGCGAGCGCGTCAAGGCCCTGATGTATCGCCTGGGCATGACCGAAGGCGTTCCCATCGAGTCCAAATTGATTTCCCGCCGCATCGAGAGCGCGCAGCAGGCCGTTGAAGCGCAAAACTTCGAGGCTCGCAAGCACCTGCTCGAGTACGACGACGTAATGAACAAGCAGCGCGAAACGATTTATTCGATTCGGCGCTCGGCTCTCGAAGGCAAGGACCAGAAAGTTTACGCTCTGGGCATTGCGGAAGATTTGGCGCGCGGTCTGGTCGACACGTTCTGCCCGCGCGAGGAACACCCCGACAAGTGGAATATCGCTCAGCTTACGGGCGAGGTTCTCAATCAATTTGGAATCGACCTGAAAGTGGCCGGTGTCGACCCGGTGAAGTTTTCCCACGATGAGTTGGCGGATCTGCTCGTCCAAAAAGTCACCGAGCGTTACGACGAAAAGGAGGCCATGTTTGGCCCGCCCATGATGCGCTGGCTCGAGCGCCGCATCATTCTCGATATCGTCGATACCCAGTGGAAAGACCACTTGCTGACGCTCGACCATCTGAAAGAGGGAATAGGACTGCGCGGCTACGGCCAGAAAGATCCCCTGGTCGAGTTCAAAAAAGAGGCTTTCATTCTGTTTGAAGAAATGATGGGCCGCATCGATGTGGAAACGGTTCGCTATCTTTTCCTCATCCAGCCGGCCAAACCTGAGGAAGAAGCTCGGGAAATCGAGCGGCGCCAAAGACGCGTTCAGCAGCAGTTGCAATATCAGGCTGGCCCGGCCCAAGCCGAAGCTCCCAAGCCGGTGCGCGCAGGAGCGAAAGTCGGACGAAACGACCTATGCCCCTGTGGCAGCGGGAAAAAGTACAAGAAATGCTGTGGAAAGGGGTCTTAGACTCGGTGAAATCGCAGTTCCCATCCTGGGTATTTTCTATCCGCAATCCTCACCGCTCAGCAAATTCAGTCGTGGGCCAGCGCCAAGTAACACAATCTAAACTGGTTGGCAGTTGTCAGCACTGGAAGCCCGCTTGCTACCTGATATCATCAATGGCGATTTTGACTCAGACACGTGCGTGCCAAATAGGCGCTTGCTCGGACCGCGTCCCTGCAACTCTCGCTCAGCAGGGCATTTGCCTCGATCATTACCTGGATCAAGCGTTTGCTCGCGTCGCGAGCGCGCTGGAACACCGGCGCAGAGGAAAGACGCTTGACTCACGCACCATGGATTGGCTCCAAAAGCAGGGCGATTTCACGGTTCAGCTCCTGGCCGAAGGTGGGCCCGCCCACACACCGGAGGAACGCTCGCGCCTGCTCGATCTGCTTCTGTGTTTGGCAAATGTTCAGGAATATGCACACCAGGGGCCGGCGACCTGGTGACCACCTCTGGCCGGCGCTGCACATGAGCATTCCTTGGTGGCGTGAGATGACGGGATCATCGTCACAAACCGACCAATACAACTACTCCAATTGAAGCCGGAGATGCCACACATTCCGGGCGTGAACGAACCAATTCGCGGGCGTCACATTTGGGAAAAACCAGACGTGCTGAAAGTGCTGGCCGTGCTAATCGTTGTAGTCGTCGGCGGCATAGTGTGGTCCGGGATCCATGCGGCGCGTTACCGCGCAGAATCAGCACTGGCAGCGAGAGGCCTGGCACCGGCACAGAGCAATACGGACGTCCCCCAATGGGTGGCGCCGCCCACTCCTCCGCGGAAAGACACGGCTGCCGCGTCGGTTGCGGATCTCGCTCAACCCTGGTCTGCGAAAGAATTTGACTTCTTCAATCCACTAACGCACGCTCCCGTCCCCGCGATGATTGTCCGGCTGCCAGGTTCGCCAAGCCGGGGAAACGCCTATTGGGCGTTTTCTTTGGAAGCGCCCTACGAAACTTGCCATCTCATCTATGTTACCGACCTTCGAGAGCTTGCTACCCATTACCACTATCGGGCGGGCCATCCCATGGTCGTCTCTTCCTGCGACGGCACCATTTACGATCCCCTGCAATTGGGCACTACTCCGGCGGGCGCTTGGGTTCATGGCGAAGTGGCGCAGGGCGCCGGCAGCCGGCCGCCGCTGGCTATCGAAGTTCACGTCCAGGGCCAGTCGATCTTCGCAGATCGCATGGAGTGAACTTACAACGTTACAACGCTGAATTCACGGGACGTTCTGGAGCAGCGGAGTGATTTGAATTAGCCCCTGCGCTTATTTCTCCCGCGCAAAACGCGGCCAGCCGCGCTTCCGCCCAATAGCGTTCTTCGCCCCCTTCGCGTGAAATAAAGCTGCAATGGCCGCCATATTCCGGCGCGTAAAATTGGATATTTTGATTTTTCGGTAATTCCCGGGCTTTGAAAGCTCGCGATAGGCACGAAAGGATCGTCCTGCGCCGTCAAAATCAGCGTAGGAACAGCAATCCTGTCCATTACCCGAGCGGCGCTGGCGCGCTCGTAATAATCGGCGGCATCCCGGTAACCGCAGTGCGGCGCCGTAATGACGTCGTCGAATTCGCGAACGCTTCGCACGCCCTCCAGCCGGTCAACCCGAAAGCGGCCGGGAAATAGACGCAGCTTGCGTTTCATGCGCGCCTTTAGATGCCTGACGAAATTCCACTGGTATAAGGCGTTTCCCGGTTGATCGAGCGCATCGACGCACATGGCCAAATCGAGGGTCGGGCATATTCCGGATACGCCAAGAAGCTGCGGCGGCGCTGCCGCGCCCAAATCTCCGGCCATTTTCAATACGAGATTGCCACCCATGGAGTAGCCGGCAAAAAATATCCTGGCCAATCCGTCCCGCTCGATGAGTTCGCGAAGCACGGCGGCAAAATCCTCGCTAAGGCCGGAATTGTAGAGGGTCGGCGTCAGCGCTTCGGTGCCGCCGCAATTGCGCTGGTTCAGCCGCAGGACGCTGAACCCGCGGCAAAAGGCCTTCTCCGCTGCGCCGCGCATGTACCCCGACTCGCTTGACCCCTCGAGCCCGTGTACCAGCACCAGGGCGGGAGATTCCCGCCGCTGCGGTTGCCAATGGCACTTCGCAAGGAGTTTCGTGCCCGCTTCCACTTCAAATAGGCGAGGCTCGGCGCGCGGCAGCCGCGGGGTGTTCCTGGGCAGCAGCGCTGCCGCCAGGGTCATCAAATGCGCGTTCCGCAACAGAGGATGGGGTACGAATGCCTTCATGCGAATGTCTCATCATACGCCACGAAAACCGCCGGGCGAACGGACACCGCTAACGCCAGCAATGCTTGGTGCAACGTTTTTACCGTTCTACTATGTTGCCTCATTCTCGCGATCGCTGGAGTGGTTCGCTTGACCAACCCGGCAGCGCCGCCTAGAATGGAAATTCCTTCATGACCGCCCGACACTCCATGTAGATTTTTTCTGTGAGCGCAGTGCCTGCCTCTGGGCTGCGAAGTTTGGCCACTTTCACGCAGGAGATCAGGATGGAAGGCTCGATTCCCGAAGGTCTAACATTCGACGACG
The DNA here is from genome assembly GCA_963719845.1 of uncultured Acidobacteriota bacterium. Taxonomy (GTDB): domain Bacteria; phylum Acidobacteriota; class Terriglobia; order Acidiferrales; family UBA7541; genus Palsa-189. Next base: position 9,554 of record CAVRDM010000027.1, on the reverse strand, counting down.
TGCTGTTGTTGCCCGGCAAATCCGCCGTCCTGCCTGCGGAAGCCGACACGCGCACGCACCTGACGCGCAAGATCGAGTTGAACATTCCCATGATTTCCGCGGCGATGGACACCGTCACGGAATCGCGTCTAGCCATCGCCATCGCGCGCCAGGGCGGCCTGGGGCTGATCCACCGCAATATGAGAATCGAGCGCCAAGCGGAAGAAGTGGACCGGGTGAAGCGTTCGGAGAGCGGGATGATCGTCGATCCGGTGACCATCTCGCCGGAGCATTCTCTGCGCCACGCCCTTGAGCAGATGAACAAATATCGCGTCTCCGGGCTGCCGGTGACGCGCGGGGCGCTCCTGGTCGGTATCCTGACCAACCGCGATCTGCGCTTCGAGAAGAATCTCGAGCAGACCGTGGGCGCCGTAATGACCAAAGAAAACCTCGTGACCGTGCCGGTGGGAACGACACTCGAGGAAGCGGAGCGCCTGCTGCAACGCCACCGCATCGAGAAATTGCCGGTCGTCGATAAGGACTTCCACCTTAAGGGCCTCATCACCGTCAAAGACATCCAGAAAAAACTCGAATTCCCGCAGGCCACCAAAGACGAACAAGGCCGCCTGCGCGTGGGCGCGGCCATCGGCGCTACCGGAGATTTTCTCGAGCGCGCGGTAGAACTGGCTCGCACGAAGGTGGATCTTCTCGGAATCGATACCGCGCATGGCCACTCCACCCGGGTGATGGATGCGATCCGCGAGGTAAAGCGGCGCCTGCCGGAAATGCAGCTTATGGCGGGCAATGTGGCCACCTATGAAGGCACGCGCGATCTGATTTCGCTGGGCGTTGATGGCGTCAAGATTGGCATTGGCCCCGGCTCGATTTGCACCACCAGGGTCGTTACCGGAGCCGGCGTGCCGCAGATCACGGCCATACTGGAAGCGGCCCGCGCAGCTAAAGATACGGGGGTCCCGCTCATTGCTGATGGCGGCATCAAGTATTCAGGCGATATATCGAAAGCCATTGCCGCGGGCGCGTCGGTGGTGATGATTGGCGGTTTATTCGCGGGCACCGAGGAGGCTCCCGGGGAGACCATCCTCTACCAGGGGCGCACCTTCAAATCCTATCGCGGCATGGGCTCGCTTTCAGCCATGGAAGCGGGTTCTGCGGACCGTTACGCACAGGAAACCGCCGACCGCGGAAAGTCGGTTCCCGAGGGGGTGGAGGGCCGGGTGCCCTTCAAGGGGTCGCTCGGCGCCCTGGTGGATCAATTGGTAGGCGGGTTGCGCAGCGGCATGGGCTACTGTGGCGCTGCAAATTTGAAGGAGTTGCAGGAGCGCAGCCGTTTCGTGCGCATTACGTCGGCGGGCTTGCGCGAGAGCCACGTGCACGACGTTATCATCACGCGCGAAGCGCCGAACTACCAGGTTGAATAGTGGGCAGGTTGAATAGTGGGCAGGTTGAATAGTTGACAGGTCGAGTAGCTTTCGGAATGTCACGCCTTTGGCCGTGGATTCCGGTTGTCTTGTGGGCCTGCCTGATCTCCTCGTTTTCGACCGACACATTTTCACAGGAACGCACCGCGGGGGTGCTGATTCCATTTCTCCAATGGCTACTCCCCCATGCCAGCCCTCAAACACTGGAATCGCTGCACTACCTCATTCGCAAATGCGCGCATGTCTTCGAGTATTTCTTGTTTGGACTGCTGGTGTTTCGGGCCATCCGCGGCCCGGGCCGCGGATGGACGGCTCGCTGGGCGGCGGCAACTCTGATCGTCTGCGCTGCATTTGCGGCGGGTGACGAATTTCACCAATCCTTTGTGCCCACCAGGACAGCATCGCCCTGGGATGTGCTGCTCGATACCTTGGCTGCGGCTGTCTCGCTTTTCCTGATCTGGTTGCTCGCGAAGGGAGCAGCCAACAAAAAAGCCCGCTCTCAAATGAGAGCGGGCCAGGAACAACCGTGAATCGCCGGGTATCTTAGGCCTTCGATTTCGTAACGCCGGCCTTGTTTCCCGCCTTCCCCGAAACCTCGGAGACCTCGTCCTTCACATTCTTGGGATCGGACTTTTCCCTGCTTTCCCGATCTTTCTTTGCCTTTTTCTGAAGCTTGGAACCGAGCAGCTCGATAATGGCGAGTTGCGCGCCATCACCGATGCGGAAACCCGCGTGAATAATACGGGTGTAACCGCCTGGCCGGTCGGCAAACCTCGGAGCGATGTCTTGAAAGAGCTTTTTGGTGGCCGCCGGCGTCATCAGGTACGCAGCAGCCTGGCGGCGCGTGTGCAGCGAGTCTCGCTTGCCGAGCGTAATCATCCGCTCGACGAGTGGACGGGCCGCCTTGGCACGCGTCACCGTGGTGGTAATGCGTTCGCGCTCGATGACATTCGTCACCAGGTTGCGGAGGGTAGCCCGCCGGTGCGCCGGCTGCCGGCCAAGTTTCGATCCCGAATTCAGATGTCGCATGCGATTGGCACGCCGTTACAAACCGGCGGTTTCCTCCGGGGTAGGCGGCGCCGTCTGGCTCGGCAGCGGAGGCCAGATGATGCGGCCATGCTCGTCGAATTTCATGCCCAGACCCAAGCCCATCCTGGTGAGGATTTCCTTGATCTCGTTGAGAGACTTGCGGCCGAAATTCTTGGTCTTGAGCATTTCGTTTTCGGTTTTCTGCACCAGTTCGCGAATCGTCTGGATATTGGCGTTTTTCAGGCAGTTGTAGGAGCGCACGGAAAGCTCGAGCTCCTCAACCGAGCGGTCCAGATGTTCCAGACGCGGGTCATTGTAGGATTCCACCGCCTCTTCGGGCAGATCGGTTTGCTCCTCGAAGTTGATGAAGATGCTCATGTGGTCCTTGATCAGCTTGGCTGCGAGGCCGATGGCATCCTGCGGAGTAATGGCGCCGTTGGTCCACACCTCGAGCATGAGTTTTTCGTAATCGGTCATCTGTCCCAGGCGCGCCGCTTCTACAGAGTAATTGACCTTGCGCACCGGCGAGTGTACCGAGTCGACGGGGATGTAGCCGATCGGCAGATCTTCGTCGAAATTGCGGTCGGCGCCTACGTAGCCGCGCCCGTTCTTGACGCGCATCTCGAGCTGCATCTTTCCGCCTTCGCTGACCGTCGCGATGTAAATGCTCTTGTCCAGAACCGCGAAGTCCGCGTCTTCCTCGATCATGGCCGAGGTGATGACGCCGGGGGTCTCCGCATTGAGCGTGATGGTTTTGGCCTGATCGGTGTTCAGCTTGAGCGGCACCTGCTTCAAATTGAGGATGATGTCGGTGGCGTCCTCGACCACGCCGGGAATCGAGCTGAATTCGTGCAAAACTCCCTCGATTTTCACGGCGGTAATGGCGGCGCCTTCGATGGAACTGAGCAGCGCCCTCCGCAATCCATTCCCCACCGTGGTGCCCCAGCCGCGCTCAAACGGCTGCGCTGAAAACTTTCCGTACTTATCGGTCAGCGACTCGGGTTCCGCCGCCAGCCGCTTTGGTTTTTGAAAACCTTTCCACATTGTTGCTTCCTCCCTCCCCGCTACGCGGAGAAACGACTCAAATTCCTCAAGTTTTTTGGTCCGGCCCGCGCTATTTCCGCTGCCGCAGGCGTGTTGCCGGCGCTACTTGGAGTAAAGCTCGACGATCAGTTGCTCGGTGAACGGCGGCGTCTGAACGTTTTCCCTCTTCGGCAAGGCGACGACGCGCGCCTTGTAATTGTCACGATCGATATCGAGCCAGGGCGCGGTATTCTGGCTTTGGGCCACGTTGCGCGCCTCGAGGATCATGGTATTGCCGTGCATTTTGGGTTTCAGCATGATCTCCTCGCCCACACTCACCAGGCACGAGGGTATGTTCACTTTGCGGCCGTTTACCAGCACGTGCCCGTGCAGCACCAACTGGCGCGCCTGCGCGCGTGAACTGGCCAGGCCGCTTCTCCAAACGGCATTATCGAGGCGCCGCTCGAGCATGACGATCAGGTTCTCGCCCGTGGGCCCCTTGGCGCGCTCCGCCTTATGGAAATAGTTGCGGAACTGCCGCTCGAGCAGCCCGTAGGTGCGCTTGACTTTCTGCTTTTCACGCAATTGTAAGCCGTATCCGCCCATTTTCGAGCGGCGCGCCTGCCCGTGCTGGCCAGGTACGAAGTTCCGCTTCTCGATGGCGCACTTTTCGGTAAAACACCGCAGGCCTTTCAGGAAAAGCTTTTGGCCTTCCCTGCGGCACAGCCGGCAAACCGCTTCCCGGTGTCTTGCCACTTCGTTTTCTCCTTTTTCGCGAATCCGTGGTGTTGCGGTCAAGCGCCCGTAATGCGTAGCCGCTAGACGCGGCGACGTTTGGGAGGCCGGCATCCGTTGTGGGGAACCGGCGTGACGTCCTTTATGTGCACGATGTGCAAACCGGAAGCGGCGAGCGCACGAACCGCGGACTCGCGCCCCGATCCTGGTCCCTTGACGCGCACCTCGATGCTCTTCATTCCGTACTGGTCTCGCGCCACGCCCGCAGCCGTCATGGAAGCCTGCTGGGCGGCATACGGAGTGCCTTTGCGCGACCCCTTGAATCCAATCGAACCTGCCGACGACCAGCAAACGGCACGGCCATCGGGCGCCGTAATCGTGACGATGGTATTGTTGAACGTCGCCTGAATACAGGCGAAGCCGTGAGGCACGATCCGGCGCTCGCGCTTTTTCTTGAACTCTTTCTTGCGCTTGGCCGCCGGTTTCCCGGTTGGCTGCGGCGCCCCATCCTGCGTTTTTGGTTCTTTTGCCACCGCGTTCCCCTCTCTTTCGAACTGCTGCCCCCTCTGTCGAACTGTTGGGCAGGCTTACTTGCGGGCCATGGTCTTCTTCTTCGCGGCCACCGCACCCTTGCGCGGACCTTTGCGGGTGCGCGCGTTGGTGTGGGTGCGCTGCCCGCGCACCGGCAAATTGCGCCGGTGGCGAAGGCCGCGGTAGCACTGGATTTCTATCAGGCGCCGAATGTTCATCTGAATCTCTTTCCGAAGATCGCCCTCGACGCGCCCTTCGGATTCGATCGCCTGACGCAAGCGGTTGACCTCTTCTTCCGTGAGGTCCTTGATTTTCTTGGTGTGATCCACGCCGGCCTTCGCGCAGATCGAGCGCGCCCGCTCCTGCCCGATGCCGTAAATCGAGGTCAGACCCACCCACAAACGCTTCTGTGGCGGCAAATCTACGCCGGCAATACGTGCCATTTACGCCCTCGCTATCCCTGGCGCTGCTTGTGTTTCGGGTTGCTGCAAATCACCCGCACCACGCCGCGCCGGTGTATGACCTTGCACTTATCGCAAATCTTTTTTACCGAAGCCCGCACCTTCATCGTTCCGCTCCGTTTCCTTTATTACGCGGGCTCCAAGTAGAGCCCGCACCCGTGCGGCCCGTGCCGCCTATCTATACCGATACTCTATTTATACCGATACACGATCCGGCCACGCGTCAGATCGTAAGGCGAAAGCTCGACCGCCACGCGATCGCCTGCCAGGATGCGGATGAAATTTTTCCGCATCTTGCCGGAAATGTGCGCGAGCACCTGATGCTTATTCTCGAGCTGCACGCGAAACATCGCGTTCGGCAGCGGCTCAATCACCGTAGCCATCACTTCAATGGCGTCTTCCTTGGAATTGCCGGAATCGCCTTTTTTCTTTTCTGGCTGCGGACGCTTGGCCATACGCTCCCGAGAAACTGCTACCAGGATGCCCCCGTCACTTCACGCGGCCGGGTCAAAATCCACGGCCCGTTCGCGGTCACCGCGACGGTGTGCTCGAAGTGGGCCGAATAGCTGCCATCGACCGTGGTCGCCGTCCAGCGGTCGCCCAGCACCTTCACGTCCGGGCCGCCCGCATTGACCATGGGCTCGATTGCAAACACCATGCCTTCTTCCAGACGCGGACCGTGGCCCGGCTCGCCATAATTCGGAACGTTCGGTTCCTCGTGCATCTTGGTTCCGATGCCGTGGCCCACGAACTCGCGCACCACCGAGAAGCCGTTCTGTTCCACCCAGGTCTGCACCGCGGACGAAACGTCGCTCAGCCGGTTCCCCGGCCGAACCTTTTCGATCGCCAGGTCCAGCGATTCGCGGGTAACGCGCAAAAGCTTCTCCACCTCGGGCGAAATCTTGCCGACCGGGACCGTCACCGCTGCGTCGCCAAAATAGCCTTCCAGCTCGACGCCAAAATCGAGCGAGATCACGTCACCTTCCTTGACGCGCCGCGTCGCGGACGGAATCCCGTGCACGATCTCCTGATTCACCGAGGCGCAAAGCACGCAGGGATAGCCGCGATAGCCTTTGAACGCCGACCGCGCCCCGTGTTCGGTGGTGAGGCGTTCCGCGAGTTTTTCAAGCTCGAGCGTCGTTACCCCCGGGCGAACCGCCTCCCGCAACCCGTTCAGCACGTCCCAGACGATCAGGCCGGCGCGGTGCATCGTCTGAAGCTCCGCGGATGATTTGCAAACGATCATCTTTCGTAGCGCTGGCTCACTTGCTTCGCGGCTGCAGAACTTGGGGCCGGCGAACTGTGCGTTTCCTGGCCGCGCTCGAGAATCTCGAGGACCTTCGCGGTGACCGCGGCGGGCGGCTGCATGCCGTCAACGTCCACCAGCACACCCTGGCTGCGATAGTAATCGACCAGCGGCCGCGTCTGCTCCTGGTAGGCGGCCAGCCGCTCCACGATCACTTCCTCGCGATCGTCAGCGCGGTGGATCAATTGGCCGCCGTCGTTGTCGCAGCGGCCCTCCACTTTCGGGGGCTGGTCATAGATATTATAAATCTCGCCGCCCACCGCGCAGATGCGCCGCCCGGTCAGCCGCCGCACCAATTGCGCCGGATCGACGACGAAGTGCACGACCAGAGGCTGGCCCCACGAACGCGCCTGCAAAATCTCGTCCAGCTTCTCCGCCTGCGGCAGCGTGCGAGGAAACCCGTCGAGCACGAATCCCCGCGCGGTGTCGGGCCGCGAAACGCGCTCGGCGACCATTTCCAGGACGATGTCGTCGGGCACCAGATCGCCGCGGTCCATGATGGGCTTGGCGCGCTTGCCGAGCGGAGTGTCCCGCGCCACAAGCTCGCGAAACATGTCGCCGGTCGAAAGGTGCGGCACGCCGTAATGCTTGGCGATCTGCTTGGCCTGGGTACCCTTGCCCGCCCCCGGAGGTCCAAGAAAAATCACCGCGCGGCCTAATCCCCCCGCGCGCGCGTCAGCCATATTATCTGCGGCTCCGCAGCTTGCCCTTTTTCACGAAGCCCTCGTAATTGCGCATGACGAGCTGCGCCTCGATCTGCTGCACGGTATCCATGGCCACGCCGACCACGATCAGCAGCGAGGTGCCGCCGAAGTAAAACGAAATGTTCAGGCCCTCGAGGACGAACCGCCACATGTGGTTATCGAACCAGGTGCCCACGGCGCCCGGAAGATGCTGCAAGTGCACGCCGGCAATCATCCATTCCGGCAGCAGGCAGACCGCCGCCAGGTAGACGCCTCCGACAAAGGTTAGCCGCCGCAAAATACGATTGATGTGCTCGGAGGTGTTGCGCCCGGGCCGGATTCCGGGAATGAATCCTCCGTACTTGCGCATATTGTCGGCCAGCTCGCCGGGATTAAAAACGATGCCCACGTAAAAGAAAGCGAACGCGATGATCAGCACTACGTAAATAAACGTGTACAGCGGCTCGCCCCAGGATAGGGCCTTCGACATGCGGTCAAACGTCGGGAAGCGCTTGCCGATGACCAGATCGATGGTGCCCGGAAAGGTCAGCAGCGAGCTGGCAAAAATCGGAGGTATCACGCCTCCGGCGTTTACGCGCAGCGGCAGGTAACTCATCTGCCCGCCCATGACGCGCCGGCCCACCACGCGCTTGGCGTACTGCACCGGAATGCGCCGCTGGCCGCCCTCGACGAACACGATGAATCCGATCACCACGAGCATCACGCCGATCAGCAAAATCACCGCGAGGCCGGTGAATGGCCCCCATTGCGCCGTCGCCACCTTGGTGTACAAATCGTATATTCCGCGCGGCAGACCCACGACGATCCCGGCGAAAATGATGAGCGACATTCCGTTGCCTACGCCGCGCTCGCTGATCTGCTCGCCCAGCCACATGATGAATGCCGAACCCGTCGTCAGCGTCAGGATGGTCATCAGCGTAAATCCGACGCCCGGGTTGTACACCAGCGCCGATCCGTTCGGCCCCGACTGGCGCTGCAGCGTGAAGGCGATCGAGAGCGACTGCACGATGCTCAGGATGATCGTCAGGTAGCGGGTGTACTGCGTGATCTTCCGCCGGCCCAGCTCCCCTTCTTTTTGCAGCCGCTCGAGATAGGGCCACGCCACGGTCATCAATTGCAGGATGATCGAAGCCGTGATGTACGGCATGATGCCCAGCGCGAAAATCGTCAAGCGCCGGAAATTGCCGCCGCTGAAGAGATCGATAATCCCCAGCACCGACCCCTGATTCTGCTGGAACAGCTGCGTCAAAACGTCGGTGTTGATTCCGGGTGTCGGCAGAAACGCGCCCACGCGGTACACCGCGAGAATGGCGAGGGTAAACAGAATCCGCTTGCGCAGATCGGGAATCCGGAACATGTTGGCGAAGGCTTCAAAAAACTGGTTCATGGCAGCCGCTCGACCGTCCCTCCGGCGCGCGTGATTTTTTCCTCGGCTGATTGACTGAAGGCGTGCGCGCGCACCGTAAGCGCCGCCTTCAAATTACCGTCGCCCAGGATCTTGATCTGCCTTCCGGCATGCCGCACCAGGCCGCGCGCCGCCAGAGTTTCCGGCGTCACGACTTCACCTTCCGCGAAGGCGTTGAGCATCTCGATGTTCAGCACCGCGAATTCCTTGGAGAAAGGATTGTGGAACCCGCGCTTGGGAATCCGGCGGTGCAAAGGCATCTGCCCGCCCTCGAAACCCGGCCGGCGCGAAAAGCCTTTGCGCGATTTCTGGCCCTTATTGCCGGCTCCCGCGGTTTTCGGAAGCTTCGAGCCAATGCCGCGCCCGACGCGCACTTTCCTGTGGCGCGAGCCGCGCTGCGGACGCAAGTTCGACAGATTAACCGGCATGTTCTCCTCGATCTCTCGTGCTGGCCTTCGCTGTGCCAGCCTGGTCCTGATCCACTAACACTACCAGGTGGCGGACCTTATGCACCATGCCGCGTACCGACGGCGTGTCTTCGCATTCCACGACCTGCTGCATTCTGCGGAAGCCCAGGCCGCGTATGGTCTGGCGCATGTCGCGCGTGCATCCGATGAAGCTGCGTACCCATTTGATGCGGAATCTGCCGCCGGGATTTTCCGAAGTCGCTTTTGCCATTTCGTCCGCCAAACCCTCTCGCTCTAATTGCGCGGGCTCCAAGTAGAGCCCGGACCCCGTAATTGCGCGGGCTCCAAGTAGAGCCCGGACCCGTACTTATGCCCGCGGCTCACGCCCACGCCCAGCGGCCAGCGTCGACATTTAGTGCCGCAAATCTTCCACTGATTTCGACCGCTGTTCGGCCACCTTGGCCTCGTCCTTTAGCCGCAGCAGCGCATCGAAGGTCGCCTTGATCACGTTGTGCGGATTCGAGGTGCCCAGCGA
>CAVRDM010000026.1:0-39076 GCA_963719845.1 uncultured Acidobacteriota bacterium | reverse complement strand
AAAACATTAAAGAGTGGCTGGGATGCGGTCGGGTTTCCGTTCTACTTGGAGGAGAGCAACCGTATCCTGGAAATGGCGGAAGAAGCGCGTCGTGCGGGAGTTCGACAATTGTGGGCGGGAAATTATGGAGCGCTCACTCCATCGCTGCAGGGGAGCTTCGACCAAGTGTTCAACGGGTACAGCGAGGAGGCGCTGGCGGAAACCCTCGGCAAGACGATCGAGTCGGTCCAGCATCCGCCGCTGGTGGCGGAGTTTCGGCTTCCGGGAGGATGGCCGATGCCGGTGGGAATCTTGTTTACGACGCGTGGATGCAGTTTCCAGTGCACGTTCTGTCAAACCACGGCATTCGCACCGCGACCGAAAGCCATTCCGCTGGAGGCTATAGAGCGCGCTGTGCGGTTTTATGTGCAGCACGGAATACGCTACGCGCTGATCTTGGATGAAAATTTTGGAAACATCCCGGAGCACGCCGAAGCCGTGATCGAATTGCTGGCGCGATACGGCATTCGCTGGGTGGTACAGTCTCGCGTGGACCTGTTTTTACGAAATTTTGAGGCCTGGCTCGAAATGGGGATGGAGGGGGCGCTTTTTGGGATCGAGAGCTTTCATCAGGAGGTTCTCAAGCAAATCCACAAAGGCGAAAAGGTCGAGGCGGTGATGGAGCTGGCCGGCCGGCTGAATCGCGCCGGACGTTATGCGCAGGGATACTACATTATCGGTTTCCCATCGGAAACACCGGAATCGATTCGCGAGGATTTGAAAACGCTGGCGGGACTGAGCTGGACGTGACGCAGATTACGATCGTTACGCCACACCCGCGCACGCAGCTTTGGGGCGAGCTCGAAGCGAAGTACGATATTTTCGAAAAGGACTGGGCGAAGTTTGATACCAAACATTTGGTTTGGGGCCACCCGAACTGCGGGCCGGGAAGCCTGGAAGCGCTGCTCGGTGAAGGATTCGAGTTGTGCTATGGCAAGAAGTGGCTAAGGCGCACTGTAACAAAATTTTTGTCGAGTCGCGTGCAACGGCGCGATTTAACGGACTTGCTGTGGAGTCCGGTACGTTCACGGTGGGCCGCTCCTGCGCGCCTGCCATATCTTGGTGCGTCGTGACATGCGATTGATGGAATTACATGACCGGCCGTGGTTCCCGAAGTTTATGCGGGACTTGGTTACCGATGACCTGGAAACGATTTTGAATTTGGTGAATGTTTATGGGCCGGTGGGGCCGCTACTGCGAAATGCGGTGCGGAATTCCGGGACCAACCGCGTAGTTGATTTGTGCTCGGGCGGGGGCGGACCGTGGCGGAAGATGTCCCGGGAGTTCGACGACAATACCTTGGCGGAGATTTGGCTCACGGACAAATACCCGAATACCGCGGCCTTTGAGCGAACCGCGGCGGCTTCGGGAAACAGGATTTATTTTCGGCGTGACGCCATCGACGCGCTGAAGATTCCCGGTGAGCCCAAGGGATTCCGCACAATTTTCAATTCCTTTCATCATTTTGGGCGAGCCGATGCAAGGGCCATTCTGCAAGCGGCGGCCGATTCCGGAGAAGGGATCGGGATTTCGAAGCTCCAGGGCCGCACATGATTACGCTTTTTCTCGTTCTCCTGATCCCGCTGGCGGACCTAGCGCTGGCGCCATTCGCTCGCCCGCTGCGGTGGACCCGGCTGCTGTGGACCTATCTGCTGCCGGTGATTCCGCTGGTCTTGCTGGTGGACGGCATTTTGTCGTGCCTGCGCGTGTACTCGCCTGCGGAGCTCCTGGAACTAATGCGGGATGTTTGTCCACGGGCCGAGGAGGGCGCAGAGAGCGGCGAAGGATTCGAGTGGAATATCGGCGTGGAGAATAGCGGGCCGTTCCGGGTGCCGATCACATACTTGACGGGTTATCCGAAACCCGTCGCAGGAGCGGTCCTTGCCAAGAGGGAAACCGACGAGGTAACGACCGCGGTAGCATGAGCGCCAGAATTTTCGCGCATAACAGGAGAAAACCGTGATTTGGATTCGCAGGATTACAGCCGTCGCAATCATTTCGATATCCCTAACGCTGGCATTCGCGCAACAGAAGCCCGCCGGAGACGCGAACGTCACGCGTGCCACACTGGATAACGGGTTACGTGTGGTGATCGTACGCGATGCCCTGGCGCCCGTAGTCACCGTGGAAGAGAATTTTCTGGTGGGCGGCGACGAAACCCCGGCGGGATTCCCGGGCATGGCCCATGCCCAGGAACACATGGCTTTTCGCGGGTGCTCGGAGGTGTCCGCGGATCAAATCGCCGCGATTTTCGCGCAACTGGGCGGTGATGGAAATGCCGATACCCAGCAAAACATTACGCAATATTTTTCTACCGTGCCCGCGGCCGACGTGGATATCGCGTTGCGCGTGGACGCGGACTGCATGCAGGACATCCAGGATTCGCAGGAAGAGTGGGCCCGTGAGAAGGGCGCGATCGAACAGGAAGTAGCGCGCGATCTATCTAATCCGACGTACAAATTCATTACGCACCTGAACGAGGATATGTTTTCGGGGACCGCGTATAGCCATGATCCCCTGGGGACCAAAGAATCCTTCGATGCCACTACCGGAGACATGCTGCGCAGCTTCTACAAGAACTGGTACGCTCCGAACAACGCGATCCTGGTGATTGCGGGCGACGTGCAACCCGACACCGTGCTGGCAAAGGTGAAGGAATTTTACGGCAAAATCCCCAAGAGAGATCTGCCGCTGCGCCCCGAAATCAACCTCCAGGCGGTAAAGCCCGAATCCATCGTTCTGGACAGCAACCTTCCTTACCTGCTGGCGTTTATTGCCTGGCGGATGCCGGGAAGCAGCAGCCCGGATTTTGCGGCCACGCAGATTTTGAGCGATGTGCTGGGCAGCCCCCGTGGCAATCTGTATGAGTTGGTGCCCGCAGGAAAAGCCATCGACACCGGGTTCGGGATTGCCGAGGCTTATCCCAAGGCCAGTGTGGCCTACAGCGCCGGAGTTTTGGCTGCGGGAAGCGATGCCGCACCCTTGATCGAGGAAATGCGCAAAATCATGGCGGATTATGCGGCGAACGGCGTACCTGCGGAGTTAGTCGAAGCGGCCAAGCGGCGGGAAATCGCGGGCGTGGAGTTTCGGCGTAATTCCATTCCAGGCCTGGCTTCGGCATGGTCGGAATCGCTGGCTGCCGAAGGACGTAACTCGCCCGATGAAGATGTTGAGGCCATGAAGCGCGTGACCACGGAAGATGTAAACCGCGTGGCCAAGGAGTTTTTGACCGATAAAAATTCGATTACCGCGCAGTTGAAACCGGTTCCTTCGGGCGCCGCTGTAGCCGCGAAAGGCTTCGGAGGAGACGAACAGCTCACCTCCGCGCCGACTAAGCCGGTCGAGTTACCTTCCTGGGCCGCATCGCGTCTTCTGTCATTGGAATTGCCTCCCGCGCCCTCTATTTCGTCGGACATGACCTTGCCGAACGGCCTGCGCCTTGTCGTAAAGACGGAAAAGACCACCCCCACCGTCAGCGTTCTCGGAGAGGTGCGGCAGGATCCGCAAATGGAAACGCCGGCAGGCAAGGAAGGGGCGGCCGACCTTCTCGAAGATTTATTTTCCTACGGCACGAAGGGTCTCGATCGGCTGGCCTTCCAGAAAGCTCTTGACGACATCGCCGCGGAAGAGTCGGCGGGCTTCCGTTTTTCGCTGCACGTGCTGGACCAGGATTTCTCGCGCGGCGTCCAATTGCTGGCGGATAACGAATTGAATCCGGCGCTGCCTGAGGAAGCCTTCAACGTGGTGAAACAGCAGACTGCGCAATTCGTCGCCGGACAGATGAAGAGTCCGGGATATCGCGCGGGACGCGCGCTCAATGCGGCACTACTGCCGCCCAACGATCCGGAACTGCGGGAGACGACTCCGCAGACCGTTTCAGCGCTGACTCTCGACGACGTGAAGCAGTATTACGCCAAAGCGCTGCGTCCCGATCTCACCACGATTACTGTAATCGGTGATATCACGCCGGACCAGGCGAAAGCCGCTGTCGACAAATGGTTCGGGGCCTGGAAAGCGGCGGGAGCGAAACCCGAAGTCGACCTGCCCCACGTGCCTCAAAATGGCGCGGCAGCGGCCAGCGTGCCAGACCCGAGCCAGTTGCAGGATAGCGTCAATTTGACCGAGATGGTGGGAATCACGCGGTTTGATCCCGACTATTATCCGTTGCAACTTGGCAATCACGTCTTGGGCGGAGGATTTTATGCCACGCGCTTGTACCACGATCTGAGACAAGTTAACGGTTACGTTTACAACGTGGATGTGCGGCTAAACGCGATGAAGACGCGCACGCTTTTTACCGTGACTTATGGTTGCGATCCGCAGAACGTGGGGAAGGCCAGGCAGCTAATCATTCGCGACCTGATGGCGATGCAAAAAGAAAATGTTACGCCCGCGGAGTTACAACAAGCCAAGGCCTTGCTGCTGCGTCAAATTCCGCTGGCCGAGTCAAGTGAAGACGGCGTGGCCGGGGGCATGCTGGCCCGCGCTGTGATCGGCCTGCCGCTCGATGAACCGGCGCGCGCGGCGAAGGAATATTTTTCGATGACGGCAGATCAGGTACGATTGGCTTTCGCGAAATGGATACGCGCGGATGGCTTCGCGCAAGTGGTTCGAGGGCCGGTCGCGCAGTAGACCTCAGCTGGCGGCCAGTTGCACGGAAATCGTATCGATAGGATCGAGTTGAAAAACCATGCGGTCGCCGGATTGCATGGGCGTGGGCGGAACGATCGAACCGGTAATAATGACGTGGCCGGCAGCCAACTTTTCCCCCGACGCTGCCAGCGTGTCGGCCACGTGGCGCACGAGAGCAACCAAATCTTCTGAAGTTGCGTCGGGTTGCGCGCGCGACCCCCACTCCGTTTTTCCAGATGTGTTCCATAAGACCTTGTAAATTGCAACCCGCGCGCGAAGCGTCTTTCGAGCCCAAAACGACATGGCGCTGAAAAATGTCGCGCGCCAGAGTGTCCTCCACGGTATCCGCTGTCGACGTGTGATCTACATCGAGAACCTCAATCGCCGGACCTACACCTGAAATGGCCGCTTGAGCAGTTTCGCGATCCGCGCCTGCGGCAACATCATTGCCAAGGTACACGGCAATCTCGGGCTCCACCACCGGCTGGGTCCACCCCGACACAGGGAGTGTTACTCCTGATGGGAGAAGCCCGCGTTGCAGCAAGAAACCCACGAGCGGTGCGGTAATGTGCAGCCGCTCCATTGAGGCTGGCGCGCCGAAAGCGACCTTCCAGCCCAGAGCTTTCTCCCCGGCATCCAGGCGCTCCCGTCGAAGTCTCAGTTGTGTTGACATGCCACGGGATATACGCGGGTCTTCCCAAGGCGCGGTTAGGGTCATGCCCCCATCATGACGCGGCCTTCGAAAGAACGTCAACACGGTTGTAGAGCGGCCCGACCGGGGAACCGCTCCCCGAAACGTTCCCGGATTCGCTTTTACCTCGCGATATGGCCCGATTTAGTGACGCTAGGGGCGCTGGGAGATGTAATTCGCATCCCTTTCCGCTAGAATGCTCACGCACATGGACTTTGACCAAATTAATACTTTCGTGGAGGTTGCGAAACACAGCAGTTTTTCCTTGGCTGGCCGGAAGGTTTTTCGGTCCCAGTCGGCGGTCAGCGCCCAAATTCGCCAACTCGAGCAGGAATATGGGGAGAAATTATTTTCGCGCGTAGGAAAGACTGTGCGGCTGACTCCTGCCGGAGAAGTTTTGTTCGAGTATGCGGGCCGCTTCCTCGAGTGCGGCAAGAGTCTTTGCGTGCGGTCGCCGACCAGTCGAGCAGCCCGCGGGGGATTTTAGCCATCGGCGCCAACGAAGCAACTTTTTTGTACGTGCTTCCGGACGTTTTCGCTAAATTCCAGCGCTTGTATCCTGACGTGCAGATCAGTATTTACCGCAACTTCAGCCATAAGGTGCTGCAGCGCGTGGAAGACGGAACCATCGACCTGGGCATCGTTACGCTTCCCGTGAAATCCCCGAGCTTAAAGGTACATTCGATCTACCGCGACCGGGTGATGCTGATGACCAGTCCAAAAAATCCGTTGGCCAAACAAAAGAGCGTGACGGCCAAAGACATTGCGGGCCAGCCGCTCATCTTCCCCAAGACGGGATTTACTCGCCAGGTGCTGGACAAATTCTTCCGCCCATACGTGGCCGATCTGCGCATTGCCATGGAGTTGCCCAGCGTCACGATGATCAAGCGCTTTGTGGCGGCGAACCTCGGCGTTTCACTCATTAGTGCGGGATTTGCCAGCGACGACGTGCGGGCCGGAAGAGTTAAGCTGATTCCCATCAAAGACGTGGATTTGTGGCGCGAATTGGGATTGATCTACCGTCACGACCGCCACCTGCCGCGATCGGCCACAGCATTTGTTGAATTAATCAAGCAACCCGATGCGACGATGCCCGAATAGATGGCCGAATCATCGGCGAGCGGCGTGTCACACTATGACCGGAGCGGTTCAAAAATGAGTGAAAGACAGGCTCAACACGAGTTATTATCCGCGGGAATTGAGTTTGAGATGATAGAGCATCATAAGGGCAGTTACCCACTTGTTAGTCGGGACCTTGCAGTTGCGCGACGCGATCCTAGTCCGGTGCGGAGGAGTTGAATATGATGACTTTGCGAATCGGTGGATTGTTGCTCGGGGCCACCCTTGCGGTGATGTTGATTTCATTGCCCGGTGTGGCCAATGCCCAGGCCACGAACGTGTTCAAGGAAGTCGCCGACAAAAAGGAAGCGGTGCAATGGCGAAACGCGCCCGACACGGCCATTCCTCCAGACGTCTGCTCGATCCTTCAAGGATGCAGCGGAACGATGAAACTAGTGGCTCTGCCCGCGGCGACCGAAGGAGGCACGAAAGTAGGCCGGGGACTGTTTTGGAATCCCGCAAATCCCAAGCAGCCGATGATCCTGGAACACCAAACGTACGGTGACGTGTACTTTTTCTTGATGTCCCCGGATGGTGCCCTGCTGAAAGCCGCCTACCATGAAACTGCCAAGCCCTCCTGGGTGCCCATGGGCAACTCCCTGGCCCAGCCTACATTTGACAAGGATAAACAGGCTTGGCACGCCTGGATTACGAAACTGGGCGCGGCGCCCGCAGCAAAATCAGGCGCGGAGGCCCCCAAGGAACCGGCAAACGAACCTGCAAAGTAATGCCAACTGTGGTGTGCCGGTGAATCCACGTCGCGGGCTTGGCACCGGCGCCGGCTCCATGACCGTATTGACAGTGATTCTGGCCCCCTGGTAGGTTGAAAAGGTTCTTGATAGAGGTGCGGAAGCCATCAGTAGCCGAGCCGGTGTTCCGGGACGCTTCGGAGGCTAGGCGAAAGGGGCTCAAGAGTCATCCGCCGAAATCGCTGCCGGAAGCGGATCCGCAGCGGTTGGAGGGCACGGAGAATACCTGCCCGCTGTCATCCGTCTCACACGGATGGAGCGCTATCGGGAAGCGAAGAAACTCGAGTCTGCCGCCTCGCGGATTTTCCTTCTCCTTCTCCATCCATTTCGGCAGGCCTATCTAAGCTAGTGATGATTCGAGCCGGCTGCAGGTATAGGGTGTGCGCCGCGTTCGCGTGTGTATCGGGTGAATCCGAATGCCGGATATTTTCCAATTGACCCGCGCTTTGGTGGACATCGAGTCCATCACGAACCATGAGGCGCCCGTCGGCGAATATCTTTTCGAGTTGCTGTCAAGGTTGGCGGCGGCCTCGAGTGGGCGCGTGGAACGTTGCGCCGTCGAAGGCGGCCGGTTCAACGTGCTTGCCCACTGGGGCGAACCCACCGTTACGATGTCCACGCATATGGACACGGTGCCTCCTTATTTTTCCGCCCGGGAAGACGCCGAGTTTATTTGGGGACGGGGGTCGGCCGACGCCAAGGGCATAATCGCCGCCATGACGGCGGCCGCGGAACGACTGCTCGCCGAAGGCGTTCGCAATTTCGCGCTGTTGTTCGTCGTAGGAGAGGAGCGCAACAGTGCGGGAGCCTATGCGGCGGCGCGCGATCCCCGCGGTTCGCGCTATCTGATCAATGGAGAGCCTACGGAGAACAAGCTGGCTCTGGCGACCAAGGGAATGCTGCGCTACGAAATTGTCGCCACCGGGAAGCTGGCCCACTCGGCCTATCCCCAACTGGGCGAATCCGCCATCGATAAACTTCTGGACGCGCTGCAGCGTCTGCGCGGCGTACGCTTTCCTGAAGACGCGCTTCTGGGCCCCACGACGCTCAATATTGGCGTGGTTTCCGGCGGGCGGGCTCCCAATGTGGTGTCCGACGCGGCGTCCGCAGAGGTTGCCATTCGCCTGGTGGGTGACCCGGAACCGATACGTCGGTCGGTCGCCCTAGCCGTTACCGAGTATGCGGAAGCGCGAGAGATTTTGTGCATCCCGGCGGTGCGCTTTGAAGCGCTTGCGGGCTTCGAGACGGCGGTTGTGGCATATACCACCGACGTGCCGGCATTTGCAAAGACCTGGGGGCAGCCATTCGTCCTGGGACCGGGAAACATCCACGTGGCGCATACCAACGAAGAGCGTGTGCTGAAGCGAGACCTCGTGGCGGCGGCGGAGATTTATGGGCGTATGGTCAAGCAGCTTCTTGCGGCATCGTAACGCAGGAATGCGGCGATTTCAAAAGCGGGACGCGATGCGAAGGATTGCTAAAGTAAAATGATAGTCATGAAATTCGGCGGCAGTTCTCTAGAATCTGCGGCCGCTATCGAACGCGTCGCCCAAATCGTCACACTTCGGCTGGCGCAGCAGCCTGTGGTAGTGGTTTCCGCCATGGGAAAGACGACGCAGCTACTGTTGAATGCCGGGGCGGAAGCGGCCCGCGGGCAAAAAGAGCAGGCGCTTGCCCGGCTGCGCGATTTGCGGCAGATGCATGAGCGGGAAGCCGGCGGGACTGCTGCGGCGCGCTGCATCCTGGATGCGCATTTTCTCGATCTTCGCGAGCTGCTCCAGGGCTTGGCGGCCGCGGGAAAGATGACGCCTGAAATGGTTGACGCTATTTCCAGCTACGGGGAGCGGCTGTCGAGCCAATTGATCGCGCTTTTATTCCAAGACCGTGACATACCCGCGGTGCACGTCGATTCGCGCTGCGTCATCGTGACCGACGGACGTCATGCGAATGCGATGCCGCTCTACGCGCAGACGTATGCGCGGCTGCGAGAGCATGTTTCTCCTCTTGTGCGCGGGAACAAGCTCGTCGTGATGGGCGGGTTCATCGGTGCGACGCCGGCGGGAGTGACGACTACTCTGGGGCGCGGCGGCTCGGACTTCAGCGCGGCGATTGTCGGCGCCGGAATCGATGTGGACGAAATTCAGATTTGGACCGACGTGGATGGCGTGATGACGTGCGATCCGAAGCTCGTGCCGGACGCCCACCGCGTGAAAATCATTTCCTTCACCGAGGCGGCCGAGCTGGCCTATTTTGGCGCAAAAGTTCTGCACCCCGCCACGCTGCTGCCCGCTATCGAAAAGAATATTCCCATCCTGGTGCTCAATTCGCGACGTCCCGATTCACCGGGAACGCGCATCGTGGCGCAAGCGGTGCCCTGTGCCAATACCATCAAGGCCATTTCGTGCAAACGTGGCATCCACGTGGTCAATATCCGGTCGACCCGCATGCTGATGGCGCATGGATTCCTGAACCGTATCTTCGAGGTGTTCAACCGCGCCGAAACGGCCGTGGATATGCTCGCGAGCTCCGAGGTAAGCGTCTCACTGACCATCGATAATTCCACGCGCCTGCCCGAAATCAGTGAGGGGCTCCGCGAATTTGCCGAGGTGAGCGTGGAAAACGACCAGGCCATCGTTTGCGTCGTGGGCGACAACATCCGGCATACGCCCGGCGTTGCCGCCCGGGCGTTTGGAGCGCTCGAAGGCGTGAACATTCGCATGATTTCGCAGGGGGCGTCGCGCGTGAACCTGGGTTTCGTCGTGGCGGGAGAAGATCTCGAGAAGTCCGTAAAATTATTGCATGAAGAATTCTTCCAGCAGCCCGACCCGGCGGTCTTCGACTAATGGTGCCGCTCAGATGGGAAACAAGACAAGATAGGAAGCACGAAATGCTGTGGTGACGACAAATATGAATCTGGCCATCATAGGATACGGGAAAATGGGGCGCCTCGTTGAGGCGCTGGCTCCCGAGTATGGTTTTGATGTTCCGGTGCGGCTCGACATCGCCGACAATGCCGAAGCCCAGGGGATTACCGCGCAGCGTTTTCGCGGCATCGATGTGGCCGTGGAGTTTTCCGCGCCAACCGCCGTGGCCGCCAACGTGGCGCGTCTCGCGTCTATCGGCGTCAATACCGTCGTCGGCACCACGGGGTGGACTGCCCATATCGAGGGCCTGAAGCTGGCCGCGGAAAAGGGTGGCATCGGCCTGGTGTGGAGCCCGAATTTCTCGGTGGGCGTAAATATTTTCATGCATTTGGTTTCGGAGGCTTCCCGCCGCTTGGCTCCTTACCGGGAATTCGGGGCCTGGGCCTGGGAGATACATCATTCGGCGAAAAAAGACGCGCCCAGCGGCACGCTGCTAAAATTGGTGGAGCAAATGAAAGCCGCGGACCCCCAACGCGCGGTGGATGTGAGTGCCAGCCGTGCGGGAGCCCATCCCGGAACCCACGAAATTGGGTTCGATTCGCCCTCCGAGACCCTCACCTTGCGCCATACAGCACGCAGCCGCGAAGGGTTCGCGCGGGGCGCATTGCAGGCTGCTCGGTGGGTGATTGGAAAAAAGGGCTGGTTCGAGTTCAGCGAAGTATTGTTTGGGCCACCACAGGAGTCGCGTTGCGAATGAGCGGGGAACCCCTGCCGTCCTTTGGACTGAAGTCGCGCTGGATTGCGATGAGTCGCGCCAGTTCGATTGGCCGCTTTGATGTGCATCGCCCGTATGAAGGATCGAAGGAGGAGCAATGTTTAGCGGATGCGGGACAGCGCTGGTCACACCGTTTCGCCGCGACTTTTCGCTCGATGAGACCACGCTGAAAAAGCTGGTCGTCCGCCAAATCGAAGCGGGCATCAATTTTTTGTCGCCGTGTGGGACCACGGGAGAAAACCCCACACTGACCCGCGAAGAGCATTTGCGCGTCGTGGAGATTACCGTTGCGGAAACCCAGGGCCGCGTCCCGGTGATGGCCGGGGCTGGCGGATACAGCACCGCCGAGATCATCGCCTTGGCGAAGGATCTCGAATCCCTGCATGTCGCCGGCATTCTTTCGGTGGCGCCGTATTATAACCGGCCCACGCAGGAGGGCCTTTATCGGCATTTCAAGGCGATTGCGGAGGCGGTTTCCCTTCCCGTCATCATCTACAATGTTCCGCGCCGTACAGGCGTTAATGTTGAGCCCGAAACGCTGGTCCGTCTCTCCGAAATCGGCAACATCACCGGCGTAAAGGAGGCTTCGGCGGATATAATCCAGATGACTGCCATCATCGCCAGGCTTCCCGAATCGTTCAGCGTATTTTCGGGGGACGATGCCATCGCGCTTCCGCTAATTGCCCTCGGTGGGCACGGGCTTATTTCCGTGGCTTCGAACGAAATACCCGCGGAAATGACCAGCCTGGTGCAGCATGCCTTGCGAAACGATTTTGCCGCGGCGCGCCGCCTGCAACAAAGATACTTACCACTCATGGAAGTAAATTTTCTGGAAACAAATCCGTTGCCGGTGAAAGCGGCCATGGCAGAGATGGGATTGCTCGAGCCCGTTTGGCGACTGCCTTTATGCCCTCCTAAACCGGAAACGGTGGAAAAAGTCAGACGCGTGCTGGAATCCTTAGAGCTCCTGGGGGGCAAGCATGCTGCGAGAGCGAATTGAACGGCTATTCGACGAGCCGCCGAAGACTTACACCCAGGAGCACCTCGAGCTCTTCCAGAAGTTCAAGGCGGGATTGAATTCGGGGGATATCCGGGCGGCGGAGCCGGACGCGGCTTCGCCCTCGGGCTGGCGGGTGAACGCCTGGGTAAAAAAAGGAATATTACTCGGATTCCGCATGGGTACGGTCGTCGATATGTCCGTTACCGGCGCTTCGAGCGACACCGCAGCGCAGCGGTTTTTTGATAAAGCCACCTACCCGGTAAAGACATTTTCGCTTGCGAATGCTGTGCGTATCGTTCCGGGCGGATCGAGTATTCGCGACGGCTGTTTTATCGGTAAGGGAGTCACCTGCATGCCCCCGATGTTTATCAACGTGGGCGCGCACGTGGGCGAACAGACCATGGTGGATTCCCACGCGCTGGTGGGCAGTTGCGCGCAAGTGGGCCGCAACTGCCACCTGTCCGCTGCCGCGCAGATTGGAGGGGTCCTCGAGCCTGTGGGGGCCCTGCCTGTAATCATCGAGGATGGCGTGATTGTCGGAGGCAATTGCGGGGTTTTCGAAGGGACCGTCGTAAAACGCGACGCCGTTCTGGGAACCGGAACGATCTTGAATCGGTCCACTCCCGTATACGATCTGGTGCGCGGCGAGGTTTACACCGCGAATGAAGATCAGCCTCTGATTATCCCCGAGAAGGCTGTGGTCGTGTCGGGCTCCCGTCCCGTGTCGCACGGGCGTGGCCTCGAATGGGGCCTTGCTCTTTACGCTCCCGTGATTGTGAAGTATCGCGACGCAAAAACCGACCTGCGCACGCAGCTCGAAGACCTGCTCCGTTAGGTGCGAGGGGTTACGCGCGAGGCGTGGGGGTCGCTACGGCTGGGCCCAGCGAGCGCGCGACTTCTCCCGTGGTTACTTGCGCGCCTTGATTGTCTGCCTTCAATAGCACGGCCTGGGCTGCGACACCCTGGCGCCGAAATTCGGCGACTAACGCCTCCCCAATGCGCGCGGCGCTGTGCTCGGCGATGGCCATAACCGCCGAACCGGCCCCGCTCAAAAAAATTCCCACCAGCCCGGGATGGCGAAACTCCAGCGCTTGCGTGATTCCGGGCACAAGCGGGCTGCGATAAGGCTGATGCAGACGATCGCGAAAAAGCTCCGGCGATAGTCTGCGGCCGGAGAAAAAGCACGCGGTCAGCAAAGCCGTCCGCTGCAAATTTGCCACTACGTCGGCACGCGACATATTCCGCGGGAAGGGCCGCGCGCGCCTTCTCCGTGGGCAGCGGCGTTTCCGGAATTACCACGATGAAGTCGAGCTTGGGCGACACGTCCACGCGGGCGACCAGCACCTCCACCGGCTCGGATGCTTTGGCGGCCTGCTGCGAAGTGATCGCCGCCACCACCATTCCGCCATGCACAGCCGCCGCAATATTGTCCGGATGGCCCTCCATTTCTAGGGCCAGCCGAAGCGTCTCCGCGGCATCAAGTTCCACCCCACAGAGCTCTGCGCCCATCACCGTGCCCGCGACAATTGCCGCTGCGCTCGATCCCAGGCCTATTCCCAGCGGAATGTCGTTCTGTACTTCGATATGAGCGCCAGGCAAGCTCACTTTCGACCGCGCGGCTGCGCCCTGCATGGCCCTGACCATCAGGTTGCTGGCATCCATGGGGATTTGTCCGGCGCCCTCCCCGCGATAGGTAACTTCGAAACCTGCGGACTCAGAGGCCTTCGCGGAAGCCCGCAGATAAAGGCTCAGCGCGATTCCGGCGCAGTCGAACGCGCACCCAAGATTTGCGGTTGTCGCCGGTACGATGACGGAAGAGGAACGCCCTGAGCCTGCCATGTCCGGCTACGACGAGGCGGAAACAGCCATGGCCTGCCCCATGAATTTTTCGAAGGCCGCCAGTCGCGGTTCGATGGGCGACTCGAGTGCATGGCGGTTAACCAACACATCGGTGGTTTTGAGCCCGTTGCCGGTGATGCACAGCACCGTCTCTTCGTCGGGAAGGATTCGCCCCTGCGCAAGCAACGCCTTGGCGCTGGCGACGGTAACCCCTGCCGCGGTTTCGCCAAAAATACCTTCGCTGGATGCCAGCATTTCCATCGCATTCACGATCTCTTCATCCGAAGCATCCTCGGCCCATCCTCCGCTCGAGCGAATCATGCGCGTGGCATACAGGCCGTCCGCCGGATTACCGATGGCCAGCGATCGGGCAATGGTCTTGGGCTTCTGCGGATCCACTTCGTCGCGTCCCGCTTTTACGGCGCTCGAGATTGGCGAGCAGCCCGTGGCTTGGGCGCCAAAGAATTTCACATGTTTCGCCGGAACCAGCCCCAGCTTCATCAGCTCGCCGAACGCCTTGTTGATTTTTGTGATCAGGGAGCCGCCCGCCATGGGCACGACGATGTTATCGGGCAGGCGCCAGCCCAGTTGCTCGGCGATTTCGTACCCCACGGTTTTCGAGCCCTCGGCATAGTACGGGCGCAGGTTTATATTGACGAAGCCCCACTTATAGTTCTCGGCAATTTGCGAGCACAGCCGGTTTACCTGATCGTAATTCCCCGCGATGGGCACCAGTCGCGCGCCAAATACCTGCGTACCCAGCACCTTCGCCGGTTCAAGATCGGCGGGGATAAAAATCCACGCATCTAAGCCCATCCGTGCCGCCTGCGCGGCCACCGCGTTAGCGAGGTTGCCCGTAGAAGAGCAGCTTACCGTCTGGAATCCGAAAGCCTTGGCCTGCGCCAAGGCCACGGCCACCACCCGGTCCTTGAAAGAAAGCGAGGGGAAGCATACGGCGTCATTCTTCAGGTACAAGCGCCGGGCGCCCAGCCGCGCTCCCAATCGGGGCGCCGCTACCAGCGGCGTCATGCCCACGGGAAAATCCGACCGGTAGCCCTCCGGCAGCGGAAGGAGTTCCGCATAGCGCCACAAATTCGCGGGGCGCTTCGCGATATTTTCGCGCGTAAATGTCGCCCGGGCGAAGTCCATGTCGTATTGCACTTCCAGCGGGGCCAGGCAATCGCCGCAAATAGAGCTCGCGCGGTGGCCCCAATCGCGATGACATTCTCGGCAGCGCAGTGAAAAATGTGCACTCATATCCTGACTCTTTCCGGAGGCTGCGCTCGGCTCTGCGCGCCAAAAAAAATGCCTCATTCCGGGTTGGGGGAACGAGGCAAAAATCTCTTCCACGAGCTTCATGTCCCCCGCGAACCGGGCGGGAATTGGCACCTAGCGACCAGCTTGAAACCGCTGGTCCGGTTGTCGTGGCGTCATCGGGCCCGTAATCCCTCAGCCACTCTGCATGAAGATCGCTTCACGCCTTTTCGCGGCGTGACCCCTGTATCTTAGAAGGGGAGAAAGTCCGCGTCAAGCAGTTGTTCATCCCGGCTCACCGGCGCCAGGAAAGGAGGCGGCATGCGGCACAAGCCCGGCAACGTCACCGTATGCCGGTGGATTCTAATCCGAAGCGGAATGCGCCGGCGGAACTATGGAGGGCGCCGCTTCGAGTGGTCCCAGCTTCTTCCCTGCGGTGAGCCAGGCGCGCAGGCGGTCAAGATACAAGTAAACGACAGGGGTGGTGTACAGCGTGAGCATCTGGCTGAACAACAGCCCGCCAACGATAGCAATACCCAACGGGCGGCGAAACTCCGCGCCGTTGCCTCTGCTGACGGCGATGGGAATACCACCGAACAGGGCCGCCATAGTGGTCATCATGATAGGCCGGAACCGCAGCAGGCAGGCCTTGTAAATGGAGTCTCTCGGGCTGTTGCCTTCGTCGCGTTCGGCCTGCAATGCAAAGTCAATCATCAAGATGGCATTCTTCTTAACGATGCCGATCAAGAGAATGATGCCGATCAGGGCTACCACGGTGAGCTCGGTATGGGAGACCATCAGAGCCAGCAAAGCGCCCACGCCCGCCGAAGGCAACGTGGAAATAATCGTGATCGGATGGACGTAGTTCTCGTAGAGGATTCCGAGCACGATATACACCGTCACTAGCGCCGCCAGAATCAGGTAGGGCTCAGATGCCAGCGAAGTCTGGAAAGCCTGCGCCGTGCCCTGAAAACCGGGATGTATGGTCGGCGGCATGACCAGGTTGCGCTCCATGTTTTGGACCGCGGTCACCGCGTCTCCGAGCGGAACACCCGGATCGAGGTTGAATGAGAATGTTACCGCAGGAAACTGCCCCTGGTGCGAGACCGCAATGGGCGTCTTGGATTGCTCGTAATGGGTGAATGAGCCGATCGGAATCGGAGTTCCATTGGAGGAATTGACGAAGATATTGTTGAGCGAGTCCGGGCTCTGCTGAAACTCACGATCGATCTCCATGATCACGTGGTATTGGTTCATACCCTGGTACATGGTGGAGATCTGCCGCTGGCCAAGAGCGTCATACAGCAAGTTATCGATCGTATTCGCCGTAATGCCCAGGCGGCTGGCGGTATCGCGGTCAATGACCAACCCGGCGAGCAACCCATTGGCCTGGAGGTCGCTGTTGATGTCTTTCAGTATGGGGATGCCGCGCAGCGCTTGTTGCACGCGGGGCGCCCACTCGATCAAGTCCTTGGTGTTGTCACCCTGCAGGGTGTACTGGAATTGGGCGTTGCCCCCGCGGGCGCCGATGGTCACGTCCTGCGCGGACTGCAGAAAAAGGGTCGCGCCCGGAACTTCAGCCAACTTCGGGCGCAGGCGCCTGATGATCTGGTCGGCGCTGACCTTTCGCACTGCGAGCGGCTTGAGAGTGATATTAAGGTTCGCAGTGTTGGTCCTGGCACCGGTGTTGCCCGAAACCACCTCAATGCCCGGGTCCTGCATCAAAATGGAAATGTATTGACGGAGCTTCGGGGCCATTTTTTGAAACGAGGTGTCCTCGCTGGCCAGGACGTTGCCCTGCAGCCTTCCGGTGTCCTGCTGCGGAAAGAAACCCTTGGGAACAATGATATAGAGATAGACGGCCAGTGCGACCGTCCCGAGCATAACGCCAAGCATAAACGGCTGGTGGTCCAGCACCCAACCGAGAGAGCTGGCATACCCCCGGTTGAGCCAGCCGATTGTTCGCAAGCTGGCGCGACCAAAAATGTTGTGCTTCTTGTCTTTCTCCTCCGCTTTGAGGAGCCTGGAGCAGAGCATCGGCGTGGTCGTCAGCGAAACCACCATGGAGATGCCCACGGCCACGCTCATGGTGACGGCAAACTCGCGGAAGATGCGACCGACGATGCCGGCCATGAGAAGAATGGGAATGAAGACGGCCACGAGCGAAACGCTCATGGAGAGCACCGTGAATCCGATCTCCCTCGATCCCTTCAGCGCCGCCTGCATCGGCCGCATACCCTGTTCCAGATAGCGGGTTATGTTTTCGATCACCACGATGGCGTCGTCCACCACAAACCCGGTGCAAATGGTGAGCGCCATCAGAGAGAGGTTGTCGATCGAGTACCCGGCCAGATACATCACCGAGAATGTGCCGATCAGGGACAGGGGAACGGCTATGCTCGGGATTACCGTAGCCCAGGCGCTCCGCAAAAACGCGAAAACGACCAGGGTCACCAGGATCACGGCGATAATCAAAGTCTCCTCAACGTCGTGGATCGAAGCTCGAATGGTAACGGTGCGGTCCTGCACGACATTGAGATTGATCGCAGGCCGAATGGAGGCGCGCAACAGCGGCAGGAGTGCCTTCACGCGATCCGCAACGTCAATAATGTTGGCGCCCGGTATGCGGGAGAGTTGCAGCACCACGGCGGGCGTTCCATTGACATACCCGGTATTCAGGATATTGGCTTGACTATCAACCACGGTCGCAATGTCGGCCAGCCGGACCGCCGCTCCAGTGGTGCTGTTATAAGACACGATCAATTTGGCGAAGTCCTTGGCCTTGAACAACTGATCGTTGTCGGTGAGGATGATTTTGTTATCCCCGTCGGTCAGCTCGCCTTTCGGCACGTTGGCGTTGGTTGCGTTGACCGCGGTGCGCACCTGATCGAGGCTGATATTGAGCTTGCTGAGCAGAAGAGGGTTGATCTCTACGCGGACAGCCGGCTGCGAACTCCCGCCCACGCTTACCACGCCCATGCCCGGGATCTGCTGGAGCTTCTGAGCCAAGATGGTATCCGCGGCATCGAACTTCTGCTGCTGGGTGGCAGTATCCGAGGTGAGCGCCAAGACCATGAACGGAGTTTCGGCGGGATTGGTCTTGCGCCAGCCGGGATTGCTGGGCAGATCATTGGGCAAATTACCGCGCGCAGCGTTGATGGCCGCCTGCACATCGCGGCCCGCGCCATCGATATCGCGGTCCAGGTCAAACTGCATATTGATGAAGGTGCCGCCAAAGCCGCTCGTGGAGGTCATCTGGGTGATGCCGGCGATGCGGCCAAACATTCGCTCGAGCGGCGTGGCCATCGACGAAGCGATGGTGTCCGGGCTGGCGCCGGGGAGATTGGCGTTTACGGAGATCGTCGGATAGGCGACTTCCGGAAGGGAAGCCACCGGAAGCAGGCGATAGGAGAGCATTCCGGCAAGCAACAGAGCAACCGTCAATAATGCGGTGGCTACCGGACGGCGAATGAATGGCGCAGAAATGTTCATTTGTCAGTCCCTCGCCTGCGAGGCATGGACCGGGTTGGTGATGCCTAGCGCCCGGACGCGGCTCGCAAGCCGATCAAAAAAGAGGTAGACCACCGGGGTGGTGAACAGCGTCAGTACCTGGCTGATCAGCAGGCCCCCGATGATGGCGATCCCTAACGGATGACGCAACTCCGCCCCCGTTCCCTGTCCGAGAGCCAGGGGAACCGCGCCGAACAATGCCGCCATCGTGGTCATCATGATCGGCCGGAACCGCAGCAGGCAGGCCTGATGGATGGAATCCTCCGGGCTCGCGCCTTCGTTCCGCTCCGCTTCCAGCGCGAAGTCGATCATCATGATGGCGTTCTTCTTCACGATGCCGATCAGCAGGATGATCCCGATCAATCCGATGACGCTCAGATCCAGATGGAACAGCTGAAGGGCCAGAATCGCTCCCACGCCCGCCGACGGCAGGGTGGAAAGAATTGTCAGCGGGTGAATGTAACTCTCATACAGCACACCCAATACAATGTACACCGTGACAATCGCGGCCAGCAACAGCCATCCTTCGTTGGCCAGCGAATTTTGAAACGCCGCCGCCGTCCCCTGGAAACTGGTCTGTACGGTCTGCGGCATGCCTAACTCGCTCTGCGTCTTATTTATGATATCGATGGCGTCACCGAGCGAGGCCCCCGGCGCCAGATTGAAGGAAATCGTGGTGGACCGGAACTGCCCTAGATGGTTCACCGTCAGCGGCCCGACGCTGGACTCCAGATGCGTGAATGCGGTTAACGGTACCTGCGTCCCCGTAGTTGACTTCACAAATAGCTTCGACAATGCCTGGGTGTCTTGCCGAAACTCCGGAGCTACCTCCTCCACCACGTGGTATTGGTTCACCTGGGTGTACATGATCGACACCAGCCGCTGCCCGAAGGCGTCCTCAAGGGTGTCGTCGATTGCTTGGGCGTCAAACCCAGCCGGGACGCGGTATCGCGATCCACGACCAAATTTGCTTGCAAAGCTCCGGCTTGCTGGTCGGTAGCGACGTCGCGCAACTGCGGGTAGGACTGCAGCTTCTGCACAAACAGCGGCACCCAAGTGTCGAGGTCGCTGGAATCGACCGACTCCATAGTGTATTGATACTGCGTGCGGCTGACCTGCGTCTCCACGCTGATGTCCTGCACCGCCTGCATGTACAGGGTGATGCCCGGTACCGTGGCGAGCTTATCCTCCAACCGGGCGATGATGTCGGTGGCCGTGGCGGTTCGCTGCTCCCGCGGCTTCAAATTGATCTGGATGCGGCCGCTGTTGGGCGCGATGTTAGTGCCGTCTACCCCGATGAATGACGAGAGGCTGACCACGTCGGGGTCCTGCAGAATCACGTGCGCCAGCGCCTGCTGCCGCTCCGCCATGCCCGCAAAGGATGTGGACTCTGGAGCCTCGGAAATCCCTCGGATCACACCCGTATCCTGAATCGGGAAAAAGCCCTTGGGCACCTTATCGAGCATATAGAGGGTGGCCACCAGCGTGGCCAAGGTGACCAGCAGCGTAAGGGTCTGATGCCGCAGCACCCATTTCACTCCCGTATCGTAGCGGTCGATCACCCATTGGAACCCACGCTCGCTGGCCCGGTACAACGCCCCCTGCTCGGACTCTTCCTTGTGCCGCAGGATTTTCGAGCACAGCATCGGCGTCAGCGTCAGCGACACCACCGCGGAAAACAGGATGGTCACGGCCAGGGTCACCGCGAATTCGCGGAACAGCCGCCCGACGATATCTCCCATGAACAGCAGCGGGATCAACACCGCAATCAACGATACCGTCAGCGACACGATGGTGAACCCGATCTGCCCAGACCCCTTCAGGGCCGCCTCCATCGGCTCGTCCCCCATCTCCAGGTAGCGCGAGATGTTCTCGATCATCACAATGGCGTCGTCCACCACAAACCCCGTCGAAATCGTCAGGGCCATCAACGACAGGTTGTCCAGCGAATACCCCAGCAGATACATCACCCCGAAGGTTCCTATCAACGACAGGGGAACAGCCACGCCGGGGATCACCGTGGCCGCCAGATTGCGCAGAAACAGGAAGATGACCATCACCACCAGCCCCACCGTCAACATCAATTCAAATTGCACGTCGGCCACCGAGGCCCGGATGGTGGTGGTGCGGTCGGTGAGTATCGAAATCGATACCGAGGGGGGCAGCGCGTGCGCGATGGTCGGCAGCAGCGCTTCAATACGGTTAACTACCTGAATGATGTTGGCTCCCGGCTGCCGCTGAATGTTCATGATTATCGCGGGAGTCTCGTTATACCAAGCTGCTTGTGTGGAGTTCTCCCCGGCTTGTACGACTTCGGCCACGTCCTGCACGCGGATCGGCGCTTTGGTGGTGCTGTTGTAACCGACGACCACCGGCCGGAAATCCTTGGCGGTCAGGACCTGGTCGTTCGCTCCAATCGTAAAGGACTGTCGAGGCCCATCAATGTTCCCCTTGGCTTGGTCTACGTTCGCGTTGGAAAGCGCCGTGCGCAGATCTTCGAGGCTCAGGCCATATGAAGCCAAAACGGTGGGATTGGCCTCGACCCGGACGGCCGGCTTTTGCCCGCCGCTGATGGTGACCAAACCCACGCCGGGCAACTGGCCAATCTTTGATGACAGGATATTGTCGGCCATATCTTCGACGTCGTAAAGAGGTATGGCATTGGAGGTGAGCGCCAGGGTCAGAACCGGGGCCTCAGCCGGATTTACCTTGCTGTAAATCGGCGGGGTGGGAATGTTCGGGGACACGGGCAGGAACGCGGCCGCGGCATCGATGGCCGCCTGCACCTGTTGTTCGGCCACATCGATGTTCAGGCCCAGATCGAACTGAAGAATGATTAACGACGCGCCGTACGTGCTGGTGGAGGTCATCTGCTTCAGGCCCGGCACCTGCCCGAACTGCCTTTCGAGTGGCGCGGTCACCGAAGACTCGGTCACCGAGGGGGCCGCTCCGGGATAATAAGTGAGGACCTGCATGGTCGGGTAATCCACTTGAGGAAGGGCCGATACTGGCAACCTAAAGTAAGCTGTGATTCCAGCCAACAAGATGGCCGCCATCAAGAGTGAAGTGGCAACCGGTCGGAGTATAAAAATCCGAGACGGACTCATCGCCTGCATTTTCGGGTCCTCAGCTAGTCTCCCGCTTCGGGAGCTTCTTCAACCGGTTTGGTAGTCTTTAAGGCCTCGACGCGTTGCGCGAGGCGATCAAAAAAGAGGTAGACCACCGGGGTGGTAAACAGCGTCAGTACCTGGCTGATCAGCAGGCCCCCGATGATGGCGATCCCCAACGGATGACGCAACTCCGCCCCCGTTCCCTGTCCGAGAGCCAGGGGAACCGCGCCGAACAATGCCGCCATCGTGGTCATCATGATCGGCCGGAACCGCAGCAGGCAGGCCTGATGGATGGAATCCTCGGGACTCGCGCCTTCGTTCCGCTCCGCTTCCAGCGCGAAGTCGATCATCATGATGGCGTTCTTCTTCACGATGCCGATCAGCAGGATGATCCCGATCAATCCGATGACGCTCAGATCCAGATGGAACAGCTGAAGGGCCAGAATCGCTCCCACGCCCGCCGACGGCAGGGTGGAAAGAATTGTCAGCGGGTGAATGTAACTCTCATACAGCACACCCAGCACGATGTATACCGTCACCAGCGCGGCGAGCAACAGCCAGTCCTCGTTGGCCAGCGAATTTTGAAACGCCGCCGCCGTCCCCTGGAAACTGGCTTGTATGCTCGGCGGCAAGCCAATGTCCGTCCGTACTTTCTGTATAATGTTGATGGCGTCACCGAGCGAGGCCCCCGGCGCCAGATTGAAGGAAATCGTGGTGGACCGGAACTGCCCTAGATGGTTCACCGTCAGCGGTCCGACGCCGGGCTCCAGATGCGTGAACGCGCTCACCGGCACTTCATACTTTGTACCGACCGTCGGTGCGGGCGTTGCCGAGTGTGTGGTCAATGCCGCCACGCTGGTAATCGCAGTGGCCAGTCCCGCCGTGCTGGTACTTCCCGCTCCCGTGACAGTTCCCGCTCCGGCTCCGCCACCGCCGCCTGCCCCGCCGCCACCGCCGCCAGCAGTTCCTGTCGCGGTGTGGATCGTGTCCACGTATAACTGGCTCAGCGAGTCGGCGTTTCGCCGAAACTCTGGGGCTACCTCCAATACGACGTGATACTGGTTGAGTGGAGTCAGCACGATCGACGCCAGCCGCTGTCCAAAGGCGTCGTAGAGCGTGTTATCGACCATAGTCGCCGATAAACCCATCCGGTAGGCGGTGTCGCGGTCAACGACAAGCCGTAACTGCTTCGCTCCGTCCTGCTGGTCGGTAGCGACGCCGCGCAACTGCGGGTAGGACTGCAGCTTCTGCACAAACAGCGGCACCCAAGTGTCGAGGTCGCTGGGGTCGACCGACTCCATGGTGTATTGATACTGCGTGCGGCTGACCTGCGTCTCCACGCTGATGTCCTGCACCGCCTGCATGTACAGGGTGATGCCCGGTACCGTGGCGAGCTGGTCTGACAGCCGCCGGATGATATCACTGGCGCTGGCCTTGCGCTTCTCACGCGGTTTCAGATTGATCTGGATGCGGCCGCTATTAGGGGTTGTGTTGGTGCCGTCCACACCGATAAAGGAGGATATGCTAACCACATCGGGGTCCTGTAGGATTACGTGCGCCAGCGCCTGCTGCCGCTTCGCCATGCCCGCAAAGGATGTGGACTCCGGAGCCTCGGAAATCCCCAGGATCACACCCGTATCCTGAATCGGGAAAAAGCCCTTGGGCACCTTGAAATAAAGATACAGCGTCAGCACGAGCGTGCCCAAGGTGACCAGCAGCGTAAGGGTCTGATGCCGCAGCACCCATTTCACTCCCGTATCGTAGCGGTCGATCACCCATTGGAACCCACGCTCGCTGGCCCGGTACAACGCCCCCTGCTCGGACTCTTCCTTGTGCCGCAGGATTTTCGAGCACAGCATCGGCGTCAGCGTCAGCGAAACCACTGCGGAAAACAGGATGGTCACGGCCAGCGTCACCGCGAATTCGCGGAACAGACGCCCGACGATATCGCCCATGAACAGCAGTGGGATCAACACCGCAATCAGCGATACCGTCAGCGACATGATGGTGAACCCGATCTGCTCGACCCCTTCAGCGCCGCCTCCATCGGCTCGTCCCCCTCTTCAGGTAGCGCGAGATGTTCTCGATCATCACAATGGCGTCGTCCACCACAAACCCCGTGAAATGGTCAGCGCCATCAACGAGAGGTTGTCCAGCGAATACCCCAGCAGATACATCACGCCGAACGTGCCTACCATCGAGAGCGGAACCGCCACGCTGGGATCACCGTGGCCGCCAGGTTGCGCAGGAACAGGAAGATGACCATCACCACCAGCCCCACCGTGAGCATCAATTCGAATTCCACGTCCCCAACCGATGCGCGAATGGTCATGGTGCGATCGGTCAGCACCTTTACCGCACCGCAGCGGGCAGGCAGGCCTGCAATTGCGGCAGGAGGGCCTGGATGCGGTCGACGACGCAATGATGTTGGCGCCCGGCTGCCGCTGAATATTGACGATGACCGCAGGCTCCATTGTACCACGCCGCCTGTTGATGTTCTCAGCCGGATCACAATCGGCCACGTCCGCCGCACGCACCGGCAGCCCCGTTTTGGTAGCCGACGATTAAAGGCTTGTATTCGTTGCTGTGAAGATCTGGTCGTTGGCGCCGATGGTATAGGACTGCCGAGAGCCGTTGATGTCCCCTTGGCCTGGTCAACGTTGGCGGCGGCCAGCCCAGTGCGCAAATCTTCAAGGCTCAGGCTGTAAGCCAAAGCTGATGGGATTGGCCTGAATACGTACTGCAGGCTTTTGACCACCGGTGATGGTTACCAGGCCCACGCCGGCGACCTGCGAAATTTTCGAGGCAGACTGGTGTCTGCGATGTCTTCCATCTTGTCCAGCGGGAGCGTGTCGGAGGTTAGCGCCAGGGTCATGATCGGCGCGTCGGCCGGATTCACCTTGCTGTAAATCGGGGGGTTCGGGAGTCGGTGGGTAGAACGTTGGAGGAGTTGATCGCGGCTTGAACTTCCTGCTCGGCGACATCGATGTTCTCATCAAGTCGAACTCTAGGGTGATGACCGAACCGCCGAACTCTGCGAGGTCATCTGCTTGAGGCCGGGCATCTGGCCGAACTGCCGCTCGAGCGGCGCGGTCACCGATGAATCCGTCACCTCAGGCCCCGCACCGGGATAAAAAGTGAGGACCTGGATGATCGGGTAATCCACCTGAGGCAGGGCCGACACCGGCAACTGCCGGTACGCGACAATCCCGACTAATAGGATCGCCACCATGAGCAGCGAAGTGGCCACCGGCCGAAAGATGAAAATCCGCGATGGACTCATGACTTGTACTTCTAATCGTTCTTCTTCTTATAACCCTGCCGACCGCCCTCGGCAGAACCTACGCGGCCTTGACCCCCGCCTCCGCCATTTCCGCCTTTTCGATATCGGGATCCAGGAGGATCTCCCGCCTGTTGCGCTCTATTGGCTATATTATTATTATCTCCTTTGTTTACTCGCTGCCCCCCCGAAGCCCCGGCGCGCGAAGCGGCCCCCTGGTTTCCAGCGTCGCCACCCCCTGCCGGTGCTTGTGCAGAAGTCGCGCCTGGGGCAGTCTCACTTGGACGCGGATCTACGGACATACCGGCTCTGAGGCGGTCCTGCCCATCGACGACAACTTGCTCATTCGCAGAAAGACCCTTGGTGATGGACGAAGTATTGCCTTCAGTGATGCCAAGGGTAACCGGGCGTGCTTCCACCGTCCTGTTCGGCTTGACGACGTAAACAAAATTCCCTTGTCCGCCATTTTCGATAGAGGAGTAGGGCACGACCAGGGCGTTCTTCTGAACCTTCAGAAGGAGCCGGGCATTGACGAACTCGTTGGGCCACAGCTTTTCGTCTTTATTCTCAAAGGTCGCTCGCAGCTTGTAGGTTCCGGTCGTTGGATCGATGGTGTTGTCAATGGTCAGCAAGGATCCCTGGGCAAGCTCGGTCCCCGAATCGCGGCTCATGGCTTTGACAGCCAGAGTCCCATGATGCATGGCTTGGTCTACCTCGTTCAGATTATCCTCGGGCAGCGTAAAGATCACCGTAATCGGATGCATCTGGGTGATCAGCAGCAGGCCACTGGTTGTTGATGTCTGGGTGGTGCTTGCCCCTACCACGTTTCCCGGATCCACCAGGCGCAATCCAACCCGCCCACTGACCGGGGCAGTAACATTCGAGTAAACCAGATTGAGCTTGGCGCTGTCGATCGAGGCTTGATCGGATGCCACCTGGCCCTGCAACTGGTCCACTGTGGCGCCCTGCGTATCGCTCTGTTGCTGGGCGTCACGCCCTCTTTTGCCAACTGGAGGTAGCGTTCCTGGTTAAGCTTTGCGTCCTTCAGCGCGGCCTGATCTCTCTGAAGGCTGGCCTGCGCTTGTGCCAATGCCACCTGATAGGGCCGCGGATCAATCAGCGCAAGCATGTCCCCCTTCTGCACGTCCTGCCCCTCTTTGAAGTCGACCTCCATCAACTCGCCGGCCACGCGGCTATTCACCATCACCCTATCGAATCGTGACCGCACCGAGACCGTCCAGAAAGACGGGCAAGTTTCCTGCTTGACGCCGCACTACGACCGGAACCGGTGCCGCCCGCGCCACCAACGCCGCCGCGTCTTCCTCCGCCGCCGCCCCCACCGCCTGCCCTGCGGCTTGTTCCGCCGGCCTGCGGCCTGTGCCAGTAATACTAGCCACCCCCGGCGAGCGCCGCCAGATTCACGAGCCAAAGAATCTTGCGGCCCGCGCCGCCCTTCTTGACCGGGGCCTGTTGATGCAAAGCGCCCTCGTCGGGCGTGGATGTTTCTTGGAGTTTGTCCAGCATGGTCCTCTTCTATCCTGTTATCCTCTAAATGGTTTAGTGTCGCTTTCGAGCAGAACCGTCGCAAAATCATCACGTTGTTTTGCAGGCCTGGTACCGGGGACGACTTCAAGCAAATGCTGCCCTTGTACCTGCCCTCGATCAGGCAGGAACCGGGCTTCGCCCACGTCCCCTTGGACGAAGGAAGGGCATGGCGTTTCCTTAAAGTGGACTAGCTACTCACTCCTAATTGTCCCGGTTGCTATGCAGCACCTTGCCGGAGCGGTCAAGGAAAACCCCGTCGCCGAGCCTCCCGCCAACGGTATCACAGCACGTTCCGCAAGACGGCACGGAAAGCCCGACGATCGAATG
This sequence comes from uncultured Acidobacteriota bacterium, assembly GCA_963719845.1. GTDB lineage: Bacteria > Acidobacteriota > Terriglobia > Acidiferrales > UBA7541 > Palsa-189. Next base: position 12,342 of record CAVRDM010000026.1, on the reverse strand, counting down.
ATCCGTATCTTAAATCTTAACAGGCTTTGCGCCGGGAATCATAAGCGCGCTTATAAGGTCCACAGAAAACATAAATTGGACTATTCCCACCTGATTCCCTTAAAATCCCCCTAGCACGCTGATAAGCTGCGCCGATGCCCGACGCTCACTCCAACGCCGGCAGATCGCCGGAGATACTCTCCGGCGCGGAAATCGTCTGGGAGTGTCTCGAGCGGCTGGGCGTCCCTGCATATTCGGATACCCCGGCGGCGCCATCCTGCCCACCTACGACGCCATGACCAAATCGAGCGTGCACCATGTGCTGGTGCGCCACGAGCAAGGCGCCACGCACATGGCCGATGGATACGCGCGCGCCAGCGGCCGCGTGGGTGTCGCTCTGGCAACTTCCGGCCCCGGCGCCACCAACATGGTTACCGGCATTGCCACGGCCATGATGGACTCCTCGCCCATCGTCTGCATCACGGGCCAGGTGGGCAGCGCGGTGATCGGCACCGACGCCTTCCAGGAAACCGACATCACCGGCATCACCCTGCCCATCACCAAGCACAATTATCTGATCACCCGGCCCGAGGATATCGCCCCGAGCCTTCGCGAGGCTTTTCATATCGCGGCCTCCGACCGCCCCGGTCCAGTGCTCGTGGACATCACCAAAGACGCACAAAAAGAATCTTGTGTTTTCGACTGGGAGGCGGCCGCGCCCCAAGCCCATCGCCAGGTCCCCGATTTTTTCCCCAGTCAGGCGCAGATCGACGAAGCGCTCGCGCTGATCAACGGCGCCAAACACCCGGTCATCCTCGCCGGCCACGGCATCATTCTTTCCGGAGCCATGCGCGAAGTGCGCGCGCTTAGCCGAAACGGCACGCATCCCCGTGGCGCTAACCCTTCTGGGCCTGGGCGCGTTTCCGGCCTCGCATCCCTTGAGCCTGGGAATGATGGGCATGCACGGCGAAGCCTGGGTCAACGAGGCCATTCAGGATTCCGACCTGCTGATCGCGCTCGGCATGCGCTTTGACGACCGCGTGACCGGCAAACTCGACACCTACGCGCAAAAGGCCAAGAAAATCCACGTCGAGATCGACCGCGCCGAAATCAACAAGAACGTTCACGTGGACGCCCCCCTGATCGGCGACCTCCGCGACGTCTTGCTGCGCTTGCTCCCGGGCGTGAAGCCGGCCACGCGCTCGGACTGGCGGGCGGCAATCGATGCGTCGAAAAAGGATTCCGCGGTGCGCGATATCCAGAATCTTCCCGACGACGGCCATCTCTACGCCGCTCACGTCATCAACGCACTCTGGCGCGAGACCCGAGGCGACGCCATCGTGGTCACCGACGTGGGCCAGCACCAGATGTGGGAGGCGCAGTATTACCACCATGAGCGCCCCGCACACTGATCACTTCCGGCGGCCTGGGCACCATGGGCTTTGCCCTCCCCGCTGCCATCGGCGCGAAGTTCGCCCGGCCCGGAGGCGGAAGTATGGGTCATGGCCGGCGACGGCGGCTTCCAGATGACCATGCCGGAGCTCGCCACCGTCGTGCAGGAAAAACTCAACGTGAAGATCGCCGTCATCAATAATGGCTACCTCGGCATGGTTCGCCAATGGCAGGAATTTTTCTACGAAGGCCGCTACGCCTCGACGCCGCTGCTGAGTCCCGACTTCGTCAAGATCGCGGACGCTTATGGCATTGCCGGCCTGTGCGTCCCGAAGCGCTCCCAGGTGCTTCCCGCGCTCGCAACGGCGCGCCTCATGCCGGCCCGGCGCTGATCGACTTCCGCGTCGAGCAGGAAGATTCCGTCTACCCGATGGTGCCCGCCGGCGCCGACCTGCAGCGATGATCCGCCGGCCCACGCCGCTGGTGGAAAAGGCTCCGACGACTAACCCGTGCCCAACCGATGACTGAGCGCGAAAAGCAGCATACTTTCGTCGTCTATGTCGAAAACAGGCCCGGCGTGCTCAACCGCATCGCCTCCCTTTTTCGCCGCCGCGGCTACAATATCGAATCGCTCACCGTCGGGCCACACCGAGCGGCCCGGCGTCTCGCGCATGACCATCGTCTCCGCGATCGGCGACGGCGCCGCGCATCGCGTCGAAGCCAACATCTACAAGCTGGTCAACGTCCTCTCCGCCGAAGACGTGACCTTCGCAGCCACCATTTCGCGCAGCCTTGCCCTGATCAAAGTCGAGGCCCGCGAGGAATCGCGCCATCGTCTGATGGAAATCGTGCGCGTTTTCCGCGCGCGCGTCGTGGATCTTGCCCCACGATCGCTGATCATCGAGATCACCGGCGCCGAGGACAAAATCCACGCCCTGGTCGAAGTGCTGCGCCCTTTCGGCATCATTGAAATGGTGCGCACCGGCCAGGTGGCCATGGCCCGCGGCTCGAGCAGCACGCCAAGGAAGCGGTTTCGTCGCAGCCGCACAGGCGCCGGCATTACAGGCAACCCAGCGAACCGCCGCGCATCTCCGAAGCATCCGGAAGGCGCCGCTTGCGGCGGAACTTCGCACTCCGTTTGAACCAGCGAAAATTATCCGCTTCCCAAAGAAGGCGAGGAGCAAACGAATGGCTACGATTCACCAGGATGAAGCCGCGGACTTGTCTCTGATCCAGGCCAAGAAAATCGCCATTATCGGTTACGGCTCGCAGGGCCACGCCCACGCGCTCAATCTGCGCGACAGCGGCTGCACGGTCTGCGTTGGCCTGCATCCCGAAAGCAAGTCGCGCGAAAAAGCCACCGAGGCCGGGCTCGACCGTTCGTTCCAATAGCGACGCCGCCGCCTGGGCCGACGTCATCATGATCCTCGCTCCGGACACCTCGCAGGCCGCCATCTACGAAAAGGAGATCGAGCCGCATCTTTCCGCCGGCAAGATGCTGATGTTCGCGCACGGCTTCAACATCCGCTATGGCACCATCCATCCGCCGGCCGACGTGGACGTCACCATGATCGCTCCCAAGGCCCCCGGCCACCGCGTCCGCGAAGTCTTCGTCGAAGGCGGCGGCACGCCCGCCCTGCTCGCCGTCCATCAGGACGCCACCGGCAAGGCCAAGCAACTTGCCCTCTCCTACGCCAAGGCCCTCGGCGCCACACGCGCCGGTGTCATCGAAACCACCTTCAACGAAGAAACCGAGACCGACCTTTTCGGCGAGCAGGCCGTCCTCTGCGGCGGCGTCAGCGCGCTGATCAAGGCCGGCTTCGACACCCTGGTCGACGCGGGCTATCAGCCCGAGACCGCCTACTTCGAGTGCGTGCACGAAATGAAGCTCATCGTGGACCTGATCTACCAGGGCGGCTTGAACTACATGCGCTACTCCGTCAGCGACACCGCCGAATACGGCGACTACACCGCCGGCCCGCAAATCGTCACCGCCGAAACGCGCAAAGCCATGAAAGACATGCTCACGCCCATTCAAAACGGCGAGTTCGCCAAGCCAGTGGATCGAGGAAAACAAAACCGGCCGCCCCAACTTCAAGGAAATGCGCCGCAAGGAGCAGGATTTTCTGGTCGAGGAGGTCGGCGAACGCCTGCGCGCGCGCATGCCTTTCCTCAACCCCGTCGAAGTCCAGTCCGAGCCATCCGGAGAAGTAACTTCCGTGAAGTAGTCGTCAGCCGACGAATCCTGACCCGAGGTCGACGTGAGTTCCGATCGCCGCAGCAAACGATCACCCAAGGCGTCGAGCGCACCCCCAACCGCGCCATGCTGCGCGCGGTTGGCTTTGGCGACGCGGATTTCGACAAGCCCATCATCGGCGTCGCCAATGGCTACAGCACGATCACCCCCTGCAACGCCGGCTTGAACGATCAAGCCGCGCGCGCGATGCCGCCCTGCGCGCATCCCAGACCATGCCGCAGGTCTTCGGCACCATCACCGTCAGCGATGGCATCTCCATGGGCACCGAGGGCATGAAGTATTCGCTCGTTTCCCGCGAAGTCATCGCCGACTCCATCGAGACCGTTTGCGGCGCCGCGCGTGTCGACGGCCTCCTCGCCATCGGCGGCTGCGACAAAAATATGCCCGGCGCGATGATCGCCATCGCGCGGCTGAACATTCCCTCGATCTTTGTCTACGGCGGCACCATCAAGCCCGGCCACCTCGACGGGAAAAATCTCACCGTCGTGAGCGCCTTTGAGGCCGTGGGCCAACTTTGCGCCGGCCGCATCGGCACGGCGGAACTGCTCGAGGTCGAACGTCACGCCTGTCCCGGCGTCGGCTCTTGCGGCGGAATGTTCACCGCCAATACCATGTCCTCGGCCATCGAAGCCCTGGGCATGAGCCTGCCCTACTCCTCGACCATGGCCGCCGAAGATCGCCGAGAAGCTCGACAGCGCGGCGGAATCCGCGCGCGTGCTGGCCGCCGCGGTCCACAAGCAGCTGCTTCCCGCCAGATCATGACGCGCAAAGCGTTTGAAAACGCCATCACCGTGGTCATGGCCATCGGCGGCTCCACCAATGCCGTCCTGCATCTGCTGGCCATCGCCCGCGCCGCGAACGTGCCCCTCGCGCTCGACGATTTCGAGACCATCCGCGCCGCGTTCCCGTGCTTTGCGACCTGAAGCCCTCCGGCAAATACGTCATCACCGAATTTCACGAGGCGGGCGGCATCCCGCAGGTCATGAAGATGCTCCTCGCGCACGGTCTCCTCCACGGCGATGCCTGACCATCACCGGCAAGACCGTCGCCGAGACGCTGCCAGCCGTCCCCGCAGAGCCGCGCAACAACCAGGACGTCATCCATTCCTGGGAACAGCCGCTCGCGCCCTAGGGGCACCTCGTCATCCTGAGCGGCAATCTCGCCACCGAAGGCGGCGTCGCCAAAATTTCCACGCACCCAAAATCACCGGCCCCGCGCGCGTCTTCGACTCCGAAGAGAGCCGCCTGGCCGCCATCCTCGCCAACCAGATTCGTCCAGGCGATGTCCTCGTGATTCGCTACGAAGGACCCAGGGGCGGGCCGGGCATGCGCGAAATGCTTTCGCCCACCTCCGCGCCATTCGGCGCCGGCCTCGGCGATTCCGTCGGACTCATCACCGACGGCCGTTTCTCAGGCGGCACGCACGGCCTGGTCGTCGGACACGTCGCGCCCGAAGCCGCCGTAGGCGGAGCCATCGCCCTGGTGCACGAAGGCGACTCCATCACCATCGACTCGGCCGCACGACGCCTGGAACTTTGATCTCGGCGCACGAACTGGAGCGCCGCCGCGCCGCGTGGAAAGCTCCCGCGCCGCGCTACACCTCCGGCGTGCTCGCCAAGTACGCTCGCCTGGTTTCGAGCAGCAGCCTCGGCGCCGTCACCGACTTGATTCCCACCGGCTAATAGCATAGCGAACGGTTTCTGGACGGCCGGCAAAACGGCGAATGCCAAAAATGGCGAAGAAGGATACATCCGATGACGCGAGTCGAAGCAATCATCCAGCCTGGGCGGCTTGAGGCCGTCAAAGACGCCTTGCATGAAATGGGCGTTGAGGGCATGACCATCTCCGAGGTCCGCGGCCATGGCCGGCAAAAGGGCCACACCGAGACCTACCGCGGCCGGGAATACGAAGTCGATCTCCTTCCCAAGATTAAAATCGAAATGGTTCTGCCCTATAATTTGGTGGATGGCGCCGTGCAAACCATTCTCAAGGCCGCCCGGACCGGAAAAATCGGCGACGGCAAGATTTTCCTTACCCCGGTCGAGCAGGCCATCCGCATCCGCGACGAGGAAAGAGGCGAAGGCGCACTGTAGCCCCGTCCCTCCTAAGGTGGGCGGCCGTCGCTTTTCCGCTCGAGCGAGACGGTGCCGAATATGTCTTTAACTCCCGCCGCAATCACCCTTCGCGATTTATACGCTGCGGAATCCGCTAAAATTGCAAGCGAGTTTTCCGCCACCTCCGATGGCCGTAAGGCCATCGAGAACCGCGCGGCCCTGGTTGACCGCATCATCCTCGATCTCTGCAAAGAAGCACTCGCGCCCGACCCCGCGCAGCAGGCCCACTTTTGCCTGGTAGCCCTCGGTGGATATGGCCGCCGCGCCTTATTCCCTTACAGCGATATCGATCTGATGTTTTTGGCCGAGGATCGCATCGCCGAGGGCCGCTACTGGGATGCGGCACGCGCAATTTCGCGCACGCTTTGGGATTTGCGGCTGCGCCTGAGCCCCACCAATCGCCTGCTCGCCGAATGTGAAAACTTCCGCCGCGATAACGCCGAATTCAACGTCTCGCTGCTCGATTGCCGCTACCTGGCGGGCGACGCGCAGCTTTTTTCTCGCCTGCGCCATGAAGCGCTTCCGCAAATGATCGCTCGCGACCGCTCCTTGCTGCTGCAGGACATCTCCGCGCTGAAGCGCGAGCGGCACGAAAAAGAAGGCGACACGATTTTTCATCTCGAGCCCAATTTGAAAAATTCCCCCGGAGGCCTGCGCGATTACCACGTGGCCTGCTGGGTCACCCTCATCACCCAGGACGATCCCCGGAACAATAACGGCACGCCCGAAAGCCTATGGCCCCCTAAACTGCGCGAGGAAATGAACAAGGCCTTCGATTTTCTCGCCGCGGCGCGCTGTTTCCTGCACTTTCGGCAGGGTCGCGACGACAATCGCTTGTCTTACGAATTGCAAGCCGAAGCCGCTCTGCGCGGCATCGGCGGCGAACCCGGTCGGTCCGTGGACCCGGCCGATTGGATGCGCGAATATTTCCGCCATGCGCGCGTCATCTATGGTCTATCCACCCAGATGCTCGATGAGGCTCTGCCCGCTGCTCCCTCCCTCCGCAGCCGCCTGAACAACTGGATATCGCGCGATCCTCAATCCGATTTCACCGTGACCGGCGGCCGCCTGCGCCTGCGCTGGCCCACTGCGCTGCGCGACCCGGCCCGGCTGATGGGCCTCTTTGAATTCATCGCCCGGGAAGGCGTCAAACTCAGCCGCGAAGCCGAGGACCAGATTGGCGAAGCGCTTCCTGCGCTCGCGGTGCGGCCGGCCGCGGCGGAAGGGGCGCGTGATGCCGCCGCAGAGTTCATCTACCCCCGGCTGTGGGAACACTTGCGGGAAATTTTGATCGCCCCTTACGCCGCCGATGCCCTGCGGGCCATGCACAGCTCCGGCCTGCTCGTGCGGCTGTTTCCGGAGTTCGCCGCTATTGACGCGCGCGTGATACGCGATTTCTATCATCAGTACACCGTGGACGCCCACTCCTTCCGCGCCATCGAAAACATTCACCGCCTGCCGCTGGCCGAGCAGCCTTGGGAACGCTCCTTTACCGACCTTTTCACCGAACTCGAACAGCCCGAACTGCTGTTTCTCGCGCTCCTTTTCCATGATGTCGGCAAGGGCATGCTGTGCGAAGACCATATTACCGGCAGTCTCCAGGCCGTCGAGCGTGTTTTCCCCCGGCTCGATCTCCGCGAAGAGGACCGCGACACCGTGCGCTTCCTGATTCGCGATCATCTGATGATGTCCGCGAACCTGCTGCGCCGGGACATCTTCGATCCCCTGACGATTCGCGCTTTCGCTGAAAACGTGGGCACCCCGGAGCGGCTCAAACTCCTCTGCCTGTTCACCTATGCCGATATCCGCGCCGTGAACCCCGAAGCGCTCACCCCCTGGAAAGCGGAATCGCTTTGGCAACTTTACGTATCCACCGCCAATTACATGAGCCGCAGCCTGGACGAGGAGCGCATTCATGTCCAGGCCGCCGATCTGCAATTCGTCGAGCGGGTCTTGCCGCTGCTCCTGAACAGGCGAAATTCCGACGCCGAGATGCGCCTCGACTTGAGCATCTTTTTCGAAGGGCTCCCGCGCCGCTACGCCCTCGCTCATTCGCCCGAGGAAGTGGCCACCCATTTTCAAATGGCGCGCGAATTGACCAGGCAATCCGGTGCAATTGCGGCTCGAAAGGCGCGAATCGATGTACGTCCTGACGCTGCTCGCCACCGACCGGCCCCTTCTTTTTGCCGGTATTACCGGCACTCTCGCCGCCTGGGGCATGAATATCTGGAAAGCCGAGGCTTTTGCCAACGCCGCGAGCATCGTGGTGGACACGTTTCATTTCACCGATCCCCTCAGCACGCTCGCGCTCAATCCCACCGAACGCACCCGCCTGCAGAAAAACATCGCCGACGTTCTCGCGGGCGTGGTACCACTGGAAAAGCTGATGCGTGGCAAAGCCAATATTGAGTTCCTGCGGCCCCCCAAAGTGAGCGTGCCCACGGAGATTAATTTCGACGATGAGAGCTCGTCGCATTCCACGCTTATGGAGATCGCCACCTACGATCGGCCTGGCTTGCTCTACCGCTTGAGTTCCGCCATCGCTCAAGCCGGTTGCAACATCGAGGTGGCGCTTATCGATACCGAAGGGGAGCGCGCCTTCGACGCCTTCTATTTAACCGTGGCCGGCGCTAAGCTCGGTGCTTCCAAGCAGCAGGAGTTGCGCCAGGCCCTGCTCAGCGATTCGTAACGTCGCGGCCCGCTGGCCACCCCGCTGGCAACCTTTTGCTTGTCGCCGGCGATCACCGTAGTAGCAACTGGAACGGAGTGCGAACGTGAAGCTAGAGCAGAATCTCCCCGCGGTAGGCACCACTCCGGTAACGGCCGCGTCCGCCATAATGGCGCGAGCCCGCATCGTGAAGCGCAATAACGCCGTCACCGCTTCCCTCGCGGGAGCCGTCCTGGCGTTCGTCGCTATCAGGCTCTACGGTTTCGCTTCGCCGCATTGGGTTTTCATCGAGGCCCTCGCCGGCACACTTGCGGGACTCCTTTACGCCAACGCGTTTGAATATATCCTGCACCGCTTCGTCCTGCACTGGCCCAGCGGCTTCTTAGCCCAGCGTCACGCCCTGCATCACGATTCCGCGGGCGCGCCCGACGAGGCCCGCTACGTCAACTTCGCCACTTCGCCCTGGGTAGTCGTCCTGGTGTTCATCTTGAACGCGCCCTTGGCGTTTGCCGCCGGATATTTCCTGGGCGCCGCAATCGCCTGCGGGGTATTGGCGGGATTTACGGCCTACTTCATCGCTTATGAAGAGATCCACTGGCGTATCCACTTCGGCGGGCTGCCTGGCTGGATGCGGTTCGCCCGGCGCCACCATCTGCTCCATCACCGGGGCTTCGAAGGGCGCCACAACGTTTTCCTCCCCGTCTGCGATTGGATTTTCGAGCGCCGCGAATGGACCCGCCAAACCCGCATCTCTCCCCCCTAGGCCCTTCGCAAACAATTAGTGGAACACGCGCTTCAATAACCACGGTTTCGGCTCCGCCGTGAGAGGCAGTCCCCGCAAGAGTTCCTCAATTTGTGCTGGAGCCACCGCCGGCGCCGCTCGCCGCCAATATCCCACCTCGCGCAGCGCGGTCCAGGCTTCGAGACAATGCAGGCAGCTCGCTACGTGCTTCTCCACCGGCTCTTTGTCGTACCAGCTCACCTGCCCGTCGTGAATACGCAGGAATTGGTGCAGTTCCGGGCATTTCTCCGTCTTGGCCGCCCGCGCGGAGTGCAGCGTGGCCAGCCATTCCCAGGGCCATGGACAGCGATCGCGCGTCGAGCGTCCGCGCGGCAGCAAAATCAGGCGATAGCCGTTCAAATGACGCCTGCGCCACGCGCGGTGCCACCCGCAATACCAGCTCCAAGGTCGCGTCCGTGTAGCCCGCCAGCTTGAAAAACAGCATCTCCTGATGCAGCAGCGGAAGCTCCCCGACGATTTTCCCCAGCTTTTCCAGCCCCAGCGTTTCGACATTAACCCGTGCCGCATCAGGACTCACCGCAACCGCATCCGTATCGACCGCTGCCGCCTCAGGAGCCGCATCAAGATTGACCGCTGCCGCGTCCCCGCCTCCGCCCGACCCCTTGGACCCAGCCTGGTCCAGAAACAGGGCGCGCACGTCGGACAAAAACTCGCGCTCCGATTGTCTCGAGGTGGCTCGAAAGCGCGCAAAATTGTCCGCGGCCAGGCCCCCCAACGTCTTTTCCCACACGCCGCTGGCTTGCTCGCCTGCCGGGGCGTAGAGCGACCCCAGATGGAGGTAGAGCGGGCTGTAAAACTCCAAAAACGCCCGCCAAGCTCCGGGTTCGCCCCTCTCGCCTTGCTCCCTTATCTTATGAAACGTGAAGACCCCCGGCTGTTTTTCCGACAAGACAGGCTTTTCCTTTCTTTGACGCCCGCAACTGCATTACTCTTTACTCTTCGCGGAAGCAGATTTCAGCCCTGAAGAGTATATATTCTCTGCTTGCATTGCGTTCCATCGACTTGTTCAGGACAACCGACGAAAGAGGGCACCTGATGGCGACACCAGAAGATGTTTACGTTCGGATCTGGGAATTCCAGGCGCAGGCCGGCCACGAAAAGGAGTTCGAAAAGATTTATGGTCCTGAAGGCGACTGGGTGCAGCTCTTCCGCAAGAGCAAAGCTTTTGTGCGCACCGAGGTGTATCGCGATCTCGAGACCAGCGGCCGCTACGTGACCATCGATTATTTTTCTTCCCAGGCTGCCTTTCAGGCCTTTCTGAAGGAGTTCAGGGAAAAGTACGATTCCCTGGACCAGCTCGGCGAGACTGTCTGCGCTTCCGAAAAGCGCATTGGATCGTTTGGTACGCTAGACCTGGACAAAGTTAAGTCCGGAGCCCACTGAACCTGCCGCGCGTGCCCCAGCGCCCCATTTTGGGATGGCCCAGCCCCTGCCGCCCGGCGTCCCACCGGCCAACTGAAGACCCTCTTACTGTGGCGCTCCGGGAACCTCAGCAGCGATCGCTACCTGTTGCCGCCACGCGTCCGGTGACTCCAGGTTTCGCCGCAACAATGCCGGATCGAGTTCATGCTCCCACCGGGCCACCACCAGGGTCGCTACTCCGTTACCCAGCATATTGACTGTAGCGCGGAACATGCTCATGAACCGGTCGATACCCAGAATCAGCGCCATGCCCGCCACCGGGATCGTCGGGATCACCATTAATGTCCCCACCAAGGCGATAAAAGCGGCTCCTTGTACTCCCGCGGCGCCCTTCGACGTCAAAACCGCCACCGCAAATAGCGTTAGCTGCTGTCCCAGTGTTAAATGGATGCCAGTGGCCTCGGCCACGAACAGGGCTGCGAGCGTCATGTACAGGCTGCTCCCATCGGTGTTGAAGGTGTACCCGGTGGGCACCACCAGCCCCACCAGCGCTTTCGAACATCCCAGTTGCTCCATTTTTTCCATCAACGTCGGCAGCGCTGGCTCCGATGAGCTGGTGGCCAGCGTCAATATGATTTCCTCTTTAATGTAGAGCAGATACTTTATGATGCTGAACCCCGAGGCCCACGCAATGCCGCCCATCACGATCAGCACGAACAGAATGCACGTGATCCAGAACGTGGCGATCAACTTCACCAGCGGTCCCAGCGAAGCGATTCCGTAAGCCCCAATCGTGAAGGCCATGGCGCCAAACGCTCCTATCGGGGCAAACTTCATCAGTATATTGATCACCCCGAATACCGCCTGCGTCAGCGCTTCAAACACTTCCAGCAGCGGTTTGCACCGGCTGCCCATCACCGACAGCGCAAAGCCGAATAAAATCGCTACCAGCACCACTTGTAAGATATCGCCGCGAGCAAAGGCGTCCACCACCGTGGTCGGAATGATGTGCATGACAAAATCAGTCACGCTTTGCGCTTTCGCCGCCCCCGCGTAGCCCGCCACGGCCTTGGTGTCGAGTGTGGCCGGGTTCACATTGAAGCCCGCTCCGGTATGGACGACGTTGCCCACTACCAGGCCTACCAATAGCGCCAGCGTCGAAACCACTTCAAAATACAGCAGGGCCTTGCCGCCCACGCGCCCCACTTTTCTCATGTCCTGCATGCTGGCAATCCCCGTCACCACGGTACAGAAAATCACGATCGTGATGATCATGCTGATCAGCCGTATGAACGCATCCCCCAGCGGCTTCATGGCCATCGCCGTGTGCGGCCGCAGGTAACCCAGCACAATCGCCAGCGCCACTCCCAGCAGCACTTGGCCCCACAGGCTGCGGTAAAAAGGTCTCTTGACCGCGCGAGGAGCGGCGTTGCTGGTTGGCGGTGGAGGCGGCGTGGCAGCGGTGGTTACCATAGTTATTTCTCCTTCAGCCGGATTGGCGAGGCTCCGGTTCTAACTTGCCGCAACCCTCGGGCGCGGCTGGCCGCAAGCGGTGTGCCGCGGCTGAGTGAATGAAGCTTTGGCGACAGTTGGCCCCTTCTGGCGCCGGAGTCTACCATATCCGTGAGCGCAAAAGTCCAGTCGAAAGTGTCCCTTTCCGCCATCGGAAACCGCCATCGAAGAAGGCCGCCGCCGCAGCCTGTCGTCCCACCCAGTCGAAGATATTAACGCCGGGCCGCCTCCTCCTTCCGCCGTATTTCAACCGCCGC
>CAVRDM010000025.1:0-174662 GCA_963719845.1 uncultured Acidobacteriota bacterium | reverse complement strand
GGCACTCTCCACCGATACGGCATATGTCGGCATCACTCACCATTCTCTGCTATGAAAATGACCTCAAGTTTGACTGAAAATAAAAGAGTTGCGGAGCGATACGATGCAGCCCCCATTTTCACGCGTCGTGGTGCGCCAACGGCGCATGAAGTCCTATCGGAAATAGTTTACTGCGCCGGTCTGTACCGCTCCAGAAGACGCAACTGCTTGCGTGTTCCGTTGCGTTTTCCGATGGCTAGTGACGCCAGCACAAGGGTTACCGCCGCGGATTGAGGCTCGTGGGCGAAGTGTAATGTTGCGTTTCGCGAGCCGTCTCAACGGAATGCCCGCGCGGAGGGAAATTGCCCTCGGCCGGCATCGAAAGACCGTGGACGCCCCCATGATTGCCGTACTGCGCGCACAGGGGCGCTCCTGGCGCGTAATTGCAAAGGCGTCAGCATTATGCCCTACGGGCGGCGAAAATCGTCTCCTGACTTTTCGCACGCTTTACGGAGATCCCGTCCCTAGCGCCCTTATTGAAGCGATGTCTGCTGGTGAGTCGAAACACTAAAGTGCTGCCGCGGGTCGCTGTTGGTTCTGGTGCAGGAATTGAGCGAGGAAGCTGCGGACCCTAGCGTTCAGCGTTCGCTTCTTCAGGTCGACCCAGTTAATCCCGAGTTCTGCCGCGCGTGAATCATTGAGGACAAACAGCTCCCCCTTCGTTTCGATCACGCCCTGGCTTAGGAGGTACGTAAGCATTGCCTTGCCTCGGAGGGTTCGCCCGGTAGCATAGTTCTCGACGATATCTCGATGTCTCGCTATATCGCCATACCCCCGTCCCCTCAACCGGATCAGAATTCTCGCGAGGTGAGTGTAAGCGTCAAGCATCCCAGCATTGTCGTCGAAGCCGGCCGGTCTGAGTTCGTGACGAACCCAGGGGTAGGATAATTGCGGCCAACGGACGAAAAGTGCAGCCTCGTCCGTTCTCAGACGAGGCTGCGAGGGGTGACTGCAAGCTTCCGCTTCAATCGTAACTGGCTCACCGTCTTTCGATGAGCGCACGAAGAGGTCTTGGACAGGACAACTGAACTCTAAACAAGAGATATCCACATCTGGCCCAAGAACGAACTCGCCGCCCTGAACTCCGAGCTCCAATCCGGATGACACCTGAATTTGACTCCAGTCAGCCGTCTCCAAAACCATACTCCATGCCCCGTGTCCGTGACGACAAACTTTGACTGTTCATTCCGGGTGCCGATCACGGCGTGCATCACGCCTGCCTCGTCGAGCGAGTCGAGAATGAGCCCCACTGGGGTGTCCTTCTCTACCTGGGCCAGGAATGACTCATAAATAAATCCGAAATCTTCACCCCTTATCTCAGGAGTAAAAGCCTCGCCATTCTTGATTTTGGCTAATCCGAGGGCAAACCTTCCAAGTAGAGGGCTCGGGAGAAGACCGCCGATAGAGAGGAGCCTACGCCGGATCTCCTCGTGCAAATCCCCTAGGTCTCTAGAAAAGCGCGTAAGGTACCACCCCAGTACGTATTCGAGAAAGACTTGATGTTGAAAAACACCTTTCTCCAATCGGAAGGGATGTTCATTCATCTGAGTTTCGACGGCCTGCTCGTATTCCGACAACAGGCTCGCGGGGACTGTCTGCGGTGTCGAGAGGCCGGTCCGCATGCCGGCGTATTCAAGAAGCAGCAGAAACATTGCTCGTCGGGTGACAACGCATTGGAGACCTTTAAGACAATGTCTGGCGACAGTTGCTTGAGGAATTTATCCCGCTGTTCGCGAATGAGGAGGCTCTCAGCTAGTTCCGCGAGTACGTTCCAGGCTCCGGTGAAACGCAGCTGTGCTAGAGAGGCTTCGAACGCATGGTAATTCCGCTCTTGATAGAGTCGGGCAGCCAGGGTAACAAGAACCGGCGCATATCCCAGCAACTCGGTCACGCGTGGGGCTGGCGTTGCGCTTCCGATAACCTCGAAGAGCTTGTTCCTTGCTCGCTCGAAAGGCACACGCTGCACCCGGTGCGCTTTCGTTCCTCCAGCTTCGTCGTACTTGGCGTCGAGGTAACGATCAATGAAGTCGAAGGCAGCCGGCTCATCGAAGAGAGCGATCCTGTATCGCACATGAGGCACCTCGTGGATTTGAAGGGCTGTGGATATCAGGTCGGCAGTGTCGACGCGGGCTAAGAGGACTATCGACGGGCGGGACTTCTGGCGCGCGAAGTGGGCGCCGAGATCCCCCAAGAAGCCCTCAAAGTTCGCAAGTCCAGAACCGACTCTGGTCTCGTCGAGTGCGTCAAACACCATGAGGAACTTTCCGGCCTTGACCCGTTCGTAGATTTCCGAGAACTTGTCATGACCGAATGCGTTCGCGACGAGCCCCATAAACGCATCGGTACCCACTCGCCGCTTTGCCAGGTTGAAGAGAGGGGCCCGTTGCTCATGCGATACCGCCTCCGCGAACGTAGTTTTGCCGACCGCCCCGGGGGCGGACACCAGGACAATGGGTGCGTCTGCAGGGCCCTCCACCTCCACGTCGAGGCTCGGCGGGACGAAGTAAGGATTGTGAGGCGGATTCTTTACCCAAGGGACGCGAGGTGCGAAGGCGCTATCACCGGTTGCCAGTCCTGATACGAACTCCTCGAAAGAAATCATGAGGCTCCTCGTCGGGCGGTCTTGCATAAGTCGATTCCGTCCAGGTAGTCTCGGGTAAGCTAACATAGGTACTAACCTTGAGGGTACTGCCCGTGCTGTCTGCCCGTGCTGTCCGAGGGTCAGGAGTTCGACTCTCCCTCTGGTGCTGGCAGCCCTCACCTGGCTCGCCCGCGATCACTCGCTCTACCGTTCAATTTGGCGTCGATGGAGGGGCGGCCGTGTGGCTTGCCCGATTGACCGGGCTTCCCCAGACGGTTAGCATCGTTTCTCTCCTATTCAACTTGAACATTTCTTCTTTGGCACCCTATGTTAGGTCAGAAGGTCGCCGCGGAATCTTTGCCTTGCGACCGACTGGCGCGCTCCAGCCGGCAACTTGATCCGCCCACGATGCTTCCAGAATGCGTCAATCAGGTTGTTATTCGAAGATACAGCGCGGAGGTTTGGATCGCCGAAAATCCTCAAGCAGGCCTGCGACGCGAGGACCTGAGCCTGAGAGGAACGCTCGAGCATCAATTCAGCGAGTTGTTCATGACACTGTCGAGAACGCCTTCTTGTACGCGAACGCGCATCGCTGAACGGTCCCAATCGAGGTATCGAACCGCTTTGCCAACTGGCGGAAGCTAGCCTTCCGGCACCAGTAGGCCTCTGCGATCGATTTGCGGTCCTCTGCAGTGAGTTGTGTTCGCGGAGGTCGGCCGATGCTCTTTCCTTTCGCTCGGGCATTGCGCATCCCAGCACGAACACGCTCTCGAATGCAGTCGCGCTCGAATTCGGCGAAAGCGGAAAGCACTTGGTAGAGCAGCTTGCCGGTTGTCGTGGTGAAGTCGAGTCCTTCGGAGAATGAGACGAGCTCCACGTTGCAGGCGCGCAAATCCTCAAGGAGCCGGACCAAGTGCGCCAGCGATCGCCCGAGACGGTCTAGCTTCCACACCAGCAGAACGCGAAACTTGCCTCGCTTTGCATCTGCGAGCATTTCGTCCAATGCTGGACGGGAGCTTTTCGCACCGCTGACACCTTCGTCAAAATACTCCCGCACAATGTCAAAGCTGCGGCGCTCGGCCAGCTGGCGAAGATCCCGAGCCTGCATTTCCACGCTTTGGTTTGTGAGAGTACTCACGCGACCGTAGATCGCGGCCTGCTGTAGAATTCCTGAAGCCATGTCAGCCTCCCATTAGGTTGATTTGGTTAGGGGCGTGTCGGTGTGCCAACACCGATGCGTCCCGTTTTTTTACTGCCTCGGCCTCGGTTTGCGGCCGCGCCCCTTGCGGTAGATTTGATTCTTGCTTTTCCTCAAGCCTTCAACATCTTTGGCAGTCCAAAGACGGTACCCGACGGCACCTATTAGAATGGGCCTCGGAGCCTTAATCTTACCTGCTGCGATCCAACGCTGAAGGGTTACGAGGTGAAGCCCGACTGCCTCTGCAGCTTCACCTGTCGTGAGCTTGCCATTCAGCATAGCCATACCTATAGCATATTTACCTTGCAGTTGTCGAGGGCGAAGTGAAACAATCTCTGGGAAGGCTGGTTGCGAACCCAACGCCACTGAAACCATGTGTGACCTGTCGAAGGACAAGCCGCCGCAAAACCCATCGCGGAACGAGCGCCTTCTGGCTGAACGAATAGAAGCTGGATCGAAGACACAACGCGAAGTGTTTCAGGATCCCCCTGCTAGGGATGCAATACGGAAGCTCTCCAAAGTCTGTAAGTCGCGTTACAAGGCTGCCTTTCCCCAAATTGCCGAAGGAATTGCGGGAGGTGCCATTCTCCAGAATATTGGCACGCTAGGCGCAGACCTAGCCCTTTTGCGGCAGAATCGAAGCCGCCCCAGTCCTTTTGAAATGCCGAGGATTGTGAGCTTCTGCACGACTATTCAGCTTCTTGCCCAACGGCCCATTCCACGCATAAAGAAACTCTTATTCCCCATTGTTCAAGCCACTATCAAAGCGGCGGGGATTCAACCTCCGATCACATTCAACGAATTCGAGAAACTGCTAGAATCCGGAGGGTTTTCTGCAAACAGAGTTTTTATCGATGTGAATCAGATCTCGCGAAGAATACGGGCCGAAAGTGGTGTGGAGAATGCACTGAGAATTGTGTCCGGCCGGTGGGGCTTCCTCGTCGCCCCGCGTAATCCATTGGATTTTGCGACAGACATTGCAATCGAGATCAAGCGTTGGATGGTGCCGCGCGTCAGACTTCCGGGTTTCGTTTCTAGTTCGGACGTGCCCACTGGCAAACTGAGGGAGACGAGGCGGAATGCAATGGAACTTGCTAAAAAGGTCGAAGGACTCCGACGCTCACTAATCCCACCAGGCCAGGTTGGCGCGGTGCAGAAGATTTTGGGAATGAAAGATCATGTCGATCCTACTGAATTCGAGAAGCTGCCGGATGTCTTGCGTTCGTACGGAGACCTTCTAAGAAGAGAGCTTCGCTGGCGTGATAAACGCAACTGGTCTCATAGGAGGTACGACGATTACCTTGCAATCCGTTTCGTCGAGACATTCATCCGTTCAGATCTGCGCAACGAAAAGCACCACTGGCAGACACTATCCGAACTGGCAGTTCTCTTGACTTCGGCATTCCGAATTGGTGGGAGCAAACGAAAGTTTACAGGTGATTCCTTGAGAATGCTGCTTCGCGCTCGGCCCCATCTCAGAGAACCAGCACGGCAGGAAGTGGATGCTCTGCGGACGCGATTAGAAAAGCTTAGATCAGCTTCTAAATCCGAAAAGAATCTGCGTTAGCCCTCAACTTTTTCGAATTTTTTTCTCCTCAGCTTTTTTATGGTTCACTTTCGCTCAGACCTGCTCGCAGCAGGTATTTTTGGCCCTCGTGGGAGAAGAATAACTTCTGTGGGACTGAGGATACGAAAGTGCTCGCCAACCTGAAAACCACACTTGCGGCACGGCGCATACGGCAGGTGGATCTAGCAATGAGTCTAAAGATCACGCCAAGCGCCTTTTCGGAAATCGTCAATGGCCGGCGCGAAGCGGACCCGATTCTCCGCCGACGGATCGCCGAAGCGCTTCGCGCCGACGAGGCGTGGCTCTTTTCGAGTGTCACGCGCATTCCCAGTCCTCCGGGGTGTCCCCGAAGTAATGCGGCGCCCGATGTCACGGGCCGCTCGTTGCAAGGGACGAAGGAACGAATTGACCGCCGCTGATTCAAACAGAGACGAGGTCACTTGCCCTCGGTTTGATTCCAAGGCCGAAGACAGAAGGGATTGCTGCCCCAGGGGGCAGACGGTCCGGTCTTCGGTGCTACCGATGCGAGGAACGAAAGAGCAGTTTATCGACCGGACGCTCGAAGTCTGGCAACCGCGCACTTCAAAGGTGCTCACCGGCGAGGACGCCCGCCAGATCGCTGAGAATGTCACAGAGTTTTTCCAAATATTGACGGAGTGGGAGGCAGCCGAGCAGCGTACCACCGGCCAAATCGCCGAGGCAGAGACCGACATCGCGCACCATCCGGCTCGGAAGTGCCCGCAATGAGCGCGTCGGTCTCAGATCAACTTGCCACCAAGTATGGCATCGATATCAAGCCAGGCGGAAAGGGCGCGTGTCCCCTTTGTAGGCACAAGGCCTTTTCCATAAAGCGCGACGATACGCTTGGAAAGTGTTTTCATCCCACGTGCGGACGGTTCATCACTCTAAGCTCGAATGATCGCCGCTACGAGAATGGCCTTCACCGTGTGATGGAGGACATCTTTCAAGACTTCCATGCAAACCTGTTGGAACTGGCCAGCGCAAATACCGACAATGCCTATTCATACCTGGTCCAGGAGCGCGGAATCCATCCGCGCGTGGTGGCTGACTCCATGTTGGGAGCCGTGCCGTCCGGCTACCACTGTGCCTCGAAATTTGATTCCGTCATAGCGGCTACAGAAGCTGCGCTCAAAGCCGATAAGACTGAGGCCGGTCGTGCGAGCACAGATACGGTCCATGCCGCCGAGCGCGATATAGAATTCTTGGCCGAGGCACGCGACAAGTTTTGCAACTGCATCAAAGGCCATGGCGGCTGGATCGCCTTCTTTTACACTGATGCGAGCCACCGCATCGTCGCCGTTCGTTTCCGAGCGCCCTATTCCAAGCGAATCGTTTACTTCAAACCACACAAGGCAGTGGCCGGACTCTTCGGCCACGGGCTTTTCACTCCGTTTCAGTCAGAAGGCGGGAAGTCGCTCGATGACTTTCTGATTGTCGCCGAAGGGGAATTCAACCAACTGCAACTGCAGTCTCTCTCTTTGCGACACGGCGAAATCACCGGGCTGGACGCAGGTTACGTTTTCTCCTGTTCCGTGGGCGGGGTTAACAATGCGGATTACGAGGCGATCCGCAAAACCTCTCGCCTCCCCATCTTTTGCTATGACAACGACTCCGACGGTGCTGGCTTCGCACTGGTGAATAAGGCTCAAGAGATGATGAGCGTCAACGCGTTCACCCCGCCGAATCCTGATTCCGATCTGGACCAATTCATCCGCTCATTCGGAGATAATCACAAAGCTGCGTGGGAAGCAGTTAAAGCCCTCGTGTCTGGACGCAAATTATTTCCTCGCGTCTATTCGGGAACCGGAATGGAGTTCTTTCGGGGGGAAACTTTCATCCCGAAACGGCTCGCCGAAGCCATCATGGAGCAGCGACATTTCCGATACACCGCGAGTGTTCTCTGGGCCTACAGCAAAGGCGTATATCATCCCGATGGCGAACCTATAGTCAGAACCGAAGCCCAAGCGCTCCTCGGTGAGGAGCGGAGGGAAAATCGAATCGTCGAAACTGTCCGATACATAGAAACGGCCACTCGAATCACGGCTCCTGATCCGAGTGTCGGTCACATAAATCTCAGAAACGGCAGACTGGACTGGATGAGCGGAAAGCTGGACCTGCATTCGCCCGACAATTTCGAGATCGTGCAGTTGCCCATTGTGTATGACCCTAAAGCGGTTTGCCCATTATTTGATCGCTATCTAGAAACGACCCTGGCGCCGGAAATTATCCCATTGGTGGAAGAGATCATGGGGTATTGCCTGATTCCGGACACCCGCTTTGAAAAAGCCGTGATGACAGTTGGAGCCGGGGCAAACGGAAAGAGCGTGCTGCTAGATACCATCACGGCTTTTCTGGGTGCTGAAAACGTTTCGACTGTCGCTCTTCAGGACTGGGAGGAAAATCGGTTTCGTGTTGCGGAACTATATGGAAAGTTGGCCAACATCTTCGCCGACCTGGATGACCGGGCTTTGAATTCTTCTTCAGTATTCAAGACACTCGTGACCGGGGACCGCATCACGGCCGAGCGTAAATTTGCGCAGCCATTTTCATTTTGTCCCTATGCCCGACTCGTCTTCAGTGCGAACACTCTTCCCCCCAGTAAAGATCGGACTCACGCCTTTTACCGGCGCTGGCTCATCATTCCGTTTGAGCGAACCTTTGAAGGCAAAGAAGCCGACAGGGAGCTACGGGCAAAACTGCGAAACGAATTACCGGGAATTCTAAACCGTGCATTACGTGGTCTCAGACGGTTATTCTCCGAAGGGAAATTCACTGAGCCGCAGGCGGTTAAAGCAGCCCTGGAAGAATATAAGCGAGAAAACGATACCGTGGGCTCCTTCGTTGCGGAGTTTGTGGTGGAAGATGCCAACGCGACCACTGCGAAACAAAGCTTGTATGGTAAGTACCGAAACTGGTGCGAGAGCCAGGGACTACGCCCCGTTGCACAAAAACAGTTTAAGACCGCGCTTGGGCATATTTTTTCAACATTGGATGAGGTCCGGTCCTCTGGAGGGAAAGGACCCTGGCATTGGATGGGGATCAGACTCATTGAAGATGCTCAAGCGTTCGCTGATGAATGCAACCCGTGATGCAAGGTTTATGCAACGGCAGACATGATAGAAAAGGCCGGATTTCCACGGTTATGCAAGGAATGCAAGGGTGGGACTATTCCTAGGGAAGAAATGAAAAAGCAATTCTTAATGGTTTTGTCGAAGATACTTTCCAAAAGAGTAGGAAAAAGGTTGCATTCCTTGCAGATCCTTGCAAAGGTCACGTCGAGCAAGGCGCTCAGTGGTCAACGGAATGCATGGGTCAGCAACGAAACGCGTGAAGTTCGTGGAACAAGGGTGACGCGATGAAAAAAAAGGGCGACCGCCTGGACGGTTACATCCCAACTCTGGGGCGCCAGTCCGTCGCATATGCTCGTGTATCCTCGAAGGAACAGGAGAAAGAAGGCTATTCCATCCCGGCCCAAATCAAGTCCCTGCGCGGTTATTCAGAACTGTTGGATGTCAAGATAATATCGGAATTCGTAGATGTGGAAACGGCGAAAGAAGCCGGGCGGTCAGGGTTCAACCAGATGTTGGATTTTCTGAGTAAGACCCCTACTTGCAGGATTCTGCTGGTTGAAAAAACCGATCGCTTGTATCGGAACCTAAAGGATTGGGTGACTGTCGATGAGCTTGATTTAGAAATCCACTTTGTAAAAGAGAATGTGATCCTGTCTCGTGATTCGCGCTCGTCAGAAAAATTCATGCACGGGATCAAGGTTCTAATGGCGAAGAACTATATCGACAATCTGTCGGAGGAAACCCGCAAGGGGTTGCTGGAGAAAGCGGAGCAGGGAATTTGGCCTTCGTTCGCCCCCCTGGGTTACGTTAACGTAGCTGGCCCAAATGGAAAGAGGATGATCGAACCAGACACGAACTTGGCGCCGATCATCCTCCGCATGTTTGAGTGGTATAGCTCGGGCCAATATTCGCTAGCCGAAATAACCAAGATGATGCGGCCCGAGGGGATGGTTTTCCGCAAAAGTAACGATCCCGTTCCGAGGGCCACGGTGCATAAGATCCTTCGAAACCGACTCTACACGGGGGACTTTGATTGGAACGGGAAGACATACCCCGGCGTCCACACAGCGATTGTGACAAAGGATCTCTGGGAGCGCGTGCAAGCGGTGCTCGACGGCCGATTTGCAAATCGTCACCGAAAGGTCAAGCATGACTTTGCCTTCTCCGGCCTTGTCACCTGCGGCCATTGCGGGTGTTCTCTTGTAGGCGAGATCAAAAAGGGCAGATATGTGTACTATCACTGTACTGGTTATAAGGGAAAATGCCCGGAGCCTTATACGCGGGAGGAGGTCCTCGAGGAACAATTCGCCGATCTCCTAAAAAGTTTGGTTCTGGATGATGAGGTGATGGACTGGGTGACAGAGGCCCTCCGCCAAAGTCATAGTGACGCAAAGCGACACCACGATACGGCCATTGCCCGCCTTCACGCGGAATACACTCGGCTTCAGACTAGGATTGATGCTATGTATGTGGACAAGCTTGATGGGCAAATAGACGCAGGCTTCTTTGATCGAAAGGCCTCCGAGTGGCGTAAGGAACAGGACCTGCTTCTCCGCTCGATAGAGGAGCACCAAACCGCAAATCAAACCTACCTGGAAGAGGGGGTTCGGCTTCTCGACCTCGCGCAGAGGGCGCATAGGCTGTTCCAAAAGCAGGAACCACGTGAGAAACGGCGACTCCTGAATTTCCTACTCTCGAACTGCTCCTGGAAGGCTGGGGAGCTTACGGCTGTTTTTCGACAACCCTTTGACATGCTTGTAGATGCGAACTCCGCGCGCCCACATTCGCGAGAGCCTGAAGTGTCCTCTGGCGTAAGTTTTGAAAATTGGCTGGGAGGCCTGGACTCGAACCAGGATAGTCAGCTCCAGAGGCTGATGTCCTGCCGATTGGACGACCTCCCAACTTGTAGACACTAATGAAGTGTTAAATTGAAGATCTGGAGTTGCATCACCGCCGACGGACAGTCGAACCTGATAACGCTTGCAGCGTCAAACGGTAGCCGCAATTTTATCGCTATCACGCAACAAAAACCATATGTCTTCGTTAACTCCGCTGTCAACGCAGTGCGGGAGCTGCTCGTACGCATTCCGGGCCGCCCCCCACATAGTGCCTCTACAGGACGGAGCAGTCGGAAGGAACGAGCGTTACCCCACTAGTGACGCAGTCTTCCGTTCCCACTGAGTTAGCGGTTAACGCGGCACGCAGCCTTTCCGCCAGATGCATCCAATCCCGGCTTACGCTTCTCCGCGGCCCGGACGGGGCACCGGAATCATGCGGCCCTTGTCGAGTCTGAACTTCAACCCTCGCCATTCGACACGGTTCACGGCAAAACTTGCCAGCCAAGCGAAGAAACCAAAGAAATCATGCAGCGGCAGCAGCCACAGTCTGTTCCGCAACACGGGGTCACGCAGTCCCCAGACGCCCACGATGTAGCCTGCGGCGAGCCGGATGCCTATATACGCGCCGACCCAGGCCCCGGCGGCCCTCCAACTCGGCGCCAGCAACGCTGCCGCCACCGCCCAAGCTAGACCCTGGGTCATGAGCAACCCAAAGTGTCCGCCCGGCCGGATGTGGCGAATGCCAACAAGCCAGCGCAATTCGTGCCGCAGATATTCGCTGAACGTTTCGGAAGGAAAGTCCATCTCCACAGGTTCAGGCGCCAGATCTATACGGTGACCGCACGCCGCGATCCTTCTCCCCAGCTCGTAGTCGTCGGAGTGCAAGTCCAGCAGCCCTCCGAACCCGCCGATTTCCTCCAGGCATTCGCGCGTGGTGGCGATCGTGGACCCCATGGCGAAATTCAGACCCTGCAGAGAGCGCGCCACCAAAGCCGAGGCCGCGAATGATGCCGAGGAACCCACGGCATCCATCAGCGCGCCAAAGGGTAGCGCCGCTCCGCCAACACTGCTCGAAGGAGGTTCGATCGCACGGTAAAGCGCGGTGACCGCTCCGACGCCCGGCTCTGCCAGTGGCGCGACCACGCCGCGCAGGTATTCAGACGCGACGCGCACGTCGCTATCAGTGACCACGAAAACACCGTACCGCGCGTCCTGCGCCATCCGGCATAGCTTGGCCACTTTGTCATTTGTGCCGGTGCGCTCGACCCCGAACAAGAGCCGAATGCTGCGCCGCGGATTCGACACCGAGTCGGGGAAATCGCTTATAAGTCGCCGGATGACCGGCACGGCTGGATCGGATTCGTCTCCTGCAGCGAAGATAATTTCAAATTCCGGATAATCCTGGCGGCAAAAGCTGGCGAAATTTTCGTACGCGCCCCGGTCCAGCCCGCGAACCGGTTTCAAAACACTGACCGGTGGAGTGAAGGTGGCAGCCGCAGCCGCACGAAAGCGATTTGCCTTCGTGGCGGCGCGCGCGCCGCCAAAAAAGCGCCACGCCGCCCACGCGCCAAAAACGTAAAACGCCAACGAAACACCCGCGCCGGTGAAGACCGTATAGCGCAGCGCCATCCGCAGAAATGCATGCACTGCGGGGCCCCGCATCATGCTGGCTTCAGGCATCGCCGGCATTCGGTCTGCCCACGCAAGTGCTACGCCCGCGCAAATAAACAAAATCCCCACCCATCGTGTAACGCTCAAGCGTTCGTTAAGCAGAAATTTCGCTCCCAAGGC
Organism: uncultured Acidobacteriota bacterium; assembly: GCA_963719845.1. Lineage (GTDB taxonomy): Bacteria > Acidobacteriota > Terriglobia > Acidiferrales > UBA7541 > Palsa-189. Next base: position 162,556 of record CAVRDM010000025.1, on the reverse strand, counting down.
TCCCGCTACGTATGCCAATGAGGTCACGGGCACCACGAAGCTTACCGGGTACCAGGAAAGCATCGTCAGGAAAGAGAAAAAGGACACCGCCATCAGCAAGATTCCCACCCACAGCCAAGCCTCGCGTAAAGCGCGGCCAATGACGCATAAAACCGCCATCGGCGAAAACTCATGCACCTCGCCGATGCGCTTCATGGCATGAGTGATGCTAAGTTCGCCGCCTGTACCCGTCAGCACTACCACCGTAAGAATGAAGGCGGTGCGCATTTTAGCGGCGTCTTGTCCCGGCGAAATTCGCAAGGGGTTCGGTGGTTCTAGGCGGCGTGCGGCTTACCAGCGCAACACCGAACACGATAAGCGCAATACCCACGCTGCGAAGCGGAGGCACCGATTCTCCCAGCCACAGGTATCCTAGAATCGGCACGAGCGCGTAGGACACTGCCGTGAAGGGCATCACAAAACTGTAATCGGCCCACGAAAGTACGAGCATGTGAAAAATCATGAAGAGCAACATGCACAGGATGCCCAGCCAGATGGTCCCGCTGCTCACAATATGCAGCGCACCGCTCCAAAATCCCGCGCGCGTGAAAATGTCAATCGTGCCGATGTCTTTCATTCCCTTGTCGAGAATGGTGTTCCCTATCGAGCCTGCCGACACCAGCAGAAACAGCAAAGTATACGTTTTGATGTGCAGAGTTCTGGATGAGTTCATGTAATCGGCGGGTGGGCGCGCCGCCCGAAAACAATCTTTGGTCCGGCGGAGCTCAGGGCGCCCCGGCGCGGAGCCCCGGCGCTGAAATTTGTATCAGCTGCCCGCCGCACTGGTACCGGCAGCCCGCGGAGCCGGAGTTGCTTCTTTGCGGTCGTGCAGGAACCGGAAAAATTCCACGCCTTCGCGCAGGCGCCGCCGCATCACCTCGGGACTCCGCAACATCCCCCCGACCATCGAAAATATCTTGCGCGGACGGAAGTAAAACTTCCGGTAGAACTCGTCGACCGACTGGAAGATCACGCTCGACTCCAGGTTCGGGAAATTGAGTGCGGCAACCTGCACCCCATGCGTGTCCACCAATTCTCCCGTCTGAATCTGCAGCCAGCCTTGCTCCTGCGCCTGCCGGTAAAGCTCGGTTCCCGGATACGGCGCGGCCAGCGATACCTGGAGCGTCTCGGGGTTGATTTCGCAAGCGAAGCGAATCGTTTCGTTGATCGTCGCCGGTGTTTCGCCGGGCAATCCGAGAATGAAGGTTCCGTGAATGATGATGCCCAGTTCCTTGGCGTTCTTCGTGAACTCCCGCGCGATATCCAGCCGGATGCCCTTCTTGATGTTATTGAGAATTTGCTGGTTTCCCGATTCGTACCCCACCAGCAGCAGCCGCAGCCCATTCTCCTTCAGAATCTCGAGCGTCTTGCGCGGCACGTTGGCCTTGGCATTGCACGACCAGGTAAGCCCCAGCTTTCCCAACCGGCGAGCGATCTCCTCCGCGCGCGGCAGGTCGTCGGTAAACGTGTCGTCGTCGAAGAAAAATTCCTTCACCTGCGGGAAGAATTTCTTGGCATTGGCCATCTCCGCTTCCACGCTATCGGCGCTGCGCACCCGGTATCTGTGCCCGCCCAGGGTTTGCGGCCACAGACAGAAAGTGCATTTAGAGCGGCATCCGCGGCCCGTATACAGTGATACGTACGGATGCTGCAGGTACCCGATGAAATAATTTTCGATCGTCAGGTCGCGCTTATAAACGTCGACGACGTTGGGAAGCGCGTCCATGTCTTCAATCGTCGGCCGCGGCGGCGTGAAACGCACCTGCCCATTCTCGCGATAGGCGATTCCCCGCACTTCGTTCATTGGCTTGCCGGCGGCCAGCTCGGAGCACGCGTAATCGAACTCCCCGACCCCCACCCAATCCACCGCTGGCGCGCCCTGAAGCGACTGCAGGGGCAGGACGCCAACGTGTGCTCCCACCATGCCTATCTCCATCCCCGGATTTTCTTCTCTCAGCCGCGCGGCAAAGCGCGCATCGTTCCCAAACGACGGGGTGCTGGTATGCAATACTGCCAGCTCGTAATCGCGGGCGAGCCTCGCCACTTGATCGACACTCAGGCCGTCCGGGGGCGCGTCCACCAGCTTGCTCCCCGGCACCATGGCGGCCGGCTGCGCCAGCCACGTGGGATACCAAAAAGATTTGATTTCGCGCCGCGCCTGGTACCGCGACCCTGCTCCACCGTCAAAACCTTCATAGCTGGGCGGATTAATAAAGATCGTTTTCTTCAACGTAGAACTCCCTTTCATGGCCCTTCACGGCTCGCTCAGAAGCTTCGCCGAACGGCCCAGCTCCATGCACACCAAAGTGCCATCTGCATTTTACCTGAAAACGTTTGCATACCCCCGGGAAAACCCCGGGAAAACAACCCTCGCTCCTTGGACCAGCGAACCGCTGGCCGGACAGGTCGCCTATTGGAGCAGCGTAGCCACTTGACCGGTAGCTTGCAACAAGTCGAGCTGGGCCTGCTGACGCGCGAAGTCGGCGTCCAGGAACGCCAGCCACTTGTCATTTTCCTCCAGTTGAGCGCTTTCCATGTCGCGAATGCTGATGCGGCCCTGTTGGAACTGCGCTTGCATCACCTGCAAGTTGTCCTGCGCGAGCTCGAGCTCTAGGCGCGCCACTTCACGGCCCATATCCATTTCTCGCGCTTGCCGCGCCTTATGGCGCACGTCCACGGAAAGCTCGCTGCGTTTGCTGGCCACCGCGGCCCGTGCGGCAGTCACACTGGCTTCCGCAGCAGCTATGGCGGCGGACGTGCGCGAAGCAAATATGGGGATTCTCACGTCCAGTCCGGCGATTATGTTGTTCCGCTGAAATTTATTGAAAAATTGATCGTAATTGTTGAATTTGGCGAGAATATTATACTGGCCGATGATCGAGATGGTAGGCCAGCGGCCTCCCCGCTCTCCCTTTAAACGCTCTTCACTGGCGGCGCGCTCCGATTCCGCCTGTTTAATCTCGCTGTTATGTTCAAGAGCCTGCTGCACCAGATCGCCCGCGGTCTGATTGGCCGCCGCGGGAATATCCTCCGCTACCACCTCTATGCGCTGGTCGGGACCCAGCCCCAGGAGCGTGCGCAGCTGATCCGCCAGCGAATCGTCCGCGTCGTCAAGTTGCGCCAGGCGCTGCTCGATACGCGCCGCAGTCAGCTGCGCCTTGGTTAGTTCGATCGGCAGCTCGTAACCGGCGTCCAGTCTTTTGCGCGTGTAATCCAGGATCTCCTGCGCGCTGTCCCGCTCCTTCCGCAAAAGATCTGATTCGCGCCGAACTTTTGCCAGTTCGAGGTAAGCAGAAGCCACCCGCACAATCACCGCGTCACGCACGCTGTCCATTTGGATACGCTGCTGCTCCATCTGCTGCTCGGCCACGTGCAGTTCTCCGCGCCCTGGCCGGTCGAAGAGCGCCTCATCGTACGACAAGCTGAATAGTGCGGGCGCACCGCCGCCCGCCAGCAGGGGAAACCCGTTGGTATAAGCAATTCCCGATCCGGCGAACAGATTGGGCAGAAAGCGCGAACGAGTAACTCGCGTTTCGCGCTGCGTCACTTGGTAGCGCAAACGCGCCAGTGCCAGGTCGCCGTTCGCCTGAATCGCCAGGGTTACGGCCTGTTTCAAAGTCAATGGCCGCAGTCCCGCGCTTTCTTGCGCGTGCGCCACGCCGCAGGCACTCACTGCCGTCAGTACCAGAGCCGCTCCCGCTAACCTGCGGAACATCGCGCGCCCTCCCATGCGCCGTTTCCGTAGCCGCCTTGCGACATTTGCCGCTCTCGGCACAATTTGCCTGCGGGAATGCGTCATGCGAATTCCTCCAATCGACAAGTGCTGGCAACCAACTGTGAATTTCATTCGTAATGAAGAGATTCGGTGGGATCGAGCCGCGCCGCCTTGTTCGCCGGCAGATAACCGAAAAACAGCCCCGTCGAGCACGCCACCACAAATGCCAGAACCACGGACATCCATGGCACGGGCACGCGTAAATTGCCGGGTAACAGCGGCCGCACGGCCACCGGGATTGCCAGCGCGATCAAAATTCCCAGTAATGATCCAATTCCGCTGATCAAAATCGCTTCGATCAAAAATTGGTAAAGAATCTCGCTATGCCGCGCACCGATGGCCTTGCGAATGCCGATCTCGCGAGTTCGCTCCGTCACCGTGACCAGCATGATATTCATGATACCGATACCGCTCACGATCATCGCAATCACCCCGATCAGCAGCAGCACAATCGTCAGAGCCGTGCCTATGCTTCGTGCCGCGCCCAGAATCCCGCTCAGATTCTGCACCACGTAATTGGCCTCCCCGGGATGCCGGCTCCGCAACACCGCCTCCACTCCTTGAGTCACCGACTCCACCACATCGGGAGACGACGCCTGGGCGTACAACACGTCGATCGAGCTGTCGCCGGTGTAGTACTGCATCAACGGGAACGGCACCAACACCGTATATCGCTGGATTTCCGAGAGTCCGAACGTACCCACACGTTCCCGAAACACCCCGACTACCGTGAAACTGATTTCCCCCACACGCAGGTGCTCGCCCACCGGCTCTTGATTTGGAAACGCCTTGTCCGCGAGTTCATTGCTAATGAGGCACGACTTGCTACGCGACTGTATGTCTTCGGAATCGATAAACCGTCCCTTCAGAATAAGCAGGTTGCGGATCGCTTGGAACCTCTCCGTCACTCCCACCAGGGCCACGCTGCGCTCGATTCCCCCGGTCACCACCGTCGCCACGGTTCCGCGAGTTCCCGCCACCTCAATGACGTTGGGTAAGCTGGCTTTCACGGCGTACATGTCGGCAATCGTGATCTCGTCGCTTTTCACCACGGCTTGCTGCGGATTGACTTCGTAGTTCGCGTAAACCAGGTTTGAACCGACGCCCTCGATCTGGCCGATCACATACTGCCGGCCCGTTACTGCCACCGTCACGACCAGCACAATGCAGGCGCTCCCAATCACCACTCCCAGTGTGGTCAGAAAGGCGCGAAGTTTGTTCGACCAGAGCGCCTCCACCGCGACGCGCACTGTCTCATTACGTAGCATCGATGGACCTGGCCATGCCACAAGCAATATAACCCAGCCGCGCGGCTCGCACTATCTGCACGGCGGACCTGGCGATACCGGCGTTGCCTGTGGCCTTGCAGGGCAACCCTGGAGCTTGTCCCGCCGCTCCAAGTAATCCGGGCGTCAGCGTTTGCGGCCGTAAAGGCTCAGCAACCGTGCCAAGGCCCACGCTCACGCGCTTTTTTTGCTGGTTGATCTGGCATGTGCCTGCATAATGGGAGGCTTGTCTTGCAGCATTCCTTGCAGCTGTCGTGTTTCGAGCCAGAGGCCTGGAGAAGGGATAATCCGGATGCATCGTCAAGCGGGTGAACAGGGCCGGCAGAGGATCGCGATTCTGCCCCATACGGTCACCCAAAAGGTTCGTCCCATCGGTCCGACAGGCCGCACGGAAGTGACAGGCCGCACGCGTTCCGCCCTCACCTTGGCCATCCTAGTTTCGCTGGTGCTGGTCTTGGCCTCCTGCCACTCAGCCGCTCCTGCAACCACCACGAGCACCGTAACCGTTGTGATTTTCCCCACCACCGTATCCTTGAATGTTGGGACCAGTACCAACTTCTCCGCCACCGCAGCGGGGGGCAGCTTGAATACGGTCACCTGGCAGGTAAACAGCATTACCGGCGGGAATTCCACGGTGGGCACAATCGATAACGCTGGCACTTATACCGCGCCCGCTTCCGTACCTTCCGGCAACACGGTCACCGTCGCAGCAGTTTCGAACGACGTGAGCACCGTTACCGCTACCTCCATCGTGACCATTCTTCCTCCTGCCACCGTGACCATTACTCCGACGCAAGTCTCGCTCACCGCCGGCGCCACCCAGCCGTTCACCGCTAACGTCCAGGGTACGACCACCAGCAACGTCACCTGGGAAGTAAACGCTCAACAGGGGGGAACCCCGGCATTCGGCTTTGTCACCTCGACGGGCGTTTATACCGCCCCGCCATCTCCTCCGCCAGGAGGCACGGTAACCGTCACGGCCATCGCCCAGTCGGATCCCTCTCAATCGGCCAGCGCCACCGTGAGTCTTTCCTTTGGCCCCGCATCGCTCCACGGTTCTTACGCCTTTTCGCTAACCGGCAAAAACGCTGGCGGCTCCTTCGCCCGCGCGGGCAGTTTTTCCGCTGACGGCGCGGGCGGGCTGCAAGGTGGACTCGAGGATGTGCGCGATTCGAGCGGCATCAAGCAGAAGTCCTTCAGCGGAAGCTACTCCATGGGCGCGGATGGGCGAGGCACGCTGTCGTTCAACGACAGTCTCACGCCGTCAAATTTTAGCTTCGTATTAACAAATAACAGCCAGATGCAGATCATCGGGTTCGACGCCACAGGCAGCGCCCAGGGCACGGCGAGCTTGAGCGATCCGTCAACGTTTCAACAGTCTGCGTTCATTGGTTTCTACGTGTTCGATTTCGCCGGCGTCGACGCCGCGTCGAAAGCCTTCTCTGAGATTGGCGAGCTTTTATTCAACGGCAGCGGATTAATCGTAAGCGGCCTCGAGGACCGCAATGATAACGGCGCCCTGAGCAGCAAGGTTCCCCTCACCGGGACATATACCGTGAACTCTTCTAATGGACGCGGCACCGCGCAGCTCGTCGGCGGAGGCGTCACCGCCAATTTCACGTTCTATATCGTCTCGCGTGGATCGGCCAAATTCGTCGAGGTCGATGCTTCTCCCGCGCCCATCGTCGCCGGGCCTGCCGTCCAGCAAACTCCCAATGCCACTTTCAATCAAGGTTCGCTCAACGGCAGGTACGCGTTCTTGCTGGCTGGTGCCGGCCCGTCGGGAAGTATCGCCACCGCCGGCAGTTTTTCCGCCGCCGGCAACGGGAACCTGACGAACGGCAGTTTGGACGAAAATAATAACGGGTCATTTGTGAATGCCCAGCCGTTCACCGGCGCATATTCGATTGATTCCACCGGGCGGGGCACCGCCTCCTTCCAGGCTCCCAACCGTACGTATTTAATCGTCTTTTATCTAACGTCGCAGGGCGGCGCCGTCATTCAAGAGACCGATTCGTCACTCACCAGTGACGGCCTGTCCGCCGCCCAGAATGCTGCGTTTTTGCAGTCCGCGTTTTTGGGAAGCTACGCTGCCGGTTGGAGTGGGACCGCATCTGCGGCCACGCAAGAAATCGACGGGCAATTATCGATTGATAGCGGCGGCAATGTCACGGGCTCCCTCGATCTGAGCACCTTTCCCCGGCTCGCAAATCTCCGCCGAGGCGCTTAATGGCACTCTCGCGGTGGCTTCCAACGGCCGCGGCACCCTGCAGTTGAATCCGTCTGCGGACAATCGAAATTTCGCGGTTTATGCGGTTACACCCTCGCTCCTGTTCACGGTGGGAATCGATAGCGGACGAGTCGCGGCAGGTTCGGTCTCCCGCCAGTTCTAGGTCACTTTTTTTGCAGGCGTTTCAGCGCCTCCCGGACTCCTTTATTGCGCGGATCAAGCTTTAGCGCGGCCTCATACTCTTCCGCCGCCCGGTCGGGCTTTTGCTCTCCTTCGTAGAGCCGCGCCAGCCATTCATGCGCCGAAGCATGTGGAGGGACCTCCGCACTGCTGGGAACGCTGTCCAGGTACCCGCGAAGGTTGTTCTCGGCCTCGGCAGCGTCACGGCGCATTAGAATCAGCATCACGCCGCGATAGTATTGCAGGCGACGGTCGCCAGGGTCCAAAGCCGCAGCTATATTTACCGCCTGTTCCATGTGCTCTCCGTCTTCTTTATCGCGATAAAACTCGGCAATTTCGAGCGCCACACTCACGCGGTGCAGCGGAAGGCGAAGAATTTTCTGATATTCCTCGTCCGCTTGATCGAACTTCTTGTGGGTCGTGAATAGCTCGGCGCGTGCCAGCCGCCCCTCGATCGGATCGATCGCGGCCAGCGCGTTGATTTGCTCCTGCGCGCGTTCCTCGCTGCCGCCCGCGATCCCGGGAGCGTTCAGCAGGTACCGAATCAGGTCGCGCTGCGCTTCCAGGTTGCCGGAATCAAGATGCACGGCCATAGCGAATTCGTGACTGGCCTTGCGCGCCATGCTTAGCGCCGAGAAGGCCGCCAGCGTCCCGGATTCTTCGGCCTTGCGCCCCCAGGCTCGTCCGAGCCAGTCGTGAAATTCCGACCGATTGGAATCGAGCGCAATGGCATGCTCGAAACTTGAGACCGAGCGCGCGAAATCCCGCATCTCGTAAAAGCAGCGCCCCAACCAATAGGGAAGCACCGCTTCTTGCGGCTTGGCTTCCGCCGCCGCCGTCAGCGCCTCCGCCGCCTTCTGGTAATCGCCGGAATCGTACAGGCGCTGAATATTTGCAGGCAGCCCGCTGATTTCGATGATGGCGGGTCGCGCCTGGCCTGCGACCGGCGCCACCAGTTGGAGCAGTAATATGCTCAACACCGCCGCTGCTGCTTTGGCGATGGGCATACAACTACCCCGCGAATTTATCGACCCCCGACTCATCCTGGAATGCTCACTCCGGAAATACCGCGCGTATCCCCATATTGTCTTTGAGCGGTACATCACCGGGAAGGGCCACGAAAGCACCTTCCTGCACTCCCGAGAGCACCTCGAAATTCGCCAAATCGGAAATTCCCACTTTTATTTCCGTGCGCCGCAAACGATTGCCGTCCACCCGAAAAACGTAACGATGCGTGCCCACGATCTGCACCGCGCCTCGGGGCACGGTCAGCACGTTCGGATGCTCGCTTATTTGGATGCGGATATCCACCGTGGTGTTCGGGATGAGCTCCAGGTGCTCATTCGCCACCGTGCACAGCACTTCTCCGACATTACGCGCCCCCCGGGCCACCACTTGTTTGGGCACGTACTCGGTGTGTCCTATCCAGGTACGATCCGGCAACGCGTCCCAGCTTACCTCCACCGTCTGGTTCGGCTGGAGTTTGCCCAGTTCCGGCTCATCGATGTAAGCACGCACCCGCACTTTGCGCAGATCGGCGATGTCAGCCAACAAATCCCCGGTGTGCACGAAATCTCCCGCGTGCACCGGAAGCGAAAACAAACTGCCGCTGACCGGAGCCACGACCTTGGCCGAAACCGCCTTCTCCTGCAGATCCCGCACCTGCTCTTGCGAATGTGCCACCACCAGGGCCAGCCGCTCGCGATCCTGCTTCGCCTGGCGATCAAATTCCTGTTTGACTTTTTGCGCTTGATCCACTTCCACGTTCGCTCGTTCCAGGGCCTCGTGATTTCGCGCCACTTCGTCGGGAGTGGCCGCCTTCTGATCTAAAAGTTTGGCGAGCGCCTCCTGCTGGTGCTGCAACATATCCCTCTGCACCTCGGCCGCGCGAACGTCGCCCGTTACCCGCGCGGCCCGGTCGGAGCGGCCGCCGCCCTCCGCCGCGCGCAAGTCATCTTCCTCGGAAGCCAGCTGCGCACGCGCCTGGTCGAGTTGTCCCTGTATGTCCTTGTCGTCCATGCTTAGAAGGAGTTGCCCCGCCCGCACCGCCTGCCCCTCGGTACTGACGACTTGGTTCACAAAACCATCGAATTTGGCCCGCTGCGCATACGCCATCACCGGCTCTACCTTCCCGTTACTGGCAATCTCTGAACTCACACCTTGCCGCGCCACCGGCACCACTTGAACGCGCGCCGCCGGTCGCCGCGCATTCAGGTACAAAAGCCCGCCGATCAGCACCGTTGCGAGTGCCAGAAGTAGCCACACCCGCCTGCTCAGTGTCCAGGCCATGAACTCCTCAATGTATCGGTTCCTCCGGCGAGTTGTCGCATTCTAGCAAGTTTGACCGCCAATCTTGCTGCCAAAATTTTTTGCCACGCGCACGCGCCGGGTCCGGGCTCTACTTGGAGCCCGCTCCGTCGCGTCCGGGCTCTACTTGGAGCCCACGTCATTAACAGTCCAGGCTCTGTTGGGACCCCGTTCAATATCGTCCGCTCGGGTCCCTCACGATGGGCGCCTCGCAGTGAAGATGCCGGCCCCAACCCTGCGGATGCCGGTCGGGCCTGGTGCCACACACGCCGTATCTGCGTGTGGGGTTTTTGACTTGCCTCAAGTATCCTCATTCCGAGCTCCGGATGCGGGCTCTACTTGCAGCCGGCGCATAACCAATCTCGCGTCTCGCGGCTCGCTGGATGCTTGTGTTAAAATAGTAGCGTGAGCGAACCTGCCCAGGCACAACCGGAAAGTGCCCATAAAGGCACGCCGCCGCGTAACTCCAAGCGCGTTTTGCATCGCGTTTGCATCCAGTGCAACAACATGTTTCGCGTGACGCCGGAAAACTTCGAAGCCAAGCAGTGCCCGAACTGCCATAAAGGCTGAATCCGGGCGCCCGAAATTTCTTTTCGCGTCGGCTTCGGCTAGAATCTCCGCGTTCGACGGAGAACCACCATGCGCATCCATAGCGACTACCTGACCGTCCAGACCAAGCAGAAACGCGAGTTCATCAACATCACCGCCAGCGTTCGCGACGCGGCCGAAAAAAGCGGCATTCACGATGGATTGATCCTGATCTCCGCACTGCATGGTAATACCGCCGTCTTCGTCAACGACGAAGACCCCGGATTGCTTCAGGACATCGATGAATGGGCCGCCAAAGTCGCGCCTTTTGGCGATCAATATCATCACAGCGTGCGCGCGGAAAGCAATGCGGGAGCGCACCTGCAAAGCTTGCTCCTCAATCACCAGACTTTCGTCTCACTTGCCGACGGCAAAATTGAGCTGGGTCCCTGGCAGCATGTTATCTACGCCGAACTCGACGGCATGCGCCCCAAACGAGTCCTCATTAAGGTCATGGGCGAATAACCGCGCGCGGCATTGGACCGAAATCGCGCTCGGCAACCGCCTTTCTTTTCATGCCATTGCAAATGCCTCAAATCGCATCTCCCTTACTTTGTGATGCTTACAAACTGCCGGGGGGTATAGGCGGTTTCAGTCCAAAAAAGCGGGCGGGCGGCTTAAAATGACACCAGTTTTGCCGCCGCCCGGCGTGCAACCCCAAAACGGAAGCATCGGGCCTCGGTGTTAATCGGGTTTGGGCTCTACTTGGACCCCGGTGTCAGACAAAATCCGGCCATCGCCCTGATTGAAGTAAACAAATGATTGAAGTAAACAATCTGGGCAAACAATTTCACGATAAGAAGCGCGGCGTGCTTCGCGCCGTTGACGGCGTCACTTTCAGTTGCCGGCCGGGCCGGATCTACGGCCTGCTCGGTGCCAATGGCGCCGGTAAGACCACCACGTTGCGCATCCTCGCTACCATTCTCGCGCCCACTTCGGGTTCCGCGCGTGTCGCGGGTTTCGACACGGTGCGCGAATCGGCCCAGGTACGTGCCAGTGTCGGGTTTCTCTCCACCGCCACCGCGCTTTATGGCCGCTTGACGGCCCAGGAAATGGTCGAATATTTCGGCCGCCTGCACGGACTCGAACAGGAACGCTTGGGCCGCACCATGGACGCTCTGTTCGACCGGTTGGGTATGAACGATTTCCGCGATCGCCGCTGCGATAATCTTTCCACGGGGATGAAGCAAAAGGTTTCCATCGCGCGCACCCTGATTCACGATCCCTCGGTGATGATCTTCGACGAGCCCACCTCCGGGCTCGATGTCATCGCCGCCCGCACCATTGTCGGCTTCATCCGCGAGTGCCGCGAGGCCGGCAAGACCGTCCTGTTCTCCACCCACCTCATGAATGAAGCCGAGAAGCTTTGCGATACGATTGGCATCATCCACAACGGCCGCCTTATGGCCGAAGGCTCCCTCGCCGATCTTCGCGAGCGCTACCTCCAAAACGATCTTGAAGACATTTTTGTCCGGGTGGTCGAGGCATGAGCTGGCGGAACGTCGGCGTCGTCTACCGCAAGGAGCTCACCGACTCCCTGCGCGATCGCCGCACGGTGCTCTCTATGATCGCGGTTCCCATTCTCCTGATGCCCGTGCTTACCATCGGCCTGGGCATCGTATCGGTGCTCCTTTTCGGCCGCGCCCTGCTTGAGGTCCCCGCCGTGATGATTCTCGGAGGCGAGGATTCGCCCGCCGTATTGGCCGCCCTCCACGCGCTCCCGGAAATAAGGATTGTGCCGGCCCGTCCCGACTATGCGCAGGAAATTTCCGACAAGCGCATTCGCGCCGCGGTGGAAATTCCCCGGGATTTCGATGCCGCCGTGGCCCGTGGCGACGCCGTCACCGTGCGTATCGACATGTATCAGGGCGAGCTTAAATCCGGTTTCGGCGTCGACCGCGTGCAGAAGTTCTTCACCGACTACCGCGATGCGGTCGTTCGCCAGAGGCTGCAGGCCCGCCGACTCCCCGCACGCCTGGCTGCGCCTTTCGCCATCGAACAGAAAAATGTCGTCCCGCCGGAGAAAGTCGGCGGCCAATTGATCGGCGGCCTGGTTCCCTATTTCATCATCCTGTTATGTCTTACCGGCGCAATGTACCCGGCAATCGACCTCACCGCCGGCGAGAAAGAGCGCGGCACGATCGAAACCATTCTGTGCAGCCCGGTGTCCCGAGTGCACCTGGTGCTGGGCAAGTTTCTCATGGTGCTGACCGCCTCACTTTTTACGGCCCTGCTGGCAATTTTGTCCATGAGCATGACCTTCGCTGCTGGCAAGATAATACTGGCGCGCATGTCTCCCGTGAATGATATGGGACTCACCCTGTCGATCAGCGTGAAAGCGGTCACCTGGGTATTCATCATGATCGTGCCACTGGCGGTGCTATTGTCGGCGTCTCTATTGGCTATTGCGCTTTTCGCCAAAAGCTATAAGGAGGCCCAGAGCTATCTATCGCCGCTGACCGTTTTCGTCATTCTTCCCGCGGTCGTCTCCATCCTTCCGGGCGTGGATCTGAACGCCGGGCTCTCTCTCATTCCGGTATTGAACACCAGCCTGGTCAGCAAAGAAATCGTCGCGGGCACCTATCCCTGGATATACATGGCGCTGATTTTTGGTTCCTCTTGCGTATATGCCGCGGCTGCGCTGGCCGTCGCGATCCATCTTTTTCAGCGCGAAGACGTTTTGTTCCGCACGTAAAACGCCGTCAGAAAGGCCCATCAAATGGCATCAAACGCCCATTAAACGCCAATGCCGCAGCGCTAAAGGCCGCAGAATGATATCCTTGTGAGAACAGCAGAGGGAACTCCCATGGAATCACATCCTTACACAAAACCTAGGGGGGTAGGCCCCGTAACCACCCAGTTAACTCCCGGCGCGGACCCCGCTTCGTGGAAGTCCGCAGGCACACCCGCCGCATGGTCCTGTTCACCAACATGCAGAGCGTGGAGCGAATCCTCTATGCCATCTTTTACAGATTCAACGAACCAACGGGTGCGGGCTGTACTTGCAGCCCGTACAATACGGGTGTGGGCTGTACTTGCAGCCCGTGCAATACGGGTACGGGCTCTACTTGGAGCCCGTGCAATACGGGTACGGGCTCTACTTGGAGCCCGTGCAATACGGGTACGGGCTCTACTTGGAGCCCGTGCAATACGGGTACGGGCTCTACTTGGAGCCCGTGCAATACGGGTACGGGCTCTACTTGGAGCCCGTGCAATAATCGTTGGGCCACACCCTCCGTCGTTTTTACACAAACAGCTTGACGTCGCACGCGTCGCGCTACCGGACCGGTGGCCCCGCCGGCATGCTAAAATCTGTCATGCATGGCGTCCGAACCGCTGATTTCGGTCTGCAAACTCAGTAAACAATTTCGCACCTATCGCCGCCGCGAAGGCCTGTGGGGCGGCATTCAGAATTTATTTCACCGCGAGCATCAGTACGTTACCGCGGTGGACCGCGTGTCCTTTTCTATCCAACGCGGAGAAATGGTCGGCTACATCGGCCCCAACGGCGCCGGCAAGTCCACGACGATCAAAATGCTCACCGGCATCCTGGTGCCCAGTTCAGGCGAAATCATGGTCAACAATTTCGTTCCCTGGCGCCAGCGGACCGCTTACGTGAAGACCATTGGCGTCGTGTTCGGCCAGCGCACGCAACTCTGGTGGGACATTGCGGTGATCGAATCATTCAAGCTCCTGCGCCGCATCTACGACGTTTCGCAGCGCGATTTTGACGAGCGCATGGAAGCGTTCAACCAGATTCTGGGCATCCGCGATTACTTGCACACTCCGGTGCGCAAACTTTCACTCGGCGAGCGTATGCGCTGCGACCTCGCGGCCGCGCTGCTCCACAACCCGCCGCTCTTGTTCCTCGACGAGCCCACCATCGGCCTCGACGTGGTCGCCAAAGACCACATTCGCCATTTCCTGCGTGCCATCAACCGGCAATTCCAAACCACCGTGCTGCTTACCACGCACGACCTTGACGACATCGAGGAGCTCTGCCGCCGCCTTCTGATTATCGATCGCGGGCACGTGCTGTACGACGGCCCGCTGGCCCTGCTCAAGCAGAAGTTGCTGCGTATCAAGCAAATTAAATTTGCCGTCCGCGACAGCGAACAGGCCGTGCGCCTCGCCTCGCTTTCGCGCGAAGGCCTCGAGCTCGACCGTGTGGATGAGCTGACCTTCCGCATTCGCTTCGACCGCGCCAAGGTTTCCACCGCCGACTTGATCCGGCAGATCCTCGCTTCCGCGGAGGTGCGCGACCTGCTCATCGAGGACGAGCCCATCGAGGAAATCATCAAGCGCATTTACGCCGGAGGCGCCCTCCTGGAAGTTTCGGCGTGAAAATGACGGCGCTCGGCGATACCCTCGCTCCGTATCGGGAGTTCTCGCGCATCGGCTTCGTCAATATTTTGGCCTTCCGCTTGCGCTACTACACCGGCATCATCACCTACCTCATCAACGTCACCGTGTATTACTTCATCTGGACCGCCGTATACGGCCCGGCGCTCAAAACTGGAGGCGGCACCATCGCCGGATACGACCTCGGGCAAATGCTCACCTATGTCTCTGTCGGCTGGATCATCCGGTCCTTTTATTGGAATACGATTGACCAGGAAATGGCTTACGAAGTTCTCGAAGGCAAAATCGCCATGGAACTGATCAAGCCCGTTTCCGTGCAGGGGATGTGGCTGGCGCGCGCCGTCGGCGAATCCGCGTTCCGCCTGATTCTCCTGACCGCGCCTGCAGCGGCCGTCATCGCACTCATATTCCCGGTGCACGCGCCCGCTTCGGCGGCTCACTTCCTGCTTTTTCTCGCGGCCACGGCAGGCAGTTTCCTGTTGATGGGCGCGATCAGCTTCCTGATCGGCACCTGCGCCGTCCCGCTGCAGTCGATCCTGTCGCTGATTCGTGCGAAATACTGGCTCATCGAGCTGCTCTCGGGTTTGCTGATCCCGATTGCTTTTTTTCCCGCGCCGCTGCGCGCCATTTCGCGCTGGCTGCCGTTTGAACATATCGCCTATACGCCCCTGCAAATCTATCTGGGTAAGCTCACTCCTTCAGAATCTTTGCTGGGCGTAGGGATCGGCTGGGCTTGGGTGGCGATACTTCTGTGGGCCGGCCATCTTTGGTGGCAACGCGCCATGCGAAAAATTACGATCCATGGGGGTTAACTTGTGGCGCAGAGTTCAGCGCGGTCTGCAGCGTCACACCGCGCTTTTCGCCGAATACTTCACCCAGTATCTGAAGGTGCGCGTTAGCTACCGCGGAGATTTTGCGATTGGCGTCGCCACCAGCATGGCCGCCACGATTTTCGCGCTCGGATTCGTGCTGGTTCTTTTTTCCAAGGTTCCCCGCCTCGCGGATTGGAGCTTCAACGAAGTCCTTTTTCTCTACGGTTTTTCGCTAATCCCCTTCGGCCTGTACAACATTCTCAGTGTGAACCTCTACGAGTTCGGCAACGAATACATCATGGAAGGCAAATTCGATCGCGTTCTGATTCGTCCCGTCGCATCTCTTTTTCAGGTGCTCTTTGAGAATTTCCGCATCGAGTCGTTCCAGGAGATTCTCGTCGGATTGGTGGTGGTGGGATGGGCCTCGGTCCGCATGCACCATCGCTGGAGTCCTGGAGACGTTTTGTTGCTGTTTTTCTTCGCGGTTTGCGGCGCTGCTATTTATATATCGGTGTTCCTGATGCTGAGTTGCGCCTCGTTCTGGTTTGAGGACCGCATCGGTTTACACCCGCCGGCCTGGAATCTGCTCGCCTTCGGCCGCTACCCGCTCACCATTTACAGCGGGGGCATACAATTTTTTCTGAGCTGGATCGTGCCCTTTGGATTTGCGACGTTCTATCCCAGCGTGAGGCTGCTGCATCGCCCTGGATTTCGCCTGTACGCGGCCCTGGTACCCTTCGTGGCCGCAGCCTTCTTCGCACTGGCCGTGGCGTTATGGAATCTGGGAGTGCGCCACTACTCGTCAACGGGCTCGTGATTATTGCCGGGCGCCGCCACCGCGACCGGCGTCGCCACCACGATTGGTCCCGCTCCCGGTGCCCCGCGATCGCTATGGCGCTCCCCGGCGCGCGCGGCTCCCGGGCGCGCCGCGGGCAAGCCTCGGCCTTTGGCCAGTTCCTCGCGCGTCCCGCAACTCTGGCTCAAGCGGCGTACGATTTCTCGCAGCCGGACCGCCAGATCGGCAATGGTTTCGACGCGCGCGATGGCTGCCGCCGGCAGCCGGTCACGCCTGGCGAGCAGCAACTCGGCATTGCCGAGAATGCCCGTGAGCGGATTATTCACCTCGTGCCGAAGCCTTTCTCCAAATTCCTCGCTAGGCATGCCCCCGTGGAATACGGCCACCCCAGGTTCCCGGCCCGCCTGTCTCGCGCGCTTTTCGATCAGGCCCACCGCTGTGCCCACAAAGTCTCCGCTGCGCGCCACAAAATCAACCACCCCTGAAGAGATCAGGAAGGCCAGCTCGGCGCGTTGCTGCGGGACCCCCACGACCACCACCGCCGCGCCCTCGGTTAGCATGGAAACGATGGATTCGAGGGAAGCGTCGCTGCCACGCGGTTCGGCAGCCGAAACGTCGAGCAGAATGACCGCCGGGGCAAACCGGTGAAATCCGAGGCGGGCCTCCGCGGGCGAGATGGCCAGGAGCAGGTGATACGGATGGCCGCTTTGTTCCATTTCCTCAAAGTAACGCCGCGTCAGCTTGGAATCGGCGCATACCACCAGGATGCTTTGCTGATGATCCATAGAGAGATCCTTTGCGTCTACCGGATGGCTGGCTTCAATTCCCGCCACTCTCTGCCCCCGCTCGGCGCCTATCATTCGGTTCGCCCTGGCATTCGCGTTATTCGCTTGTGCCACCGCCCGACACCATGCTCGTCGCGGCCCGCACCCGCCGCACCGTTCTCCTGCCGGCGCGCTCCGGCCAGCGTTTGCTCCACGACCTTCTTGAGTTCCTCCACCAGGAAAGGCTTGGCGAGATGCGCCCTGCCGCTCCGCTTTAAGAATTCGGACGTATGCGGCGCTACCGTGTCGCCGGTCACGAACAGCAATCGGTTTCTTAAAGGACTCTCCTGCCGCACCAATTCCCCATAAAAGCCGCGGCCATCCAAATGCGGCATTCGCAAATCGCAAATCACCAGGTCATAGGTCTGGGTTCGCGTAAGCTCCAGGCCTTGGCGGCTGTCGAGCACCGTATCGACGATATAGCCTTCCTCGCTGAGTACATCCGCAATCAAGCCCGCGACGGTGGGTTCGTCCTCGAGCACGAGAATTCTTTGCCGGCTGCTGAAGGGCGTTTCTGCCCGTTCGCGTCCGGGCGCCGCGGCCGCGGCTGCGCTGTCGCGTCCTTCACCTCTGCGTCGTTCGCTGTCGCGATCGTCGCCCGTCGACTCGCTCGCAGGCTCAAAATAGTGCGCTGCCGCAAAAGCAGAGGCGCGGTAATAATGGGATTCGGTCGCACGCGCGATGCACGTTTTCTCTGTGGCGTCGTGTGCCGCCACTACGGTCAGGCGGGAGTCGGCGGCAACATCGGCGATCGGCAGCTCGATTCGGAAGGCCGCCCCGCGGCCCAGCCCATTTTCCACCGATATTTGTCCGCCGTGCTCCTGCACGATCCCGAAGGCAATCGAAAGCCCCAGCCCCGTGCCCATTCCGTCTGGTTTCGTGGTAAAGAAGGGATCGAAGATCCGCAGGGCCACGTCGGCGGCAATGCCCGGACCGTCGTCGATGACCTCCATCATTATGAGCTCGCGGGAAACCTGGCGCGTGCACACCCAGATGCTTCCGTAGGGCTTCCTTGGCTTTCTCAGCCGGGCGTTCAGACCAATGGCCTGCTCGGCATTCACGAGCAGATTGAGCAGCACCTGTTGAAGCTGGGCCGCATCCGCCAGCGTCGCGGGCAGCCGCGGCTCCAGGCTTACGTCCACGCGAATGTTTTGTTCCGCGAGTTCGTGGCTGCGCAACGCCAGCGTGCGCTCCACCACGTCATTTACGCTCACGCGCACGCGCTCCAACTTCTCCCGGGCGAAAGAGAGTAGGTTTCTGGTGATACGGCTGACGCGCTCGACCTCGCCCAAAATCAGCCGCGCGTCCGCTTCCCGGGCCCGCGCCCCTTGGCGCCGCACCATCAGCTGCGCGTATCCCAGGATACTCGTCAGCGGGTTGTTGAGTTCATGCGCGATCCCGGAGACGAGTTGCCCTAGCGCCGCCATGCGCTCGGTATGGAAAAGCCGCGCTTCGATCAGCCGCTGGCTGGTTACGTCACGGTAGGTTTCAATCCAGCCTACCCTCTCCCCCTGGGCTCCGCGCATGGGTCGCGCGAAGCGCTCAAGAATCTTGCGTTCCGGCCGCACCAGTTCGAGTTCCTCCCAGAGCTCCTCGCTCGCCGCGAACCGCTCGCGCCACCGCGTGCTCATGTTTTCGGGGTCTGCCGCTCGTCCCGCCAATTCCCCCGCCACTGCTTCGAAGCTGCACAGCTTGCGCAGCCGCTCGGGACTGATGTGCAGCATCTCCGCAAAACGGTCGTTCGCCGCCCGCAGCTCGCCGCCTCCGCCGAACAGCAGCACTCCGCAGTCTACCGAATCGAGCAGGGCCGCCAGCATAAGCCCATCGTCCGAGCGTGATTGGGGTCCGGTGTCCGCCTGGCGCGACGCGTGGTTGTGTTCGGGAATCAGCACTTCGCCTCTACCTCTGACTCTGGAGAATCAGGTAGCTGAAGAACGCGGCCGTGCCGAGCGTCGCAAATATCTCGATCGCCACGCGCACCTTGCGATAGTGCAGCCAGAACTTTGTGTGGATCATGGGCAGTTACCTCAGCATTTGCCCATGCACAGTCAGTGCCATCGCCACCAAAGCAGTAACGATTTAAGAATCAATTTATTGGCAGGGAGTGCAGCGCCGGTCGAGCGCGGAGCTTTCCCAGTCCGAAACCGGGCCTGCTCACGATTCCCAGATGAGGCCAGTTGGATGAGCCCGGTTGGATAAAACCGAGATAGTGCCGGTTGGATAAGGCCGGCCGGAGAACAACGCTTGCGCCTGGCGGACGCACGAGCGCGACGCAGAAAATTGGGAATTAGGAACGGGAGCTCGTGGCAGGGCGGCCCGAAGGGCCGAAGGCGCAGATCAGTTAGCCGGCGCTTCGGATTCGTACTGTTTCAGCTTGCGGTACAGCGTGGTCTTGCCGATGCCCAGCAGGCGCGCCGCGGCCAGCTTGTCCCCCGCCGTTTCCCGCAGCGCACGTACGATCGCACGGCGCTCCAACTCCTCAAGCGGCAGCAATTCGTCGCTTTCCGGCAGGGACTGTTCTGACGAATGCTGCAGGTTCGACGGCAGGTCGCCCACGTGCAGAAGCGGACCGCTGCCCAGCGCCACGGCGCGCTCGATAGCATTTTCAAGCTCGCGCACGTTGCCCGGCCAGTCATAGGACACCAGCCGGCGCATGGCATCTTCGGAAATCGTGCGCACGTCCCGCTGCGGATCACTGAATTTCTCTAGAAATGAGCTAACCAGCAACGGAATATCGCTTTTGCGTTCGCGCAGCGACGGCAATTTGATCTGCACCACATTGAGCCGGAAATATAGATCCTGCCGAAAGCCGCCGGTGCGTATCGCCGACTCGAGGTCGCGGTTGGTGGCGGCGATCACCCGCAAATTGATCCGAACTCTTTCCGTGGCGCCCACCGGACGGATTTCGCGCTCTTGCAACGCCCGCAAAAGCTTGGCCTGCAGGTCCACAGGGAGATCGCCGATTTCGTCCAGGAACACGGTGCCCCCTTCGGCCGTCGCGAGCAAGCCCTGGCGCGAATTCTGCGCCCCCGTAAAAGCGCCTTTTACGTAGCCGAACAGCTCCGACTCGATCAGCGTCGGTACGAGCCCCGAGCAATCCACGGGAACAAACGGCTTCTGTTGCCGCGTACCTGAAAAATGGATCGACCGGGCCACCAATTCCTTGCCGGTGCCGCTCTCGCCCAAGATAAGCACGGGATAATTGTGCTGGCTGACCTTTTCCACCATCTTGTACACGCGCTGCATCTTGGGTGAAACGCCGATCAATCCTCCAAATCCCGGCCGCGTGCGCAGCTGTTCGCGCAAAATGTGATTCTCGTGATCGAGCTCAATCGCATGTACCAGGCGCTGCATCTTGGTGCGCAGCTCGTCCACATGAAACGGCTTGGTGACGTAATCCATGGCCCCCAACCGCGTAGCCTCCACCGCCGTCTCGATCGTTCCGTACTGCGTGAGGACCATCACTGCGATTTTCGGGTGGCTGGAGCGCACGCGCTTCAAAAACTCCAGGCCTCCCAACTGCGGCACCTTTAGATCGGTGATCAAGATGTCTACCGGGGTCTGCTCCAGCAATTCCAGGGCTTGCTCGGTAGTGGCCGCGGAATGAACCTCCAGCCCGCCTTCGACCGCGATGTCCGCGCACAGGTCTCGCGTGGAAACTTCGTCATCGACGACCAGTATGGAGAATCCCGTATGTGACGCTTTTGGAACGCCGCGGCCCGTTTGTGCTTCCATGTCGGTCATCCCCTTTTCTCGAAATGGAGCAAGGGCTTTGCCCAAACAGAAGATTCCTAAATACCTTAAATCCCAATTAGTTGCGGCGCGGGAACCGAGGCCGTAAGCTGCTACCTGTATAGCATTTTGGGAAATTTGTCAATCAGTAAACTTTTGCCGCTGCCGTGCAACCCTCTAAAGATTGTTTGTCTTGCAGTTTTGGGAAGCCGTTCAAATCCAAAGCGGGAAGAGACCTCTCGAACCAAGCTCCCGTTTCCTCAAGATAACAAGCCATCTAGCCCAGGAGAAGCTACCCCCGCGCAGTCTGGCCCTCGCCGCCGGCCCCTATGGCCGCCCGCAGGCCCCGCCGGGCCAGCTGCCCTTAACTCTTTAGGCATCAGTTCTTCACGATTCTCCGCTGGTCTTGAGCCGTCCCCGCCCCACGAACGCAGCTTGGCATTCACGCGCCCTGCTGATAGATTCGTGGAGTAAGGTCGCGAAAAATCACCATGTTGACCGACGTCCAAAAATTGGCTGACCGCGTCTTGATTGTCGAAGACGAGGAAAATGCCCGCCTCGGCTACGAGGCGCTGTTGCGCAAGTGGGGACTCGACGTCCTCGGCGTCCACAGCGCTGAAGACGCCCTGTCCCACTTTTCAAGTTATCGGCCCGCAATTTTGATTGCCGATGTGGAGTTGCCGGGCATGGACGGCCTCACGCTATTGAGCCGTCTGGGCAAGGAACTTGAAACCGTTCCCGCCATCATCATTACCGGCAAGGGCAGCGAAGAGCGCGCGGTTGCCGCCATTGAAGCGGGCGCCTTCTGGTACATCGAAAAGCCCTTGAAGGGAGCCGTCCTGCACGCCCTTCTGGACCGCGCCCTGGGAAAGGCCCGGGATCGCCAGCAGGTGGCAGCCCTGACGCGGCAGTTGCGCCAAGCAGGGCGCATCGGCGAGTTAATTGGCAACGCTAAAGTCATGCAGGACGTGATGCGCATCGTCGAGCAAGTCGCCCCATCTTCAGCTTCCGTGCTGATTACCGGGGAGACCGGGTCGGGCAAAGAAATTCTGGCCCGCACCATCCATCAACTGTCACCGCGCGCCGAACGTCCGTTCGTGGCGATCAATTGTTCGGCCATTCCCGAAACGCTGATGGAAAGCGAAATTTTCGGCCATGAAAAGGGCGCTTTCACCGGCGCCGCCGAGCGGCGTATCGGGTGCTTCGAGCTGGCAGACGGCGGCACGCTGCTGCTCGACGAAATTGGAGAGATGCCCGCCCCCACCCAGGCCAAGCTTCTGCGCGTTCTGGAAGACCGCAAAGTGCGGCGTCTGGGCAGCAAAACCGAAACGCCCGTGGACGTGCGCGTGCTCGCCGCCACCAACAAAGACCCCGAACAGGCCGTGGCCCGCGGCCAGCTTCGCCAGGACCTCTACTTCCGCCTGAATGTATTCCATATCCATCTGCCCGCGTTGCGCGATCGCAAGGAAGATTTGCCGGCGCTGGTCGACCATATTCTTATCGACCTCAACGCCAAGCATGGGCGCCAGGTTCGCGGGGTCAATTCCGAAGTGGCCGAGCTGTTCCAGGGGTATAGCTGGCCCGGCAATGTCCGTGAGGTTCGCAACGTTCTCGAGCGCGCCACCATTGTCTGCGACCGCGACCTGATCGGACGCGCTCATCTCCCCTCCGATTTTGGCCGCACCCTTGCGGCGGGAGCGACCGAGCTGTCCGCGATGCGCTTTCCGCTAGGCACTACCGTCGACGCCGTCGAGCGCGAGTTGATCCTCCAGACGCTCGCTTCCACCAACAACAAGACTCGTGCCGCCGAGTTGCTCGGCATCAGCCTCAAGACCCTGCACAACAAATTGAAAGAATACGAAATGGTCAAGAACGAAGGCCGTTAAGGGCCACAGGTATGCACTTGCACCTGAAAACGAAAATTACGCTGATCGTCGCGCTGCTCGTTTTGGCCGTTGTGGGGGTGAATTCCTGGCTCTATCTCGCCACGCTTACCAAGCAGGTTATCCGCCAGGCCGATAACCGCGCCGACCTGGTGGCCCAGCAGGTATTCTTCGAAGCTCAGAACGCGCTCGCCGACGCCGCTCATCAAGGCCAGGCCCCGGCTTCCGACAATCTCGCCGATTTGCGGGAATACGTGCGCAGCGCACTCGACCGGAACGCCGCGCTGACCTCGCTCATCGACGCCGAGGTCGGCTACTCCTTCCTGGTATACGAAGTCACTATCGTGGATCGCGACGGCACGGCGCTCATCTCGAGCGATTCTTCACTCCCCGGCCGCAAGGTGATTGCGCGGCCGCCGCTTAGCAATCTGGTGAATGCCAGCTTTATCGAGCAGCTCCGGCAGATTTACGGGCCGCCGCAAGCCTATGACGTTTCCTACCCCTTCCGCCTCGGCGCTCCTGGAAGACAGGTGCCCTTTGGCGATATTCGCGTGGCCGCGCAGACCGGGTTGCTGCGCAGCGAGATCACGCCCGCTTTGCGCTCCGCCGGGTTGCTCGCTCTGGCCTCCGTACTCGTTTCCGTGTTGCTGGCTGCGATAGTGAGCAACGCTTCGCTTGCGCCTCTCGAGCGCATCTCCTCCCAGCTCGATCACATTTCCCGCGGTGAATTTGACCAGCAGCCCCTCGAGCGCGCCGACGAATTCGGCCAAGTCAGCACCAAGATCGTTCAGATCGGCCAGCAGTTGCGCGGCGTGCGCGAAATCTTCAGCACGCTGCGCGAAAATCTCGACCAGGTCCTCGGCGGCCTCGAGGACGGCCTGCTGCTGTTCACCCGCGACGGCCGGGCGGTGATGGTGAGCCCCGCGGTCGAACATTTCCTGGGCGCCACCGCCGATCATTTACTCGGGCGCAAAGCGGGCGAAATCTTTCCTCCGCGGCATCCTCTTCGTGCCGCTCTCGGATTGGTGGGCGATGATTTTGAGCCCGTCGCTGCGGCGGAATTCGATCTTCCGGGCAAAGCGGGCTCGCCGCCGCAGCGTATTGGCGTGAGCGTGCAGGTGATCACCGAGCGCGGCACGCGCATGGGAGCGCTGGTCACGCTGCGCGACCTTGAATCCCTCGAGCGCATCAGCCGCCAGTTGCAGGTCTCCGAGCGCCTTGCGGCCCTGGGCCGCGTTACCGCTGGCGTGGCCCATGAAGTCAAAAATCCTCTCAACTCCATGCGCTTGTGGCTGGAAAATCTCAAGGAGTGCCTCCCTTCCGCCGAAGAAATGCCGCGCCAGGCCATCGCCGTACTCGACAGCGAAATCGACCGGCTCGACTCGGTCGTCAAGCGCTTCCTCGATTTTGTGCGGCCCCCGGAACTCCGCCTCGAGGAAACTCGCCTCGACGAGTTGCTCGATGAGACCGCGGCCATCGCTCGTCCCCAGCTCAGCCGCGCCGGCGTGCAGCTCGAAAAGCATTACGCCGAACTGCCCCCGGTGCGCGTCGACCGCCCGCTCCTAAAACAGGCCATCCTGAATCTCATCCTCAACGCCATCGAAGCCATGCCCGGTGGCGGGCGACTCACCTTTGAACTGGCACGCCGCGCCGATCTCGCCGAAATCCGTATCGTCGATACCGGCCGGGGCATCCCTCCCGAACATCGCGCCCGTATTTTCCAGCTTTTCTTCACCACGCGCCCCGGCGGCAGCGGCATCGGCTTGGCCAGCGCCTACAAAACCGTCCAACTGCACGACGGCTCCATCGATTTCGATTCCGAAGTCGGCCGCGGCACGACCTTTCGCATCGAGCTTCCGCTGGCTCGTCCTCTCGAGCCGGTGTCGGTGGGTTCCACCGAAACGACGGGCCCATTCGCCCGCAAAACCTGATGAAAACGCGTACGCACACCCGCCCCCCCACCCCCACTGCCAGCCTTATTGCGCTCCTGCTGGTCGCTGCCGCACTGTCTCTCTCCGGCTGCCACCGCAACATCGTCCACGCCTCGCCTCCCTCGGTCGTCGCAGCACGCCGAATCGAACCCATCCCTCAGCCGGTGCCTCTCGAACGGCCCGCACCCGAACCCGAGCCCGCCCCCGAGCCCGCACCCGAGCCCGCCCCGGAACCGGTTCCCCCCCCGGCGCCGCCCTGCCCGTGCCCGTGCCTCCGCGACCGGTCACCGCCGAAGCACCCAAGCCCAAGCCCGAATCCGAGCCGCCCCAGATTTCTCCCGAGCTTTCTCCTCGCGACCAAGCCGACGCCATGCGCAATACCAACGACGATATTCGCACCGCAGAAAAAAATCTGCAGGCCGCCAATGGCAAGAAGCTAAGCGCCTCGCAAACCGATCTCGTCGGAAAAGTGCAGGGCTTCCTCTCTCAGGCGCGCGAAGCGATCCGCGCCAACGATTGGGTACGCGCCCGCAACCTGGCTCTTAAGGCCGAAGTCCTGTCGACCGAGCTGATCAAATCCTTCTAGAATTTTTACGGCCAGTCTCTTTATTGCGCGGGCTCCAAGTAGAGCCCGCACCCCGCCAGGCCTCTGCTTCGCGCGCCCGCCTTCCCCTTTGCAACTCCCTGGCCCTACGTGAGGTAAAATGCCCGCGATGCGCTCCTACGATGTCGTAGTGGTCGGCGCGGGCATCATCGGCGGTGCTATCGCGCTGCGGCTTGCGCAACACGGCCTGCACGTCGCACTTCTCGACCGGCAGGATCCCGGACGTGAGGCCTCTTGGGCGGCCGCAGGCATGCTTTCGCCCGCTCCCGACACTCCCGCCGATATTCCCTTGGTGCCGTTTTGCCGCGCCAGTCTGGCCCTTTATCCCGATTTCGTCGCGGAAATTGAGGAAATTTCCGGCCAAAACACCGGTTACCGCCGCGAAGGCACCCTGGAAGCGCTTTTTTCCGGTGACGCTGAACGCAAACTCAGCACGCTTATCGCGCTGCATCATGGCCTGGGACTTCCCACTGAGCCCTTGCCGCTCGATGAAGCGCGCAAACTCGAACCGGCGCTCGGCCCCAATCTGCGCGCAGCCGCCTTGCTCCCGTACGAGAGCTCCATCGATAATCGCGCCCTTACGGACGCCCTCCTGGCCGCCGCGGTAGCGAACGGCGTCGAGCTTTTTCCCCACACCGGCGTCACGCGCCTAACCGCCACAGGCGCTCGCTGCACCGGAGTCATCACCAAACGCGCAGCCGAGGCCCGCGGCACCGCCGGGGAAACATCCATTGCGGCGGGAAACGTCGTCCTCGCGGCCGGCGCATATTCCGCGAAAATTGCCGGCGTGCTTCCGCCCTCTCCGACGCGTCCCGTGCGCGGCCAGATGGTCGCGCTGCGCTCAGCCGATGTCCGGCTGCGCCGCGTGCTGCGCTCCGAGCACGGCTATCTGGTCCCGCGTGACGGCCCCGGCGACCTGCGCAAAAACGCGGCGCCGCAGCGTCTGGTCGCCGGCAGCACGCTCGAGGATGCCGATTTTGAAAAGCGCGTGACCCCCGGCGGCCTGGAACGGATCCTCTCCGCGGTTCAGGAGTTCGCGCCGGTCCTATCTGGTGCGGAGATCGTGGAAACCTGGTGCGGCCTGCGCCCCGATACCCCCGATCATTTACCGATCCTTGGCCCCAGCGAGCTCGACCATCTCACCGTTGCCACAGGTCATTATCGAAATGGCATCCTGCTGGCGCCCATCACCGCCAAGCTGGTTACGCAATGGATTACCGAACACCGCGTTTACATGGACTGGGAAATTTTCAGCCCGCTGCGCTTCGCAAACACGCCCACCCCTGAAAACTAATTGAATCCGATGTAGCTCGTGTCTTCCCGGTGCCTTTGCCGGGAGGCCCGAGGCATTTGCACAAACTCGCCGCCCGAACCTAGCATTGATATCAGGGTGCAAGTTCATCCTAGTTCGCGGTTTTTAACCGCGACGTAACCCCCAAAGAAAGCAGCGGCTTTAGCCGCTGAGGTGTCCGCACCTATGCTTTTACAAATTTGAAGAAAAGCCGTCCGTAGCAAGCGAAATACGAGGCTCGTTGTGGGTCGCAGTTTTTACTGCGACATAAGGTCGGGAAAAACAGGCGGCTTTAGCCACTGAGTTTCGGCACAACTTAGGTTCCGCGATCCCCCGCCGAATCTACTTTCCGCTAAAACGGGTTCCTGCTCCGCGTAGGCTCTCGGCTGGCCGGGCCTGGCAGCGTCGACGCATGCCCCGGATCAGTGAAGTTAATTTTCGAAGCATCCAGATAAAGCGCGCGATCGAGCACAATATCGAGCGAGCTCCCGCGCGGCAACTCGAGTTCCGGCCCCCGGGTCAACATCACGGCCGCGATGCCCGCTGCCGCGCCGGCCGCCGCGCCTACTCCGGCTCCAGCCGCGCTTCTTCCTGCGAGAGCGCCGATTCCCGCGCCGGCCGCGGTAGTTTTGAGCACGGTGCCTGCGTCTCCGGATTTGTCCGTGTCGCCTTTGATCTGGCCCTCTTTGTCGGTGCTTTCATTTCCGCCGGTGCCCGCATTGGTAGGCACCGCGTCGAATTTCACGGTATAGCCATTCGGCAGAATCATGGTCGTCAGCCGGATACGCACTTCGCCCCGGCCCTTCACGCGACCCGGCCGCTGCGCTTCGAGTACTTCGCCCTGCACGTACGAACCCGCCGGCACCAGAATGCGGTCGTTCAAAACCACCGGGAAAACCGTTTCGAAATATAGTGGGTCGCCCGGCTGGGCGTTGCGCGTGGTCAGTGAATTGTGCAGCACCAGCGGCAATTTCGTTCCCGAAGGCACCACATACTGGGCTGTCTGGCCTTCCGCATTTTCACTCGTCCTCTCCGCGGCCACAGCGGGTGCGCCAGGCGCAGCAGACTCAGCGGGTGCGGCCGGCGCGCCGGCATGGTCGCCCTGCGAAGCCCCTCGCGGAGTAAGCGGCCCGGCAGTCTCTTGCGCGAACAACGGAGTGCCGAGGAGCAGCAATCCCAACGCGCATAAATCGCCCACGCGTGCTCTTTTTACGCCCACCCGACGCGCGTCCATAAAACACCTCCCCGCAATGAGCGCAAGCAATCGCCAGAGTATCCAGGCGACGCCGCAATTTCGGAATTCAGTAATGTGCCTTGGGATGCCGGAAGCCGAGATGCGGCTGCTTAAGTATACCCCCACAAACACCAGGGGGTCAGGCGCGCTGTCGATGATACTGGGTCAATTTGAAATCCGGCTTTGTGTAGCGGAAAATCGGTCCAGACGAGGTGCCCATGCGTATTAAAGAGATCGAACATGTGCAGTTGGCGATGCCACCTGGCAAGGAGACCGAGGCGCGCACCTTTTATGAAGGTATCCTGGGCATACCTGAAGTTCCCAAACCTCCCAATCTGGCGAAACGCGGGGGTTGCTGGTTTGTTCGCGACTCTCTAAAAATTCACTTGGGCGTCGAGAATGACTTCCGCGCTGCCCGCAAGGCGCACCCGGCGCTTCTGGTGGAGGATCTTCCGGCCCTCAAAACACTCATCAACGCCGCCGGTTATAGCTTCAGCACCGACGAGCCGCTCGAGGGTTACGACAGAATCTATGTAAACGATCCGTTCGGAAATCGCATCGAACTCCTGGAGCCACTCTCCAACTGACCGCCATCCGTCGATTTGACGTCCCGCACAATTCCGCCTACGCTCAACGATGACAAAGGAGACATCGTCCATGGCCAACTTGGCGCTCGTGTACGGCATGCGTCTTTTTCCCGCGCAGGAACTGGGTGAGATCAGCGAGGCCACGCTGCACCTCAAGGATGGGCGCACCGCCCGCGTTACCATGCACTTGATCGAAGGAAGCAAGGAAGAAATCGAGAAAACTTTGCGCCAGTCGGTCGACGCCTTTCTTTGATTTATACCCGGAAATCTAGCCGGTTGTCCGCCGCTCGACCCCTACCGATTCCCAAAAGTGTCCGGGTCGAAATCGCCCGCGGGCGCGCTGCCCGCATCGGAAACCAGCACCACGCTCTGCCCGGTCAACTCGAATCGCTTGCGGCAGCGGAGGTTGCGGCAAGCCACCAGTTCGTCGACCCGCACCATGTACGACCGCGCCGTAGCGAAGCGTTTGCGATCTTCTTCGCCCGCGCCTCGCGGCAATTCTTTCTTCTTCATCCGCACCACCCAGCGGATAGGGTAGGAGCCCTCCTGCCGGCAATGCGGGCACACTAGCGGCAGATTCTTGGTCTCCTGCCGCTCCAGGTAAAACTGCCGCTCGTCCATGGCCTCCCGCCGCGCTACTGGTGGGCCGCAACTTCTGGCCCGCTGTGTCCAACGTCATCTCCCACGCGGTCCATTGTAACAAACTCCAGTCCCGCATCTCTCCATCGCGGCAGCCAATGCTCGAGCGCCGCCAGCACATGCCGCTGGTCGGCGCCCAGCGCCCGGAAATCGCCGTCATGCAATAGGATCACGTCTCCGCCGCGATTCACCCCTGCTCCTGCCGATTCTCGCCCCGCGCGCCTGGCTCGCACGCGGCTGTGAACCTCCACACGCGCCAATCGCTCGATCAATTCCGAGGCGCTTTCCCGCCGCCAGTCGTAACACATCAGCGACCACATCGCCACGCCCCGCAATCCGGCACGCCGCACCGCGCTCCCCGTCTGCGGCCCCCGATAGCCGAACGGCGGCCTCATCCACATAGGCGCTACCGCCTGCGCACCCCTCGCCAGCGCCCCCGCAATGCTCTCGCCGCAACGTGCAATCTCTTCCACCGTTCGCGAGCCCGACAGCACCGCCAGATTCGCATGCGTTTCTGTATGGTTGCCCACCGCATGGCCGCGCGCGGCAATCTCGCAAACCAGCTCCGGGCACGCGCGCGCAAACCGCCCGATCAAAAAAAATGTGGCGCGCACCGAATGCCGCTCCAGCA
This sequence comes from uncultured Acidobacteriota bacterium, assembly GCA_963719845.1. Taxonomy (GTDB): domain Bacteria; phylum Acidobacteriota; class Terriglobia; order Acidiferrales; family UBA7541; genus Palsa-189. Next base: position 132,825 of record CAVRDM010000025.1, on the reverse strand, counting down.
GCTCCAGCAACTGCGGCGTGATCGCCGGATTCGGCCCGTCGTCAAACGTCAGCGCGATCTCGATACGTCGTCGCGTATGGTGCACCGTAGGGCCGAATAGCTCCGACGTGGAATGGACTGCACCCCACGCGGCCACTCCCGCGGCCACCCCTGCCGCTGGCACCGCAATCGACCAGAACTTCACGGTCGCCCGCGCTTGTCGGCGCAGCAGGCTCCGCTCGACAAAAGAATTTGCGCACCCATCGATCGCTCGCCGTCCTTTCCAAAAAGGGTACTATCTTCGCACGCCATCCAGATGGTGAACAGGGCACCTCATCCTCGGGCCCCAAAGAAACGTTCTGCGTGCCGGGCGCGTCTAAGGTGCAACTGAGGAACTGAGGGCGCAAAACCCGGTTATAAGGGTTGGCTGCTGCGTATCCCCTGTGGCAACCTATGTCGCCGCAGCACTAATTTCGAAAAGCGTATCAGGTCAGAGGGACGGCCCTTTGCGAAAAATAGCGCGAAGAAGAATCTTGCAGGGGATCGCTATCGATTTCGGCGTTGTGCTGCTCTTAGCCCTCCCTGCGGCCGTAGTCATCCACTCTCAGGATACCGCTCCTTCAAACCCCGCGCCTGCGTCTACCACCACCGTCAGCGGCGCGCTACACACCACCGACGGCGCCGCCGTTCCCGGAGCCACCCTCCGCCTCACCGATGTTTCGAGCGGCCGCGCCTGGGTCAGTTGGACCGATGAGAGCGGGCACTTCAGCCTGCCGGGCATGTCCCCGGGCCACTACCGCATGGAAGTCGCCCAGCTGGGCTTCGACCCTATCACCAAGGAGCTTGACGTTTCGCCTCAAGGCGCCTCTCCGGTCGACCTGGTGGCCAAAGTCGCTTCGCTTCAAGTCATCGAGCAACAATCGAGCCAAGCCGTTTCCGAGAGCGCTCCGTCTAACGCCTCCAGCAATCCGGCTGCGAGTCCAGCCGTCCCGGCCGACTCCGCTCCGGGCTCAAACGCTTCCGCGTCCTCTGCCAGTTCCGCAAACAAGTCCACCGATACCGCTTCCGCGACACCAGGAAGCGGTGCCAATCCCAACCGCGGCCCGCGTGGACCGGGTGGTCAGGGGCGTCCAGGCGGAGGCCAGGGTGGTGGCGGATATCGCGGCGGATTTGGTGGTGCCGGCCGCAACAATTCAGGCGCGGCGGGGCCAGGCGCGGCAGGCCGAAGTGCAGCAGGCCAAGGTGTGCCAGGTCAAGGTGCAGCAGGTCAAGGTGCAGCAGGTGCGCAAGCCCAGCCTCCCGCCGGCGGCTTCCAGCAATTGGCGCTCAACGCCGAGCAACAGGAGCCCACCGATGAAGCCGCTCCGGATGCAGCAGCAGGAGGCAACGATCAATCCGCTCTCGGCCAGGCCGCGACTTCCGACGCCTTCCTGATGAGCGGCACCGTGGGTCGCGCCGCGGACGTTGGCCCGGCCGGCGGAGAAGGCCCGCCGCCCGGAGGCCCCGATTTCGGCGGACAAGGCGGCCCAGGCAATCCCGGCACACCCGGTAACGGCGCCAATGCGGGAGGCGTGCCCGGGTTCACCGGCGGCCAGGCAGGGCCCGGCGGCGCGCCCGGAATGAATCTGCGGGTTGCGGGAGGACAGGGAGGCGGTCGCGGCGGCCGCGGTGGGGCTCCGCGTGGCAAACCTGGCCCACAGGGAGTGGCGGCGTTATGGGGCATGCAGCGGGTCATGCGCCAGCGCGCCAATCAAGTCCACATCAGCTTCTACGATCAGTACAGCAATTCCGCTTTCGACGCGCGTCCTTACTCCTTGAATGGAGCCGATCCACTCAAAATCCCTACCTGGAACGATAGGGTGGGCGGAAATGTTGGCGGTCCGTTGCGCATTCCGCATATCTACGACGGCAGCGACCGCACCTTCTTCTACGTCAATTTCGACGGTGCGTGGGCTCGCAATCCGGTCGACCAGTTTTCCACTGTGCCCACGGCCTTTGAACGTCAGAACCTCGGCGACTTCTGCGACCGCCCCGGCACGCAGCTTTACGTCCCCCAGGGCGGGAATCCCAACGGCCCCCGCACGGCCGTTGGCTGCCAGCTCCCATCCGCGATGTTCAACAATACCTCCCTGGGACTGCTGCAGTTCATTCCCGTGGCCAATCTTTCGGGTTTCGTCGACAATTACCATCTGCAAACGCGTGTTCCCGCCCAAACCAATCGCCTGAACACACGTATTCTGCATACCATCTCGCCCAAGCTCAACGCGCGCGTCATATACAATTTCAGCCAGACCGCCACGCACTCTTTTCAGAATTTTCCTTCGCTTGAAAGCAACGTGAGCTCGCGCGGCCAGGCCTTGACCCTGGGCCTGACGCAGAACCTGACGCGCACGCTGCTTAACGATACGCAGCTGGTCTTCTCGCGCAACCGCTCGCAAACGCTCAATAATTTCGCCAACAACGTAAACGTCGCCGGAGACTTGGGCATCACCGGAGTCTCCACCGCGCCCATCGATTTCGGCGCCCCCCAGCTCAGCTTCACCAACTTCACCGGGGTCACCGACGCTATTCCCGCTCTCACGCGCAATCAAACCTATCGCTTCGTCGATGCTGTCACCTACACGCACGGCAAGCACACCTTTCAGACCGGCGCCGAGGTTCGCCGCATCGAGAACAACACCTTTTCCGATCCGACTCCCGAAGGCCAGTTCACCTTCAACGGCTTGGTCACCTCACAAGTCAACGCCAACGGCCAGCCCATCCAGGGCACCGGTTTGGATTTCGCCGATTTCCTCCTCGGCTTTCCCTACGCCACCAATGTGCGTTTTGGCACGCCCAGCAAGTATTACCGCAGCTGGGGCTACATCGCTTACGCCACCGATGATTGGCGCATGAAGCCCACCTTTACGCTCGAGTACGGTGTCCGTTATGAGGCCTTCACCCCGCCCTCCGAGTTGTATGGCCACATCTCTAACCTGGACGTCAATTCTGGACTCACCCAGGCCGCCGTCGTGGTCCCCGGCGAAACCGCGCCCTTCAGCGGTGCGCTTCCCAATTCGCTAATCCGCGGCAATTACAATCACTGGGCACCCCGCATCGGCATCGCCTGGAGGCCTCCGTTCAAGGCTCTTTCCGGCAAGCACGTAACTACCGTCCGCGCCGGCTATGGCATGTTCTACAACGAATCCATATACAGCCAGCTTCTCTCCGAACTCGCTAACCAGCCGCCTTGGGCCGATTCGCAGTTGCGCCTCACCAGCTCCGCCGAAGTTCTCACTCTGCAGAACGGATTCCCGGCCGTCACCGGCGCCACCTCGAACACCATTCTCAATACCTACGCCGTCAATCCAAATTACAAGGTCGGTTACGCCCAGATTTGGAATCTCTCCATCGAGACCGCGCTCATGACGAACACCACCCTGGTGCTCACCTACACGGGCACCAAGGGCACCGATCTCGATCTCCTGCTAGCTCCCAATCGGTTGGCGCCCGGCCAGGTCGGCAATAACGTGCAAGTCGCCAACGCCGGCAACTTCGTCTACGACACCTCCGGCGCGAATTCCATCTACAACGCTTTGCAAGCCCGCATTCAGCGCCGCTTGTCACACGGCATTATGGTCAACGCCATCTATACCTACGGAAAATCTCTCGACGATGCCAGCTCCATCGGAGGCGGTTCGCCCGTCGTCGTGCAGAATGACGCCGACCTCCGTGGCGAATACGGCCGTTCTTCTTTTGACGTACGCCAGCAGTTGCGCGCCAATTTCTTATACGAGCTGCCCTTGGGCGAACATCATCGCTTCGCGCAAAAAGGATTCACCGGCGACCTCTTTGGCAATTGGCGCCTGAGCAGCAATATCGCCCTGACGACTGGCGTGCCCTTTACGGCGCTCGTGACGGGCACCTCGGCCCGCAATACCGGCTCCGGCGGACTTTTCTCCACGCGCGCCGATCAAATCTGCGATCCCAACCTGCCCGCCAGCCAGCAAAGCCCGTTACACTTCTTCGACACTTCGTGTTTTGTCGTGCCCCCGGCGGGACAATTCGGCGATGCCGCGCGCAACACCATTCAAGGCCCCGGCACCTTCACCGTGAATTTTCAGGCGTCCAAGGAATTCCTTTTTGGCAGAGACCACAACCACCGTCTCGATCTTCGCTGGGAGGTCACCAACCTCACCAACACTCCCAATCTTTCCGGCCTCTCCACGCTTGTGAATTCGGCCACTTTCGGCCGGGTCACCGGAGCTTCCGGCATGCGCACCATGGATATCATGACGAGGTTTAACTTCTAATGCGCACCTCGGTTTCTTTCAAACATTTCATCCTTCGTATTGGCCTGGCCCTTGTCTTGGCCCTGGCGCCGGTTTCCGGCGCCTTCGCGCAAAATCCCGGCCAACCCGCTGCGCCTCCCCCGCCTCCGCAGGTCTCCCCGAACGCCAGGGGCACCATTCGCTCGGCCGTCGAACTGGTTCAGGTCGATGTCGAGGTCACCGGCAAAGACGGCAAGCCCATCAAGGGCCTGCGACAGGATCAGTTCACCGTCACCGAGGACGGTCACGAACAGAAAGTCTCTACCTTCGAATATAACGATGTCGAGAAAATCGAGAAGGCCGAAGCCTCCGATTCCGCCCCCGTAACCATCACCATCGGTTCGGTCGCCGCGCCGGAAGAAATTCGCCAGCAAGTTCGCGACCGCCGCCTGATCGTGCTCTTTTTCGATCTCAGCTCCCTGCAGCCGCAGGACCTCACCCGCTCCACCACTGCCGCGAAACGTTTTCTCCGCGAGCAGATGAGCGCGGCCGACCTCGTCGGCGTCGTCGCCTACGGCAATCAGTTGCACGTCATCGCCGATTTCACCAATGATCGCGATCTCCTCAACAGCGCCGTGGACGCGGTCATTCCGGGCAAGGAATCGCAGTTGGCCAATCTCGCTGACGCCGCAGCCACCGGCGTCGAGACCGCCGTGTCCGAGGACACCGACGCCGCCTTCACCGCCGATGAAACCGAATTTAACGTTTTCAATACCGATCGCAAGCTCGCTGCCCTTGAATCCATGGCCGACCTGCTCCGCGACATCCCCGGCAAAAAATCCATGATCCAGTTCACCTCCGGCATCACCCAGACCGGCGAGGACAATCGCTCCCAGCTTCGCGCCACCACCGACGCCGCCAATCGCGCCAACGTCTCCATCTATACCGTCGATTCTCGCGGCCTGATGGCCGAAATTCCCGGCGGCGATCCCAGCGTCGGAGCCGCTACCGGCAACTCCATGTATTCCGGAGCTTCCGTCTTCCACCAGCAGGACGCGCGCCAGGATTCGCGCGACACCCTCGCTACGCTCGCCTCCGACACCGGAGGCCGCAGCTTTTTTGATTTGGGCGATTTCGGCGACGCCTTCAAGTCCGTGCAGGCTGACACGGCCGGCTATTACCTGGTGGGTTACTACAGCACTAACACCGCGCACGATGGCCGCTGGCGCGGCATTCGCGTACGCCTCAACGGCGTTCCCGGAGCGCACATCCGCTACCGCGAGGGTTATAGCGCGCCCAAAGATTTCGGCATCTTCACCACCGAAGACCGCGAGCGCCAGCTCGAAGACGCCATGAAGTCCAACGCCCCCACCGTCGAGCTGCCTGTCGCCGTGGAAACGTCTTACTTCCGTCTCGCGAACAATCAGATCTTCGTGCCCATCTCCGCCAAGCTCGCTTCAAGCGCCCTGCAGTGGGCCCAGAAGAGCAACCGCCGCCAGGTCGAGTTCGATTTTGCCGCCGAAATGCGCGACGCCAAATCCGGCCGCGTCGTCGGAGCCCTCCGCGACACCATTACCGTGCGCCTCGACACCGAACGCTTCGAGCAGGTGCAGCAGAATGCGCTCATCTATCAAGGCGGCATCATCCTCGGCCCCGGCGACTACAAGCTCAAATTCCTGGCCCGCGAAAATGAAACCGGCCGCATCGGCACCTTCGAGGACGAGATCAAGCTCCCCGCCAAAACGCCCGACCGCCTGCAGCTAAGCTCGGTGGTTCTCTGAGCCAGATCATCGAGCTGCAGAAAAATTCCGAAGTCCAGACCAAGGCCTTCGCCCCCGACGCCAAGCTCAAGGAGACGCCGCTTGACCTGGCCGGCCAGCGCATCATTCCCAGCGTCACCCGCGTCTTCACCAGCCAGCAAATGCTCTACATATTTTTCCAGGCCTACGTCCCCGACAAAGTCGACCCCAACTCCTTGCGCGCCGGCCTCGAATTTTTCCGCAACGGCGCCCGCATCAATCAAACCCCCATGGTGGCCCCCGCCCAGGTGGACGAGAAAACGCGCACCGCCTCCTTCCGCATCAGTCTCCCGCTCGCCGACGTAGCCGCCGGCCGCTACACCGTGGAAGCCGTGGTCGTCGAAGCCGGCGGCGCCCAAGCTGCGTTCGGCCGCAATTACTTCGCCTTGCGCCCCCCAGCTCCCGCATCTCCCGCCGCGACTCCGCCAGCCGCCGCGCCCGTTGCTCCGGGCGCGTCCGCCGCCCCCACCGGCGGCAGCTGACCTCACCACGAGCCACTACTCTATCTATAACGCTATCAGCATGATAGCTGGAATACCCTGTCTTAATTCCGCACGTTATTGGGCGTTTCTCGGGGGGTGCTCATATAGACACATGTGCACTTCCGCACAGTTGCGACTGTTCTTTTTTGGCACAGTTCCAATTGAGGATTCTCGAAATGGCTCAGATCCGTAATCTCCTGCTGGTCGACCAAAATCCCGCTCATTGGGAACTTTTTCGAGCGGCGCTACTCAACACCCATGAGGGCCCATTTAACGATGAATGGGTTCAGACACTTTCTCAGAGCGTGCAACGACTGGACCAGAAGACCGTATGGGCGATTTTCGCGAATACGTCCTTACCCGACAGCCAGGGTCTCGACACGATCGATAAGCTCATACAGGCGGCGCCGGGGGTACCGATTTTGGTCCTGGGTGGCGCGGAGGACGAAGGTCTTTGCAGGGAGGCCCTGCGGCGTGGCGCGAAGGACTACTTGCTCGAAGGTCATATCGACGCGTACTCATTTGGCCGGGCCATCCGCAACATGGCGGAGCGCGAGACCGCGGAAGAAGCATCTTCCCAGGAAACAGAACGCGCCGCGATTACCCTCAACTCCATCGGCAATGCCGTGCTCAGCACCGACATCTTCGGCAAGGTAACTTATCTGAATGTGGTCGCCGAGGATATGACTGGCTGGTCTCGCAAGGACGCATCCGGCCGTCCGCTTTCTGAAGTCTTCAAGATCATCGACGGCGTCACGCGCGAACCCGCTCGTAATCCCATGGACTTGGCCATGCAGCAAAATAAAACGGTGGAGTTAACCGCCAACTGCATTCTCACCCGCCGCGATGGATATGAAATCGCCATCGAAGACTCCGCTGCCCCTATTCACGATCGGGAAAACCGCGTTACCGGCGCGGTGATTGTGTTCCACGACGTGAGCGCGGCTCGCTCCATTTCCTCGCACATGTCTCATTTGGCTCAGCACGACATGCTTACCGATCTTCCCAACCGGATGCTGTTGACCGACCGGGTGGCCCAGACCATCTCGTTGGCTCGCCGTAACCGCAGCTCGCTCGCCGTCCTGTTTCTGGATTTGGACAATTTCAAAAATATTAATGACACCCTGGGACATTCCACCGGTGATCGGCTGCTGCAATCGGTGGCCACCCGTCTGTCAACCTGCATACGCCTCTCCGATACGGTGGGTCGCCTGGGTGGAGATGAATTTGTAGTTCTTCTTAGCGAAGTAAAGCATCCGGCGGATGCGGCCATCAGCGCCAGAAAAATTCTGGCCGCGCTGGCACGGCCCCACCGGATTGGCAAGCACGATCTGAAGGTCACGGCCAGCATTGGTTTGAGCACCTACCCCGCGGACGGCGAAGACGCGGAAACCCTGATCAGAAATGCGGATTCCGCGATGTACCGGGCCAAGAAGAACGGTCGCAACAATTACCGGTTTTTCGACAGCGGTCAGGACGCCCCGGCCGACAACTGGATTTCTCTCGAAGCCGGTCTCCGCCTCGCTTTGGAACGCGAAGAGTTCGTTTTGCATTATCAACCGAAGGTGAATCTCCAGACCGGCGCGATCGCGGGCGCGGAGGCGCTCCTACGCTGGCAGCACCCGCTCCGTGGCCTCATCGCGCCACTGGAGTTCGTGCCCATCGCTGAAGGCTGCGGCCTCATTTTGCCCATCGGCCAATGGGTTTTGCGCGAAGCCTGCCGGCAGGCGCGAGCTTGGCAGGATGCTGGCTTGCCCCCTGTCTCTGTGGCGGTGAACGTTTCGTCTTTGGAGTTCAGGAGCGACGATTTTCTGAGACAGCTTAAGGCCATCCTGGAGGAGACGCGGCTGGAATCCCGCTATCTGGAGCTCGAACTCACTGAAAGCGTGCTCATGCAGCATGCCTCATCCTCCGTCTCCGCGCTCAACACACTCAAATCTATCGGAGTGCGCCTCGCTGCGGATGACTTCGGCACCGGCTATTCCAGCCTGAGTTATCTGAAAATGTTTCCCATTGATTATCTGAAAATCGGCCAATCGTTCGTGCACGACATCACCACCGGGTCCTACGACGCCACCATCGTCAGCGCGATGATCGCCATGGCCAAAGGTCTTCGGAAGCAAATCATCGCCGAAGGCGTGGAAACCCGCGAACAAATGACCTTCCTGCAAACCCAGGGCTGCGATCAAGCGCAGGGTTACTATTTCAGCAGACCTCTCGTTGCCCAAGAATTCGCCAAGCTTCTCGAGACAGGCCTCGCGCCCCGTGCTCCTAACCCCGCGTCGCCATTCCAGGGCCATCCCGCCACACTTTTCCCCCTGGAAGCGGACTAGTAGAGCCCGGCGGCGCCTCAGCGCCCTCGGCCGCAACTACATCGCACTGCACCCATCCGGTAGCTAACTTACAACTTTCCGCCCGCCGACTTTATATAGGCGTCCACCTGCCGTTCGAGCAAGTCCAGCGGCACCGTGCCGGTGTCGAGCACTACATCGTGAAACGCTCGCAATGAGAATTTGTCGCCGAGCGCTTCCTTCGTCTTCCCGCGTAATTCGAGAATCTTCATTTCACCGATCATGTACGAGCACGCCTGCCCGGGATAAACGACGTACCGTTCGACTTCACTCGGCTCGATCCCGTAATCGATCGCTTGCTGGCGAGTCCAGTGTTGCGAGTGCAGCCCGGTATCCACCACCAGGCGCCGCGCGCGGAACAGTTCGTAATTGAGCTGGCCCAACTCGCCCTCTAAATCACCTTCATACCAGCCTAATTCAGAGGCCAGATGCTCCACGTATAGAGCCCAGCCTTCGTTATAAGCCGGAATAATACCGAATGCCCGGATCTGTCGGAATCGCGGCAGAGCCGTATTCTCGGTTTCGAGTGCGCCTTGCGAAAAGTGGCCCGGCACCGCTTCGTGATAAACAATGCTGCGCAGCCCGAACTTCGTCATGAAGTCTAGCCTTCTCGGATACAAAAAAATTCCTGGCCGCGATCCGTCCGGCGCCGGCGCGGTCGACGTGGCTGCCGCGTTGGCCTCCTGGAAACGCGGATACGGCTGCGCAATAACCGCGGCCTTCGGCTGCTTGTCGAAAAGTATGGTTGCCCGCTTCTGCGCGTCGCGCAGGATCGCATCGATGTCGCGCATAATCTGCTCGCGGCTCTCGTCCGAAGTGGGATTCGGATACATCATGTCGGCCTGCAGCTTTTCGATCCGTTCCTTTACCGTTCCTTCCGTGCGCCCCAGTTGCCGCAGAACCCCATCCATCTGCTTCTCGATCGTGGCAACCTGCCGCAGCCCCAGCTCATGAATCTGCTCGGGACTCATGTTCGTTGTGGTGTAACGCCGCAGCGCATATCGATAATCGTCGGCGCCGCCTTTCAGCCGCCACAGCCCCGCATCATCCGTCGAGCTGGCGAGCTGCGAGGTAAGCAGCGCGATGCCCTTCTTCCACGCCGGGTAGACTTGCGCCTCGACAATCTTTTCCGCCTGGGCCCGCAGCTCCTCGCGCCGCGCCTCGGACATCGCTTCGATCGGCTGCATCTTCTGCGCGAGGGTCGTCACAAAAGGATTTTCCGCCGCAGGTGTGCCCACGAAGCTCTGCATCTGCTGGATCGTGGCCTGCAGAATGAATTTCGGCGGCAGAATGCCCTTCGCTGCCAGCCGCCGCGATTCAGCCATCGCTTCTTCGAGACGCATGCTCACTTCGCCCAGAGCGGCCACGTAATTGGCCGCATCCTTTTCTGTCTTTAGCGGATGCACCACTGTAAGCGTATAAACCAGCGTCTCATTGGCCCCTTGAAATTGTTCCAGCGGAAACGTGTAGTCGAGATACGGCTCCTCGTCCGCGACAGTTTGCAATTGCCATTGCATCAGGTCCGCCGAAACTTGCTGCACCTCGCTCATCTTGGCGCGATCGAATTTGCGCAATTCGGCCAGCCCCTGCTTCGCCCGCTCGATCCGTTCTTTCCTCCACTCGAGCGTCCACGGCCGAAGCTCCCGCTCCAGCCGGTCCTGCTCCTCGCCGGTAAAATACCGCGCCCGCGTCGCGAGATCGGCATCATGCCGCACCCAATCCGCGGTAAAATCGCGAAAGAAATCGTCGACATTCCGCTGCTGCGCCGGCAACACGACGACAAGCAGCAACAGGGAAGCAGCAGCCGCGCAAATAATTCTCGTGACTTTGCGAATCATAGCTCCTCCATAGTCACCGCAAGATAGGTTGAATTTCCCGATCCTACCGCCTCTCCCGTTCCGGCAACAACACCACGCGCGCTGAACGTGGCGGGGCAATGTAACTCCGTATTTCATGTGCAGAAATTTGTAAATGTCGAATTAAAGCTCTCGTAGGCCTCCGGCCGCGCTCCTGCCATTACCACTGTCATTTGTCACTCTAGCTGTCATTTGTCATTCTGAGCGACGGGTCCGGGCTCTACTTGGAGCCCGCGCAATAAAACGAAGAATCTCTCTGTTCCCTCTCTCCTTTGTCTCGCGTTAATCTTCGCATTGTGGGTCAACCTAGAGGAAGGAGCCAAAACGGCCTTAGCCGCTGAAGTCCGGCTTTTCATGTTGCCGCGCAAATTCTTACGATTTCTTAAAGCTGGCTCGTATTACTGGCTATTTCTTCATCTCTTTTTCGAACTTTTTAATCAAACGTTCCCCCGCACTATTGAATCCCGTCAACAAACCGCCCCAGCGATGAGAGCCACTCCACAGCGCTTCACCGGTTCTCGGGTCAATCACGGTTAAATAGGCATATCGGACGGGCGCCAGCCTGCCGAAAGTGGGGACCCGGTCTTCCCGCACGTCTCCGTTCGGGCCAATCGTGCCCGTCTCTCCCCCCGAAACAATAACCTTCTGTCCCGTGTAAGGATCCGAAGAGAGCAGCATCACCAAGTCAGCTTCAGTGCGGTCGTTTGCGATTCGGAAGCGCCCCCATTTCTTGAGTTCCACGACTGCTTTCTTTCCGACCGCCGCCGCTCCGGTTTGATCGTCGAAGTACACCGATTCGGCCGATCGGATTTTTTCCGGAGGCGTCCACCCCTTCTGAGCGTGAGCTCCTGTTACAACCGCGAAATTGACGAAGATGATAGCTACAAGAAGGCGAGTAGATTTTCGCATTCGAGCCTCTCAGGTCGAGGCTATACCCGGTACGGCGAGTGTCACAGCCCGCCGAGCGGCGACGCATCGGCTTGACGTGTGGCCTGGTCGCAACAAGTTTTCACGGCCAAAGCACATTTATACTGCCGCCTCATTCAAGGGCGCGGCGAAATCGGAGAGTGAGATGACGTTATCGACGAGAGACCGCTGACCGCGGCCTCTCGTCGGATCGCTCCGCCACTCACACGGCAGTCGTAATCAAAATCCCTCCGAGCGAACTCCAACTGGACCATGGTCCGCCGTGCGGGACTGTCTGCCAGATGTGCCACAGCGCATTGTCCGTGCCTCGACTGAACGCCTCGATCCGCCCGTCAGTGTTCAATGGTACCGCGGGATCGCTGGTGATGCTGCCGGCGAGCGAAGCCCAGGCCGACCAGGTTGCGGCGTGGGGGGCGGTTTGCCAGATATGCCACAAGGCGTCGTCCGTGCCGCGGGCAAACACTTCAAGCCGGCCGTCGGAGTTGAGCGCCACTGCCGGGTCGCTCGTGATCGCGCCGGCGAGTGACGCCCAGGCCGACCAGGTTGCGGCGTGGGGGGCGGTTTGCCAGATGTGCCACAAGGCGTCATCCGTGCCACGCGCAAACACTTCAAGCCGGCCGTCGGAGTTGAGCGCCACCGCTGGGTCGCTTGTGATCGCGCCGGCGAGTGAGGCCCAGGCTGACCAGGGGCCCGCGTGGGGGGCAGTTTGCCAGATGTGCCACAAGGCGTCGTCCGTGCCACGCGCAAAGACTTCAAGCCGCGCGTCGGAGTTTATGGCCACCATCGGATCACTGCTGATCGTTCCGCCGAGTGAGGCCCACGCCGACCAGGGGCCCGCGTGCGGCGCCGTCTGCCAGATATGCCACAAGGCGTTGTCCGCTCCACGCGCAAAGACTTCAAGCCGCCCATCCGAATTCACCGCGACCTCCGGATCGCTGGTGATGTCTCCGCCGAGGGAGGACCAGGCCGACCAGGGCCCCGCGTGCGGCGCCGTCTGCCAGATATGCCATAAGGCGTTGTCGGTTCCACGGGCAAACACCTCAAGGCGCCCGTCTGTGTTGACTGCAACCGCCGGATCGCTCGTGACGACCCCACCGAGTGAGGTCCAGGCCGACCAGGGACCGCCGTGTGGAACGGTTTGCCAGATGTGCCACAGGGCATTGTCCGTGCCGATGCCAAACAGCTCAAGCCGCCCGTCGACGTTGCATGCCGCCCCAGCGGCGCTACTCAGCGCGACCGCCCACCCCACCGGGCCTCCGGGTAGGCTCGGGATCGGGTTCGCTGACGTGGCGAGGCAGAAGCTCGCGCCGTTCGTTTTAATGTCGTCGGTCTTGCTGTAAATCCGTTGTACGTTCCAGGTGTTCGGTCCAACCGTGATGGTTGCGGTCTCGCCATTGCAGATATCACCGTTCTCGTCGCTTGACGTCCCGTACCAGCCGCTCGGGAATTTGGGGTCTGTCAACATTTCGGCGACCTCGTGACTGGCGACCTGCGTTCTGCGCTGCTCCTGCGTCTCTGTCAGATTCAGGGAACAGCCGCCGGGGCAGGTGTTCTTGATGCAGGTGTCGTCGAGGGCCGGTATCACGGCGTAGTAGCAGTTATTCCCGCGAGCGGTCGCAAAGTCATAGTGGTAGCCGAACGCGTTGTCGCCATTCTTCTCGCACATCACGATACCCAAGCTGGAATCGTTGACGGCGCAGGTTTCATCCAGAAAAATGACGAGCACGGTGCTGGCATTGTTCGGGGGTGGCTCTGGAAGCGTTCCACTGTTGATGGCCGCCTGGATGGTCAGATGAATCTGGGCATCCGTCAGCGTCGCTGGCACGGTGTGAATGTACGACGGCGGCAGTACCTGCGCGCCACCGTTCCCAGATCCGACGCCGTACTGCGTCAGAATATTCATCCAGTTGCTTGAAATCAGATCCTTCAAGTACTGGACGAGCCGTGCGGCCTGCGCCTGATGGGTCGCATCCGGCCAACTTGAGCCCCAGAACGTTGGATAGATAACCGGATTGGTGATAACCGGACCGCCGTTGAATTTGAAATCACCATGCGCCGGAGCTGTCGGTGCGGCGACGACGCTAGGAGCTTTCGCCGATCCGACGCCGCCTATCTTTCTTTTCGACACGGGTTGTGCAGACATCAATTCCCCACCCCCCTTCGCTTGAGAGTCTTCTTTGAGTGGCATTCGTTCTCTCCTTGCAATAGATTTTGAAAAGCGAGGCATTATACGTCCGCAGACTGCCGATGGCGCAAGCGCAGTGAAAATCGGCAAAAAACCCGCGACTACTAGAAAATTGCTGTCTCACAAAGGGTAAGTTTTGAGACGTCCTTTTCACCAGCAACGCGTCGCCCAGTGCTCCAAAGTGGGTTAAGCTTGATCTTCGATAGGGGGCGAGACCACGATGAGCATTCTTGATCGGTGTTTGGCACGAAGAAGGCCTCGCCGACAGCGCAACCGACACAACCTGCTGTCCCTGCCGAACGGTCTAAACCCCAGAGCGCCACAAAAACGGTCCAACCGTCTCAGCCGAGCGCTCCAGCAGTTAAGCGTCCCGAGCCGGTGACACCAAGCAGCTTGCAATCTCTTCCACAAGTGAAGAATTCATTTCACGTGGGATACGCGGCGTATGGATATGATTGGAAACCCTTGCGTACGCGTACTTCTTCCGAAGTGATGACGCGAATTGGAGGGCTTTCTGGGTGGTCAACACTCCGACAAGGCGAATATTTTTTGGTGTCTAAGCGAGGCAACAATTTGGTGTATGAGGTCTACAGGGTTGGGGAAAACCAGTACGTGATGCTCAAGACTCATCTGGGGAGGATGGCTATCGCGAGGACGTTTGAGCTTTGCGTCAACCGAGCGAGTGGACCAATGGGGCAAATGTTTCACAAAGGGTAGAACCTGAAACGTCACGATAAGACCCCCATTGCAGCCGCCAGTTTTTTATTCTTTCGCGGCAGGGTGATGTTGCCGCACGTGTCGCATCGGACGTAGTACTTCACTCGCGGAGTCATGCGACCGGCCACAATTGCGCCCGAAGCTTCTAGCCGCATGAACTGGACAGCTTCACCGCGACACTTTGGGCATGGGCGTAACTTCGGGTGCCCCGCTGTTAGCCGTCACCGACGCGCAAGCCCTCATGCGTGATGTACGGGTCCGGCAATTTCACGAACGACGCTGGACGGAAAACGAAAAGCATGCGCCGATCTGGCCACCGACGCCCGAGCCGATTACAAATTCCCCCGGCCCTCACTTCGAGGACGCCGCGCGGGGACTCACAGGGGCCGAGCCGGTGCCGGTCATGCCGGACAACCTCAAAGCGACCGCCGCGCGTATCTGGACGGCCTACAATGTCCGCGCGTGGAAACGGAAGGAAGAAGAAAACTTCCGGCAGCGATCTTTTCCATCAAGCAGCGGGATCCGACCTGGCGGAGCGACGAGCCGGAAAAACGATCAGGGCGCTTCCCACGATAAAAGACTTACCGTCGATGCCATGGTCAGCGCCCCCGCCAGTTCCAAGGCGGAGCCTTCGTCCTGATCCGCCGGAGTCCAAAATCGCACTCCGCACGAGGCCTTCTTGAGCTTTGCAGTTGACCTAAAACACGAGGCCCTGACTGTCTAAATTAGTAGGTGCCCTACAAATTTATGAAATGATGAATATCCATGCCAGCCAAACAACACTGGAATTTTGTTCTTGCAGGGATCGGAATTATCGGCACTCTTGTGACCGTCGTCACAGTTACCGATCCTAAGGTTCGCAAATATGGTCTCTGGTCACTCGCGGCATGCGTTGTCTGGGGAGTGGTTTCCAGCCTCTACTACGCTGTCCGTTCAAAAAAGCCGATGACAGTCTCTATTGCTCATACCGAAGATGAGGTGGAAGCCGCATGGCAACTCGGCAATACAACTTATTCGCGAATGAAAAAGCACTATCCCTCAGACACTTTGGTCAAAAGCTGGTGGCGGCAGTATCCCTTAGGTGTCTGGATTTGCCGAGATGGAAACGACGAAATCTGGGGATATTTTTCCATTTGGCCTATTAGGGAGGAAACCTTTCAGAAGCTAAAGAATGGGACTTTATTGGAAGATGATATCGCCAGCAAAGACCTGAGATCGGAAGATACAGGCCCGCATACGTACTGGTACATTGCGGACATTTGCGGACAAAAAGGGTTACCGATTATACGAAGGAAGTTACTGAATATATGGTCAATAGTTTGGTTTCAACAGCTTTTCGAGCTTTGGTGAAACGATCACAGATCGCAAAAACCGCCGAAGTTATAGCGCTTGCCGTAAGTCGTCCTGGAGCGGCATGGCTGAAGCGATTCGATTTCACTTTGTTAGATAAAAAGAACAAAATTTGGTTCAAGGCTGTGACACAGAAACACGTAACGAAACGTGTGAAGCATTGTTGTTCAGACATGGTTGAAAGAGAAAGTAAAACGTACATTGCTATTTATGGAAACGGCTGATCTCGCTCAAGCCGCTCGCAAAAAGGACAACGACAAGACGGCTCAGACGAATGTTGCGGCGCGCCTCGAAGCGTTCAAATCCTCTCTTGTCTCATAAAGGGTAGAACCTGAAACGTCGTACAGCGACACAGTAGGATCATTTCGCGCATGCCAACAGCCGGGCGTTGCGCGCCTCGCTAACGCCGACTTTGCTGCGCGAATTTTCTACGGTTCTCTGACGGCTTGCTCGGCAGGTTCGCCCTCGGCTAGTGCCGGCGATTGGCGCTGTGATTCGCGCACCATTTCCCACGCCACCTCATCTGAATCCACTAGGCGCGCCGGCTCCACGTTCGACAACACCGCGGGCGTCACATCCGGTAACTCGCCTGTCGGAAATTCCGGCTCCTCCACCCGCGCCGGCTTGCTGCCCAATCCAAAAATCGACGCGACGCCCGACCGGAATGCGGATTGGCGCGTTAATACCACGGCCGGCGAACTCACGGCTTCAGCCGCCGCCACAGTAACGGGCACAGTGGCCGGCTCATTAGCCACGGGCAAAGCTTCTTCCACATCGGCAACTTCGACCGCTGGCGGCGAAATTTCGGAAATTTCCGCCTCAGTTTTCACGACAGCCGTCGCCACAATAGCAGGCGTCACCGGGGCAGGTGTGGCCGCAACACCAGGCACCGCCGCCACCGGTGCAACGGCAGGCGCCGGAAATTCCATGCGAAACGTCGTGCCCGCTCCGGGCGCTGACTCCGCGCGGATTTTCCCGCCATGATCGCTCACAATCGCCAGCACCTCCGCCAGTCCGAAACCCGCGCCAGGGCTCGCCTGATGCTCTCCGGCGTCGTAAGGAGTAAACATGCGCGCCGCGCTCTCGGCCCCCAGGTCCGCGCCGTTATTCGCAATGTCGAAGCGCACCACCCCGTCTCTTTGCGCGCTGCGAATTGTCAACAAGCCCCCCGCCGGCATCGCCTCGAGCGACACGGCCAGCAAATTCTCGAGCGCCTTTTTCAACCGTTGCGGATCGCCATTGATCGTTGAAATTCGTTCGTCCAGGTATAGCTCCGGAGTGATAGGAGGCCGCCCGATCGCGCTGAACTGCGATTCAAAGCTTTTCACCGCGATACGAATCGCATTGTTCACGTTCACCGGCTGCCATAGCGGCGCCGGCCTCTTCGCGAAGTCGCTAAACCGCGCCGCCACTTCCCGCAGATTCTCGACTCCGCGCGCAGCGCCGCAATCGATTCCCCGAAATCTTCGCCGAATCGCCCGGGCGACTCCTGGGCCGCCATCGATAATGTCTCAATCGTGATCTGCATCGGAAACAGCGGCTCTTTCACTTCGCTCGCCAGCCGCCGCGCCACTTCTCGCCACGCCGCCACGCGTTCCCCTTGCAGCAGGCGCTCTCGTTCCCCGGTCAGATGCCGCGTCATATCGTTGAACGCGCGCGCCAGGCCGCCGAATTCGCCGTTCGAGGTCACTCCCACCCGCGCTCCCCAGTTTCCGCGCGCTACCGCCTCCGCGCCGGAAGTCAGCCGCGCCAGTGGCTGCGTCACCCGCGCCGAAATCCAAAAGCTCACGATAATGCCGAGCAGCACGCCCGCCGCCGCGATCAGCAGCGCCCCCGCGCGAATCTGGCCCGCAAGCGCCGGCAGTTCGTTCTGCGAGCTGCCTACCAGCAGCACGCCTAGCAATTCGTTGTGTCGTCCGGCCAGCGGCACGGTCACGAACGTTTCCGCGCCGTTCCCCGTCCCCGCCGCGGTTCCCGCCGGTCCGCCTCCCTTGTAAAATTGATACCCTACGGGATTGGCGCCCGCTCCCGGCGTCCAGTCAAGCGCCGCTTGACGCAATGTGCGCGGCTGATTTTGCACCGATTCGATCAGCGGCGCGAACCCTTCGGCATCCGCCGCCGGCCCGGCGCCATCCTCGAGCGCCGCGGGAATGAAGCTCGGCTCGAGATTGCGGTATAGCAAACCCCGCGTGCCACCCGGCGCGGCTACCGCATGCAGAAAATTCCGGTCCAGTTGCCGGCCTCCGATCACGTAAAAATTCTTGTCGCTGACGTGCAGCACGCGCACCGCCAGCAACCCGAGTTGCACGTTGTCAATTAACTGCACCGGCGCCAGAAACGCTCCCTGCTGGTTCCAATTCTTTTCGAGCGTTACCCAGTCGTTGCGGTAACCGGTGCGCCCCGGCCATTCCGCCGACGAGATCAGCGTTCCGTCATCGCTCGCCAGTTCCAGGAAATCCAGGTGCCGCGACGCCGCCAGCCCCGTCGCATCGCTCGCGTATAGCGAAGGGTCCGACAACGGCCGCGTCAGATCGAGCGCCATCCGCATCGTGCCTTCCGTTTCCGCGATGCTCTCCACGCCTTCCACCACTTCGTTGCCGCGCTGCAAGTACTCGTTCCGGAATTGCTCCACCAGCGCGTCCGACCGCTGCGCCGTCACCTTGCCAAACGCCTGCTGCGCGTAGTACGTCGCGCCCCAGCCGAAAAGCCCCGCGGCGGCCGCCACCGTCACCGTGAACAGCAGAAACATCTTGGCGCGAAAACTAAGCCACCCCGCCGCCGTCCGGCGTTTACGCGACCCGGTCTCCGGCGCCGTGCGCCGCCCGGTATGCGCCGCAGTAGCCGGAAGGGCCGCCCCGGCAAGCGGCGCGGTAGATGCCCCGGCTACAGGCGCACTAAACGAAGCGTCGCGATCGGTGCGCGAACCACCACCGCTCTCTGCCGCACGTCCGTTCCCGTAGGGCTGGTGGCCGGGCGTAATACTCAAATTCGTGGAATTCCTGCTCATGCGCGCCGTTTCTCCCCTTTCTGCGCTGCGCAAGAATCATAGGACAGCCTCGCTCGACTCGGGCGGAAACTTCCGCCGCCAGACTCCAAGTTTGCAACACGCCAGTTGCGGTGCCCCATATGCAAAACCGATACGCAAAACGAACCTGTAGTAATCCAGAAGTAAACATCCATGTGATAACATGATGTGCAACAGCGCCTGGGAAACACCTTGGCAGCACCCACTCGAAAACGATGAAACACCAAGGACGCCGAACGGGCTTGCCCGCGCCGATTCGGTTATACTGCCCTTGGAGGCTTTTCGATGCGCGGCGCAGGCTTCAAGATCGGCCGGGTTTTCGGCATCCCCATCTACCTCCACTCCAGCTGGTTTCTGATTTTTGCCCTGATCACCTACCAATTCGGATCCGAGTTCAGTTCCTCTAATCCCAATTGGACCGCGCGGCAGGGCTGGTTGCTGGGCCTGCTCACCAGCGCGCTCTTCTTCGGCTCCGTCCTTTTTCACGAGCTCTCGCATAGTGTCGTCGCCATCCGCTATCGCCTGCCGGTGTCTTCCATCACTTTATTTTTCTTCGGCGGCGTCGCGCGAATTTCGCGCGAGCCCGACCGGCCGGGCCAGGAATTTTTGATTGCCGCCGCCGGCCCGGTGTCGAGTTATTTTCTGGCCGCCTGTTTCTGGCTGCTTGCGTTTTACGCGCCGCAGCACAGCATGGCGGCCGAGTTGGGCGGCCAGCTTTCCTGGATCAATGCGATGCTCGCCACATTTAATCTCGTGCCGGGATTTCCGCTCGACGGCGGACGGCTGCTGCGCTCGATCATTTGGGGCATCACCAAGAATTACACGCGCGCCACGCGCATCGCCGCCGTCGGCGGACAGGTGGTCGCCTACGGCATGATGGCGATTGGCTTGTGGATTTCCCTGCAGGGCTATCTCGCCGGGCGCGACGTGATCGGCGGACTTTGGTGGGTGTTCATCGGCTGGTTCCTGCTCACCGTCGCGCGGCAGAGCTACGCGCAGGTGGCGGCGCGCGGCGCGCTCGAGGGCTTGCGCGTCTCCGACATCATGACTTCGGACATGGCCACCGTGCAGCGCGACATCTCTCTCGAGGAGTACGCGCGCGAAGTGGCGCGCACCGGACGCCGCGCGCACCTGGTGATGTCCGGAAGCCAGCTCGTGGGATTGATGACTGTCGAGGCGCTGCAAAGCGTGCCGCGCGAAGAATGGCCGATGAACTCGGTGCAAGCGGTGATGCTGTCGCGCGACGGTTTGCAGCTCGCGGCGCCGGAAGATTCCGCAGTCGAACTGCTCGAGCGCATGCGCAGCTCGAACGTCGACCAGATGGCAGTGATCACGGGGGGAAACATTGTGGGCATGGTGACGCGCGATTCGATTTCGCGCGCGGTACAAACCCGCAACGACGTTGGCCACCTCACGGGATCGCGAAGCTAGAGTTTTTTAACTTCACGTTTTTATTTTACTGCGCCGTAATCCGCAGTCGCTGCCGACTCCGCTTTTCGCTGCTATCGCCGCTGGCTATAGCCGCTACCTGCCTGTATCCGCCGGTCGCTCTGCGCCGTTATTGCGCGACGTGCCGCTTATCGGAACCGATCTTCGCTAGCCGCCGCGGGTGTGCATTTCGAGGTGCGGGTTGCGGCGCAGCTCGTCGAGCGGAATAAAAGCGCCGCGAAAACGTTCGGCGTGGCGCTGCTCGGCGCCGCGATCTTCGCGGCCGCGCCAGGCGTCCTCTATTACGCGGGCGAGTTGTGGATCGTCCACGTCATTTATCCCCGGGCTCGCCTTTTTTTCACCGCCCTCGCCGTGCGAGCCGGAGACTTGGGCGGCCCCTGGTGTTGAAGAACCGGCGCGCAAGATTTTGCGCAGATCGGTGCCGGTGGTGGCGTAGAGGCAGCGGAACCACATGCCGTCGGCGGTGATGCGGCTGCGATTGCAGCTTCGGCAAAACGGCGCGGTGGTGGAAGCGATGATGCCGAAGATGGTGCCGTCGGGCAGGGCGAAGCGCGACGCGGGTGCGGCGCTTTCTTCGATGACGGGCTTGATTTTTCCGAAGCGGGCCTCGAGGCCCTCCAGCATCTCATCGCGCGAAACCACTTTCGCGCCCGTCCACTGGGTGGCGCCGCCCACGTCCATGTACTCGATGAAGCGCACTTCGGCGCCGTGTGCGCGGCCAAACTCGATGAGATCGGCAAGCTCGTCGTCATTCACGCCGCGGACGACGACTGCGTCAAGTTTTGTTCCGGTAAAGCCGGCGCTTTGCGCGGCAGCGAATCCTGCAAGCACGCGGGCATGCTCGTCGCGCTGCGACATGGCGAGAAAACGCTCGGGGCGCAGCGTGTCTAGACTTAGAGTGACGCGATGCAGGCCGGCGCTCTTGAGCGCCGCGGCCTGATCGGCGAGCAGCACGCCGTTGGTGGTGAGCGCGAGATCGCGGATGCGCGGGTTCGCAGCCAACATTTTTACCAGGCGATGAAGGTGCTGGCGAAGGAGAGGCTCGCCGCCGGTGAGCCGCACGCGGTCGACGCCCGAGGTCGGTGAACACTCCAACGAGGCGCGCCAGTTCTTCAAAGGTGAGTAATTTCTCGCGCGGGAGCCAGACGTAGTCCTTTTCCGGCATGCAATAGACGCAGCGCAGGTTGCAGCGGTCGGTGACCGAGACGCGCAGGCTCTCGAGCGGCCGGCCGAGCAAATCGCGCAAAGGAAGCTGTGGAGTTGGCGTGGGCATTGTCAGTCTATTTCAAAGTCTATTTACGGAGAGCTGTTTCAGCTCTCTTATTAGATGTTAGCTAGCATGTTAGGTGCATGGTTGCGCTGCGTCAATCTGGCGTGCAGCGGGTTGGGGCGGTTCGACGCGGCGTTGCGGGAAGCTGTCCCAGATGATTTCGAGGGGCTGCTGGGCTTCTTCGCGCTGGGTTTGGGCCTCCTCGCGACTCATGGCCGAGAGGCTGTTGAGCAGCAATTGCGACAGATAGGCCAAAGCTATGGCATCGCGGCGCTGGATGCGCTTGCGTACAAGCTGCTTGGTGAGATTGCCGAGGAACTGGTTGACGCTGGCGGCGGTGCTGAAATCCTCGATGGAGGAAAGCAGCTCGGCGGCCAGAACGTCATTGGCAGGCGTGGATCGGGAAAGGCGCTGCGCGTGGTGGGCGCAGAGTTCGCCATTGGGCGCGGAGAGCATGCGGCAGCGATGGCCTCGGGCGTCGAGGTGCTGGCAGAGGGCGGCCTCGGCGGCCTCGGCCTCGGATGGGGCGGGCTTCGCGGCCGGGGTTAACTCGCTGGTTACTGCCCCCGCCCCCCTATGTTTTTTGTAACGATGTGATTCCATGGGAGTTCTTTTTGCTCCTTGTACAAGGATATGATTCCGCAGGATTTAGGCGGCGTCGGATTGGAGAGCGATCCCGACTTGTCTGATGGCGATCACTGTTCGCAATGCGGAATTCGAGCATGTTCTATTTTACCATCTCGATCAAATTGGCCGCCTGACTGAGGTGTGCAAACTCTCCTACGACCCCAGAAACTTTTGATCGTACAATGTCGGTCCGGGTCGCTGTAGCGACAGCTCAGGGAAGCATAATTACCTTAACTTGGCAGATCCGCACTCGAGGAGAATCCCCAGATTCCGATAAGCAGGGGTGGTCTCAATGGGTCGTCGCAACACTATGAGGAAGTCCCAAGTCCAGGAATTCCAAGGGCTAAGAATCGTCCGCGAGCACAAATGCAAAGAAGAGGCGTCCTGTTTAGGTAAAAGCGAACTGCAGCCCCAAAGGATTGGTCCTCTTGAAACGTATTGTCAGATCAGGTGATCAGAGGGGTGTTGCATCGACCGGTTGAACCGGCACCGTTTCCCAGGCACTGGACAGATGATTGGGGCGGAGCACATTGACGGCGAAGGACTTGTTAGTTTCCTACGGGCACTTTCCGCTTCAGCTCTTCAAACCAGTTCAACACGATATTTATCTGGGTCGGCGCTGCTTGGTGTGCTGAGTCAGGCTTGAGCATCAGAAAGCGCTGGCCGTCGGGAGAGACGTCGTAGTCAGGAAATGTCGCGTTGGTCGCATACCGTCCCTCAAAAAGCACCCGGGGTCTGCCGGCAGTGAAACCAAGCCGCGTCGCAATCTCGACGGCCATCATTTTGTCGCCGCTGCGGTAGAAGAGCTCTCGCCCGCTCGGGTTCCACACCGGCTGCACGCCTCCTTCCGTCGAGATTTGCCACTTGCCACCCGGACCCGGATAGGGCCGCACATATATCTCATAATGGCCAGACTCATCCGAGGCGTAGGCCAGCCAGTGCCCATCGGGGGAAAACGCAGGCACAGTTTCGTTGAATGGCGTTTGCAAGAATGGCTCCGCCTTGCGGTCGCTCATGCGCAGAACCCAGATGTCACGCTTCGTGGCGGCCGTAGGTGACACGAAGGCCAGCAGTTGTCCGTCCGGAGACCAGGAACTTGGCGCTGCATAGAGATCGCCAGGGGTCAACTGCTCACGGCCTCCGCTTCCGTCGGCCAGTTGCCAGAACATGCTTGCGGGCCCCGAAAAAAACGCGATCCGTTTGCCATCCGGTGTCCAAGCAGGCGAGTCGTTCTGTCCTCCCTCAAATGTGAACCGCGTCAAAGTCTCCCGGGCGAAATCGTAGAGCCAAATGTCGGTTTCCTGATCTGTGATGCTCATGGCCACCCGCCGACCGTCAGGGGAAACGCGCGGGTACGCGTAGCTGTGCGCGGCGATGGCCAGGGGCTGCTCTGTACCGTTGCGAGTGACCCACACGGGATTGTTTCGACCGGGCTGGCTGCCCCCCGCCACATAAACGAGTGTTCCCGTATCGGAAAAGCTGTACTGGATGGGTCCGCCGACTGCGGATTGTAGGACGCCTTCGACGGCGGGAACGGCTGTGCCCGTCACCTCCAGCCGCTGGGGATCGAACGGCGCGACCATCAAGGTGTTCCCTTGCGCATAGACCAAGTGCCCGGAGGGCGCATAGCGGGGCTGCATTCCGCCCTGGATCAGGTCCCGTCGTTCGCCCGTCTCGACCGACTGGACTACAACCTTCGCGGTGCTCCAGTTCGTGCCCGTCAACGCGGCGGCAAACAACACGGCCCTGGCCCCCGGCAAGAACTGCGGCCAGCCATGGGAGGTCTCCCCTTTTTCCAGACGAGTCAGCGGCTGTGAGGCGCCGCCCGTGTCCGGTACTTGCTGGAGACCTGCTAGCGGGTCGGGGGCCACGGCTATCGTGCCATGGCCGCTCCAAGCGGCCCCGGGAGAAACCCCGGCCTCGCCCACGGTCTGTACCGACCCGCCGTTGACCGGGACCTTCCTCAGCTCGTTCGCCGCGAAAAATCCAACCCACTGGTCATCGGGCGAGAAAAACGGATTGACGGCTCCATCCGTGCCGGGGACGGCCCTGGCCTCCAGGCTATCCATCGCTCGCAGATAAAGCTGTTGGATGCCGCCCTGGGTGGCGACGTAGGCAACCTGCTTTCCATCCGGCGAGATAGCGACCGCCGGTCGATCCAGCCCCGCCAGCTCTGCGCCGGCAGGCAGAGAGATGATGGTTCGCGCGACGGGTCGCGGCGGAAGCGCAGGCGTGGACTTCAGATTCCAGATGGCAACCCCGGCCGTCACAGCACTCAATAGCAGCGCGGCCAAGCTGAACGTCAGGAACCGCCGGCGAAGAGCATGTATGCCCGTTACCGGGGCCGTCGGCAGCGGGGCCGCCTGTGCGCCGCCCTCTGCAATCCATTTCAATTCATCACACAGGTCCTTAGCGCTCTGGCAGCGCTCGTCCGGGTCCTTTGCCAGACACCGCCCGACAAGATAGTCCAACGCCGAAGGCGTAACGGGCTGAAGCGAAGACATCGGAGGAGGCTCCAGATGAAGGATTGCTCCCATCACGCTGACGTTCGTTTTGCCTTCGAACGCCTTCCTGCCCGTGGCCATCTCGTACACCACCGCCCCAAATGCGAAGATGTCCGTCCGGCCGTCAATCTGGTCGTTTCGACCTTCCACCTGTTCTGGAGCCATATATTGCAGCGTGCCCAGGATGGTTCCTTCGACGGTAGGGGCATGCGACAGCGTCGGCATTTCGGAAATAGGTGTGGTCGTCGGGACCGCCTCTTGCTTCAGCTTCGCCAATCCGAAATCCAGCAGTTTCGTTCCGGACTTGGTCAGCATGATGTTGCCAGGTTTGATGTCGCGGTGCGTCACGCCTTTGCGGTGAGCTTTATCGAGCGCATCGGAAATCTCGATCGCGTACTGCAAGACTTGTTCGAGTGGCAGCGGGCCTTTCCCGAGCCGCTGCGCCAGCGTCTCGCCATCCAAATACTCCATTACTAGAAAGTCAGTTCCATCCTGGTGACCGATGTCGTAGAGCGTGCAGATGTGCGGATGATTCAGGCTGGCAATCGTTCGAGCTTCACGTTCAAACCGTTCGCGCAGTTCCCGCTTATCGGCCAGATGTGCGGGCAGGACCTTGATGGCGACAATCCGGTTCAGGCGAGTGTCGCGGGCCTTATAAACTTCGCCCATCCCACCCGCGCCTAGCGGTGCAACAATTTCGTACGGTCCCAGCTTTGCGCCGCTCTTCTGCGCACTGTGGGCCACTGCATCGTTCTCCATGAAGCTACGATCTCCTTGCTCGTATGCGACAATCAGGGACTCTACCTCAATCCGCAGCGCCGGCTCGGTGCAAGCCTGATCCAGATAGGCTTACCGCTTCGCCGGTTCGTGTTCCAGCGCAGCGGCGAGCACTTCCTTTACCAACTGGCAGTGTTCCGCTGTCACTTGCGTGCCACCCCACTCAGCGCAGCCAGCATTTTCGCTTCGCGCTGGAAACGAGAAAGCATTG
Organism: uncultured Acidobacteriota bacterium; assembly: GCA_963719845.1. GTDB lineage: Bacteria > Acidobacteriota > Terriglobia > Acidiferrales > UBA7541 > Palsa-189. The sequence continues at coordinate 107,066 of CAVRDM010000025.1, read as the reverse complement.
CGGGATCATAGGCGAAAGTTCCGGTAGAACTTTGAAGGCGACGGTTCGGTCGAGGCGAGTCTCTTTGGCATGGTAAACCTCTCCCATCCGGCCCGCGCCGATCGCGGAGAGGACTTCATAGGGTCCAAGGCGTGTGTCAGGCTGGATCGCCATAGTCTCCTGCCCACTGAGAACGGGCAGAGTATAACGCCGTCTGGCAGGTCTCCGGGAGAGGCCCAACGTCCCAAGTCCGTCCCGATAGGTCGCATTCTCGGAATATGGCCCAGTCGCGAAAAGCCGGTTGGCGAGAATCCTGGTGGTCTCAAGGGGTCGACGCAACACTGGCTTGGAGTTTATCCGCCGGGGTTTGAAATCCCAACGTTTTTCGTGGCCGTTGATTCAGACGCAGAGCGATCTCGTCCAGCTCCGACTGCGAGTAGCAGGACAGATCCGCCTTCTTCGGCAGGTAGTGCCGCAAGAGCCCGTTGGTGTTTTCGTTCGAGCCGCGCTGCCAAGGGCTCTGCGGATCGCAGAAGTACACCTGGACATCGGTAGCCATGGTGAAGCTTTTGTGCTGGGCCATCTCAAGCCCGCGGTCCCAGGTCAGCGAGCGCCGCAACGTCGCCGGTAGCCCGCGCACATGCTGGCTCAGAGCCGCCACCACGGTAGCCGTGTCCTTACTGGGCACCTTCACCAGCATGCAGAAGCGCGAATGACGCTCCACCAACGTGGCCACGTGACTGTTGCGCGCCCCGCGCAACAGATCACCCTCCCAATGACCGGGAATGGCCCTGTCTTCTACTTCCGCAGGTCGCTCGCGGATCGAAATGGCGTCGACGATCTTGCCTTGCGAGTGCCCGTGAATGCTGGCGTGCCGCGAGCGCCGGATCCGCCGCTTTGAGCGAAGGTGCCGAACCAGCTCCTGTTTCAGCGCTCCCCGCGCTTGTATGAACAGGCTGCGGTAGATGGTTTCGTGGGACACGCGCAGGCTCTCATCGTTGGGATACTGCCTGTTCAGCCATCCGGAAATCTGCTCCGGCGACCAGTCCAGCATCAGTTTACTCGCAACGATCTCTTGCAGCTGGCGCTGGGTGGCCAGCCGGCACGGCTTGGGCCGCAAGGCCGACTGCCAAGCCTGCTGATCGGCTTGACTGGCTCGATAGAGAGGTCGCCCGCCATGGCGGGCGACCTCTCTGCTAACTGTGGAGCAACAGCGACTCAGACGTTGGGCGATGACCCGCATCGAGCAGCCGCTGGCGATTCCGCGGGAGATGTCTTCCCGTTCGGCCAACGTCAGCGCACGCAGGCTGCGGCGACGCACCGGCGGAGCGATCCCGCCGTGACGCGCCAACAGGAAATGGATGACATGTTGGTCCTTGCCGAGTGCTCGACCAATCGCATTTAACGACTGCCCAGCTTTCCACTGCTTCCACATATCCGCCCGCTGAGTGGCAGAAAGCTTCCACCGTCTCGTCTGCGCCATAAACACCACCTTTTAGAAAAAGATTTAAACCAGGTGGTGTTGCATCGACCGGTTGAGCTGGCAGGGATTATCGGGACTTGGGCTGCCCGTGACCCGGATCAGGCAGCTACCAACTCCACGTGTAACCGATACTGGAAGTCGTGTACCAAGGAACCGTGACGATCTTATTGAACATTTCCTGAATCCAGATCGAGCTGTGCTCGGAGAAGTGCACAATCGCCCCAATGGACTCCCCGTCGTAGAAACGGTTCTGAACTGGCCCGGCTCCCGTATAGCTGGTAATTCCGATTTGAACCCAGGTATACGCCGTCACCCTTTTTGTTTTTGGCAAACCGAAATTCTTCATGATCCCAAGGCTTTCTGTGTCGGAGTTGACCGTCGAGTGCCAAAAGCTCGGACCCCCACTTTCGTACGTGTAAGCGAGCGTAACCTCGTCCCCTAGGGGATCCTTCTTGAGGAATCCAAAGGTGTGGCCGATCCCGATATTGTAGTTCGCGGCGGGCACCCATCCGGGTCGGTCTAGATCAGAGCCGAGCATCACGAAGAGATCGGTCGAAGTGCCCTCTGCGCCGCTAACGCTCGGGGTTTGGGATTGGTCCTGGGCCCTACCAGCTGGTGAAAGCAGAATCGCTACAGCCGCAACAATGAGTGCGACCACCGTATTCCTTATCAGTTGCCGGATTGGCTTCATCTGTTAACGCTCCGTGAGGAAAAGTTGTGATTCCAACCTTTAAGCTTCTACGTCTAACGCGGCGAGTTATATCCGCTCGCGCTGACGCCATCTATCCGTTTGTACCGGTTAAACTTCCGCGATTTGATTTGGTGAGAGAATGCTACTTGAGGATGTGCCACACCCTGGCTTGGAAGATCCGCCTTCGCAGGTTCATCGGTAGCTTCGACATCAACGGGTCTTCTCCCAGGCACGACCGCATTGCACTTTCCCATTTAAGAGCCGACTGCCGCTTGACATCAGCGTTCGGGAATTCACTTCTCAATTCAGAGACAAGAAAGTCCTCGTTCTGGCCCAATAGGACGGCGCAGAGTCGGTGCCCCAGGCCAGCAATGAGAAGCGGGCCGAGGGCAGAATTCGTGATGGTATAGCGAATCTGACTTCCGGCCCCGCCCCGCCGGTATGCTGCCGGTGTCATTCCCAAACCTTGTTTTGTCTTTTCGTATAGAGCGCGACTCGATCCGAAACCGGCCTGATAACAGGCGCTGCTTACGGATTCACCTGCCCTAAGGAAGTGCTTGAACCGCGCGATCCGTCGCGCATCACAAAACGCTTTGGGCGACAAACCGACAATGCGTTTGAAGATTTCCCGGAAATGATGTGGGCTCAGACCCGATACCTGCGAAAGGGCGTGGAGCGTGATAGTTTGGTCGAGACGAACCTCGATGTAATTAAGGGCGTCTCTGATGCTTTCTTCGGCAGGAGTAAGCAGCGATTGCGGATGGCAACGGAGGCAAGGAACATAGCCACGTCGTTCAGCCTCCGGGACGGTCCCAAAAATCAGTGTGTTTCTACGATATGGGATCCGCGCTGGACATGAAGGCCGGCAGTAGATGCCTGTGGTGACTGCCGCGTACACAAATCTTCCGTCGTAATGACGATCTCTCCTAAGCAGTGCTATCCACGCGGCCTCGCCTGAAAGGGACATTCCGGCACTCATATTTCTGTTCGAGACCTTGCAAATGTATGTCCGGCGCAACCGAATTGGCGCTTTGTAATGGCCCCGTCGTAAGCCTCGTTGCTAACAATTCGAGAATTCATGTCCCTCTGTCTGCCTGTATGCCAATCCTACACTGACGAGCATAAATAGGTCGTAATGAGGTCGTGCGCGTCGCGCCTGCACTCGGGTTTTCACTCGCTTAGGGCGCGTCCTTGCAAAAATGCTGGCCGCAGTGAGATAGGCGGGGTTCTGGCGGCCAAGTCCTGTGAAACGGGGATTATCGGAAAGTGGCTTTTCGGGGCTCCTGCCGAACCTAGAGGGAATAAAATCTCGGGTCGATGGGGGTTCAGGTTGGCAAAACGGGATGGATTTGCAGTTGCCTGGTAAGTTTGGGTGGGCTACAGGCGCGACGTACTCGACAACTTCGTCAACGACCTGTAGCCCTGCGCCCTCAGTCAAACACATACGTCTTACTGTACGCCCGCGCTAACGGCGGAGGATTTGTAAGGCTCCATGTCGGCCACGGCAACGGTCTTCTTCGAGCTATCGAAATTGCCCGCGACGGTGACTCCCTGGCCAGCAAACTGAGCAGCCTTGGCCTGGTCGCTCAGTCCGTACGTTCCCTTGCTGGTCACCAGAACGTATTTCCCTCCCGCGCGTACGAGTCTGCGGGCGCAGTCTGCTTCACCGTGGCAATTGAGGTGCTTCTCCCAGATGCCAATCGACCCGGTGGAAGCAATCTGGCTGGCGGTGACTTTGCCGCTGATGCTCTGTGTTTGCGCTGCGACAAAGCTGGAGACAAGCAACGTCAACACCACTGCACAACCTGCTACATAGCTCTTCTTCATGTGGGTTCTCCCTGTGTGAACTCGGGTCAGAATCCGAGAATGGGCTTCCACTCCGGCTGACTGAAGCGTCCCGGCTATCTGCCTGTCGCTCACAAGTCAACGTTAGAGCGGCAGGAGTTAAAAAGGCATAAATGTGGCCTAAGTATTTAATCAATCTCATATCTAACTGAAACTCCGCATGTTACGGGTAGACAACTGGGCGACATCAAGACGGCCTTGCGATGGCTGGGTATTGAATCTGCTTACTCTGCTTGCAAACTCCCGAGAAAACGGGGTGGTCTCAATCGGTCGACGCAACACTCACTCAAAGTCCACGTGGAGGAGTCTACGAAGCTGAATTCGTTCCAAGGGCGTTGATGTGAACGAAACACTGCCCTGTTTAGGTTCTGATTGAGTATGGCCCTGCGGTCGCACCGTCGTGCGACGAAGCGAATGCCATCGCAAAATTAGAGAAGCTCGGGCTTAGTAAAGATAAAGCTACGGATTTGATTGCCAGTCTGAAGCAAAAATAATCGCAACTTCTTCTGCCGACTGCAGTCAAACTAGGTCGCCGTTCACTTCTCAGTTCAGGCCGCAGTCCAGGGTGCCGTGCTGCAGCACGCCATTAAAGAGGGCTGAGGGATTCCTCGCTTTGCTCGGAATGACAACGTAAAGCTAAAGCCGAAAAACAAACGATAAAACCGAACCTCGCGCAATCCGGTGAGAGATTCTTCGTTCTATTGAGCGGGCTCCAAATAGAGCGCCCACCGTATGGCGTGCAGGAGTACGGTTCCCGGGATGCGGGCTGAACTGAGACCGTGGGAGACGTGAGAACAACCCAGACAAAAATCCGGACACGGCGGAAGATCAAACAGGGCTGAGGGATTCCTCGCTTTGCTCGGAATGACAACGTAAAGCTAAAGCCGAAAGCAAACAATAAAATCTAACCGCGCGCAAGAGGGCTGAGGGGTTGCTCGTGGTATTAAGCGGCTCCAAGTAGAGCCCGCACCCGCGCTGGGAATCACACCGTAAAGTAGCCGGGTCGTAATGGATTCTTGACTGATTATTCCATCCATGGCATAGTCCTTCTGTGGAATGGTTAAATTGAATTTACTGGCGAGTTCGAGCGGTGGTGGAACGGGCTGACCGAAGACGAGCAAGACAGTGTCGACCGCAGGGTGCCTGTTGCAGCAGCGTGGGCCGGCGCTTCCTCGTCCGTTTGCGGATGTGGTGCACTCCTCGCGCCACTCGAATATGAAGGAATTGGTGATCCAGCATGCCGGCAGGCCTTATCGGGTGCTTTTCGCATTCGACCCGCGCCGTTGTGCGATCCTGTTGATTGGCGGCGACAAAACGGGCAATGACCGTTGGTATGAGGAATTCGTTCCGGTGGCTGACAAGCTGTTCGACGAACATCTGGCTACGTTCACAAAAGAGGCCAAAGACAGAACGCACAGATCCTAAAACTTCGGAACCGCAGACCGTCGCCTACACGGATAAGTAAGGACCAAGGGAGAGAATCATGGCTAAGAATTTTAAGGAACTTCAGGCAAAGATGGCGCCCGAGCGGCGCACGCGCAATGAGGCTGCGGCCAAGAAGATGATCGAGGAGATGCCGCTTGATGAACTTCGCGAAGCGCGGGAGCTGACGCAGGAGCAGCTCGCGCGGGTTCTGCGGGTTAATCAGGCAGCGGTATCGAAAATGGAGCGGCGCACCGACATGTATCTCAGCACGCTGCAAGGGATCATCAAGGCCATGGGCGGCCAACTGGAAATCCGGGCCGTTTTCCCGGACGGCGTGGTGCGCATCAATCAGTTTCAGGATTTGCGGAAGCGCGCATAGGAGTGAAGTAACAGGTCAACAAGTCCACAATCCCACACGTAAAACCGACGTGTGGCGCACCCGCTCCAAGGGCGTTGATGTGAACGGAACACTGCCCTGTTTAGGTTCTGATTGAGTACGGCCTTACAGATCGGTTCCCTGGAGGAAGTATGGTTGCGTCAACTGATTAGATGGTGTTGCATCCGACCGGTTGAGCCGGCAGGGACTATCGGAAGGTGGCTGCCTACGATTTTACGCTCTTGAAAAGCTGGCCAGTCAGACACAGCGTCACGCGCGCGGCACATGTACCGAGAAAAGCACGAGCACACCATTAATGGAGCTGAACCAATGCGGCGTGTTTTCCGGAACGAGAATGAAATCTCCTTTGGCGATGGCGCGCGACGCTCCGCCTTCAATCCCGGAGCCATTGAGGTTCGCGGCATCTGTCCGGCTCTCTTTGACGAGCTTGCCGCCCGTCACCATAGTCGCTGATCCATCGATCACGTAGAATATCTCCGCCTCCTTTTCATGGACAGCGGCATTGCCAACCGACGCGCGGTATTCGAGATGCCCGTCGTAGGATCCCAGCTCGAGCATCGGTTCTGCGACGAGTGGCTGGTTCTCTTTGCGTTCAGTCTTGGCCTTGGCAATAAGTGCCGCGACATCTGCGGCAGAGGTGAAGGTCTTGCTTGGTTTCTCGGGCGATTGCGGGGCCGCTTGTCGCGCGGGCTGCTTCGCCGCTGCTACCGCCGCCAGAAGACTCAAAGCGATACTCATCGTCACTGTGCGCATAAACTCTCCTAGTGTGCTTCGCCTAGAGCGCTCATCGTACCCCTCTCCTGCTCTCCACTCAACGCAGTGGCCCGCCCAATCAGGGGAGTTTGACTGTCCAAGTCCCGAAAACGGGATTACCGGACACTGGAGTCCCGATACCCTACTATATCGGGACTTGCCCCAAAGATAAGACGCGGAAGCCCCTGAATGTTTTATTGGAAGGTGATCATGTCCGTGCGGCTCAGCGTTGAGGCGGTTGGCTTCAAAGGCTGGTTCGTCAGATTGCCATTGAGCTGATTCAATATGTTATAGAAACCGATGACCTGCTCGTAGTCGGTGGCGGCTGCGGTCGTATCCACCGGGATGACCACGGTGTAACCGCGCAGCGTCGCTCCGACCGATGAGTAGGCCACCGAGCCGCTGACCCTCCAGCCGACCATAATGATCGTCGTGATACCCTTCGCCTTGAGGGCCTTATCGAGATCAGTGTTGTAGAACCTGTCCTGGGCAGTATTCACGATCGTGATGTCACCCGGTTTTGGAGCGACCTCCGGCAGCCACTTGGACACGTTCTCCTCGCGGGTGCCGTATGCCACGACCAGGCCGGCCTTGCGTACCCGCGCCATGAATGGGGTCATGGCCGGCAGCATCCCGTCCTTGCATTTCGGCTGAGAGTTGCAGATGGGCTCAACGTAGTCGAACACCAGCAAAGCGGTGGTCTTAGGATTAAGGGTAACCGGGACCGGGGCTGGCAACGCTGGCATTTGCAAGGTCACCATAGGCTTGCTGACGGCGCCACTGGCGGGCGTGGCTTGCGCGCCCGATTGCGCTTGAGCGTTTCCACTTGAAAGCGCGAGCACGAGACCGCTGGTAAGCAGGACAGTGCGAAACAGAGTCATGTGGGAATCTCCTCAGGGGCTTCCGGTTCCGACGTTCCTAATAGTTGGCAGCACGCTTTTTCAGCGAGAATTTCCGATTGGGACTGCTGGCTCGCGGATGATAGTGCTCCTTCGACCCCGGACACAAGAAATTTGTGACTAAGAGCAATCCCGATACAAACTCGATAGGCTACGAGTCTCCGATATCAGGACTTCGGGAGAAAGCGGCGACGGAGCAACCTCCGCGAAGAAGCTGCTTGCGGCGGCTGCTTTGATGGTTTTTTTAAACGGCGAAACCACGTTGCGTCGCGCGGCACTCGGGGGCTGTACTGTGACGAGGTAAAAAAAAACGAAGGGCGCCCTGGGTGGGGCGCCCTTTGTGTTTACGCTCTTTTATCGCTGACTTCTTTGTACCAATCCCCAGGGCTTGCCCACGAGGAGGTCGGGGTTGACGCCTGGGCGCGGGGTGAACTTCTGGACGCGGCCGGTTCTCACTTCGGCGGTGTAGAGAGTCCCATCGGCATCGGTGACAAAGCCATGCACGCCCCACATGCAGCCCTGGCAGGTGCCAAAGGTTCCCCACGAATAGAGGTAGTGTCCGTCTTCGTCATAGGCATTCAGCTTGTTGGATCCCTGGTCGGCAGCCCAGAGAATATGGTTCTGGCCCATGTAGATGGTGTGAATATTCATGGGCGGACGCGGGCCCATATCCCATTGGTCCAGGAACTTGCCGGTTTCGTCGAACTTCTGCACGCGGCCGTTGTTGCGGTCGTTGATGAAGACGAAGTGGCGTTCCGGATCGATAGCAATACCGTGCACGCTGTTGAAATAACCGGGGCGCTTCTCGTTGGGAGGCGTGCCCTTGAGTCCCCACTGGAAGAGTTTTTTGGCATTCTTGTCGTACTTAATGACGCGGGTGCCGTCATAGCCGTCGCACAGGTAGAAACTGCCGTCCGGCTCAAAGGCCATGAACGTCGGCCGGGCGAAATGGGTATCGTCGGTTCCCGGCACGCCAGGCGTTCCGAGCGTCAGCAGCCGCTGTTTACCGTCATGAGTGAATTCGCTGACGAAGTGGTTGTCGGCATCCACGATCCAGACATGCTTCTCGGGATCATAAGGGCTAACTTCGATATCATGCGGCCGCCCCCAGATCTTGTCCCATTGCGTCCAGTCTTCGATGACCTTGCCGTTGCGATCAAGGACGACAACGACGTGATCCCAGCGCCAATCAACGCCGGGGCGGCCGTCGTGCCCGTCCAGGGCGTCTTGGCAATTGGGGTTTTTGGGCATGTTCGGGGGGTTAGGAACGCCGCCGCAGCTTGGCGTAGCGCTGGCGGTTTCGCGCATGGGTATGCCCATGCCCACAGGGAACTTGATGCCCGGCCCAATGTCAGGAAGCCACTTGGTCTTGAGATTCTTGGGAAGCTCAGGCAGCAAGCCTTTCTGCGCCACAAACACGCGATCGGGAGTTTCGGGGAAAACATAGGTGGCCTGCGAGTAGGTCCATCCCTTGAGGTCGGGAAGGCTATCCGCCAAGGGTTTCGGCCAGTTCTGCACCGGATCGTAAGGGCCGAAGACATCTTCCCCGCCCTTTTGTCCGGGAAAGGCAGCGAACCCATCCCCGGGCGTCTTCTTCATCTGTCCCTGGACCATGCCCAGCCGGTTACTCACCAGGATGATCGCCAGTAAAACCGTACATACAACGGCAATTTTTAGCGTTCGTTCTTTCATATCGGCTCCTCCGCGACCCTCGAATCTACATTCACCTGCCCGGAATCGTGACATCCACCTGCAGTGGGAATACGTGGCAGACTCGCCAGACGGGTCAAACCGCGCCAAACATACGCCCGCGAGAACTGCGAGTCAATCGCCGAAAACGGCATTTGGAGAGTGCACCCCATGTTGGCCAATTTCTGGCAAACGAGATTATTGGTCACCGGCTTCTCGTCCGCTGCCGGCCTGGAGTAGCGGAAAGAAAACCGGACGCGGTATCTATTCACCGGTTATTTCGCCAGCAGGAATCTTTGCACTCGCTCGCCGGCGAACACCTCACCGGTATAAAGATTGCCCTTCGAGTCGGTGGCTTCCATATGAACGCCGAAGAACTGGCCGGCGTTTTGGCCCATGCTGCCCATGTTGCCCAGGATTTTGCCGGTCTTGCGATCGAGGAACCATACGTGGTTGTTGGTGAGATCGGAGATGTACAGGAACTTCTGGTCTTTGTCGCCCGAGAACATTACGCCGCCGGCCGCGCCGCCTATGCCCGTCCATTCGGCCATCTTGATTTCCTGCTTGAAATTGCCCTGCTTGTCGGTGACGTGAATCCGGTTGCCGGCGCGATCGGCCGCGTAGACCAACCCGTCGTTAGAGAAATTAAAAGTCAGGTGGCCGACGAACTCCTTGGCCATGGGACCGTTGGGGGCGTAGGCGTGGTCGGCAGGCTTGGTGCTAATTTCCGAGAGTTTGTGTCCGTAGGCGCCCCAACCCCTCTTGAACTGGAAGGTATCGAGCGAGAAAACCATTACGCGGCCGCCGAAGGCGTTGTCCGCTACGTAAATCTCGTTGGCGGCATCGTCGGTGCGAATCTCTTCGATGCCTCCGATGATCATGGGCGTGGTCGGCGGATACTTGGCGATGAAGGCGGTCTGTTGCAATGCGGCCGCGGTGTTTGCGGCTTCACCGCGAGCGCGCTCAGGAGCGCCGGGAATGGTGATAAATCCGGCCACGGGCCCGGCGCCGCCCTGACCGGGGGCGCGCTTCGGAAGGGTCGGCTCGGTAAACGGCTGGCCGTTAGGCGTCTCCGGCACGTGCGGCACAGCCATGAGCATCTTGCCGGTCTTAGGGTCATATTTGCGGACGGTGTTCTGCCCGAGGTAAACGAATCCTTGCTTATCGACCGCCATGCCATGACCTTGGGGCGCCTCAAAAGAGCCGATGACCTCCCCATCCTTGTAACCGGGGCCATCATGCCCGGCGATGTGGATCATCGACGGAGGGTGGACGCAACAATCGGCGATCGGAGGGTTCAGCTCGGCTTCAAGCTCAATGGTGGTGAGATCGTTGGGACGGTCGTACACCCAAACGTTATCGTCCTTGTCTACGGCGAGTCCGGTGACGCCGCCCATCTTCCACTTGTTCGGCAGGGGCTTGGGCCAGGTCGTATCGACGTTGAACTTGGGCGCTGTGGGCGCCTGCTGGGGCGGAGCTGCCGCCAGGAAAAAGGCGAAGCTAAGGCCGAGTGCGCCTGCACAAATCCATTTATAGGTTGCCATTGCAATCTCCTCCTCTGCCAGACGAACTAAGCGACCCAAAAGCACTACGGCGCGCAGTCTATTCCGCCGGGGGCGGAACGTCAACATGTGGCGTGAGCCGCCGAGGGTACTCGGAAGCGATCCTACACCTACGTTTATGACGCGGGCTCCAAGTAGAGCCCACACCCGTTATGACGCAGGCTGCAAGTAGAGCCCGCACCCGTTCAGCAGACGATGCGATTCAAATGCGAGCATACCTGAGCCGGCAGCGGCTTGGCTGGCGCTGGGACAATTTGGTTCACTCCTAAGGGCGTCGGGTGTATAAGTGTGCAGCATCGGGGATTCAGCCAAAGTGAGTAGAAAGCGGACCTGCGATTCCCGCATACCTTTTCCTTAGTCTCGGAATGCTAGAGGAGGCCCTGAAATGAGGCGCCACATCGTGGTTTGCTCGCTCTTTTTGGCCGGAGTCATGGCCGCGCCGCTTTTTGCGCAAGAGAACGTACCGCCGCCAGCCAAGGCTTTTGCCTCCGCCCCGGAGATTGGGTTCGATTCGACGCCCAATTTTCTGAAGCTTCCAACCGGTTTGTACCTGGGCGAGGCAATGGGCGTGGCGCGGAATACCAAGGGGAATGTTTTTGTTTACACGCGCAGCGGGGAGGCGTCGAGGCTGTTTGAGTTCGATTCCAAGGGCACATTTATCCGCGAGATTGGCAAGGGTCTGTATGGATTTCAAATGGCCCACGCGATAAGGGTCGACCCTCAGGACAACATTTGGGTGGTGGACGAAGGCACGGACATGGTCATCAAGTTCACTCCAGATGGGCGCGTGGCTATGACCATGGGCAGAAGGGCGGAATTCGGCGGAGGCCTGCGAGCGACTCCGCCGGGAAACGCTCCGCCGCCAGCGGCGACACCGTACCGGTTCGGCAGGCCGACTGACGTGGCCTGGGACGCGGCCGGAAATATCTTCGTGGCAGATGGCTACACGAATTCGCGGGTGGTGAAGTATGACAAGGACGGCCGCTTCCTCAAAGAGATCGGAACTAAAGGGAGCGGGCCCGGCCAGTTCAACACTCCGCACTCGATTCAGACGGACGCAAACGGCAACGTCTACGTCGCGGATCGCGGAAACCGGCGGATCCAGGTGTTGAGCAATGACCTGGTGGTGAAGACCGAGTACGACCATGTGGGCGCACCTTGGGCGCTGTGCATCACTCCCGGACCGCATCAATACCTCTACAGTTCGAATTCCAACCCGGACAACCAGAACGCGCTGGCCAACGAGGTGAGCGGCGAAATTTACAAGATGGAGTTGGACGGAACGGTACTCGGTAAGTTCGGCAAGGCGGGCACGCGACTAAAGGAATTTACCACCGTGCATGCGATGGACTGCCGAAATGACAACGATCTGCTGACCGCCGAAATTACGGGCTGGCGCGTGCAGAAACTGGCCCTGCATCCCCAGACGCAAACTTCGTCGAAATTAGGCCGGTAATGCGAGAGCCGTTGAGAGAAATCGGGAGGGGCTATATGAAACGGTTGATCTATTTTTTCTGTGTGCTGTCGGCCTGCTGCGCGGCCATGCCGCTTTTGGGCCAGTCGATTCCGGAGATTTCCTACGACTCCACGCCCAATTTTCTGAAGATGCCCAATGACATCTATTTGGGAGAGGTCCTGGGTGTGTCCACGAATTCCAAGGGACATATTTTTGTTTACACCCGCACCGGCTCGGTGAATCTGACCACGGGCACGAACCGGGTGTTTGTGCGTTCCGCCTCGCGCCTTTTCGAATTCGATCAAACCGGAAAATATGTGCGCGAAATCGGGCAGGGGCTTTACGGGTTTCTCCAGGCGCACGCCGTGCGGGTCGACCCTCAGGACAATATTTGGGTCGTGGACGAAGGCTCGAACATGATCATGAAATTCGATCCGGAAGGCCGTGTGCTGATGAATCTCGGCAGGAAGCCGGAAGCGATCAACAATCCGGTGCGGCCGGCGGCTGCGCCGGCTCCCGGCGCAGCGGCAAAGTTTTTTCCCGGCGCTAATTTCAACGGTCCCTCCGACGTGGCGTGGGACGCTGCCGGCGATATCTTCATAGCTGATGGCGCCATACCCTCCAGAATCGCGAAATTCGACAAGAACGGCGTGTACATCAAGTCCTGGGGCGGCCGGGGGGACGCGCCCGGCCAATTCAGCACTCCGCACTCGATCGTAGTGGACTCGAAAGAGAACGTTTATGTGGCCGATCGCGGCAATAAGCGCATTCAAGTATTCGATACGGATGGCAATCTCAAGACGCAGTACACCAATATCGGTTCGCCGTGGGCTTTGTGCCTCACCTCCGGGCCGCACCAGTATCTCTACTCGTCCGATTCCAACAGCGGCGATTTCGACAACGCCACCATCTACAAAATGGAACTCGACGGCACGATTATCGGCAAGTTCGGCGCGGGCGGCAAACAACTGAAGGAATTCGGCACCGTGCACCAAATGGACTGCCGCAAGGATAACGAAGTATACGTAGGCGAAATCCTGAACTGGCGAGTGCAAAAGCTCACCTTGCACCCCGAAAAGGTCGAAAGCAGCCGCACAGCAGCTGCAAAATAAACGGAAACTGCGTAGCAAAACGCCAAGCGTTCTCGGCCCACATCGGGGAAGGGGATAACTGGAAACTGCAATTCTCACCGCGGATTTCGTCTGGGTCGGCGGGCAGCAGGTGCTTCGCTGGTGGATGCCTCAACGGGGTGAACGAATCGCCACGGGTTCGAAGGAGTCACCAGTAGCCGATCAGGCGGCCGGCGCTGATGGCGGTGAGCCAGCAGAAAAGCGAGAGGCCACCAAACACAGTCAGCTGGAACTGTTCGCGCGACGAAAGATCTCGGAGCTTGTGTTCCTTCCAGGCGGGGAGGCAATTCAGTAGGAGCACATTCAGAAGGCCCAGCCCGATGGCGGGAAATTTGATATAGATGAATGGATTGCCAACGTATTCGGTGGCTCTGGTGGCCAGCAGGCAGAGGCCACTGAGCGCGGCGACAGCAAATCCCGTGGCGGCCACGGGCACGGTGGGGCCGCTGATGTCGCGGAGAGGAACTTCTCGCCTAAAACCCAGTAGACGGAGATCGAGAATCAGTACGGAACCAAACAGCGAGGCGACGCCCAGAATATGGACGAGATTCACAACGCCGTAGGTCCACACTCCGTGTTCGCGCATGGCATGACCCAGGGACGAGAACTGCAGCCAGGCCATGAACTTGTATAACAGTACCCGCCTGCCTTACTTGCGACTGGGATAGACGTCGAAAGTTTTGCCGTTCCAGGTTACGCGTTCGCACTTCATTTCGAGGCGGTTTTGGTCGCGATTGCGATTACCGTGGACGGTGACCGTGGCTCCCACGGGAATGATGCCTTCCTTCAGGCCGGCGCGCTGGGTTGCGGCTGGTGGCGCCAAGGTGATGTCCCAGACTTTGTTATCGACGCGTAGTTTCATCGTAGCGTGAGGTCCGGAAAGGCTGACGCCCTGTTCGACAACGCCGGTGAGGTCGGATTCCTGATCGACGTTGCCGCCCCAACCGTGATGGGCCGAAACGGGGACTGCTGAAAAGACCAGTGCCACGAGAGCCACGCAAAGAGATAGTTTCAAGATCATCGCTTTCCCTCCTCGCTTTATTGCGCGGGCTCCAAGTAGAGCCCGCACCCGTCAGCGGGATTTTCTTCAAATATCCACCGTGCTAGTGAACCTCAAACCTGCAGGCCTACGGCGCCTGCCACGAGGCATTCTATACCTAATGTTAACTTACCAGATGTCCGAACAGCATATGAGAAAAACCCCATCAATCAATAGACTTATCGGAGTTTCGCTCCCGGCGCAGTCGGACTTGCGGTTGACGCACGCGGGGGGTGGGCGTATGGTTTTGCGCGGGAACGGAGCTGAAATCGGAAATTCCGAGTAGGATTTGCAAACCAAAAATCCCAATCGCATCTCTTTACTGCTGGTGCTGGCCATCGTGTCACTGGGTTTGATCTGGCTGGCCTTTTCGACATATGTAGTGCCGGCTCTCATTGGGAGTGCCTACCGCGGTGAGAGTTTGCCTGTTTTAAATAGGATGATCTCGGGACAGGCTTCGCACCCCCTCGTGGAATACCTCGCGGACTGGAACAGACTTCGCTGGCGATGGCTGTGGGACTTTTTCCTGGTTGCACCTCTTGTAGTTTTGGTAATGCGCCCAGAATTTCAAAGACCTCTGCTTGATCGTTTCCTATCGCGGGTTTTTGAGCCTGTCGGCCTACCGGTTCCCTGGAGCCGCACGACGTATATAGCGCTCCTGACACTCGTGATTCTCTGGGCTGCGCGGATGTATACCACGTGGGCCACCTGGGGCAGTCTTACCGTTGATTGCGGGCGCGAGATGTACGTGCCGGCCCTGCTTTCCCAGGGGAAAATGCTATACCGCGATGTATTTTACCCATATACACCCGCCGCTCCTTATTTCAATAGCTATCTCTTCCGCATGTTCGGGTTGCATCTGAATGTTCTCTACTGGGCCGGATCGCTTTCCGCATTGGCCTGCGCGTTGCTGATTTATTTGATTGGAATGCGATTATCATCCTGGGTGGCTGGCTGGGCTGCCGCGGCCATTGTATTGGTGCAAGCTTTTCAACGGGGAATCTTCAATTTCGCTCTGCCGTACGCCTTCGCATCCGTATACGGTTGCCTGAGTGCCTGCCTGTTTCTCTGGTTCATCATTCGGGCATCAACTTCATCGAGCTGGATCTGGATATTCGGCGGCGGAAGCGCTGCAGCGGCTGCATTTTTATTTAAACCAGAGATTGGGACACTCTGCTATCTCACACTTATGCTGTTGATCGCACTGCGTATTTTTCAACAACGGTCCTGGAAAGGTATCTTGAAAGACCTGCTGACGATTGCACCTGGAGTAGCAGCGTGTGTCCTGGTCGTAATCTGGATGGTGTCGATAGCGGGGATCGGCTTCATCACCCAGGAAAACATCATGAGCTGGCCCACGTCCTACTTCATGAAAACCTATGGCAGTTTTTGGCTCAGACAAACGGGTTTCTCGTTATCATTCGGCGCCGTTTCGTTGGCCATTTTTCTTACGTCTTTTTTTTCGGGAGTGATGCTGTTGTTAAGGCGTGCCTTGGCCGGTTGGCGATCCGACGGACGCTCGATATTTTGGGGAGCAGCTCTCGTCATAGCCGCCTTTGCCGGCATCGTGAAAGTGCTACCTTGGCAGGTGAACGGACTGTTCCGCGGAGTCTTTTTTCCTCGAGATATGGTTTTCATGGTAGGCATTGCTGCAGTTGCCGCTTGGTGGTATTTCTGGCGGCGAGGACAGGCCGATCAGGTCCGGACTTTCGCTATACTGCTGAGTTTTTCAAGCCTGTTTGCTTTTCGAAGCTTGTTTCGGATGGACGCAGTCGGTTACTCGATTTACTACAATGCGCCCGTAACCCTCTGCTTCCTCTTGCTCGCACGTGTTGTCATTCCTCGGTCTGGCCGCTCGCACCGTTTTATAATACAAGCAGAGTGGTTGCTCTGCTTCGCTTGTCTGATGATGGCATTTGTGCTTGTGAGCCGGGTTCCTTGGCGAAAAGACTTGGTGCCGCTCACCACTGAACGCGGTACGATCCGTGTCTCGAAATCCATGGCGGAAAATTACCAGGCAGCGATCGCGTTCATGCAGCAAAAGGCTGCGCAGGGCGAATCTGTTCTTTCTGTTCCCGAGGATACCAGCTTGTATTTCCTTTCCGGCACCTACTGCCCAACAAGAATCTTTGCATTCACGCCCGGAGTTTTGGCGCCAGGAAAAATGACGGACGAAGTAATACACGAGATCGACAGGCTACCGGTCCGATACATTCTGTGGTCGAACCGCTCCTTCGCTGAATACGGGGTGCCTCTATTCGGGATAGATTTCGACCGGGCTTTTGGCGACTATCTCAGATCCCGCTACCAGCTGGTGGGACCCATAACGCCGATGCACGTCGCCTTCGGAGAATGGACTGCGGATGTATGGGAACGCAGACAAGAAGCGGGGCCTCGATGAGACGTGCAGGTTAATACTCTGTGGCCTTCTGTTAATTTTGCAAAAAGGCCCGAGGTATCGGGTGGCTTGACACCAGGCCTCGGGTCGCGACACAGAACGCCGCTACGGGGCTCTTACCCTTAAACGTATGCGGGGATGCCGGTGATGCGCTCGCCGATGGCCAGACGATGGATGTCGTGCGTGCCCTCGTAGGTGGAGACCGATTCGAGGTTGTTCATGTGGCGCATGATGCAGTAGTCGTCGACGATGCCGTTCGCGCCCAGGATGTCGCGAGCCTTGCGGGCGGTTTCGAGCGCCATCCAGACATTATTCATTTTCAGCATGGAGATGTGCGCGGGCTCGGCGCGGTTCTGGTCCTTCAATCGGCCGACGTGGAGGGCGAGCAACTGTGCCTTGCTGATTTCAGTGATCATCCATACGAGCTTGTCCTGGACGAGTTGGTGGGCGGCGATAGGCTTGTTTTGGAATTGCCGCCGCGTTTTGGCGTACTCGAGCGCGGTGTGATAGCAAGCCATGGCGGCGCCGATAGCGCCCCAGCCGATGCCGTAGCGCGCTTGAGTCAGGCAGGAAAGCGCAGCGCGCAAGCCCACGGCCCCGGGGAGGGCATTTTCCTCGGGAATTTCGCAATCGGTGAGAGAGAGAGAGGAAGTTACCGACGCGCGCAGCGACCATTTGCCGTGAATATCCGAGGATTTGAATCCCGAAGCGCCTTTCTCGACCAGGAAGCCGCAGACGCGGTCGTCTTCGTCCTTGGCCCAGATGACGGCGACATCGGCGATCGAGCCATTGGTAATCCACATTTTTTCGCCATTTAGAATGTAGTGGCCGGCGCGGCGCACCGCGCGCGTGAGCATGCCGCCGGGATTGGAACCGAATTGCGGCTCGGTAAGGCCGAAACACCCGATGGCCTGGCCGCTTTGCAGTCGCCGCAGCCATTTTTCTTTTTGGGCGGGGGCGCCGAATTCGTGGATGGGATACATTACCAGCGCGCTTTGCACGGAGACGAAACTGCGCAAAGCGGAATCGCCGCGCTCGAGCTCCTGCATCACCTGGCCATAGGCGATATTGGACATTCCGGGACAACCATACCCGGAAAGATTGGCGCCGAAAAATCCCAGGGCGGCGAGTTTCGGCAGCAACTGCATGGGAAAGGTAGCTTCGCGATTGTGCCGCTCGATGATGGGCAAGACTTCGTCATCGACGAATTGGCGTGCGGTCTTGCGGACGAGGCGATCTTCGTCGCTGAGCAAGGAATCGAAATCGAGGAAGTCCACCCCAGGAAAGCTTGGCATTGGGAACTCCTTGAGGAATGCGCGGATTCATTCTAGCAAGCCCATTTTCGGTTGACGTAAAAAGTGCGTGAGGAGCGCGTGGGCGTTGACGGAAAGCACCCCGGATGCTATAAATTTTGTTCTTGTTCAGCACCCTTTCGGGTTGGCAGGGTGTGCCTGCCGGGAGTGTGTTCAACGCGGGTCCCACAGAGGCCGCGCCGTCGGGTAGCCTGAAGCGATCGTCCACGACTCATGGAGATTTTGCATCAGCTCGGTGAGCTGTTTCTGGCAGCGGTGCCCACGGCCGTAATCGTTTTAATTTTTTATTTTTTTCTGCGCTGGAGTTTTTTCGGACCGATTACGGGGGTAATGGCGGAGCGGCACGCGAGGATTGAGGGCGCGCGGCACTATGCCGAATCGGTACGGGCGGCGGCACGGGAAAAAACCAAGACGTATCAGGAAACGCTGCGCAAGACGCGCGCGGAGATTTTCGGGGAGCAGGAAGCGGCCCGACGCAAGGCGCTGGACGAGCGCAGCGCGTCCATTCAAAAAGCGCGCAGCCACGCCAATGAAGAAATCCATGCGGCCAAAATGAGGATCGCAGCAGAAATCGAAGCGGCGCGCGGGGAACTGGCGGCTTCGGGCAACCAGCTTGCGGAACAGATCGTGCGCGCGATTTTCGAGCGCCAGCCGAGCCCGGCGGGCGAGGCCCGATGATGGATTGGCGGGCACCGGGCCTGCGAAGGATGAGGCTTCGAAGCGTTAACGCCAGCGCGAACGCGGCGGCGGCGCGGCGCAGCGGGATATTTGCGACAGCAGGCACGCTGGCGTCCTCGGTGGCGGTGATGCTGCTGGTGGCCGGGCCGCTGCTGGCGGCGGAGGAAGCCGCTCCCGACCCGGCGGATACGCCGGTAGGCACGATTTTCCGCTGGTTGAATTTCCTGCTGGTGATGGGCGGGATCGCTTACCTGATCGGCAAGTTCGGCGCGCCCTATTTCCGCAGCCATGCAGAGGGAATTTCGAAGTCGATTCGCGAGGCGGCGGAGATGCGCGCAGCTTCGGAGCAGGAACTGCGCGAGGTGGACGAGCGGGTGGCGTCGCTGAATCTGGAGATTCAGGAGTTGCGCCGAGTGGCGGTGCGGGAGTCGGCTGCCGAGGCCGAGCGCCTGCGCGAGCTGACGCGACTGGAAGCGGAAAGGATTCATAACGCGGCCCGCGCGGAAATTGTCGCGAGCGAGCGCGCGGGCAAGCAGGAACTGCGCGCCATTGCGGCGCGCCTCGCGACTGAACGCGCGGCGGAAATCATGCGCGGACGGATAGACCCGGCGACGGATGCGGCGCTGTTTCGCGCGTTTGTCGGCGAACTCGAGAAAAGGGCTTCATGAGCACCTCGGCGGACCATTACGCGGATGCGCTGGCGGACGTGGCGCTCTCCCAAAACGCCGCCGAGGAGATCGCGCGGCAACTTGGAGATTTCATGGAGATGCTGCGCGAGTCGCCGGACCTGGGCGTTTTGCTGGGCAGCCCGGCGGTGCCGCGAGAGAGCAAGCACGCGGTGATACGCGCGCTGGTAGAGCGGATGGGCGCGAGCCAGACGCTGCGCAATTTTCTTTTCGTGGTGTTGGACCGGGAGCGGATGGCGCTGCTGCCGGAAATCCAGCGGGCTTTTGATGCCCGGCTCGACGAACGGCAGGGAATCACGCGCGCGAGCGTCACTTCGGCGCGGCCGCTAGACGATGCAGAGAAGGGGCAATTGGGCGCTGCGCTCGAGCATATCTCCGGGCGGCGCGTGGAAGCGCAGTATCACCTCGATGAGGGGCTGATCGGGGGCACGATGGTGCGCATGGGTTCGACCATTTATGACGGCTCCGTGCGCATGCAGCTCGAACGGCTGCGCGCGCGGCTGGCTTCCGAATAGGAGCACAGGGCATGGCAGCGATAAAAGCGGACGAAATAACGAAGATTCTGCGCGAGCAGATCGCCAACTACGATCAATCGGTGGCGGTGGAAGAAGTGGGCACAGTGATTTCGGTGGGGGACGGCATCGCGCGCGTGCATGGGTTAGAAAAAGTGATGGCCGGGGAGATGCTCGAATTTCCGCACGAGGTAGTGGGCATTGCGCTGAACCTCGAAGAAGACCAGGTGGGCACGGTGCTGTTGGGCGAATACACCTTGATTCAGGAGGGCGACACCGTCAAGCGGTCGCGGGCGATCATGTCCGCGCCAGTGGGGGACGCGCTGGTGGGGCGCGTCGTAAATCCGTTAGGCGTGGCGCTTGACGGGAAAGGCCCGATTGTTACCGACCAGCGCATCCCTATCGAGCGGATTGCCCCCGGAGTGGTGGATCGGCAGCCGGTGCGGGAACCGCTGCAGACGGGCATCAAGGCGATTGATTCAATGATCCCGATTGGCCGCGGGCAGCGCGAGCTGATCATCGGCGACCGGCAGACCGGGAAGACCGCCATCATTCTGGACACGATCATCAACCAGAAGGGCGGAGACATGATCTGCATCTACTGCGCGATCGGGCAGAAACGCTCGACAATCGCGCAGGTGGTGAAGATTCTGACCGACGCGGGAGCGATGGATTACACCATCGTGGTGGTGGCCTCGGCCACCGAGCCCGCTACGATGCAATACATCGCGCCGTATGCGGCTTGCGCCATCGGTGAATTTTTTCGCGATTCCAGCCGGCATGCGGTGTGCTTCTACGACGACCTCTCGAAGCATGCGCAGGCGTACCGCGAAATTTCGCTGCTGCTGCGGAGGCCGCCGGGGCGCGAAGCGTTTCCCGGCGACGTGTTTTATCTGCACTCGCGGCTGCTGGAGCGGGCAGCGAAATTGAATGACGAGCTGGGGGGCGGATCGCTTACGGCGCTGCCGGTGATTGAAACGCAAGCCGGCGACGTTTCGGCCTACATTCCCACCAACGTGATTTCCATTACCGACGGGCAGATTTATCTGGAGGCGGATCTGTTCAACAGCGGCATACGCCCGGCGATCAACGTGGGGCTGTCGGTAAGCCGCGTCGGGGGCAACGCGCAAATCAAGGCGATGCGGCAGGTTTCGGGGACGCTGCGGCTTGATCTGGCGCAGTATCGCGAACTCGCGGCGTTTTCGCAGTTCGGCTCTGAACTGGATAAGGCGACGCAAGCGCAACTGGCGCGCGGCCAGCGGCTGGTGCAGGTGCTGAAGCAGGACCAGTTCGTGCCGATGCCGGTGGAGAAGCAGGTGCTGGTGATATTCGCGGGCAGCAATGGGTATCTCGATGACGTGCCGGTGAACGATGTCGGGCGGTTCGAGCACGATCTGCTGGCATTTGCCGAAGCGCATAGCGGATCGTTGTTGGCGAAGATCGCGACGAAAAAGGCGCTCGATGATGAAATCCGCAACGAGCTGAAGCAACTGCTCACGGAATTCAAGGAGCGATTTGCGAAAGAAGCGCCGCCGGCACGGGCCGCCGCGCCACCTGCACCACCTGCACCATCGCCCATACCGGCCGCCGCGGCGCCTGCGGCCAAGTAATAGCCGCGGCTTTTACCTATGCTGCGCGCGGCGTGCTGGCGCCGGGGCGCCGAAGGATTTGCAGCAGCTAGCAGACATGTTGACCCAACTGATGTTGACCGAATCCGATGCCGACTCAACTCGATCTTAAGCGGCGCATTCGCTCGGTAAAGAATACGCAGCAGATCACGCGCGCCATGAAGTTCGTGGCCGCGGCCCGGTTGCGGCGGGCGCAGGAGAAAGCGTTTGCGGCGCGCCCCTACACGCGGGCGCTGGCCCGCGTGTTGCACTCGGCGGTGGTGCGCGTTCCGGAGACCGCGCATCCGCTGCTGCAGCGGCGGCCCGAGAAAAAAGTGCTGGTGCTGGTGGTCAGCGGCGAGCGCGGACTGGCGGGCGCCTTCAATGCCAACGTCATACGGCGCACGATCGAATTTTTGCGGGGGCGACCGCAACAGGAAGTGGAAATCATTTCACTGGGGCGCAAGAGCCGCGACGCGATGCGCAAGCAGCCGTGGAAAGTTCTGGCCGAATACGTGGATATCACCACGAAGGCCGACGCGGCCAGCGCCGCCGAAATCGCGCAGCGGGTGAGCGCCATTTACGAATCGGGTGAAGTGGACGCGGTGTACATCATCTTCAACGAGTTCAAATCCGTGTTGGCGCAAACTCTGACGGTCGATAAGCTGCTGCCGATCGAACCGGAAGCGGTAGCGGCGAGCGCACAGCTGCCCCCGGACAAGGCGGCGGGCGGCAAATCTCCCGACGCCGAGACACCGGAGGGGCAAGCGCCTCTCGATTATATTTACGAGCAGCCGCCGGCGGAAATTTTTGGACGGCTGCTGCCGCGCTACCTGGAAGTGCAAGTCTTTCGGGCGCTGGCGGAATCGGCGGCGTCGGAGCACGCGGCGCGCATGACGGCGATGGATTCGGCAACCAATAATGCAGGAGATTTGATCGATCAACTCACCCTATACATGAATAAAGTCCGCCAGGCAGCAATCACCAAGGAAATCATCGAGGTGGTGAGCGGCGCGGCGTCGGCCGGCTGATAAACGCGCACGCCAAAAATTCAGCGCTGCAGATGTGTATTTAGGTCCAAACTTGAAGGGGGCGCGAAGGGGCCAGCGCCAAGGAGCAAGTGATGCCCGAGAATGAACATGGAAGTGGACACACCATAGGGCGGGTGGTGCAGGTGATCGGCCCGGTGGTGGACGTGCTTTTCGAAGAGCACCACTTGCCGGAAATCTACAACGCCGTGCGGATCGTGAGCGAGGGCTTCGACGTGCCCACGCCGATTGACGTGATCGCCGAGGTGCAGCAGCACCTAGGCGAAGGGCGCGTTCGGGCCGTGGCCATGCAACCGACCGAAGGGATGGTGCGCGGCATGAAGGCCATCGACACCGGCGGCCCGATTACCGTGCCGGTGGGACGTGCGACGCTGGGTCGCGTACTAAACGTGCTGGGGCAGCCCGTCGACAACCTGGGCGAAGTGCATGCGGAGAAACGGTATCCGATTCACCGCGCAGCGCCGTCGCTCGAGGATCAGTCGACGACGCTCGAGATGTTCGAGACCGGAATCAAGGTGGTCGACTTGATGGAGCCGTACCTGAAGGGCGGAAAGATCGGCTTGTTCGGCGGCGCGGGAGTGGGAAAGACGGTGCTGATTCAGGAACTCATCCACAACGTGGCCATGAAGCACGGCGGCGTTTCGGTGTTTGCGGGGGTAGGGGAGCGCACGCGCGAGGGCAACGACCTCTGGCTCGAAATGCAGGAATCGGGCGTGGTGGTGGCGGGCGACTCGGAAAAGTCGCGGGCGGCGCTGATCTACGGCCAGATGACCGAGCCGCCCGGCGCGCGGTTGCGCGTGGGACTAACCGGGCTGACAGTGGCCGAATATTTTCGCGACGAAGAGGGGCTGGACGTACTTCTGTTCATCGACAACATTTTCCGTTTCGTGCAAGCGGGCTCGGAAGTTTCGGCGTTGCTGGGCCGCATGCCTTCGGCCGTGGGATACCAGCCCAACCTGAACACGGAAATCGGGGAACTGCAGGAGCGGATCACCTCGACCAAGAACGGATCGGTAACTTCGGTGCAAGCAATTTACGTGCCCGCGGACGACTACACCGATCCCGCGCCGGCGGCGACATTCGCACACCTGGATGCCACCACCAACCTGAGCCGGCAGATCGTGGAGCGCGGAATTTATCCCGCGGTCGATCCGCTGGCGAGCTTTTCGCGCATTTTGGATGCGCGTATCGTGGGACAGGAGCATTACGACGTGGCGCGGGCGGTGAAGGGGGTGCTGCAGCGGTACAAGGATTTGCAGGACATCATCGCCATTCTGGGCATCGAGGAGCTTTCCGACGAAGACCGGCAGACTGTTGCGCGGGCCCGCAAAGTAGAGAAGTTCATGTCGCAGCCGATGTTCGTGGCGGCGCAATTCACCGGCCTCGAAGGCAAGTACGTGAAAATCGAAGACACCATTCGCGGGTTCCAGGAGATCGTGCAGGGCAAGCATGACGATGTCCCAGAGCAGGCGTTTTACATGGTGGGCACGATCGCAGAAGTGCGCGAGAAAGCCGAGAAAATGTCGACCGCCGCGTAAGAACGCGGCGTTCACCGCGCGAGAGCACCAATAATGGCTGACGAGAAATTACCGGACGCACTGATGCTCGAGGTGGTCACACGCGAGCGGGAAATCGCTCGCGAGCCCGTGGCCGAGATACAACTGCCGGGACTCGCGGGGTATTTGGGCATTCTGCCGGGCCACACGCCGCTGCTGACCGAACTGGGGATCGGGGCGATGAGCTACCGGAAAGAGGGTCAAACGGTGTACCTGGCGATCATCGGTGGAGTTGCCGAGGTACTGCCGGGCCGCGTGATTGTGCTGGCGGATGCCGCGGAGCGCTCGGGAGACATTAATGTGGAGCAAGCGCGCGCGGCGCTGGCCGAAGCGGAAAACAAGCTCGCGAATAGCGCGTCGGATCCCGGGACGGACTGGGACGCGGTGCTGAAATCGGTGGCCAGCGCGAAAACGCGGCTGGAGGTGGCCGCGCATGGCGGCGCAGCTTCAGGCGAGGGAAGCCGCGGCACGCACTAATGGACCGGTGGATTGCCTCGAAGGACACCATCCGTTTGTACACGACCTCCTGGTGCGGCGATTGCCGAAGCGCGAAGGAGTTTCTTCGCGCACGCGGGATCGCGTATGAAGAGATCGATATCGACGAAGATTTAGACGCAGAGGAAATTGTTCTGCGCGTGAATGACGGGCGCCGCAAGGTGCCCACGATTCAATACGGCGACCGCTATTTCGCATGCAGCCCCTTCGATCCGAAGCAGCTCGCAACCGAGCTTAATCTACCGCCGAATGGCCAGCGTTAGGCCAGCCGACGCCGCGCGTCATTACGCCCGCGACTTCCAGCCGCTCATCGAGAAAAACCAGATCGGCGTCGGCGCCGGGAACTAGCGCGCCTTTGCGACCGTCCAAGCCGAGCGCGCGCGCGGGGTTGGCGGTGAGCATCGCGAGCACCTCGGGCAGGGGTACGCCGAGGGCATGCAGATTGCGCAGGGCGCGGTCGAGCGTGAGCGTGCTGCCCGCAAGATTTCCCGCCGAATCGCGAGAGACGCCCCCGACGACGTTTACCTCGAAGGACCCCAGGCTATAGCGGCCGTCCGGCATGCCGGTGGCGCCCGTGGCGTCGCTGACCAGAATAATGCCGCGCGTGCCCTTCGCGGCAATTAGCAGGCGTATCGCGGCAGGATCGACGTGCACGCCGTCGGCAATCAGTTCGCAAGAGACCAGTGAGGAAGTGAGCGCCGCGCCCAAGACTCCCGTTTCGCGGTGCGCGAAGGGCCGCATAGCGTTAAAAACATGCGTCGCGTGCCGTGCGCCCAGATCAATGGCGGCCATCGCCTGGGCATAAGTGGCGTCGGTATGTCCCAACGACACGATGAGCCCGGCATTGCGTGCGGCGTGGACGAGATCGAGCGCGCCGGGCAATTCAGGCGCAAGCGTAAGAATGCGGGCGGTTCCCTGGGCGGCGGCAAGAAGATCGCGGAGCAGAGGAATCGAAGGGGGCGTGATCCACTCGAGCGGATGCACCCCGCGGCGCGCGGCGCTGATGAAAGGACCTTCGAAGTGGATGCCGAGAATTTCGGCGCGAACTTCACTAGGAATTGGGGGACGAATTTCTCTGCTGGGGTCGCCGGCGGCGCCACTAGGAGCACGAGCAGGGCCGGAGCGAATCCAAGTGGAGATGGCGCCTGCGGCGCGCAAAGTGCGTTCTTCGCTCGCCGTGATCGTAGTGGCGACCAGAGAGGTGGTGCCGCGCGAAGCGGCGGTAGCAGCAATAATTTGCAGAGCTTCGTGCGTCCCTTCCATCACGTCACGGCCGCCAGCACCGTGAATGTGAACGTCGATGAAACCCGGGACGATCGTAAGACCGCGTGCCTCGCAGCAAAGCGCATCCTCAGGTACGGAGGTTGCGTGGCGCGGGCCAATTGCGGCGATTTTTTCGCCGTCCAGGAGAATAACGGCGTCTGCAATCGCTTGAGCCGGGGTGAACGCGCGATCCGCGAAAATGGCCTGGATGGTCACAGGAGACGCCACCCATAGTATGAGAAGCGGGCAGGCAGGTTCCACGCAAAACGAATTGATGGAAAATGCCGGAAAGCAAAAACGGGCAGAGCCCTAAGGCCCTGCCCGCCGGCTTCCCGCAGCTGCTTGGTAGAAAGAAGCTTTGCTTGGTTTACGTTCAGTCCTTCTTAGCCGCAGGCATCGTGATCGATTGCGCAGTAATGGTATCGCCGTCCATGCTGCCCTTAACGGTTACGGTATGGCCAGCGTGCTTGGCCGCCTGGTCCTGTGGATTAAGCACGTAGACTTTCTTAGTGCTGGCGTCATACAAGGCGTATTTGCTGCCCATGCCTACGCACTTTGCGGCGCAGTCAGCGTCATCGAGCTTCACACCCTTCTGTGCGCACATCTGATCGGTTACGATGCCCTTCCAGGTTCCGGTCTTTGCATCGGCAGCCGCGAGGAAACTCAGCGCGCCTGCGAACAAGAGACCCGCGAACACCGCCAGAAAACTCTTTCTCATAACTGTAGGCTCCTCAGCTAGCGAATGTCAGTGCCCGGGAACCACACCTTCCCGTGGCTTGCGGTACTCTGGCACAAAAGGCCCTCTATTGTCCATCATGGCAACGGGGCAGAGAGCTGGGACCCTGCTGAGATCCCTGGAGCGCGAAAGACCAGGCTAAAAGGAGGACGGTTTCCCGTTTGAGCACGTGATATTCATTAGAGGAGAGAGATAAGCGAGAGGCATTAGCGATGGGGCAGATCAAAGCTTTGTGGATCGGCGTTTCGCTCAGAACTTCCGGGGATGCTCGGAAACGGAGGGAGCCAGCTCAAAAGCTGATACATGGGCTTCGATTTAACCCACGCGAACAGTGTGTGCGACAGGCGGCTGGCCATCAAAATACACTTCAAGGGTGCGCTGCGCCGCCTCAAGCACGAGCCGGCAATCAGTGCACTCCTCGAGGTGGGCGCGCATCGTCGCCGCCACCGGTGACGAGAGTCGCCCCTCTAGATATTCACAGATCATGCGTATGGTGGATTTACAGGTCATGGGAAAGCCTCGGAGACTAAGGAGCAATCACGGGCCCATTAAAATGCGGTGGGCTGGGAATGTGTATCACATTGATTCTAATAAGCTTGAAACTCGACCAAGGCTATGGAAATCGACACGGGCTATGCAGGATCGGGAACATTTTGCGTGCCGCCGCCATTTATGCTACCGAGAACTGTGGAGATAGAGCACTGACAGGATTCGCCTATTCCCGTCCCCGCTGAGGGATTAACGAGTGATGGTCATCTGGCGCAGGGCCTCAATGCGTTCGCTCAAGGGCGGATGCGTGGTGAACAGACCCCCAAGCATGGATCCCGCGCTCAACGGCATCACAATGTAGAGCGGGGCGGAAGCAGGAGAAACATTGTCCATGGGGATGCGCTTGTTGTAGGCGCCGAGTTTCTCAAGGGCACTGATAAGCCCGTAGGGCTGGCCTACGAGGCGCGCGCCTGCGGCATCGGCGGCATACTCACGCTGCCGGGAGATCCCCAGCTGGATAATCATGGCCGCTACGGGCGCCACCAGGACCATAAGCAAAGTGCCGATGCCACCGCCGCGGCGCTCGTCGCGGCCACCCATGCCGCCGAAAATAAGCCCCCAACGGGCCATGCTGGCGATCCAAGTTATGGCGCCGGCAAGCGTGGCGGCGATCGAAGTGGTAAGTATGTCGTAATTGCGGACGTGCGAAAGTTCGTGGGCGATCACGCCCTCGAGTTCGTCGTCAGTCATCAACTCGAGCAATCCCTGCGTGGCGGCCACCGAAGCGTGCGAGGGATTGCGACCGGTGGCAAAAGCGTTGGGCGCCGCCTGCGGGATGACGTACAGCTTGGGCATCGGTAAGTTGCCCTTGGCCGCCAGACGCTCCATGACGGCGTAGAGGCGTGGGGCTTGCTCGCGCGTTACCGGCTGAGCACCGCTCGATTTCAGCGCGATCTTATCCGAGAAAAAATAGGCAAAGCCGTTCATAGCGACAGCCAGCACTAATCCAAAAGTCATGCCTTGCGGGCCGGCCAAGGCGCGGCCTCCCAGGACGAGAAGGAGCGTTAATCCTATCAGGAGCAGTCCGGTTTTAAGAGTTCTCATAAAGTCCCTTTTCTGCGTGCGTTCGCGATTGGGTCTATAGAAAATTTAACTAGGAGTGAGCCATCGCCAGGGCGAGTTTTCCTCACGCCTTCTTGCGCCTCGGCGCGCCGGCGACCGAAGCCGCGGCTTCAAAATTCGGCGGTCTTTCCTCCGCCGACTTTCCTCCTACGCGTACGAACTTCATTTGCTGGGTGGCGGGGTCGACGTCCACTCGAATATGATCCCCGGCCTTCACGCGGCCTTCGAGAATCTCACTGGCCAGCGGATCCTGCACGAGTCGCTGTACGGTACGCCGCAGCGGCCGGGCCCCATAAGCGGGATCAAAGCCCTCGGCGAGGATATGCGAACGCGCCGCCGGGGTAAGCTCGATCTGAATCTCACGGCCGGCCAGAAGTTTCACGACCGAAGCGATTTGCAGATCCACGATTTTTTCGAGCTGCTCGCGGCCGAGCGGGTTGAAGAGCACGATATCGTCGATGCGGTTCAGAAATTCCGGCCGGAAAACCGCGCGCAAAGCCTCCTGCGCTTCTTTGCGGGCGCGTTCGGGATCGGCGCTGGAAAGCTCGAACAAGGCGGCCGAGCCCACATTGCTGGTCATAATAAGCACGGCGTTGCGGAAGTCGACCTTGCGGCCCTTACCATCGGTTAGACGGCCGTCCTCGAGAATTTGTAACAGGACGTTGAACACGTCGGGATGGGCCTTTTCGATTTCATCGAACAGCACGACGGAATAAGGACGGCGGCGGATTTGTTCGGTGAGCTGGCCGCCCTCCTCGTAACCCACATAGCCGGGAGGCGCGCCGATCATGCGCGAAACGGAATGCTTTTCCATGTATTCGGACATATCCAGGCGGATAATTGCGCGCTCATCGTCGAACAGAAATTCCGCGAGGGCGCGGGCCAGCTCGGTTTTGCCGACGCCGGTGGGACCCATAAAGATAAAGGATCCGATAGGGCGGTTCGGATCAGAAAGGCCCGCGCGATTGCGCCGAATCGCGTTTGCGACGCGCCTGAGGGCATCTTCCTGCCCGACCACGCGCTGCCGCAGCCGGTCTTCCATTTTGACGAGCTTTTGCGTTTCGGCCTCGAGCAAACGGCCCACGGGGATGCCCGTCCATTTGCTCACCAGGGCGGCGATGTCTTCTTCGTCGACTTCTTCCTTGAGCATGCGGCCATTTTTTTGCAGATCTTCCAGGCGTTCCTGAGCCTGCTGGAGTTCGTGCTCGGCGGCGGCCAGCTTGCCGTAGCGAATTTCAGCGACGCGCGCCAACTCACCGGCGCGCTCGAAGCGCTGCTCTTCGGCCTTGAGATCGTCGATTTCGGTTTTACGCTTACGGATATCGGCAATCGCCTGCTTTTCTACCTGCCAACGGGCCTTGCGGGCATTCGATTCCTCGCGATGTTCTGCAAGCTCCGCGTCAAGTTGCGCGAGGCGCTCGCGCGAGTGCGCGTCAGTTTCCTTGATCATGGCCTGACGCTCAATTTCCAGTTGGACGATGCGGCGCTCAATCTCGTCGATTTCGACGGGCAGCGAATCGAGCTGCATGCGCAGGGCCGCGGCCGCCTCATCGACCAGGTCAATGGCCTTATCGGGGAGGAAGCGGTCGCTGATGTAACGGTGCGAGAGGGTGGCTGCAGCAATGATGGCGGCGTCCTTGATGCGCACTCCGTGATGCAGTTCGTAACGATCCTTCAGACCCCGCAAGATCGCGATGGTGTCTTCGACGGAGGGCTCGCTGATCAGGACCGGCTGGAAGCGGCGCTCGAGCGCCGGGTCCTTTTCGATGTACTTGCGATATTCGTTGAGCGTGGTGGCGCCGATGGCGCGCAATTCGCCGCGGGCGAGAGCGGGTTTCAGCATGTTCGAGGCGTCCATCGAGCCTTCCGCCGCGCCAGCGCCGACCAGCGTGTGCAATTCATCGATGAACAGGATGATCTGGCCCGCCGCTTCGGTGATCTCCTTCAGCAGGGCTTTCAAGCGATCCTCGAATTCCCCGCGATACTTAGTGCCGGCAACTAAAGCGGCCAGATCGAGCGCGACGATGCGCTTAGGCTTGAGGACTTCGGGCACGTCGCCGGCGATAATGCGCTGGGCCAGACCTTCGACCACGGCGGTCTTGCCCACGCCGGGCTCGCCGATCAGCACGGGATTATTCTTGGTGCGTCGCGCGAGGATTTGCATTACGCGGCGAATTTCCACGTCGCGGCCGATCACCGGATCGAGTTTGCCCCTGCGAGCCTCCTCGGTGAGATCGCGCGCGTATTGCTCGAGGGCGCGAAAGGTGGATTCGGGCGTGGGTGAGGTGACGCGGTGACTGCCGCGCACGGCGGTGAGGGCCTGGAGGATCGCTTCCCGGGTAGCGCCATGCCGGCGGAGCAATTGGCCGGCCGGATCCGATTCGCGCGCGGCGATGGCCAGGAGGATGTGCTCGGCCGAGACATATTCGTCCTTAAATTTTTCGGCCTCGACAAAGGCGCTTTCCAAGACTTGATTGGTCGCTTCGCTCAAATGCTGGCGGGATACGCCGGTGACTTTCGGAAAGCGGGCCAGTTGCGCGGTGATTTCCGCCGACAGGGTTTCGGGGCGCACGCCAATGCGATTGAGCAACGGGGCGACAATGCCATCGCGTTGGGCGACGAGCGCGGCCAGGAGGTGCAAAGGCTCGAGCTGCTGCTGATCGTTGGTCTGGGCGATATCCTGCGCGGCCTGCAGAGCCTCCTGAGCCTTCACCGTCAATTTGTCGAACCGGAGCATTACTTCACTTCTCCCGAATTAATTCGCGAAGACGTGACTTCAAACGAAATGAGATGGGGCCCGAACGCGCGGGCCCCCGGAATCAGCCACCACTATGAACCTATTTTCCGTCGGACGAGACACCGATCTTAATTTGCTTGGGCTTGGACTCTTCGCGCTTGGCCATACGCACCGTCAAGACGCCATTGCGGTATTCGGCGCGAATCGCCTCGGGATTGACCGTGTTGGGGAGCGAAAAGCTGCGCGTGAAGGCGCCGTAGGCCCGCTCGATACGCAGATAGTTATCTTCAGTTGCCTGTTGCTCGAATTTGCGTTCACCGCGAACGGTGAGTGTGTTGTTTTCGACGCGGACATCAATATCTTTCTCGGTCATGTCCGGGAGATCGGCTTTCACGACGAGCTCGTTTTCGGTCTCAAACATATCCACGGCTGGCGCCCAAGTGGCCAAGTCGGATTGCGCAGCGCGATTGGAACCGAAGGTATCGTCAAACAAACGATTGACTTGTTCCTGCAAAGAGTTGAGTCCTCGGTAGGGGGTCCAGCGGGAAATGGTGTTCATGAGAAAACTCCTCAAATGTTCGGTATGGTGACTGCAACTACAGCATATTATATGCGCCTTAGCGTGTCAAGTATATTAGAGCCTGCGCTGGTATTGCCCAGCCCCGGGCGTTGATCAAGACTTGGGCACGCTCACCGTTTTGGATACTATTTACCGGTGCTAATGTCCGACCTCGATTACGAGCTTCCGGTAGACCTCATCGCTCAGGAACCCCTGCCGGAACGGGATTCCTCGCGAATGCTCTTACTCGATCGGGCCTCGGGAGCGTTCAAGGATAGCCGGTTTGAGGAATTGCCTGACCTGCTGCAAGGCGATGAACTGCTCGTCGTCAACAACACGCGCGTATTGCCGGCAAGACTCTTCGGATACCGGGTCGGAGTACACGCGCAGCGGCTGGGGCATGCGGCGGGCCGTGCCGGGTTTCTGCGGTCGCGCATTGAGGTACTTTTGCTGCGGCGTGTGGCGGGCAATTCCTGGGACGCCCTGGTGCGGCCCGGCCGAAAAATGCGCGTAGGCGAGCGGCTTACGTTTGAGGCGCCGCCAGGCGTGGATTTGGGCGCCGAGGTAACCGGACGAGGCCCACTCGGCCTGCGGCAACTATGCTTTTACGGGAACTTCTGCGGGACCGACGAGGCCATGTCGGTGATCGAGCGCGCCGGGCACATGCCGCTGCCTCCTTACATCCGCCGCCCAGATCATCTGGGCGACCGCGAGCGCTATCAGACGGTGTTTGCACGGGATCTTGGGGCGGTTGCTGCGCCGACGGCAGGGCTTCATTTCACGCCGGCTATCGTCGATAGGATTCGAAACCGGGGCGCCGAAATCCGCGAGATCACGCTTGAGGTCGGGCTGGGGACGTTTCAGCCGGTGCGGGAGGAACGTCTGGAGGATCACCGGATTCATGCCGAGGCGTACGAGATCCCCGAAAAGACAGCCGAGGCCCTGGCCGCCGCGAGGCGCCGGGGGCGCCGCGTTCTAGCGGTGGGAACGACGGTAGTGCGGACACTGGAAGATGCAGCGGTGAAAGCGATGGCCAGCGGCGCCCCTAGCGGAACCGTCTTCGCCGGGCCGGGGATGGCGCGGATTTTCATACGTCCAGGACACCGATTTGCCGTAGTGGATCAGTTACTTACGAACTTTCATTTGCCGCGCTCGACCCTGCTGGCGCTGGTCGCGTCGTTTGCGGGCCGCGAATCCGTGCTGGCGGCTTACCGCCATGCAGTTGCGTGCGGCTATCGATTTTACAGTTATGGCGACTGTATGCTGACTCGATGAGCCATAAGCAACAGGGGTGGGGCCTCGACCCTGTTGTTGTCATGTTCGATACGAGCTTTAATTTCAGTACCTTCGTACCATAACCGGCTGATTCCCCGCCAGAAACAATACTAAGCCAAAGCTGCATTCAGATCGAACTGGGGTTACCACAGCACCCTTAGCCGCATTGTAGGAGCTGAATATGCCGACGACAGCGAATGAAGCCGCACCAACAACGCCGAGTACGCTTCCGGGCCCTGAAAACTCGGTGGATGCTGCGCATTCGGCGCGACGCACCGATGCGGTGGGCGCCGAGATCGCCGTCACGATTCATGCGTCGCGCTATTCATCCAACAGGGGAGCGGCTACTAAGAATCTCCCTCCGGTGCATGAAGAGACGCGCACCGTGATTATATTTCCTACCGGAGCGGTGGTACGGCTTTCAGCGAGTGTGACGACGGGAGAGCTGGTAGTCCTCACCAACCAGCAGAGCGGCGACGACGTGATCTGTCGAGTAGCCAATGTAAAAACGCAGCCCGGCATACAAAATTACGTGAACCTCGAGTTCACGCAGCGTGCTCCGAGCTTCTGGGGCGATGCTCTTCAATCGAGCTGCGCAAACCGTTCGGATTTGCTGAAGCTGGCGGTGCAGCCCGCAGTAATCCCGCGAATCGTGCCACCGGAAAATAATGCGGTCCAGCCGGTGCACGTGACCGTCGCCGAACCAGCGAAGCGCGAACCTATCTCGGTGCCCTCGGCGGAGCTGATGTCCGCCGTCCAGGCAGTGACCGACCTGCTCAACTCCGTGCCAGGACCGACGCGCGCGCCCGACCGGCTGGAGGCCTCGGCAGCTCAACTGCCCACAGTCTTCGAGGAAGAAACGTCAGAGGAAGAAAGTTCATTTGACGGCAAGGATGAGCCGAAGATTGCCCCTCCGCCTGCGACCGTGACGGCCACGGTAACCGCGGCGATGACGGTTGCAAAAGATGCGCAGATACAGCAGCCGCAGTTGCAGGTGGTGCCCCCATTGGTGGTCAAAGCCCCCAATGTCACGTCCAGTTTGCCTGCGCCAATCCTTACGATTGCAGGTTTGAAAACGAATGCCACGCCGGAGGCAGCCTCGAGCTCTGTTACGAAAGCGGCGCCGGAATTAAACGCTAAGAGGGGGCATCGCCAGGGTGTAAGCGCGATGGGCGATTCCGGTGACAATGCCAAGTCCGGGACATCTTTTGGTTCGACCGGTGAACTTTCGTTCTCGAAGGCGACCCAAGATACGGTGCAGGAATGGGCCAAACCGTCGGCTCTTTCGACTCCATTAGGCGGAAGGGCGGATGAAAAGGCAGCCGGCTCGAAGAAGATCCTCTTAATTGCCGGCGCGGCGGTTGCGCTTCTGATCCTGGGAGGAGCTGGCGGCGCGGTATTATTTCGCCAGAGCCGGTCGGCGCCGGGGCAGCCGTCCGCACCTACGGCCCCGCCCCCAGCTATCAGCGGAACGGTAGTGCCGACGACATCGCCGGTAATGGCCCAGCCGGTATCGTCGTCAGTTCGGCCAGCCGGTGCCGACGGCGATGCGGGAATTCAGCCCGCGAAAGTTACTCCGTCCGCGGATATCGCGACACGTCGTCCAGGCATTCAGGTCGGAAAACTTGCCGCTCCAGTAACCAGATCGGCGGCTAGCGTAGTGTCAAGTGAGCCGCCACCCGATTTAGTGGCTGTGGCAGCCACCGGCAGTCTTGCGGACAATAATTTGCTAGTAAGCGCAAGCCGCGCCAATGAACCCATGGCTCCAGTGCCACCCGGGGGATCCTCGCACACCGGCGGGCAGCTTCAGCAGCCCAAGCTAATTTCGGCGCCGCCAGCCAGCTACCCGCCGATGGCGCTACGAGCCAGACTGCAAGGCGTAGTGGTGATCGATGCTTTGGTGGACACCAGCGGCAAGGTCACGGCGATGAAGGTGATTTCGGGTTTGGCCGATCTGCAGCAGGCCGCCATGGAAGCGGTGCACAACTGGAAGTATGAGCCGGCACAGCTTAATGGCCAGCCTATCGCCGTGCATACGAAAGTTAACGTCACGTTCCGTTTACAATAGCCTTCGGCAATCAATACCCACAGCGGGCCACAGCGCGGTGCACGGTGCCTAATGTACCGGGCAGCCTGTCCCATCATCGTCTATAATTCCATTCTTTAGGCCGGCGCATGGCTTTTTCGGATCCTTCCGATGACGCCGCGCCACGCTGGGCGATGCGATTTCTTGTGCTGAGCGACGTGCATGCAAATGCAACGGCTCTTGCGGCGGTGCTAGCTGCCACCCAGGGGCGCTGGGAGCGCTGCGTGTGCCTGGGCGACCTTGTCGGCTATGGTCCCGACCCCAATGAGGTGGTGGAGTGCTTGCGCGGCCTGGCGGACATGGCCATCCGCGGCAACCATGACAAAGCCGCCAGCGGACTGAAGCCCATGGAGGATTTCAATCCCGTGGCGCGCGCCGCCGCAGAATGGACGCGCAGGCAGCTCCGCCCGGACAGTCTTCAATATTTGACCGCGTTGCCCGCGGGCCCGCTCACAATCGATGGACTTGCTTTAGTCCATGGCGCGGTTCGCGACGAGGATGAGTACGTATTTGCTTCAGCGCAGGCTCTGGACGGCCTGCTGGCGTCGCCCAGCGATGTAACTTTTTTTGGCCACACGCACTTTCAAGGAGGCTTTTCCTACCGCGAGGAGCGGCTCGAGGTAATACATCTGCGGACGCAGCCGGGGACAGGTTTTGCGGCGCTGCGTCTGGAAAGCGGCACGCGGTACCTGCTTAACCCCGGCTCGATTGGGCAGCCGCGGGATGGCGATGCGCGCGCGGCGTTCGCGATCGCCGATCTCGATCACGATGTCGTGGAATTTTGGCGTGTTCCCTACGATATCCTTGCGGTGCAAACGCGGATGCGGGAAGCGGGCGCGGCGGGGCCGCTCATCGCGCGGCTGGCCGCGGGGCGCTAAGCGCAATTAGCGACGTTATTTTGGCGCCCGAAAGTGGACCGGAACAAATGAGGAATAATGACTGACGGATTGACGAACAAGGATTCCGACAACCGCACACCGACGGTTCTGCTTATCGGAATCGCCGCGGCCGTGCTCCTGTTGGGAGGCGTCTATCTTCTGGCGCACTACTCGCCGGCTCCTGCGAAAGAGGCGGTGAAGCCGCTGGCGATGGGGCCTGCCGAGGAGGCTTACACGCGGAACATCCAGTTCACCGATCCCAAGCTGGCGCGAGCGGCGAATTTCCTCAATCAGGAAGTGACTTTCGTTTTCGGCACCGTGTCGAACAATGGGCCGCGCGCCGTGCGACAAGTTGAAATAACCCTGGAGTTCCACGACCTGTTTAACCAGGTCGTGCTTCGCGACACGCAACGGCTTTTCAGCGCGACAGCCGACCCGCTGGCGCCCAATTCCAGCCGGGATTTCCAGCTCAGCTACGAAACTATGCCAGCGCAGTGGAACCAAACCTATCCTACCGTCCATGTGACCGGCCTGGACCTGCAGTGAGCGGCGGCACGCCCTCGAGCCGTAACAGATTCAGAAAACCGGATGAACAAAGCCTCAGGTCCCGCGCAGAAAACGCGCGATGACCTGAGCTGCAAAAACCGCGCCCGTGCGCGTGGCTCGTTTCTCCGCTGCCCTTTTTCAGCGCCGGGAATAATCCAGCAGCGCAAGGAATAATTTGCCAGCGCAAGTATAATCTGGCGCCATGGAACTCGCCGCGGTGCTCACAAAAGAGCTGGAGCGGCTTCGCGCGGCGGGGCGCCTGGAAGTGCGCGAAGACGGCGCCTGGCTCGCCTCGCTGGAGCGGTTTCGCTACGAATTCCGCCAGCGAGGCGATGTGGTGCTTCTACACCTGTGGTCGGAGCAGTCTTCCCTGGTACGGCGGGTGCTGCGCATAGCCGAACCGGCCGCGCGCGAAGGAACCGAGGCTTCCGGGCCCCCCACCGATCCGGAAGCCCTAATTCTGGAAGTAACGCGCTTTGGCTGCAAAATCCCTTCGCGGTTTGAGTTCGCTGCGGTGGGAGTGAAGCGCTCGCCGCTGCGCATTGCGCGCGAACAATTCCGCGCGCGCTTTCGGCATTTACTCGCTGAGCAGTTTCCCGATGAAAAGATCACGTCACTTACGGCGACGGCCGATCTGAAGTATTCGCTGTCGGGCAACTACACGCGCGGGCTGCTGGAAGGAGGTTCGCAAGGATGGGCGGTCTTAGGTGTGGCTCCCGGGGAATTCGCGGCGACGTGCGATGCCATGCTGACTTTCGGATTATTGTGGCTCGAGCAGGCGCGCAAATCCGCGAAGCGAAGAACCGTGGCCGGAGTGCGACTGTTTTTCCCCGAGGGCGCCGCGCGAGTCGCAGCGCGCCGTGCACAGGCCCTGTCGCCCTCAACTTTTGTGGAACTCTATGAATACGGCGCAGACTGGCGCGTACGCCGGGTGGACGCACACGACACCGGTAACCTCGAAACGTGGCTGGTACCGCGTCGCGATGTGGAGGGCGTACTGGCACAAGCCGCATCGGCTATTGAGCGCATACGAAAACTGGCTCCGGGAGCGATTGAGACCGAAGCGATTCCGGGGACCGCCGAGGTGGCGCTGCGATTTCGCGGCGCATTGTTCGCGCGGTGGACGCCGGCAGGCATTTATTTCGGATTTGGCGATCCGCGAACTCCGCTCGAACCCGGCAATGTGTCAGAGTTAAAGAGCCTGGTTCGCGAACTGGAATCGCGCCGCTCGCCTGCGGCTGCGGCCACCAAACATCCTTGGTATCGCGCGCAGCCGGAACGTTGGCTGCAGGCGGTGGTGATTTCCGATCTCGCTCGAATTGATGCGCGCATCGACCCGCGCTTTCTATACGCGCAGGTGCCCGCGTTTTCTTCCCGTGACCGGGCCGTCATGGACCTGCTGGGCGTTACCCGAGACGCGCGATTGGCCGTGCTGGAATTAAAGGCCAGCGAGGATATTCACCTCGTGCTGCAGGCGGTGGATTATTGGCAGCGCGTTTGCTGGCATCAAGCGCGGCAAGAATTTCCGCGCTATGGCTACTTCCCGGGCATTTCTCTCGACCCTAGACCGCCGCTGCTTTTTTTGGTGGCGCCGTCACTGCAATTTCATCCCGCGAACGACGCTCTGCTGCGTTACTTGAATCCTGAAATCGAAATTTGCCGAGTGGGTGTGAGCGAGAGTTGGCGTCGCGGACTGAAAGTGGTTCTACGGCAAGGCCGCTAGAGAATATCATCGCAAAAAACCGCAGAAGAAATTGGAAGCAGCTTTGGCCCAAGCCGCCACTGCTTCCCGGGGTGTGTCCTAGAAGTGGTTAACATTTTAGATGCATTTTGCTGAAAATGGTTACAAAAATTTGCGGAGTTTCTCAAAGAGTAAAAATAGCATTTCGGGGGTGCACCGACGTGCAATTAAATTCTAATAAAATAGATACTTACGCCACTTTTCATCGCGGTAACCCAGCAGACGCATAAGCTGCCTCGAGGTGTATAAGGTGAAGGGCCGCGGACGTCTCGCCAGCTTGATGCCGGCTTCCTCGGGGGTGCGGTCACCCTTGCGGTTATTGCACTGGTAGCAGCAGGCCACCAGGTTTTCCCACGAAGACCGGCCGCCACGCGAGCGCGGGACCACGTGATCGAGGGTCAGTTCGGCGGCAGGGAAAACGGCTCCACAAAACTGGCAGGTGTTGCGGTCGCGCAGCAAAATATTCTTGCGCGATAGTGCGCGTGTTTGTTGCGGAATATGCCGGTAGGCTAGCAGCCGGATTACCGAGGGCACCTTCATGGTGCGCGAAGTGGCGTGCACCTCGGCGGGATTGGTCTCCTCGGCTTGGGCCACACCTTTCAGCAGCAGAACCATGGCGCGGCGCACGGCGGTGACGTTAATCGGTTCAAAGGTGGCATTCAGGACCAGCACCGGCTCTTGCATGATCGCAGGTTTCCGGTGTGCGGGAGGAGAGGTTTGAAGTCGCTTTTCAAACTTGTGCGGGGCCGGGAGCACCGCGTCCCGGCCTGGTGCTATGCCGTCTTCTAGCCCCGAACTCATTCGTCCGGCTCCGTCAATGACGGGCTCACGAGAGGTACATGGGTGCGCGGAACTGCCCTGGCGACCGTCAACGCCACAACTTGCACCGCGCCAGCCCTACGCAGAGCACGCGAACACGCGTCCAGCGTTGCTCCCGTAGTCAATACATCATCTACCAGCAAAACCCTCAATTTGTCAACTCGGGCGCCCTCCTGCATAGCGTAAGCGCCACGAACGGTTCGCCAACGCTCTCGCATTGTTAGCCTGAGCTTGTCCGGGCGCGGTTTGGTGCGGACCAACAGGCAGGATTGCAGAGGCAGGCCTAGCCGCTTCGCAAGCGGACGAGCGATTAAGTCGGCTTGGTTGTAACCCCTCTCTCGCAGGCGGGTTCGATGCATCGGTACGGGCACCACGACGTCGACCGCTGCATACATTTCCGGGTGAGACATCGCGGCCTCTTCGATACGACGGGCAAACCAGTCTCCCAGTGGCAGAACCGCGTGATACTTCAGCAGAATGATGGCACGCGCCATCGCGGGCGAATAGACCCCATAGCTGCGTGCAAAATCGAAATCGTAAAGGCCGCGCCGGCAGATGTGGCACAAGGGGGTATGCGAGGTCTCCATCGGAACTCGTGAGGCCATGGGACACCCGCAACACTCACACAGGGGGCCGAGGATGCGAGCCAATGAGGCCAAGCAGGGGCGACAAATCGGGATGCGGGAGGCATTATCGAGCGTTTCACCGCAGATCCGGCACGGCGCAGGGAAGATCACCGACGCGAGCGCATCGGCCACACCCCGTAAATGCGCGCTCACCGCCTTAAGGGCGCGGGCCACAGTCCGGTAGCTTAGTTCAAAAGGCGCGCAGTAAGCAATCGCCGCAGGCGAACTCGTAAACGAGTCATGATGCAAGAATCGGGTGTTGAGGAAGGAAACTGTTTCCAGGGATTAAAGTATTCCCTGCTCCTGTTTTTCCTGGCAGACCGTGCAGTGGCTGGCCCAGGGGACCGCTTCGAGGCGCTTCTGCTGGAGTTCGGTTTCGCAGTGGGCGCAGACCCCGTAGGTACTTTTTTTAATACGATCCAGGGCGTCGTCAATTCTTTGCAAGGTGCTGCGGTCCGTATTGGTCTGGCCGAACAGAAATTCCTTGGTATAAGAATTGGCGGCCTTATCGGCCAAGTCGACGGTAGGATCGTCGTCAGCCGTGCGGCCCTCTTCTTCGGTGCGGGCAATGCTTTTCAAAAGCTCTTCCCGCTTGGTTTGCAGTTTCTTTTTGTAGTAGTCGAGACGCTTCTTGTCCATATCCGCGAACCCACACCGGCTTTCTGGCTGTTTTCCAAAACCCCGATTCTACGAGCCACCCCCAGCGTTGTCAACAATGTGACTGAGCTTCAGCAGAGGGACTGGCGGGGACTTACGGGGTCGGTGCCGAGACGTGAAACCAGAGAGCCGACGAGGTCGCGGGAATTGCGCTGTGACTTCCAAAGGCTGGGGCCGCCGCCTAACAATGTCCGATCGAAAGTAGCGGGCGAGGTAATTGGGCGAAATAGCGAGCGAAAGCCTGCCGCACCTCGAAAAGTTGCCCGAGGCGAGCGCCGATTGATAGAATCGTGATGGCCCACTTCGATGTTAGGGGGCTTGGGCAGCATAGCTCCCGCCTCGGTACTCCGGCGTCCGGGCAGCCAACTAGCAGTCGCGGAGGTTAGATTTGCCCCAATACGATCTAGCCATTATAGGTAGTGGGCCCGGGGGATACGTTACCGCTATTCGCGCCGCGCAGTGGGGATTAAAGACCCTCGTCATCGAGAAAGACGGCTTTCTGGGGGGCACTTGCCTGCATGTGGGTTGCATTCCCACGAAGGTGCTGCTCCACCATGCCGAGATCTTCGATACCTTCAAGAACGCCAAGGAATTCGGCATCGAAGTTTCCGATTTCCGGCTCAACTGGCCGGCCGTCCTCGCGCGCAAGGACAAAATCGTCAATAAGCACGCTAAGGGCATCGAGTTTCTTTTTCGCAAGAACAAAGTGGAGACCATGCAGGGCTGGGGGCGCTGGGCAGGTCCGGGCCTCGTAGCCGTGGAGAGAGACGGGCAAACCACCGAAATTACGGCGGCACACATCATGTTTGCGACCGGTTCGGAGGCACGCGCACTGCCGGGCGTGGAATTTGACGGCAGCGTGGTCGTCGGCAATCGCGACATTCTGAAAGTGCCGCGGGTGCCCAAGACCATGGTCATCGTGGGCGCCGGCGCGGTGGGGGTGGAATTCGCTTCGATTTTTCGTTCGTTTGGCAGCGAAGTGACGCTACTCGAAGCCCTTCCGCGCATCGTGCCGCTCGAGGACGAAGAAATATCTCCGGAACTTGAGAAGGCCTTCCGGAAGCGCGGCATTCGGGTTTTCACAGAGTCTCTGGTCGAGTCGGCGACGGTGGAAGACGGGAGCGAGGGCGCGAAGATGGCTCACGTGGCTTTCCGGGATAAACAGGGAAGCACGGAGACGGTTACGGCGGAACACGTACTCATCGCCGTGGGGCGCGTGCCCAAGACCGAGAACCTGGGCCTTGAAAAATCGCGCGCCAAGATCGAACGGGGATTTGTGCATGTGGGCGAGTACATGGAAACCGCTGAGCCGCATGTTTACGCCATCGGAGACATCGTCGCGGGGATGCCGCAGCTTGCACATGCCGCCTCTATGGAAGGTATCATCGCGGCGGGCAAAATCGCGGGGAAGCCGGTGCCCGTGCTGCCGCGCACGCGCATCCCCAATGCCACCTACTGCGAGCCGCAAATCGGATCGATCGGGTTGACCGAGCGGCAGGCGCGCGAGCAGGGCTACGCAGTGAAAACCGGCAAATTCCCGTTTGCCGCCAACAGCAAAGCATCTATCCTCAATCACCACGAGGGCTTCATCAAAGTGGTGGCGGAAGAGAAATACGGGGAAGTACTGGGCGTGCACATTATCGGGCCGCTGGCGACGGAAATTCTGGCCGAACCTGTGGCGGCGCTGCAACTTGAAGCCACCCTTGATGACATGCTGTTTACCGTCCACGCCCACCCCACGCTATGGGAGGCTATGGGGGACGCGTTCGCCTCGGTGCGGGGGCTGGCGATAAATGCCTAGGAAACCGCCTAGGAAATGTTTGTTGATCGGAGAAAGGGCCTGGCCGCGGCGCGTGCCAGCGATGGTGGCGCGGCCCTCGAGGCGAGTACGCACATGAAAACGTGCCGGGTGGTCGAACTCGGGCGGATGGGTTACGCCGAAGCGTTTGAACTGCAACAGCGGCTGGTAGCGGCCCGAAAAAAAGATGCCGCGCCGGATGTGTTGCTGCTCTGCGAACATCCGCCCACAATTACCCTGGGCCGCAACGGCGATCTTCGCAACCTGCGGGTGTCGCTGGAGGGGTTGTCGCAACTTGGCATCGAGTTCCATCATGCCAATCGCGGCGGCGACATCACCTATCATGGCCCGGGTCAAATCGTGGGCTATCCGATTCTGCAACTGGGCGAAATTCGGCGAGACGTGGGCTGGTACGTACGCCAACTGGAAGAAGCCATGATCCGCGCGACTGCCGCCTTCGGCATTGCGGCCTTCCGGGTGGCCGGCCGCACCGGCGTGTGGACGCGCGCCAAGGGCATGCGGGCCGAGACCGCTCTAGAGGAACAAAAGCTCGGAGCGATAGGCGTGCACCTCAGCCGCTGGGTGACGGCGCATGGCTTTGCCTACAACGTGTCTACGGATTTAAGCTATTTCGATCTAATCGTGCCGTGCGGAATTGCGGGCTGCCGCGCTACGTCACTCGAGCAGTTGATAGGCGAGCGGCTGACGGGCGAGCGGCTGACTCGGACGCAGATCCTGCCGGAACTCACTGCAGGCTTCGCCACAGCTCTGGGCCTGGAATTGGCCGACGCCACGCGCGAGGAACTGGACGAATGGATTCGCGGCGCAACCGAACCCGCGGGCGTCGCCAGCTGGCCCTGATGCGGCGTTGGCGAGCTTCATGAGCGACATCCTCACCCGCGGGCAAGCGCTCGAAATCTATTACTATCTGGGGCTCAACCGCCGGTTCGAGGAAGCGCTGGCGCGCCTGTTTCGCCAGAATAAAATCGTCGGCGGACTCTACGGCAGCCTCGGACAAGAGGCGATTTCAGTGGGCTCGGCGTACGCGCTGGGACCCGGCGACTGGATCGCGCCGATGATTCGCAACATTGGAGCGCTGCTGGTGCGGGGCTTCGGCCCGGCAGAACTTTTCGCGCAATTCATGGGGCGCGCGGAGTCGCCCACGCGGGGCAAGGACAATGGCAGCCACATCGCGGACTTGAAGGTGCGCCACGTTGTAGCGCCTACCTCGATGCTCGGCGACTTGATTCCCATCATGGCCGGTGTCGCGATAGCGGGGCGCTATCTCGGACAAAAAATCGTGGCGCTGACCTGGATCGGCGACGGCGGCTCATCCACGGGCGCGTTCCACGAGGGCCTGAATTTTGCCGCCGCCCAAAAAGCTCCCTTGGTGGTGATTCTCGAAAACAACCAGTGGGCGTATTCGACGCCCGTGGACCGGCAGGTGCCTCTGCGCGATTTAGCAGAGCGAGCCCGAGCATACGGCATGGCCAGCGCCATGGTGGATGGAAACGACGTGGAGGCGGTGTTTCGGGCGACCAGCGAAGCGGCGGCTTATGCCCGGGACGGTCGCGGGCCGTTCTTGCTCGAGGCCAAGACCATGCGCATGACCGGCCACGCGCAGCACGATGCGGCCGAGTACGTGCCGCGCGCGATGC
Organism: uncultured Acidobacteriota bacterium; assembly: GCA_963719845.1. Taxonomy (GTDB): domain Bacteria; phylum Acidobacteriota; class Terriglobia; order Acidiferrales; family UBA7541; genus Palsa-189. Next base: position 63,434 of record CAVRDM010000025.1, on the reverse strand, counting down.
TTGAATATTGGAAGGCGCGCGACCCGCTCGAGCGTTACGAGTGCGAGCTGCGGGAACGCCAGGTTCTGGACGCGGCCGTGAAATCGGAAATCGATGCTCGAATCGCGCGCGAGTTGGCTGCCGGCCTGGCCGAAGCCGAGAGCTTGCCATTCCCGGCGCCGGAGAGCGCTGCGCAGGGTGTCTACTGCGAGGGATGCCATAGCATTGTTGCCGACTGGCAAAGACCCCGCGAAGAGCTGCTGCCGCCGACGTCCAGTGTGGTGCCGGCCTGGGACATCGAGCGGTTTGCCGCCGCGGGCGGCGGCAGCCAAAACGTCGCCGGGAATGCCCCGCCGGCCGCTGAAAATTCGGCGGCGCGAAATGCGCCACAATTGCCACGCGAAGAGGCTCCGAAGCCTCAGCGATAGAGATGCCGGAAACCACTTATCTCGAGGCCATTCGCGAGGCGCTGCTCGAAGAGATGGATCGCGACCCGGCGGTGGTCCTCCTCGGCGAAGACATCGGCGTTTACGGAGGTGCGTTCCAGGTAACCGCGGGCTTGCTCGAGAGATTCGGATGGGAGCGCGTGGTGGACACGCCGATCAGCGAGACAGCGATCGTCGGCGCGGCGGTGGGCATGAGCTATCTGGGTTTGCGGCCAGTGGTCGAGATGCAGTTCATCGACTTCATTGCCTGCGCGTTCAACCAGATCACCAACGTCGCTGCGAAGTCGCACTATCGGGCGGGCGCCCCAGTACCGCTGGTAATTCGCGGGCCGTCGGGCGGCGGTGTCCACGGGGGACCATTCCATTCGGCGAATCCGGAAATGTATTTCGTGCACACGCCGGGGCTGAAGGTGGTCTGCCCCGCGACCGCCTACGACGCCAAGGGCCTGCTGAAGTCCGCGATCCGCGACAACAACCCGGTGCTTTTTTTCGAGCACAAGCTGCTCTACCGCCGCATCAAAGAGGAGCTGCCGTCGGGCGATTACACCGTGCCGCTGGGACGCGCGATCGTGCGGCGGCCGGGTCGCGATTTGACGATCGTGACTTACGCGGCAATGGTGCACGCCTCGCTGGCGGCCGCGGCGCGATTGTCCGGGGAGGGCGTGGACGCCGAGGTAGTCGATCTGCGGACGTTGCTGCCCATCGACCGCGAGACCCTTCTGGAGTCCGTGCGGCGCACTGGCAAGCTTCTGGTGGTGCATGAGGACACGCGAACCGGGGGCCTTGCGGGCGAAATTGCTGCGCTTGTAAGCGAGTCGGCATTCGCCGACCTCGACGGGCCAATAATGCGAGTGACCGCGCTCGATACACCGGTGCCGTTTTCGGCGCCGCTCGAGGAATATTTTTTGCCCAATTCCGCGCGCATCGCGGCGGCGGCGGGCGAGCTGGCCCGCTACTGACGCTTACCGGAGATTGCCGCCGAACAGGAGAACGCCATGGCCGACGTAGTCATGCCCCAGATGGGCGAGAGCATCTTCGAGGGGACCATCACGAAGTGGCTAAAAAAGCCCGGCGATAAAGTTGCACGCGATGAGCCTCTCTTCGAAATCTCGACCGATAAAGTCGATGCCGAAATCCCCGCGCCGGCCGCCGGGGTGCTGCGAGAAATTAAAGTCGCGGAAGGGAAAACCGTGCCGATACAAACGGTGGTCGCGGTGATCGACGCCGCGGGCGCTACGCCGGCGCCGCAAACCCAACCAACAACACCCGCAGGACCTCCCGCGGGTGCAGCCCAGGAAACGCAGGCGGCGAAGCCACCGGCTGCGGCAATTCCGGCGCTCCCCCCGGCCCGCCGATGTAATACCGGCAAGCATGTCCCCGGACGAAGCTGCGGAAAGCGGCCCTTCGCGAGACGAAAACGAGCGGGTTTTCAGTTCGCCCCTGGTGCGCCGCCTGGCGCAGGAGAATAACATCGACCTGGGCGCGCTTCGCGGGACTGGCGCCGGCGGCCGCGTGAGCAAGAAGGATGTGCTGGCGGCCATCGCCGCGGGCCAGCCATCGCCTTCTCCGCCAGCAATACCTGCCCGACCAGCTGGACCGGCAACCTCCGCCGCACCAGTATTTCCCGCACCGGCGGCTCCAGAAGGCGGCGCGCCACGTCCCGGACTCGAACCCGCGGTACCGCGCGAGCGCATCTACTTCGGCCATTACGAAGTGCAGCCCATGAGCATCATGCGGCAGCGTATTGCCGAGCACATGGTGCTTTCCAAGCGCGCCTCGCCCCATGTTTATTCGATCGATGAAGCGGACCTGACGCGCATCGCCAGTATCCGGGCCGCGGCGCAGAGCGAATTCGCGGAGAAGCACCAGGCCAAGCTTACCTTTATGGCTTTCTTTGTGCGCGCGTGCGTGGACGCCCTGCGCGATTTTCCCACCGTTAACGCCTCGATTGACGGCCCCCAGGTGGTCTTGCATGGCGAGGTGAACATTGGCATCGCCGTGGCGCTGGATTGGGGACTGATCGTGCCGGTGATAAAAAACGCCGAAGAAAAGAATTTTCTAGGCTTGCAGCGCGCCATCAACGACCTGGCCGAACGGGCGCGCGGCAAGAAGCTGAAGCCCGAGGAGGTGCAGGAGAGCACATTCTCGATCACCAATCCTGGAATCTTCGGGGGACTGATGGGCCTGCCGATCATCAACCAGCCCAATGTAGCCATCTTGGGCATTGGCGCTGTGCAGAAGCGGGCGGTAGTGGTAAACGACGCCATCGCCATTCGCTCGATGGTTTATCTGACGTTAAGCTACGATCACCGGGTCGTGGATGGGGCCATCGCGCACCGGTTCATGGGGCAGGTCAAGAAACAGCTCGAAGACTGGAAAGAAGATATCTTGTAGAGCGCCGCTTCAAATGCGCTGGGCGGTCCAAAATCAAAAGCGAATAAAAGATAAATTAAAGAGCGGCCGCATTACCTCCCAGGCGTACGCGATTTCTCTGGGCTCAATTGCCGCTGCCTCCGAGAAGGGCGGGCCGTAGTTGAAAAGCCCAGTCCGCCAGGCGGGCCAGCGGCACCACGGGAATCTGGCGCTCTTCGAGCAAGCCCGTCACAAAACGGTGGCGCGGATTATCTTGCGGGTGCGGCTCAACTTCCGTTACGGCGATGAATTCGCTCCTAGGAATCTTCGCGCGAATCGCGTCAGCGGTGAAGGCCAGCACCTTGGCCTGCGCGGGGTCGCGGCCGAGCGGAAGCGCCTGCACGAAACCCCGCGTGCCATTGCGCCGGTAGGCGTAATCGACGCGCAGCGGATCGCCGGCGAAGGTGAATTCGGCCACGCGGATGCGGCGCTCGAGACGCGGCCATATTCCGGTGCTCCGAAAAACTTGGTTGGCGCGGGTGCGGATAGCGTTGCGCGTGGCCAGATCCTCGAAGACGCGGCTATACCGCGGCGGCTCCACATGATCGCGGTACAAGCGATCGAGTTCGGCGTCCAAATCGGCAGCCAACAGGCCTTTTTGCGCGCTCAATTGCACCGCATTCGATAGCGTCTGTTCCAGGCGCTCGAGATTCATCGCCGCCAGGCCTTTGCCCGCCATCCCCGGATCGGCGCCCGCCGCGAATTGCCCGTCGAACTCCTCGGGCAGCCGCCGAAGCAATTCCTCGTCCGCGCCGGGGTGTAAACGCCGCACTCGAGCGAATTCGCCGGGCTCCTCGATCATCCGCCGCAGGATGCGGCCACTCGCCGGGTCGAATAGCAGAATACCGATATTCACCCACTCGTCACGCACGAGATTGGGCAGATAGCGCACCACGTGGTAAGCGCAAGAGCGCAAATCGCTTTCGCGGGGCGAGGCTTCATAATCTGTGATGTTCTCAGCCATAGCTCACTTCCAGTTGGTAAAAGGCTGGCGTCCGGAGTCTCGGGCAGCGACGATCAACTCCCGAATCCGCCCGCGCCTTTGGTCGAGGCGCAGCAGCAACTCCTCCAGTTTCTCGTACTCGTCATTGTACCATTCGGGAGGAATGCCGTCGGCGATCTCTCCCAGCACCGCCCGGGTCATGCGGCGCTCGACGCGCGAAAGCCAGGGATCAAACGAGCCGATGCCGGTGATCTGCTCGTATACCCGGTGCCGCGGGTAGATGCCCCGCAGCGGCGCATCGGGGAAATTCCATTCCCCGGCATTGAAACAAAAACCCTGATCGATCATCATCGCCTGATAGCGCGAACGCCCCGGCTCCACAAAAAAAACCGCCTGCCGTCCATTCGTGTTGCAGGTCCACTTGTCGTACACCAGCATGCCCGCGAAGTCCGCAAGGTTCTCCACCTCGCGCAATTGTTCGTCGGGCAGGAAATCCTGCACCGTCAACCGCGCTGGATCACCGGGGAAACGCGAACCGAAGTGCTTGCCGGCGCGGCACGGCATTCTGCCCACGCCCAGCTGTATCACCAGATCGGCGGTCAACTCGATCAGGCCCCTCGGCACTTCGACCACTTCGGTACGCGGCACGGGCAGACCCAGGAGTGCTGCTAGACGAGTACCGAGCATTTCGTTCGCCAAAATCCGAAGATGTTGAGGATTGTTTTGGAACTTTACGACATAGTAACCGCCGTCATCGCAGCGCATAAGATGCGCCTGTGCGCCACCTCGCATGCGGCGGATTTGCTCGACCGAGAGCACCATGGGCATGCCATGCTAGCCAGTGCACTCGCGGGCGGCAAGAACATTGTGCCGGTGGGCCGGTCTTCGGTTCCATTAAAGGCCGTCAAAAATGGCCGCGGCCCTTCTTGGCGCGGCCCGAAAATTACGCCGGGACGCAGCTATACCGAAGTGGGCAAGAATTGATTCGTTTTGGCGTTTCGACTCTTTAGGTGCTACTGACGGGGCGCGACCTTATGGCCCCCCGGCTGGCGGGCTGGGGCTTGTCCGTCGAAATCCAAGACCTGGAAACCCACGCAGGAACTCGGGTCCGCGAATTGCGGACCTGGCCCAGCGCATAGCCCGAGGGCATAGAAAAAAAAGCGGCGGACGCTGCACGCCAGAACGCGCATGCGGCGTCCGCCGGTGATCTATGCTCCCTGCGTCAGCGTTTTCCGCGTCGCTTTCCGCTCTTCGCTGCTTTCTTCGGTTTTGCGCGTCCGGCCGTGGCGGAAGACTTTTTCGCCGCGGTCTTTTTCTTGGACTTCGCCTTCGCCCGGGGCGCTGGTTTGGATTTAGACTTTTTTGCGGGCTTCGACCGGGATGCTCGCGAAGGCGAAGGCGCAGAGGAGCCGCCAGGTCGCTCGGTCACGATTACTTCCTCTTCGGTCTCTTCGATCACACCTTCTTTTTCGCTGTCATCGTCTTCCATCTGTGAAAGTTCGTTCTCGTCACCGTTATCGTGTAGCCACGCCATCGCTCCTCCGTCCATTCGGCCGTTATTACCCTGGGCCGATTTCGCCGTGCACACTCCGCGATTCATAAAATCGAAATCTCATGAATTTGTCAAGGCGAGCCTGTGGCCGGAAGAAAATTAGCGGCGAAAAGGCAAGGCATCGGCCCGTGGCGAAGGGCCGGGAACGGCAGGAAGTATGACTGTTTCCTCAGAAGATACAGGAAATGCAGCCTTTAGGGGGTAGCAGGAATCCTGAGGGTATCGCCGGCCTCAAGCGACCGGTTGAGCAGGAAGCGGTTGGCGTTGCGCAAGGCCTCGACAGTGGTCTGATAATTTCGTGCAATCGAGTACAGGGTTTCGCCCGGCTTCACGCGGTGGACGACGGCCTGTACAGTGGCCGCCTTAACGCTGGTCCGCGGCACTACAAGGTTTTGTTTCTCTCCCTTCTCGATCTTCTCGGCGGGCCGCGCCGCGCTGTCGCGCGCGCCAACCGCAGGATGGCTCGCTGCCAGTTTCGTTGCCGATGTGGTTCGCGAATTCGCCGCATTCTCTGAGAATTCCGGCAAAGGCGTAGCCTTCCTGGCGGCCGACGCCGCACTCGGGGAGCGGGCTCCTGCTGTCCCGGCGTCGCCGTTTCCTTTGGCATTGGAATCGTTACGCGCCGTACCCGGAGCGCCCGATCCGCCGAGGTAAATCTTCAGCCGCAGGTTGTGCACCGCCTGGTTGCCGCGCAGGTGATTCCACTTCCTCAGATCCGCGGCGTTCACATCGAATTCATCCGCGACCGATTCCACGGTGTCGTTCAACCGGCCGCGGTAGCGCACCAGCTTTCCGAGTGATGCTTGCGATTGCGGCGGCACGGGAATGACGAGTTTTGTTCCCGGCTCCAAGGGAGCCCGAGTCTCCAGGCCATTCACAGCCGCGACGGCCGCGGCGCTCACGTGATACTGCTGCCCGATTTCCGAAAGCGTTTCACCCTCGGCCACCACATGCCGGCGCCAGCTCGCCCATTTGTCCTCGGGAATCGCCGACATTTCCGCATAGAAACGGTCGCCCGTGCCTTGCGGTAGGTGCAGCACAAACGCCGGATCCGCCGGCGTCACCAGCCGCAGCAACTGCGGATTCAGCATGCGCAACGTTTCCACGTCGACATCCAGGGTCTCCGCCACGAGGCGCAAATCCACCGGGTGGCCGGGCAAAACATTATCCGAGTGCAGCGGTTCTTCGGGATCGACGTCCATTCCGTACCGCGCGGGATCTTTCGCGATCAAGGTGAGCGCCACGATGATGGGCACATAGTTGCGCGTCTCTTTCGGCAGCGCATTCATCTTGTAAAGCTGCCAGAAATCAGCGTATCCGGTGTGCTCGACGGCATGCTGCACTGTGCCGGGCCCCGAATCGTATGCGGCCATAGCCAGGTACCAATCGCCAAACATATTGTAGAGGTCCCGCAAGTGGTGCGCGGCCGCCCGCGTGGCCTTCTCCGGGTCCTGCCGGTCGTCCACCCACCAGCTATGTTCGAGGCCGTATTCCTTGCCACGAAACGACATGAACTGCCACAATCCCCGCGCGCCCTCTTGCGAAAGCGCCTGAGGCTGGAATGCGCTCTCCGCCTGCGCCATGTACATCAGATCGCTGGGCAAACCCTCTTCTCGCAGCACCTTCTCGATCATCGGGCGGTAGCGCCCCGCGCGCCGCAGCCCGGTTTCCACGATGGCTCGTCCATGCGTGGTCTGGAAAAAATTCAGGAAGGACAGGACTACGTCATTCACCACCAGCGGAAGGTCGTGGGGCACCGCGACCAATTCGCCTTCGGCGCGCGTGCGTAACAAAGGATCCACCGGCGCCTCGGGAGGCGCTCCAGGGGCTGCGGCGCTGGCTGCAATTTCATCCATGGGCGCCGGCGCCGTCTTGGGTGCGCTGAACGAATCGTTGTTCGCGGCCACGGTCTCCGCGTTGCGTTCCGCCTCTGCAATTTGCTGCTGCAATGCGGCCAGTCTGGGATTGGCCCGCACCTCGAACCCGCTGTCTACGAGCAGTCGGAGGGCACGCTCGAACTCCTGGCGCGCGGTTTCCACGTGCCCAGCCTGATAATCCTGCTGCGCGGCAGCCAACTCCTCCCGAACTTGTTGCTCAACGCGCTGCTCTCCGTTCGGCGGTCGGAGGGGAAAAAGAAGCGCACGGGCGCGTCCTGCCGCGGCCAATGGCAGCAAATCGACGCGCACAACCGCTCGCGCTGGAGCACTCCGCGCGAGGGCTGCCGGCGGCGCAGCGGGATGATTGACGGCGGCATGCCGGGCCGCATCCTCGCATCCGGCAAGGCCAAACATAGCCGCTGCGGCCATGAATAGAATGACGATCCGGCCCGCGGCCACTGGCAACCAACGGTGCACGTCCGGGCCGGATTCTAACGCGCAAGTGTCGGGCCGATCGTTCTGGAAGAAGCGAGTCATGGGCTGGCGAGTCATGGGATAAATGCCTGCGGCTTATCTTCGGTTCAATCCCAAGGGTTCATTCTATCTCAGGACGCTTCCCACTGCCGATAGATGCCCGAGACACACGGAATCACCTTGTCTATGCTACGCTCGCCCGCCCCGGGGAAGCAATAAATGTAGAATATGACGGTTAACCTTAAGGCGACGCCGCGAGTTTCCACCAGGGATTAGGCCTGGAGTAATTGCCTACGGTTCCGCAATCGACAGTGACGCGTGCTCGTTCTGCCGCCCGCCTGCTTCCCGCGTGTCCTCAGGCCACTTCCTGATCTTCGATCTCCACCCCTTCGCCGTGTTCGGCCAGCCTGGCGGCCTTCGCGTGGGCGATCACTTTCTCGGCTATTTCAGCGGGGACGAAATCATAATGCGAAAATTCCATAGAGTAACTTGCGCGTCCCTGGGTCATAGAGGTCAAATCGGTGGCGTAACTCAGCATCTCCGAAAAGGGTACCTGCGCTTTTATCACCACGTTCGAACCCCGCGCCTCGCTGCCGCTGATCCGGCCCCGCCGCGAGCTTAGATTGCCCATGATATCGCCCGAGTACTGGTCCGGTGCGTACACTTCGACGTGCATCACCGGCTCGAGCAGCGTCGGCTTGGCCTGCTTCATGGCCTCCTTGAAAGCCAGCGAGCCGGCGATCTTAAACGCCATGTCCGATGAATCCACGTCGTGATATTTCCCGTCGTAGAGCACGGCGCGAAAATCCACCATTGGAAATCCTGCCAGGTATCCGCGCTCGGCCGAGGCGCGAATGCCCTTTTCCACCGAGGGAATGAAATTGCGCGGAATCGCGCCGCCAAACACGTCATCCACGAACTCGAAGCCCGCCCCGCGCGCCAGAGGCTCAAAGCGCACGCGGCACACGCCAAACTGCCCGTGCCCGCCCGTCTGCTTCTTGTGCTTGCCTTCCGCATCGCCTTTGCCGCGAATCGTTTCGCGGTACGGCACCTTCGGCGGCTTAAGAGCCACGTCCACCTTGAAGCGCTTGCGCAGCTTCGCGACCACCACCTCGATGTGCTGCTGGCCGGCGCCTGCCAGCAAAAATTCCTTGGTCTGCGGATCGCGCGAAAAGCGCAGCGCCAGATCCTCCTCGAGAATCCGGTGAATTCCCTGTCCGATGCGGTCTTCGTCGGCGCGCGTCTTGGGCTCGATCGCGAACGTAATCGCGGGCTCAGGCACCCGCGCCACGGGATAGTGAATCGGCGAGCCCTTATCCCCAAGCGTATCGCCCGTCAGCGTGTCGCGGAGCTTGGCGATAGCGCCCAAGTCGCCGGCATGCAACTCCGCCACCGCCGCGCCTGTTTTTCCCTGCATCCATTGCACGTGCTGAAAACGCTCGGCCGATCCACGCGTGAAGTTCTGTAGCGTCGCGTCCTCGCGGAGTATTCCGGACATGACCTTGAAATAGCTAATGCGCCCGGCAAACGTATCGGAAAGCGTCTTGAACACAAACAAAGACACCGGCTCCTTATCCGCGATCGCCCGCTCGATGGGCTTGCCTCTCCCGCCGGGTTCAGTGAAACCGGCCGCGCTTGAGCGTGCGGCCGGGTTGGGGATAATATCCACCAGGGCATTCAGAATGGCATCGCTGCCTATGTTATGCAGCGCCGAGCTAAGCAGGACAGGAAAGATGCGCCCCGTCTGAAACGCCAACCGCAGACCCCGCGTGAGATCTTCCACGGGCAGCGTGCCCTTTTCAAAGAACTCCTCCATAAGCTTGTCGTCGCCCTCGGCCACCATCTCCACCAATTTCTCGTGCGCCTCTTGAGCGGCCGCGGCCAGCTCGCCCGGAATTTCCTCCACCTTCGCGCGTCCGTCACCGTCCGGCGCGTACACCAGCGCTTTCATGGTCACCAGGTCGACGACGCCCCGAAAGTTTTTCTCGCGACCAATGGGCAATTGAATCGGCACCACGTTGCGGCCAAACACGTGCTCTACGGATTCGAGCGCCCGCTCGAAATTCGCCAACTCCCGGTCCATCCAATTGATTACGATGGCGCGCGGCAGTTCGTACTCAGTGCAATAGTCCCACACTTTTTCCGTCACTACCTGCGTGCCGGCCAGCGCATCCACCACCACCAGTGCCGCATCCGCCGCGATCAGTGTTGTGCGCGTCTCATTCACAAAGGTGCTGTAGCCGGGCGTGTCCAGAAAATTTATCTTGGTCTTCTCCGCCGCGCCACCCGGCCCCCATTCGGCATATGCCAGTCCCGTCTGGATAGAAATCTTGCGTGCAATCTCCTCATCTTCCCAATCGGTTACCGTGTTCCCTTCCGATACCTTGCCCAGGCGTGGCGTCATCCCCGCTGTGTACAGCAACGACGACACTAGTTGCGTCTTCCCGGTATCGCCGTGACCCACAATGCCCACGTTGCGTATGAAGGGAGTCGTGTACGATTTCATCGATGTCCCCTGTCCCGCCGGATGGCCTGGCCCTCGCGGCAATACCAACGCAAGGGGCGGCTGCGGCGCCGTTTGCTGTGAATGCCGGGATGCTAGCACGTTGTCGCGGAGCCGGGCAATTTTTTGCAGCGCTACCTGCGGCGCAAAAACGCACCCATCCTGACCGTCATTTTGCAGGGTAGTTGTTCAAGTGGCCCCGGTAAGGAACCTCACAAAGGAGACAACGGTCTGCGGGTTTTCGATCCAGGCGCCTCTCTTCGGATATCATCACTGAAAAAATAGCGGATCGAAGGCCTTGCACTTCTCTGCTTTACTCCTGGTCGTAGATCGTCTGTAGGCGTATGACCTCGAATTCCCTGGTTCCGGAAGGAATTTGCACCTGTACTTCGTCTCCCGGCCGCCGCCCCAGCAGTGCTTTCCCGATCGGAGAAGTGGTCGAGATGAGGCCCTTGGTTGCGTCGGCTTCTTCAGTGGTCACCAGTTTGTATTCCACCTCCACCGCTTTCACCACATCGCGCAGCCACACGCGCGACCCGTAACCCGCGCGGTCGTGCGGAATATGATTCAGGTTGAGCATTCCGATATCACCCAGCCGCTTTTTGAGCTGGCCCAGCCGCGCTGAAACAAATCCCTGCCGCTCCTTGGCGTATTTGTACTCCGCATTTTCGGAGAGATCTCCGTGCGCCCGGGCCTTCATCAATTCTTTCGGCAACTCCAGATTAAGTTCGTGCTCGAGCGTGTCGATTTCTTCTTTCAGCTTCTTTTTTACACTGGCCAGCGGATCGGTCATGACTCGTTCTAATAGCCCTTTCTAACCATTTGAAAATCGGGAACGTGCGCCGAGGTGGGAACACGTGACCTACAGATTCCCCACAAGCACAAAGCGCATGATACTCCAAACACGCGAGGGCGACGTACAGGGAAGTGACGCGCCGCCCAGGTTTTTCCCGCAGCGTGGCATTGCTCGAGGCGACCTCACTGCGACGGTCTGGTCCGCAATCCCCAGAGCACCAGCACCGCGGAGGCGACTATGACGACCCCGACGCTCAAGAAGCCCGCCGTGATAACGTCCTCCTGCCAGGGCAGCCCGATATGGCCGGCCGAGGAAATGGGGGACAGCGCCGCAGTGCCAAAAACGGCCGCCAGAGTGGTGATCAGCCAGTTCACGTAGCTGCCATACAGAGCGGTCCAGTAAGCGATCATCTTTGTTGGCGACGGCAGTCTGACCTCGTTCCAGATGGCTCCCAGGGCCATCAGGAAGATACCGTTCATTACACCTTCCAGGTGCGCTGCAAGTCCCATACGCACGTTGGCGAAATGCTGCTCGGCGAATCCTGTCAACAGTCCCAGCAAAAACAGGAATAGGCCATGCCACATGAGGCGCCGGTTGCCGTCTTCCATACGATTCCCCTTCCTGCTGGGCCGGATAATCACGCGCTATGGTCTGCCGTAGTGGGGTCGATCATCGTTTTAATTTCCGAGATACGGTTCGCCGGAAACCCTCCGAGAATAGCGTGTTCCCGCACCAACGACTCGTTCGGCGCAATGTACACGCAATAAATCTTGTTATCGGTAACGTAGCTATGCAGCCACTGAATCTGGGGTCCGAGATTCCGCAAAACCGAACACGATTTTTCCGCAACGCTTTGCAGCTGTTCGGGTGACATAGCGCCGGCTCCGGGGATTTCCCGTTCGATGAGAAATTTAGGCATATGGCTCTCTCTTTATCTCCTTGAAAATATATCTCGCAATTTCCAGTCTTGACCCTGGGCTTGCCGGTTCGCGATTAGTTTTTTGCTTTACCCGTCGCGAGACATCCCGTTCCGCATTCAAATCCCGTAGCGTCCCGCAGAGCGCCGCTCAAACGGGGTAACTGGAAGGTACATACCCCCACCCCCCGGTGTTTTTTGTAAGGATATCAATCCATGGTAGTTGCGGGCACATTTGTCGCAAGGATATAATTCTAAACGGCTTATTGCTGCGCGTGTTTTTAGAGGCAAAATGCACTTGCGGCTCGGTTTGTGCGCCTGGCCGACCGCCTGATTGGTGAGGTGGATGAGCGCGACTCGGATTCCGCTTCGTTTTGGACACACTTCTATTTTACAGGATGGGGCAAGCACGATTTGCCCAGAGACGAAAGGTGCGCGTCCTACGCGAAATTCGTAAGGTATGCGCGAGAGCATGCGGACTCTTAGACGGGTGTGGGCTCTACCTGGAGCCCGCGCAATAACGGGTGCGGGCTGTACCTGGAGCCCGCGCAATAACGGGTGCGGGCTCTACTTGGAGCCCGCGCAATAAACTGACGCTAAAACCGGTGTATCATAACGCCGTTTTCAGACCCTGGACGGCTAAAGTCATCTGACGGCGCGCCTGGTAACGGCGTTCGGTATGCTCCGTTGCGTGCCGCGAGTCGGGCCATGGCGCGCGACTTATTTATCAATTATGCGGGCGACGATGCAGATGTAGCCACCGAGGTCTGCGCGCCGCTGGAAGAGCGCCTCCTGCAATGGACTCAATGCTGATCGGCCAAACCATCTCGCACTATCGCGTCGTGGAGAAGCTCGGTGGCGGCGGCATGGGTGTGGTCTATAAAGCCGAGGATACGGAACTCGGCCGTTTTGTCGCGTTGAAGTTTCTGCCGGAAAAGCTGGCTCAAGACCCACAAAGCCTGGAGCGTTTTCGTCGTGAGGCTCGGGCGGCATCCGCTTTGAATCACCCAAACATCTGCACGATCTATGAAATCGGAAAATTCGACGGTGATTCCTTCATCGTTATGGAATTTTTGGATGGGACGACGCTGAAGCATCGGCTCACCGGAAAACCTCTGCCGATCGAGCAGATCTTGGAGTTGGGTGCCGAAATTGCCGGTGCGCTGGACGCCGCGCATTCAAAAGGAATCGTCCATCGCGACATCAAGCCCGCCAACATTTTTGTCACCAAGCAAGGACAGGCAAAGATTCTGGATTTTGGCCTGGCTAAGGTAGAAGGACGACAAAAGGGAGCCGCGGAAGTCGGGGCTTCGCAACTGCCAACAGCGGGAGTCTCGGAGGAGGACCTAACGAGCCCCGGCACCACCCTCGGCACTGTGGCGTACATGTCGCCGGAGCAAGCGCGGGGAGAAGAACTAGACGCACGTACTGACTTGTTCTCTTTTGGCGTGGTGCTGTACGAGATGGCGACCGGCAAGCTGCCGTTTCAAGGCAACACGTCTGCGGTCATCTTTACTGCCATTCTCACCAAAGCGTCCAACGTCGGCTGCCCGTCTGAATCCTGACTTGCCACCGGACCTGGAACGAATCATCCACAAGGCTCTGGAGAAAGACCGCAAGCTGCGTTACCAGAGTGCCGCGGAAATGAAACCTGACCTATCCCGGCTGAAACGGGATACAGATTCGGGACGTTCAGTCGCCGCCGTGACGGCCGCTGAAGCCCCTGCTCAGCCGCTGGTGGCGCGGCAATGGCGGCTAAGGCCCTTGCGGCTGTCGTGCCTGCTGGCGCTGCTGGCGGGTGCGGGCTGGTTCTATCGCTCGCGCGCGGGCGGCGAGACAATCGACTCGGTCGCGGTACTGCCCTTCGTCAACGCCAGCGGCAATCCAGACTCGGAATACTTGAGCGACGGAATTACTGAGAGCCTCATCAACAGTTTGTCCCAATTGCCCCACTTGAAGGTGATGTCCCGCGACTCCGCTTTCATGTACAAGGGCAAAGATACCGATGCCCACACCGTTGGGCAGGCGTTGGGCGTTCGCGCCGTTCTCAAGGGCCACGTCATGCAGCGCGGCGATGACCTGGAAATCAGTGCCGAATTGGTTGACGCCCGCGACAACAGCCACATCTGGGGCCAGCAATACAGCCGGAAGGCGTCGGATATTTTCGCGTTGCAGGGTGACATCGCCAAAGAGATGACCTCCATGCTGCGCATGCGCCTGACGGGCGAGGACGAGAAGCGCATGGCGAAAAGCTCCACTGCAAATCCCGAAGCCTATCAGGATTATCTGAAGGGCCGTTACTGGTGGAACAAGAGAACCGAGGAAGGATATGAACAAGGGCATCGAGTACTTTCGAGCAGGCGATCGAAAAAGACCCCACTTATGCGCTGGCTTATTCCGGCTTGGCCGATTGCTACAGTTCGCTTGCGGCCGATCGGTTTGTTCCTCCAAAGGAGACTTTCCGAAAGCTAAGGAAGCCGCGCTGAAGGCACTGGAAATAGACGACACGCTCGCCGAAGCGCACGCCTCGCTGGCATATTATCAAACATTCTACGACTGGGACTGGTCAGGTGCCGAGAAGGAATTCCAGCGAGCCATTGAGCTCAATCCCGGCTATGCGACGCGCCCACTATGTCTACAGCATGAGTTTGCTCAGGACGGGACGGTTTGAGGAAGCCATCGCGGAGGCGAAACAAGCCCTGGAACTCGACCCGCTCTCACTCATCATTAATAGGAATTTGGGAGACGCATTCTATCATGCGCGGCAGTATGACCAAGCGATAGAGCAAGAGCGGAAGACAATGGAGTTGGACCCAAATTTCATTCACGCGCACGAATGACCTTGGCATAGCCTATGTCCAAAAATCCATGTACAAGGAAGGCATCGCGGAGCTTGAAAAGAAGCTGGTGATCTCCTCGGGTAACTCGTACGCACTATCGGGCTCGGATACGCCTATGCCGTTGCCGGCAGAAGAGCAGAGGCGCAGAAGGTGCTCGATCAGTTGAATGAGCTCTCGAAGCAAAAGTATGTTGCAGCGGTGGACATGGCCAGAATCTATGTGGGCCTTGGGGAGAAGGACAAGGCATTCGAGTGGTTGGAAAAGGGTTACGAGGACCGCTCCATAACGGTTGCACTCTTAAGGTAGACCCAGCCTACGATCCGCTGCGCTCCGACCCGCGCTTTGCCGATCTGCTGCGCCGGATGAACCTGCAGCCCTGAACTACATTATGCCCCTCCGCAGTTGCCGTTCAATGTCGAACGGACGCGAGGCGCAGGGAATCGTTCCGACCCGGGAGTACCGAAGTTTGTAACCTGATGATTGAATCGCTGAAGCAATGCCGCAATCTGCTGAACGGGAAGAAAGCGATTCGCTGAAATCCATTCGTAATCGCCAGAGCTCGACAGATTCCAATGAAAGCCTAGTTATTGGAGGGGCACACATCCACGCCCACATCCAGCGTATGCTTTGCACCGCCCAGAAGAACGCCGTGGATGGGACTGACGTCGCCATAATCGCGGCCCCAAGCCACGGTGATGTGGCCGTCCTGCGGCACGCAGTTGTTTGTAGGGTCAAAATCGACCCAACCTGCCCCCGGGCTCCATGCGGAGCACCAGGCATGCGACGCGTCGGCGCCCACCAATCGTGGCCTTCCCGGAGGTGGCAGCGTGCGCAAATAGCCGCTGACGTAACGGGCCGGCAGGCTCAGAGATCGCAGGCAGGCAATCTGCAGATGGGCGAAATCCTGGCAGACGCCACGGCGCTTTTGGAAGAATGCTTGCACCGGAGTAGTAACCTCCGTCGCCTTGGTGTCGAATTGGAAGTCCCGGTTTATTTTTCGCGTCAGGTCGAGAACAGCCTCCAGCAGCGGACGGCCAGGGGGAAACACCTCGCGCGCATAGTCGGCGAGCTCCCGGCTGGCCCCCACGCGCTGCGAGCCAAAGACGAACTGGTAAGCATTCAAGCCCTCCTCGGTGTGATCGTTGATCAGCGACTCGACCACGGTTCCCCAGGGTGGAGACGCGGAGAAGGCCGGATGTTTGACGGCGCGCACTTCCAGTTCGCTGGTGGCTTCGACGATCAGGTTGTCATGGGGCTCCTGGAGCGTAAAAAAGGTCTCAATATTACCGAAATAGTCGTGGTGCGTAACCGTGTTCGGGGGCGCCGGCAGTATGGATATTTTCGTTCGCCGGCAAACTTGTCCGGCAAGATTGCGAGGCGTAAGGCGCAGCAAGTGATGCGACACCGAAACGGGATCCTCGTAGTTATACGTCGTTCTATGCCGCACGCGATAGATCACGTGATTCTCTGGTCCTCCGCATGACTGAAGTAAGCGTGGGTGATGGCATTCGACAAGGCCGGCAACGCCGCTTCCAGCGCAGCCAGAAGTTCATCGAGTTGTTCGCGAGAATCTCCGGGGCCCGGTTCGCAAAGCATGAACACGTCCTCGCGAAACAGCTCGGATGCGGCGTCCTCCAGATGTTTTTGTTTTGCGAATGGCCATCCATCGCCCGAGGGCAGGCTCGATAACCTTCGGCAATGCTTCGATAGGTCCTTCATCTGGAAAGCGAGTGAGCGGGGATTCACCTCTTCGTTCATCAATAGATCGAGCACCGGCGCCGGCTGCAGAGCCGTGAAATATCGCGACCGGTAAGCCATGGAGCTATCGGTCACCTCGAGGAGCATTTCGAGCGCGGGCCAGATCTCAGGGTTGAAAGGCACAATAATCGTACGGAACAGCTTCACCAGTTGCACCGAGCGCTCCACCCGTCTGCCCAGCCCGAGGAAATGCCAACCGGGGCCGCGGGTGATATTCTCCATTTCGATTCCGCGCAGAGCCGCCAGCGTGCTGATGCACCCGTTTAGAACAGCTAAAGCATCGCCCACCGAGACGTATCCCCACGCCGGACTGTCGTCGCTGCGCCGTAGCGCCCCGAACCGGTTCACGACCCTCAGCAGATCGCTTGAAAGCCGGTCCCGTACCTGCGCGGCAGAACGCCCGGCACGATATAGAATCGTCGTAAGACTATCGCTGCGCTCCTGTTCAAAAATGCGCGAAAGAATTTCCTGCTCCAAATCGCGCAACTGGTCGGGATGCACTTCGGGCTCCTCCTCCTTCTCGTTTTCCTCCGATGCCCGCGCGCAGAGATTCCAGGCAATCATGCATCTTGATCAGCGATTCCCATCCGGCCCTCCGCGGTCAACTGGCCCGTTAGCCGGGTGAGAATGCAGCGCGACATGCGCGCCAGATGCTCGCTGCGCTCGGCATACCGGCCCAGCCAGAAAATGTGGTCGGCGGCCCGGCTAGGCAGATCGTTTACTGACCCGCGACTCAGTTCCACTGGCACATCGTTGGGCCGCTGCATGCTAAAGGTATCCACCGGACCATCCGATAGCACCCAGGTATCCTTGCTGCCGCCGCCGCGTTGCATCGAGACAACGGGCGTATCACTCGATAGGGAAACCCGCGCCAGCCCGCCGGGAATTGCGATCCAGGAGTCCCCGCACGCCGCCAGGTAAACGCGCAGGACTACACGCCGCGGAACTAAACCCTGATCTTCAGACCATACCGGCACCGTCGAAATATTCAATAGTTCCTGGCCGGCGAATTCGTGCGGGCTTTCCGTTATGCGCGCCAGCAGTTCGACTGATCCTGGCTGCAGAGCTTGCCTCCAAAAACAGGCTCCATGCCTTTCGAGGGGAAGGCGGGTTTGATCACCAGGGAATTCAGATGCTCGAGCACATAATGCAATGCGGGGGCTGCCCGCACCACCAGGTCGCGGCGGTCGGAAGTTTAACTCCTCTCCCAGCATCCGCCAGCTAAGCCCGGGTAAAAAGGGCATGAACGCCGAGGTTTCGAGCAGCCCGCTCCCGAGCGCATTGGCCACCGTCACGTTGCCCGCCCGTGCCGCCTCCACCAGGCCGGCCACCCCCAGGAAGGAGTCCGAGCGCAATTCAATGGGGTCGCAGAAGCTATCGTCCAGGCGCCGCAGAATTACATCCACTTGCCGGAGTCCCGCCAGGGTCTTGAGGAAAACCCGGCTGTCTCGCACCGTCAGGTCGCCACCCTGCACCAGCGTGAAACCGAGATAACGCGCCAGGTAGGAGTGCTCGAAGTAGGTCTCGTTAAGGGGCCCGGGCGTCAGCAGCACCACGCGAGGATTGTCACGAGCGACGGGCGAAAGGCGCAGCAGCGTATCGCGAAACGACCGGAAAAACGAAGCCAGCCGCTTGACCCGGAACTCCCGAAATAAGTCCGGGAAGCTTTGCGCCATTACAATGCGATTTTCAAGCGAATATCCCGCGCCGGAAGGCGCCTGCGTGCGGTCTGAAATTACCCACCAATCGCCCTTCGGGCCCCGCGCCAAGTCCACCGCCAGCAAATGCAAATAGGTGTCGCCAGGTACCCGCAACCCGTGGCATGGCCGCCAAAAGCCGGGATTCGCAAACACCAGCGCAGGTGGGATCAAGCCCCCGCGAAGCAACTGCTGCGGACCGTAAAGATCGGCCAGAATCAGATTGAGCAGCCGGGCGCGCTGGATCAAGCCTGCTTCCAGAACACGCCATTCCGGCGGCGAAATCATCAGCGGAATGGCATCGAGTGTCCAAGGCCGGTCCATTCCCAACGGATCGCCATATACGTTATAGCTGACGCCGTTTTCGCGAATTCGCCGCTTGGCGGTTTGCCAACGGCGGGCCAGTTCCAGATGGCCCATCGCCGACAGCGAATCCATGAGCATGTCCCAATGGGGACGCAGAATTCCGGGCTCGGCGGACATTTCATCGTAAACGCCGGCCGTCTGAAGATAACCGGTGCTGAGCAGCGGGCCTCTGGTTATGTCCGCGGCAACTTTCATTGTGGGACTCGCGGTGCTTCGTGGGGCGTCCGCCGCAAATCAAGGGTCAGCGGGAACGCCGGATTGTGCTCTTCGGCAGGGATCGCTATGGTCCCCGGTGTGTGCCCCGTATTCGTGAACCGGGCCAGGCGCCGGCTCTCCGCCTCGAAAGCATTAACGGGAAACCGTTCGTGCGCCAGCCCGCCAGGATGGGTAACGTGATACGTGCAGCCCCCGATCGATCGGCCGACCATGTATCCACGATATCAAACACCAGCGGCGTGTGCACCGGGATGTTCGGATGCAGGCACGAGGGCGGCTGCCAGGCCCGGTAGCGAACACCCGCAACAAATTCACCTTCTCCGCCGGTGGCGTGCAGAGGTACCGCGCGGCCATTGCACAAAATCACGAAACGCGAATCGATCATCCCCGAGACTTTTACCTGCAACCGCTCGACGGAAGAATCCACATTCCGCACATTTTGCCCCGCCGATCTTCCTCCCCCAGCACGTGCCACGGTTCCAATGCGTGCCGCAACTCCAGACCTATCCCCCGCCTGTTCACCGAACCGATTATGGGAAAGCGAAACTCGAAATGCGGCGCGAACCATTCTTTCTGAAATTCGAAACCCGCTTCGCGCAGATCCGCGAGCACGTCTTCCCAGTCCAGTTCGAGTAAATGCGGCAGCATGAAGCGATCGTGCAGCATCGTTCCCCACCACACCAGTTTGCGGCGATATGGTGTTTGCCAGAAATGTGCGATCAGCGCTCGCACCAGCAGTTGTTGCAGCAGGCTCATGCGCGCGTGTGGAGGCATTTCAAACGCCCGCAATTCCACCAGCCCCCGCCGCGATTCCGCAGCCTCGGGCGCATAGAGTTTGTCGATGCAGAACTCGGCCCGGTGGGTGTTGCCCGACATGTCCGTTAACAGGTGCCGGAACACGCGGTCGACGTGCCACGGCAAGACTTCGGAAGAACCTTTGTCGGGAATTTGATCGAACGCAATCTCCAGCTCGTAAATCGAGTCCGTGCGGGCCTCATCCACGCGCGGATGCTGGCTGGTGGGTCCGATGAACATCCCCGAAAAAAGTAGGACAGGGAGGGATGGTTGTGCCAGTAACCGATCAGGCTGCGCAACAGATCGGGGCGCCGGAAAAACGCGCTGTCCTCCGGCGTCGGCCCCCCAATCACGATGTGGTTGCCACCGCCCGTGCCGGCGTGCTGCCCGTCGAGCATGAATTTTTCCGTGCCCAGGCGGGTCTCGCGTGCGAGAGCGTAGATCGCCTCGGTGGTTCGCACCAGTTCATCCCAGGATGCCGAGGGGTGCACGTTGACTTCGATCACGCCCGGGTCCGGCGTCACCTTGAGTACCCGGATGCGCGGATCGAAGGGCAGCGCATATCCCTCAATCATGATAGGCATCGGGAGAAGCCGCCGTCTCTTCGATTGCCGCCACCAAGTCGAAATAGTCCGCGACGTATTCCACCGGGGGCATGAATACGAATAGCTTGCCGTCCCGCGGCTGCAAGCACAGCGCGGGTCGCGCAATCCATGCCGAGGACTCATTTTTCTCCGGGGTTTGCTCGATCCTCTGGCGGCTGTGGTTCGTCCGCTGCCGGCGCAGCGTTGAACAGCTCCGGCTTCCGTGCCGGCCGCTCCGGTAGCTCGTTGCGTTTCGCAAACGGATCGGGATCGAACGAATACAGCACGTCTTCCGGCTTGGTCCAGGGAAGGACTCCAGCGGCAAGCGGTATCCTATCGGCGAATCGCCTGGAATCAAGAACACATGTTCCGACGCGAGAAACCAGGGCTGGCTCGTCCACCGCGGCTGCCCTGCCTCGTGGCGATACGCCGGAGCGGCAGCACGTAGCCAATCAGCTCGCCCAGCCCTTCTTCGAAAACGCGCGCGAGCGCTTGCGTTCGGCGGGATTCGCCAGCTTGGAATCCAGCGGATCGACGTTCACCGGCAAGCGCCGCTCCTTCCACAAATAGTAGAAGCTGTCTTCATAGGCTTCATCGCGGTCGAAGCGCCACCTGCAATCGCCGGGTCAGCGCTTCGAGAAATGCGCGCATCTTCAATGGTATAACCGTAATCCTTCCCGTCCTCGGCGATCAGACCCGGGTTCTCCCAGATAGGCACGCCATCCTTGCGCCAAAAACAGGAGAACGCCCACCGCGGCAACGCCTCGCCCGGATACCATTTGCCTTGCCCGTAGTGCAGCAGCCCTTGCGCGCAAAATGATCGCGCAATTTGTTCAGCAACTCGACCGCCAGCTTACGCTTTGTCGGCCCCAGCGCCTCCCGTGTCCACTCCTCTCCGTCCGCATCGTCGAGCGAAACGAACGTGGCTCGCCGCCCATGGTCAGGCGCACGTCCCGGCTCGCAGCTTCGCGTCCACCAGTTGGCCGAGCGCCTTGATTTCCTGCCATTGCTCTTCGCGGTAAGGCTTGGTTACGCGCGGCGATTCGTAAATTCGCTGAACCTTCATCTCATGGCTGAATTCCGTGTTGCATG
The DNA here is from genome assembly GCA_963719845.1 of uncultured Acidobacteriota bacterium. Classification (GTDB taxonomy): domain Bacteria; phylum Acidobacteriota; class Terriglobia; order Acidiferrales; family UBA7541; genus Palsa-189. Next base: position 42,188 of record CAVRDM010000025.1, on the reverse strand, counting down.
CGTCCAGCATGCCCGTGATCGGCGCCGCGCTGCTGGCGTCCGAGGTGCACGCCAGCGGAATATGGCCCTCTCCCGCCAGCAGCCCGGAAGTCGGGTCGAAGCCGATCCAGCCGGCGCCGGGCAGATACACCTCGGCCCAGGCGTGCAAATCGGTGAAATCGGCGGTGGGCCCGGCCGGCCCTTCGAGCGGCTTCACATCCGCCTGAAGTTGAATCAGGTAGCCGGAAACAAATCGCGACGCCAGACCCAGGTGCCGCATCATCTCCACCAGCAGCCACGCCGAGTCGCGGCACGAACCTGTTTCGCAGGCCCAGCGTTTCCTCGCACGTTTGCACGCCCGGCTCCATGCGAATCACGTACCCGATCTCGTCTTTCACGCAGCTGATTGAGGCCCACCAGGAAATCAATCGTGCGCATCGTTTCTCGCGGCATTCGGAGCCAGGAATGCGGACAGTCCCGGCCCGGCCGCTTCGGTCTCGAGGTAGGGACGCAATTCGCGCGCCAGCGCCGCATCGTAGAAAAAGGAAACTGTTCCGCGGAAGGCTGCAGGAAAAAGTCGAAGGGGTTGAAGACGCCCATCTCGGCAACCAGATCGACCTCCACGAAAAATTCCTTGGTCTGCTCCGGGAACACCAGTCGCGCCAGAAAATTGCTTTGGGGATCCTGCTGCCAATTGATGAAGTGGTTCTCGGGACGAACCTTCAGGGAATACGACAGGATCGGCGTGCGACAGTGCGGCGCAGGCCGCAGGCGCACGGTTTGCGGCCCGAGGGAAACCCAACGATCGTAACGGTAGTGCGTTCTATGGGTGAGCGCGACGTTAATGGCCATAGTTGATCGAGCGCAACTGCAACACCGACTGGCCACGCAGAATGGTGGCTTCGCGGCCACGGGCGAACGCTCCCCGAAGATCCGCTAATCGTCCCTGAGCCTTCTACCCGCCTCCGGGAGCGTCGTTACCGCACTCCTCCACACCCCGCTCTGCCGCAATTCCATGTCGCGCGGCGGGCCGGCGTTGCCAGTTTCCGTCAGAATTAGGAGAGCCGCACCGGCTACAGCGCTGTTGCTGGTTTTCCCTCTACCACTTCGTCGCTAACGACCGTAAAATTTGTCAGCCATGTGGTCCCAAACGAGGTGGTTATCGCCACATCCGCCGCGTCGCGCCCCGTGGCCATCAGAACTCGTCCGATGCGCGGCTTGTTGTTGCGCGCATCGAATGTCCACCAGCGATCCTCCAGGTAAACCTCGAACCAGGCGCTGAAATCCATCGGCGGAACAAAAGGCACTCCGATATCGCCCATGTATCCGGTGGCGTACCGGGCCGGGATGTTCAAACAGCGGCAAAACGTGATGGCCAGATGCTGAAAATCGCGGCAAACGCCTTTGTGATCCGCATACACATCGAGAGCCGTCTTGGTCGGACTGGCAAAGGGGTAGCCGAAGGTAACGTTGCCCTGCACCCAATCGCATATCGCCTGGACCCGCGCCCACCCCGGCTCGGTCTGGCCAAACAGTTGTCCGGCGACATCCAGCAGCCGGTCAACTTCGCAATACCTCGAGGCCAGCAGATACCTCAGCATCTCGGGAGGCAAATCTTCCACGGGCAACTGGCGCGCCGCGAGGTTCACAGGATCAGGTAAGCCTGAGTCTTCGATGAGGGTTGAGTTGTAAAGCTGAAGCTTGCCCGCCGGCGCTACGAACCGGGTACACACATTCCCAAAGGAATCTTCATATTCTTGAACAGCCACCGCCGGCGTGATCCGAGGCTCATCCGGTTCCCGCAGGTCCGCACGCCGCGTCGGATGCACGTGGTATACCGCGATCATCACGACCGGTGACGGGATCTCGAATTGAATGTCAAAACCCAGGCGAATCAGCATTCCGTCCATCCTCAGCGGCAGCTTTATTTGGCCCCATGATTCTGAGGCAGGAGAGGCTTCAGCGTGCATTCAGAAAAGCTATCGGCCTGATTCGCAATTTTGATGGAACAGTACGGTTAGTTTAGCAGACTAGCCGAGGTTGTGTCCGCGCCGCTTCTAAAAACGAATCCGGGATCTAAAACGAATCAAAGAAGAGCCATCGGGGTTCGGGGGAAAAATCAGCTGCGTCGCTAATACCCTTACTTTGCCTTCACGGGAAATTTCCAAATCCCATTGGTGCAGTTCCGGATGTTTTCCATCGGGCGTGACCAATTTGTTTAAAGAAATATCGTAGAACCCATTCACATTAAGTTTTACGGTAGGCTGAAGAGAAGAAGAAGTTTTCTGAAAGCCGGGCCACCACCAGGCATAGGCGCTTAGGGTTCTCCACACGTCGCCGCCCAGGGACGCAAAATAGTAATTTTCCACGGCGCTTCTTAATCCGTCCTCGTCGAAAATAATTTGTCCCACTCCCCCTGCATCACAAGAGCCCAGATACAGCCTGGCGAAGCTCGCTACGCCGGGCTCGGAAATTGAAATCTGCAGATTCGACATCAGGCGATTGAATTCCTGCGAAGAGTCACTGGAAACGTTCGATTTCTGGAAATCATACAGTTCGTAGATTTCTCGGGTCACTGAGGCCACGGCTATCACCCGGGCGTTCTGACCGTCCAGAGCTGTTTGCGCGGGCCGCTGCATTTCATAAAAATATACATTCTTGGCGGGCTTCTTTTCATTACTGGAAAGGAGTGTCTCCAGATCTCGGCGGCGGTCTATATTCAATGGCTCTTTACCGGAATCGATGGTCTTGGCAGCCAGTTCAGCCGCCCTTTCAACCTGTGCGTCAGTCGCAACCTCGGTTCGCTGTCCCCCCACCGGCATCGAGAAGCCGCAAGAAAGGAGAAGGATTGCCAGAATCGCACCAGGGTAAGTACCGCCGATGTTATATGCGTTCTTTAATGCATTTCTTACCTTCGAGTATATGCATCTTTTTACCTTGGGGCTCCTGTCGCCGCGGTTCGCCCTCGAACAAACTCTGATGCGGCAGAAGCCAGTGTCGCTGCATTAAATTTCAATATAAATAATGCCTGCAATCTGGTACTAGTATTGGAGAGGAATTGCGCATGTTGGTGGCGACCCTTCGTAATGAGCCCTCTGCTTCGCCGAAATTGCATCGTCTACAGCTTGTTCAACCCATCCAAGCCGGCTACTTTGTACGCTTCGGCAAACGTCGGATAGTTGAAAACTGTGTCGCGGAAATAGTCCATGGTTCCGCCAAAACTTATAACGGCTTGGCCAATGTGCACGATTTCGGCGGCACTCTCACCCATGGCGTGCACGCCCAATACCTTTCTGGTATCCGGATGAAATAGAAGTTTCAGCAGGCCCGTGTGATCTCCGACAATTTGCGCTTTGGCGAGCTCTTCATATTTAGAGGTGCCTACTTCGAACGGTATCCTGGCATTTGTGAGGGACAATTCCGTTTGTCCCACCATGGAAATTTCCGGAATCGTATATATACCATACGGGAGCAGTTCCGGCTTCATGCGGCTGGGAACGCCAAAAATGTGGGAACTGGCCAGGCGGCCCTGTTCCATCGAGGTGGCCGCCAGGGAGGGAAACCCAATCACGTCGCCTGCCGCGTAAATGTGGGGCTGCGACGTCTGAAAGTATTCGTTTACCGTCAGCTTGCCGCGCGACCCAGCCGCGAGCCCCGCTGCTTCGAGGTTAATTAGGTCCGTATTTGCCTGCCGCCCGACCGCGTGCAGCAGCGCGTCGCCGTGAATCCGCTTCCCGCTCTCCAGATGAGCAGTCACCCGGCCGCGAGCATCGCGGTCCACACTGGTAACTTTCTCGCCCAAGCGAAAAATCGCGCCCTGGCGGCGCATGTGGTAGCAGAGGGCTTCGACGATTTCGGCGTCCACGAAATCGAGCACAGAGGGCCGCTGTTCGATCAGAGTGACTTCGACACCCAACGCGGACAGCATCGATGCGAATTCGAGCCCAATCACTCCGCCTCCGACAACGATCATCTCCTTGGGAATCTCCTCCAACTGCAAGAATTGATCGCTGGCCAGAATGTGCTTCCCATCGAACGGAATATCCGGATGATCCGCAGGCCGGGTTCCGCACGCGATCAAGACGTACGGAGCCTTGAGAACGTGAACTTCATCTGCCCCTTCCACCTCTAGTGTGTGCGGATCAACGAACCGGCCGGTACCCCCGAACAAGTCCACACCATTCCGCCGAAGTTGATCTCGAACCACACCCGTTTCACGCTCGACCACCTGCGTCACCCGGCCGGCCAGATCTTGAATGGAGATCTTGCTTTTCACGATGTAGTCTTTCCCGTAAAACGAACGATGGCGAAAACCGGTCAAATGTAATATCGCTTCGCGCAAAGTTTTGCTGGGAACGGTTCCGCCGTGTATACAGACGCCCCCGAGCATTTCGCTGCGGTCGATAATCGCAACGCGCTTACCTAGTTTCGCAGCTGCAATCGCCCCTTTTTGTCCGGCTGGGCCGCTGCCAAGAATCATTAGGTCATACGTGGACGGGTTCGAGCTCATTTGTTTCCATGGACGCTGAGAAGGGAATTTTTCGTTGCTTGCTTCTCTAACGCAAATAATTTTTCGATGCCGATTCCATCACTCTCAAAACGGTTCGCGGTGCGGGCATCACCGTTGCCACTGCCCAACTGATAAGCCCGAGGATCATAACGACTATAACCCACCACAGCCATCTTGATCTCATCTACGATTCGGCGCCTACGCCTAGGCCACACTGAGTGCGCGACCAGGCAGGCCCTGTCCGCAGGTACAAGGGCACCGACTAATAATTTGCTTCACTCGGGAGCGGCTCGGGTGTATAACGATGCCCGTCCGGGCGATCGAAAGGAAAATCCCGGTTAATGTAAGGATTCCCGCCGCCGCCGGTGTGCCATCGGCCTCCATCCGCCACAGCCATCCGCCGGATTATTAGGAGAAATATTATGAAACGTCGGCTTTCCGCGCTTGCCGCTATCACCTTCCTGCTGGTGACTGTGCACAGCGCTCGCGCTCAGGAAGAGATCACGCTCATAGCTCCGGGCATTATCCAGGCTCCGATTGAACAACTCATCCCGGCCTTTGAAGCCAAGACGGGCCGAAAGGTCAAGGCTACATTCGGCGCCGTAGTCGCGTCCAAGCAGCAGGTCGTCCAAGGTGACGCCTTCGACGTGCCCCTGGTGGAGGTGCCCTACACGACGCGGAAGTGATCGCCTCCGGCAACGTGGTGCCCGGCAGCGCGACGCCCCTCGCGAATGTGTCCGTGGGCGTTGCCGTACGCAAGGGCGCGCCCAAGCCCGACATCTCCTCCCCGGAGGCGGTGAAGCGCATGCTCCTTGCCGCGAAATCTATTGCCTATCCGGACCCTAATCCCACCGGGCAGCCTCGGGGATCAGCACTACCGAAGCGCTTAAGTCGCTCGGCATCTTCGACCAGTTACAGCCGAAGACCAAACTTACCCAGGGTGGCGCCCGGGCCATGGCCCTGGTGGCCAGCGGCGAGGTCGAAATCGGCATGACCTTCCTTCCTGGAATGACCGATCCGGGCATCGACATTGTCGGACCCTTGCCGCGTGAGGTCTCTCCCCCGACGATTGTGATCGGGTTCGTCTCATCCCACGCGAAGGATCCCGCAGCCGCCAAGGATCTCCTGACATATCTTTCTTCGCCCGAAGCCGCGGCGACCTACAAAGCGCAGAAGTTTCAGCCGGGCCGCTGAATTTCAAGCCGGCGCAAACCGAGGGCCGCTAAGCTTCCTCCCTACCGTGTCGAGGAACGTCTTGACTGCGGGCTCGGTCGAGCATATGCTCCAAAACGCTAATCGCTTGGGTGTCAACACTCTAAAAGCGCGCGAAGAGAGGCAAGGAAATGCGAAAACCGTTCGCGGGCGCCATCATGGGCCTGCTAGCAGTGCTGGTTTTTGTTTCCGTGGCTATGGCCCAGATGGCTCAGTCTCAATCTCCTCAATCTCAGGGAAACATGGCGCGTTCTCCCTGGAAATACTATCCCACAGACGTTCCCGCGGGGGACGGCGGGCCGGCCCCCAAGCGCGATCTGTCGGGAACCTGGAATGGACCCGGCTCGAGCCCAGCAATTCCGAGGGGAGCAGCGGCAGAAAAACCCATGTTGACGCCGTTGGCCCAGCAGATCATGAGCCAAAGGAAATCCATCGGAAAGTACGGCCCGGCGGGCACCAACGATCCGACGGCCACCACTTGCGATCCCATCGGATTTCCCCAGAACGTCTACAACGAGGGGCGTGCGCTCTCCATTGCGACGATGCCCAACCGGGTGGTGATTTTGTTTCAGTACATGGACGTTTGGCGCGAAATCTGGGCTGATGGGCGCGCGCTGCCCACCAACGTGGGCGGAACTGACAAGGATTCGCTCGATCCGACCTACATGGGCTACTCGGTCGGCCATTGGGAAGACGACTACAATTTTGTCGTCGACACGACCGGGCTGGACGAAAGAACCTGGGTGACGCGTGACGGGGTTCCGCACAGCGCAAACGCGCACGTTCAGGAACGCTACACGCGCATCGACCATAACAACATGAAGCTGAGCATCACCATCGATGATCCGACGATGTATGCCAAGCCGTTTTCGCTCGGGACCTTCAATTACAAGTGGGTTCCGAATCAGAAAATCAATGAGTGGCTCTGCATACCCTCGGAGCAAGAGAAGTATTTGAAGGAGCAGGGTGTGCCCGCCGGCAGCTTTCCCGATTCGCCCCCGCAGAGGTATGGCGGTGGAAGGCCACAGGCCCAGTAAAAGGCGGGAGGAAAGGGCGCAGGGGTCTTTGGTTTCCGTTTCCGTCAGACAAAATGAACGGAGGTACATGGCTAACATGAAAACGAAGTTGCTCTCGCTGGTTGCATTGACCGCTGGACTTCTAATGATGGGGGCTCCGCTGTTCGCACATCACGGTGATGCGGCCTACTCGCCGACGCCGCTGGTGATGAAGGGCTGCGTAGTGACGTCGTACGCCTGGATGAATCCGCACTCCCTGATCAAGTTCGACTATAAAACCGACAAGGGCGTCGTGCAGCATTGGATCATGGAGATCGGCAGTCCGCCGTCGATGGCCCTGCTGGGGTGGAGCCGAACCACACTGAAGCCCGGAGACGTCATCACTGCATACGTGCTCCAGTCCAAGAGCGGCGCGCTGGTGGGGCGCACCAACAAAGTCATTTTGGCCGACGGCACGGTGCTGGGGGATCGCGATGATGCGACCCCATCCCGCTACCAATAGATCGCTTCGATTAAGCGGTATAGGCCTGAGTAGCAAGAATGAACCGGCGGTCGCGTGTGCTGCGTGTGCCAGGGGCTGCGGTATTGTTGCCGCCGCCTCTTCGGCGGCCAGGGGGCGTGGCTCGGTCCGCCGAGAGAGGCTCCACTTGCACCCCTACGTATAGGAAGCTAGTCCACGCGAATCTGCTTCTGATTCCGGAATCCATTCAGGGCCATTTCAAGCCAACTCTAGGATAACCAATTTAGCGTTAGATTGAGATCGCGCCAGGCACCCGCCGCACAGCCGCTAGGAAGCCCGCATTCCGAGCCTCGCATTTCCGCAGAACTTGGTCCTCGGAACCCCCGCACGAGCAGCCCGTAATGGAGCCGGCGCAGGGAACCAAGATGCGGCAGTCAAACTCCGGTCCGATTGCCGGGTGGACCTCGCTCGAAATCCGGCTTCCGCCCAGGCTGTGTTAATTGAATAGTAATTATAGATTGCACGGTACCCCGGTAATTAAGTACAATTTTCTACTTATCGGACCGCCGGAACTCTTGACGTTTTAGCCGCTTCACGTTCTATCGGCAGGACGGGAATCCCCGATTCTTTCTTGACACTTTCATGGGTGGCGTGCTATCAACTTCACCCAGTGTTAGGGGTCCCCCCGCAAATCCGAGAGAGAAGGCGGTTTTTAAACATGAACAGTTTTAGTGTCGGAAGAAAATCGTCCATCGTGGTCAAAATAGCCGCCCAACTGTTGTCAGCCATCTTAGTACTTTTGGCAGTTTCTCTTCCTCTTTTCTCCCAAGGTGCTGTGGGGACAATCCTGGGGGGCATTTTTGATTCAAGCGGCGGCGCCATTGCCGGCGCGAAGGTGACGATACTCGACGTGGCTCGCGGTACCACGCGAGAGTTGACGACCGACGACAGCGGCCAATATACGGCTCCCAGCCTGCTCGTCGGCACTTACACCGTGCGCGCGGAGGCCAAAGGATTCCAGTCGGTGGAACATAGCAACGTAATACTCGGAGTGGCCCAAAGCGCTCGTGTCGATCTCACGCTAGCGCCCGGGGAGCAGACCCAGACCGTCACGGTCACCGAGAGCACTCCGGCGATCAATACCACCGATGCTACTCTCGGCGGGAGCATCACCAACCAAGCCGTTACCTCGCTCCCTTTAGTCACCCGTAACTTCCTCCAATTGCTCCAATTGCGGCCCGGCGTCGTGGACGTTCCGGGAGGTAACGGGACCGCCACCACCACCAACGGCCGGCGCGAGGGAGCCGACGTTATACTTGTCGAGGGTGTCACTCAATTCGACTTGGGGACCAGCAACGTCCTCATCAATGGGGCGCAAAAGGGCGGCGCGGTTGATGAGTTGCCTCTGGATTCGGTTCAGGAATTCAGCACCCAACAGAACCCGTCGGCGGAATATGGCTGGAGGGACGGATCGGCCGTAAACCTTGCGGTCAAATCGGGAACCAACAGCATTCACGGTTCGGCCTATGCCTTCGGCCGGGATGCGGCGGCGACGGATGCGAGGCAGTTCTCGGCGGTCCCGGGACCCGAAATGGTGGGCAACGCGACGGTGGAGCAGCCTGGTTTCACGCTGGGTGGCCGCCTAATCAAGGACAAGCTTTTCTGGTTTGTCTCCGGGGAATTTATCCGTCAGTCCAGTTTCAATCCGGCAGGGGTCGTGGTGCCCACCGATGTTCCCGGACTGGGTGCCAGCTTCAGTATGGTGGACGCGTGCACGGCCGCCGCCGCGGCTAAAGGGGGGTTAGCCCTCTCAGCGCACAAATCTCGGGCATCGTGAATTTTAACAACCCGGCCGGGGCTAATTTCTGTATACCGCAACAGGCTACCTCCACATTTGAGAATCTGTGGCCCTTCAATCCAACCAACTCGGATCAGATATTCCCTCAGCCCGTTACCACGGTACCCAGTAACAACGGGTTGGTGAAGGTGGATTACAGCCCCTCCGAGCACCACCATCTGGATGGGTTCTTCTTTATTTCCAAGGAGTCGACCTCAGCGGGTAATAATTATCAACCTTTCTGGAGCGTTTTGGGTGTCGGGAGTACGGAGGAATTTGCAGGAGCCTGGACTTGGACTCCGAATTCCAACTGGGTGAATGATCTTAGGGGAGGCGCGGCGCCCAACTCAGGCAATTCAATTGCCGCAGACACCGGCAGAATACCTGTAAGTCCATATCCGGGCGGGTACGGTATAAATACGGGCGCCAGCGGGTTCGGTTTGATGTGTATAAATGTCGGTGGTATTTTCCCGAGCAGCATGACCGGACTTGGGGATTGCGGCAAAAATGGTATCCGCGGGCCGCAATACCAGCTCGATTTCACCGATAAAGTCTCCTACTTGCACGGCAAACACGCCTTCAAATGGGGCGTTGAACAGGTCTTTGTCCGTTTTGATGATTCCTCAACGGCGAGCCAGAACGGTATTGTCAGCTTTTCGAGCCTGCAAGCGTTTCTGCAGGGTAACCCGACCAGCGGAAGCATCATAACCGGCGACAACACCGATCATTGGCGTGAACAGTGGCATGCCGCCTTCGCCCAGGATACTTGGCGCATCACGCCGAGGATAACCCTGACCCCGGGCATACGCTGGGAGTACATCGGGGCTCCGCATTCGACTACCAACAAAATGGGCAACTTCGACCCCAATCAGGCTGGGGGGGCCATCCAAGTCGGTCCTGGCTTGCCCAACTCCACTGTGACGCATCCCCAAAAAACCGACTTTAACCCTCGCGTGGGCGTGGCGTGGGACATCTTTGGCAATGGCAAGACGGTGCTGCGAAGCGGAATCGGCAAGCTATCCAGCTTCCCAACCATAAATGCGGTTGCTGGGAATCAAGTTCCGTACGGAGACACACTGTGCAACTCCGCTACCTTGGCCACCTGCACGGGCTCGAATCTCGTCATCAATCGATACGGGACTCCGAACAATGCGATCACCCCAAACACCTTTTCCGTCATTCCAACCTGGACGGGGACAAGCTGCAGCAACCCGGCGGATACAACAACCTGCACCAGCAACACAACAGTATTCCCGAGCAACTCGCTGATAACCTCCACCTCGGGCCCGACGTGCGGAACGAGCTTGAAATCCGGAACTGGCCTCATCACGCAATGCTCGATGCTGGTGACGAATCCGAATTTGAAGAATCCGGGATCCATTCAGTGGAATTTGGACATCCAGCGCGCCATTAGCAACAACTTGACCTTGGACGTCGCCTATGTCGGTGTTCACGGCTACAACGAAATCCATACGGAGGATCTGAACGAGCCGGGGTTGGGCGCGGGTTGGGATTTTACAGCGCTCGGGGCGGCCACCTGCTTGGGCCCTACGCTCGGTGCGGCCATCGGCCCAGGTGGCACTTTCACAACCAGTTGCAGTGCCGATAAAACCGCTGAAGCTGCTGCCAGGCCCTACGCCACCAAGTTTCCTTACTTCCAATACATCGCTCAAACCACGAATGGATTCAATTCCAATTACGACGGATTGCAAGTGACCCTGGATTCGCGGAATTACCACGGCCTGACCTTCCTGACCGCTTATACTTACAGCCACGCCCTCGACGATTGGACCAAGAGCTCCCAGGCCACCTCAGCGCTGGCCAACCCCGCCAACCCGCAATATCAGTACGGAAGCAGCGACATGGATGTGCGAAATCGGTTGAGGTTTTCGCCGACTTATACGATCCCGGGGTTCAAGTCGCCGGGGCAGATGCTGGAAGGCTGGCAGATCAGCGGGATTTGGGCTTGGCAGACCGGCTTTGCCTGGGCGCCGAACGATGCCACGACCGACGATTGGGGCGGCACCGGTGAAAGCAGCGATCGCACCATTCCGAGCCCGAACAGCGGCGTGTGGCAGAGCTGGAACTACACTGGTCCTAAATCCGCCTTCACCAATGCGGGTGACACCCCGATTCCCTGTTACGGACAGGCGCCGGGCTGCACGTCGTTTGCTTCCATTCAATCGACCAATCCAGCGATCTGGCAGTCCTGTTCTGCGGCCGCAGTCGCCCCTTACGGGAATACGACAGTCAACGTGCCTGGCTTTTCCGCACCGGTAGCGCTAAGACAGCTCGCTCTTGCAGCGCTTACGAGTCCCAATGGTGCCTGCTACATCCAGAAGGGAGGTATTTTGACTCCCCCCGCGTATGGAACGCTGGGAAACGGAAGTCGCGGCATGTTCCATGGGCCGCATTTCCAGGATGTGGACATAGCGGTGACGAAGATGTGGCACTTCAAGGAGCGGTATTCCGCGCAGTTGCGGATCGAGTGCTACAACGTCTTTAACCATGTGAACTTCGCGCAATTTAGCGACGGCGCTTCCGACCCGAGTACCGGGGGTGGCAGTGTGTCAAATGGCAACACCTTCGGCTTCGCCACTACCGGGCAAACCTTGGCCGGAATATCGCCGAACCGGCAATTCCAGTTCGGTTTGAAGTTGTTGTTCTAACAGAATTCACTCTTGTCCAAATTAGCTTTTGAGCGGCGGCGGTAGGACTCTGCTATGGTTTGCGTTGAGAGACGTGAACCAGAGGGAGGACCAACGCCGCCGTGACGCGAGTATCCAGCGTTTTCAGGCAGATGTTGCAGTTGTTTTCCCGCACCGAGTTTGAGCGGGCCGTCGCGTTACTTCCTCTGGCCTAAAGGTGCAAACAGGGTAGCCGATGTCACACATTGAGCGCGGGGTGCCAACAAACCAAAACGACGCATAGCATGTCGGTAGCGGTCTGGCACGTGTGCAGCCAGAGCGTCGATGAATTCTTCAATCAAGTAGTGGGTCGTCACGACACGCTTTTCCTTCATCTTTCGTCAAAAACTCAAGTTCTCTCTCCGTAATCTTCGTGAATCGATGCTGGGCTATGGGTGGTCGCCGCAAGTAACTTGCCACAAATCGCAGGGATCGGAATTTCCTGCAGTGGTGATCCCGCTTGCCACGCAACATTACATGGTGCTCCGGCGCAACTTGATCTATACCGGCGTCAGGCGGGGGAAGCGGCTGCTCGTGCTGGATCGGACAGCGAAAGGCGTTGGGCATCGCCGTCCGCAACGACCGTCCGCAACGGCGGTACTCCGGGCTTCTTGCCAGCTTGAGAGGTGACCACCGGGCAGCAGCGGTCGGAGGAAGTGACTCTGAATTCGAGACCACCAGATTAATTTGAATGGTACCGCGAGCGATTGCCGGAAGCCTTTAAAGACGCCGATGAGAATTTTTGATCGCAACGATCCGCTGACCGAAGCCAAATTGGACCGTCGCGATGAATTTCTGAAGAGCTACGAAGGCGGCAAGACAATGAACATAGCGTAGGTCAATGGGTTTTCTGTGCCCTTGCGTTCAGCACTCTCGAAGCCCCCGAGACAGTTGTTTTGGCCTATTTGCGGCAGGGGCGAAGCGCCTGAATCTGGGACCGGCTCGCAGTTGTCCCTATTGCTGCTGCTATTGGGACTGCCTTCCCAGACCCGGCCCTTGGCTGCGGCCGAACCCGCCGCCGAAGCCGCCGCGTTGCAAGGGAATCACGGTTTTCCCGTCGGCTCTGGTCAGGCTCCCGCCAATTGCGTGCTTGGATCCGTCCTTAGCGGCATAGGCGGTAACTGTGACCACTTCACCAGATGTCCTCATGGTCTCGTAGACACTCTGATCAAAACCGTTTCGCCGAAGCAGAGCGGGGCCGGGAAGCTCCAGCGCCCAGTTCACTATCTTGCCTTGCGAGTCCTTGGCATCGATGTAGAGCCACCCGTGAGGGTTCTCTAAATCGACCTGAGTGAGCTTTCCAACCAATGTGAGTTGCTTTGACCGATCGTACTCGACCGCAAACCCGTGATGGGCAAATGCTGAAATCGAAGCTCCCAACAGGGTAATCCCGAGGGCCAACATCGATAACGTTTTCATCTTCACTTGCCTCCATCAGGCTGGATCGGTTCGCGAACGGCACGAAACCCGATGTCGCTAAGCTTCAACGTAGGGCCGTAGTAGTGGTATCGCGCTGAGAGACGTAGGAAACTCGCTGGGTTGTCCCATGCGCCGCCGCGCATGACGGGAAGTTGTCGAAAATTCCCGCCCCTGCCAAACCCAAAATTGCCCTGGGGCGGTCCCCCTTGCCGCCCCGGTGGCCCCGCCGCTTGGTAGGCAATTGGGGCATTATTGGGCGAGCTGGAGGGTTGGCCATTGTTAGGTTGGACGTTCGGCGGGCCATTGTTGAATCGCCGACCCCGGCCAAAATTGCCTCTCTGTGGCGGCCCGCCTTGCCCTGGCTGTGGCCCCGTGGGGTCGGCGAGGGGACTATTGCTATAGAAGTTCATCGCATACTGGTCTGAAACCCATTCGCGCACGTTGCCTAACATGTCATACAGACCCCATGCGTTAGGTTTCTTCTGGCCGACTGGATGCGTTTGATCGTCCGAGTTGGCGGCGTACCAGGCAACTTCATCCAACGATACAGGCAGCGGCGCTCCCGCCCTCGCCGCGTACTCCCATTCTGCTTCCGTGGGCAGACGATAGCGGTAACCATCATTTCGCGCGGTCAGCTTGGCGAGAAAATCCTGTGCCTCTTCCTTCGAGATGGTTTCGACGGGATGATCGTCTCCCTTGATGGTGCTGGGATTTGATCCCATGACGGCCTGACATTGGGCTTGGGTCACTTCATATTTCCCGATCTCAAAAGCCTTCGTGATCTGAACGCGATGCACAGGTTTTTCGTCCGCCTGACACTCACTATCACCCGTCGAACAGCCCATCATGAATTCGCCGGGTGCGATCTTGACGAATTCCATGCCAACGGCGTTCTTCGTTGGATTGGGACTCTGAGCTGGGTTGGGGCTCTGCGCGAGCACCGGCAGCACAATGAGTAGCACGAAGAGGAGACGCTTCATAGGCGAGCCCCTGCGCTCTGATACGGCCTTACGGAATACCTGGAAATTAGCTCCATAAACCGGAATTTCCCTTTTTAGCTTCGAAAACAGCCCAATAGTACACCCGTCTCGCTTGTTCGAGATACTGTCAAGCGATTTTCATCGGGAGCACTCCCGACGGTCTAGCACACTACCCTGCTTAATTCACGAGAGCTGAAAAATTTGCCTTCTGCAATTGAATTTGCGGTCCTTCAGTGATTCACGAGCGTATTTAGGTCCTGCCAAGCGAGCAGAAGTGACCTCGTCGCGAGAGAAGAACAGTTTTGGGGAGGGGTCCACCCAAATTTACGAACACAGAGACGAATTCGGAGACGGCGGAATAAATTAGCTGCTGTTGAGGGCCCAGGCGAGTTCGCGGAACAGAGCTTGCCAGGGCCAGCCCGTGGCCAGGTGGACGCGAATGCAGCGGGCAGTCTGGCGCACGCGAGGGCCGAGTTTGAACAGTCGTGCACGCAGCGTCCCGATTTGCGCCGAGCGCCACGGCTGCGGAAGCAGCGGCAGGCGAAACAGGTTGACCGGTTTGGCGAAGCCATGCAGGAGCAGTCGGAAGGCGTTGGCCAAGTAGCGGTGACAGCTGAGCCGGTCAGCGTGAAAGCTGTTCTTGAACTCCTCGATGCGGTTTTCGCATTCGCCGCTAAAAGGCAAAGACCTCGCAAGCGCCCCCGGCACAGTTAGCTATGAGGAAGCGCAGGTTGGTGCCGGTGGCCGTGTGCTTGGCCTTGTAGCAGATGCGGCGCTGGCGTGACCAACTGCCGGCACGATGGCGAAAGTGGAGAAGCTGCGCTGTGGAATTCCGGTGCGGCGGTAGCGGCAGGCCAGACGTTTCCGCCGCGGCTCGGCGCGGCGCTGAAAGACCGCGTTGGCAGCAATACTCAGTGCAAAAGACCCCCGCTCAACGAGTTCGCGAACTCGTTCAGTCATCCAAACCTGTAAGGAATCTCTCTTGACTAATACAATTGTATTCCTTGTGCGTTGTGTTCTGAGAAAAGACGCAAGTGTTCCCCGGCAACCTCCACGTCCGCCCAGAAACCTTTATCCAACATTTGAGGAATTCACACGCGCCACGATTTTTTGTGTTTGTGGATAAACTGCGTAACACTCGTTCGGTGTTCTTTCTGCCAGTTCAAAAAGGGTCCGCTGCGTATCAAACAATCCTGGGACAACAGCCCGCAGTACAGCACCGCTGGGCAACTGCTCAAAAATCTCATATTGGGGCTTTTGGAGTTTCATCTGAACTCCCGCGAATCAACATTTGAAGTACCGTCGCCGTGTACCTGGATATATAACGGGGGCGGCAGGAGTAACGTCAACGTCCAGGCAATAGTCCTGTGCCCAAATAATTATCACCTCCGGCCAGTGCGTTGGGGCTTTGTACATGTTCGGGGCATTGCTGATAGATAGAGGAGCGGACGGCCAAAGTGATGCGATTCGGCACCCCATTACAAAGCCCCTAGCCGGGTGGTGACTATATGAAACCACGTACGGAGGAACCACAAAAGGGAATGCCTATGATGTGAAGGGGTCAAGGTAAAGAGGAGATTGGAAAAGAGCCAATAACCCCGCCAGCCAGTCTCGCCTTTTCTCTCTCTCGGTGACGTTCTGTCATACCAAGTTCGGGAACGGCCGCACTGATATTGCGCCAAGTGCGTTCGCGCGTGTCGACCTGAAGGGAGCGACGAGGGCGCAGCTTCAAAGCTCACTGTGAGCGGTAATGATTAAATTCATTCAGCAGACCCGATCTTTGGCCTGTCTCTCGTCACCTTTTGGTGTGGAGGCTGGTCAGAATTACTCGTGCACGGTCTGAGTCCGCCGCCTTCAACTCCGCCGACTGCTGCAAATAACGCTGTGCCGCTGCAACGTCTCCCAATTTCAGCGTGATCTCGCCCGCATGGCGAAGCATTTTTGCGTCGCGAATGCCGATTGCCAATGCAGCTTCGATCTGCTTTCGTGCCTCTGTGTCCTGTCCATTGACGTGCAGCGCCCACGCATAGGCATCGAGAGTGTACACGTCATGACGCCACGCGAGTTCCTGCTTTGCGAGCTGTATGGCCAGGGCTGGCTTGCGCGCATCGTCGGCATAATAAAAGATCAGTTCGCGATTCGCGTTGTCTTTGCCTACGGATTCGGCCTCCGCTCTGACCTCGAACTCCTGGAACGCTTGCTTGGCATCGTTTGCACGACCTGCGAGTTCCAGCGCTTCGGCCAAACTATAAAGACTGGCCGCACGGGCTGGTGTCGGCTCAGACTGTTTCAGGAGAGTGATTGCCTCATCGTAGTGCTTCTGCGCGAGCCGAACCTGGGCGAGACCGCCTAGGGCTTCACGATAACCGGGAAAGGTCTCGAGCGACCGCTGCAAGAGACTGTTGGCCGCGTCCGCGTTTCCGGAAATGAGGCGCATGTGGGCCATACGAGTCAGGATCCAGGCACGCTGTTCAGTCTCGGTAGGCGCAGTAGATTGGAGTGCTAGGTCTAAAACTTCGTAGGCTCCCTCAGGGTCCCCAAAAAGCTCACGCAAATAGGCGGTATTGACGAGCGCTGGCAAATTGCCGGGGCGAAGATTGAGCATCCACTGAGCAGCCTTTTCGGCATCGTCGTAGTTCCCAACTTCGGCATTCGCTACGGTCAGAAGGCCGTAGGTCATGACGTCGTCTGGGATTCTCTTGTTCAGGATTCTTGCTTCTTCCAGTGCCGCGGGATACTCATGTTTTGCCAGCAGAACGGAGACTTGGGTCCTTTGGCTTTCGAAGTTGTCCGTGGCGAGCTGAAGAGATTTTCTCACAGCGTCCTCGGCCTCCTGGATGTAGCTCGCGTCCGAAGTTTCACGGGCTCGACGGAGGAGAGCCATGGCGAGGACGTTGTACGGCGCAGGCAGGGCAGGGTTTGCGGAGATCGTTTTGAGCGCTTCACTGACGCTGGCTTCGGCGGGAGTGGTGCCGGCAAAGATCTGTGCCGGTGCAAGTGTGCCGACCAAGAGTAAGAGGAACGCGATCGCGTTACGCACGGTCTACCTCATTTCTTAGAGTGAGTCAGAGTTTTTGTTGAGCCGTCTACGTCCTGGTTCCGTCACCAAAATTCCATACGTGGCTGCTCAACGTGCAACCAGTTGGCGCCCGACTAACGATAGAGGAAAACCGTGGCCGCCGTTTAGCAGCGGCCACGAGGTTAGTTACGATACCGGGCAGATGCCGCTGGGGACGCCAGTGCAGCCTGCTTGCCCCGGGCCGGTGTGAGCGCTATTGCGTCCGTCATTGGCCGGCAGTACGTATGGGAAGGAGGTGTTAAATCCTTCGGTTTTGGTGTTCACGCCATCTCCAAGAGGTGTACCGAACGTCGAGGAATTTACCAGGATTCCGGCAACCGCTCGGGCGGAGATGTCGAAGACATCATCGATCGGCCGTCGCCCATTGGGAAAACCCGCCAGGTCACCGGCAAGAAAGCCGAGGCGCTTTTGGCTTCCTGCTGCGGTCGGAGGAATTCCGGTGTTGAGCCGGAGCAGATCGGCGACTGGGCCAGCATCGTTGGCGGTGCATCCCGGACAGATCGGGGCTTCGTACTGCACCAGGATCAGCAAGTCATTACGGGGATTGGGAGGGACGGGAACGCCGAGAGAGCTGAAAACCCCTGCCAGCACCGGATCCAGAACGAAATTCGCGAACTGCGAATCGTTTACTGGCGCATCCATGCTGAAGCGGTCTTTGAATCCGGTACCGATGATCACTTCGTTGATCAACGGATTGCCTTCTCGATTCACCTGCTGGAAACCACCATCGTGTTGATCCCCGTACGGATGGCGGCGCACCGTGATTTGATGCCGTGAGGTGCTCCCATAGGTCCCAATGACAGCCTGCTTATCGGTATAAGGGTGGATTTTGCCGTCGACTGTTAGCATCTTGATTGGAACTTCGAGCACGATGGAGTTGACGTTGTAGCCGCCAACGGCGTCGGGCGCGTAGTTATGAGTGTTATCGGCATCGATTGCTGGGGACAAGACCGGGCCGACTCCGCTGCGGAAATTCAGTGAGTCGAATGCGGCTCCCAGATCGATGAAGAATGGATCGTCTACCGTGCCCGCAAATACCCGAATGCCATCATCGAGGTTGTAGATACCCTGGTTGAACAGAGATTGGTAGCTCGGCATAGTTCGCGGGCCCACATTGGAAGGCACGGAAAATAGCGTTTTCCCATGGTTCAGGACTGTTTCTCGGCCATCTTTGACCATAGTAACGGTATATGTCTGCCTCAAGCTGAGGCCATCTGAGCCGGGACCATCAAGTGATGTAATCGGAGGAACGCCAGGGATGCCGCCCGCGAACCCGGTGAACAGGTTAGGGTCGCGAATTTCGGTGTTGAACCGAAATTGGAAGGTAACGTCGTCCTTGCCGTCATGATCGTTGTCCACATGCATTTCATAAAGCACATTGGGATCGAACGGAAAGTAGTTGGGGCCATTAGCGGGTTCGAGTAAAGGGTCGACGTTCAAAATGAACGTGACGTTCTCAGGATTGTCATAGGAAACAAAGGCGTACCAGTCGGTCACGTCTGCACTACGATCCAAAGCCGTAATCGGCGCTTCGCGATGGCTCGATGCGTATGGGCTGGACGGCGCCAGCAGGCACAGCGCCATCGCGACGGCCATTATCGATTTCCATTTCTTCATTATGCTTGCCTCGGCAGTGAGATAGTAGACGTCGCCTGTTGTTGACCCTCATCTGCTCCGGACGTGGCGCCACGCCCAGAGTTGGAGGAACAAAGGCATACGTCCGCTTCATGATAGGTACGGTCGTGGGCATGAAATGGATTTGTGGCTTAACCAGTTATTTATAAAGATCGAGTCACCGACAGATTCCAAATCCGGCAAGTAATTCAGTCGCGCGAGGACGTTGCGGGAGGCTCTGGAATTCATGCATTCAACGGTGCGGACGACGCTTGCTCGAATACAGGCTAGCTTCGAACGGATGTACGCGTCCGGATTTGGCGCGGAAGGGCGCGGCCACAAGTCTATTGCGGAATCCAGTGGACGTGCGACGCGAACAGCCCATCAACGAATCCGATGTGATAGACGAGAAACATTCCGAAGGCAACGCTGGCTAAACCAGAAACCGCCGTGAGATGACGGTTAATTCCAGAGAACCTCCGTCCAGCCAAAACGAGCGGCGCCGAAATCGCGGCGGTCATGAGCATCATCCCCACCATCGTGCCGAAGCCAAAAACCAATAAGTAGACGGTAGACCAGAACGGATTCCTAATCGTGGAGAGGACCAGCAGCGCAACCGCCGCCGACCCGGCCAGTCCATGGATCAATCCGACCACGAGGGGCCGCACGGTCTGAAAGAGGCCAAGGTTTCTGACAGTTGCGCCGAGCATTGTTTTGGCCCCAGCGGACGACATTGAGGTTAATTTGCCATCAGTCGCCGGGATGGCACTCATCACCCTCACGCCTTGCTCCGACCCTTTGGCGAACCTTCCTGGGGTCCAGCGTTCAGTAATCCATTGCACGATGCCCGTCAGGTTCAAAATCCCAAGGAAGATAAGCATTAGCGCAACGCAAAACTCCATGGACAATCCCAGCCGCGGCGGAATCACGACGCCGAAAATGATGATTGCAGATCCCACAAGGAAAATCGTCAGCGTGTGTCCTAACCCCCACAACAAGCCAATCGTCGCCGAGCTCTTTATCGACTGCTGTCGGCTCACAATGGTAGATACGGCCACAACGTGATCGGAATCAGTGGAATGGCGCATTCCGAGAAACAGGCCCAAAAGAGTTACCGTGACAAACGGGACCAGTTTGTCTCTGGTGAGAAGGGCCCGTCCGATCGGAGCCGATGCGAAAGCAGACACCGCGATTCCCAAGCCCACGATGACCATGAAGGCAGACGATAGTAGAGGAAGACGGCTAACGACATGGCTCTTAGCCTGAAGGCGCGGTGTCAACCATCGCTTGGCATGGACCATGGTTAGGCCAACGATCACCAGCACTCCTGCCAGGCCAAGGCTGAATGCGGCGATAAGGAACAGGCCAAAACCTATGCGATGCAGAGAGAAGGCGCTCAGCAACACAACCAGCGCCGCCGGACAGGGGACGATTCCGCCGCTGATACCGAGCAAACAAAGTTCCCGCAACGACGTTCCGCGCTTCTCGTTTTGATTCGAGCACGCAGGCTGTTTAAACATGGAAACAAACCAATGCGAATGCTGCTCCCCCGGAGCATGCGGATGTTCTCCGCTTCCGCCGGTCAAATGCTTCAGGAATATGAACACGCCGAGTCCCGTGACGCTCAGGCCGGAAATCAAACCCAGCCATGGATAAAGCTGCTCGGGAACGATGTAGCGCGATGCGTAAAGCGTCACAACTCCTAACAAATACACCCCCGCGGTATGCGCGGCGGTAACGACGATTCCGAGCAGCACGGCGTGAATGGGTGTGCCGCGTGAGCCAATCAGATAAGCAGCTACGATCGTCTTTCCATGCCCCGGTTCCAGCGCATGAAGCGCACCAAGGCAAATCGCGATTGCTGCAGCCGACAGCAAAAACCAGAAACTGAGGCTGTTTTGGGTCGAGATGAGCTCGGTGAAGCGGCTGCGCGGCGTATTCCGAACACGAGCGAGGGGCCGAGATGATACTGCTGAATCTGAGGGCACAACCTCCCGGCGCGAGGACTGGCTTGCATCAGATTGCCGCAGTGCCAATGACGGCGTCGAGGCCGTGCGCGTTTTCTCAGCCCCAACTACTCGGTGCTGGACCGTAGGTTTGGCACCCACATTGTTGGGAGTCACCGTCAGAGTTCCCGGCAAGTTGCTCGCCGCCGTCAGATTTGAGGCCCGGGAAATGACCGTCTGAAAGGTCACAAGGGCCGACAGTTGCTGCGGAGGGCTACTCAACGAATCCGTAGAGTAGACGCTAAGTTCCTTGCTGCGATCCACTTCAGGTGCTGTGCTATGCAAAATCGCTGCTCCGTCACCAAGCGCCAGGATCTCCTTCCATCCGGCCTGTCCGGGGAAGTTGCCGTCGAAATACGAGAGTTTGTGTTCCCCAGCAGGGACATCAAGCTTTCCTCGAAAGACAAAGGAGAGTTTCATGGTCGGTAAGCCGGCGGCGCCCTCGGCAAATGTCACCTGGCGAGAAATCGTGGTTAAGCCGACAGCCTGGTCGTCGATCTCCACGGTCAGACCTTGCTTCAATCGTGTATCTTGCGCATCCACGTAGCGCAAGTCTCCAGGGTCCTCCGGCTGAGTGGTCATGCCAAATTGACGCATGTCCTGATACGTGGGAATTTCTGCGATATCGACCAAGTAAAGAATCTCTACCGAAGCCTGCCCAATTTTGATCTTCCCGTAGTGATTGATGCTGAAATTACCCATGGGATGCGCGAACGCCGTTCCCGAGATCAACGACAATGCGAACAGGGCGGGAATCATACCAATCCAACGGTTCGTGTAGCTAGTTGCGTGCATCGATGGACCCCGAATTTTGGTTTCGAGTACGCGCGATCTCGCCGATAGTCGCGCGTGCCACGTCGGCATAAAAAACATGGAAGTGCGGATTCGTTTCTAGCGCACTGCTCAGAGCGTGCTCGGATTCGGAATCTTGCCCAAGGCTGTGATAGATCATTCCGGCGTGAAACATCACAAGGGAGTCCTTCGTATTCAAAAGGAGAGCTTTTCTTATGGCGTCGGCCGCCTCCTGAATGTGGCCATTTTTGTAAAGCACCCATGCCAGCGTGTCCCAGGTGTAAACGTCATGCCGAACTTCAAGTTCCTTCCGCGCGAACTCCAAAGCGTCTGCCAGTTTGATGTCGTGATCTGCATAAAATACAGCCAAGTCTCGATTGGCCAGGACATGCTCCAGCTTACTCAGGTGAGCGATGTACTCGACCAGGTCGTATGCCTCCTGGGCCTTTGCAGCATTTCCCATTCTCTTGTAAACATCCCCCAATTCCGCCACGTACGATGGGAACGGAATGATCGTGATCGATCGCTGATAGAGCTGAACCGACTCCGCAAATCTTCCTTGCGCAGCCCGGACTTTGGCCAAGCCGGCGAGCGAACGGTAGTGATTCGGGTCGGCCATGATGCCCGCCTCGTAAGACAGCTCTGCATTTGTCAAGTTTCCAGCCTGGAAATAGCGCTCGCCCAACTCAAAATAGAGCCACGACGTGTTTTCTCTGGGAACGCGGGTTTGTAGCCCTGCCGTTATGGCGCTCTTCATCAACCGGATCGCGTCGGCGGAGTCACCATGCAAGAAGCTCAGATATGCTTTTCGACTATCGAGCATGTACGCAAGCCCCAATGGCGATGAAGTTGCCTGTCCAAGGGTCTCAACGGCCCTGTAATCCGAGGCCGCTTCGTCATATTCCCCTAAGTCGGTATAAGCATCCCCCTGAACGGCGAATGCCGCCAGATTTCCTGAGCCCAAAGCGATTGCCTGCCGCGAATACGCGAGGGCGTCAGTAAAACGATGCTCTCCCATGCACAGCAGGGCCATGTTAACCAGAGGACTCGCGGCCCGGAAGTCACCCGGGGCCAAAGTGAGGGACTTATTGAGCGTCTGCTCCGCCAGATCGTAGTAATCGATGTCACCGGTTTCTCTAGCCTTTTGAAGAAAGGCCGCCCCGAGCGCGTCATAACCAGAGTATTCGCCGGGCGCCTTTCTTACCTGGCTTTGTAATGTCGCGATCTGGTTGTCGGTCTCAGACGTGGTGCTTAGTGGCATGCCTGCTGGGGCTTCCGCTTGTGACCAAGCTGTTGTGCTGCAAAGAATTAGGGCAAATAGAAGCCGCTTGGCCATAATCCGCCTCACGCAGTCACTAGACATAGATCTCGAAGCCGAACGCTCGCAGTTCCGCCGATTTTGCGGCCCATGTTTTATATACGAGCAAAGTGCAGAATCGGATTGCATACCAAGATGCCGTCGCCGGCCTCATGTCGCGCTGCCAGTTGGTCCGGATCATCTGCTATTCGGCTTATTCCGTATTACACAGCAAGAAGTAAGGTGGACAACAGATTCTGGTCTCCGATATGTTCTGTGACCCGCGGCCAGACACGCTGGTCCACTACTTGCGGAGCGGAGTGGATCTGAACGCCATTTTTTCTAGACGTCCAGGAAGAATCCGGTCAGGGCAGCCATGCGTACTTCGAGAGAGAAGAAAATAATGGACTTGTCCGGCGGGAAGAATGTAGTTCCGCCCGACGCCATTATGATGTCTGCGATCCGCTCCGGCGACGAGCAGGCGATGGCACAGCTCTATGGGCACTACTCCGCCATTGTCTATTCTGTGGCCCTTCGAGTCTTGGGCGACAGTGCGGCGGCTGAGGACGTTCAGCAGGAAGTTTTCATGCAACTCTGGCGTAGTCCCGGCATTTTCGATTCAGGTCGTGGCAGCCTGCCGGGATGGCTCGCTGTAATTGCGCGTAACCGGGCGATCGATCTCCTGCGCAAGCGCCGGAGAGAAACTGACATCGCGGATGTGCTTCTGTGCTGCGACCCCGACGTCCTTCGCGGCATGGAGTGGACTGGCGCGCTGGGAAAAATTCAAGGTGCGCTTGAACTTATGCCACTGGCACAACGTTCTGCCCTGGAAATGGCTTTCTTCGAAGGGCACACCCACACCCAGATTGCGGAAAAGACCGGGGAGCCCCTGGGTACTATAAAGACTCGCATCCGCGCTGGTTTGCTGGCCTTGCGCAAGACTTTAAACCCATGAGCGTGCACCAACAATTTGATGAAGACCTGACGCTCTTCGCGCTGGGGGAGCTGGAAGGCGAGAAGCGTCTGGCATTGGAGACGCACTTGGAGGAGTGTCCTGATTGCCGGCGTGAACTTGAGCAATTGGGGGGAGACTTGGCGCTGCTGGCCCTATCCGCCTTGGGCCCTGAACCCCCATCGCGTTGCCGGGATCGCCTCATGGCCGCAATCGCAAAGGAGCCGCGGCGAACTCAACATACGGAGCTGGAACGGAAAAACTGGCGGGGGCCGCTCGAGTGGGCCATTGGAGTAGCCGCCGTCATCGTTATCCTGCTGTTATGGCATGAAACCGCAAATCTCCAAAGGCGCATTGCCGGTCTTGAAGCGAATTCGGCGAGTCAGCTACAGCAATTGGCCCAGGCGAAGGAGCTCATGGATTCGTTAACCTCTCCTGAAGCCGAGCATTTCACCTTTGCGGCGACGAACACTCCACCGCTGCCGCAAGGTAAAGTGATTTACTTACTCCGCAGTGCCACCGTTGTATTCCTGGCCAACAACATGCCACAGCTTCCACCACAAAAAACCTACGAATTGTGGTTGATTCCAGCGAGCGGCGCGCCAATTCCAGCCGGACTTTTCAAGCCCAGGCCAGATGGCAGCGCAACGGTAATCAAGCCGCCCCTGCCATCCGGGTTGGAAGCAAAGACCTTCGCCATCACGGTCGAGCCGGAAGCAGGCTCCCCTGCACCAACGTCACAACCGATCATGGTCGCCGCACGAGGTTAATTGAGCAACTTGAGTGCTGACGAAAAGATGTGTCAGCGAAAGTCAGCCAACTGTCATGCTAGTCTGGCGCCGGTGTCAAATCATTCGTTCATCTGGTTACGACACCACCTCTGCCGCGCTGGGCGGAACAATGAGCAACCAGGCGATTCAAGCCTTGCCGTTGAACGGCCGTAATTTCATTCGCTTGCTCGAATTGCGCCCGGGTGTCGTCACGATTCCGGGACTTAGCTCGGCTTCCTCGAGCAGCAACGGTCGGCGCTTGGGAGCCGACGTTATATTGATCGAGGGCATAACGCAATTGGTCGAGGAAGAATCGACGCGCACCCAAGCTTCTCCTCGACTTCGGGGTCCAGCCGCCACCCGCCTCAAGGCGAGCATTTTCACAAGCCGAGCACAACGCATCAGGTCGGAGGTCAGTTTGTTCAGACGACCAGTGAAACCCAACCGGAATGCCTGTACGCAAGGACTCCGCAATGTGCTTGCAGACGGATGTCTGCTCTTGCCAACCGTGGACGTGGCGGTTGATCTTTTGCGAATCGCTCACACAAGAATTATGGCCTTAACGAGCGAACCCCACTACCCGATTTTCACAGCATAAATCTAGTCAGTTTTTCTTCCGAGGAAATTCCATGCCTGATTCTCTTTCAGTGTCCGAGTACGTCCTCGACAATTTCCAGGTACGAGCTACCTTCGGAATCACCTGAATCCTGCTCTTGGCAAACTGTAATTTCAGGAACCTCTGAGGGATAAAAGGCCGGTTGGGCAAAAATTGTTTTTATGAGCAACATTCACTCCGATGCAGACGCAAGTGTGACGATGATTGACAAGAAGACAAACGCAATCGTGTCGCTTATCCCCCTTTGGGAAATCAAACTTCGGGGCCAAGTAAAAGGGGTTATAAGTCGGTGGGGCGGCGACTTCAGAATGAACGAAACCATTTTTACAATGACCACAAGACGGCACCCATTTTGGCATTGGGCACGACCCGTGCAATCGAGGCTTAGACTAAGTTTGGCCGCAGCAATCCCGCCCAAACTGTCGATGCGTTCAGCCGAAGAAGAAACGACCAGAATCGATCAATGCGGATAAAATTGTCATACCGTTGCTCGTTCCCACGAAGTCACCGCAACTCTATTTCGTCCGTCCTTTTTGGCCACGTAGAGAGCTTCGTCGGCGGCTCGCAAGACTTGACTGACCTCCGAGGGATCGCAAGCCGCGGCTACTCCAATGCTTATGGTGATGGGAATGCCGACATCGTCCGCCTGAATAGCCTGCCTGCAGATGGACTCACGGAGGCGCTCGGCCAGCGCCGCCGCCGCGATTAGTCCAGATCCGGGCGCAACCACCAAAAATTCCTCCCCGCCGTACCGTCCAATGGAGTCGTATGGTCGGGCCGTTGCCAGCATCTTCCGGGCTGTTTCGCGAAGTACGATATCGCCTGCCCGATGACCATGGATATCGTTCACCGATTTGAAATGGTCTATGTCCACCATCATAACGGCTACAGAACCGCCTTCGCGGATGGACTGCGAGAGTTCTTTTTCTAGTACCGCCATAATGGCCATGCGGTTGAAAATCTCTGTGAGCGAATCGTGAGTTGCTTGCACTCGCAACTGCTCTCGGGCGCCAATGAGCTGCCCTTGGAGTTCCACAATGCGCTTACCAGTTCGAAGGCGCGCCTTCAGCTCGTGGAGATCAAAAGGCTTGGTAATATAGTCGTCCGCGCCTGCTTCAAGTCCTTGAATGATTTCGGTCTGATGTCCTCGGGCTGTAAGTAAAAGGATGTAAACATAAGGTTCTCGAGTGGCTTTGCGAATGATCCGGCAGATCTCCACGCCGTCCATTTCGGGCATCATCCAATCCAGCACCGCTAACTGCGGTCCGTCCTTCTGCTCAAGCAGTGCGAGAGCCTCGGCACCATTAGAGGCAGTAACAATTGGGTATCCTGCATTGCTCAAAGACATCTGTAGCAGCCGCCGGGAGACGGGGTCATCGTCAGCAACCAGAACTTTCATCAAGTGTCAGTCCTGCCTTATTGCAATGAGACAAGGGACGATTTGCCAACTGTTATCTCGGAGGCTTCATCATGTTGGCCTTGAATTGATCCGAGAGCAACTTTGACACGCTCTACTTCTGAGGCAAGTAAGTCGAATATGGGTCTTGCATTGTCGAAGTCGTTCGCGCGTCCGAGCCTCTCCAGTTTCAAGGCTAGGGTGAATGCCTGCTGGGCGGAGAAAGTAGCCACAGAACCTTTCAAAGAGTGTGCCGCCCGTTCGAGCGACTCCGCGTTTTTGCGTGTAATGGCTTCTTGAATTACAGAGAGCATTCGGGGGCTCTCGTCGCAGAACAGTTTTGCCAAGTCCATCAGCAGCACCTCATCCCCTTCGACCCGCTGCAGAGCCGCTTGCCGATCAATTGCCACTGTGTCTACTGGTCCTGGTTCTGGGCTACGATCAATCGGTCCGACGTGTCGCGTGATACCCTCGGTAACCTGCAGCAGCTCTTCGATGTGCACGGGCTTAGAAATGTATGCGTCCATCCCCGCCGCCAGGCAGCGCTCCCGGTCGCCTTTCATCGCATGCGCAGTCATCGCAATAATGGGAACGTGCTTGCCTGTCAATACTTCCCTCTGGCGGATCGTGCTCGTGGCCTCCAATCCGTCCATTTCAGGCATTTGCACGTCCATCAGCACAATGTCGAAGCTCTGTTTCTCAAGTGCTTCGAGAGCAAGTTTTCCATTTTCCACGACAGTGACCCGGTGACCCCGCTTGCCAAGGGTTCGCACGGTGAGCTGTTGGTTGATGACATTATCTTCCGCGAGCAGAATGTGGAGGTGTATGCGTGCTTCCGCAAGAGTATGCCGGGTGATCAGGGTGGGGTTCTCCTCTGCTCTTTGCCGCAAACCAAGCACCTTGAGAATGGTTTCGCGCAACTCCTGCTGACGGACGGGCTTGGTCAAATAGGCGGATATGCCCACCTCCCGGCAACGGTCGGCGTCGCCCCGCTGTCCACCCGAGGTGAGCATTATGATCGTGGGGGAGAGCAACTCCCGATCTTGTTTGATTTTCGCTGCGGTGCCAAATCCGTCGAGTTGTGGCATCTGCGCGTCCATCAATACCAGAGGCACAGCTCGCTGTGCACCTTGGGCGCGACGCAATTCGGCAATGGCCGCCCACCCGCTGGCCGCCACTATGGGTTTCATCCTCCACTGCAGAAGCGTTTGCTCAAAAACTCGCCGGTTGGTCGGATTGTCGTCCACCACCAAAACGGAGAGTCCCACCAGACTTACTTGCTCGCTGTCTCTCTTTTGCTCGGACACCTCCGGCAGATTGAATTTGGCAGTGAAGTGAAACGTACTTCCCTGGCCCGGTTCGCTCTCCAGCCAGATGCGTCCGCCCATCATGCTTGACCAAACGGGTCGAAATCGTCAAACCGAGTCCCGTACCACCGTACCTTCGCCGCGAGGAGCCATCCGCCTGCACGAAGGATTCGAAGATCACCCCCTGGTGTTCTTTGGAAATGCCTATTCCTGTGTCCCGAACAGCAAAGTGCAATTCGACAATGTGATTTTGTGTTTGCTGCACCTCGGCCTGTAATATCACTTCGCCTCGGTCGGTGAACTTGATGGCGTTTCCGAGCAGATTTACCAATACCTGGCGCAGCCGGTCCGGGTCCCCCTGAACTATGTGGGGAAGGTTGTAGGGAATGTCACATACCAATTCCAACTTCTTCTCCCCCGCCCGCAAGCTGAAAGTTTTGGCTGTTTCTTCGAGGATTTCGCGGAGATCGAATTCAGTCGATTCCAATGTTAACTTGCCCGCTTCGATCTTGGAAAAGTCCAAAATGTCATTAATCACCGTGAGCAGGGAATCTCCAGATTGCTTCACCATGGTGAGATAACCCCGCTGCTCTTCGTTCAGTTCGGTTTCCAGAGCTAGTTCAGTCATGCCGATAATTCCGTTTAACGGCGTTCTGATCTCGTGGCTCATATTGGCTAGGAATTCGCTCTTAGCCACATTGGCGGCCTCTGCTGCCTCTATCTGCAGGGTTTGTTGTGCGGAGTACTTGCGATCCACGATGGAACTCAAGACCGCCAGACTGAGCACCATCATCGTCACCATAGCGATGCCTGCAGTTCCCAGTGCGGTGACGTTTACCGCGTGCGACACATCGAGCGGAGCGCTCGAAGGCATGAAAGTAGCCGCAGCCATGCCGGTGTAGTGCATGATCGGGATGGCTGCTCCCATGATCGTGGCGCTGCCCAGCTTGCGCCATACGTTTCCCTTTGTTTCTTCTCGAGCGAAAAATACGAGCCAGAGTCCCACGAACGAAATGACGATCGCCAGGACGACCGAAAGCATCACGATGGAAGTGTTGTAGTGACACATCGCGGCCATCCGCATTGCTGCCATACCGATATAGTGCATCAGCGCAATTCCCGTACCCATGACGATGCTTCCCACCGCCGCGTTCCACAAACGCATTAGCGGGCGGCTCGCTACGTACAGGGCCACGGCAGATGCGAAAATTGCCGCCAATAGAGACAGCAAAACAGTTGGCCAATCGTATTCAACCGGCATTGGCATGCGGAAAGCTAGCATACCGATATAGTGCATGGACCAGATGCCTAGCCCCATTGCCGTAGCACCTGCCCCGAGCCAAGCCACGCACATCCGACCGCGTGCGGCGGTCACACGACCTGCCAAATCGAGAGCCGCATAGGACGAAAAGATGGCGATGGCTACGGAGAGCGCCACCAACCGATAATCATATGAACTGGTCAGAACGACATGAGAGGGAGACATTATTCGCGCTCCTAGCGTGAAGGCAGAGAGATGCAGTGGCTTTCGAGAGATCGATCTTGACTCTCAAACTCTGCAGGTCTACTTAACTTTGAGATGTCATCGAATCTAAGGCAAGTATAAACAACAAGTGGATACCTTAAGGGTTACGAGAACTTCCTTGGCGACCACGAGACGGCACCAAATGCAAACCGTCGGCGTCTCTTTCTCTTTCTATTCAGTCCAGGCTTCCTGCCAGCCTCTCCGCCGCGCCCGCCGCAGGTGCCGTCGTTGTTTTGTTCACTCCGGCTGCGGCGGAGTAAGCGATCGCCGCATTGATCGTAGCCATATACGTGAATCATCAGATATATGGGGCCGCCACTTTTCTCTTGGCCCTGATCATTATGTATAGAAAAAGGACTGTCGAGCCCCATGCTTTGGTTATCGTGCCGACGAACGGATGTCGAGTTCTTCCTGCATGGGTATCGCTGCAGCCAGAAGGCACAAGAGCATTAAGACTGTTTTCCCCAGGCCATCGCCAGCCAGAGGTCCGACATGGAATTGTTAGTAAAATAGAAGGCCCACAGGCCTGTCGTCTGCGGCAAGGCAATGTTCTTTTTAGAATGCCCGAGCGTAGTCCACCCAACGAATCATCTTTCACCAGCAGATCGTTGTTGCCAGTGCCACCCGGCACATCGGATACCTGCAAGTCTTTAGTGGAGTCTGCATAAAAAGTCACACTTAACACAGCCCGACGCAACAGGTCCCCAGGTTACAGGCTAATAGGCTCAACGGTAAGCGTGAGTTCGCCTCTCGCCGGAATCATTTCGCGAGCGCAGTCTGTTGCGCGGAGCGCGCAAAAGGCGTAACTAGGAAGCGTGGGGAAGACCGTTGCCCGGTGCCGGCGCGGGCCACGGGCGAGCGGATGGAGAGGCCCAGATGCAATGCTTGATGCAACGCAAACGAGTGGCCATCGCAATTGCGCTGCTGTTGATTTTCTGTGGGGGCGCGGGAGTGGCTTCGGCGGCGCAGCGCGCCTCCGGACAGCCCTGCCAGGAGATTATCGCGGCCTGCCAGAAGGCGGGCTTCGTTGCCGGCGGGGTGAACAAGGGAAACGGGCTGCAACTGAACTGCGTGCAGCCGATCATGCAGGGAACCACGGTGACCGGGAGCGAGAAGCCGCTGCCGCAGGTGGATCTGCAAACCGTCGCCGCGTGCAAGCAGCGCAATCCGCGATTCGGGCAGGCCAACCTGGCGCAGGACCTCCCGCCAGTCACCCCGACCCCCGCGCCGCTCCCGCGGCACGCCGCCGCGGCGGACAGCCCGAGCATCGTTTTTGTTCTTACCGACGACCTGGCCATGAACCTGGTCCAGTTCATGCCGCACGTACTGCAGATGGAAAAGGACGGCGCGACCTTTGCGAACTATTTCGTGACCGACTCGCTGTGCTGCCCGTCGCGCTCCTCGATTTTCACCGGGCGCTATCCGCATGACACCGGCGTCTTCAAGAACGTGGGCAACGAGGGCGGCTACATCGTGTTCAAGCAGCGCGGGAACGAGCAGAGCACCTTCGCGGTGTCGCTTACGGCCGCGGGATATCGCACCGCCTTTCTGGGAAAATACCTTAACGGCTACGAGCCGAGGCAGCACTCGGCCGGGCCCGGCTGGAGCCATTGGCTGGTGGCCGGGAACGGCTATCCGGAGTTCCGTTACGCGCTGAATCAGGATGGGCAAATCGTGCAGCACGGTTTCAAGCCGGAGGATTACCTCACCGACGTGGCGGCCGCCGACGCGGTGCGCTTCATCAAGCAGAAATCGGATGAGCCGTTCTTCATCGAGGTGGCCACCTTCGCTCCGCACGCGCCCTATACGCCGGCGCCGCGCGACGCCAACGCCTTTCCGGGGCTGCGCGCCCCGCGAACCCCGGCCTATAACGCTGCGCCCGACGCCGCGGCTCCGCATTGGCTGGCCGGGCAGCGCGCGCTCGATCAGAAGGACATGGACAGCATTGACAGTGACTTTCGCAAGCGAGCCCAATCCGTGCTTGCGGTTGACAAGATGATCGGCGAGCTCCAGACCGCGGTAGCCTCGATCGGGCAGACGCGAAACACTTATTTCATTTTCAGCTCCGACAACGGCTACCACATGGGCGAATTCCGACTGATGCCCGGCAAGATGAGCGCCTACGACACCGACGTACACGTGCCCCTGGTGATTACCGGCCCGAAGGTCCCGGCAGGCCGGACCTTCGAGGAAATCGTCGAGAACATTGACTTGAATCCGACGTTCAACGAGCTGGCCACCGCAATGACCTTCCCCTTCGCGGATGGAGTGAGCTTGGTACCGCTGTGGCAGGGGCGAACGACCGACGAGTGGCGCGGCGTGGCCCTGGTAGAGCACCACGGGCCGCTGAACGATCCCGTGGACCCGGATATGCCAAGCCCGCGGAGCGGGAATCCTACCACGTATTCCGCGATCCGCTTGCGCGCGGGGCTTTATGTGGAATATTCGAACGGGGAAAAGGAGTATCACAACCTCGCCGACGATCCGGACGAACTGCATAATACTTACGCCAACCTCTCCAAGGATGCGAAGGATGCCCTGCACGCGACGCTCACGGCGACGATCAAGTGCCACGACGCAAAGGCCTGCTGGGCGGCCCAGCGGGCACCTTCCGCATTGGACCTGCGAAGTAGCGCGAGTTCCCGAAAGTTAAGGTAAAGCTTGTGGGGCCACCCGTAATGCGCAAAAATTCCGTCCGCCGATAAATCTGACAACCTTCCCTGGTTCACGCTTACTTTTGGTCAGAATGTTCGTTGGTTTGCAGTCAGGGCGATGTGCATCAGTAAGCCCTGTTCATCGATGCGCCGGGAGATTTGCGGCGCTGGCGCACACGACTTTGAAGTCCGAGTAGTTGCCCCAGACCAGTGTTACCGACGCGTGGTCGATTCGCAGGCCGGACTGGAACTGGCTTCCTGGATTTCCGCGATCGTCCATCACCAATTCCGGCCCGTGCCATGTGCCGGCAAGATCGAAGAAACCCCGCCTTTGCCCTATGTCGAAAATCTTTTGTTCGAGCAGTCGAAAAGCCATCAGGCTGCCTTCTGTGCTCCGCCAGCCTCCATAGATCGTGCCGCTCAGCTCGAGCCGCTGCGCTACGCCGGGCGAAGTACAAAGCCAGCCGTAACCCTGCAAGCCGCCTGTGGGACGTAGGCTCTCCCTGCGAAGGTGGGAAAAGTGAGAAGACGGGTAGAAATAAATGTAAATTGGATACTCAATTCCGTCCTTCGTCAGGAGCTTGCCCGTTCCTCGCCACATCAGCAGAGGTGTCCAGCGGCCGCCGATGTGAAAGGCCCACGGGGCCGTCACCACAACCACCCCGTAGACCAAGACCACGCCCAAAACAGACACCAAGAAAAGCTGAGCGAGACAGCCGAGACCCCCGCGCCGCATTCGCGAAGTATAGTTGCCATAACTCAATATTGCGAGCCGAGCGAGCAACCAACGTATAGTCGCATAACGGTCCATTTGCCGGAGAAGAGGGCAAACTTCCGGTTAGTGCGTTCATCAGGAGCTCGTGGACTATCCCGGAAACTGGCGTGGTGTCGATGATCCGACTGCCCCTTCTTGAGAAACTGGCGTTGGCCAACGATTTGTCGCGCTTCATTGATACGCAGAGACGTTGATGCATCCGAGCATCGAACACCTATGGAATCCTTACGCGCCATTTATTCCGCCCTGATGAGCGTGAATTAGAGTGGCATTCGTCTTTCAGTGACTATGAGTGTATGAGGTACTGGCGAGTTCGTTGTGACGGGCAAAGAAGCATACGCCCAGTCCGCTCGCCCGAGGCTCTATTCCAATACTCACGGTCAGTCTTGATGATTGTGATCAGAAGAATGGATGGGATCGGCTAAGTAGTGCTGTATGCGTCCGGCCACCATCCGCGCGAGTGCGACCGTCTTATCACGGCCTGGAACGAACTGCTGGAATGCCAGCAAAAAGAACGTGTCGCCTTTAAGCACCATGATGGAGTGCCCGGCCGCTAAGACAGTCGCACGGTCGCCGAGGCCGTCGACCGGCTGCATCGCCACGCCTGTGAAATCCGTTCCCGCCGCGTCCTCTTCCCGGTCCCCGTGTGCGCGAACCCGCAACGCCTCCGAGGGCTCACTCCGCAAAGGATGATAACCACAGGTGCGCGAGCGGTCCAGCCTCTCGCCTCTCGAGCCTATCGGTTAGCCCACCGAGGTACCGGCATAAAAGGCCCGCGAGCCGGGAAACGATTCTTGCCTAGATCTTTACTTGCACATTGGCGCGCTCCGAGTCCGCTGCCGTGAACATCACTGACGGGGGAAAACCCAACATTCCAGCAAAGAGATTCCGGGGGAAAGTTGCTTGCGACGTATTGTACTTCATCACTTCGTCGTTGTAGAATTGCCGCGCGTAGGCGATGCGGTTCTCGGTGGAAGTGATTTGCTCCTGCAGCATCTGCACGCTTTCCACCGCGCGTAATTGAGGGTAATTCTCTACCACCGCGAACAGCTGGCCAAGCGCTGCTGTAAGCGCTCCCTCGGCGGCCGAGCGTTCCTCGACCTTGCCACCGGCTGCCATCGCTTGTGTGCGCGCTTGCGTCACGGCTTCGAGTGTCGATCGTTCGTACTGCATATATCCGCGCACCGCTTCAACCAGATTCGGGATTAAATCGTGCCGTCGCTTGAGCTGCACGTCGATTTGCGCCCAGGCGGTTTGGACGCGCGTGCGCAGCGCCACCAGCCCGTTGAACGCGGCGATCACCCATATTCCCGCGACGACCACAACTGCGATTCCAATCACTTCCGGTGAGATTCGCAAGGTCCCTCCTTATGAGCCCAGCCGCCCCGCCTGACCGTGCGCTACGAGAAGGAATATCTTGTGAATCACCGCCAGCCAAAACACCAGGAACGTCAGGCTCGCCATGGTCATCATCGCGATGAGCACCAAGAACAGCCCGATCAGCAGCAGAAGCAGCGGGGCCAAAATCAGCGACATGACGAACACGACGGTCCACATCTTGGGCTGCGGGGCCACCAGAGCTGCATGAGCGCCCATGCGGTCGAGGTGTTTCAGCCGCCGCTTCAACGAGGGATGAAAGGGCACGAAGCTGACAGACGAAATGCCCGAAGCTTCTGTCGTGCTCGGCTCTTGGGATCGCGGCTGACCCCCTGACTGGGAAGCGGCCGTGCCCTGAAAGGCTTTCAGCCGGGCCAGCGCGGCGCGGTCGCCTTGGCGCGCGGCAAGAAGGTCAGCGGGATCGGGAATGTGGCCCGCAAGAGAAGGGTCCAGTGTTACCGCCGCCTCTGCGGCTGCGCGCAGGCGAGCCATCGCTTGAGCGTCTCCCGCAAAGGCGGCTCTTTGCGTGGAAGTGAATTCTTTGAGGATGCTCGAAAAGTCACTGGGCCCAGGGTGTGGCGTCGTCCCGCTTGTGTGCTGTTCGGAAGCGGCCCAGGCTTGGGCAAGAATTTCCTTCTGCCGTGGACTCGGGCCACCCGAGGCAATCCGATCACTGCGTCCGGGATTAACAATGAAAAGGTGCGACGCCCATTCGCTTCCTGGAATCGCACCGGCGTCCTCATTCAACTTTTGCAATGCTCCGGCCAGCCCATCGGGATTCCGTGTGAGTTGCACGGCCGATGCGTCGGCAAGATATTGGCGCGTGCGCCACAGCAAGGCCACCGACGGGCCGAGCACCGCTAAGGAGAAAAACCAAAGCGACAGTTTGATCGCGGCGTTCGTGAAGAAAATCGGGAAGAGTAGGAAATTGCGAATCGACCGGAAGAGCGATTTCTTGTCCTTGGTTTCGAAAAGCCGATCAATGTCGTCCGTCTCGAGGGAGATGCTGCGCGTGAGAATGTCCTCGACTGCCGCAGCCTCTTTCGTACTGTCATCCTTCGCCGAGCCTCCGAGTCCGTAGCGAACGATGCGCCACAGCGTGCTGCGCGACTGCCGTCCGAAAGGCGAATTGATCATCGCCACAAGCAAGCCGCAGGTTTCGAAGATAGCGGCCACTCGAAACGCGATGCGCAAGTCGCCATTGCCGATCGAGGCGATCAAGTGCGCTAGCGCGCCTTCGAGTTCATCCCGGCTCAAGTCATCGACCAGACGCCGCGACACCACGATGCGCGCATCCTCGGGCGACGTGCCGATCACCGCGGCGTTTGCGCCCGGCGCGTCCACCAACATCACGCGCGGTGCCGGCAAGCCCGCCGCGATGGCCATTTCCTGCACGACGTCGGCAAGTCGCAACTCTTTCAGGTCCGCTTGATTTGGCTCGCGAGCCTTCAGCGCCAGAAGAGCGCCGCCAACTCCACTCCGTCGGAAGAGTACGCCCATACCCAGCCACAGCACGAGCGACAGCACCATGCCCGGCAGAAGCAGGACGGCCGCGCCCAACGCCAGCGCTTGCGGGTCTGCCGGTTGGTGCTGCGTTGCCCAACCCAGCGCAACCATTCCAAAACGCGGAATTTCCTCCGCGCGGGCCCATAGCCAGGGCGGGATCGGTGCGAAAATATTAATGATGTCGGCGGCGATCAGCGCGACCCCGTAGAGCAGCGGCGTGACCATCAGCGCCAGCGGAATACCCATCACCACTGCCGCAAGCACACACAATGCCGAAAGTCGCCAGGTGCCGCGGCGGTTGCGCTGCTGCGCGTCCAGAAAACTCTCGCGATCGCGCGGCAGGAACCGCTGTTCCATGGCCGGCGATCGCGCACCTTCGCTCATGACACCTCGTCAAACTGATTTATCAGGCGCGCTCGCGGATGCGCGCTTAAAGCATAGTTAAGTCGTCGCGCCTGCGTCGCACCTTGTGCCGTTCCATTTGCGACGCCCAAAAGGAAAGAACACGCCGCAATAGCATGGGCCGCGAATAGGACGCCACATAGTGCGGAACGCGTAGGGGCCCCCCGCGGTGCACGCATTTTACAGCGTATTTTAACGATTTCCAGCTTGGGCTGTTCAAAAGCAGCCGTTCATGGCGTGCTGATTCTCGGTTTTACAAATTGGATGGGCAACAGAAGGCCGGACGCAAGGACAGCGAGGAAGATAAGCCGCTGTATTCCACGTGACGGAGCCAAGTACGGGAGGCCCTCTGCCGCTCCCTCATCATCGCGGAGAGGAATGGCCTCCAACTGGCCACGCAGTCGGTGACTTGGCCCTAAAAACATTTGCTCGCCGCCTGCAGAAAGCGAGCCGATGAGCGACTCTACGCCGCAAAAGCACAACGATCGCGCTGCGCAATCAAGGCACGAAGTAATAACTGTTCTTCGCCAGAACCACATAATCGCGCCCCTTGGTGCCAAATGATGGTGCAAGCCGCACCTCCAGCTTGTGCGGTTTGCCTTCCGCCCCATTGGCTTCCGTGTAGTATCCCAGCGTGTAGCGCGTCTTGATCCGCTGTAGCAGCGCGCGGAAAACCGTATCGAGCGAAGTCACGTCCTGCACGTCGAACAGTTCCCCGCCCGTCTGCTCCATCACCTTGCGAATGTCCACCAGCCCGCGGATCTGGCTTGCGGCGAAGCGTGTGGCCGGCGGATTGTATCCCGGTATCTTTAGATTGTAGAGGGCGGCGTCGGCTGCAATGGTTTCGGTGACGATGTCGCCCGTCCCCTGTCCGCCCGCATCGGTGCCTACATCGTCGCTGATCAGAATAATTACCCGGCGCCCTTTGGGCGCTGTGGCCAGCAGATACTGGGCGGCTACAAAAATCCCGTCGTTAATGTTGGTCGCGCCACCCGCCTTGAACGTATCGAACTGCGCGGCGATCTGCGTTTTGTCTTTCGTGAGCGGCACGCTCAACTCGGCGTCAGTGGAAAAGGTAAACAGCGCCACCTGATCGTCCGCCTTCAGCGCCGCCAGGGTGGTTTTTGCCGCATCCCGCAGCGGACCCAGGAAAGGCCCGATCGAGTCGCTCAGGTCCAGCACCAGCGCAACGTTGAGAGGCAGTTCGTCACGGCTGAATAGCGCGATTTTTTGCGCGGCCCCATCCTCGCGCACCTCAAAGTCGCTCTTTTTTAGATCGCCCATGATCTGTCCGGCCTTGGTTTTTACCGTGGCATCCACCATCACCAGATTCACGGCTACGCGAATCGGTTCCTGCTCCTGCCCCCAGACCGGCATTCGGGAGAGCCACAACACGAGAGCGAAAAGACCTGGAACAACCAGGAGGAACAAGTACAGCCTATGGCGCCAAAATCTAAACATTATGGTTGCTCATTATCTTGGCTCGTCCACCCCATTCGAACCGGCCTCGGCGCTGTAAGAGATTTATTGGCGTCACGCCATAACCGCATTTTACGCTATATGGGATTGATCTACTTACTATGCCAATATTCCACGGCGCTTGGGCGTGCGCCGAAATTTTTCCAGCTGACGTTGGCGCCGAATTTGCACTTCTCTGTTCAATACAAGATCGATATCTAAAGTTAATTCAGTACCGCTCGTCGCCACGAGTGACATCTGCATACGCACTCGCTGACGGTCTCGGTATTCTTCGGGAATGAAAGCTTGTCCCACGCCGCAAAGAAACCCGCGGGCACAATCACCTGGCAAAAGCCGCCCATTGCGCCCCACACGGTGGTTCAGTACGCATTCGCGGTGCAGTCCTTCCGGCCCGTATTTCGGAAACGAATAATTGACCTCGCAAGGTGTCAACTTTCGTGGATCCTCGAGCCAGCGAAAGTCTGACTCCGGCCACGGCGACTCGAGGCGGTACTGCTCTATCCCGAGAATTTTAGGGGCATGGTTACAGATCTCCACACTCAGCATGTACCCGGTTCCGCCGTGTTCCAGGTCAAAAATCGTGTTTTCGACGGGAGAGCCGATTTGACAAATCGATAGTCCCCTGCACGAGGCACGCAAAGCCTCAACCACGACGGGGTCTAGGGGGATTCCCGATGCGAGGATTCGCGACATATGAAGGAGATGTTCCGAACTGGTCTTAGTGCTCATTATCCACCACCTTTACACATGCACAACGTGCACAACATACATCGCATAGACTCAGGCGATCTCAATTTTTTCCGCAGAGTTTTCACCGCAGTCAGGGCATGCCTCGCTGCCCTCCTGCACGGCAGCCACATCGAACTGCCGGGCCAATTTGTGGATCCGGCGGCAAAGTGCATCGGTCAGGTGCAGGCAATATCCCTGACCGTCACGCTTTGGGACCAGGCCGAGCGCTCGTACTATCGCGCCAATAGCTCGGGGTTCCAGTTCCGCCGCCTCACCGCGGCCCTTAAAAATTGCAGCCGCGTCCTTGGCAATTTCTCCAATGTGAAGAGCATCGCCTTCCTGTTGTTTCCGGTGGCAGCGGGACAGGATCGCTTCAATGACAACACAGCGCGGGTCCAGCCACCGTTCCGTCCGTAAACGATTTTGCTGGCTTTCAAACACAGAGCTAACTTCGGCCTGGAGCTGGGCGCATCCACGATACACCCCGCAAGTAAACTAGCCAGCGCCTGAACCTCTCGGTGCAGATCCGGAAAGTTTATCTGGGCCGCATTTACCTTTCTGATGTATTTCACGCGATAGCCTAGCAATGCCGGTTGGAAACGCGCGGCAAGAGCGTGTCGATCCTCTTGGCTTAGGATCGGAAGACTGGCGTCGGATGGGAGAAGGTTGATGTGCATTACGGTGCCACCGAACGAATCATCCCGCTCGACTGGACCGACGTAGAGTGCCTTGGCACCGTACGCATTCACCACACCATCTCTGGAAATGATATTGGCGTGGCGATTATTGGAAACAGCAAGCAGCCGAAATAATGGGCCGCGCATCAGTTCGTCATCGATTAGCAAGGTGGGACGCAGGTTCAGCGGGAGGGAGCGCAGGCCTGCTACACTGAGTTGCGCCAGCGGTAGCGGGTGTCGGACCAAGCAACTCAAAAGCGCGAGGAGTAAATCCGCCTCCGCCCGAGGTCCGGAAATCAGCAAAAAGGGCGCTGCCGGGAGAATTTCCGTAAACCAAGAGCTCAGCACGAAATAGATCGTGATGAGCGCGGTTTGCTCCGGCAGCCCCAAGTTAGTAAGCGACCCTTTTATCGCCGTCAAAAGTGCCGCCGTTGAGCCAAACGCCCGTGCATATTCCGGAAAAACAATTGCTTTTTGAAAAGACGCCGAGAGGTCGGGCGGAACGTAAATGCGACACGCGTATTCAAATATGGAGTCGATTTGCTCGGCCTCCCCATCAGATAGCAGCAGCTTAAGACGATGGGTGCTTGGGTCCAGAATTAGCGAAACGCTCCGGCCCCCAGCGAAGAATTCACCGCCGGTTTCAATCGGATCGCCCAGCGAACGAGCGGGCAAATCTGATGTGGAATTGTGCCGATGAGGACGTTCACGCTGCGGGAAAACCTTGGGGGTCATGGCTCCTCCAGGATGCTCGTCGAGTAACTTCACTCCTTGTGACGAGCTCCCGCGAGGCGGCCGACAATTGGCACGCCTGAGAAGCCTCCAGCCTGTCTAACCTAGATATTAACACAAGCGATAATGAAATGCAAGTGGGTCATCAGCTTGCGCCACCGGCGGGCCAATATTTCAACATTTGCCAGAACTGAAGCTCCCGATACACCAGTTTCTTACCCACTTTCCAGCCCTCGCGCTTCAGCAGCCCCCGGATCTTGCGCTACCCGTAGCGGACGCGGGCTTGGGTGATCTCCCGAATCCGCAACCGCAAGGCCGTCCGGGGCTCCTGCATGCTCCGGTACCGATACGTCGAAATGGCCACTCGCACCACCCGGCAAGCACGACGCAGGCTCACCCGGTATGCGCCGCTCAGATAACTCACCACGGGGCGGCGACGCGAGGGCT
The DNA here is from genome assembly GCA_963719845.1 of uncultured Acidobacteriota bacterium. Taxonomy (GTDB): domain Bacteria; phylum Acidobacteriota; class Terriglobia; order Acidiferrales; family UBA7541; genus Palsa-189. The sequence continues at coordinate 1,956 of CAVRDM010000025.1, read as the reverse complement.
TTAGAATTTTTTTGCCTGCACATCCTGCAGCATGGTCTTGTCCGGGCTCAGCTCCGCCACCAGTTTCTTCAACCAGACGTTCTCTTCCTGCAGTTGTTTCAGCTGCCAAACCTGATCGATCGCCAGGCCGACGTACTGCTTCTTCCACCGGTAGAAGGTCTGTTCGGTGATCCCCGCTTGCCGGCACAACTCCACCACCGGCACCCCCACCTCGGCCTGCTTCAAAATGCTCACGATCTGTTACACGGAAAAGCGCTTCCTCTTCACGGCAAATCCTACGGGCTAGATTTTGCCGGGAACTAACTCTCAACGTGTGTCAGAAAGGCGGAGCCGATCACAACTGGGATGTCGTAGTATGACCCCTGCGGAAACAAGGGGCAGGTCACCGGTTGGCTGGGTGCATCGTCAAGTGAGCGTCACGGTTGCCCTGGGGACCCCGTTCGAGCAGGACCTCCTCCGGTGCGAGCGCGTCTTCGGTGCGGACATGGGAGATACCATCCTACGATCTGCCGCGTGCAGCAGTCGGGCGCGCAGAGCAGTTAGGCCCAATCCACGACAGGGCCTGACTAGATTGGCCACTGGCGTGTCCACTTTTAGGGCTTGTACTACATCTATGGAGACCATACGACCGCCCCAGGCACCGAAAGTTACCGCAGTTAGAAGAAGAAAACCCGGTTCCGCAGTTGGGGACATTGCGGTGCTGAAAGTGCTATTTAACCGATAAATTTACAACCCCGAGACGATAGGCCACCTATTACTGAAGAATTCCATGGCGTAATTCGGTATATCGTGTACGTTTCCAGTGAGTCGCACGTATCCGAAGCGGATCTCTATCGTTCCCGATCGCCAAGCGATTCCGTCCCCTTCTGCTTCTCTCACGGACCGCTGTTCGGCGACCCTCACCGGCAGTAGTTTCGCGGCCGTGCTGTCTCCCAGCCGCCCTTCGCGATACAGTTTCCGCCAGTGAAACACCTGATTCGCGTTCACATCGTGTCGCCGCGCCACTCGCGACACCGACGCCCCAGGTTGCAACGCCGCTTCCACAATCTTGTGCCGCTCTTCCACGCTCCGTCGCCGCTTCTTCGTCCCTGCTACTCTCACACTGACTATCTGATTCGATGTGTCCACGATTCCCCTTCGTGGACACGATAAAAGTGCCCACAAAGGCTATCTTCCTCACCGCCCACACTTTATATCAGTAGTTCGCTGTATTGTCAATATAATGACGTCTTAGACCCTGTATAACCTATCGAATATCACACATTGTTGGGTGTCCTATTCCTCGCGAGCATTTACAAACGATCAGTGTCCACACATCTGGCGTCAAAATCCCAAAAGTGAACTCTGAGGGTTCCGCCATAGTCCAAAACAGAACTAGGAGGCTCTTCACAGCAGCTTTACAAACAATTTACTGAAGCTATTGCACAACCCTCCGTAAGACGATCATGAACCAGGCGATATAAAGAACGCCCGATAAATTCGGAGCGAGCGATCATGGCGCACCACCAGACGACGGTAATTGCCCAACCAGCCGATGGTGCGTTCGACGATCCAGCGGCGTCGATAGCGTCGCAATGCGCGGCCATCCTGTGTCGCCAGACGAACGCGATTCTTCTTGTGCGGGCAGATCAGTTCGATTCCGCGCTGCCGCAACCACTTTCGCAGCGGATCGCTGTCATAGGCTTTGTCGGCAATGACCCGCATCGGCTTCTGCCTCGGTCGGCCCGCACGATGGCGTCGGCCTACGCGGATCGAGGCGAGCGTCGTCTCGGCGAGTTTGACTTCCGCCGGGGATGCAGAACAAAGGTGGTCTCCCAGAGGAACACCCGCGCCGTCGACCACCACCATCCACTTGGTCCCCTTGCCCCGCTTGGTTTTTCCGACTCCGGCGCCCCTTTTTTCGCTGGAGCAAAACTGCCGTCCAGAAACGACTCGCTCCACTGCAATTGCCGGCGT
>CAVRDM010000024.1:0-73910 GCA_963719845.1 uncultured Acidobacteriota bacterium | reverse complement strand
GGCGGATTTTGGGGCAAGGGGCTGGGGCGCGGAAGCCAGAATCAGCTCGGCTTCGTGCCGGTCCGGTATTCTGATTTTATTATGGCGGCGCTGGCGGAAGAAACAGGCTTTGCCGGAGTCTTCCTCGCGCTGGTTTTGTACGCAGCTTTGCTGCTGCGGCTGATCCAGAATGCGCAACGCGCGAAAGACCGCGCGGGAATGTTTCTGGTGATGGGCGTGGCGGCAATCCTGGGTTTCCACGTTTTGGTGAACGTGGCGATGGTCATCGGCTTTATGCCCGTCACCGGTATCCCTCTGCCGCTTATGAGTTACGGCGGCTCGGCCACTTTGTTCGTATTTTTAGCGCTCGGCTTAGTAATGAATGTTCGCCTGCGGCGGTTCGTCAACTGAGCAACGCGCCATTTATCAGGTTCCAGACTCCGGTCCGCGGCTCCGCGACCCCGCAGCCGCCCGCCGAAGAGAAAAGTTTGATGAGGTCGCATCGCGTGACAGAGAAACGCTACGCAGCGTTCCTGCTTTCTCCGGCCGTTCCGCGCATGGCGGAACCCGTGCCCGCCCTCCGTGTCGTTCGCGCGCGGGGCATGGCGATGCCCTCTGAGGAGCTTTCATGCCCAAAGAGCTGGTTATTTCGGCGGCCCCCCATGAAACTCGGGTCGCCATTCTTGAAGATGGTCAGCTCTGCGAAATTTACATCGAACGCGAAAAAGAATTTGCCCTAGTTGGCAGCATTTACAAAGGCCGCGTTACACGCGTGCTGCCCGGCATGCAGTCGGCCTTCGTCGATATCGGCCTGGATAGCGACGCCTTCCTTTACGTCGGCGATTTTCTCGAAAATCTCGAAGACTACGATCACGTAGTCACCGCCGTCGAGGGCAAGGTCGAAAAGATGGAACAGCAGGGCGGCGCTGATATTTGCGCCGGCGCCTACTGCTGCGGCAACCAGTGCCGAAGGCGCCTCCACTGAGCAGCCGGTAGCCGAGTCTTGGCTTGGCAGCGGATCGCAGGCCGAGTCCACCGACGCCGTCGCCCAGAATCTGCGTCCGCAGCCGCAGCATAATGAGCCCGGTGCAAGCCACTCGGCGGGCCCCGCAGTGAGCCATGTCGGGACGCCGGCACCTGCGATTCCACCACCCGCGACGTCGCCCACGCCGGCATCCCCATTCATTCGCCAGGACCGCCCTTCAGGTCCTCCCAGCCATTACCGGGACAACCGCCAGGACTATCGCCAGGGGCCCCCTCCCGGCCAGGGGCCGCGAGAAGGCCAGGGCCGCGATCAAGGCCGCGATCGGGGCGGTCGACAGCGTGGGGGACGTTTTCGCCGGGGTCGCGGGCCTGATCGCCGCCCGGGACGTGACTTGCCTCCCTCCAAATATGCATCATCCGCGTCCTTTTGCGCCTTCGCGACCCTACGAGCCGCCCGGACCGGAGGAGCCTGCCGGCGATTACAGCCCCGTCATTCTTCCCGGCGAATCGCTCGCAAAATACAAGGATCGCATTCCAGGAGCTGCTCCAGTCACGCCGCCCGCAACGGATCGGTCTGACTGATGCGGCAAAACAATCTGTGGTGCCGGCAGCTTCCCGCTTCGCTTTACGCATCGCCACAGGAGTCATCACGACGAACTGGGCGAAGCCATCGCAGCCACCACGCGTTCCTCATTAGCCGAGCCTGAAGCGCTTCTCGCCGACGTCGATCCTGTGGAATTGGAGTCCGAGGCGCGGATTAATCGAACCCGACACTCGCCTGCACGAAACGCAGCAAACGCTTTCGCGAGATACTTTGCCGGCCACGTTCTCCGTGTCGGCACGAGCATCACGAGCACGAAGGCTTGGCCGCGGGCGCCGCCAGCGCCGCCGATCTTTCCGACGACGAAGTCACCGCCCTCGCCGAGCAGCTTGCTGAAGCCAGACAGGAGGAGGCTAGCGCCGACGCCGCGGTGGAATCCGAGCACGTGGGGCCCGAGGAAGCCGAAGAAGACGACGCGGACACGGCGGCCGCGCGCAGCCTTGCGGAAAGCCGTTCAACGGAACTCCCCGCCGATACAGAATCAACTGAAGCCGGCTTAGATGAAGCGGAAGACGAGGCGGACGAACCCCTGGACGAAGATGGCGCGGAGGACGCCGCGGAAGACTCCCACGAGGCGGAACAACAGGCCGGCGCGGAGACCTTCGGCGAGGCCGCGTCCCCATCTGAAGGCACACCCGAAGACTTATCCCCCGACCCGTCGACTGCCGAATCCGGCACCGAGTCTTTCCCTGGCGAGCATGCTGTGCTGTCGGCGCCGCCGCAACAGCGGCCGTTGAGCGCGCGCATCTCCGATCCGCAACGCGCACGCTTCCAGCGTCCCATGCGGCGCGGAGGCCGCCAGCGCGGCAATCGCCCCATGCGCCACCAGGACCATCGTCTGCAAGCGGCTCGGCGTCCGCAACTAATTTCGGAAATGCTCAAGGCCGGCCAAGAAATCATTGTGCAAATCGCCAAGGAGCCACTGGGCAAAAAAGGCGCGCGCATCACCAGCCACGTCGCGCTACCCGGGCGGTTCCTGGTCTATATGCCCACGGTGAACCACATCGGTGTTTCACGCCGCATCGGGTCCGCCGAAGAACGCTCCCGCCTGCGCCACCTCGTCACGGAAGCGAAAGGCACCTTCCCCGGCGGCTTCATCGTTCGCACCGCAGCAGAGGGCGCGCCCGAAGACGAAATTCGCAGCGACGTCGAATTCCTCGCCACGCCTGGGACAAGATTCGCAACCAGGCCGAGCCGCGCAAGTCGCGGCACTTTTACACCGCGACCTCAATCTAGTTGAGCGCATCCTCCGCGACTACGTAAGCAATGATTACACCGCCGTCTGGATCGACAACGAAGAAGAGTTCAGCAAGGTGGTCGATTTCGTCAGCCGCTTCCAGCCCAAGCTGGTGAACCGTGTGAAGCTTTACACCAAGCCCACGCCTATCTTCGAGGAATTCGGCATCCAGCAGGAACTGGACAAGGCGCTGCGGCCCAAGGTCTGGCTGAAATCCGGCGGCTACATCGTCATCAATCACACCGAGGCGCTGGTGGCATCGACGTGAACACCGGCAAGTACGTCTGCCGGCTCCACGCGCCTCGAGGACACGATCGTCAAGACCAACCTTGAGGCTGTGAAGGAAATCATTCGCCAAATCCGCCTGCGCGATCTGGGGGGCATCATCGTTCTAGATTTCATCGACATGGAAGAGCGGCGCAATCGCGAAAAAGTGATGGCCGCGCTCGACGCCGCGCTGCGCGCCGACCGCGCTCCATCGAAGCGCTGCCCTTCAACGAATTTGGCCTGGTCTGCGTCACCCGCAAGCGCACCAACAGGCGCTCAGCGCGTGCTCTGCCAGCCGTGCCCTTACTGCAGCGCTTCCGGCATGGTGAAATCGGTGCCCACGATCTGCTACGAGATTCAGGCCGAAGCTAGAAAATTGTCCGCCGACCTGGACGCCTCGAGCCTGACGCTGCGCGTCCATCCGGAAATCGCCGAAGCCTGAAGACGCGCGAAGCCATGCTGATCGAAGAATCGCGCAGGACACGCGCAAAAGCATAATCATCCAAGCAGACCCGACGCTGCACTGGGAGCAGTACGATATCTACTAAGGACGAAAACCGAAAGAGCTGGTGAAGAGACCAATCCCACGAAATGGCCGAGCAACTGGAAAAGCGAGTGAATCCGCGCTGTGCCGTGCCGCGCTCCAAAGGTATCCAGCCTTTTGCTTCTTGCGGTAGAATCCGCCGCACGCTATGACGGACTCGCAATTTCGCCAACTTACCGGATTGCTCATAGTGCTAACAGGGCTCGTTATTCTTTCCATTGGGCTCACGAGTTCGGGTTCGGGAAGATCGGACTGGATTGTGGGCGCTGGCGGCATACTTCTAATCGCGTGGGGAGCTAAACACGCCAATGGAGACTAACCCTACTACCTCTACTGCGCTCGGGACCATAGGAGGATTTGCTGAATGAATCCCAAAATCGCGGCCCTCGTGCTTGTCGGTAGTATTACTGTGGCGGCCTGCGTCGGACGCGATGACGAGCACATTCAGGAACTCCAATATAGGATCGAGCCGCTACCGACAACAGGCATTCTGAATTACACGGCGACCGCTAATGGGATATTGAGAGTTCCCCTGAGTCTTTTGGTGTGATTTCTTTCCGGGCTCCCGGCCCGTTCAGCGAGCAACTCTGCCATTAACTCGCTGGAGACAAAGACATGAATGACGACGCTGGCCGAGTTTACGCAATGCTGGACGATGTGAAACGACGCGGTGAGAACTACGGATTGATGGTTAGAGGCGTAAATTTAGTGATCTGTGGACCGGGCTCACCCACGACCGAGGTCCCCACTGCATACGACAAGACCCTCCTGAAGATCGCAATAGAGTCGGGGCTTGTCGAAAAGCGAAGGTTCAGCGGGGACTGGGAATATTGGTGCCCATCTAAGTTTAACTCCCCCGATGAGACGCCGGTCTTTGCGGCTCGCTCATCTCTTCCTCGATGCGCTGCATCGGTGCAACAGAAATGCAACAAAACCAGTGTGCTTTAGTCGCACGGGTCGTTTTATTAGCGTGGCTTTTCTACGTTACATCCTTGGAATCGGGCTTACTGCACAACTCTAGTGACGAAGCTCCTGCCAGCTTCGAGCCGGTCTCACCGGCGTTGAGGTCGCTCAACCCGCTAATCGATTCACCATCGACTAGATACCGTGAACCGCCCAGGTGCATCTTCCGTTGGATGGCAACATGCTCCCCGCATCCTCGATCAGTTATCTCCAACGCAAAGGCGTATCGAACCATGCGAAAAGCAAGAGCTGAGAAGACCGTCGAGAAACGCAATAAGGCGATCGAAAAGATGTTCAAGGATTTCCCTCCCAAGAAGAGCTAAGGAGCGCGCCCGTCTCTCTTAGACAGAGGCGCAAAAATACTCGGGTTGCAGTTGGCAGCAGGAGTCCTTGATCGAAACGCCGGGATTGACGAAGGTGTGAATACCGCCACAGCTCAGTGAGCGGGGAATATTTTGGCTGCCTCGTAGATGGACGCAACTTCGTGCGAGGAGAGGTAGGCCAGTAGCGCGCTAGCGACTTTCGGATCCGCAACATTGGTGGACAGGAAACCCGTGATATCAACCGGCGTTGAAACCTCGGGCGGCAGTGTTCCGAGAGGATCGATGCCAGGGTTGCGCATCTCATTGAGATAGGGGCCCAGGGCAATTTCGGCTTCACCCTTGGCAACCGCGTCCTGTACAACGTTGGCGCTGGCGACCCACTTAATCTTTGGTTTCACCTGGTCGGTGATGCCAAGCTTATCAAGCGCCACAAGCACAATGCCCCCTGCACTTCCCTGAGCCGGATCCACAGAGGTGATGGTCTTCGCATTCAGCAGCGTCTTGCGGACCGCTTCGGGCGTGGAGATGTCCGGCTTAGGAGCGCCCGTTTGCACAGCCACTCCCAAGCGAAGTCTCGCAATCACGGTTGCGCTCCGGGGGTCGATGTTGCCGGTCGCGAGCGCTTCCGGGAATGGAGCAAACAAAATCGACACGTCCAAGGCTTGGCCGCTGGCCACCGTTTTCCTGGTGCTGAGACCCGAACCGTAGGTCACCTTGACAGAAGTGCCCGTCTTGGCTTCGAAGCCGGCCACTAATTTATCCATGGCTTCCTAGATGGGATTCGGGCACAAGACAGAGACCTGGGCCTGCGCCTGCGAACGCGCGGGCAAGGAGATTCCCAATGCAAGGGCCACCATCACAAAGGAAAAAAGTAGAGGCTTCACGGCTTGCCCCCCGATCTTCGCGATGCGCGTGGTTTGAAACCGAGCCGGATACTGAGATGCGAAATCTCGCGATGGGTTATTGGAGCAGGACGCTCGGTACGCGCCACGCTCCACCTACGACGCTGAAGCCACGGCTCAGTTAAATCCGTGGCCTCAGATCTGTCGCGTAAAATACGGCAGTCTGCCGTTCACCTCCCAACGTCTCCGTCCGCGCGCCCTCCGTTGTCCGCTCCCGTCTGTGTGTCCCGCATCACCGTGCCATCCGCTAATACGACCTTATTAAGCCGCCCCACCGTCAGGCCGCTCTTGGTTTGCCATACGTAAAGGGTGATCACGTCTCCAGGCTTCAGCGTGGTTCGGCTCCAGCCGATTAGGCTCGACGCGGGCGTACTGCCCATTTCCGTAGTCCAATGCTGGACCGTACCCTTGTCGTCTTTATAATCCACCACGATCAGGGGGTGGGGATTAATCCACTTGTACTGCGTCACTACGGCGTCCTTCAGGACCACTGGCTTGCTCATGTTATACGCCGCGGCCCCGTGATGGGCGAACATAGGACCGCAAACCGTTAGAAGTCCGGCAATCAACGCAGCAAACGTTAGCACCTTCATTTTCATTTTATTGCCTCCAAGCCTGAAATCAAATCTCACTTAGACTGAACGCGCGCCTTTCGGCCTACCGGGGTTGTGGAGACGCATTGGGATCGCTGCCTGCGGGATCTGCCATTGTCTTTAGGTACTCCATGACGTCCGAAGGCAAACAAAGCCATTCGTCGAGTTCCTGATTGGGGATCCACCTGAAGTTCTCCGTACCGAGCATGAAGGCTTGGTATAGATCTTCGGATCGTCCATTGTCACGGCTAGACTCAAATCGTTGTGGTCCTTGCGAGTGAACCGTTCCTGCACGTGAGCATCGACGCTATGAGGATATCCGTTCTTAGTCGCCCAAGTCCTTTCATCCAGCCCCGTCGTATCGACGACAAGGTTGTAGTCATCTTCCCAGTGCCCTACCGAATACCTATTGTATCGACCCGGGCCCGGCCCATGTCCCACTTAGATCGCGCTTAGGCGCCGGGCCGCCGTCCCCAACGGCTCTGTCAGTCGGATAAAGTTTCCACGGAGACCGTGCTCCACCCGCCCGCTGAGACTGCATCGTTTGGACGAACGCAGTCGAAGAAAATAAGAGAACCGCCGCGAGGATCAGGATTGCGCCCGCAAAACGATTCCCCATTTCTACTCTCTCTCCTCTAATTAGCCGGAACTTCAACCCTGGCTCACCTGCTCGCGCATCCTACATCTCCCCTGCTCTCGAAACAATGAATTTGGCTAATGGAGCAAAACCCGCGGACAATCAGCAAAGGATGCGACTGCTCGTTCTTCATGTTTGAGAAGTCCCCGCTACGTGGCTGCTTGATCATTCGACCGCCCATTTTCACTAGAAGCTATTGCACAACCCTCCGTAAGACGATCATGAAGCAAGCGATATGAAAGAACGCGCCATAGATCGTAAGCGAGCGGTCGTAGCGCACGACCAAGCGTCGAAAGTTTCCCAGCCAAGCGTTGGTGCGCTCCACGATCCATCGCCTTCTGTAGCGCCGCAGGGCTCGACCGTCCTGTGTCGCCGGTCGAACGCGATTGATTTTGTGCGGACAGATCAGTTCGATCCCCCGTTGCCGCAAGCGCTTCCGCAACGGATCGCTGTCATACGCTTTGTCGGCAATCACCCGCAGCGGCTTCTGCCGAGGACGGCCCGCGTGATGACTTCGTCCTACCCGGATCGCCGCGAGCGTCGTCTCCGCGAGTTTGACTTCCGCCGGGGATGCAGAGTGAAGGTAGTTTCCCAAAGGAACACCGCGGCCGTCGACCACCACCATCCACTTCGTCCCCTTGCCCCGCTTGGTTTTTCCGACTCCACAGCCCCTTTTTTCGCCGGAGCGAAACTGCCGTCCAAAAACGATTCGCTCCACTTCAATTGCTGGCGTTCGTTCAACTCGCTTAGAAACGCCCGCCAGATGTTCAACCAAACGCCCCGCTCCTCCCAATCTCGCAGCCGCCGCCAGCACGTCGAGGGATGCGGGAATTTCTCGGGCATGTCCTGCCAGCGAGCCCCGCTCCGCAGAATCCACAAAATCCCTTCCAGCACATGCCGGTTCTCGATCCACGGACGACCGCCCTTGCGTTGTTTGGGCGGCTTCGGGAGTAAAGGGGCGATCTTCTTCCACTGCGCTTCGGTCAGCAATGGACCGGACCGCGCCATCCGTCCTCCTTCGGCGCTGCTGACCTTGCTTATCTCCTATTTTCAAAAACTCAACCATCATCATTTCAACGGCTTGTCCACGGTTGTGCAACAGCTTCTAGCCGCTGCCGCACGCCCGTCAGCACGAACCCGGTAAAGGCGCACGACCGAAGGTGCTGGAGGGAGTTCAAATTCGAAGGCCTGTTTAGTTACGCTGACGTCGACCATTTGAAAATACATGCAAAAACCATCGGTGTGGTCAGGAACGAAACGAGCGATTGATGCCGCCCCCCCGCGACAAACTAACGCGCTGCCGCTGCCTGTTTTGGTGGAGCTGGTTTCGCGAATTTCGCTGCATCAATCGGTGCATTTGGCTGCACGGTGGCCAATTGAATAGTTCCCTGCCCGTCTGTCCAGGTGATCACCCAGTGAAAGGGAATCTTCACTCCGGAGACGAGCCGATAATCAGAGTACTCAATGTGCATGGGAATCAGGCCGACCAGAGTGTTGGTAAAACGCACCTGCCGCACCAGCAGGCCCGACTGCTTGTCAAAATATAGCTTTACGCGGGAACCTCCCGAGGTGGTCCCCTCGACAATTTGGACTTGGCGATCGCCGATGGTAGTGGCCGGGAAGCCCACTCGAAAACTAGTGAAGTCTTGCTTGATCCGCGCTGGAAAAGAGAGTTCCGCGTCCACCTTAGCACCTTCCAGATCCCCCGCGGCGAGCGGGAGCACGGGCACAGGTGCATCTGTTTCTGGCGCTGCAACCCACGCCGCCCGGCCATCGCAGACCGTACTTTTGTCTCCGTTGGGCTTATGAATGACCGTGGCGAGCTGATTGGGAGCTTTGGCAAAAACCTCCACCGGCATCTTCGCAAAATCTGAGTCGAATCCCTCGTAAGTCCCTTTGCCGGAAAAGCTCGTGAGCTTGGCCAATTGCTGGGCCCCGCCAACCGCTAGGATGTATTTATCAAGAATCTGATCGGCGGACGGCCCTGCAATAGGCTGCCCGAGAATCTCGATTTTGTCTGGGTCTTCCGGAGGCGGCGTTCCGTACTGCTCAGCAAGACTTGGCGTAATCTCGGGGCGCTGGTTGCCGCGATGGCACGAGTAGCAGGTCACCATGCGCATTCCCTCGAAATTGCCTTTATTGATGGCGTTCATCATCAGAACCATTCTGCGCGCAGTATTCTTAAGCTGGGTGTCGTCGGCATATCTGGCCCAGCTGTTGGAACTTTCCGAGACGTGACAATCGGTGCAGTTTAAACTCAAGGAGGCGGCAAAGAACCCCATCGTCCCCATGAATTCCTTCACGGGGATTCCTCGCAGCACTTGGAGGTTTTTGAAAACATCTTCCGACATCAGCGGTTTCTCGCCTGCTGCAGGCTGGCCACTCTGGCCGCGTGCCAACGCGATGCCCATCAGGCACACAATCATCGTTGCCACGGCATAGTGGATCGTTCGCCTCGATCCGAGCTTCATGTTGCCTCCCGTCCTCGCTGTGCGTTAAGAGTATTAACGGCGTCGTGCGTAGGCGCGATGTGCCCGCCTGCGGCCCCTCAACCGGCCAGGTGTCGTATTTATACTCCCAGGTTGCTTTCCGGGCCGGCGGCCAATATACACCTGGCTGCCTTCTCAGGCAATGCTTCAGCCATCAGTAAATTCGCTACGGCTCTTCGCCCGTCGTGCAGATTGCGGAATCAAAATCGCCGCAAATCCCGGCTGAAAGCGTTCTACATTTTCAAAGTGGCAACATTTTTGAATTACGCGCATTCCAGCACGCGCAGTTTTGCGAAGCGGGGGCGCTGAATGGCACTATCGCTAATCGTGATTTTAGTGAAATGTATTGTAAGCGTGTTGCTGAATTGCTAGCGGACGATCGCATAATGCGGTTCTTCGACAACCCCTAAACTCAGTGGACGGGGTCTCCGGTACCGGCAGGCTTCGCAAGAGTCCCTATGCGCTATACCTCCGACGGCACGCAGAACGGTTTCGTCAAGCTCCTGTTTCGGAATCCACTTGTACGTTGCTTTCGTTATCCATATCAAACGGCATCGTATAAATCTTCGGATCGGTAATCGTGAGGGTCAGTTGGATGGTGTTCTCCGGCGAAGTTTATGGCGGCCAATCTCGCACGTCACGCAATGCGTTTGAAGCCGCAGGGCTTAGAAGTCGAACCCAAGCGCTTCAGTCTAGCGAGCTCAAATTGATTACGCGATTCCTGTTCGGCGACATGATTAGCGGGTTTCAACCAGTCGGGATGTGTTGGTCTGCCGAAAAGTCAGCATGTCGAGCGCCTGAGAGGCATACGAGAGACGAGCCGGCGGCCTAAATGAATCTCGGTTTCACGTCGCCGACGGCCTTGACCGTCGTTTCAGTCGAGGGTATGCTCCGCTCTTCGAACGGTTGGGAAGTTCGCACTGGAAAAAATCGAGGAGAGAAATGAAATGCGAAATCAATTCAGCGGGGCCATCGTAGGCTTGGCGGCAGTACTGGTTCTTTCTCCTGTCGTTCGGGCCCAAATGGCTCAGTCTCAGCCCAAGCAAGGGAATGAGGCACATTCTCCGTGGAAATTCTACCCAACTGATAGAGCCGTGGGGGACGGAGGGCCGGCTCCCAAGCGCGATTTGACTGGCACTTGGGCAGGACCCGGCTCTGGGTCAGGAATTGTAAATCCGAGAACGACAGCAGAGCAGCCTTCGCTGACTCCTCTGGGGCAACAACTGATGAGTCAAAATAAGCCGTTGGGTAAGTTCAGCCCGGCGGGCACCAACGATCCTCATGTCAGGTATTGTGATCCGTTTGGAGTTCCGCAGAACATGACTAACGAAATCCGCGGGATTTCCTTCGCGACAATGCCGAATCGAATTGTGGCGTTGCTTCAGTTCCAGGACATCTGGCGCGAAATCTGGCTGGACGGGCGAGCGCTTCCCACGGGTGTAGGAGGATCGCAAAAGGGCGCACTCGATCCGAGGTACAACGGGTATTCGGTAGGCCACTGGGAAGATGACAACACCCTCGTCGTCGATACAACTGGGCTGGACGACAGGACGTGGGTCACTTCCGGCGGGTATCCGCACACCCTGGATGCACACGTGCAAGAACGTTTCACTCGCAAGGATCACAACGATCTGACATTGACTATCACTTTGGACGATCCAAAGATTTATGCCAAGCCTTTCTCGCTAGCGAGTCAAAATTTTAGGTGGATTCCGAACCAGGAACTTGATGAATGGCTCTGCTTACCGTCGGACGTCATGGACTACTTGAAGACAATGGGTGATCCCGCAGGCAGCGATCCTAATGCGGCCCCACAACGCCGGTAGGCCGAGCACACTGATAATTGGGCGGCCTCTTCTCGCGCGCGGCGTGCTCGGTCGCTCGCGCCTCATTTTTTTCCCAAGGTCCGGCCGCCCGCGCTTCTTGCTGCAAATTTGAAGATAATGAAGACCGTACAGGCATGTTCTTGACACCCAGGGGCGGCTGGCATATTGTGAAGCGCGCGTTCGATTCAAGTGAGACTTGATTTTAGCTTGGAGCCAACAAGATGAAAATGAAAGTGCTAACGTTTGCTGCGTTGATTGCCGGACTTCTAATGGTTTGCGGTCCTATGTTCGCCCATCACGGGGCCGCGGCGTATAACATGACCAAGCCCGTGGTCCTGAAGGACGCCGTAGTGACGCAGTACAAGTGGATTAATCCCCACCCCCTGATCGTAGTGGATTGTAAAGACGACAAGGGTACGGTCCAGCATTGGACTACGGAAATGGGCAGTACGCCCGCGTCGAGCCTAATCGGCTGGAGCCGAACCACGCTGAAGCCTGGAGACGTGATCACCCTTTACTTATGGCAAACCAAGAGCGGCCTGACAGTGGGGCGGCTTAATAAGGTCGTATTAGCGGATGGCACGGTGATGCGGGACACGCAGACTGGAGCAGACAACGGAGGGCGTGCAGACAGAGACGTTGGGAGGTGAACGGCAGACTGCCGTATTTTACGCCACCCGGCTCGCGACCAGCCCTGAGATGCTGCAGCTGCGATAAACCCATGGTTCAATCTCGATTAACCGGGTTTTACTGCCGCTCGCTGAACTCTGAATTTTAAACGTTTGCCTTGAAAACGGAACCTCTCTGCCTCCACTCTACCCGACGAGATGCCCGGAGGCGCCAAAGTGTTCATCCGCCCTAATCTCAATTTCACAAGCGGGATGATACGATGCAAATAAGCCCTCCCAACGGCCACGCCTTGGTTGACATGAGAACTCGACCTCTATATCCTCCATTTGGCCTTGCTCAAATACGAGGTGTTTGATGAAAAGTAAACTGTCTGTGTCGTTTGTGTTGTTCGTTGGCCTTCTGGCTGCTTGCGGCTCTGTTCTGGCCCATCATGGAAATGCGGCATATGAGAACAAATCAATTGAACTGAAGCAAGCAACGGTGACGAGATTCCTGTGGTCCAATCCTCACAGCCTTCTTTATTTCGATGTGAAAGATGAAAAGGGCAATGTTGCACATTGGGTTGGTGAAACGGGTAGTCCTTCGGCGCTTGTGCTTATTGGTTGGAGCAAGACTTGCGTAGTGCCCGGAGACATGATCAGCGTTTACATCTACCCCGCCAAATCGGGCAACCCTGCTGGGCGTCTTAATCGAATAGTTCTCGCTGATGGAAGCACCTTACACGATACCCAGCTTGGGGGAGACGGGGACAAGAGCAGATACAACCCAACTGGCGACTCCAATAGCGCTGCCCCCAAGCAATAAATAGGGACATCGCCCTTACGGTGAGGGGGCGAAGACCCTGCCGGACGATTCGGCTCATGCGGCGATCTCGACTTGCACGTTTAGCAATCCATGTGGTCGATTTGTCGTGTGCTCGTTCGCAAAGGAGGACACTGGAAATGAGAAATCCGGTCGCCGCACCGATCGTTGCTTTGTTGGCCGCGCTGGCGGTTTCGGCCGTCTTAGTGGCCCAACCCCCGAGCCCCCGGACACCTCACACGCAGCCGGGTGTTAATCTAATCGCTGCGCCACTAAGCTCGATGTTTTTCCTTGCGCCCGCACAAAATCGTGAAGTTCCCAGGATGCCGCAGCCGGCGGGCCCCGCCCCCAAGCACGATCTGAACGGCGCTTGGGTCGGGCCCCTGAAGGCTTCGCATGGGGAGGTGCCTCCCATGACGCCTGTGGGCCAGGCGCGATTCAAGCTCAATAAACCCGAGGCGGTGGTCCATCTTGCGGCCACAAACGATCCCTTCGTGAACTGTGATCCGCTCGGGTTTCCACGCAACGTTTTGAACCACCCGGTTATTAACGCAGGAATGTGGTTCGAACAGGTGCCGAACCGAATCGCTATGATGTATCAGTACCAGAGGGTGTGGCGCGACATTTGGATGGACGGCCGGGAACTCCCCAAGAAGGTGGATGCCAAGGGGGCGCCGGATTCAAGGTTTTACGGATATTCGGTGGGCCACTGGGACGGGGATTACACGCTGGTGATTGATACGACGGGCGTGGACGATAGAACCTGGCTTGATGACGCCGGGCATCCGCATACGGTCGATATGCACGTACAGGAGCGTTACACGCGCGTGGACCAATACACTATGGAGTTGACGGTCACGGTCGACGATCCAAAATACTACACAAAGCCTTTCGAATTCCTAAAGGCCACGTACCTGTGGATGGTTAAACAAGATTTTGAGGAGACGTTCTGTGTTCCGTCGGAGGGCAATGAGTATCGGGACTCACTCGCCAAGCCGGCCGGTACCGGTGACGAGCCCGCCAAATAGGCCCTAGCTGACTTGGGGGACTAGATGAAATTGAAACTGGCAGGTGGGCTTCTTTTGTGTTTGGTTGCGCTTCTGGCTTTGGGTAGCAGTGCGCGCCCGGCCCGGGACACTGTCTCTCACGAACGCAATACGAAGGCGCCTCTCAAACTGGCCGGGGTTATCGCCATCCCGGGCAATCCGCTGGTGAGTTCTGACATTGCCTGGGTCGATGCGGGAACAAAGAGATTTTATCTGTCCGATCGGTCGAATTTGGGTGTTGATATCATCGACGCCGAGAACGATGTGTACGTCGGCCGGGTTACGGGCTTTGCCGGTCCCAACAACGCTACGCCCGCGCCGCCCAACGGCCAGGGACCGAACGGGGTACTGGTAACTCCGAACAAAAAAGTTTGGGCAGGCGATGGCAACAGCACCGTGCAAGTAGCGGACGTGGACCCCAATTCGCCGAACTACCTGAAGATCATCCAGTCGATCAGCACGGCTCTTCCTGAGTGCGGCGCGCATTGCGATCGCGCCGATGAGATCGGATACGATCCGGCGGACCATATTATTTTGGTGGCAAATAACCAGCCACTTACTGCCACCCCAACGACCCCACCCACGCGAGGAAACCCGTACGCGACCTTCATTAATGCGGACACTTATCAGGTGCTTGGCCATATCGGGTTCGAAAATGCGACCGGGCTGGAGCAACCGCTGTGGGTGCCCGAGCAGCACCGTTTCTTGATCACTGTCCCGGGATACCGCAACAACGGCGGCAGTAATGCGGGATTCGCCGAACTCGCGGTCATCGACCCGAAGTCCATGAAGGTGGAAAAGTCGTTGAAACCGGGGAATTGTCACGCGAGTGGTGAAGCACTAGGGCCGTCGCAGCACGTACTGGTGACGTGCGGCGGGCCGGTGGTGCTGAGTGCGACCGATGGCAAAATCATCTCGACCATCACGCAGATCGGCGGCGGCGACGAGGATTGGTACAACCCGGGAGACGGCCGCTTCTATTTCACCTCAAACGACAAGAGCACCCCGCCCGTGGACTCGCTGGGGGTGATTGATGCGCAGACGGGCGCCTGGCTGCAAAACGTGCCCGATCCGGGAGGCCGGCAAGCGGTCGCCCTGGCGGAGAACAATCACATCTTCACACCCGTTCAAGTGACCGCCGCTATTATCAAAGATCCTTCAACTGACCACACGACTTGCGCGCAGTTCGGCTTCAAGGGCACAGGGTGCCTCGCGGTCTTCGTGCACTCGGAGGAAGGCGCGAAACAGAGGTGAATCGGCACGTCTAGGGTGCAGGTATCCCGCCATTGAAAACGCTCTGAATCAGAATTCCCGTTGACACTTCTCGCTTTAGCTGCTAAACGTCCACGCATTAGTTCCGGGGTCCTCAAAAAGTTTCCACCCTCGAGGGGGCGTCCATGAATACGACATTGATCCTCAATCTTTCGGTGCGCATCAGCGCGCAAAAGTCGGCACGCGTGGTGGGTACGTGTCTTGGGTTATTGCTGTTCTGCTCGCCGGCTTTCGCGCAACTCAACTTAGGCCGCATTTTGGGAAGTGTCACCGACCAGACCGGCGGTGAGATCGCCGGCGCAACGGTGACGGTTATTGACGTGGCCAGAGGCATCAACCGGCCTCTGACCACCGACGGCGCTGGGGAATACAATGCTCCCAGCCTGATTCCCGGCACCTACACGGTACGCGCCGAAGCCAAAGGCTTCAAGGCCACGGAGCGGCCGAACGTCCTCGTGGAGGTCGGCACCGACGTTCGTGTGGACTTGACGCTGCAACCTGGCGAGCAAACCCAGACGATCACCGTGACCGAATCGGTCCCGTTGATCAATACCACCAATGCCCAAATTGGCGGCGTGGTGGAAAACCAGATGATCAGTGAACTGCCCATCAATGGCCGCGAATTTGAAAAGCTGCTGATCTATCGGCCGGGAGTTCGGGCCAATGGGCTGGACATTTACGTTAACGGCAACCGCGCCGATAACAATATGTGGCTGCTGGACGGACTGGACGACTACAACCTGATTAGCTCGTCCGGGCCCATCGCGGGCGGGCAATCCGGTTTCGACCAAGCGACGATTCTGCCTATGGATGCCATTCAGGAGGTCAATGTTATACAGGCGCCCACCGCGGAATACGGGTGGAAGGTAGCTAGCGAGAACAACGTAGGGCTGAAGTCGGGCACCAACGCCATTCACGGGACGGCTACGGCCTTCGGCCGCGACGCCTCTCTGGATGCTAGAAACCCGTTCGTCCAGCAGTCTGGCGACGATACGCTCGAGCAGTTCGGCGCGACGATCGGCGGGCCCATCAAGAAAGACAAGCTTTTTTACTTTTTAGCTTATGAAGGACAGCGTTACACGATCGGCAGCCCGCACACGGCGAATGTCCCGGCGGCGCTCCCTGGAGCCGGCGCATTAAGCAGCTTCCCGGATGCGATTGCGGCCATGGAAATACCAGTCGCATCGGGCGGTCCGGGTTATTGCAACCCGACAGCCGCCGGCTGCGGCGCGGCCGGCAGCAAAACCACGCCACTGAGTCAGCTCAGCTTGAATTTGGCAGGATGTACTCTCCCGGGGGGCCTGATCGGAGCGGCCACGTGCAGCGCCTCGGCCGGTTTGTTTCCGAATCCCACGGCTTCAGCGATCATTCCCATTAACATAGACAACGTCGGCGGGTCCGACAACGGCATAGGAAAAGTTGATTACCACTACAGTGACCATCACTCGTTCAACGCTGAATACTTCTTAGGCGAAGGGCACGTAGCGCAAGCTGCCTCTGCCATACAGCCTTACTGGCGTTCGGGGCACTTCACCCGGGGCGACGTGGGCAGAGCCGTGTGGGTTTGGACTCCAAGTTCCACTTGGCTAAATGAATTCCGGGCAGGTTATGAAGCGCAACAGAGCCCCCAGGGGCCCTACGAGTGCAACAACCCCGCAGCGGGCGCGCCCAACTATGCTGGCTCGTTCGGCTTGGTCACGGGTCTCAATCTTCCTTCCCCGGTCTGCGGGTTTCCGAGCATCACCATTAACGGCGGGTTTGCCAGTTTGGGTACCGGCTCGGGTCAGATCTCCCAGTTTCAGACCGCCTCGTTCCTGGACACCGTTTCCTACACCCGGGGGAAGCACGCGTTCAAGTTCGGCGTCGAAATGCACTTCTCAGGCTTTTACGGCTTCCCTGGTAGTACGAAAAATCTGGCCGGCAGTGTCAGTTTCGGGACCAACTCGATCAATGCTTTCGGTGGCGCCACGCCACTGGAAGACTATCTGGCGGGCGATCCCTCTACGGCATCTGTCATTGTTGGAAACGAGAACCGCCACGCTACCTATGATCGCTACGGAAGTTTTGTGCAAGACGAGTGGCGGCTCACTCCGAGGGTGATCTTGAACGCCGGAGTGCGCTGGGAATACGTTGCGCCCATCTCCGAGCGCAACAACCTGTTGGCCGCATTCAATCCCACCTCGCCCACCGGCACCGGACTCGAGCAGCTAGGCATCCAAACGAATCAGCTCTACCACACCCCGAAAGCCAATTTCGGCCCGCGCCTGGGCGTGGCTTGGGACATCACGGGGAAAGGCACGACGGTGCTGCGAAGCGGCTTCACCATCGTTGACAATAGCGACCAATCGATCAAGATTTTTCTAAGCACCGGCAATGCCGGTCTGGGCAACAATCCCACGGGGTTCAAGTTCCTCAATTCAAACGGAACCGTGGCGCAGGCTGCCGGACAGAACGGCAACATTGCCGCCGGTACGGCGACGTTGGCGGCCGGGACCATTCCTTGGACCTTGAACGCGCCCATCTTTGCTGCGGCCAGCCTCCCGGCGTGCGGCAACGGCCTTGGCTCGGTCAACGCAGCGGCAGCCACTGGGGCAGCAAATCCGGCGAACCCTTCCCCCTGCGCCATCAACACAATAAATCCGAATCTTCGGAGAGCGTACGTTACGACGTGGAACCTCTCTCTCCAACACGCCTTCACCAACACGCTCTCGCTGAACGTCGCCTACATTGGGGACCATGGCACGCATCTGGGTGCCAACACCGACCTCAACCAGCCAGTACCCGGCGCGGCCAACACCAAGACCGCTCCAAATGAGCAGACCTCACGGCCGTTCTACAGCCAGTTCCCGTATTTCTCATCTATCACGGAGTATACGGACTTCGCGAGGTCCAACTACAATTCCGTGCAAGTGACCTTGACCGAGCGCGCGGGCCATGGGCTAAACGTCACGGCTGATTACAGCTATTCCCATTCGCTTGACGATACGTCTGCCGAGACCGGTTACACCGCAACGTACACCGGGAATCCCAATCTGGACTACGCATACAGCGACCAGGACCCGCGCAACAACGTCAGCTTGAAGCTGAGCTACGCCATTCCGGGTAGAAAGGCGCCGGGACAGATGTTAGAAGGCTGGGAGGTTAACACCGTCGTGCACGCCATAGGCGGGGTGCCGATCGATTCTTACGATACCTCGAACGACCTTTTTGGAACTGGCGGAAGCGATCTCTGGACCTTGGTCGGCAGCCCCAACAACTTCGTGGCCGGCACGACGCAAGGACTGCCGTGTTACGGTATTGCCAAGAGCACCTTCGCCGCGGCCACCAATGCGTCCGGCCAACCTGCTTGCATTACGGTGGCAGCGGGCACAGCTAACAATCCCGTAGCGAATATGCCCACAGCTTGCGTTACGGCGGCCACGAACGAGCCAACGAACTCGGCGATTCCTGCGACCGCTGCCAACTCCACGGGACTGAAGTCACTGGCCAGCTTCGGCTGCTATTACAGCAACGGCTCGGTCATTGTTCCGCCCGCTCAGGGTACCTTCGGGACCATGGCGCGAACCGCGCTGCGCGCCGCTCCCTTCCAGGAATGGGATATGTCGATAGCCAAGAGTTGGAAGTTCAAGGAACGGCTCACGGCACAGTTCCGAGCAGAGGCTTTTAACATTATCAATCATACGCAATTCGCGCAACCTGCCTCCAACATTGCCGCGCCAGGTACGTTCGGCGTAGCGACGGCAACACCCAACTCAAACAACCCCATAGTTGGTGAAGGAGGCCCTCGCCAGGTCCAGTTCGGCTTGAAGCTGATTTTCTGACGCGGAAACCTGTCGCTGTTACTGGGCAGCGACAGGTTTCGCTTCAGGTTTCACAAACTTGGTATTGTCGAGTGGCGCGTTGTCCTGCACTTTGGTGACTCGCAGAGTCGTGTTCGTTGCGGGTACGCTATCCTCATTGGCTGGATACATCGTAATCAGATACGGGAACTTCATCCCGCTGCCCGTGTCCCGGTAATCCTCATAATTCACCTGCATTGGGTTGTTGCCCAGCGGAGTTGGCAGAGCGGTCTCCTTGCGAACCAGCAGTCCGGTCTGCGTATCGAAGTAGAGCCGTTCGGGGAGATCGCCTTGGGGGGTCGCAATCACGAGATATGCATCGTGGTCGTTCACTCTTTCGACCCCTCTCACCACGGTTCTCGTGTATTGCTGCTTCAGATTTAGGGGCACATAAAAATCAGCATCCCGTTTGACGCGTCCTTGGTCGACACTGGGAAGTTCGGTAACACGACCTCTCATATCCTGAGACCATGCTTTTGTGCCATCGAACCCGTTCGAGATCGTATACGTCGGGGTATGGTAAATATTCACCATCAGGTTGGGCGCCTTCTGGTCGGTCTCGATCGTCGCCGGCACAGGTACCACGCCGCCGGGACCTGTGGGAAGATATTGCGTCCCGGTGACTACCCGGCTGGTAACTTTCCGGATGGCCTGCTCGCCACCCAGCGCCTCGACATATTTGGCCAGAATCTGGTCGAACGAGGGCAGCGTGACCTTGGGAGCTTCCACCGACTCTGTGACCGGCAGCTCCAGTACTCCCCGCGGCTGAGGTCTGCCTTGATGACAGGTATAGCAGGTCACCACTTGTCGCCCGTTAAAGGAGCTCTTGTTGAGATCTATCATCATCTGCATCATCTTGCGCGCAGTGGCCTTCGTGTCCTTGGTGTCTGCCGACCGGTCCCTTTCATCGTGGCAAAACTCGCAGTCCACGCCGAGCGCACCTCTCAGCAGGTGCATGGACTGGGTCAGTTGGTCAGCAGGGGTTCCCTTGAGCACTTGGATATTCTTGTACACTTGCTCGGCCGTCTTTCCCTCAGTGGGCGGCGGGCCGCCTTGGGCGTGTGTTAGTATCGCGCCGGCCAGCGCCAACCCTAGCAACGCGACGATTCTTCCCCGGCAAATCAATGGATTGTGCATAGATGAAATGATCTCCCTTCCAAGTGTCGAGGCCGCACGGGCCCGGGTGTGGAGCATATCAAATTAACGGGAATATTAGTGCACCTTTGAGGTGCTTGTGAACTGTAATCTCCGATTCAACCCCAGCTAAATCCGGTAGCAAAAAAATCCGCCCGCCGCAGCTTCCACTATTTCCCTCAGCGCTGGGAGTTCTCAGAAATTACCGACCATGAACACCGAAGTATGAGATTGCGCGGCATAAGGTTAAACTCTGTATCCGTTCTTCGGATAATGAATTGCCCGTAGAAATGAGGTAGACGTAATGCCGTTGAAAATGCTTTTGCGAGGAGGCCTTGGACTACTGGCGGGTTCCTTGCTCTGTATGGGTGCCCATTCAGTTTTGGCCCAAACCTCCGAGCCGCAAACAACACTGGCGACTCAAGCCGTTGCGGCACTCTCCTCTTTCATCGACGTGCATTCGCACATGGACCACGTCGACTCGGAACGCTCCGTGCAAGCGGCGATAGATGCGATGAAGGGTGAAAACGCCGCCAAGATTATCTTTTTACCGTCGCCGTGGACCCCGGAGGACAAGGACCGATTTGACTTCGAGTTTTTTCTGGCGGCGGTGAAAAAGCATCCTGACAAACTGGCATTTCTCGGCGGCGGCGGCAGTCTGAATATCATGATCTTGCAGGCCGTGCGCTCTGGCGATGCTGGTTCTGAAGTCCAGCGAAAGTTTCGCGAGCGCGCCGAAGAAATCCTTCGCCAGGGCGCAGTCGGATTCGGCGAAATCACGAGCGAACACCTTCCATCCGCTGCCTCCCCCAGCTACCAAACCGCTCCGCCGGATCATCCCCTCCTGCTCCTCCTGGCCGATATTGCCGCGCAGCACAATGTCCCTATCGACCTGCACATGGAAGCCATCCCTGAAACCATGCCGCTTCCCGCCGGGCTCAAGTCCCCCCCAATCCTCCGCAGTTGCAGGGCAACATTGCCGGCTTTGAACGGTTCTTGTTGCACAATCCTCGTGCCAAGGTCGTTTGGGCTCATGCGGGAACCACCGACAACACGGGATTTCGCACTCCCGATCTTTGTCGGCGGCTGCTCCTAGCTCATTCCAATCTTTATATGGAGATTAAGATGGATCCGCTGAACCCCGGAAAGAATCCTCCCATGGAAGCCGGAAAGATCAAGCCGGAATGGCTAAAGCTTTTCCAGGATTTCCCCGACAGGTTCATGATCGGAAGCGATCAATTCTACCCGCAGGCGGGATCCGGCCAACAGCGATGGCAAGCGGTCGTACTTTTATTTAATCAGCTTCCTGCGGATTTGCGGCGCAAGATCGGCACAGAAAATGCGCTGCACGTTTACTTCGGTAAGCATTAGGCGCGACACTATTAAACCGCGAGAACAGGAAATAGAGGCCAATATACTCGACGACTTCTACTCCAACACGAATTTCCAGATCCTTCGGATCCACATCTGGTAGGTCTGCCTTGACGACCAGTTCGTGCTCGGTCTCTTAGAGCGAACAAATGATTCTCAAATTAGGACACTACACCATGTTGGGGCACTGCCCGCCTGTAAGTGTCAGGGACTTCAGACGGTGTCGGCGAAAAGATTACGGGTTCCAGATGATCTCCCTAGTTAGGTTCGACCCGTTCCCAGATTAAGCGGCGTGTTGCATCTTCTTTACGTGCATACAAACCACCCTTGCCATCCTCAGCGACGTAATAAATAATCCGGTTACCCTGAAACTCGAAATATCGGACATTAATATTTCCGATATCACCGGGGGTTAAAGACCCTTCGATATGATGCCTGACCGTCCCCGCCTTCTGATCAACTGTGTAGGTTCCCCAATAAGCTCCATAGGTGTCATAGGCAGCCGCCTTTTCTTCCTTGGTGCCGCTATTCTGTCCGCTGGCAAATTTAGGACGGTCAGACGTATAAATCATCTGGGCCGCCATGTGGCCGGTGCTGTCGTAAGTAATGATTCCCATTGGATGGTCGTTGGTAGCGGTTCCGCGTCCGGTGCCTTCGATCGCAACCAGGCGCCACGTTCCTACTAGGCTGCTGGCGGGATTTGCAGTGGCGACTCTTTGTTGGGCCGCCGTGGGGATCATGGAGAGACTGAGAAGGCTCGCTACTAACAAAAGGCCGACACTTTGCGACCTGTACTTTTTCAACACGAGCATACCCCCTGGGTGGGATGTCTCACGCGGGGGACCAATTACTCCAAACACCGCGGCCGTCCGTTCTATAGGACGGCCGCCTGAGAACCATCACAAATCTCACCACTATTCCGCGACCCGGCAGTTTAGATAAAGCGTTGCGCTAAGATTCATCCTTGATGTTGCCCTGCACGGGACTGCTCTTACTTAGCGCGATCTTTCGGTCCCGCATTCATCGTATGGATCCTCAGGACCACACCACGCCCGACCACGAACAGGTCCTTCTTGTCCGGCCCGGCAAAGCCACAGTTCTGAGGTGGCTGATCGAGAGGGACCTCAATGTTGCCGAGGTGCTCGCCTTTGGCATTAAATACTTGCACCCCCGCTGGCGTTGTCGAGAAAGTGTGGCCTTGGCTGTCACTGCACAGGCCGTCCGCTCCGCTAACCAGTCCGTGGTCGGTTTCCTGCTTGACGTCGAACTTGCCGAAATTTCTACGATTCTTCAGAGTTCCGTCAGACTGAATATCGTAGGCGACCAGATACGGGCCGTCCCAATCGTTAACGTAGAGGATTTTCTCGTTCGGACTCAGGCTAATACCGTTGGGCCGATTGATGTCATCGACGACCCTGATTATTTTTCCGCCCGGAGGGATGTAGTAGACCGCTTGGGGCAAGTCATCCGGTGATTTTTTTGCACCGATTTGATAGCAGTCGGTAAAATAAACGCCACCCTTCTTGTCGACCACTAGATCGTTCGGCCGGATGAAGGGCTTGCCTTCGAAATTATCGGCGAGCACCGCCTCGCTGCCCTTCGGATAGAGTACGCTGACCTTCTTTGAATATTGCGCCGCAATGATTCGCCCCTTCGAATCGAGGGCCAATCCGGCGGCTTGTTCCGCGTTCTCCACCAGTACGGTGACATTTCCATCCTTGTCGACCTTACTTACCCCTCCGCCCGTTGCGATTAGGAGGCTGCCGTCAGGCATACCCACACCCCCGTCATCGCCCATCAGCCCATACTTCACCACTTCAATTTTCGTACCAGCGGCCACGACCCCGGGAATTTCGGGCGTTACCTTGTCGGTGGCCGGTGGCGCCGCCGTCCCGCCTCGACCACCTTGACCGCCTCGACCGCCTTGTCCGCCCTGACCACCCTGACCGAACAGCGTCAGGCCGCCAACAGCAGAGACTATCACTATAAAAAAAGCTATTTTCGATTTCATGTTGTACCTTCCTCGGCTACAGCGTTTGCGGTTTCTCCGGCCCGGAATTTCCGTTAGCTCACGACAGCCCCGCATTATACACAGACGGCGTCGCAAGCGCGTTTTTTTTGACTGGGCGGCAGACCGAGGCACCTGCGCAAGCCGTTCGCGGGACGCGTGGCTGGTGACAAGCTTCAGGGCGATCCCAGGCCCCGCTAGGCCACTGCATCATATTTGTTCCATCCCCAGAAATCTTGGCCGTTGAAACGGATGAGCAATTGTGGTCAAATTGCGCCCCAGTCCCGATGAATCGCGGACACCTAGGGGGCATCTATGAAGAATTCTATTGGTTCGGCCCTGCTTGCTTTGGTCGCTTTACTTTTCACGCTGGCGATTGGGGCGCCGGCGCAACAAAGTAAGAGCTCCGACACTGGGCTGCCGTGGGCATATGGCTTCGCGACGCCCGCAATGCCGGCGGCTGCGCCTGGGCGCGGAGGTGGTGGTGCTGGAGGAGGTGGTGCCGCTGCAGGTGGTGCTGGAGGCGCAGGGGGTGCAGCCGCGGGTGCGGCAGCTGCGGGTGACGCTGCAGAGCCCCCTGAAGATCGCGACAAGCTGCGCAGCCTGTCCGGTAGCACCGCGCAATTCAGCATAAAGCAGATTAGTGATAACAATGGTCCCGCAGACTGGTTTCCCGGCGACCACCCCCAGATGCCTGACGTCGTCGCCCACGGCCGGAAACCCGACGTCCCTGCATGCGGTTTCTGCCATTATCCCAACGGCAAAGGCCGTCCCAACAATGCCGGGCCCGCCGGTCTTCCTGCCGGCTATATTTTGCAGCAGTTGGAGGATTTCAAGGACGGCGCCAGAAAGAGTTGGGATCCCCGAAAGAGAAATACCGCTCAGATGATCGCCATCGCGAAGGGACTGAATGATGAAGACAAGCATGCTGCAGCAGAATACTTTGCCTCTATGAAATGGAGTCCCTGGATCAAGGTCGTCGAGACCGACACTGTGCTCAAGGCCAAATTCGCCGGGGCAGGCGGTGGCCTGAATATGCCGCTGGATGGACCCGAAGCTGGAAAAGAGCCTCTCGGCCAGCGTATCGTTGAGGTGCCTGCGAACCCGGAAGACACAGAACCTCTGCGTAGTCCGCGATCCGGGTTCATCGCTTATGTACCGGTCGGCAGCATCAAGCGCGGTGAAGAGTTGGCTACGAAAGGCGGCGGGGGCAAGACGGTGGCGTGCGCCGCCTGCCACGGCGTAGGTCTGCAAGGCAGTAACAGCTCTGCACCATCACTTGCGGGCCGTTCGCCCAGCTATCTCGCCCGCCAACTCCTTGACATCCAGCATTACACGCGCAACGGTCCCGGTGGCCAAGTGATGCGACCGGTCGTGGAGAAGCTGAGTGAGGACGACATACTGGCGATCACAGCGTACGTAGCTTCGCTGGCGCCGTAACGGCTAATCTCTTCTTACAGTATCAATGGCCTGGCGAGCACCGCTCGCTTGAATTGCGAAGTGTTGCTACGCGCCCGTGTTTAGGGCTCTGGGTAATCACCTTTGCGACGGTTGGGACCAGATCGTACCCGAAGCGGTGAAGGGTCAGAAGTCAGATCCCGCTCCGGTCCATGATCTGACGGGGATTGGGGAGCCGACTCCCGGGTATCGCGACGGCGTCCAGGCGACGGGCGCGAAGGAAAATCCCTCCGACGGCAAACATAACTTGCCGTTCACGCCTCTAGGGGAGCAGACGTGGAAATCCCACAAGCCGGGATTTGGCACCACCGCAGTGCCCATTGCGCAAAATAACGATCCCTTTGACATCTGCGATCCGATCGGCTTCCCGCGCCTGGAGCTTTTTAACCTCAGGGCGATCCAGGTCTTTCAAAGCAAAAGCCAGGTCGCGATCATTTACCAAAATAATCAGGCGTGGCGCAACATCTGGACCGACGGCCGAGAACTCCCCAAGGAAATTTTAGAGCCGCGCTGGTATGGCTACTCGGTCGGGAAATGGGTGGACGATTACACGCTCGTGGTCGATACGGTCGGCCTGGATGAAAGAACTTGGATCGATAAAGTAGGCCGCCCGCATAGCGACGAATTGAAGATCGAAGAAACATTTCACCGTGTGAACCATGACCTCATGGAGTTCACGATGACGATCACCGACCCGAAGATGTATACGAAACCCTGGATAGCCCTAAACAAATTCCCTATGCGGTTGCAGCCGGCCTGGTTCGATATTCGGGAGATGATCTGCTCACCCTCCGAAGCGATCGAATACACCAAAACAGTCGCCGATCAGGCCTCTGGCAAATAGCTCGGTTGCAAGTTTGGCCGCCGTCGCCGCCCCGAACCGTCAGGTCTTCGAGCCGTCCTGCCGGGTCACTAAATTTCCCACGCCCGCCTTGTTCGCCCAATATTCCCAGGCCCTCCAGGTCTCGGGCGAATAGGGCCCATAGCCGCGGTTGCGCGCATCGATCTCGCCTTGCGAAAGATATTTAATCTCGCCGGCCAATTGCTTCGCCCTCAAGAGCGCGCGCGCGTTGCGAGGCAGAAACACTGACATCCGCACCACCTCGATAAGCGACCGCGCGGCCGACGCAAAACCGTGGCCGCGCATTAGCGCGACACTGCACCCGCCAAGGCATTTCGCCAAATCCTTCGCCTGCTCGATGTTGGCCACCAGCATATTCGTGTCGCCGAATTTATCGGCAATATCCCATACGGGAACATGGGCGCCGAGGAAGCTCCCCGAATGGATCACCGGCCTCAACGGCGTCGCGCTTACGATGCCAAACGGCAGGATGTCTTCGGAATGCGCGTGCACCACCGCCATCACATCGGGCCGCGCTTCGAAAATTCCGCCATGAATGAAGCGCTCGAGATAGAGGTCGCGTTTCTCTTCTCTCACCGGCTGGCCATCGAGGGTGAACTCGACGATATCGTCCTGAGTGACCAATTCCGGAGCCCGCGAACGCGCCAAAAAAAAACGGTACGGTCTCTCCGGATGACGAACGCTGACATGACCGTAAGCGTCGACCACTTCCTCATAAGCAAGGATGCGGTTCGCGATGACCAGATCGTTAAGAAGATTGTCGAGGTTAGTCATTCATTACAATTCTCCGCCGAGCACGATTGCACAGTGACCGCATAAGTATATGTTGTCGGTCAGACTTTGAAGTCAAAATCAGCCCCATATAATCGAACAGATGACCGAAGGCAACCCGCTTGACGTCGCCACCCTGATCGAAGACAAGTGCGCGAACCGGACTCCGGAGCTCGTTCCGGAATCGCCCGTTGTTCCCTACCTGGCCGCCCGATTAGCGGTCAAACGGCGCGCTCCTTCACGATGGTATGCAGGTTGTTCTTGCGAAATGCTGCCGTGTTGTCGATTTCCTGTACTTCAAGCGAAATGGCGAGTGGCATTCGTTCATAGACTTTTTCCAGATACCCGCAGGCTGCCTCAAAAATTTCCTGCCCCAGCCTTCGCCGGGTTTCGGGAGGACGGCCCGGCGCCACCCGAACCGAGATCGCGACGAATGCATTGTCCGGGTGGCCATCGGCGATCACGTAATAGTCGCGTCGCTCTGCGCGGGTGCGCACCGCGGCCACTTCGAAGACTCCGCTACCCAGCGCTGCCTGATGCACCGCTTCGATGAGTTTCATAATATCGATTTGATTATCCAGATTCGCGGAGTATTCCACGGTGAGATGCGGCATGTTCGTCCCTTCTTTTTTTCTGTCATCGATCATTCACAGCGGCTTCACAGCAACTTTCCCAACAGTCTCTTCCAAAAGTCCATCATGCTCCTCTTAAGGCCACGCCCATTTCTACACTATACTGCTATTCGCCATCTGGTCGGTTTTGAGGTGCACCCAAAAACGATGCGCCCAAGGCCCCGGTCACGGGAGCTTGAGGGAAAGAAAGATATGATCAAGAGGCTGGCGATATTGGATGACTATCAGGGTGCCGCTTTCGCGCAGCCTTATTGGAAGCAACTACACTGCCGGGTCGAACTCGAAGTCTATCGCGACACGCTGCACGACGAAGAAAGATTGATTGAGCGCCTACGCCCCTACGAAATCCTGGTTCCCATCCGCGAGCGCACCCAATTTTCCGCCCACATCCTGGAACAATTGCCGGCACTCGAGCTCTTGTCCCTGACCGGCAAAAATTCCGGTCAAGTCGACCTCGCTGCTGCCACCGCGCAGGGCATTCTGGTGACGCAAACGAGCGGTTCCGGCGCAACGGCCATCGAGATGACCATGGCGCTGATGCTCGCGCTCGCTCATCGCGTTGCGCAGGAGGACCGCGCGATGCGCCAGGGCCTGTGGCAAACTGGGATCGGGTTCGACCTAGCCGGCAAGACGCTCGGCATCCTGGGACTCGGACGGATCGGCTCGCGCATTGCTGCCTTTGGCAATCATCTGGGCATGCGAGTGCTGGCGTGGAGTGAAAACTTAACCGAACAAAAAGCGGCAGCTGCGGGAGCCGCCTACGCGCCTCTCGACGATTTATTCCGGCAAAGCGACATCGTCACCCTGCATTTGCGGCTCTCCGATCGCACCCGCGGCATCGTCACCGCCCGGCATCTCTCGCTCATGAAGCCCACCGCCTGCCTGGTCAATACCGCACGGGGACACTTGGTCGACGAAAATGCGCTCGTGGCAGCTCTGCGTGATAGGCGCATTCGTGGCGCGGCGTTAGACGTTTTCCAGACCGAGCCGTTGCCGGTATCACATCCGTTGCGCTCGCTTGAAAATGTTGTGCTGTCGCCGCATATGGGGTACGTTTCGGCGGAATCTTACGACCAATTTTTCCGCGCCGCGGTCGACAATATTGAGGCGTATCTCGATGGCCGCGTTCCAGCAGGGGCGCTCAATCCTGAGGTCCTGACGGACGCAAGGTCGCGCAGGAAATCGGCCGTCACTGACGCCTAAGCGGTAAACAGGAGAATCAAATGGCACTGTCCACCAAGATTTCCGAGAAGGATGCGCAACAATTTGCCGATGAGATTCGCGCGGCCGGACTGGATGCGCCGTGGTTGCATCCCGGCCCATTGATCCAGCCCAAGAAATTTAAGGTCCAATCAGGACTTTGGAAATGGGACAAGATCGAGCCCGTGGTGCGCGGCATGGCTGATTTTATAGCGCCAGGCAAGGACGCCGAACGCCGAATCGTGCGTATTGCCAATCCGGGCGTCCCGGAACTCACGGCGACGCATACCATTTCCATCGCGTTCCAGTATTTGCTTCCCGGCGAGGTCGCGCCGGCGCATCGCCACAGCCCCAACGCTATGCGCTTCATGATCGATGGCGAGGGCGCCTACACCACCGTGAATGGCGACAAATGCATGATGCATCCGGGCGACTTGATTCTGACGCCGGCGGGAGATTGGCACGATCACGGCAACGAAGGCGCTGGACCCGTGATGTGGATGGACATACTCGACTCGCCGGTGGTGCGCTTCCTGGAGACGCTGACCATGGAGTCATATCCGCACGAAAAGCAGCTCGCGGGTTCACAGAACGGGCGGTCCGAGCGCCTTTTCTCTGCGCCGGGCCTCGTCCCTGCCGGACACGCCTCCGATGCTCCAGAGCGCCTGCTCGCCTATCGCTGGGAGCACGCCCACGAAGCGCTGCTGCGCCTTGCCGAAGTCGAGAACGATCCCTTTGACGATGTCCTCCTCCAATATGTGCAACCCACTACGGGAGCTTCCGTGCTTCCCTGCCTCGCCGCCTATTTGCAGTTGCTCCGGCCGGGCGTCGAGACTCGCGCGCACCGGCACAACAGCAGCGCGGTCTATTTTGTGCGCGAAGGTTCCGGAACCACCGAAGTCGACGGCACCAGCTATCACTGGTCGCAGGGTGACGTGCTCGTCATCGCGCCTTCCGCGGTGCACAAACACAGCAACGCAAATCGCGAGCCGGCCGTTCTCTTTGTGATGCAGGACACTCCGATGCTCAAAGCGCTGGGCTTCTATCGCGAGGAGGCAATCTAGCCTGACCTTCAGGCACGCAGCGGTTCGTCAATCACGCGATTTCGCAGGATACCGATTCCCGGCACTTCGATTTCCACCACATCTCCCGGAACCAGGTAGCGAGGCGGGTCAAATCGCGCCCCAGCCCCCGCTGGCGTTCCGGTAACCAGGATGTCGCCCGGTTCGAGCGTACAGAAATGCGACACGTATGAAATCAGTGTGGGAATCGAGAAGATCATCCGATCGGTCGTATCATCCTGCCGAATCTCGTCATTGACTCGCGTAATGATTCGCAGCGGCCCTGATCCTAGTTCCTCGGGCGTCACCATCCAGGGCCCCAGCGCGCCACTTCCTTCGAAGTTTTTTCCCGGTGTGACGTTGAATTTTCCGTGGCGCAGCCAGTCCCGGATCGTGCCTTCATTGCAAATGGTGTAGCCCGCGACGTACTCGAGCGCCTCGCTTTCTCGGATGCGCCGGCCCCGGCGACCCCCGCTGAGCCCCACGACCAGCGCTATTTCGCCTTCGTAATCCAGTTGGTTCGATTCCGGCGGGCGCACAATCGGTTCTTCATGGGCCACCAGCGATGCGGGAAGCCGCACGAAAATGCTCGGATACTTCGGTTGCTCGGAGTTGTCTTTGTATTCTGCCGCTCGTCCAGGGTAATTCACGCCGACGCACAATATCTTTCCAGGATTCGGGATCGGCTTGAGCAATCGGATTTCGCTCAGCTTGTAATCCACCCGGCCATGCGTTGCGAGCTGCTCTAGTTCGTGAAACGCTCCCGCGGAAATTACCGCGCGCAGGTCGGGGAATTGACTCGAGAGTCGCGCGCCGGCATCCACGACCCCGTCATTTTTAACCACGCCATAGGAAATCCGCTCGTCGATTTCGAAGGTCGCCAGCTTCATGCCGCTTTTTCAGCTTCAAGGAGGCCGGCCCGTTTCAATACCGAATCGAGCCGCTTTTCCATCTCAGGAGTGGCCGGAACCATGGGCAGGCGATGCTCGTTGGCCGAAAGAAGGCCGAGCCGTTTCATCATGTATTTGATAGGGATCGGGTTCGTATCGAAAAAGACCGCCTGGTTGATCTCGAATAGCTTCTGATGCAACGTTCGCGCCCCCGCTAAATCGCCTTTCCAGACCGCTTCGCACATCTCGCGCAGAACGCCGGGGCACAGGTTGCCCACTGCGTTCATCAAGCCGCATGCGCCCACCGCCATCATTGGAAACGACAGCTCTTCAAGTCCGACAAAAATCTTGAAATCCTCGCCGAACGCGGCCAGGCATTCGGAAACAAAACCCAGATCATTGACCGCATGTTTCATCCCCACAAACGTCGGTGATTTAGCTTTTAACTCTTTAAGCGTATCGAGGGTGACGCCCACCGCAGTCCGTCCCGGGATGTGATAGACCATCCATGGCAGATCGCTGATCTTGGCTAGCTCCAGGTAGTACTCGATGAGCCCTCGCTGCGGCGGCCTCGTGTAATAGGGTGTAACG
This sequence comes from uncultured Acidobacteriota bacterium, assembly GCA_963719845.1. GTDB lineage: Bacteria > Acidobacteriota > Terriglobia > Acidiferrales > UBA7541 > Palsa-189. Next base: position 42,999 of record CAVRDM010000024.1, on the reverse strand, counting down.
ATCAGCAAGGCATCCGCGCCCGCTTTAGCCGCGTGCGCAGTCAACTGTCTTGTTTCCGCCAGCGACTGCGAACCGGTCGCCGCCACTACCGGCACGCGCTTCGCGGTGACGCCGAGTGCTACATCAACGAGCCTGTTGCGTTCTTCCACCGTCAGCGTCGCCGGTTCCGAGGTCGTCCCATTGACCGCAATCCCGTGACTGCCTTTCTCGATCTGCAAAGCCACCAGCCGCGCATACGCGTCGTAATCCACCTCGCCGTTCCTGAAAGGCGTGATGAGCGGAGGGATCGAACCCTTCAATCGCCCCTTCAAATGCCCGTTCAAATGATCGGCCGCTGCCGGCATCAGCCACTCCTTCTCTATTCCATTCCAACGATGCCGAGCATGATAAGTTGCTCGCCTATCGCCGTCAATTGCGCCGAAGAATCGCTAAAGCCTGTGTCAGGAGATTACGATTATCGCCAGCGCTTCACCATGACCGGAACCTATTTGATTCCCGGGAAAAAGACCAGCGGGCAAATGCTCGAAGGATGGCAGCTCAATTCCGCTCTGCGTGGTCAAAGATTGCGCGTCTGGGATGTGTCTCTGGCCAAGAATTGGAAAATTAAGGAGCGCTTCACAGCCCAATTCCGAGTCGAGTGCTTTAATGTCATCAACGCAGTGAACTACGCTGGCAACGGTGGAACCAATCCGTCTACACCCTCTACCTTCGGAGTATCTCCGGGCACCCCTGACGTGGTGAACAGCGCCCCGGTATTCGGAACCGGTGGCCTCCGCAAAATTCAGCTAGGGGCAAAACTTATCTTCTAGCCTGTTTGCGCTCCGCGAATGCCGCGGAACGAATGCCAATGGGCGATTGACGTCTAACATGGCGGGAGCCGACCCGCCCCTGCTCGGCCACTGTTCGGGCCGACGTCGTCATCTTCGTCACCAGTCTCCGTAACACCTCCTAGCAACCCCCATAGCAACAAGGATCGTTGTAGGCCGCCGCTTCAGTTGAAACCGCGACATAAATCTCGCCCGCACGGGGCCTTCACCCACCGTGATATGACTCTTGCGAAGCCCCACATTTCCTGGCAGCGCAAGTTGACCGCCACTATCCTCGACGAAACGCTATCCGCGACAGATTTACGCCGAATTGCAGCTCGAAATCGCCGCGCTGCGCTCCGCCGGCATCCGCCCCGGCCTGGCTTCAGTGGCCCTCATGTCCGTCGTGGTCGTGTCCTTCGGCTTCGTCGTGATTGCGCCTCTTATCTTCCTTGCGGTTGCCATCTAGCCGGCCTCGTATCTCACCGGTAGGATATAAGTGGGAATGCACGTTAACGTAGGCTGCACCATTCTTGATCGCCTTGATCATCTCCGCAAATCCAGCCGCTCCTGCGTCAATTCCCTGGCCGGGAACGGCGATAACATTGGCTTGTGTGAGGGTCCCAGTGACAGTAGCCGGAGACGTAGTGGGACAAATTGGAGGCGTCGGGACACCGGCTGGTGCGGTGATGAGAGCAGGGTTGTAACACAGGAAAAGCACAACACCACCGGTGAGCCCCGGCCGGCCAAAGTGAATGTGTGATTGGGTTACGGTAGACGAAAGATCCCGGAAGGTCTCTTCATAGTCGATGGTTGTTCCATCAGCGCTTATCGTGGCCTTAAATTCGCCACTTCCTGTTGAATTGAGGGTCAACGACGTTTCATTGTAGGAAACGAGTTTTGTCCTCACCGTCAGATCCTTGTCGGCTGCGACGGACCCAATAACCATGATCAAGAATGCTGCGCCAATGGCGCATTGAGCGACGCCGGACTTCATAGCTGGATTCTCCTTTGCTTAGGTCACTTTGTGCCGCCACCCCCGGGCGGGTTGTTTTGCGCAGCCTGTTACCAATGCACCGGAATGTCAAGTCGTTTGTAAGTCGAGAAGTGAACTTACGAAGATAACCAATGAAACCGTGTCGTCAATCCACGAATCCGGTACGGCGCTAACTCCGGTTCGGCAAGGATGGCTACCGCACGCAGCAAAAAATCTCTCGCTGCAACTCTCGCGCCTCGGCCAGTCGCTTCCGCCGCCGTGATATCATTCTTGCGAAGCCCCAAATTTCCTGGGAGCGCAAGTTGACCGCCACTATCCTCGACGGAAACGCCATCCGCGACCAGATTTTTGCCGAATTGCAGCGCGAAATCGCCGCGCTGCGCTCCGCCGGCATCCGCCCCGGCCTCGCCGCCGTGCTTGTGGGCGACAACCCCGCTTCCCGCGCTTACGTTAAAAGTAAAATCGCCGCCTGCGAAAAACTGGGCCTCGGAAGCTGGCAGCTCGAGCCCCCCAAGACGTTTTCCACCACCGCTCTTCTCGAAATCATCGCCGATCTCAACCAACGCGACGAAGTCGACGGCATCCTCGTGCAGTTGCCGCTCCCCCCCAAGTCGACGCCAAACGCCTCCTCGAATCGGTCGATCCTTCCAAGGATGTCGACGGCTTCCATCCGCTCAATCTCGGACGCCTGGTTAGCGGGCGCCCGGCGCTGGTGGCCTGTACGCCCTCCGGCGTGATGGAAATTCTGCGCCGCAGCGGCATCGCCCTCGAAGGGGCGCAGGCCGTCGTTCTGGGTCGCAGCGACATCGTGGGGAAACCAATGGCCCTGCTACTGATGCATGCCAACGCCACGGTCACGATTTGCCACTCGAAAACGCGCGACCTGGCCGCCGTCGTGCGCCAGGCCGACGTAGTAGTCGCCGCTCTCGGCCGTACCGCGATGGTCGCGCCCGATTGGATTCGGCCAGGCGCCACCGTAATCGACGTGGGCATCAATCGCGTCACCGACGGCCGCGAGGCTGCCCGCCTGTTCGCGAATTTTCCCTTGCGCCTGGCGCAGTTTCGCGACAAAGGCTCAGCGCTCGTGGGTGACGTGCACCCCGACGCCGCCGCTGTTGCCGGCGCCCTTACCCCGGTTCCTGGTGGCGTCGGGCCGCTCACCATTGCCATGCTCATGAGCAACACGGTGAAGGCCGCCCGCCTGCGCCGCGGCAGCGCCCTCACCGCCTCCACGCCAATCGCCCCGCCCGTTCACAGCGCCCCGGTTAATAAGATCTGATGCTGCGCGTCGGACTCACCGGTGGAATCGGCTGCGGCAAAAGCACCGTGGCCGCGATGATGCGCGAGCTCGGCTGCCATGTTTTGGAAGCCGACGCCCTCGGCCACCAAGTCATTGCGCCCGGCGGCCCGGCCTATGAAGGAGTGGTCCGCGAATTCGGCCCCGAGATTCTCGGGGCCGATGGCCGCATCGCGCGGCCCACGCTCGCCGCCGTCGTCTTTGCCGATCCCCATAAATTGTCGCGGCTCAATGCCTTGGTGCACCCGCCGCTGCTCGCGCAGATCGATCGCGAGCTCGCGCGCCTTGAATCCGCCGATCCCGGTGGTGTGGCGGTTATCGATGCGGCGCTGCTCATCGAATTCAATCACTTCAAAAGATTAGACCGCCTCATCGTCGTCTGGTGCACCCCCGAACAGCAACTCGCCCGCTTGACCGACCCGGCCTTCGGCCGCGGCCTGCCGCGCGAACAGGCCCAAAGCCGCATCGCCGCGCAAATCGACCTCCAGCGAAAACGCGAACTTGCGGATGAAGTCATCGATGCTTCGGCAACGATCGCCGAAATGCGCCGCCAGGTGGAAGCGTTGGTCGCCGATCTCAAACGCCGCGCCACCTCGGCAGTGCACTGACGCGTCACCAAAACCTTCCTAAATTTCATCCGCTCAAAAAGCGTTCAGTCTGAGGCGTCCTTCACCCGGCTATTCACCAGGGGAGAGCGTTCAGCGACGCGCGTTCGCGTTCGCGCTCCGCGGGAGAAAGGCTGAACCACGATTCCGCGGTGTCGCGCAAGCGCTCCAGCATTCGCTGCATCTCGGCGTGCTTGCTCTCCACCTCCGCGCGATTCGCGCTCTCCGGCACTTCGATGGGCGGGCCAAACGCCACCACGACGCGCGAGAATGGATATGGAATTTGAAACCGGTCCCAGGCATTCTCAAAGGTATAGCCGCGTTCGGAATGCGCGTGAAAGCAGATGATGGGGTAACCGGTGCGCTTGGCCAGTAACACGGGCCCCGTTTTCGCGACGTAGCGCGGGCCGCGCGGACCATCCACCGTGATCGCCGCGTCGTATCCTTGCGCCATTCTACGCGCCAGCACCGCCAGCCCCCGCAAGCCTCCGCGCGAAGAGCTGCCGAACGCCGCGCCGAAGCCCATGGCCCGGGTAACCCGCGAGGCCCACTGGCCGTCAAAGTTGGTGCTGCTCAGAACCACGATGGAACGATTGCGCGCGTTCCACAGCATGGGAAAAAGCCCGCGATGCCAGAACGAAAACACACAGCGCCGCCCCGCGGCATGCAGCCGCTCGGTGTGCACGTATCCGGGAGTCTCGATGCGCAGCGTCGGGCCGATCGTGCGCACCACCGCCACTGCTGCGGCCGCAATAACTGGAATTTGTGCGCGGCGCCTCCACGGCAGCCGCGTAAGGCGTGTGTCGAACTGGATAGCCTTTCGCTCTTCGGTCTTCGCGTTCAATCTCGCAGGCTCGGGCATCGGGGTATAGTATAGGTAGTCCGCACGAATTCGCAGCCGGTGACGCGGCTGCTGCTGAGACATCGTTCGATTTGGCAATTGCATCCCACTTGGCAATTTAATGCCTATGGTCACCGATAAATTACGCGCGACGCCGCGCCGGCCGTCCCCGGTTTGCGGGCCGGCAAAGCCTCCCGGGCAGGCCCCGTTTCACGGACTGGCAAAGTCTGGCCGGCAGCCTGGGCGCACGCGCCTGCTGACCATTGCCGGCGTGGCGCTGCTCTCCTCCCTGCCACTCACGACCACGCTCCGCGCCGCCTGCCCGGAGTTTTCTACCCAGACGCAGTCCCTGCCCGCCCAGATGCAGTCGCTGCCCGGCTCGACGCCGAATGGCGCCAATGCGCCCGAGAGCATCGGGCGCCTTTCCGGGGACGATGTCTCCATCAAGGGCGCCGCCACCTTTGATGTGGAAAATGGCAGCAGCTCCGCCGTACTCGCCAGCGGCAGCGACGTTACCATTCGCTCCGGCAAAGCCAAGATCATGTTGATCGAGGGCGGAGAAATTGATATTTGCGGCCCTGCCCATCTTTCTCTGCTCAAATCCGGCCATGCCGTCACGCTGGCCCTCGACTACGGACGGGTACATCCGACATTAAATTCGGCCGTCTCGCTGACCATTTACACGCCATTTTTTGTGGCTACTCCCGTGGCCATCGGACAAGAACCGCGCGACGTTACCGTTGGCCTCGATGTTCAAGGCGAAATGTGCGTGCTCGCCGATCGCGGGGCGGTGCGTCTGGAGCAGCAACTTTCCGGGCAGAGCATGCTCGTGCCCCAGGGAGGCCAGGCGAGCCTTACCAACGGCCAACTCGATCCGCTCACCAACGCGCATACTTGCACTTGTGAGATTCCGGTCGCCTCCATGCCGCTCGAAATGAGCGCTCCCGCCCATCCTCCTATCGCCTCCGCACCTACCGCGCCCGCGCCGCAGCCCGGCGCACCCGTAGTTCCTCCGCCGGTCTACCGGGTCGAGGTGCCCCCGCTGACCTTTGATAGCACTGCGCCCGCGCCTGGGCCTGATCCCGATCCGCAAACCATTGTGCTGGTGCGCGAATCGCGCGTACAGCCCGACGCCGTTTTCCAGGGACACGTTGTCGCGACCCCGGTGGCTCCCCCGGAGCCCGCCGCCACCTCCGCCATTACTGCAAATGTCTCCAGCCCCGACGCGCCTCCGAAGAAACCTGGCCCGTTGAAGCGGTTTTTCGGCTTGTTCCGCCGGCTCGCGTCTTAATTTCCACGCCACCCACCGGCGCCTTTTCCTACCCCCCCAAAAAGCATAGACGTCAACGCATAAGCGTCAACGTATAAATAGACACACCAACGTCAACGCACAAATGACAGCGCTCGCCTTGGCTGGTATGTAATTGAAAAGTAATGTCCATGTGTCGCGCCTTAATTGTAACGTCCGCCGACGGCTCGCGCCGGCCTCCCGGCGATTTTCGCGGTGGCCTGGCCTGCGCTGCGGCCCTGCTATTTTCGCTCTTGCAAGCCTCCTGCGGAGGTGGCGCCGCCGCTGGCAATTCTGATCCCCCGCTCGTGCCTGTCGCCAGCGTGAGCGTCTCCGCGCCCGCGGCCAGCGTCGCCGTAAACGGCACCGTACAATTTACCGCGACCGTCCAAAACTCCAACTTCGGCGTGCTCTGGCAAGTGAATGGCAACGCCAACGGCAACAGCACACTCGGAACCATCACCGCTGCGGGACTCTACACCGCGCCCGCGGCCGTCCCCAGTCCCGCGGCGGTAACCATCAGCGCCATGCTCCAATCCAATACCAATGTTTCTGGCTCGGCGATGCTGACCATCACGCCGCCACCCCCGCCGACCGTTAGCGTGTCCGCTCCGGTGAGCACCGTCTCCGTCAACGGCTTCGTCATTTTCACCGCCACCGTACAGAACACCAGTTCCTCCGTCGTCTGGAGAGTTAACGGCATTAGTTCTGGCAACGCCACGATTGGAACCATTGTTCCCTCGCCGCCTGGTTCCTTCACAGCCTCTTACCATGCTCCTGGAAGTGTTCCCACTGCCCCGACGGTAACCATCACTGCCCTGTTGCAATCTGATCTGATCACTTCCGGAAGCGCCAGCCTCACGATCACCGCCGCCCCGCCGCCTCCGATCACCGTGACTGTCCTGCCCCCCACCGTAAGCTTGCCCATCGGCGGCACGGTGCAATTCATCGCGCAAGTTCAGAACTCGAGCTCCGGTGTCAACTGGCAGGTAAACGGCATTGCCAACGGAAACAGCACCGTTGGAACCATCAATTCCTCCGGCTTTTTCGCGGCTCCGGCAATCCCTCCTTCGCCGCCTACAGTCAGCGTCCACGCGGTCCTGCAAACCGACTCCACAATTTTTGGCTCCGTGGGCGTGACCGTGACCCCGCTTGCGGCTTTCACCGGAATTTTTTCCTGGCGTAACGATTCCGGCCTCACCGGACAGAACCGTCAGGAAACTGCGCTTACTCCTGTAACAGTAACGGCTACCACATTCGGAAAACTTTTTGGCTGCGCAGTGGATGGTTACGTTTACGCGCAGCCTCTCTACGCACCCAACGTAACGATTCCGGGCGCCGGCACGCACAATATAATTTACGTCACCACCGAGCACGATAGCGTTTACGCGTTCGATGCGGACGCCAATCCGTGCCAGCCGCTGTGGCAAGTCAGCTTCCTCAATGCCAGTGCGGGCGCCACCACCGTACCCAGTGTGGATGTGGGCACCACCGACATCACTCCCGAGATCGGCATCACCGGAACGCCCACGATCGATCCAGGTTCCGGAATTCTGTATGTCTCCGCCGAGACCAAGGAAGTTTCCGGCGGCGGTCCGCTCTATATCCACCGCCTTCACGCCCTCGACATGCTCACGGGAAATGAAAAGCCCGGAAGCCCCGTGGTGATTCAAGCGAGCGTCGCGGGCACCGGAGACGGAACCGCCGGAGGCCAGGTGGCCTTTGATGGGCTCACCGCGAATCAGCGCGCCGCGCTTTTGCTCGCCGGCGGAAATGTTTACGTCGCATTTGCATCGCACGCGGACCTCGACCCATATCACGGGTGGCTGCTCGCTTACACCTACAGCGGAAGCGTGCTCGCGCAGGTGGCCACGTTCAACACCACGCCGAATGGCCTGCGCGGCAGCATCTGGCAAAGCGGCGCCCCGCCATCCGCTGACGCCAGCGGAAATATTTTTGCGGTCACGAGCAATGGGACATTTGATCTGGCGGCTCCCCGCACCGACTACGCCGAAACGCTGCTGCGGCTACAGGTCAGCGGGCCGCCCGCAAGCTTCAGTGTAGCGGACACGTTCACGCCGTCGAATCAAATCGTGCTCACGGCGAATAACACGCCGCTCGGCTCGACGGGCGCTCTGCTCTTGCCGGATCAAACGGGAACGCACCCGCATGTGGCCATCTTCGGCGACCTCACGGGCAAACTTTACGTCGCCAATCGCGACAATCTCGGCGGCTTCACCCCGGGCGGTCCCGATAAAATTTTGCAGACACTCAATCTGCCGGCCGAAATTACCAGCACACCCGCCTATTCGTCCGCGACTGCGGCGATTTATGTGGCCGCCGCGTACGACCACCTCAAAATGTTTACTTTTTTCGGCGGCACGCTTGCGGCCTCGCCGACCTCGCAGTCCACCGTGACGTTTCCTTTTCCCGGAGGGTCGCCGACAATTTCGTCGAATGGAACGAGCGGCGCGGTTGTGTGGATCCTGGATACGAGCGGGTTCGGCGCCGCGCCTTCCGCGCCGGCGGTGCTGCGCGCGTACGACGCCGCCAATCTCGCGAGCGAGCTGTACGACAGCGCGCAAAACAGCGCCGATGGCGCCGGCGCGGCGGTGAAGTTTACGGTGCCGACGGTCGCGAACGGGAAAGTGTACGTGGGGACGCAGACCGAAATTTCGGTGTACGGGCTGCATTGAAATTTTCCGACACGATCGGCGACCGTCGCGGCGAATGACGGGCCGCTCGGCCCGGCGACTCGTTTGGCGCGCGGCGCGTCGATTGGCGCCGCAACTGACGCGGTAACGCGCTTGGCGACTGAGGCGGCGATGCGGTCGGCAATCGGCGCGGCGTTCACATGCCCTCATAGTTGGGGCCGCCGCCACCCTCGGGCGGGACCCAGTCGATAATTTGATACGGATCGGCGATGTCGCACGTTTTGCAGTGGACACAGTTGGAGGCGTTAATCTTCAAGCGGCGGGTTCCGCGCTCCTCCACCATTTCGTAAACCGCGGCGGGACAAAAATACTGGCAGGGATTGCCGTATTCAGTGACGCAGCGGCCGATGCAGATATTCATGTCCAGCACATGCAGGTGGCAGGGCTGATCTTCTTCATGACGCGTGCCGGAATGGTAGACGTCGCTCAAACGGTCGAAAGTGAGCACGCCGTCGCCCTGAAAGCGCGGGGGAGCGGGACCGGCGCCGCCGGGCAATTCATCGAGTTTGTGATACGCCTCGTAGCCGGCACGTGCACGCAGCGGGTCCACTAATCCACGGCCGCCGGTGACGAACTGCACGGCCGCTTGCGCAAGGCCGCGCCAGAGGCCGTGTTGAAAGGCCTGGTGAAAATTTCGCACGGCAAGCAATTCGCGCCCGACCCAACTGGCATTCACTTTTTCTTGAAATGCGGCTAGCTGCCGGGCGGACACGTCGCCCGCGCGCAACGCGTCGAAAATCGTTTCCGCGGCGAGCATGCCCGTCTTGATGGCCATGTGAATGCCTTTGAGGCGCTGCGAATTCAGAAATGCGGCCGAATCGCCGACGATCAGTCCTCCCGCGACGTAAGTTCGCGGCACCGAGTACCAGCCGCCCGTGGGTACGGTCTTCGCACCGTAACGCACGAGCTTGCCGCCATCGAGAATGCACCGCACGAAGGGATGGGTCTTGAATTTCTGAAACGCTTCGTGGGGATCGAAGCGCGGATCGTGATATTCAAGTCCGACGACGAGGCCGAGCGAAACGCGATTATCGCGCAGGCCGTAAATCCAGCCTCCCCCATACATGCTGGAATCGAGCGGCCAGCCGAGCGTGTGCGCCACCCATCCGGGTGAAATGCGGTTGGACGGCACCTCCCATAATTCCTTGACGCCGATGCTGTAGGTTTGCGGATTCAAGCCGTCGAGCTTCTTTCGCGCGACGAGATCTTTGGTGAGCGAGCCGCGCGGGCCTTCGGCGAGCACGGTGACTTGGGCCCGCAGCTCGTAGCCGGGAGTGAAATTGTCCTTGGGACGGCCCTCCTTGTCGCGGCCTTTGTCGTCGGTGATGACCCCGGAGATGCCGTCGCCTTCATAGATGAGTTGCGCACCGGCAAACTGCGTGAAGATGTTTACGCCCGCCTGCTCGACCAGGCCGCCCAGCCATTTGACCAATTTGTTGAGCGAGACAACGTAGTTGCCATGATTGCGCAGCGGCGGCGGCGTGATCGGCAATTTCCAGGAATTGCGCGCGGTTAAAAAATAAGCCGCGTCGGAGGTAACCGGAGTTTCGAGCGGCGCGGTCTGCGCGTAATCGGGAACGAGTTCGGCGAGGCCGCGCGGATCCATCACGGCGCCGGAAAGCTGGTGCGCGCCGAGCTCGCGGCCCTTTTCGAGGACGTAGATATTTTCGGCGGAGAGTTCGGGTTTGCCACCAGCTTCGTTGTGCGCGCGAATCAGCCGGGCGAGATGGAGCGCGCAGGCGAGGCCGGCAGGGCCAGCACCGACGATTAGGACGTCGGCATCGAGTTTCTCTCGGGTCTCCATTTTTTCGGCCTATTACCCCCCCACCCCTAGTTATTTTGCAAGGATATCATTCTAAATGACTTGTAACTGCATTATCCGCAAGGATGTCATTCGACGATACTTACGGGCAGTCCCCAGACTGCTGTAAAAAGTGTTGAACCCAATAGGACCTCAAAGCGTTTTTAATTTCTGCAAAGCAAGGGCAGGCTTTGCACGACATGTTAACTTCGTTTGATTGTTAAGTCAATGGTAAACAATGGAAAAAGCGGTATGGCCGGCCATTCGAATGGAACACGTTGGGAAATCGGCTCCCGAGCGGGCCACGTTCCGAGAATCCGACCAATATAAAAGGGCGCCCCTTTTGGAGTAGGGTTTGGGTGGTTGCCTCAATCCCTACAGAAAGGAACGCCCTCAATGGATAGCAAAAAGTATATCGGTATGGATGTGCACAAGGAAAGCATTTCGATTGCGGTGAGGAATGGTGCAGGCAAGATCGTGATGGAATGCGTGATCGAGACGAAAGCGAGCATGATTCTGCAGTTTATCGATGGGCTACGCGGAGATTTGCAGGTCACGTTTGAAGAAGGAACCTCGGCCGCCTGGTTGTATGACCTGCTGAAACCGCACGTGACGAAATTGGTGGTGTGCGATCCGCGAAAGAATGTCTCCATGAGGGAAGGCAACCAGAATGACAAGATCGACGCGCGTCGGCTGGCCGAGCTGCTGCGCCTCAATCATCTCCACCCCGTCTATCACGGGGAACACGGCTTACGAAGCCTGAAGGAACTGGTGCGCAGTTATCTGACCATCACCAAAGATCTCGGACGGGTCATGTCGCGGGTGAAGGCGATCTACCGCAGTTGGGCCATTCCTTGTAGCGGCAAGCAGGTCTATGCGCCGCGCCATCGTGCCGAATGGCTGGGGAAGATCACGGAACCGGGAGTACGCCGGCGGGCCGAGTTTTACTACCAACAACTCGATGCGCTGCGGACGGTACGTCAGGAAGTGCGGCGGGATCTGTTGGCGGAGGGCAAGAAACACCCGGCCTGGAAACGGCTCTGCCAGATTCCTTCGATCGGTCCGATCCGGGCAGCCGTACTGCTTGGCATTCTGCAAACTCCGCACCGTTTCCGCACCAAGCGGCAGCTATGGACGTACAGCGGATTTGGCATCGAGACACAAAGCAGCGCCGATCACCGTAGGGTCGACGGGCAGCTCGAACGAGCGAAGAAACAGATCTCCATTCGCGGACTGAACCGAAACTGCAATCATGACCTGAAGAATCTGTTTAAGGGTGCGGCGATCGTGGCCTCCAGCAAACCGGGGCCGTTTCAGGAGTTCTACACAACTTTGCTGACCAAGGGTCTCCAACCGGAGATGGCGCGTCTGACCTTGGCCAGGAAGATTGCCACCATCGTGTTGATCGTGTGGAAGAGAGGAGCGTGCTTCGACGCCCAACATCTGAAACCACAAACAGCTTGAGTGTTTCGGACCGAGTCCGCCCATCCCTGGATTGTTTCTGGCGGTGGCCGTCCCGTTCTTGAGACACTCGGGTTCGAGAGCGAGTCTCAGCTGAGAAGTTAGGCAGGATGTGCCTCGGGCACTTAGTCTCACAGCCGACCCTAGGCCCTCTCGGATAACCAGAAAAAGCTATAGGCCAAGAGTCTCAGATAGAACCATGGTTGGCACCTGACCACCGTTCTGCTTTGCTGGTTTCAGAACTGACGGGCTTCGTCGCGAACAGCCGATGAAAACCACTGGTAGAGAAAATCCAAACCGCTGGGTCACAGTGCCTAGCACCCGAGTCCATGGCGCGGCCGTTCAGAACAGATCTCGCTCGATCGCAGGGGCTGGGAAGCAAGAAAAACTCCGGCCGCAGCACGTGTGTTTTTTCTTGACTTCCCCCTTTATAGAACTTCTTAGGCCTTGGCATGATGAAGAAGGCAACTCCCGTTGCTCCTTCTGGTGTATGCTCCCGCGAGGTGCCCCGTGCCGATGTTCGTGAGATGGAGACAGGCCGTTAAACTGTCCCGAGTCTTGCTATGGCGGCTGTGCTACGTTTCGACGTTTCTCGGGCTAGGCTTATTGACCAATGCACCGCTCGCCTTCTCTCAAACGTTCATCACTCTGCGCGTCATCGATGCCGAATCGGGAAAGCCACTCAAGGGAATTTCGGTTGGCATCTTGGTGCCGGACGGAGATGAATCTCGCGGGGCGAACAAAGAGGGGGCCTCTCTGGTGGTTGTGGAGATCGATAAGGAAGGAAGAGGCAAGTTCCGCGTCCCTGAACCGCCCCCGCAATACGTGGAGTTGACTAGCAGTGGCGCGCTTCATGGCTGTTCAGACCGAAAGCTCTCCATCGAAGATGCAACACACGCAGGCCTTGTAGCGACCTACCACTATGATCCAATGCGCCCTAGCTGGTGCCCAGAACTGAAAATGCAGGCCTCGGCAAAACCCGGCGAAATCGTTATTTTAGACAAACCCATGACTAACGCAGACCAACTACTTCACCGGCGTCCCTAGGCACCAGCAGATATAGCCGTTGCTAAGGTTTGCGAATCCTCGCGTGTAATGACATTTGCCAACTCGTGTGAACGGGATTCTCAGCAACTGGTTCCCACATTCCTATAGGCGGACTTCACAGGCGCTGGCGGAGAACCCAAGACTGAAGGGTGGGGTCGGAGTACAATTCCCCAATGGACGCCAAGACACTGCTCCACCAAACCGGCGAGACCTACGCAAATTTGAAGAGTTTCGCCGTCGAAATTACCTCGATAACAGAAGACGGAGATGACGAGGCTAGGAACCGCAGAGAACAGCGTGCAAAGGCCTTTTTTGTCTCCCCGGATAAGGTGCGCATCGAACGGATGGGCCGACAAGGCCAAACCCTTGTGACGAATGGCATAGACCTACACCATTACTCTCATTTCCAAAAGTCCTACACAAAGCATGCAGTAACAGGCGTCGAGATGATCCCAGGATCATTCCGTCCAGATTTTCCTTTTGCGGGCGATGACGCATTCCTGTTCAGTCGAATCGCGGAGAGTGTAGCTGCTGCAGAAAGTTTGCGAGAGGAGGTCATCAACGATGAGGACGAGGCGGTGACTTGTCACGTCCTTTCGGTGAAATATCAGCTGAATCGGGAAGCCGGAATGTTGATGTCCGCTTCGCCAGTTATTTTTTGGGTAGACCCACACACGCATCTCCTGCGGAAGGTCAAAGGCGAAGCCACCTTCCGGGTCCCGGCGCGAGACGAGACCCACACGTCTAGGCATATTGTTTCATTCAAGCATGCAGTCGTGAATCAAATGATTCCGCTTGAAACATTTGAATTCAGTCCGCCGATTGACGCGATTGCGGCGTATGGAGGAGGAGGAATTATTTCAGGGCATGCGCAGTTTGGCCGGGATAAGAAGAATTGGGTCGAAAGTTCCAGTTCGAGCGATTGGGCGGGCGATGCCTACGTGGAGCGATCCAATCTCAGACTGCGCGGTGTCGGACTCACTTTTGAACGGCGCATAGTCTTCTCCGAAGACCAAAAGGAAATCCGCGTAAGAGAACGCATCTCGGGTCCCAACGGTAATGTCGAACACGACTTCGTAATTCCGGCAGATACGTGATGGGAACACCTAAATGCGTTCCCGCCCTTGGGACATCTACGATACGGACCTAATCACCAAGTGACGCGGTAGGGACGATCATCACTGACCGCCCCCCGCACAGATCAGAGCGATGCCTTCATCTGTTCGATAGCCTTTTTCTCATCGGCTGCCCGCTCCCGATATTCTTGCAAAGGAGTGACAGTCCACTTGACCAAGCCCCAGAAGGGTAACCCTTGTAGTATTTGATTGACCTCACTGTTGGAAGCCACGTCGAGGATGAAGGCACCAGCCCGAGCACCGGCGAAAAGTCCGCCACCCAATATCTTCTTCTTCTCTTCCAGTTTTGCCATCGCCTCAAAGCTTGGGAGTACCAACTTTTCGATGAGCTGTGCAAGTTGTTGGGGCGGTAGTAGTGCTCCGGGGTCTACGAATTCACCGGTCACCAAGTAGCGGGCCATGCAAGCCTCCTTCTCAAAATGGTTGTCGGTCAGCCTTTCACCCATATATCTAGTCTGGGTAGCAGACCAAACTGCTGACCCTTATGCTATACGCTCGCCGAGAACACAAGAACTTTCCCAAGTCCGGAGAAACGAGGTGGTCTCAACCGGTCGATGCAACACCCCTTTTAAGTGAAAGACGTTATGCGCGTTGCCGAGGGCGCAGTCGATCTCACGCAATAACAGCCGAGCCTCAAAACACCGCATTAAATCAGCTCTCTCGTGGGAGTACGCTTGAGCACATCTCCCATACATCAGAAAACAGAACCTTTGAAGAAAACAATTTAATGCAGAGGGTGTTGCATCGACCGATTGAGCTGGCAGCGATTATCGTCATGTGGGAATCGGGCGAAAGCCAGATGACGAGAAGCGGACGCAATATAAAGGGCGCCCCTTAGGGAGTAGGGTTTGGGTGGTTGCCTCAATCCCTACAGAAAGGAACGCCCTCAATGGATAGCAAAAAGTATATCGGTATGGATGTGCACAAGGAAAGCATTTCGATTGCGGTGAGGAATGGTGCAGGCAAGATCGTGATGGAATGCGTGATCGAGACGAAAGCGAGCATGATTCTGCAGTTTATCGATGGGCTACGCGGAGATTTGCAGGTCACGTTTGAAGAAGGAACCTCGGCCGCCTGGTTGTATGACCTGCTGAAACCGCACGTGACGAAATTGGTGGTGTGCGATCCGCGAAAGAATGTCTCCATGAGGGAAGGCAACCAGAATGACAAGATCGACGCGCGTCGGCTGGCCGAGCTGCTGCGCCTCAATCATCTCCACCCCGTCTATCACGGGGAACACGGCTTACGAAGCCTGAAGGAACTGGTGCGCAGTTATCTGACCATCACCAAAGATCTTGGACGGGTCATGTCGCGGGTGAAGGCGATCTACCGCAGTTGGGCCATTCCTTGTAGCGGCAAGCAGGTCTATGCGCCGCGCCATCGTGCCGAATGGCTGGGGAAGATCACGGAACCGGGAGTACGCCGGCGGGCCGAGTTTTACTACCAACAACTCGATGCGCTGCGGACGGTACGTCAGGAAGTGCGGCGGGATCTGTTGGCGGAGGGCAAGAAACACCCGGCCTGGAAACGGCTCTGCCAGATTCCTTCGATCGGTCCGATCCGGGCAGCCGTACTGCTTGGCATTCTGCAAACTCCGCACCGTTTCCGCACCAAGCGGCAGCTATGGACGTACAGCGGATTTGGCATCGAGACACAAAGCAGCGCCGATCACCGTAGGGTCGACGGGCAGCTCGAACGAGCGAAGAAACAGATCTCCATTCGCGGACTGAACCGAAACTGCAATCATGACCTGAAGAATCTGTTTAAGGGTGCGGCGATCGTGGCCTCCAGCAAACCGGGGCCGTTTCAGGAGTTCTACACAACTTTGCTGACCAAGGGTCTCCAACCGGAGATGGCGCGTCTGACCTTGGCCAGGAAGATTGCCACCATCGTGTTGATCGTGTGGAAGAGAGGAGCGTGCTTCGACGCCCAACATCTGAAACCACAAACAGCTTGAGTGTTTCGGACCGAGTCCGCCCATCCCTGGATTGTTTCTGGCGGTGGCCGTCCCGTTCTTGAGACACTCGGGTTCGAGAGCGAGTCTCAGCTGAGAAGTTAGGCAGGATGTGCCTCGGGCACTTAGTCTCACAGCCGACCCTAGGCCCTCTCGGATAACCAGAAAAAGCTATAGGCCAAGAGTCTCAGATAGAACCATGGTTGGCACCTGACCACCGTTCTGCTTTGCTGGTTTCAGAACTGACGGGCTTCGTCGCGAACAGCCGATGAAAACCACTGGTAGAGAAAATCCAAACCGCTGGGTCACAGTGCCTAGCACCCGAGTCCATGGCGCGGCCGTTCAGAACAGATCTCGCTCGATCGCAGGGGCTGGGAAGCAAGAAAAACTCCGGCCGCAGCACGTGTGTTTTTTCTTGACTTCCCCCTTTATAGAACTTCTCAGGAATAGCAATATGGCGACCGTGGGTGTAGGATGTCATCAGATCGTCCAATCGGAGCAATCGCATGAATGTCCGCCAGTTCGTGCCGTCCCTGAGCCGCCGGCTCCTCTCCACGGGATTCCTCATGTTGGCGGCCGGCCTGCAGCAGCCGGTTCACGCGTCAGGCGTAGACCTCTCGAAGTTCAGGCGCATCGAGCCGCAGTACATCGCGGCGTTGGGAGACCCCGGGGCCACCTCCGGCAACGGCGCGCAATCATGGGGCTCCTGGAGCCAGGACCCGGGCCCGCGCGCTTGCAAGCTGGACCACTACGATCAATTGAAGGCGGCCGGCGGTGTGGCGCCGTCACAGTGGAAATTCGACCCTGCGGACTGGTGGCTGGAGGAACACGGCTTGATCATGGAGAAGCCGACCTTTCCGCTGCCCCCTGGGAAATACCTCGTCACGGGCGACCGCAAGGTGACGACCGTGCTGACAATTCAGCCCAAGGACAAGGACGGCAATCAGCGGTGGGAACTCGCCGACGGCGCGACCCTCTACGATGTTACCCATCTCGGATGCCGCTCCGCACGCTACACGCCGGCGACGGCTAACAACTCGTGCTCGCCCGCGAACGTTCGGACCAAGGGTTTTCCGGTGAATCCAGGAGCGGCCATGCCCGTCGTGAACGGCTGCCGCAAGCAGGACTATGCGGTTCTCATCGTCGTTGGGCTACCCGTCACTCACTGAGTGGCCGCACGCAGGGCGCGACCGCTCGCCACGTGACCACGCCGACACCCGAACGCTACTTCTCCAGCGAGTGGTCGGAGCACCTCTTGTCTTTCCGTTCTGCCAGTAAACAAGACTGACAAAGAGAAAGGACCATGCTGGCAAACTGGTCCACAGAGTCTGCGGAGACCATTCAAGAAATTTTGTGAGGCTCATGTCGTAGCCCACACCCAGAACGAAAACAGCACCCCATTTCAAGACCTTCTTCGTGACTTTTGACAGCGGCTGCCCACCCGCGACGGCTCTCGCCGCAGCGTAAGCCCCTCCGTACACAACGAGTGTCCCAATGGGAGGAAAAAGAAGACCGAAGATGAGGTCTGCTGCGTCGATGTTTGCCAGCGGCATTGGAACGAAGCTATCCGCAACAGTCCCAGATTGCGGGAAACGTCGATTATTTATAACGCGCCTATCGGTCTAGTTGCCAGGACTCGAAATGAGAGATGCAGAGTCCTGGTAAACGGGGATTCTCGGCAACTGGCTTTTCGGAGCCCTGGGCCGTCGCCCTCGGTGGATCGCACGTTCTGCCATCGCTCACGAACAACCTGCCGGAAGCTGGATCCTAGCGGCCGAGTCGTGTGCCGGCCGCATGTGCCTGCACGTGTTCAAGCGAACCTGCGGAATCTGATTAAATCCTACAAGAGGCTGGGTAATAACGGCAATCGAGAAATCCCCCAAAGCACCACAGCCAAACCGCAGTTGCACCAACTATCAGGTAATGCTTCAAAAAAACTGCTGTGGAACTGATTTAGTTTTTAGACGGAGCCAGTTGGTACGCGGATCGGAGAGATTCTTCGCTGTATTGAGCGGGCTCCAAGTAGAGCCCGCACGTTTTATTACGTGGGCTCCAAGTAGAGCCCACACCCGTCGCTCAGAATGACAGACGCCGCGCGTTGGCTACAGTCGATTAGATATCAGGCGCCGTGGTAGGAGAACAGCTTTTGGCATTGCGGCCTTAGGAAATGGCCAAAGACGGGGATGTCGCGGCCTCCTTTTTCGAGGACGTGTTGGCAGGAGATTAGGCAGGCGCGCCATTTGAATTCGTCGGTACCGTGTTTTTTGCCGTAGGCGTCGATGTCTTCCTGGGAGACGCCGAAGACGACGGCGCCGATTTTGGACCAGACGCAGGCTCCGGCGCACATGGCGCACGGTTCGTGGGTGGAATACAGGACGAAATCCGGGAGGTAACGGCCGTAGCCGGAGGAGACGTACTTCAAGGTTTCGAGCTCGACGTGCTTGATGGAGGAGCCGGAAGTCTTGACGCGATTGCCGGCGGCGGCGATGACCACTTCGCGTTTTCCCAGGACGCGAGTGATGACGGCCCCGATGGGATAGTCGCCGCGGTCGCTGGCGCGGATGGCCTCCTCAATGGCGAGCTGCATGAATTGTTTTTTGGGTTTATAGGTAGGAGGAATCATTTTTTATGTGCGTTGCCGTGCTCCCAAGATACAGATATTATGCACCCGAGCGCCACGAGTAACGGCGGGCGAGTTTCCAGCTTCGAACGAAACTGAGGTTAAGAAACGGAGGCCGCAATGATAGAGAAGCAAGCGCCGAAGGGAAAGTTCCGGGTGATTGGGGTGGAGCGCTTGGAGAGCGCTCTGGGGCACCGCCTGGTGGGGGATTATTCTTCGATGGAAGAGGCGCTGCTGGTGGCGCACAAGAATGGCGAGATGCTGAATCCGGTGTCGGTGTATTGCGACGAAGGGAACATGCTGTTTAGCGCGGGGAGTTACAAGGCCGCGCAGTAGGAGTGGACGCAAACCATTCGAGTTGTCCGTGCTGCAGATTGGCGGCGCGCTCTTGCCGATGCAAAAGAATGAGGGATTGGTCGGTTTAATTCAGCGGGCTCCAAGTAGAGCCCGCACCCGGCTTCGCTCTGTCGGAATGACAACGTAAAGCCAAGACGCAATTCTGCGCCAAATCCAACATCACCCTCAGTCTCCCAGACGCAAAAGGAAGGATTCCTCGGTTTACTGAGCGGGCTCCAAGTGGAGACCGCATCCGGCTTCGCTCTGTCGGAATGACACCGAAGCGCACCACTCGCGCTACGGTTTCGGCTTTTCGAGGGCTGCGGTTAAGGCGGGGATTAGTTCGAAGATGTCGCCGACGATGCCGTAATCGGCGACTTCGAAGATGGGGGCGTTGGGATCTTTATTGATGGCGGCGATGGTGCGCGAGCCTTTCATGCCGACGACGTGCTGGATGGCGCCGCTGATGCCTAGGGCGAGATAAAGTTTGGGCGCTACGGTTTGGCCGGAGCTGCCGACCTGGCGATCCATGGGGAGCCAGCCTTCATCGCAGATGGGACGGGAGGCAGCGAGTTCGCCGCCAAGGAGCTTGGCGAGCTTTTCGGCCATGGGGATATTTTCGGGGGCCTTGATGCCGCGGCCGATGGCGACGAGGATGGGAGCTTGCGTCAGGTCCACGGCTTGCTTAGCTTCGCGGAAAAGCTCGAGCGGGGTGGTGCGAATCTGGGCGGGCTGCAAGGCGATTTCAACCGGCGTTATGGGGGCAGGAGCCGCGCCTTTCTCCGCCTGGTCGCCGCGGAAAGCGCCGGCTTGGAAAGATGCGAACCAGGGAGGAGCTCCCACGAAGGTAACGTCCGCCGCAGTTTTTCCCTGAAACATCTGGCGCACGAAAACTAGCCGGCCGTTTTCGTAGCGGTAGCCGACGCAGTCACCGATCATGCCTTTGCCAAGTGAGGCGGCCAGCTGGGGCGCGAAATCGCGGACCTGGTAGGTGTGCGGCAGCAGCACCAAATCGGGCTTAGTGCGCTCGATTACCTGGCGAAGGGCGAGGGTGAAACCGTCAGGGGTGTAGCGCTCGAGCAAGTCATGCTCGGCGAGCAGGACTTCGTCGAGCTTGTAGGCGGCAAGATTTTCGGCGAGCGAGGGGACTCCTTTGCCGAGGACGACGGCGGAGAGGCGGCTCTGAGTTTGGGCGGCGATTTGCTGCGCGGCGGCGAGGGTTTCGAAACTCACAGGGTTCCACTGGGCTTCGCGTTGCTCGGGGATGAGGAGGATGTTCATGGCCGGTAAACCGCGGGCGGAGGAATTGGGTGCGCGGTGGAAATCAGGGCGAATCCTGAGAGATTCTTCGCTGCGCTCAGAATGACAACTAAAGACCTAGGCATCATAAGGAAAACCCACTGGCTTCGCGTTGCTCGGGGATGAGGAGGATGTTCATGGCCGGCAGACCGGGGGCGGAGGAATTGGGTGCGCGGTAGAAATCAGGACGAATCCTGAGAGATTCTTCGCTGCGCTCGGAATGACAACTAAAGACCTGGGCATCATAAGGAAAACCCACTGACTTGGCGTTGCTCGGGGATGAGGAGGATGTTCATGACAGGAGGCCGGCGGGGGATGGGGCCGGGCGGTGGCAACACGAGGCCACCAGTGCCTGAGAGATTCCTCGCTGCACTCGGAATGACAACGTACTGCTAAAGGCCTTATCAACACAATAGGTAGAGCCGCCAGTAACATCTTGGGCCCCGACGACAGTGCCGAGGCCCGGGACCACTAAGTGCTAAAAACCTCGACGAATATAAACGAGCGCTGCGTCAAGCGAAAAGAAAAAAGGGGTAGTGGATCAATTTCAAACTGACCCACTACCGAAAAACGCGTTAGCTGCCGCGGTGCTTGAAGAATTCGACTTGGCGCAGGCGCTTTTGAGCTGCCGCTTTGCTCTTGTACGGACCGCCTAGATTTTTGCCCTTCTCGGACGTTACTTTGTAACCGCCTTTGGTTTTCTTGATCATGGTTGGCCTCCTAGCTTTATTTTTCGCACCGAGGCGGGGGAGATCAATGGGTAAAGTCCTGTATTTCTTTTTTCAGCCCGGCATTCATGAAGGGTGAACTGCTCATGCCCCCCGAGGCACACGGCGAAAGATGAAAACCGCTAATGCTTCTACAAAACATCTAGAGTACGCGGGCGTCGTGGCGCAATTTTTCGATGAGCTTGGCGGCGGCTTCCTTAGGCGTGCCGGTGATGAACTCGGTTTTCTTGGTCTTTGTAGGCACGTAGAGGCGCTCGACGTGCTGGGTGGGCTCGGCAGCGACGCCCAAGGATTCGCGGGTGATGGTCACGATCTCTTTTTTCTTGGCGGCCATGATGCCTTTGAGCGAGGCATAGCGCACTTTGTTTATGCCCGACTGAATGGAGAGCACCGCGGGGAGCGGCAGCTCGACCCATTGGAACCAGCCGGATTCGAGCTCGCGTTTGAGCTTCAAGCGCGCGCCCTGGACTTCTATTTGCATGATGATGGTGGCATGCGGCAAACCCAGCAGCTCGGCAAGCAGCACGCCCGTCTGGCCGAAGCCGCTGTCATCGCTCTGCAGGCCGGTGAGGATGAGATCGAATTGTTCGTTTTGAATGGCGGCGGCCAGGGATTTCGCGGAGGCCAGCGGATCGAGCAGGAAGAATCTGTCGTCGGTCACGAGGATGCCGCGGTCGGCGCCCTTGGCCAGGGCTTCCTTGATCACCTGGCGGGCGCGCTCGGGGCCCATGGAGACGGCGACGACTTCGCCGCCATGCTTTTCCTTGAGGCGCAAGGCTTCTTCGAGGGCAAAGCTGTCGGGCTCATTCATTTCGAAGCCGATATCGGTTTCGCGAATCCAGGCTGCGCCGGCGGCGATCCGCAGCGGGGCATCCTTGGCGGGGACTTGCTTGACGCAGACGGCGATTTTCACGAGGGAGGCCTCACGAAGAACCGGAGGGCCAGCGCTGGAAGAGGAGCGCGGCGTTGGTGCCGCCGAAACCGAAGGAATTGGATAATGCGAATTCGATGGCGGTTTTGCGCGGCTTATTGGGAACGTAGTCGAGATCGCAGGCGGGGTCGGGAACTTCGTAATTAATGGTGGGAGGGAGAATCTGGTCGCGCAAAGCGAGAACGCTGATGCCGGCTTCGAGGCCGCCGGCGCCGCCCAGAAGGTGGCCGGTCATGGATTTGGTGGAGCTGACGGCGAGATTTTTGGCGTAGTCGCCGAAGACCCGCTTGACGGCGATGGTTTCGATGGCGTCGCCAAGCGGCGTGGAAGTGCCGTGGGCGTTGACGTAGCCGACCTGTTGCGGCTCGACGCCGGCATCGCGCAGGGCGGCGCGCATGACGCGGTACGCGCCATCGCCATTTTCGGCGGGCTGAGTGATGTGATAGGCGTCGGCAGACATGCCGTAGCCGACGATTTCAGCAAGGATGGGGGCGTCGCGGCGCTGGGCGTGCTCGAGCGATTCGAGGATGAGGATGCCGGCGCCTTCGCCGACGACGAAGCCGTCGCGCTCGGCGTCGAAGGGGCGGCTGGCGCGCTCGGGCTCGTCATTGCGCGTGGAGAGGGCCTTCATGGCCGCGAAACCGCCGACGCCCATGGTGGTAATGGCGGCTTCGCTGCCGCCGCAGATCATGACTTCGGCATCGCCGCGCTCGATGAGGCGGAAGGAATCACCCACGGCATGCGCGGAAGCCGAACACGCGGTGGCGGTGGCGGAATTGGGCCCGCGAGCGCCGTAGCGAATGGAGACGACGCCGGAAGCAAGATTAATGATGGCGGCAGGAATGAAAAAAGGCGAGATGCGGCCGGGGCCGCCCTCGAGAAGCTTGCAATGCTCGCGCTCGATGATGTCGAATCCGCCGATTCCGGAAGCGATGTAGACGCCGGTAGCGTCGGCGATTTCGGGGATGACTTCGAGATGGGCCATGCGCATGGCGAAATCGGCGCCGGCCACGGCCAGTTGAATGAACCGGCCCATTTTTTTCAGCTCTTTTTTGGGGATCCAGAGGAGCGGATCGAAATCGCGGACCTCGGCAGCGATGCGGCAATCAAAGGCGGTGGCGTCAAAATGAGTGATCGGCCCGACGCCGCTTTGGCCGGAGAGAACTTTCTCCCAGACGTGGTCGGTGCCGATGCCCAGGGCACAGACCAGTCCGACACCGGTGACCACGACACGACGGCTCAACGTGGAAATCTCCCCTGATGGATTCCAGCGAGCGGATTATTTCTTGGCCTGAGCGTGTTTATCGATATAAGCGACGGCGTCCTTGACGGTGGCGATTTTCTCGGCGTCCTCGTCAGGAATCTCGATGCCAAAACCCTCTTCAAAAGCCATGACGAGCTCCACGGTGTCGAGCGAGTCGGCACCGAGGTCGTCCACGAAGGACGCGGTGGGGGTGACTTCAGCTTCATCGACCCCCAACTGCTCGACAATAATCTGCTTGACGCGTTCTTCGACGCTGGCCATTCCGTTTTCCTCCGCTAGGTGACGCGCTGGGTTGCGCAACCGATGGTGCGCGAACCATATTGCGAATGCGATGTTACGTGCCGACGTTCTCCCCGTTGGGCGGCAGCGTGCCCATTTTATTCAACCTGCCCATTCTATTCACGGGCAAGAGCGAAATCAACCGCCGTTCGAGAGGCTGGTTCAACTCATGCGCATGCCGCCATTGACATCGAGGACGTGGCCGGTGATGTAGGCGGCCTCGTCCGAAGCCAAAAAAACGATGGCGGCGGCGACCTCGGCGTCGTTTCCCAAGCGGCCGAGCGGGATGCGAGCGAGTAGTTCGTCCTTCACCGGCTGCGGCAGAGGATCGGTCATGGGCGACACGATAAATCCGGGGGCCACCGCGTTTACCGTGATGTGGCGCGAAGCGACTTCGATGGCCATGGCGCGCGTAAGGCCGATCAGGCCGGCCTTCGCGGCCACGTAATTGGCCTGGCCGGCATTTCCGGTTTCGGCCACGACCGAAGTGATGTTGATAATGCGGCCGTAACGCTGGCGCAGCATCACGGCGAGCGCCTGCTGAATACAGAGATGCGCGCCGGTGAGATTGGTGCGCAGCACCGCTTCCCAATCGTCCGCTTTCATGCGCACCGCCAGGGCGTCGCGAGTGATGGCGGCGTTGTTGACCAGAATGTCGAGCCGGCCGAAACGCTCGGTAGCCTGCCGGAATCCGGCCTTGATCTGCGCGGCGTCGGCAACGTCCATGGGGACAGCGAGGGATTCACCGCCGGCAGCGATAATTTCAGCGGCGACGGCGGCCAGCTTGTCCGCACTGCGGGCGGCGAGAACGACACGGGCGCCGGCAGCGGCGAGCGCGAGCGATGTGGCGCGACCGATGCCTTGGGAGGCGCCGGTTACCAGGGCCACGCGATCGTTCAGCCTGAACATGGGGAGATTTATGCGCAGTTGCCGCGGGCTTTTTTTATGCGCTGCTTGCCGCGGCGTCTTTATGCGCGCTTAACGCGACTTTATTTTTGTGCGCGCTTACCGCGCGCGTTACGAATTAGGAGGCCTCCGCCGATTCTCCCTGGGCCTGCACGAGGCGGCCAAGGGCGTTTTGCAGCGACTTGGCGTCCTCGACGTTGACGCAGTGGACGGAACGCTCGATTTGCCGCAGGACGCCGCTGAGAACGCGTCCGGGGCCGACTTCAACGAAGGTGGCGGTGCCGAGCTCGACGAGTTCACGCATGGATTTTTCCCATAGCACGGGGAGGGAGACCTGGCGAATCAGGGCTTCGCGGGCTTCGTCTCCATCGGTGATGACGGCAGCATCCACGTTGGTGACCAGCGGAAATTTCAAAGGCGCAAATTTGATGGAGCGCAAATCTTCTTCCAGGCGTTTTTGGGCGGGCTGCATCAAGTCGCTGTGGAATGGCGCGGAAACAGCGAGCATAACGGCACGCTTGGCGCCCGCGGCGGAGGCCTGCTCGACGGCGCGTTTGACCGCGGCAGCATCGCCCGAGATGACGGTTTGATCGGGCGAATTAAGATTGGCGGCCGAAACTACCTGGCCGTCGGCGACCTTGCGGCAGATTTCGATGACTTGGCCGGGGCGCAAACCAAGAATCGCGGCCATGGCGCCTTCGCCGGCCGGTACGGCGTCACGCATGTACTGGCCGCGGCGGCGGACCAGGCGAAGCGCGTCGGGAAAAGAAAGGGAGCCTGCAGCCACGAGCGCGGAATATTCGCCGAGGCTGTGTCCCGCGACAAAATCGGGGCGCACGCCTTCGTGTTCGAGCACGCGATAGGTGGCCACGGAAACCGCCAGGATGGCGGGCTGGGTGTTTTCGGTGAGCTTCAGATCGTCCTCGGAACCTGTGAAGGACATCTGGGAGACGGAAAAACCTAGGGCCGCGTCGGCTTCGTCGAATGCGGCACGGGCAATAGGGGAAGTTTCCGCCAACTCGCGGCCCATGCCCGAGTATTGCGATCCCTGCCCTGGAAATATGAATGCGAGCCGCCCCATGATGGGATTCCGATTTCTCCGTGCCACGACGCATTGGTGCGCGCGCCGCGATGCGTTTTTTGACCAAACCGCTTTTACAAAAGCGCTTTCACAAAACAGTTCTGAAAAGGCGTTCTCACAACAACGTTACAAACTGCTTCCAAAACCGCACCGGCGCGAGTACCTGTGCGTACAGACGGCGTTAAGACGAAACCTCGACAGCCACCGGCAAGGCGGATAGCTCCTGGTCGATCTTCTCGTTCACGCGAGCACGGACGAGGCCAGCGGCGACGCGAATGGCGTTTTTGATGGCGTTGGAGTTCGAGCCGCCATGGCCGATTACAGTGACGCCACGGACGCCCAGCAGCGGCGCGCCGCCATATTCTGAGTAATCGATGCTCTTACGAAATTTTTCATAAGCGCTGCGCGAGAGCACGTAGCCCACCTGCGATGCCAGCGAGCTTTTGAGGGCCTTCTTGAGCAACGAGGCGATATGCAGAGCCACACCCTCGCTGATCTTCAGGGCCACGTTGCCGATGAAGCCGTCGCAAACGATGACATCTACGGCGCCCGAGAAAACCTCCCGGCCCTCGACGTTCCCCACGAAGTTGAGGGGCAGGTGCTTCATACGGTTGTGGGCTTCGCGAGTCAATTCATTGCCTTTCATTTCTTCTTCGCCGATCGAAAGGAGCGCGACCTTAGGGCGGCGCGTGCCGAAAATTACGCGGTAGTAGATCTCCCCCATGACGGCAAACTGCAACAGGTGCGCCACCTTGGAATCCACGTTGGCACCCACGTCGAGGATTACAGCGACTCCACCCCGGCTGGTGGGAAACGGAGCGGCCAAGGCCGGGCGCTGCACCGAGGGCAGCGTGCCGAGCACGAAACGCGCCACGGTCATCACCGCGCCGGTATTGCCGGCGCTCACCATGCCATCGGCCTGCCCCTGCTGTACCAGGCGCACGGCGACGTGCGCGGAGCTGTCTTTTTTCTTGCGAAACGCCTGCGTGGGCGAATCGCTCATGGTGATGACTTCGGTGGCCGGCACCACTTCGATCGACAGGCCCCGCTGCTTGTGGCGGGCCAGTTCCCGCTTGACCTCGGCGGGCTGCCCTACCAGCAGTATGCGCGTACCGAGTTCGC
Organism: uncultured Acidobacteriota bacterium; assembly: GCA_963719845.1. GTDB lineage: Bacteria > Acidobacteriota > Terriglobia > Acidiferrales > UBA7541 > Palsa-189. The sequence continues at coordinate 16,486 of CAVRDM010000024.1, read as the reverse complement.
GCGCCGCGAGGATGGCCCCTTCGACCTCAGTTCGGGGGGCAGTATCGCCTCCCATTGCGTCCACAGCGATAGTAATCATCGGCAGCCTGCCTGCGAACTTGCTTCGGGCGCGGAGAACTCGAACCAGGGCGCTCGATGCACCGCACTCCACAATGGCGAACCAGGACTAGGCGGTGGTATCGATCACTTCCCGCCCCTTATAGTACCCGCAGTGAGGACAGGCATGGTGGGGCTGCTTGGTTTCGTGGCAGTTCGGACACTTGTTGAATGCGGGGGCGGTCAAATGATCGTGCGCGCGGCGGTTATTCTTGCGCCTCTTGGAATGCCGCCGCTTTGGATTGGGCATACAGACTCCTCGATCAGTTCCCGCTAACCACGCGGGATTCTATGGTGTTTCGACGGCTATTGCTATTGCTTTTTGAACCAGTCCTGCTTCAGGCGCGCCAACGGGGCAAGTCGCGAGTCGCCCGCATGGGCCTCGCAGCGGCACTCGTCGGTGTTCAAGTTGGCGCCACAGTGGGGGCACAGGCCGCGGCAGTCGCCGCGACAGATGACTTTCATGGGAAGAGCCAGCAAAACCTGCTCGGCGAGCACGTCGGCCAGGAACAGGCCGTTGCCCTCAAAAAAGGCAATTTCCGTGTCGTCGAGCTTGAGGCGGGCTTCCTCCTCGTCGGTCATGGACTTCAGGGGCCGGTAGATCAAGTCGAATTCGCGGCTTACTTCTTCGAGCACGGGCTCGAGGCACCGGGCGCAGACCATCTCGAGGCGGGTATGGAGTTCGCCGAAGATGCGGATCTGGCCCTCAACCGCTTCGGCGGTGGCGTGGACCTCGAGCGGGTCGACCTGGCGGAAGTCAACCTCGTGGTAGTCAACCGAGCCCGGGGCGTAAGTCCGCCGGAGCCGGAGCTTGTGGATGGCGAGTTCGTTTACGTCTAGAAACATTTGTTCGACCCGAGTTCTTCAGCTCGTTGTTCAGATCGGGGGCGCGTTCCATCCCACAATAGCGGACAGACCGGAACGGGCGGCCAACCGAATTCCAATTATACGGCGCACGGAAGTGAAGTCAAGAAAGCGGCGGTGTAGTGGGTCAGTTACCGATGACTTATCGGGAGTTGGCTATATTTTAATGAGGCATTCCAATGATTAAAAGAGGCTTGTTGCACGCGCGCCGATGGTGTGGCTAATGAGGGTCGGATTTGCTTCTTTTTGCAATGTTGACAAGCGATTCGCCGATGACTTCGATTCGGTTGAGTACAAGCGTCTCCATCTCGCCCAAGCTCTGCCGAGAACTCTCCGCGCTATCCTTCACAGCGTTGGTCGTCTGTTCCGCAATGGCCGCCAGCGACTTCAACTGATTTTCCGCAGTTTGCTGACAGTCTTGAGAGAGCTTTAGCAAAGCCCGGCTACTACTCTCAGTAACTGCGGTGTCCGCCGCAGCCGCCCGGGCGTTTACGTTGTTCTCAAATTGCTTTTCGGCCTCCGCGATCTTTGCCTGCATGTGTGTTGCGGATTTATCAGCACTTTCCTGCAAGAACTCCTCAAATTGCCTGCACATGGTTACTAGGTTTACCTTCATTTCGTCTTTCAGAGTCTGCAATTTCTGCAGCGCAGCTTGCGCCTCTCCCAGTACAGGCGCGGCCTGACTCCGAACTCGTTCCACTATCTCTCGACGGGACGAGTCCATGTTCTGTTTGATATCGGCCGTAACTCTCTGCACGTCTTGCTCGATCGTTTTGAGCCAGCGTTCGTGTTTTTGTTGAACGGCTGCCTCGAAGGTCTCGTTGAGTTCCTTCAGTGTCCGTGAAGCCAACTCCCCTTTGGAAGTCAGCATCACTCGCTCCAGGATTTTCGTCGCCTCATCCTGCAGAGTTACGCGGAACTCGTTTAGAATCCGGTCTTTCTCCTTTGCGACCGCCGTTGCGGCGGCCTCGGAGGTCATCACTTTGATCTGCTCGCTCAGGCCTGCCATAAGATGGGTAAGGAACGGGGACAGTGAGGCATCCAACTGGGAAATGGGAGGAGTTACCTCATTTAACGTCGCTGCGATTTCGCGTGTGCTCACTATCGACTCCTAGGGGGAGCTTGTCTGTCATCTACAGCAAACAGACAGTTCCATTTCAATCTGGATGTGGATGACGTATCCCACGTCAAACTTAGGAGATGCGTTTGAGTAAGGCAACGGTACCTCGGTACCAGATTGTCAACAGTCAAGAACCGTGATGGGATGCGCTGCAAACCTGCCCTTGAGGGAAGGAAAGCACCCAACCACACCGTCTATCCCAGAATGTGCGCGAGATTTTTAGCAGCACCGTAGCCGTCTTTGGGCCGCGCAGAGGCACGGCGGGAGGATTTGCAGTTGGTGCGAACACCTGTAGAGAGCAGCAGCTTACCACCGAAACCGGAGGGCCTGATAAACGCATTATAAAAGGGCGCCCCTTTGAAGTAGGTTTTGATTGCTCGTATCAACGCCTACCGGAAGGAGCACCCTCATGAATGACGCCAAGTATATTGGGCTGGATGTTCACCAGGCAACGATCTCGGTGGCCGTTCTGGATTCTGCCGGCGAGCTGGTGATGGAAGCGATCCTCGAAACGAAAGCCGAAACGATTCTCCAGTTTATTCAGGGCCTGCGCGGAAGTTTGCATGTGACCTTGGAGGAAGGAACCTGCGCGGCGTGGTTGCACGACCTGCTCAAGCCGCATGTCGCTGCAGTTCTGGTGTGTGATTCGCGCAAAAACGCCTCGATGAAGGCCGGGAACAAGAACGACCGCGCCGATGCACGCCAGCTGGCCGAACTGTTGTACCTGCATAAGCTCCACCCGGTCTATCACGGCGCAGCAGGAATCCGGACCTTGAAGGAACTAGCGCGTAGCTACCTGGCGATCACCCGCGATCTGACCCGGGTGATGAGCCGCCTGAAGGCCGTCTACCGAAGCTGGGCCATTCCTTGTGCCGGCCAGCAGGTGTATGCACCCCGTTACCGCACGGAGTGGCTGGCCAAGATCGCCGAAGGTGGCGTGCGCCGCCGCGCCGAACTCTATTATCAGCAGTTCGACGCCTTAGCGGCTTTGCGCCAGCAAGCGCGACGAGAGTTATTGGCAGAGAGCCAGAAACACAGCGTGGTGAAATTGCTGCGGCAGATTCCCTCGATTGGACCCATTCGAGCGGCTCTGCTGGTCGCGCTGATGCAGACACCCCATCGCTTTCGCACCAAGCGGCAACTGTGGGCCTACTGCGGCCTGGCGCTGACGACTTACACCAGTGGGGAATACCGGTTCGTGGGTAGCCAACTCAGACGTTCCAAGAAATTCTTGGCCATCCGGGGTCTGAACAAAAATCATAATCACGATCTGAAAAATATTTTCAAAGGTGCTGCCACGCGAGCGGCTGCTACCAGCGGACCTTTCCAGGATTTCTACCAAGCGTGCGTTGCCAGAGGCGCGAAGCCAGCGATGGCGCGCCTCACCCTGGCGCGCAAGATTGCGGCCATCACCTTGATCGTTTGGAAGAAAGGAGTTCGTTTCGACGCCGAACATCTGAAACCACAAGCAGCTTGAGCGTCTGTCGAGAGTCCATCCCAGATTCATCGCGGAGGATGACCGGTTGGTTCTCCAGGCGCTCTGGTTCGAGGGTGAGTATCCAGAATCCCGTTAGGCCACGCATGTGCTTTGAGCACCGAGTCTCTCGAGAAACCCTATGCCCCCTCGGACAACCAGAAAAAGCGATAGGCCACGAGTCTCCGATAGAACCATGGTTGGCACTACAACCGCGCTGCTTGTCTGCGTCAGGAACCGAAGGCGTCGCCACCAAGCACGATGAATCTGCAGGGACGGCAAAATCACAGAATCTCGTCACATGACTTGGGCTGGACGGCAACACGCTCTCCAGTCGCAGGAGAGGTATTTTTATTGACATCCCCTTTTATAGAACGCTCTCCAGTCGCAGGAGAGGTATTTTTATTGACATCCCCTTTTATAGAACAGGATTCTCGGAAGCTGGCATTTTCAGCCGAGCCACATTTCGATGAGCCGGACGGTCAGGATGGGCCGGGAGAACTCCTTAAGCAGGAAAGAATTCCGCGAGGCCCGGTGTCAGGGGAGCGTGATCAGCTCATGCCAGTCGGGGCCGGGCGAGCTGCCAGTATTGTTGCCGCCGATGTACCCTTCGTTGTTCATCCAATGATAGTCGGAGTAATTATCGATTTTATATCGCGCGCCAGTTTCGGGATCGACGACGTCGAGGGTGCCGAGGATGGCGTTCTCGCGGCGGCGGGAGATTTCGTCGTACACCTGCGAACGCTGCTCCCAGCCCTTCATGATGATGTCCGAGGTCTGCCGCTGGTCTTCCTGAATGGCCTGCATGGCCCGCGCACGAATCTGCTGCGAGCGTGCATTGTCGGCAGCGACTGCGGCGCCGGCAATCTGCTGTTGTTGCGCCTGCCACTGCGGGTTGAGGCGGAATGACTGCACACCTTGCTGCGCCACTTTGTCGGCGTCCTGCTGCCGCTCCGGCGTCGCCAGGTAGCCGTACAGCCGGTAGGCGTACCACAGGCCCGACTGCCCGGGAAACGGCAGCACTGTCGCCGTGACGAGAGTGCCGCGCACCGCTGTGCCTCCCATCGTGCAGGTGAACGTGACGTCGCCCGCCGTCAATTGCGGACGGGGCATACCCTCGGCACGCGCCGCCTGCGAAAACGTTTCCGCCAAGTCCGGGCGCGCGTTGTTCGACGCGATCTGCAACCCCGAGCACTCCCGCGAAACGTACGTTCGAGCGTAGGTCTGCGCGAACTGCTGGCCCGCGAGGTATCGCTCGATCAGCAGCTGCGACCCATCGCCGAGACCGTAATAGCCCCCCTCACGTAATCCCGCGTATGCCATCATCTGATTCGGCTCTATGAACGTTCCCAGGTTGGAATCACCCAGCAGAACGCGCATCTGGCCGTCGGGCGATCCCAAGACCACGCCGATGCGCACGTCGGTAGCCGACAACCGATACGCGCCACCCACCGCCTTCCACCCCTCCGGTATGGAAATAGTGAAGGCGTTCTCGCGCGGGTCGGTCCAGGTGACGAACTTGATCGCGCCGATGGGCTTAGCGGTCGCCGCGCCTGGTGCGGCCGCCGGCACTACGCGAAAGCTCTTCAGGATCGATGCGAATGTATCCGTGTCCGCGCGGTACGCGGCGGCCGGCGCTTCCACGCAATAGAATAGTGCCTGCGTTCCGCTCGGCCCGCTTGACCACGTCATCATCGCCGCGCCGCTGCGTTGTGGTCCTTTTGCGATCGTGCGCACCGCACCGCTCACGGCTGTTGCCGCGCCCCACGGCATCTGCGCATCCACCTGCCGCGCGAGTTGTTGCACCAGCGCTTGGGCGCGGCGTGCGTCGAGAGATTGCTCGACCGACACCGGCCACACTACCACCTGCTCGCCCTGCGGTCCTTGCACCACGACGCGTCCGCCCCGCGGGTCGCTCGAAAAACTCCATCCCGGCGGCGCATCCATGGCGAAACCCTTCGGGTCGTTGTGCGTCGCCCATCCGGACGCCGGCGTACGGGGTGTTCCGCCCTGCGCCAGTGCGCCGACTGCAGCGGGCTGGTTCGCTGTCGGCGCGGGCTTCGCGTGGGCAAATCCGTTGCCAGAGGGAACAAGCAGTAGCAGTGCAACTAAGAGAGTCGGCGCAAGAGCCCGTCGCATCGTTTATCTCCTTCGTGAACATCCAGGAGTTTGTAAGCCGGGATTTCCGAACCTCTGGCCGCGCATCCTAATGCTCCTCCCGGCCTCGAGCAAGGCTTACTTTGAGACGTTCCAAGGCGCTGGAGAAGGAGTCGAACCTTGGGCACCAGCACGCCGCCGAGATGCGCCACTCCGAGCGACTGAAACGCGCAAATGGGGCGTGGGAGGTGGGCTGTTGGCTAAGGTTGGGGCGAAGCAGGCTGTTTACCAGCCGCCAACATGGCGCGCGCAGCCTGGTTCTCGTAGTCCGCCGCCTCGATGGCGCGGCGAATGCAGTTGGGCATGTGTGTCTGGCAGTCTGCCAGATGCTTCGAAAGTGCTAGAGTCCTCTCGCTCTCGCTCAGGTTATCGTTGATCCGGATGCCGTAGACCAGGCGATAGGAATGACCCGGCCCGCGCAGGAATGCGCCCTCGAAACTAGCGCCCCGGGGATCCATGCGGAACCTGTAATAGCCGGTGCCGAATTCCGGCAAGCCCTCGGTCCCGCCATACTCGTAATAAAAACCCTCATATCTGTCCATACGCCGGCCCTGTCCCTGAAAATCGTGGGGACGCGGCACTCGGTCCAGATCGGTGGCGGCCGCTAACCATTCGTAGTCGTATGTACAGCCGCTAACCCACATGCGCTGAGTAACAGCAACAGTGTGAAACTCCATGTCGGAGCCTTGAATCAGGGTCCACTCGCCTCCTCTTTTTTCGTAAATGGCATCCACCCACCGGCCGTCGATGATCCCCGCACTCCGGAATTGAATCCGAACCTCCTCCGGTTGCTTATCAAGGTTTTCGAGGAGCGCCAGCAACGATTCCCGGTCCCCTTTGGTGTCAAACTCCCGCTCTTGAATATTGGTTGCAATCCGCTGACCCCGCACTTCGCGATTTGCAACAGGGCTGTCCTTTTCACCAAGACCAGAGCCTGTGAAAATGCCCGTCATTCTCAGGTCATTGTCATATTGGAAAAAATTGTAGTATCCGACCCCGTACCCGATGCGCTCGTTCCCGTGATCGTCTATCTCGCTGCCCTCGAAATGGAAGTAGATACGTCCGGTATTTTTGCGCGGAGAACCTGTTCCCTTGAATTCGCCGAGCCGACCGTGCCGTTCGATGAGTTCGGGATGCTCAAGCTGCTTGCGCAAATAAGCATGTCCGCTGACCAGAAAGCCCGTGCCTGATGTCTGGATTCGCACGATCGATCCGCGATCGAAGCGCCTGTCGTCGCTGTTGACGTCTCGAACCGCATAGATCCAGTATCCATCCACGACGCCGCAATCTAATTTCATCGGTTTCGTTCGTTGAATCCAGTACTCGCCCAAAGTGAGTAACACAAAACCGACGATAAAGACGGCGAAGGCCGACACAAGCAGCATCAGGACGTCGGAAACAGACTTGATTTGGCGTGGGTGCAAGACTTCGAAGATAGCGAGCAGAACGCCGACGGTGCCGCCGATAATTCCATGGTGCCGCAACTCGGAGCCTTCTGGTGTTTTCAGGTATTCCAGCCAGCCTCTGATCCAGTCGCCCATCGCTTCTCTTCCCCGTACTGCGTGCCGCGGGCGCAACGGCGGAATTGCGACCGCGGTTCCCGGCATCTTATCGCAAAACGAAGGACCACGACTGTTTCCATCGCGCGGCATCGATGGCCCAGCAGACATTCGCATTGGGACCGCGGCCGAGCAGGGAGCCCACGGCACACGGTTGAGACTGTTACCCGCAAGGTTGAGCCGATCATTGTTCAGATCGTTGTTCGGATGGTTGTTCGGATCGGGGGCGAGGTTCAGAAACCTAATGTCAAACGGGCGCTAACGCTGCGTGGGGACCCCACTGCGGTGCCGGAAAAGAGGCTGGCAAAATTTATGACGTTGACTCGATTGGCCAAGTTGTTAGCCTCAATCACCAGCGAGATGTCTTTTTCTTCCTTGTGATAAACAGTGGCTCCTGCGGCGGCATCGAGTGAAAAATTTGGACGCACGCGGCCCGCGTTGAAATTCACCTGGTCCAGGATAGCAGCCCCGAATTGCGTCAACAGAACGCCGAGATCGACAGGATTCCCTAAATCCACGGGCAAGCCGCTGCCATATTCAGCACCGGCTGCGAGCCATAGGCGCCCGGTAGCTTGAAAGCGCACACGAGCGCGAACGGTGTTCCTTTGATCCTGGGAAACGGGAAACTTGCTGGTATCGGAAACGCCGGCAGCCGCGTCGCCAAGAAACAATCCTCCCGTAATTGGGCCCTGACCTACTCCCGTTTGGTTAGAGTAGCTCACAAACCCGGAGAAACGTCCCCAGCGTGGCACGGCAATCTGAACTTCCTCTCCATGAACCTCCGCGCTGGCAAAAGCGATTGGAAAGCTGATGCCGGTATCAAGCAGCGTGTCGTCGTCGGAGTAGTTGCGAAAGTCGCGCCGGAAGATGTTGCCGTCAATACGGAGGCTTCCCCACAGGGACTTCGTAAATCCTACTTCGTAGTAGTTCGCCCGACCGGGTGGCACCGGAATCCTCAGGACAATATCGCTGACCGAATCCAGTTGCGGTGAACTCGCAAGTAATAGGTTCTCTATCGCCGGTGTTTGAAAGACGCGATCGTACGAAGCATGGACCAGGAGATTGAGAGAAGGAAGGAAACGTGAAATGCTGACCCTCGGACTCCATGCCGATTCGTTCACTACAAAGGCGTAATGGTCAAATCGCAGGCCGGCACTCAAGTTCCACTTCCCCAGTCGAATCCGGTCCTGGACGTAAGCGGAGGATTCGGTGTCCCAGCGGCGGTCGGCGAATTGAAATTGCTGTTGCGTGCCAGGATCAAATTGCGAAGGATCGGTAATCTGATACTGCAACGTTTCGTGCACGGGGCTGAAGATTCCATCCGCGCCGGTTTTCCACTCGTGCCTTCCGTGATGGCCCGCCAGATCCGCGCGGATGTAGCCTTCGCGGTATCCCCGATCCTGCGAGACGATTACCGGAGTGGATTCCGGATTCGACGAAAGAAGCGCCGTGGCGTCATGCACGCTGCCTGCTGCGCTCAACAGCACGTCCGTCGAAAAAGCATGCGTATAGCGAACTTGGCCCAGTATTTCCTTTTGAGTGGAGTCCTGTCGCTGGCCTGATTGTTGCTGTACCAATTCGTTGGGCACCAGGTAGCGAACCGCATTTTCTGTAGCCGTCAATAACAGGCGGTCACTATTGGAGAAGTCCCTTTCGTAAGACGCCGAAAAACCGCCCGCATTTCCAGTATTTGTGAAGTTGTCAAGAACGGGCGGGTCCAAATATCGATCCGTATGAAATCCATCCCCGCTGACCGAAAATCGATTGCCGCCACTGGCATAGAACAATGCGGCATGTGCGGAACCTGTGTCGAAGCTGCCGCCCTCCGCGTCAAATTCTCCGTGCCAGCCATCCGGAGTATTCTTAGGCGACGTAATCTCCACGACCCCGCCCAGTTTTCTGCCGTATTCCGCAGGGAAACCCGCCGTCATGATCCGCATGGATTCCACGTCACTGGATTCAAGTGGAGGAGCGAAAGCCGGCGAGCGATTCTGCGTGAGTGGTAAGCCATCGACAACAAACTGAACGTCGTATTCCGAGCCGCGCGGGTGCAGGACTCCATTAGCCTCAGTCAGCCATCCGGGCTGCGCGTCCACCATATTAAGGACTCCGCGTCCCGGCTGGGGCGACACCTGCTCGTCAATCGATTGCGAGCCGATCGTATAAACAGATTCCGTCCGGGATGGGTCCACCAAGGTGCCCGCATCGCTGACTTTTACCTGAGTTTCTACGGGCTTTATCCCGAGCGTCACGGAGAGATGCTGAGGCACCGTGGACCGGATCGCAACCAGTTGAGTGGAAGGAGAAAATCCCCCGAGCATAAAACTGACCCGATAAACACCGAAGGCCAGGTCCCTTGCGATGTAGCGGCCATCGTCTCCAACCTGGAATTTCAAATGGAATTGATTCCCTTCGCTCACCAATTCGCCCTCGGTCGCGAGAGCCGCCCCTTGCAGGTCATGCACCTCGATCTGCAGTTCCCCCCGGTCCTGCTGAGCGGCAGCGTGACCAGCTAGAAAGCCGATCATAACCAGCACCCCGATTAGTCGTCGCACGAATGGCATTGTTGTTTCTCGAGAGAAACGATGAACATCCGAGTATTTGGCCTGGCAGCCCTGCCCATGCATAAACAAACCACTGCTTCCAGTGCCGGTCAAGTTGATTTCCAACTCGATAGCTGTCGCGAAGGGCCCCTTGGCTTATCACCCTCTCGGATAGGTCATTCTCGGAAAGTGGCGCACTATCGGGATTCGGAATAGCGGCGGGGCCAATCGGCCGTGCTTTCGCCCATTCGTCTTTCACCCAGTAAATCGTGATGCTGCTTGAGCAGGTAGTGATCGGTCATGCCGGCGATGTAATCGCAGACGACGCGGTGCCGGGGCTCTGTTTCCGCCTGCGAGGCGTACTGGGGCGGCAGGGCGCTGGGAACTTCCAGGTAATGGGCGAAAAGGCGTGACAGGGCGGCCACGGAGCGCTCGCGCTCCTCGACAATGGCGGGATGGTCGTACAGACGCTCGGACAAAAATTTCTTAAGCGCGGCGTGCTGGGCGGCCATGGCGGGGCTTAAGCCGGCGAGGCGCCGCGGGGCGGCGAAGATTTCCTCGGCGCTTTGGGCCCCGCTGGCGGCTACCTGTGCGCGCGTGTGCTCGATCAGGTCGGTGGCGAAGTGGTCGAGAATGCGCTTGAGGGCCTCGATGATTTTGAGCGCGGGGCGGCCTCGCGGGTGGCTGCGGTCAACTTCCTGATAAATGTGCGCGAAAAATGGCAGCTCCGAGAGCAGCAAATCCAGATCGAGCAAGCGGGACTCGATGCCATCGTCAAGGTCAGCGGCATTGTAGGCAATCGCGTCTACCCAATCGATCAATTGGGCTTCGAGGGGAGGGCGCAGGTGCAACTGGTACTCGGCGAGTTCCGGAAATTCAGCGGCCGAGTAATCGCGGGAATGCTTAATGATGCCTTCGCGCACTTCGCAGGTGAGATTCAAGCCGGGGAAATCGAGGTAACGCTGCTCGAACTGCTCGACGATGCGCAGTGCGTGCAGGTTGTGCTCGAACCGGTCGCCAAAGGGCCGCATCAACTCGTCGAGACGGCGCTCGCCCGCGTGGCCGAAGGGAGGGTGCCCGAGATCGTGCGCCAAGGCCAGGGCTTCGGCGAGGTCGGTATTGAGTTCGAGCGCCCCCGCAACGGAGCGGGCGATTTGGGCGACCTCGAGGGTGTGCGTCAGGCGGTTGCGGAAATGATCGGAATACCGGGTGGTGAAGACCTGGGTCTTGGCTTCGAGGCGGCGAAAAGCGCGCGAATGGATCACGCGGTCGCGGTCGCGAGCGTAATCGTTACGATAAGGGTGCGCAGGCTCGGGCCAGCGGCGGCCGCGCGACCTGGTGACATCCATGGCGTAGGGAGCCAGCCGCATGCCGCCATTCTATGCGAAAAAAAGGACTGTCTGTGACAGAGTCGTGCTCTTGGTGCTCTTCGGGGGATTAGATTTCAACAGCCTGAGCAACGCGTAATTCGACGAAGTTATGGGCGTTCAAAATTTTGACGAGTCGAAACTTTCGTTCAACCTTTTGCGGGGAGCAGTTGCAGGCGTTCGTCGGCTTCCTGGGAGGCGGCCGAATCGGGGAATTCGGATTTCACCTGGTTGTACAGCTTGGCGGCCTGGGCGGGGTCGGTGGAACTGTAGTGATCAGCCAAGGCAAGAAGCACGACGGCGCGGGGCACGAAAAGGTTGGGCTTGTCGGCGAGCTGCCGATAGATGGGAACGGCTTGCGCGGCCTTACCGGTCTTGTCGTAGATTTGGGCGAGTTGGAAACGCGCTAACGCGGAGAGGCCCTCGTCGCCGCCGGATTCCACGGATTTGAACGCTTTTTCGGCTTCATCGTAACGCCCGAGTTGTTCGAGGCTAAGCGCATCGTAATAGCGGGCCACCTGTCCAGGGCGGGTGCGGGGATAACGGGCGGCGACCTCGGCAAACTTCTTGGCGGCGTCAGCGTACTTATTTTTCTGGTCGACGTAGGTGACTTCACCTGGCGCGGCGGGCTCGTTGGCGGCGCGGATGCGGGCCTCGTAAATCGCTGAGGCATCGGCCAGCGCGGCGGAGGCGCGGGCGGTCTGATTCTGAGTATAAAAGCGCCAGCCGAGCATGGCCAAAATCACCAGCACCGCGAGGCCACCGTAGAGCCAAAGCTGTTGCTGGTGCGAGGCCACAGCCTCGGCGCCGTGGACGAAACCTTCGCGTATTTGGTCCTTCTTCAGCTCTTTACGGGTGATATGTCGAGCCACAAAAAAGTTCCTCCGGGGAGGCTGCGGAATGTGCGCGAATCAGGAGATCGCTCGATGCAAGTTCACCGCCCCAGTTCACGAGCCCTTGTTGCCATCCTATCATATCGGGGCATATCGGGGGCAGATGAGGGCGCCGCTTTAGGACGCTCGTAAAACTCCGTGCAAACGCAGGCGACCGCCGCCGGATGGCGTACACACGCCTGGTCAAAAACAAAAAGGCCCCGATCGCGTCTGCGAACAGAGCCTCGTTGCTGGATCAAGGATCGTTAACCGCTGAAATGCCCCAAGGGCTCGGCGTTTGACGACACCGATGCGCTAGGGCGTGGTCACGTTTTCGGCCTGGAAGCCTTTCGGCCCCTGCTTAACCTCAAACTCCACCATCTGGCCTTCGGTTAGCGACTTGTATCCATCCATTTGTATTGCAGAGAAATGAACGAATACATCCTCCCCTGACTGGCGCTGAATGAAACCGTACCCCTTCGCTGCGTTGAACCACTTCACGACACCTTGTTCTCTGCTCAACTGTCGGCACTCCTCGTTCGAGACGTTCGCCATTTGCCTGGATGTGCTGCGGGGCGGGGGCATGAGAAAAGAAACTCCAAGTACCCGTCCGGAATACACACCCGACAAACGCGGCGCCATGCTGGCATAAAACCGGCTCACGTGTCCAGCGGGTTTGCGCCGAATTGAATGACTGGAAACATCCGGCGGAAAAGACGGTAGCATGAGACGAAGGGGTCACTCACACCGGATAGGGGTGCGATCGGGCGAGGACGGGATGCGCTTGGCCATGACGATCTCGGCACCGCCTTCGTGCGAGCGGCGCACGTCGAATTCGTCCATGAAAGTGCGCATCAGGAAAATCCCGCGCCCGGAAGTCTTCAGCACATTCTCGTCGGCAAGGGGATCCGGGATATCGGCAAGATTCAAACCGCGTCCTTGATCGACGATGTGGACGACCAGCTTCTCGTCGCCGACCTCGACGATCATAGTGATTTTTTTATGGCGCTGCTCCTCGTTGCCGTAGCGGACGGCGTTGATGACGGCTTCATGAACCGACATGGTGATCTTGTAGCAGTCGCCTTCGTCGAACCCGGCCGATTCGGCGATGCGCTGACAGATATCCTCGGCCAGGTTCACGCTGTCGAAGTGTGTTTCGAGCTTAACTTCAGTTCGTTTGGTTTCTTGGGGCATCGCCGAAGGGCCGCCATTCGGCCCGCAAAGCACATGGAGTAGCATAGCAAATTTTAGCCCGTCAACGCGGCGCGTGATGTCCGGTGAGGTCAGTTTCGAGCAATGGCGCCTGGGCCAGTCAATACCTCTGCAAACCCGGGTGACGGCGGGTCTCACGGCACGTGGGGCCTAATCCCGCCAGCGTATGACGTGCCAGAGATCGCAATAATCATCGGTCCAGGAGAGGGACGGCGTTCCTGCGGGAAACGCTTCCGAGTGTTTGGCGAGCTCCTCGCCGGAGAGCGAGGCGGAATCGCGTGAGAGCAGGATCCAGTCGGATTGTGAGAAAGGACCTGTGGGCAGGAGGGGATTGACGCGCACGGCGTGAAAGCCGAAGTCGCGGCTGATTCCGGCGAGCACGGGCCGAAGATCGAGCGTCTGATTGCTGATGTGCACGGCGATCACCGAGGCGGGCGCGCGCAGATGTCGGGCATAGACCTGAAAGGCTTCGCGGGTGAGGAGATGCATGGGGATGGCATCACTTGAAAATGCGTCCAGAATCAAAACGTCAAAATTCTGGAAGTCGCCAAGGCTGCTTTCCCGTTGCAGGGAGAGCCGCGCGTCGCCGAGAACGACCTCTATGCGGGCGGGGGAATCGCGCAAATAAGTGAAATAAGGATGCTGGCCGGCCGATAGTTTGTAGACGTCCGGGTTGATCTCATAGAAGCGGAAGACGTCCCCCGGTTGCGCCAACGCTGCGAGCGTGCCTACGCCCATTCCCACGAGGCCCACGCGCAGAGGATGCGCCGGCCAGTTGCGAATGATGATGTTGGCTCCGCTGCTAGGGCCGTAGTAGCCCGTGGCGAGGCGCGCGCGCGGGAAATCGCGATACTGGAATCCATGAACGGTGCTGCCGTGCCGCAAGGCGAGATAATTTTCCGCGTCGACGCTTACGACCGACAAGACGCCGTAGAAATTTCTGGACGACGCGATGACGTGGTAGAGCGCCGCTTTCTGGGGAATGAGCAGGCCGGCCGTGAACAATGCCAGGACGATTCTTGAGGCATTGCGCACGAGAAATGGCGCGGGCGTGGTGTGCGGCGCGCGGCGCTCGTTAGCGTACCGAACGATTCCAGCGACGGCGAGGAGCGCCGCCGCGTAGACGCCCAGCGATGGCGGCCACCGCTCCGCCCCTTTCCACACAGAGGAAAACACGGTTGGCGCAAGCAAGACCGCGCCGGCGAGAATCACAGCGCCAAAGAAGCTCGGCCGGTGTACCACCAGGACGAGCGTTCGGCGGCCGAAACAAACAATAGCACCCCCACGCATCCCAGAACGCCCAGAGGATATTCCCAGTAATTTGGGAAAATCGCAGGGGCCAGCAAGCTCACCACGAGGCCTCCCACGGTGCCGCCCGCGGCTATGCACAAATAGAATGCCGTCAGCGATTCGGGGCGCGGGCGCGTTCGCGCCGTCTCACCGTGGCACACCATGCATCCGAAGAAAAGCGCCAAGGAATAGGCGGCCAGTTGCGCGAGGAACGAATACGCCGCGCCGGGAAGCGCTACAACGATGACGAGCGCAACGGTTATAGCGAACAGGGGAAAAATAATCTCGCGCCGATACCAGCGATCATTCTCAAAGCAGACGATGAATGAAACCAAATACAAACTGAGTTGCAAAATCCACAGAAACGGGCTGACGGCAATGTCCTGGCAGATTAGGTTCGTGGTGGCCAGCAACAGCACGGAGGCGCAAGCCGCTAAACTGACCCAGAGGAGCCGGAGCGGCCATCCTACCGTGGGCATCTGCGGGATGACATCGGAGACCACCTGTTCTTTCGGAGACATGTTCCGGGCCAGGGGACGGGTGAAGGGGGCGGCGTTGCGAGGGGTAAGCGTTCGCGCGGTGAGAACGTAGCAAACCAAAAACAGGACGTAGCCCGCAGCCCAGTCCCAGCGTTGCGCGCGCAATCCGATGTGCGGTTCGACGAAGAACGCATAGGACAGCAGACCCAGGAGCGATCCTACGTTCGAGAGCGCATAAAGGCGATATGGCATCCGCCTGGGGCCCTCCTGCGCAAACCAATGCTGCAGCAATGGACTTGTCGCGGAGAGCAAAAAGAAAGGCAGGCCAATGGCGCGCATGAGGAACTCGACGATCGTCCACGTAGGATTTGCGCCGGGCGGGGGGCGCCAATCTGCACCGACAGCTATGGGGGACGACTGCAGATATCCCAGAACGCCCAGATAAACAGCGGAAGCGCCTAGAAGCGCGCCGTGAAAGAGCACTTGGTGACGCAGGGAAAACCATTTGGTAATGGCGTGCGAGTACGCATATCCGGCGAGAAACAACAATTGAAAGACGAATACGCAAACGGTCCATACCGCCGCGGCGCCCCCAAATAGCGGGAGCACTTCCCGTCCCAGCAGCAACTGGACCTGAAAGAGGAGAAAGGCACTGACGAAGATTGCGACGGCGAACGGCAAACGTCCCGCGGCGGCATCATGCGTGCCGCCCGCAGAAGTAGGGGCGGAAGCTACTGCGCCGCCGTGCGAGGGCAAGGCCGGCGACGGAATTTCAATCGTGGCGCTCATGTGCCGTTAGTGTAGGCGGCTTGCGGACCGAGCCCGGCGGGCCAGTCGCGAACCTGTGTTCAAAGGAACATGCACAGCATGTCCGGCTAGCTCGTGAACCCCAGTATGAAGGCTGGCGTGAGGTTCGATACCGCCCACATTGGGGCGATGTGGGGGCCGTGTCGGCGGATTTTGTCGTGCGGCGCGTCACGCCCAGTATGTCCGGTCGAGAGTGCGGTACTGAATGGCTTCGGCCAGATGGCGCGGCTCGATTCCGGCGGCGGCGTCGAGATCGGCAATGGTGCGCGAGACTTTGAGGATGCGGTCGTGGGCGCGCGCGGAAAGTCCCAGGCGCATGACCGCGGTCTCCAACAGTTTTTCGCCATCCGCGGTAATGGCACAGTGTTTGCGAATCAGCCGGGGCGGCATCTGGGCGTTCGCGTAGACGTGCTTTTCGCCGGTGAAGCGCTCGGTCTGTCGCCCGCGGGCGCGTATCACGCGCTCGCGCACGGCGGCCGAATCCTCGATCGCAGAGTCGCCGCGCAATTCCTTGTATTTCACCGCAGGCACGTCGATGTGGATATCGATGCGATCCAGCAGGGGGCCGGAAATTTTCGAGACGTAGCGCTGAATTTGCGGCGGCGTGCAGTGGCAATCGTGCGCCGGGTCGCCAAAGAAGCCGCAG
>CAVRDM010000023.1:0-178092 GCA_963719845.1 uncultured Acidobacteriota bacterium | reverse complement strand
AAGTCCCGCTGAAGGGATGAAATCCCGGCGAGATGAAAGGACAGCGAAAACAGCTAGCAACAAAAGTGCATTTGGATGAGAGGACCGGGCGGATCACCGCGCGGGGTGATCGGATTTGTCATCGGATTCGCCCAGTCCTGGGGAGAGCATCCGCCATCTAGAAACATTCGCCTCGGCAATATCGTCTCGTATTGGCTATTCGCCGTCATTTCTAATGGACAACGGGTATAGCAGACCTCCTTAGGCAGGGTCACTCTCAGCTTGATGCCGAACTGGATGCTTTCCTGTCCCGATTGTAAGAAAGACTTCCTTCATTCTAAGGTCGTGATCGTAGCAGGGATTCTTGACCCCTGGATCATAGAGCCCAAACCTGAATTTCCGGGTGGCGGCGTTAGCCTCGTTTGCCCGAATTGCAAGAAAACATCCGTATATCAGCGCCATCAACTCACGTACTCTGCGCATCTCTGAGGCTGTTTCAAGAGTTTGATTTCTATGATGTGGGTTGCGAACCGCACTCTGGAACAGAAGAGTGGGGTCTAAACCAAAGTTTGGTGGCGGACCTGGATGTACAGCTAGTGCGTTTCCTATCTACATGGTTGGTCCGATAGCTTACATCGCGCGTCCAGACTATTGTTTGCCAAACACCTACCGGGAACACCGCGAAGTGTGTGAGGAGAATCGAAGAGAATTTCTTGATGAAGCAAAGTACAAAGCCCAGGGCGTTGCTAGCGGCAGTGTTGTTTCTTAGCATCCCTTTGGCCGCAAGTTCCAGACCACAGAATCAAACGCCAGCACCTGATAATTCAAAAACCAATCGCGAGAGAAAACAGGGCTCGCCAACAGCAGACCAGCAGAAGGTGAACGCATCAGACACGGACATTGCCAAGCAAATCCGCAGTTCCATCATGAAGGACAAGTCACTGTCCACCTACGCACACAACGTCAAGATCATCGCGCAGGATGGCAAAGTCACCTTGAAGGGCCGGTGCGCTCAGAAGACGAGAAAACCAACATAGCATCTAAAGCCGCTGCCGTTGTGGGCGACGCGAGTGTCACCAACGAACTGACGGTCGAGCTTCCGAAGCAGTAAGCGAAACTTCAACCTAACACGCACATAAAAAGGAGACTTGCATATGGCAAACAAGAAAACAGCAGTGTTTGGGATTTACACGACTCGGGAGTCGGTGGAACGAGCGGCAGATGCTCTGGTGAAATCTGGATTTCAAAGCTCGGATATTTCCGTGCTTCTTCCAGAGAATCTCGGCTCAAAGGCAATTGGAACTGAGAAGGCCACGAAAGCGCCGGAAGGCGCTGCAACGGGCGCAGGATCGGGCGCTGCGCTCGGTGGAGCCTTAGGCCTATTGGCGGAAATAGGAGCCCTGGGATTCCCGGGTAGGGCCTCTGATCGGCAGGTCCTATCATGGCTGCTCTCGCTGGTGTGGGCATTGGCGGAGCCGTCGGAGGCGTGACAGGCGCACTGGTCGGGATGGGGATTCGGAGTACGAGGCGAAGCGTTACGAGGGTCGTTTGCAAAAAGGCGGAATCCTCCTCTCCGCACATTGTGACACGTCTGAAGAAATCAAGCGCGCCAAGGAAATCATGCAACGTACGGGAGCAGAGGATATTTCCTCAACGGGTGAGAGTTCGGTTGATACCAAAAACGTCGAGTCCACTCGCGCGGCGAAGCAGTAGGTAAATTCCAACAACGGGGCAGTCGAATGACTGCCCCTCTAGCTTATCGCCCTCGGGAACGGGCGAGCGATGAGCCCGTCTCGAGTGTGAAAAGCGAAGCACAGCATTTGGGCCGGGCGACGCTGCTGCTCCGGATCTGGACGGCCTTGGGGGTTCAAGACTCCGCTGCGCCTGCTGCCACCTTCGGCTGAGCGAACTGCAAACGTGGCAATCGCTCCGACGAGCGCTCCTTCAAATGAAAATTACTGATGCGAGCGCAAAAACCTCGAAAGCCCAAACTCGCGATGAGTCGGCAAAGCGGAAAGGTTGGTCCGCCTTGGCGATTGTTCCGGCGCGACGGCGTACTCGGATGGTAATAGATTTCTCCGTATAACGCGTACTTGGAAATAGATGTCCAAAGTCCAAAACTCTGTGATTGTCGACCAATAAATCTGTTAATTGGGGATTCAGTTGAATCAGGCACTTGCAGGGAAAGTGGAAGTGGGTTTTGGACAGGTCAGAATTGGACAAGTAAGAAGTAGGTAAAATCGCACTAGGACCGAACCTTCCTGCGGGTGCGGAAATGATTCGTAACCTGTAACTTGCGCCAAATGCGACACATTACGGTCCGCAGTTTCAGAGAAATTTGGAGGCTGGCGTGCGTTACTCACTGAAGAGAGACGTTGTCTCCGCCCCACAAAAGGGCCGAAAGGGGTAATTATGTTCGCACCTAAACCGATCCGGTTCCTCATCGTTTCTTTGATGCTTGCTTTGTTCTTTGCATCGTCCAGCGCGCGAGCCCAGCAGAACCAAGTGATGGGGGAGCTGCAATTCTCGGGTACGACCAAGATCGAGAGAAACCCCGGCGTGTGGGTCGACGGGCAATACGTGGGCTACCTGAAGGAGTCAAGGGAGACAAGAAGGTTATGCTTATGCCGGGCGACCACGAGATCTCTGTTCGGCAAGCGGGATACCAGGATTTCACAAAGAGAATTGTTGTCGAACCCGGGCAGGTGCAGCCTTTCCCGGTGACGATGACGAAGGATCTCAGGGCGCAATACCCGGCCGCAAACGCCGCGGAATTGAAGCTCAACGTAACGCCCGAACGCGCGGCCGTCTTTGTGGATGACGCTTACATCGGTCACGCCAGCGATTTTGGAGGGGCGTTTCATGCCATGCTCGTTAGCCCCGGAAAACATCGGATCAAGGTTGAGCTGCCGGGATATCAGACCTTTGAAACAGAAATCAATCTCCTCGCGCGCCAGAAATCAGAACTCAAGACCGAACTGGCAAGGGGCAGCATCGAACAGGCTGGAGCGCTAATCAAAGAGCCATAGCGCGTTTGTGTTCGTCGTCGAGGGCCTCGTACGGAACTACGTTCGTCTCTTTTCCACAAAGGCTAGGTAAGTTTTTGCGGGGATCTACGGGCGCGCTCAGGCGCACGTCCCGGAGCAAAACGACTGTGCCCAAAGCCCTTCATACGGACCTCTTCCAAGTTGTTGACTACTCAGCCCAGAGGAATCTGAATCACGTCATGCGGAAACCACAAGATTCTGGCACAACGCCCGCGATTCCGGGAAGTTAGGGGGGCAACCCAAGGCCCCCCCGGGACCGTCTAGTTGGATGTGCCTCGGCATAAGTTCATGAACCCTAAGTCGCACGCATTGTTTTTGGTGGGGTTAGCTGTGGGTTTCCTCGCAATCGGCTCTGCGTCTGCACGTCCGGTCACGAAGCAAGCGAACTCCGGCTCGTCTCAATCCATACCCCTCGGTCAGTCGCAAGTCTCTGGGCACGTGTATCGTGGGGATACGGGTGCACCGCTCAGTGGGGCCGTCGTGACACTTTACGATAGGGCTTCTCCTGTGGAAATCGAGACCCTCGCGTCGCGACAACCACAACGAATTCCGATGGCATCTTCACCTTTTCCGTTGTCTCTCCGAGAACCGGTTACGGTCTTAGTGCGCAGTGTACGGGCTTTGTCCAGCAAACCTACTCCCGAGATGGAACCTTTGAGGGCAGCTTTTTCGTCGTGGGTGCAGAACAAGAAATAAACAACATCGACTTTCGCCTTGCCGTGGCCGGAACTATTTCCGGATCCGTTTACGACGAAAATGACCATCCGGTGCGGGATATCCAGGTTGCGGTGTGGCGTCAGATGTTCGTCCGTGGCGGACGCCAGTTCACACGCTCAGCTTACAGCGTACGCACCGACAGCAACGGCGAATTTCGTATATCCGATCTCGCACCGGGGTCTTACTACGTGTCTGCAGAGCAGACGTACCAGGGCCGGATCTATCCCCAAACCTACTATCCCGGGGTGGCCACAGTGGAACAGGCCCAGCGTGTTCAGGTGTCAGCGACTCATGAAGCGAGTGGCATCCGTATTCCAGTTGCCGCCGAAAATAGATACCACATCAGCGGCAAGATATTGGATTCAAGTGCGCAGAATGGCGCACAGAATTATTCGGTGACTATCACGGCACGCTCTTTTGGGGTCTCCTGGAGTCGTGGCGGAACATTTACAATCACCGGCATCTCGGCGGGCGAGTACCAGCTGAGAGCGATTGCGCCCGGCGGAGTACGGTGGGGCTTCGCGACCGTGCACGTTGTCGATTCGGACGTGCATCAAGACATTGAAATCGCGAGCCTGACCGGTGAAGTGCGGGGCAGAGCCGCCTTGGAGGGTCCGGAAGGCATTTCCCTTGTGGGTCTTCCTATCCGGATGCGCAGCGTGCAGGCTATTAAAAAAGTTGTGTTGGATGAGGACGGCAATTTCAATATTCAAGGCGTCCTTCCGGGCGATTACACTTTTTCGCTTCCCAATCTTTCAGCGCGCCCTCCCGGGCGAAGTCAGTGGCAAGGTTGATGAGAAGAATAGACCATCGGCAGGACTAGATGTTGTGCTAATTCCCAAGTCCCGAGAGTTGCGTCAGGTCGAGCGGTATACACTAAAGGGACAAACTGACGTCAACGGCCGGTTTCAGATTCACGGCATAATCCCCGGCCCTTATTTTCTCTTTGCGGCGCCGCCGCCGGACGACCTAGGCTACTATGCTCTCGATTTTGCCGATCGCAACCGGAGCAACGCTCAGCCCGTGAACGTCAAGCCCGGGCAGACCCGAGTCATCAATCTAACAGCCTCGACAATGAAATCTCCCCAATAGTCCCAATTGCGACAATTCGGCGTCCCGGAAAGTAAGCCAAAATGACTCCCTTTTCGACCCAGCTTGTTAAAAACCCCATGTTTTCGACAAGGCAGACATTCCAATAATCTCGTTCTCCTCGCCAGTCTCGGTGAGAATCTGGCTGCCAAGACCGGTGACGCTGCCATGGACGCCAAGACGCTCCAAGACAATATGACCAAGGTCGCCGCCTATTGGCAGGCCAAAAACGTGAGCGATGCGCTCACGTTTGCCGAGGACGCCAAGTCCGACTTTGCGCAAGTCGCTGAGCTTGCCACTGCGGGGCAAGTTTGAATGATGCTTCTGCGGCGATGAAGATGACCCAGACCAATTGCGGTGGCTGTCACATGGCGCACCGGGAGAGATAGCCCGATGGCTCGTTCAAGATGAACTAACCCGGATCAACGATTCAGATCTGGGGAAGAATAAGGAGCCTAGAATCCCAGAGAATCAGTCAAACAGCGGGACTTGGCGGTGGTCCGCCTGCTTTTCAGCTTCTTCAAATCTGAAAGTGCTCGCTTTAAGGTACTCCTCGACAGCCTCACCGGCAATCCAACGGCGCTTCAACCTTTCCGCCACGGCGCCCGTTGTGTTTGAACCTGCGAACGGGTCAACAACGAGGTCGTTTTCGTCAGTGAGTAGTTTGATGAAAAACTTCGGAAGAAGCGCGGGAAAGCGGGCCGGATGAATCTTGATACCATTTTCTTTGCAGCGCTTCGTATAAAGGTCGTTGGCAGCATTGTTTCCCATTTTGAGCATGCTCTCGGGCACGTCTCGAAAGTCTGCTTCCGTGACGTTTGACGGAATCGATCCTCCAGCAGTTATCTTGTCAAACGAGTGACGAATCACGTGTCCGGAAGGCCGCACGGTCCCGCGCACACCGTTGCGATTCAATCGGATCATGTCCTCGCTATATTCCTTGAGGACAGCGAGATTTGACGCTTTTGGCCACGGCGTTTTGGATAACCACCAGACGTATTCAACCGAGTCCCGCACACGAATGCGCCGTACTGTCACCCATTCGGCTGGCATTGGCATTTTGGCAGGGTTGTACCAAAAGCATTCCTGTGCAAGATGGAATCCGATCTCTTCAACCAAGGCAATCAGCAGTTTGAAATGGTAGACCGATCTGGTGGGTGTGCCCGGATTGTAGCTGCCCCCAATATTCAACACAAAACTGCCATCATCACGTAAAACTCGGTGAATCTCGCTTGCAAATGGCAAGAACCACTTGATGTATTCTTTCTTGTTCTTATTACCGTATTCTTTCTTGAAATGAAGCGCGTACGGAGGAGAGGTGACCACAAGATTGACTCCGCCCGTGGGCAGAGAGCGAAGCAAATCGAGCGAATCGCCTAGGTATGCCGCTCCATATTTCCCGATGATATATGGGGGAGTCCTGATCGAATGTGCCGGGTGGCAATCCGGCAATTCTTTCCTCTTTTGCTCGATTGCGGGACCAGAGATTATGTTCCTCGGGGTAACGTGCTCGCGGTTCTTTGGACGCATTGGCATTATAGCTTCATCATAGTACGGGCCGAGGAATTATATAGGATAGCGTTAATAGGTTCACAATGTCAACCCATTCTATGAACGAGCCCTCTGCCTCTAAAGACTGGATTTCTCAAGCAGATGCCGCTCGTCTTCGGGGCGTATCTCGCCAGGCTATCGGCCGACTTATCAAAAAAGGGCGATTCGATGTTTTGAGAATCGGCGGGAAAGTTTTGGTGAAACGCTCTCAGATTGAAGCATACAAACCAGAGCTGCCAGGAAGACCATCAAAGTGAGTGAATCTCTGGAGAACGTTAGGCGGCTCTTAGATCAATGCACGATTGAAGAGCAGGCGGCGCTTCTCGACTATCTCAAGGCGCGCCTTCCTCAACACCCGTTAGAAAAGGCATTGGGGGTCAGTGCAGACGTAATACTTAGCGCCATCTCTCGTTCTACCGACCTCACTAAGCGCGGCGTGCGCGGCATCATTGCCGAGGCAATTTTCGAGCGGCACGTCTTGGCAGCGCTTGAGGGTTGGGAAGCCGTAGCAATTGTGGGCGACCACCCGTACGACTTTCTCATCACCTCAAAAGTCTTCAAGCCGCAGGACGTTCGTATCCAGGTCAAACTGCAGCGCATGAAAACACAGAGAGCGATGCTAGCTTCAGAGGCGAATCGCAACTATCCAGCCGACATGTACGTTGCCGAAGTACAAAAGACTCGCGGTGGAATCGATCTCCAAACAGGCGAGGACACGCGTCCTTACCGTTTCGGAGAGTTCGATATCCTGGCAGTAAATATGCACCCGTCTGCGGGCGACTGGAATACGTTTCTCTACACCCTGAGTAAATGGCTCCTTCCACGGCATGCCAATCCAACGCTGATCGAGATATTTCAGCCCGTACCTCGCGGTCCAAATGACTTTTGGGCCAACAGGCTTGAGACATGCCTTCAATGGCTCTCTATTGCAGAGGACAAGAGGATTCTTGATATTTCATCGGACCTCCTGCGCCGCCGTACGAGAAAAGCAAAACCTCAGAATCCGTGAATCTAATTTTCAATTACAAGGGGCTGAGAAAAAATACCAGTGCAAGTTCTATTCCTACCGCCCCTGGTGCGTGGGGCCGGCCCTTGAGAGGGGGTCCGGTCCGGATTGTTGCATGCGACTCAGCAGGCACCGGGAACGGGCCTACCCGCCACGCTTGAGCTGAAGCACAGGCTTGCCTTTTAATGGTGCCACAGAGGCTTTTGTTTATACGGCCCACAATTTGCTTCGTTGAAGAACAATGGGGCTGTTTGCTGGTATATCGCTCGAAGGTTTGACGCTGCGTCCAGACAGCCGCGCCAATGAGGCTGTGTACGGCAGGAAGATCGACGCACCGGATATCGTCCGTACTCGTGCCGCCGACCGGCCAAAGGCTGGATCACTCTACTGAACAAAGCACCGGGGACCGGATGCAGAGGTGATTTGCATCCGGCCCCGCTGTTGGATTCTATTTCCCTCAGTCTCGGAATAAACCTAATCCCAGGTCCACTCTCCGTCAAGCGTTTCAGTGTAAATTCCTCAGATGCTAGATAAAGGATTTTGGGCCGATGTAAAAATCGCTGGCGAGCACCTGAGGCTGGAGTGAACCCTTGAACTGACACACAAAAATAGGGCACAGTTTCCGGGAAAGGAACCACAGTGGAGAGAAAAAGGTACTCCCGGAAATTTCAGCGAATGGCCGTCGATCGCATGGAGACATGTGAAGATGTCGGTGAGTTAGCACGAGAACTCGGGGTACGACCGAGGTGCCTCTACAAGTGGCGCAAGAAGCTGGAAACGGTTGAACCAGGACAAGAATCGTCGCGGCCTAGCACGCACGCATCAGCTCACCGCAAAGAAATCCATCGCTTGAAGCAGCTTTTGGCAGAAAAGACTCTGGAGGTGGATTTTTTCAAAGGTGCCTTGCAAAAAATCGAGGCTCGACGCCAGCGCAACAGCGGCTCTGGCGAAATGGCATCTACGACCAGATCCGAGAAGTGATGTCATTGCAAGGCAGCCTGAGTATCGAGCGCATGTGTCACATGGTGCCAGTCAGCCGCCGGGGCTTTTACCGGTCGCTGCAGGAACAGCAACCTGTTGAGGAAGAGATGGAAGTGCGATCTGCGATCCAACAAATTGCCTTGGAGCATCGCCGCCGCTACGGCTATCGGCGAATCACCGTGGAGCTGCACCGTCGAGGAATACAGATAAACCACAAACGGGTGGTGCGGATCATGCGAGAAGATAACCTGCTGGGCCTACAGCCGAAGCGGTTCAAGGTCACCACGGACTCGAACCACAAGTTCGAGGTATATCTGAACTTAGCTGCTCGGATAAAGGTGAGCGGGATCAATCAGCTTTGGGTAGCGGACATCACCTACATTCGCCTGAAGGCGGAATTTGTCTACTTGGCGGTGATCCTCGATGGGTTCTCTCGCAAAGTGGTGGGCTGGGCGCTGGATCGTACCCTGGCGATGCAGCTGACCGTCGGAGCGTTGGAGCAAGCCATCGAGCGCCGACAGCCGCAACCCGGCCTCGTGCATCACTCGGATCGAGGGCTGCAATACGCTCGCGCGGAATATATAACCATCCTCGAGAAGTACCACATGGTTCCGAGCATGAGTCGGCCGGCCAACCCCTACGACAATGCCAGTTGCGAAAGCTTCATGAACACGCTGAAGCGGGAAGAGATCTACGCCAACAAGTACGATGATCTAGAAAATTTGCGAGCGAACATCGAAGAGTTCATCGACCAGTACTACAATCGGCAACGGTTGCACTCGGCGCTGGGCTATCGATCCCCGGAAGAATTCGAGCAGAAGACCGAATCCCTGGCCGAATCTCGAAGCGCGACGATGGAGTTTTTTGAGAACAAAGAGAACAGCAGAAGAATTCTAAGGGACTGCTGGGGAAGGGGACTCAAACGCCGTCCCCTTCCCCAGACCCCTTCTCCTGCTAGGAGATGCAAGAACACTTTTACGAAAGCGGAAGCTGTGTCCAAAAAAACTGTGCCAGCTTAGGGGTTCACCCCAAAGCTTGAGTCCGATTTGGGTCCATTAAGCGCCGAACAACGTACAAAACCGTGTAGTACCGTGCAAGACTGAGCAAGAAGAATCATCAACATAGCATTCCTGCGCTGGTCTCCGGAACCAGAGGTCGGAGGTTCGAACCCTCTCAGGCGCGCCACTTTCATTTACTAAAGTCCTTTCGCCTTAGTGGATTGTGATCTCCTTCTTTTTGGCCCCGTTTGAACCGTCAACAAATTTGGGAAAGTTTGGGAAAATTAACGATTCTACTTTCTCCACCGCCCGCCGTTGTGAGTCGGGAAGAACGTGAGTGTAAACCCCGAGCGTCGTCTGTAAATCAGCATGGCCCAGCTGTGCCTGCGCCACCTTGAGCGGTTCCCCCGCTTCACTCAACAGAGTGGCATGCAAATGACGCAGACTATGCCAGCCGATTCGTGGAGTCTTTGCCCGATCACACGCTGGGTGCACGATCCTCCGTAGCAGATTATTCCGACACAGCGCCGTTCCTTTCCGCGTAGAGAAAAGCAATGCATCCGGACTACATTGCCCTTTGCGATGTTCCAGCAATGCAGCCAGTACGACATTCCCTAACGGTAAGTCACGAACGCTGCTTCGGGTCTTCGGTGGCCCAAACTGCCCCCGGTGAACACTCTCGCGTACCTGGAGCACGCCACGCCCAAGATCCGCATGACGCCACCGAAGCGCAAACAACTCGCCCGCTCTCACACCCGTGAATGCACACAGCACAGCCATCGTACGCGCTGGCTCTGGAAGCTCTCCCAGCAGCGCACGAAACTGTTCAACTGTGACCACGTTTGGAGGGCGCACAAGCTGCCTGGCAGGTAGTCGCACCCCGTGGGCAGGGTTGGAAGTAAGGAGATTCCATTCCACTGCCGTTCGGAGCACACGACTGACCAAGTTGCGAAGATTCTTCACCGTGTTCCACGCTAGCCCTGCCTCAGTCTTTGCTGTTACGAACGCCTGCACATCGACGGTTCCGATGTCGCACAAGCGCCTGTCCCCGAAGTAAGGAAGCAGGTGCTTGAACAACAGGACCCGATGGGATTCCGAAGTGGAAGGCTTGAAAGCTGGCAGGACCTGCTTGATCCAGTGATACTCGACGAACTGCGTGAAGCTGATCACCGCCTGTGGCTTGTGGGAGCCCCGATTCAAGCCGCGTAGCTTCTCATCGAGAATCGACTGGGCCTGTCGGCGGGTGGGTACGTCACGGACTTCCGCGACGAACTCGTTGCGCAGAACGCGGCCCACGCTGCCGTTAGACAGCACGACCGGTTCTACCCAGCGAGCCCGCCATACTTGCCGACGTTTGCCTGACTTGTGCAAATGGCCCTTCTGATACCTTTTTCGACGAACCACGTTGATCTCCTTTCGTGGTTCGCCCGGTACTTGCCGCTGGGAGCGGAGTTTAGAAGATCGCCGAGACATGTTCAACTTTTGCGTTTCTGACTGTCGATGTACGCCACCAAATCCTGTTTGCGAAACCGGAGGTAATGCCCCACCTTAATGAACGGAATACGATCGGGGCTTCGGCGACGGGTATGCTGATAGAGCCAAGACACTTTGACTCGCAGGATTTCCGCCGCTTCCTCTGGAGTCAGCAAGTGCTCAAAGACTTGAGTATTTTCCATATCGCTTCAAACTTTCTTGGCGTGAAGAGCGGCCACAATCATCGACGCGAATCTAAGTCGCGGTATCGTGGCGGGCAACGTGAGAGAAGCCTGGTCCGGTTCAACTTGTGCCGAGATTGCAAACACAGCGGCTAACTTGGCGACGGTGAGGTGAGAAAAGCCCTACCTTTCCTCACGGGCAATTTGGGTTTTCTGGAGGCGGAATTATTAATTCAAGGAAATCAAAATAATTCGGTCAGCGAACTAGTTGACGCGAACACAACAACACCCTTTTCTAATTCAATACGACTGAGAACACTGCACTTACCGATTGAAGTTTAATTAATCCAATTTAATTGCAATTTCGCGCTGCGGAGAGGAGGAAATCGCTTTTATTAGACGACTGCAGACGAACCACGGTGCGCATCCGATGGCGCTAGGCGGCTCCATCAGGACTGGAAAGGGTTCCGTAGCCCA
Organism: uncultured Acidobacteriota bacterium; assembly: GCA_963719845.1. Taxonomy (GTDB): domain Bacteria; phylum Acidobacteriota; class Terriglobia; order Acidiferrales; family UBA7541; genus Palsa-189. Next base: position 166,592 of record CAVRDM010000023.1, on the reverse strand, counting down.
CCATAATCTTTTTTTCATGGACACTGTTTGCCAGACGCCATTGAGGCTTTTCTCACCCCTCCGAAAGGTGCCAGCCCGAAAAGTGTCCTCGACGCGGAGCTTGCGTTCGAATTTGGCGACGCCGCCTAAAATGCTGAGAAAGTCATTTTCTCTGCGGCCATGGAGGTGTCCGCCTGTCACGCGATGCAGACTGTGCAAAATCTCCTTCAATGTCTTCCGGCGCATGCTAACAAGTAGTCGGCTTTAGCGTTGACTTGCACTGCACGGTTTCCGACCCAAAAAGAAATGGTTTCGCCAACGCTGACTCACCCCCGTGCCTTGGCAGTGCTAGCTAGCTAGTGCTTATGTTCATCTGGCGTAGCCTCCGAGTCACAAAACACGCCTAAACCCTGTTCGATGCGACAGCACGGTATTTAGAGCCTCTAACAAAAGGCTCAAACTATGTAGCACATACGGGTTGAAGAAGCCGGGAGCAAACCTGCGTTTTTTCAGGGCTGGAGGTTCATGCGTCTGAGTAGATCGGCGAAGCGCGGGTCCCAGCGCAGCGAATCATAGCCAAATTGTTTATGCGGGTTGCCTAGGTTCGGAGGTCCCTTGTTCATTTTTCCGTCAACGCCTGAAGGCTTAGGGTCATGCGGCTCGGGAGATTCACCACGGGCAAAGCAACCCACTCGCACGTATCTATTAAGTTTACTATACGTTGGTGCTTAACTGGCGTTAATATAGATCGTCGTTCCGGTCAATGCTGCGGCGCCAGTCCTTCTCCTCGCAGTATCAAGTCCCTTGAAGCCCGGAGCGCCTAGAATCAGAGGGCGTGAACCATGTCGCGCATGACAAACTTGAGATTGGTCCTTGCAGTGTCGTTCCTCTTCCTTATGGCAGCGCAAGCACTCGCGCAGGGAGAGACCACCAGCGCAATTATGGGCCAGGTCACCGATATAACCAATGCGGCTATTCCAGGCGCCACGGTGACGATCAGAAACCCTCAGACCGGCCTCCAGCGCAACGCTAAGACCGACGAAGAGGGCCGATTCGATTTTCCTCAGCTACGTCCGGGCACTTATTCAGTCAAAGTGGAAGCGGAGGGTTTCGACCAGCAGCAGAATGACAATGTGAGTTCTGGTCTAGGCCAGAAGCAGGAGGTCGATTTCACGCTCCGGGTGGCTCATTCGGAGCAGAGCGTCCAGGTGACTACCGAAGCTCCGCTCATCAGCACGGCAAACGCCAACACGTCCTCGACTCTTAGCGGGCCGGTGTTGGCGGATATTCCGAATCCAGGCGCCGACCTAACCTATCCCTTGCAGTTCGCTTCCGGCGCCCTCATCAATACGGCGGGCAGCAGCAGTGATGCCGTCGGAGGAGCCAATGGTTACGGCAATGTGGAATTTAATGGCTTGCCCGCCACCTCAAACGGCTACATCGTTGACGGGTTGGAAACCAACGACCCACTCACCAACCTGAACATCGGCCTGGCAACCAATCTCGTGCTAGGAATGAACTCGATTTCGGATGTGACAGTGAATACCCTTTCCTATTCGGTAGATCAGGGGCGATACGGGGCCTCTCAGATCAACTACGTCACCAAATCCGGCACGAATCAGTTTCATGGGAATGCTTACGAAATCTGGAATGGCTCAAGCATGAATGCAGCGGACTATTTTACCAACGCGACGCCTGGAAACCTGAAGCCGCAATCAACCGTAAATCACTTCGGAGGCAGTCTGGGCGGGCCGATTAAGCACGACAAGCTCTTTTTCTTCATGGACTTCGAATGGATGCGCCTTACGCTTCCCATTGTGACGCAAGCTACCGTGCCGTCTCCCGCGTTCCAAAAATATGTCTTGCAGCAACTTCCGCTGGGTGGGGTTGATGCCATAACCGGATCCGTCTATCCGGCATCATCCCAGTCGGTGCCGTTTTATCAGAGGATGTTTTCCCTGTATGGAAACACCGGCGGAACGCCCCTAGCTGTGTTGGGTTGTCCTTTCAATGTCGGCGGTGCTCCAGCAGGAGGCAGTCCGCCGAACGGAAATGGTTGCGCCAACCGGCAACTCGTCTCGCACTCCACTAATGACAGCGAACAGGTCCAGACGGTCCGCATTGACTACAACGGGGACGCAAATAATACGGCTTGGTTCCGCTTTCAGGCCGATACCGGCGTGCAGGCCCAGTACACCGACCCGATCAACCCTTTGTTTAACTCCATCTCTCCACAACCGCAATACACGTTCGGAACAGGATATACGCATATTTTTTCGCAGAACCTGGTGAACTATTTCAATCCAGGGTTTACCTGGTATGAAAGCCTATTCGGACCGAGCGACTATCCGAAGACGCTCACCGCCTTTCCCATCGTGTTGCAGGGCCAAGGTGCGAATGCGCCGTTCTCGAATATCGGAGGGGTAGATAACACATGGGTGCAAGGAAGGCGCGCGACCCGCTTTTTCATCAATGACAATCTGGCCTGGACCCACGGCGCTCACGAACTGAGGTTTGGGACGAATATCCGCGTCTTTCGTTTGAATGATTATGACTTCGGCGAAGGGAACGTCCCCACGGTGACCTATACGGACTTGCCCCAATTCATTTATGGGGCGGCTTCCACCGCACTAGAGACCTTCCCGGTCGCGCAAAACGAACCTTTCAACTTCCTCAATGTCGACTTCTACGCGCAAGATACCTGGAAGTTGACTTCGAAGGTGACATGGACCCTCGGCCTCCGAGACACCTTTAATTCGAACCCCGTAAATCCGCACGCTGAAGTTGCTCGTCTCAGTGGTTCTTTTGATTCCATATCTCATAATGTTAATCAACCACTGAACGCCGCGATTCAGACTCAGCTCGGCAATCTTTTCTCTTCGGTCCCGCTCGCCATCCTGCAGCCAAGGACCGCAATTGCGTGGCAGTTTTCGCACAACTCACTGCTTAGGACCGGATTCGGGGTCTTCAGTGACCTTTTGCCAGGCAGCGTGGCCGACGCGATAGGCATGAACCCACCTTATGTGCAGACGTTCCAGGGAGGTTTGCTTGGCACCGCGGGCGGATTGGCGATTGCCCCGGGCGTGCCGAATAGTGCTGTCGGAGCCGTCTTGACCGCAAATCAGGCCTTCCGTTCAGGATTTGCCCAAGGGGAACTTTCCTGCGCGTCTCCGCAAGCTAATCCTGCAGCGTGTCTACAGCCGGTTGCTATTACCGCAGTTCCTAACGGCAAACTCCATCCACCGCATTTCCTGGAGTGGAGTCTCGGGATCGAACACCAGTTTGGAAGCAATGCCAGTGTGCGTGCGCAATACGTCGGAACGCGCGCCATAAGCCTGCCGTATCTGACGCAAGTGAACGGTTATCAAACGGTATGTCAGGGCTGTTTTGCCCCATTCCCCTACCAGCAGCCAGCAGATCCTAGGTTTGGAGCGGTGACGCAATTCTCTACTGGCGCAAATAGTCACTACAATGGCATCCAGCTCACGGCAATGAAGCGCCTCGCACACGGCATCCAGGGGACGGTCAATTACAATTTCAGCCGTTGCATGGATACCGTCTCGAACGGCGGATTCCTGCCGTTTTCTGCCGGCGGGCTCATTTCGCCTCTTCCGGGAAATCTCGCCCGCGATTATGGCCCTTGCGACTACGACATCCGGCACAACTTCAATGCGCAGTATATCTATCAGCTACCCGTCAAAGTGCGGAGTCGGCAGCTCGGTTACGCGCTGAACGGCTGGCAATTGGCAGGGACTGTCTTCTGGCATAGTGGGATTCCATTCAGTGTGCTTAGCACGCCTTATTCGGCAAATGGCAATGGCCTCGTGCAGGGCGGCGGACCCCAATTCGCGAGTGTCGTTCCGGACGTGCCTCTCTACGAACACAATCCGATCCCCGGCGTGACCCAACCGGGCTCGGTGCAATGGCTCAACCCTAATGCTTTTACCTCCACGGTCGACCCCAGCACGGGAGCCTGCGCTGGCGGCGACACCCCAAAAAATTGCCAGTTTGGAGACCTGGGACGCAACACACTGCGCGGTCCGAATTTCTTCTGGAGTGACCTCGATATTACCAAGTCGTTTTCCTTGACCGAGCGGCTAAAGTTGCGGATCGAAGGTCAGTTCTTTAATGTGTTCAACCACCCGAATTTTGGACTGCCCAGCATTGTGCTGGCCGGTATTCCAGGAAAACCGTCCACGCAGACTGGATTCGGCGCGCTTACCTATACCGTCTCTCCGCCGACGGGTTTACTGGGCGTCGGTTTGGGCGCCGATAGCTCGGTGCGCATGATCGCGCTTCACGCGCGAGTGGAGTTTTGAGGCGTTCGACTGCCAGACAACAGACCGAGCGCTTCAAGGCGCTCACAAACTGAGGGGAAATTAGGGTCAAGATCTGGCGCACCTCTTCGGCTCGGCAATTCAAGCGAGCGCACACACAGCACTTATGTCCGCCTTGCCCAAAAACGAATAGCGCCGCGCTTGTAAAACTAGAGGTTCGTGTGTCCAAACCATGTGGTTTCCGTGTTTAGTTTTCTGTCTACACCGCCGTTGAAATCAAAAGCTTTGACGAGATTTAGGCCCCAATTCCACCCAGGGGGAACCAACATGAATCGAGTTTTTGGATTGGTTGTAATTACTATGTTCGTGGGGACGTGTGCCCTCCACGCGCAAGGGGCAAATCCAATCAGCACGAACCGGAAGAGACTCCTGGGCGGACACCAGCAGCCTGCTTACGAAAATGGCCGACAAGATGCCCGACGAAGACTACAGGTTCAAGCCCACGCCGGAGATTCAGGATTTCGGACAGCGAATGGCGCACGTCATCACCTTCAACATGCGCGCTTGCTCTCTGTTGAAGGGCGAGCAGAAGCCCCTCACTTTTACCGCTGCACCGAGCAAGGCAGAAATCGCGGCGGCCATGAAGCAGGCCAACGACGAATGTGACGCCGTCTTCAATTCGCTGACGGACGCCGACATCCTGACAACGGTCAACGCCGGACGCGGCGGGCAGCGCACCAAGCTTGCCTTGGTCGAAGGCAACGTACTTGAACACTCTCAGGAAGTCTACGGATACATGTGTGTGTATCTGCGGCTGAAGGGCATTGTACCGCCGTCAAGTGACCGTACCGAGCGATAGATCCCCAATCGTTCTTCTGGAGCGCGTCGTCTCGAAACTTACAGGTTCTCTCCTGAAATCTCGCCCTCAGTTGTACCGAAGTTGTACCGAGCGGTGCTCTCCGAACTGGTGGCAGGGCTGTGTACTCCGCAAGGCTCCGTCCAGGGTCGCCTTCAGCAATACCACTTCGGGTTCCTCCGAACTTCATTTCGCGGGAGGCGCAGATTTCTTGAACTCCTGCTGTGCCGACGCAGGCAACAGATGCATGTGGCTCAAAAACGCAACAATCTGCCATACCTGCGTGTCGCTGAGAACGCCTTCCTGTCCGGGCATTCCAGTCCAGCGGATGCCGTGCTGGACAATGTAGAAAGTTTGGTTGTCCCCCATCATGTCCATATGCAGCTCGTGAAAGAATTGCGGCGCCGGCGGATAGAATCTGCTTCCCAGCGTTGGCCTCCGGATTTGCCGGGTCGCCATGGCACCCTGAGCAATTATCGCGATAGAGCACGGCGCCTGCGTGGACCGTTTCTTCCGTCGGTTCGAGAGGATTCTTCGTTTCCGGCGCGTGACGATCCGTCGACGCGTCCACAGCCGACATTGCGAACTTCGATTCCGCCTCGGAGGGCTGGATGTCGGCGCGAAAATTGACGAAGCCCAGTTCGGCAAAAGCGACGATCCCTGCAACGATCACCACCAGCGTGGCAAGCACTCCCCATAGGAACGCACGCATTCATGTCTCCCCGATCAGTCGATAGCTTCTTCGACGAATCCGTGAACTTCGTGCTGCTGCCTCCCAAATTCCCGGGTTTGGTTCTTTGTCGTCAGGCACACCGGAACAGAGCCTTGAAGCCATAATCCATCTGCTGCTGGATGTGGCAGTGAAGGAGAGATAGCCCCGGCTGATCGGCAACTATATCGACCGATACCCTTCCATAGCGTGGTACGACGACCGTATCCTTCATGATTCCGGCTGTCGGCTGACCGTTGATATCAACGATCTCAAAAAGATGCCGGTGCAAATGTATCGGTTGGGCGTAATCGCTGCGGTTGCGCAAGACGAAGCGGTATCGGGCGCCCTCTCGAAGCGCAATCTCCTGCGGGTATTTGCGACCGTTCACGCGCCATCTGTCGAACCCCCGTGGTCCTCCCGGAATGCTTTCAAACGATAGATTTATTATTTCGTCCGGTACTGGGTGGGGTGCCGCTTGGCCGAACATCTTGTAGTCCCAGTCCAGCTTAGTTGGCGCAAACCAGCGGGGGAAGCCTATCTTACCGGCGTATTCGACCACGACACCCAAACCATTGTTGCGATCTATGTCCTTTGTGCACCCAAAAATCCAAATGCCGGGGTGATTCATTTCGACGATGGCGTCAACGCGCTCTCCAGGACCGAGTTGAAGAACATCCACGGCTTGCGGTCGCGGAACGGCGTTACCGTCGAGAGCCATGACTTGGAAACGGTGGCTTGGCAGCGCCATTGTGCGGTGTTCGGTCGCGCTAGCGTTCAGCACATGAAACAGCACCCGCTGGCCTTCACGGACGCGGAGTGGTTCGCCATTCCCTAACGCTTTCTCGTTGACTGAACAGAACGAATAGCCCACTTTCAGGCCGCCCTGTGTCCCTTGCCGAATCTTCTTTGGACGGGTATAGAACGGTTCCCATTCATGCAGAGCTAGGAAGAATTCTTGGTCGTAGCGACCCGGCTCATCCTTCGCTTCTACATAGACAAAGCCAAACTGGCCCGTATAGAGACCGCGATACAAGTCGATTCCGGCAGAGACCTGAGTGTGATACCAGCGGGTACCCGCTGGCCACGGAACGAAACTGTAGCGGCGCGTGCTATGAGGCGCGATAAAAGGAGTTCCTTCGTCTTCGGTCCCGTCTACTTCTGGAGGAACGATCAAGCCGTGCCAATGCACCATCTCGGGTACGTCGGTGTCGTTGCTCACATCCACAGTCACGGGCATGCCCTCGCGCATTCGGAGCAGCGGGCCCGGAGATATTCCGTTGTATCCGATGGTGCTAATGGCATACTTTCGCGCGAGTTGAACCACGACCGGAGCGATTTGCAACCTGAAGCGACCGTCGCGGGGTGTTTCTGTCACGACCGTCTGTTGAGCGTGCATTAGCATTGGCGTGCTCGCATCTGCGCCCATGGTCACGCAATTTGATGAGGCGGAACTCTGTGGGCGTGAGTCTCCTCCCATCTTGGCGACGCTGAATGTCCCCAGGCCCGCAGCGAGGGTCCTCGCGAGAAACTTGCGTCGATCCATTTCGTCTCCCAGCCGCCGGCTAAGAATCGGCCAGCTCGGCTTTGCCCAGATCATCGTGCTATTGCGTGTGCATATACTGAACCAGTCATTCAGGTCATCGGCGCTTACCGCTTGTTCAAAGGGCGGCATGATGCCCCGACCGTGCAGGATTACGTTCCGCAACTCATCGTCCGTAGCGGGCGTACCGCTAGGAAAGGTCTGCTTGCGGAACAGACCGTTCAGGCGGGGCGGATCTTTGATCAAATGCAGGTCCGTGGCATCGTGACAAGGCGCGCAGAATTGTTGATACACATGCTGGCCGTGGAAACTAGCCTGGTTGGCCTGGACGGTCTCGCTGCCAGACCTGCCCCCCGAGCAAGCGATCAGGCAGACAAAGGGGGGTGACGCAAGGCACCAAAACAATAGCCGTCGCCTGGCCCCCCTATTGTCGTTTCTCCTTGGCAGGTTAGTCACGTTGGCCTTGCCCTGAGTCACCTGTCCGTTGCGATACAGACAAGTATCGGCCACGCAAACGGAGTCTTCATGGCACGCCGCGGCCACTTCACCAGGTATCAGGAGCAACTGCCGACGAGCTTTTTGACTTTACTGATCTTCATGTAATGTTCCGCCTTCGGCACCCCTTTGGTCGCCTCGGCTTCCTTCATCGGAACCTCAACGCCGGTGATCTGGATCTTCTGACCGACATGCGGTGCCAGGTCGGGAGTGGAAGAAACGATCCCGATCGTCTTTGGTCCCTTGGGGTCAGCATTCATGATGAGATAGGAATTAGTATCTGTCTTAGTCAAACATCCCATCATGTTGTGCATTTTCATTTTGGGCTCTGCCGGTTGTTGCGCTGGCACGGCAACAGCGAACGCCAGCAAGCATGAGACGACGGTAACAGCGAGGATCGAGCTTTTCATAACGTGTTCTCCTTTTTGCTTTAGATTACCAACTGTAAAGCTACGCACGAAAATCGTCATAGTTTCCTCCCTGGGGTTCTAGGATGCTGCATTTTTCAAAGCTGCTAGAACTTCAGAGGTCTTCCATTCATTTCCGGGCCATATCTGTTTGACAGTCCCGTCAGGCGCAAGCAGGATCGTGCTCATGCTGTGAGAGATTTGATTATTCTGTTCGTAATACTCGAGGCCAAAGGCAGATGCCAGCTTCTGCAGTTCTGGGGGATTAGTGGAGACGAAGTCCCACTGTTGAAACCCGGACGCGTCATCCTTCAGATATGCCAGTCCGTATTTGCGCAAGATCGGGGCCGTGTCGTAGTTGGGATCGAGGCTGACGCTCAGCAGATGCGTCTTCTGGTAAATAGGTGGAGTTTGAGCAAGATCGTTGTGAATTTCCGCAAACTCGCTACTGATTAACGGGCAGAACGTTGGTAGTGGGCATCGAGTGTAGATGAATGTAAGAAGCACAGCCTTGCCCTTGAACTCGGCCAAGTGCAGTGTCTTGCCGTCCTGATTGACTAGCGGAACGTCTGGCACTTTCTCGCCGCGTAGGAGTTCGTGAGGCTTTGTGGCGGCGGAGATCGAACCTCGTGCGCTCTGATCGGTAATGATGACGTGCTCCAGCCAGTAATTACTGCCATCGTTCTGCACCACAACATCCGCCGTGATCCGATCACCTGGCTGCACTTGCTGAAGGCCCTGTGGATCTTTCACAGGATAATTCATGGTCATCGCAATCATGAAACCAGGGATGTTGTCGTTGTCTACGGACACCTGGCTGGCCGACTCACTTTTGGCCAAAACTTGTCCGGTGAGCTTGTAGTGTTTCGTCGAACTCTGGCAGCCGGCGCTACTCAACAGGCAGGCCAACAAAAGAGCAGCGCCACACCGAAACCGTTGATTCATAGGATCATCCTCCTTCTGTACGTGTGCTAATAATGGAATCGGTAGCGCACCTCGCCATAAATCTGTCGCGGATTGTTGAAGTGAAACCCGCCAAAAGTGTTGCTGTTGTCGATTAGGAGATGACTGTTCGTGACGTTCAAAGCATTTATAGAGACCGAGAACCGCTCTCCTAAAGACTTGCTCACAGCGAGGTCAACTGTCGTGTGGCCGGGAAGATAATCCGGTGGAGCTTGACCGTTGTGAAATCCCGATCCGTAATAGATGTTCCCTGAGAAGGATGCGCTCCACGGAAGCGTTGTATCGAAGCCCACATTCAATGTGTTTCGCTGGTCATGATCGAGCGGGGAGTAGTCTGACTGAAAGGAGAAGTTAGTCAGACCACCGGTGATTGCTCCTTTGAATTCCCCTATCTGGTTTGAGTACGCCAGATGCATCTGGCCTCTGTGCCATAGCCGAGGGGATCGAAGTGTCATCTCCCAGCCACGGATCAAGGCGTCTTGAGTGGTGAGCGGGAAAAAGATATTGGTCGAAACCACGTTTCCTTGAAAGTCGTAATTCACATTACCGTGATCCAAAAAGTTGTGGCTCCGTGTCCTGAACGTATCAATATCCATTGACCATCCTTTGTACGGCATGGTCACGCCAAACTGATACTCCGTGTCCCGCTCCCCATGCAGGGGGATAAATTGCTGTGGGTTTGTGGAATCACCTGGGGTGTTCACAATTGCAAGTAGCGGGCCGCTGACAGTGACGAGGGGAGGCGGCTGGTAGAATTGGCCGTAAAAGCCTCTGAAGACCCAGTTGATGCGGGGGAGTCGGAGTGCGACCCCGGCGCGTGGGCTGGTCGGATTTTCTGCAAAAGTCGGCGACGAGAAGTGCGTTTGGCGAATGCCGCCGCTCAACGTCAACCAGTTAGTGACTGCAAACCTGTCTTCCACGAAGACTGCTTCCACGTTTCCCGTTACAATCTCCCGATCTGAGATCGGCGAATTAGAACCGTCGTTGAATAGCACCCCGAACAATTGGTTGTCGTGTTGCCAGAATCCGTAGAAGCCCGCTTGGATAGTATTTCGGGCCACAGTGGCGCTGAGAGTGGTCTGAGCGCCGACGTAGTTGGAGGCGCGGTGATCGGTGATAGCGTTCGGGAAATCAAATGAGGCGCCGTCGTAGTTTGCTGCATTGAAGTGATAAAAGGGTGAAACGGTCAGAAGTGCGTCGTGCCCAAGTGTCCGCACCCATGAGAAGTTCAAGTAGCCATCGCTTTCGTGCTGGCCATCCGCCTGGATCACGCCGTTGGCTATGTCTGCTGGATCGACCGGCATCTGATAGAAATCTCGGCGTAGGGAACCCACTAGCCGCAACTGATCTTTCGGATCTAAATTGAAGATTAATGAGCCAAATCCTCCGTATCCGTTACCCGCATCGTGATCGATTTCCGACACTGGTGTCTCCAGGCCGAGATTGCTTCGATTCCCATTCAAGCTGCCGTAGTAGGCGAGCCGCTGGCTGTGACCGCCACAATTGATCTGGTCGTTCGTTTGATAGAAACTTCCATAACTTAAGACCAGGTCGCATTCTCGGTCACGCTCGAAGCCGGTTCGAGGGACGACGTTGAAGATACCGTAGGTGCGGTCGCCATATTCTGCATCGTAGCTGCCCCGCTGGACTTCGACGTAGTCGATATCTTTCGGATCGACTTGAGGTCCTACGTTGCTGGCGATGTTGGTGTTGGGGACCGGGACGCCGTCAATGAGCCAACTGTATTGGTGCCCGCCGCGGATATGGAGCATGTCATGGACCATGTAGGCGCCAGGTACGTAGTCCGTGATTATGGCCAAGTTGTTTGTCTGGTCCGCCCCAGGGGTGTTCTGAATATCTAAACGGTTCAGCGTGGTCGTTGGGGTGACGGTGTCGGTCAATGCGACGACAGGGGTGCTATTAACGATGGCGGTTTGGTTCACGGCGGCAATAGCTAACTCCAAATGCAGCACCGGGCTGGTATCGGACCTGACTATGACGGACTGCTGTTGCTGCTGAAAGCCGCTCGCCATAACCGTGACCGTGTAATCACCAACCGGCACGGCGGTAAATTCGAACTCTCCGTTGTCAGTGCTTTTCTGAGTTTGTTGCCAATCGGAATTATCAGCCTTCAGAGTGACAGCCGCATCCTGTATAGGACGATGCTGAGGATCATGAACAACACCCTTTACGTTTCCGAAAATCGTGGCGCGTACGACTGTTGCTACGGCTAGAGAGCAGAAAATAGCCAGAAACACTACAAGCCTTCGCATGAAAATCTCCCTCTCTCTGAAATGAGAGTGCATGTCCGCGTCGTCTCCGCAGGAGACGCGCATACGTAGCCAGGGCGTCGAAAACAGTCGCGAAACGGTGATCTTGATTTAAGGGAGAATTCTTCGAGGAGGAGGGGAGAGGACTTCGTGGGTATTGCTGACGACTACCGACGACGCAAAAATCGGCATCGAATCAACCAGCCACTCAACAAGCAGGGCCACAGGTGCGATGGGAACGAATAGTAACGTGGCATAGTGTTGGTAAGCCGAAGGGCAGGCCTGTAATTCTGCGCCCTGATGTCCAAGGTTTATGTCGCAGCTGATCTTCTGTCCCCAGTTGTGGTGCATGGGACACACAACACCATTACAGCAGGACGGCATGTCCGAGGCGGAGAGGTCTCTGACCAGTTCCGGCAGGAACGCAGCTGCGAGCGCACAAACTGTAAGGATTGCGACGCACCGTCGAAACATGGTGAAGTTGCTCGGGCAAACACTATCTCAAAAGGCGGTTCGACGCAAGCACAGCGATCTAAAACAGGAGCACGTCCGTGCGAACAGCCCTTCGCTCAGCACTTTCGCGTCGTAGTAAATTCCATTCAGGTCGGGGCAGTCCAAGACAAAAAACGAATTGATTGGGCTACCCGAATCGAGTGTTAGACCGAAGTAAGAAACCCGCAGGTACTCTTGACGTGACCACGCTCTTGGTCAATATGTTCCACTGCAAGCCGTTCAGTGGCGCGTCAATGGTTCTCCGACAATCGGGAGCCGAGTTCCGAGAAGTTTAGCTTGTCGGGCCGAAACTTACTTTTCGAGCCTGAACATTCCAATGTCGAAAGTGTTTCCTGAGACGGTCGATAGCCGTTGTTAAAACCCTTCAAAGGCTTTTCGACACGCTAGGCTGAAAGGAGACTCAAACATCGGTGGAGAGGCTGGAATGCGAATTTCCTACCACGGTCAGATTGGGCCAAGAGGTTCTAATTATGAAGAATTCGAGGACTCTTTATGACGAAACTACTTTCTTTTGGCCGCTTGGGCGAGAAAAGTTGGGAAAGATTTGGGAAAGATAACTGCCGAATAAGGTACGTTTGGGTACGCTCAGGTGCGGCTAAGTACCGAGCGTGTCCCGCCTCAGCTGGAAATGGAGAAAGGCGTTCTTCCGTTAAGATAAACGGAGAGGACGCATGCGAAAAGAACGAAAGCACTACACTTCAGAAGAGAAGGTCGCCATCCTGAGACGACACCTGCTGGATAAGGTGCCGGTTTCCGATCTCTGTGAGGAACTGGGCCTAAAGCCGACGGTCTTCTACCGTTGGCAAAAAGAGTTCTTCGAGAACGGAGCTGCTGCCTTCCAGTCTAAGAGCCGTCCGGACCACCAAGCCGGACAACAACGGATCGAGTTCCTGGAAAAGAAGATCCAGACGAAGGATGAGGTGCTGGCCGAATTGATGGCTGAGCACATCGCCTTAAAAAAAAGTCTTGGGGAGCTCTGACCAAAGTGTGGGTGCCACACGATGTGCGGGACCTGGTGGTGGATTTCGTCAGGCGCTGGTCGGAAAAAATCGACATCAACACCGGACGATTCATCCACTGGCTGGGCGTGAGGGCCAGCAAGTTCTACGACTGGCGAGACCGCTACGGGCGCGTCAATGAACACAACGGTTGGATTCCCCGTGATTTCTGGCTGCAACCGTGGGAAAAGCAGGCGATCATCGGCTTTCACTTGGAACATCCCCTGGAAGGCTATCGGCGATTGACGTTCATGATGGTGGACGCTGACAGTCGTGGCGGTCAGCCCCGCGAGCGTTTGGCGCGTACTCCGGCAGGCCGGACTGCTCTCGCGGTGGAAAGGTAAGCCCTCACGCAAGGGGACGGGCTTTGATCAGCCGCCGCAGCCGCACCAGCATTGGCATATCGATGTTTCCTATATCAACGTGAGCGGCACCTTCTACTACCTGTGCAGCATTCTGGATGGTTATAGCCGTTCGATCGTCCATTGGGATTTGCGGGAATCGATGACCGAAGCGGAAATCGAAGTCATTCTGCAACGAGCCCGAGAGAAATACCCGGAAGCAAAACCGCGGATCATCTCCGACAATGGACCGCAGTTCATCGCACGGGACTTCAAGGAGTTCATACGGATCGCAGGCATGACGCACGTGCGAACCTCACCTTATTACCCGCAATCGAACGGCAAACTGGAGCGCTGGCACAAATCGCTAAAGTCGGAGTGCATCCGACCTGGCACACCGTTGACGAGGGAAGATGCGCTGCTCCTGATTCAAACCTACGTGGATCACTACAACACCGTACGCTTGCACAGCGCCATCGGCTATGTGGCGCCGCACGATATGCTCGCCGGGCGAGCTGCCGAGATCCACGCTGCGCGTGACCGCAAGCTCGAGGAAGCCCGTCACCAGCGGCAGCTCCGGCGGGCGGCAGTATCGATGCTTGCCCATTCTGCGAACGCGACTACAATGACCTCGCCAGGTGAAACAGAAGCGGGCTCTGCAGGGATGCAACCATGCTGAGGGATAACCTGGTGGAACTCATCGAGCCGATGCTAAACAGCGCGGGAGCTGATCCTCTCGCGCTGTACATTCATAACCGGACACAAGCATCGGACGATAGGCTCCTTATGCCTTGAAAATCCCCGCCCCGTAGGGGCGGAATCTTCACTAACGGAAAACGTCCCTCTCCATTTCAGGCTGAGCCAGCACAAGCGAACCAACTACATATAGATTCGGTGCTGGTCTCCGGAACCAGAGGTCGGAGGTTCGAACCCTCTCAGGCGCGCCACAACTCTTTTATTTGCAACCTGAGTCTTCATTGAACGACCGTTTCCTCTTTTTCCTTCGGAACATTTCGGAACAACAAGCCCTCTAGATTCTCGATTGCGCGTCGCTGCGATTCGGGAACGATCTGAGTATAGATATTGAGAGTCATCGCCGCGTCGGCATGGCCAAGCTGCGCCTGCATGATTCGCGGTGAGATGCTCAGGTCCCCCAGATAAGTTGAATGCAACTTCCGCAACCGATGCCAGGAAAAGCGCGGTAGGCCCAAGCGGTCAAGCACTGGATGCAGGTGTCGTCGAGCGAGATTGCCTGGATCGAGGGGCTTGCCTGAATCTCCTCCGAAGACCCAGGAATCCGCACGGCCATGCTTGTACCTGAAGTAATTCGCAAGCATGGGACCGAGCGGGATCACCCTTTCGCTGGACACATACTTGGGTGAACTCACCGTTCCGTGCCAGATATCGCGCCGAACCGTTAGATCTTTACGATTCAGATCAATATCTTCCCAGCGCAACCCGATGGCTTCGCCCACGCGTAAACCAGTCCCCACAAGCAGCAACATGAGCGTGTAGCTTGGCTCAGGAAGCTGTTTGAGAATCTGAGCAACTTGCTCAGGTCTGGGCAGGAACACTACGCCCTTCGGTTGTCGTGCTGGAAGACGCACACCGTGGGCCGGGTTTGCTTCGATATAGCCCCAGTCCACCGCTGTACGTAGCACAGAAGAGAGAGCTGACCAGATGTTCTTGACCGTTTGACGAGCCAACCCGCTTTCTGACAGCGCCGATAGCCAAGCCTGAATATCGCCCTTCCGCAAATCCTTGAGCCGCGTCTGTCCCAACCAGGGAAGCACGTAGCGGTTGAGATTGGCGCGATAGGAGCTTTGCGTAGAAGCTTTCAGCGTTGGCAGCATTCGAGGCATCCATTCCCGCTCTACATACTCCCGAGCGGAATAGAAAGCCTCCGATCTACTGCCTGGCTGCACTCGTTGGAGAATGCGGGCCAGAGCTATCAATGCGTCATTTGAGGTCAGCAGTTCGGTTGCACTTCCCAGTCGGACGTTTCGCAGGACCCGTTTCCACTGACCGTTCTCGAAGACGGGTTCTCGAAAGCGTCCGTACCAAACCTGCCGACCCCGCTTTCCTGTCTTGTACACATGCCCTCGTTGAATACAGTTTCTTTGAACCACAGGCACCTTCCTTTCTTCTCCTGTGGTTCGCTTTGCCTCTGTTGGCAGACGTACTGTATCCGCTTTGGCCATCGTATCTCAAGAGTTCCGAATGGTTCCGCCAGAATCACCCCGGCGTAGACCTTCCATGTAGATGAACAAGGCAGAGCGGCTGAAACGAAGATATTTCCCGAGCTTCAGGTGCGGTAGAGGATTAAGGCTACCTTCGCGGCATCGCTCATAGACCCAGGAAACCGGCACCTTAAACAGGCGGGCCACATCACCCACGGTCATGAGTTCTTCATCTTCTTTGATCACGCCGGTGTCCTGTCCCAATTCTCATCGTCTCGTTTCAACCGTTTTGGTCCCTCTGGTTATGGGTGCACCCGGCGCAAGAGACTTACTCCCCGGCCCGCTGCTCTCGTAGTCGTTGCGCGGCCAGTTCGATGAACCTCTTCTCTAGGCGCTCCAGCGGATCAATTTCGGGGCGAACGAGTTCGTCGCGGCTGGCACGAGTGCGCATGACTTCTTTATAGGAGCGCACCGGCTCTCCCTTATCTGGAGCCCAATGAATTGAGCGCAACCCATCAATTCGGTCCAGCTCCCGGTACAATCGCGATCGCGCGATGTCCATGGGCCGAATAATGTTCTTCACCTCTTCGTTGGTGAGTAGTCCCGCGTCTGCCGCCGCCGCTAGAAGTTCGGGGACCGAGCACAGGACAGCTATCAAAAGGCGCTCCGCGTACCCATCCTGGGCCTTGATGGCCCCTTGAACTGCAAGTCTGACGAATTCGCTCTTGTTGTGACCGCTGCGTCGTGCTGCCGATTCGAGAGCCGCGTGAACCTCAGAACCCAACTGCAGCAGGGCGACGGCCGGGTGCTTATGAACTTTTGGTGGTCTCATTCCAATACCCTCAACTCTACTATATAGCACAATATATACTTATGTCAAGGCCCGCGAGCGGGCCGTCTTCTGGTAGGGCTCCTGAATGGCGCGGGCTTGTGGGTGCCTGACGCGCCTGCTGTAGAAACGACGTTCGATCTTGGCGTCTGCGGCCTGTGTGTGCCGCTGCAGAAATGGAGTCAGCACCGTAAACACTGAACATTCGTGCTATTAATCGCGACGGGGAAGCCCCGCAGGTTATTGGGGAGTTAAATGGCAGGGCAAGGCATAGCAGCTAGGGTACCGAAACCCCTGTGCAGCCTTTTGCATGCCTCCGGCGGCCTACCCAGGGAGCCTTGGCGAGCTAGGATCTTGGGTTGTGCGGCGTTTTTTTGGGTAGCGAAAACGTACCTCTCTTCCGTGCTAAATTATTGTCCCTTACAAAAAAGATAGGGGGGTGGGGGTGTTACCTTCGCAGTCAACGCCTGGCGCGGAGCTTGCCCCATCGGACGCGCAAGCCGCCAAGACAGGTATGCTCTTCGGTTTCTGGTATCCCGCGATGTTGTCGCGCGATCTCCGCGCGGGCGCAATCCGCCCCGCCACGCTGCTCGAGCTGCCGCTGGCCGTTGGGCGCGATGCGCAGGGACGCGCCTTTGCCCTTGCCGATCTGTGCCCGCATCGCGCCATGCCGCTTTCCTTTGGGCGCGTGGCCGCCGACACGGTCGAATGCTGCTATCACGGGTGGAAATTTGATGCGCACTCGGGGCAATGCCGCGCCATCCCGCCGGTTGCCGGCGCAAAGTTACTGAGCATCGATGAGTCCTCGGTGCGAGACATGCCGGGGTTCCTCAAGGTGGTCAGTAAGGGAAATTACGTCGCGGTGGTGTGCGAACGTGAAGAACAGGCCATCAACGCGGCCAGAAAACTGAAAGCCCACTGGCAAAAGCCGGATGCACCGCTCTTCCCGGCATCTGAAGACCTCTTCAACTACATTCGCAGCGCAACGCCCACTTCCGCGTTCAATCCGGTGGTGGTGGGAGACCCGGATACGGCATTTAAGGGCGCGGCGAAAGTGATCGAAGCGGAATACGAGGTTCCGTTCCAGGGACACACCGCGATCAGTCCGGCGCATGCGACGGCCGATCCATCGAACGGCCAGATGACCATCTATTCCAACGACATGAAGTCTTACGGCATGCGAACGGGCGTCGCCCAGTTTCTAGGCATGCCGCGCGACAAAGTGCGCGTCGTCTGGATGGAAGGTCCGCAAGGCTACGGCCGCACCGCTGCTGACGATGCCGGTTGCGAAGCCGCCTATCTCGCGAAAGACTGAACCGCCCGGTTCGCGTTCAGTGGATGAGGAACGAAGAGACGGCGTGGGACACCAAGGGGCCGGCGTTCGTGGTTAAAGTTCGCGGAGGTTTGGACGCCCAGGGGAACCTGGTGGCGTACGACTACCATGCGCGGGCAGCCGACTACAATCACCTCGGTTACAACGAGCCGGATACGGTGCTGATCGCTCAGCTGATGGGATCGCGGCGCGCCACTCCCGCCAAAGGCGGCGCGGCGATGCCTTCGGAAATGTACGCGATTCCCAACCGGCGAATGACGGCCGAGGTCGTCAGCCTGCCGGCGGTGTGGGAGACGCCGGTGCGCACCGGAAACTTGCGGGATCCTAACGGCCCGCAATCCACGTTTCCTGCCGAGTCGTTTATTGACGAGCTGGCTGCGGCGGCGAATGCGGATCCGTATGAATTCCGTCTCAAGATGCTGATGGCCAGCGCCGCGGAGGACGATGGGTTCCGCCGATCGCGATCGATCGCCGTGCTGAAAACAGTGGCCGAGACGTATGGCTGGGATCGCCGTCCTTCGCCGAAACCGATCGGCACCGGAAAGATCCTGACCGGACGGGGCATCTCGTACGCGTTCCGCAACCAGACGGTGGTCGCGAACTCGATGCACACAACTGGCGGGCGTTGTCGGCTACCAGGGTCTCCCAACCAGCGGTGCCGGCTGCCATCGATGTGCAGCAGCATCCCTGGCAAGGGACGTCGCGGTCTGCGTTTGCGGTGCGCTCCCCGCTTGCGCCCCCGGGCCACTAAGCCCGCTCCTTGTAGAATCCCTTTCACCCAACTGTAGCTGAGCCCCAGCTACTGCTCGGACTTGAGCTTCTCGTGAAAGTGCCGCACGTTCAGATCGAAATAACGCTCTCGGTACAGTTGCAACACCCGCTCCACGACAGCCACCGGCTCGCGCTTGGGAGAGGGTCGTCCTCGCCGGCGGTCAAACAGCCCGCGGAATCCGAACTCCTCATAGCGCTCCCGCCAGCGCCGCATGTGCCGGTCGCTGATGCCCAGGATCTCGGCCGCTTGCCAGCAGGTGATCTTCTTCGACATCGCCTGCAACATCACTTCCTGTACTTTCATAGCCCGCTCCATGGCGGCTTGCGCGTAAGAGTCCATGCCTTGCATGGTCTCCTACCGTCGCCGCCCGAAAAGCGGACATCTCACTTGCCAATTCAACCGGACATATCATGTGCTACCGACAGTCCGCGATTTTATCCTTGACAACTCTGACTGCAGCGTGAGATATCGGCGGCACAAGGGGCGGTTCAAATTGAGAAGAAAGACGGAGGATTTAATGTCAAACCATATGTTGCGTGGGTTCGGCCGCGCTGGGGCTCTCCTGGCTGTTTGTCTGTTCCTCGCAATGGCTCCGTCTCTGATGGCTCAGACCTCTTCGTCCGGAGCACTGACGGGGAGAATTACGGATTCGTCGGGCGGAGCGGTGCTGAACGCTACCGTCACGCTCACGAGTCTGGCCACCGCCCAATCGCGCACTACGATGACACGAGAAGATGGTACGTACCAGTTTGGCTTGCTGCCGCCAGGCGATTATCAGCTGAGGATTGAAGCCACCGGGTTCAAGACGGTTGACATTCGTTCCGTGGCGGTCTCCGTGACGGAGACGGGAGTTCTGGACCGCGCGCTCGAGGTGGGCGCGCAGTCCCAGAGAATCACGGTGGAAGGTTCCGTGGAACAAATTCAAACCACGAATGCGACGCTGGGCACGGTGCAAAACGCCGAGACGGTGACAGCGCTTCCTTTGAACACGCGCAACTACGAAAACCTCATTTCGGGGGTTGCGGGGGCCAATGCCAACGTCGAAAACGCCAGTTTGCTTGGAAAGGGCAGCGTTTTCATCGCTGTGAATGGCGCGGGCTTTGGCCAGAACACCTATCAGCAAGACGGGGTTTCTGTGGATTCCTGGTATAGCTTCAACACGGGCACAGAGGGAAAGTCCAATGCGTCCTTTGCGATTCCCCCTCCGGATGCCATCGCGGAATTTAAGATCCAAACCTCGGGCTACGATGCCGGCTATGGCCGCAATCCCGGCGCCAACGTCAACGTGGTCACCAAAACCGGCACGAATAACTTCCACGGAGACGCCTACGAGTTCTTCCGCAATACGGCCCTGAATGCCAATACCTGGTTCAATAATTTTTTTAGCGAGCCGAGAGGGGTACTGAACTCCAACCAATATGGGGGGACATTCGGGGGACCCATCAAGAAGGATAAGATCTTCTTCTTCGTCTCCTATCAACAGACGCACCAAGTCAACGGGCTCTCGGGCTTCGGCCAAACCGCCCCTACTTTGCCTCCGATTCCGGCCGGCGCTCGAGGCAACTGCACTGCCGCCAATGGCGGCAATCCCAACTGGACCACGTGCCCGGATGCGGTAGGACAACAATTCATTACCAATTTGGCGTCAAGCCTGTGCCCGGGCAACCATCCCGGCGCCACCCAATCCCAATACCAAACCAATGATGGCGGAGTGGGCAAGGGCGTTCAGGTTCTGTGTCCGACAACGAACGCGCCCCAGGGCAATCCCGAGGTCTTCAACATCAATCCCGTGGCGATCAATCTTTTGCAAGCGGTGATTCCCACCACAGCAGGACCGAACGGGCCCTATCCCTTCGCCGGCAACTACCTGATTCCCGGCTCGGGGACGTCAGGCTTCGCAACTCAAACAATTATCTCGCCGGCGAGATTCACGGATTATAATTTCCTGACCAGTTGGGATTACGTGATCAACAGCAAGCAGACCTTTTCGGTCCGCTACCAGTACGAGAAGGATCCTCAGTATGATGGAGTTCAGGTTCAGGACGCCAACACGCCCGTGGGCGTCTATCTGCCGGGCGAGCCGGGCATAGAGGTGCATAACAACCATAGCGCGATTCTGAAGCTGACCACAATTTTATCTCCCAGGGCCGTGAACCAAGTCAACGTCGCGTATGAGCGCTTAGTATCGAACAATTATGTTGACACTCCGTTTACGAACTCGCAGTTTGGCATCTCCCCTTTGCCCCCGGGACCGTCAGGCATCCCGGATAATCAACTTGCGTTTATGACCGACGGTGGTTGGTCGGTTGGTGTTACGGGCCTGTACGGCGCCAATAATCCAGTGAACCAGATCCAGGCAAATGACCAACTCTCTTGGGAGCGCGGGAAACACTCGTTTCGGGTTGGCTTCGGGGTCGAGCACGTACAAGCGAGGACTTTCTACCCGGGGCACGGGTCGGGAACCGCCACTTTCTCCACGATGGCGGATTTCCTGATCGGCAGAGCAGATTGCCAGGCAGCTGCGAACCCTGCTACTTGCACCACCGCTAATCCTCAGGGTACCGATGGACTCCCAGCAAATTCAAACGTAGCAGGAGGTGGTACTTTTAACGCGGCCTATGCGCAGTATATGCGCGTGAACGAAATCAATGCCTTTTTTCAGGATGACTTCAAGATCAGCCCGCGCTTGACGCTGAACATGGGACTCCGCTGGGAATACGACGGAAACATCACCGCGAAGGGCGGCTTGGAGGGTAGCCTGTGGTCAAGCCTGATAAACGAAGTACCGATACCGGGACAAACGCCACAAACGGGCACTCTGGCGGGATTTGTGGTGCCCGCCAATTACATCGGTCCGCGTGTGCCCGGTCTTTTCGTGAACAATAACAACAGCATGGATGGCTCACCTGCGCCGAAGACTGATTTTGGTCCTCGACTTGGGTTTTCGTGGCAACCACTTTCCAGCAACCGTTGGGTCCTGCGCGGCGGCGGCGGGGTTTTCTATGACGTTCTGCCTGGGAACACGATCCTCCTTATAACGAGCGTCAGTCCGCCCGCGTCGATTCCGGCGGCCGCTGGACAACAGGTCGCGACTCTGGCGGTGCCGTATCAGGAATCGCCGGTGATTTATCCCGGACCTCCCGGAACTGCCGGGTTCTCTACTCGGTGGGTGGACACGACGACTCCTTTATCTCTGGCTCAGAATGGGGTGATATGCCCTGCCCCAAGCGTGGCGAGTCCATGCAGTTCGAACATAAGCCTAGCCTCAAACCCGCAGGTATTGAACGTTCCGGTGGTGTATCAGTGGAACCTCAGTTCCCAGTATGAATTCGCACGGAACTGGGTGCTTGAAGTCGCCTACGTCGGGACGCACGGCATCCACCAGTTGTCTCAGTCCCGGGCGACGCTCCAAGGGCAAGGCCAGACCCAGGCCGGTTTCAATATTGCCCAGCTGGCGGGGACGCCCCAGTGTACGAGTACCTCCTCTGCAACCAATATCGCCCCCGGCTGCCCGGCCTTCGGAGTTAACACCAATACCTCCGGCAACTATGTTTTGCGCGTGCCTTACCTCGGCGTAAGCTCGACGGATGCCGCGCTGTTAACCAACGACAACATCAAATACAACGGCGCGTCGGTGACCGTGCGCAAGCAGATATCGTACGGCTTGCAACTCTCGGGCTCATACACTCATGCCGCCGCTTTTATTGGCTACCCGTTTGGAATCAACACCTACCCTTATATCGTCCAGGATTATGAGCGAAATAACAATTACCACCCCGATCGCTTTGTTATTACCTACGTTTGGAATATCCCTCTCCCGCAATACCAGGGGTTCAAGCGTCAACTGCTGGATGGCTGGACTTGGTCGGGTGTGACGACCATTCAGAACGGTGTGCCGTTGACGATAGCTGAAAATGGCGGAGGAATCTTCTACGGCGGCAATGGGTCAGGCTCGACGGCGCAACTCTGCCCCGGAATGAGCTATGCAAACCTCCTGTCGACAGGCAGCTTGACCAGTCGAGTCACCAGTGGCTTACTCAATCAAACAGGCGGTGGCTACTTCAACTCGGCTGCGATATGCGCCGAGCCGACGGTCGGGGCGATGTTAAACGGTGTTCTTCTCCCCCCGCAGCTTTCGAGCACGTCGTCAGCGGCGGTGCTACCGGCAGGCGCTGTTGGGGGCGGTACGGGATTCGGCAATGTGGGTGGAGGCTCTGTTCTCGGGCCTGGCCAGGTGAATTTTGATATGTCTCTGGCCAAACAATTTCGGGTCCGGGAAAGCCAGACGCTGTTGTTCCGCGCCGAATTTTTCAACACCTTCAACCACGCGCAGTTTCAAATCCCGGCGCTTAATTCCAGCGCTTCCACGGGGTTCGGGGCAATTACGGGCCTGGTGGCGTCCCCGCGCGTCATTCAACTGGCGCTGAAGTACGAGTTCTAGAGCTTTAGGACCGGAAGGCGACCCCGGCATGCAGCCTGTTACATAGCGAACCCGAAGGGAAGGACGCGAAGCTGATAACAGCTTCGCGTCCTTCCCATTGAAGAGAACTAGAGTGGTCAGCATTTCGTAGAGCTATTGATAAGCGATGCGCTCCCAACACTTGTCCGGCTGTCCGACCTGACCGATGATTTTGGTACCGGGTGAAGTGAGAGAGGACACCGAAGCCATTCTTGCAGGTTAGCGTTGGCAGCGGTTCATCTACTGGCCGACACTGGTCGTAGGACGATGCCGGCCCTCCGTCACCGTGATTGACTGCGACTACAAATGGCTGGATCAGTGCGTCGTGGTTTTCGGTCAAGACCGTGTCGACGTGCGGATGAAGCATTGCATCCCGCACGGGAACCGCTGGGGTGCTGGAGAACATCCGGGAAAGGCAGGGCGAGTACCACTTTTCGGGTCAATATCAACCGGCGCCAGCTCCGTTCTGGGGCGGCATGGTCAAGGTTGCTTGGTTCAAAACGTACAACACCAAAGAACTTCCTTCTAAATTTGATCTCATACTTCAAAGTTGGGACACAGCAAATAAACCCACGCAAATTAGCCGACTACAGCGTTTGTACGACTTGGGGAGTTAAGGGCAAACAAGTCTACTTGCTTCACGTCCTGCGCAAGCGCCTGGATTATCCTGCATTAAAGCGTGCCGTGAGCGAACAAGCACACACTTTTCAACCAACGGAGATACTAATCGAAGGCAAATCATCGGGAACCCAATTAATTCAAGAGCTGATGCACGGGGGAATGTACGGTGTCCGACGCTACGAGCCGACAAATGGACAAGGTCATTCGTCTGCATTCTGTGACCAGCACAATCGAAAATGGGTTTGTTCACCTTCCAGGAAAGGCGGAATATCTAGCGGAGTTTCTACACGAGCTAACAAGTTTTCCAAAAGCAAAATATGATGACCAGACGGACTCTACCTCTCAAGCCCTCGAATGGCTTAAACAGCACTATATGAGGCAAGAGTTTGGCGTTCTAAGTTGCTACTGAGACAGCGCAACGACCCGATCAAGCGATTCCATCGATTAGGTTCAATCCATCGACACCCGGACCGTGTTCGAAGTGCGGCGCCGCTTGCATCGCCGTCTGCTCTGACCAATTTACACTGTAACCAGTGTGGATTCAGTTGGTGGGCTGATGGAAAAGCACCGGAAGTGGTCCATGTCTCGCGCGCTGATGTTTTGAGCGGCCGGTTCGGACGGGAACGCAAGTAACGTATTGAGAGGGGCTTTATGTGAGGTGGGGTATTATGCTGTCCTAGACAGCGCAAGGTGCTCTCGCAACTACTGGTGTCAGAGGCACTCGACAGGCGCCACTGGCGGCTTCAACCCTTTCTACCAAATCGGCGGACCGCACTCGATCCAATTCGCCCTCAAGCTTCAATTCTGACCGACGATCCGCTTGATAATGTGAACCTCAAATCAAAGCTCGTAGAGCTTGGATTGCACTCGTGAACTGATTCTTCATTGCCGTCTCCCTCGCCCAGAATCTTGCCTAGAACCCATCACTTGTTGACAGACGGCTTGCCAGCTCGAACCCAGCCCTCTTGTGCGTCGATGCACTCCGCACTAATCATGTAGTAGCGTATATAGGTGCCGCGGTCGATAAAGGGGCTCGGATCGCCCGGCTTCCGCGCTTGATTCTCGGCGATTCTATCGTTCTTGCCATCGATGAACGTCTGATCGCGGTACGGATGATTAGCGATGTATCCGTCAACGCCGGCATCTTCGCCGAGCTTGAAAAAGCGCTCGAAGGATTGCTTGTACGCCAGCATCCCTGCATCCATGCGGCCGACCTGCCCGCTAGGTTCCAGCGTGCGCGGAATGGCGCTTCCGCCCCAGAAAGAGAGCAAATGCGGTTGTCCTTTGTCCGTGACAGGAACAAGCATCGAGACCGTCCCGGGGGTGTGGCCAGGCGTGATATAGAACGTCAGGGTCGTATTGCCCAGAGTCAGCTTCTGCCCGTCGGTAATGTCCATGTCACGGGCAGGCACTGGGCCGAACCTCTCCCCAGGCTTCGGCGGAGGCAGCTTCGCGACCATGTCCCAGTCCACCGCAGACATCAGAACACGTGGGTGATAGGTATCTTGCAGGTATTTCGCGCCGCCAAAATGATCGTTATGGCCGTGCGTCAGGATCAGATATTTCATCTGCGCCGGATCGAGGCCCAGCTTTTTGTAGCCTCCAATTATGACGCGTTGCGCCTCATCAGGATTATCTAGACTGTCGATTTGGATGATGCCCGCGTTAGTCGCAATCGCCCAGGACGCGACGCTATTCATTCCCAAATAATACAGTTGATCAAATATCTTGGTAGGCGGGGCATCTATCACCGTGCCCACGGCTGCGGCAGCATTTTCCGGCGGCATAGCGCAGTCCACAAGATTCCTGGCAGCAAGATCATTCGCGGCGAGAAGTTTGGCATTCCTCACGTGCGCGAGGAACGCCATAGGATCCGGCCCATTGGCGGGGGCAGAGTCCTGTGCGCCCGCACGAGCCGCGAGCGAGCCGATGGCCAGCGTCGCGATCGTCACTAAGATCGTCCGAGTCTTAGACATGTGCCCTCACATTCTGATTTCTCGTGTCAAGCTTAGTTCGCCACGTTTGGAGCGAACCCCGGTGGCTGTCATCATCGGCTGCCACGGGGGCGCTCCTGATTGAGCTAGAAGCTAAGTTTCAGGCTCAAACTAATCTGTCGCGGACCGCCATTTCCAAGAATGGGGTCCTGCACCCTCAGTATAGCAGAGTGTCTGAATCGCCTTGGCACCGGCCACTGCAGTTGGATTGCTCGCGACCGCGCCTTGTATGGCGCTAGGAGATGCCTTGCAGCCCACGAGGTCCAAACTGAGCAGGCTCGCCGGCAGGTTCGGCTTACCCGCCCCGAAGTTGTTCGCGTTCTTGTAGATGTCATAGAGAGCATCCGGCACGTTGTCAGTTAGATCCGTTCCGCCAGCACTGACGAGACTGGCCGGCGCTGAAACCGTGGAAGAGGTCTGCAGAGCGGCGGGGGGCCAAATCTCTCGCTGAATTACGGTGATGCTGACGGCACGAGTAGCGCTTTCATATTCTAATCCCGAGAGCCGCTGCACTCACAGTCCGGCGCCTCGAGAGGCGCTCACTTCATTGTTGTCAGTCTAATTGGCAGGTTTATTGCCGACCGCCGAAGCTCATACATGCCGCTACCATAAGGAGAGCGTAAGAAGCGCGTTGCCCTGAAAAAACGTAATGACCAGGAAGCGGGGCCACAAAACGCGACGCGCTGACATCAAGACCTTTTTACATTGAAACAAAGCGATGTCAGGTACGCGGAGACTAAGCTCTGGATGAATTTAAGGCAGAACCGGGTTCGGAATGACCCGTCTTGCAAAAGCTCCGGAGGCAGCCAGCTAGTTCGTGTGGACTAGGAACAGATGCTCCGTACGCGGTCGTACGTTCACTTGTTCTTGTTGTTGTCTTTGTGTTGGCCTGTTGCGCCGTCGATGTCGGCCGGAGCGCCGATAAGATTCAAGTACTCGATGGCCTGTGACGGAATGCAGAGCTGCTCGTTAGTAAAGGGAATAGGCGCGTTCGGGTCGTCCTGGCCCTTGACCCAGCGGAATTCGTTCTTGGCCCATAGGACCGGCGCTGTGTAGTAAGCCGGGTCGTCTATCGTCTCAGTGACGGACAAATGGTCATGGTCGGTGCGGGTGTAACGCTCGGTCACCTTCGCGTCAACACTGTGGGGATAACCGCGCCGGTCGATCCAGGTTTTTTCGTCCATGCCGACTGTTTCCACGACGAGCGTGTTATCCCCTTCCCAGTGGCCAACGGAGTAGCCGTTATACATGGCTGAGGGTCCGCCTTCGTGACCGATATTTTTCGGAGGCTTGCGACCGTCCATCCAGACTTCGCGCCAGGTGCGATTGAAGCCGGACATCATAATGATGCGGCCAGGCATCGTCGCAAAACCAAGCTGCCCAGTTTGATTATTGACCGAACGAGGCATGCCGAACGGGTCGCAGGTCTTCCAGGGGTCGTTGGAACTGGCGCTGAACGGATCAGGAATGTTGGCGTCCAATTTCGCCTTGCCGGCGGGAGTCATCGGAGAGATACGATTACTGATCAGGGCTTCCATGCCACCGGCCCACATCCCATTGAAATCGCGAACGGGTGCAGGAGCGGACGGCGGTTCAGGGGCGCCTCGACCACGGCCCGCCTGAGCGCCATTGTCAGGATTGGGCTGTGGAGTAACTCGAGGTTGATTCGCAGGCGGCGCATTTTGAGCAGCAGCGTTGGTTTGCATGACAGCGAATAAAGCTGTAATGGCGATGATTGCGCCGGAGAATTTTAGATTGGTGAATCGATTCCGCATCTTTGGATCCTCGCTAAGACCGGGAAGATTTTGTCGCAGATCCAAAAGGTCCCGCAACGAACGGCGTCGGGAAGACCTGAGCTACGAAGTTCAAGTCAAAGGCGGCTATCGCTTCTCCTGATTGTTGGTGATACGGCCGTCGGGACGGCAGGCCGCTGACTCATTGCCACCAGTGGTGGCACTTCCATGATGCGCGAAAAGCGGACTGCAAACTGCTAGAAGAACTAGGAGCAGGGCTAAAGACGTTAGGAGTTTGGTTTTCACGTGGCCCTCCACGGACAACATCGTGTTAAACCTGTGCGGCGACGTATACCACGATTCCCAGAAGCAATCAACTTCATGGGCGGTTCATCGCGGGACCTTGGAGAAAGAAGCGGCGGCACCCACAGGCGCAGTTTCGCCTGTTAGACAGGCGAAACCACGAAAGGCTCGTGTGCGGATAAACACCTCTTGCACGAAGCAAAACAGGCTTGGAGTCTCACTCTGCCTGTCTTACTTGACCCCGGTCGCGGCCCCAGATGGGTTGGCGAGTTTGTCCCGATAGGCGATTGCGTCGGACGGCACACAGAACGTCTCTGCGAAATCCTGAGCCTTCATCCAGTAATAATTCCCTTTTAGCACTTGCCAAGGCTTCGTATAGAACTTCGGATCGTCAATCGTGACCGTCAACTCTATGTTGTATTGATCCACGCGCGTGTAGCGCTCCTGGAGGTGCGCATCAACGCTATGTGGATGTGCGGCCTCATCGAGCCAGGTTCTGTCGTCCAAGCCTGTGGTGTCGATCACAAATGTGGTGTCCCCGTCCCAGTGGCCCACGGAATATCCGTAAAACCTGGAATCGGGGAAGCCTCTGGCATCCACCTTGGCGGGAAGTTGTCGGCCGTCCGTCCAGACGTCACGCCACACCCGCTGCTGCCCATACAGAATCACCATCCGGTTCGGCACCGGCTCGAACCACATCTGTCCTCTAGAACTTATCGCTTGCGCGAAAAGGTTGCGCGGCAACCCAAGCGGATCACAGACTTGATAAGGATCGTTTCCGCCCCAAGGTTGGGACAGCGTCTTGGGTTTATTGAGCTTGAATCGCGCCTCTCCGGCAGGGGTCATGGGAGGCACATTGTCATGGGTAGCATTTTGGGGACCTACCCAGGCGCCAGTCAAATCATGCCTGGGAGCCGGGCCTGGCGGATCCGGCATCTTAGGAACTCCCTCTTTGATGTAACCCGCATTCGACGCTGGCCCCCCAGTTTGCGCCACTACAGGAGACGAAAGCACCAGCACTGCCAACAAAACAACGATTGCTCGGGCGACCGAATTTCGCATCTCAACCGTCCTCCTTGACTTGATCTCGGAGCTTGTGAAATACCGGCCTACAGAGCATCAACTCGGTGCGCGGAAACTGCGTCCGCTCGGAATTGCTCGCCGGTCGGCCGCTAGCCGAGACAGCGTCGATTTCTCTACAGCTCGCGCTACTGTGGCTTGACGCCCGGTGTCTCGCCATCCGGGTTGTTGTATCTGGTCTTGCTCCCGGCGTCTGATCCAACCTGGGTATCATGCAACTCGCTGCCATCGGCGAGCACGATCTTGTTGAGGCGACCCGCTGGATTGCCCGTCTTGGCCTGGTACATGTAGACCGTGATTACATCTCCGGGTGCCAGGGAACTCTTGCTCCAGCCGATCAGTACAAGCGCCTGAGGGGCAGCCGTTTCAGCAACCCAATGCTGGACCTTGCCTTTGTCATCCTTCGCATCGAACTCTATCAGGCTGTGCGGGTTCGCCCACGAGAACTTCGTCACCGTCGCTTGCTTCAATGCTATAGGCTTGTCCGCAAAAGCCGCATTTCCATGATGCGCGAACAGCGGACCGCAGAAAATTACAAGACCAAAGAATACTGCAACGGACAGCAGCAACTTGCTTTTCATACCACCCTCCTGAACTGGAAAATGCACTCCTAGTAGGCTGTCTACTGCTTGCCCACCGTCAGAATTGTAAACGAACCCGGAATCATGGCACCCCGCGGAAGGGCCCCTGTTGCTGTTGGCTGCGAATTAGGCGGAGGCGGCTCGTAGTCGGCCGTCATAGTGAGGACGTGACCAGTCTTGGTGTACAAGGCCACGGTCCTCGCCCCCAGCTTGGTTTGCAACGTCTGCTCCACGACGAAGTTCGTAGGACTGTTTTCCTTAATGATGGTCATTGTGCCGTCGTTGCCTTGCGGGCTGATAGCCTCCAGCGTGGCGGGATTAGACCGTGCCTTTGCCGTCGCTCACCGCCTGCTCCGGTTGTCCTCCCAAATCAGCGGTGCCAGCCACAGTACCTTCCTTCGCGTCGATCACGGTAGCATATGGCGGCATGTGGCTCAATACCCACACCCTTTCGTTGTAGGCATCAAACATGATCCCGTCGGGACGGCCGTCCACGCCAATGGTCTTAATCACCTGCAAAGTGCTCGAGTCCCACTGGTGATCGGTTTCGTCGTAGAGAACCTGTGGTGGGATTTGGGATCAACGACAGCGCCGCCCGATTTGACAGTCGGAATCGTGCCGACTGGTTCGAGCGTGTCGAGGTTGAACACCGTTAGTTGCCCCATCGGACCACTGCACAGGATGTACGGGCGACAGTTTTCGACGTCCGCTGAAACATAATCAAAGTTGCCATCGCCGCCCACTTTAGCGATCTTCAGAACCTTGTAAGGACCGGGCCGCTGCGCCGTACTGAGCCCATCCCATCGATGCCGAGAGCGCTATTCCCATTGCAAGTGTCACTGCTAGGCAAATTGGTCGCATGAAATATTTCCTCCATTGACCTGGAACTTCCATTCGGGCCCCCAGCTGCGTCCGAATATAAACCATATTCACGACGGGTCGTTGGCAATCCGGAAACTCGGTCCTACATCTTTCGAAACAAGGAATTCGCAAGTCTGGCTCCGAAGATGTGGGAAGGCTAATGACCCGTCCGAGCTAGTTCGTATGGATGGAAGCGACCACATGGCCAACTCCCGATAACCGGGTTAGAAGGCGTCGAGAGGGCGCTACAACCCGAAAAGGCCGATCCTTCGACCGCGTCACTGCTCGGTTGCATAAACGGCGATGCAACCGTGTTTCGAAGGCAAGCCTAAAACCACATTGCACGCGTCCGTTGCTTCGGCCTGCGTCGGAGGAGCTATGGGAACAAAGATGTGATTGTTCCCCCTGACCAGGGGGTCGGAAGGGTTCAAAGATCTACCGCCATTGATTCCCAAAAACGTCGTAACAGGGAATTCGCATCCCTGCTCATTCCCAGTTGAATCCCTGTTCCGAGCGGTCGCAGGAACTCAGTTTTCTGGCCAGGATGTTCTCTGACAGGGACTTATCTCCAAAAGGCGTCGACCAAACCGGCGATATTCCCTGTATTTTTCCCGGTTAGCAGGGAATTAGACCGGAGAAGAGTTCGCAAGAGACTGCGTCCACCGCCAACCAGTCTCACTTTCTTTCTCTCTCGGTGCCATCCATTCCGCTCGAAATGTTAATTTTGCCGCCCAAAATGCGCGAATATCGCGTGGACCAATGTCGCATGCTTATCAAAAAGGGAGAGCAGGCGCTCTAACCGGCTCGTATTTCTCCAGGGCAGGGTCGAGTAGTCGTGTTTCACTGGTTAAACTCCACCATCGGTTCGCATTGACTGCCCTCCGTCATCCGGTCTGGCTTTTTCTTTCTCTCGGTGGCGTGTTGCTTGAAAAGTTGGTCTTGCCCCGGTCTCTGCGGCCAACGGTACAGGAATTTCAGTGTCACGGCGATAAGCAAAAACCCTTGGAATCGTTGGCGGCGGTACGACATGATTCGACGAAGCTGAGTGTGAGCGGTGATGAATGCGTTCTTCAAGTGAGGGCGTGGAGGAGGACTCTCCGAGCCGGGATGAGTGTGGTGATGCACGGTTGCCAATAAATCGGAAGGTCATAAATTCTCTTTTCCTGGTTCTGAAACTTTACGTTCGCAAATTCATCTGCCTCGATGTACTGTGACCTCAGTGAATCGGAACATGATTTCAGGTCGAGACAAGGCAAAGGCGAGGACGACGCAGGTGTATATGTGGCCCGACGAAGTAGTTTTGCTACCCGGAGGAACACCTTCAAAAAAGCAAAGATGCTGATGGGAGTTCATGATAGACGGCGAAACCGACGAGGCCAAATTTTGGAGGAAAATTGACTGTGACTTTTGACTTCGCTCGCTTCACGCTTCCGTCCGCTGCGGTCTGACATCAGCTGCGAGGCCTCCGTCCGCAATTCACACGACAAGAGCGGAGATGATGCGACATCGCGATCGGAAATGGATTGTCCTTACCGGCCTGCAGATAGTGGTAGCGTGCCTTATGGCTGTTGTGCCGGGGCGTGGCCAGACTGAGTCACCTCCGGCTGAAAATGTATTTAAGAACATTCAGATGCTCAGGGGCGTTCCGGTGGACGAATTCATGAACACGATGGGTTTCTTTGCCGCGTCCCTGGGTTTGAATTGCACGAATTGCCACGGGGTGGAAAGTGCCGGCGATGTGGCCAGGTTTGCCGATGACACGCCGCTAAAGCAAACCGCGCGTAAGATGATCCTGATGGTTAGAACCATCAATAACGCGAACTTCGGCGGGAAGCCGATGGTGACCTGCTACACTTGCCACCGTGGCGGCGAGAAGCCTGAGATTACCCCAAGTTTGATGGAGCAATATGGTTCTCCTCCGCCCGAAGATCCAGATAAATTTGAAATTTTCGAGCAGGCACCGCGCGCGCCTTCTGCCGATGAAGTTTTTGATAAGTACATTCGGGCGGTCGGTGGAGCGGGGGCGGCCCACCTGACGAACTTCATCGCCAAAGGTACTTACGAGGGGTACGACACAGACCGCGAGAAGGCGCCGGTAGAAGTGTTTGCCAAGGCCCCGGATCAGCGCAGCGTGGTTGTCCATTTGCCGAGCGGAGACAAGATGACGACGTTTGATGGCCGCAACGGCTGGGTCGCCGAGGGGGACACGCCGGCACCGCTGATGGCATTGTCCGGAGGGAATCTGGCCGGTGCAAAAATCGACGCCACGCTGTCTTTTCCCGCGGGCATCAAAGACAGCGGCAGCCAATGGAAGAGCGGCACGACCACTATCGACGACCGCGACGTTAACGTTGTCGAGGGAACTGACCCCCAGCAGTCGGCGGTAAAGTTGTACTTTGACAAGGGCTCGGGGCTGCTGGTGCGAATGGTGCGCTACGCCAATACCGTGGTCGGCCGGGTTCCCACCGAGGTAGATTACAGCAATTATCGCGCAGTATCCGGTGTGATGTTACCGTTCAAGTGGACCACGACCTGGGTCGACGGGCAGTCGACCACAGAGCTGAGCGAGGTACAAGTGAACGCGCTGATGGACCCCGCGAGATTCACGAGACCGGCCGCACCCGCAAGCCATTAGCTTGAGCTCGCAATTCGCCGCAACGCACTGCGCTGTTGAGAACCTCTGATTGACATTAGTGAGGAACAAGTATCAGTATGAGAGCAATTTCAGGAGGTGAGGGGATGAAAATGAAACTGCTAACGTGTTGTGCCTTGGTTATTGGGATGGTGATGGTGTGCGCACCGGTGTTCGCGCACCATGGATCTCGAGCGTCCTACGACTTGACGAAACCGGTTACGATGAAGGGCACCATCACGTCAATCGAGTGGCAGAATCCGCATGTCTTTTTGAGTTATGACGTGAAGGACGACAGCGGCAACGTCACAAATTGGGGCGCGGAGATGGCCGAGACTCCGCATCAGTTGGGCACTCGCGGTTGGACGAAAGATACCCTGAAGCCCGGAAACGAAATCACCACTACCGTTTTCCCCTCGAAGGCAGGCGCGCCTCGCGGACTGATCTCGAAGGTCGTGCTCAACGACAAGGTGATTTATGACAACAAAATGGCCGGCGGACAAGAGTGAGGACGGCCAGCATTTACGATGATGTGAAGAGTTTGCGAATGCGGAATATCTTCGCAGGTTTTTTCGTCATCCTAGCGGGCTTACTGACCTTATCGTCCTTTACAACCGCGCAAACGACTCGGCCAGCCACAACCAACTCACAGGCCAAGGTGCAGCCCTTTGACCCGCATGACTTGTCCGGAGTTTGGTTGTTGAGGACGCCATATGCCGGCATCAGCAATCAGGCTCCTCCCCTGACGGCCTGGGGACAGGCCAAGTTCGATGCCAACAAGCCCAGCTTCGGACCCAGGGCGGTTCCCCCCGCTTTAGGAAATGACGTAATCGGCAATTGCGATCCGACGGGGTTCCCGCGGAACATGTTTTCCCCGTCTCGACCGGTTCAATTCATTCAGTTGCCGAACCAGTTGGTGCAATTGTTTCAATACCATTCGGTACGCCGGACGATTTGGACGGATGGGAGGGCGCTCCCTAAAGATCCTGATCCGAAATGGTATGGATACTCAGTGGGCCAGTGGGAAGGAGACACCTTCGTCGTAAACACCATCGGTCTTCAAGAGAAAACCTGGCTCGATCATTTCGGTTATCCACATAGCGACGATATGCGCGTGGAGGAACGCTATCGGAGGGTCGACCACGGCAGCTTTGAACTTGTCCTGACCGTTTACGATTCGAAGACGTACACGAAGCCTTGGGTGAGCGACAAAAAGATATTCAAGTTGAATGACCCGCAGGAACTCGACGAGGAATACTGCGTGCCCTCGGAGGAGGGACATTACAACGACTTTATGAGAAATCCCGCCGCCGGCAAGTAGCCTCAACGAAATGCCAGCCTTCGCAGGTTCAGCGGCAACTTGGGAAGGCTGAACATAGCCCAAAATAATTCTCGTGCGTACGGCACATCTTGGTTATAGGAAGCCTTCAACATCACTGCTGAACAATGTCAATCGCTGGGGCCGTGGGACCGGCCGGGACAAGTAGCAGGAATTTTGTTGCCGAAATGATGTAGTACACATCATTGTTATTTATCCCTACGTTGTCAGTTGCACGGCCATTTGCCGCGACTGTCAGCGTGGTTGAGCCTGTTTCACCAATAAACAGACCAGATTTACTGCTGACGTCCTGGGTGAAGCTGGCGATCCCATTCGCCGCTGTCAGCACTCCACTTACTGCTGCCATAGGCGTAACGGGCGGCGGCTGGTTGCCTAAGAAATAATTTCCACTAATCGATGCGGTCGAAAAAGGTCCTGCCGCCTGCTGCTCGAAGAATCCTCTGGTAGCGGAATTCCCCGCCGACATGATGAACCCTTTGTTGGTGTCGACCAGATAAAGGTAAACAAAAGGAGCGCCGGCTTGCTGCACGATCACCCGGCCATTGGCGGCAACCGAGTAAGACAGGGATGCCGCCTGTGTTGTCGTTGTTCCCGCGCTGGAATAGTCGCGGCTGAAAGTTGCCGAACCCGTCCCATTGAACGTGAGAAAGCCGACGGCCGCCGACGGCTGGGCCGCTGTGCTGCCCAAACCCACTTCGTACTCGACTGCAATGCTATTCAGCGACGCATTGGAGAAGGCTGATGAAGTTTGAGCGAGGACTTGTCCGGCCTCTAGACCCGCAGTGCTCTCCGGATCGGTTTCCATGAAAAGCAACTGGCTGTGCGAAACGATGTAGAAAACGCCGGTTGTCTGTCCGCCCGAGGTCAGTACAAAGGTTAAACGCCCGTTCGCTGAAGTGTTGGAGGTTGCCGCCAGCGTAGCCGCAAAGGCGCCATTTTGAAGGGCGCCCATGGCATTGTTCGTATCGAGTTCCCCATTTGTAAGGTTTCCCCGTCCATCGGCGATAAAGGATCCGGTATTCACATACCACGAGCCCGCACTTGCCTGCTGCCCGGAAAACTGCAGAGCGTAGGGACCATTGATGCTGGACAATCCGAAGTTCGACGCGTTCTGCATATGGATTTCGCCCGTGCCGCGCTCGCCGGTAGCCCCGGTAGGGTCATCGAACTCGATGATGTTGCCGGCCGTCGCCACTTCACCAGTTAGCGCGCCGAGGGAAAAATTGAACGTATTCGACACACCGAGAGAGTTCGATGTTGTTGCCGTTCCCCTATTG
Organism: uncultured Acidobacteriota bacterium; assembly: GCA_963719845.1. Lineage (GTDB taxonomy): Bacteria > Acidobacteriota > Terriglobia > Acidiferrales > UBA7541 > Palsa-189. The sequence continues at coordinate 131,247 of CAVRDM010000023.1, read as the reverse complement.
TCCAAACCGACGGTGTAGGTACCTTGGAAGGTGACTGCAGCCTGATAGCCGGCAGGCCCGTTTATATCTTCGACGCCGTTCGTAATGTTTCCGTTCCCATCGGCTGTGAAGCTGCCGATGATAGCGAACCGGTTGGAGGTGGCATCATCGAAGCCCTGCAGAAGGAGGGCGTATTGTCCGTCCAGTTCTCCTTGTGGGTTGAGAACCATTAAGGTAACGGGGGCGCTGGTCACACCATTGGCAGAGGCGGTGATTTGCGCGGCGCCCAGGCCGACGCCGGTTGCCAATCCGGCGACGCTGTCAATCGATGCCACGGCCGGTGCGGAGCTAGCCCAGGTAAAGCTTGTGCCGGCGATCAAGGCACCGTTGCTGTCTTTGGCTACCGCCGAGAATTGTTGGGTCCCGTTCACGGCCACTGATGCTGGTGAAGGTGTCACGGTAATGGTTGCAACTGCGTCGACGGCGGCTGTAACGGGCGGGCTAGTGACGCCATCGGCGGATGCCGTTACTTGCGCGGTCCCCAGCGCCAAGCCGGTAGCCAGCCCCGTGCTGGCGTTAATTGAAACCACATTCGTGGCACTGCTGGCCCAAGTGAAGGATGCGCTGGTGATGGTGTTGCCGTTCAGGTCTTTCGCCGTAGCCGAAAACTGCTGTGTGCCATTCGCTGCCAGCAATGCCGGAGAGGGTGTTACCGCGATGCTCGCAACCGAAACAACGGTGATGACATCGGGAGGACTGGTGACGCCATTGGCGCTTGCGGTGATCTGGGTAGTGCCGGACGTGACGGCAGTCGCAAGTCCCGAGGAGCTGTTGATCGTCATGACGCTGGTTGTATTGCTGGTCCACGCGAAGGTCAAGCCGGTCATGGCGTTGCCACTGCTGTCCGTCGCTGCCGCCGAAAACTGTTCGGTTCCGTTCACTGCGACCGACACCAATGCAGGCGTAACGGCGATGGACGCAAGCGTGGGAGTCGAACTGGAAGCTGCCGACTTGCCGCAGCCAGCAAAAATGGTACAGGTGGCAAGGAACCAAAGCAGGGGTAGTGCCGTGCCGGGTATTACGGAACGCAGCCGTCTGGATAGAACTAAAATTAGGGCTGGCCGGTCAGCATATCGATGAGGGGGGATTACCGACCCTCCGCGAACACACGTCCGGTCGCATCGGCGGAGCTCGACCAGAGATTGGGCCCGTAAAAGCTGAATAGCCACTCACGTGTAATTGCGTCCAAGGGCCATAGAAGTTCCACAAAATATTACCGATCTCCTGCGAAAATCGCAGAGTTTTGATTTGCATAAAATCGACGGCTCGGACTACGATGCGATTCGTTATTTGAATTTACCACGGCATGCGGCGATGACATCGGATCCCGAATCGCGCTGTGCCAGGAGAGTGTATGAGAGGCACCCTGCTTGGTTCCCTGACGTTGATCGCTCTCGGTTGGATGGCCGGTTGCGGCGGCTCAAGCGGCGCTAGCAGCACTGGTGGCGTGGCCCAGTCCAACGCACTCAACGGCCAGTATGCTTTCGTGCTCTCTGGCTTCGACTCGAACGCCAATCCGATGGGCGTCGCCGGCAGCTTCAAGGCCGATGGCCTGGGCCATATCACCGCCGGCGCGGTGGACGTGAATGACAATGGAGTGGTCAGTTCGAGCAGTGCGCTAACCGGCACTTACGTGTTTGACACCAGCGGGCAAGGGACAATAGGGACAATCACGCTGACCAACTCGGTAGGCAGCGTCACCCATCCGTTGGCATTCGGCTTCGCCCTCCAGGCCAACGGCGCATTCGGCGACATCATGGGATTGGACACGAACAACTTTATTGTCGCGGGAACGATGCAGCAGCAGAACTCTTCGGTCTTCACACTCTCCAGTTTGGCAGGCGACTATATCGTTACACTCAACAGTCGGAATGCCGCGGTCCCGACCTCCGCGCTCGGCCGTTTTACCCTCGGGTCGAACGGCGCAACCACCAATGTCGCCTTCGATCGCAGCATATCCGGCGTCGGCACCGCCGGTCCCACGACGGGCAGTTCGGTTGCGCTGACATTCGCGTCCGCGGGACCGGACACAAACGGCCGCGGCACGCTAACCTTGACTCTCAATGACGCCCTGACTACCGGCACACAGAACTTCGTGTATTACGCCATCACCGCAAATCGGTTCGTAGCCCTCGAAACAGACGCGACCGGGACGATGATCGCCGACGCGTCACGGCAGAGTACCCCCTTCACTGCGACCACGGTTAATACCGCAGGAGCCGTGTTCGGAATAGCCGGAATTGATACTGTCTCCTCTAACGAAATATCGGCCGTTGGACAATTACAAGTTGTCGGCGCGAATAGTGGAACCCTTGGATGGGACTCCAATGACAACGGCGGAATCGCCACCATTCCCACCGTCGCAAACCAAACCGTCACATTCAACGCAACCACAGGCCGCGGCACCGTAACAGTCGCAAGCGGCGCCGCAAACGGCCTCGCCGATTCGCTCGTTTTCTATCTCACAGCTTCCGGCACTGGCCTCGTGATGGACGCGACGTCGGGGGCCACCAATCGGGCCATGGCGGGCACGCTGACGGCCCAAACGGGCGCGTCCTTCTCGACTGCCACCGATCTCAGCGGTGTAGCGATCGTGCGATCCAGGGGATCGTCGGTGAACGACGCCGACGCCTTTGTGGGGGAGTTTGGCCCCACCAGCAGCTCAACGTATGCTTTCGTTGCGGACCAACGGTTTCCGGGCTCGAGTGGCATTCAAACCTCGACTGACCTCAGCATTCCGAGCATCGCAGTGGCAACTCTCAATGCGAGCATCGGTCGGGGTACGCTGCTCATACCGGTCGGGAGTCTAACCGAGACATTGGCATTCTACGTTATCGGGCCGAACCAGTTCGTGTTCATCGACATAAGCCCGGTGGGCAGCGGAGAAAACGGCGCTTCCTCCTTGTTTTTCGGGGATCCGCATTAGCCGAAAAGCTTGATTGGCACACCGAATCTCTCCACTCTCACGCGGTGCGGCCGCATTCCGTCCAGTCCGATCGCATCGAGTATCTTGTCGTCTTCACGATCCCATGTTGCCTCCTGCTTGGAGACCTGCATCTATCAAAACTGACGTGTCCGTTTTAGCGGGGAGCAATACACGGCTCCGCCTAAAAATCGGTTTCCAAGGCTCATCTGTATGTCTATTCCCAATAGACTTCGATGCCATAACCGTCAGAATCCAGGCAATAGAAGGTGACATAGCCAGGATATTCTTCAATGTCGTCAACCCTTATCCCCTCGGAGTTCATGCGACTACCTTCTATGGCGGTGGATCCGGTCAACTGCTCATGCAGCTCATCGACGTTTCGGTCTTGATTACTTGGGCCTTCGTCGTCATGTATGTATCGATGAAATTCAGCAATTTGATCATTCCGATCCGGCCGACCGCAGAAGAGGAACTCAAGGGCCTAGATGGGACACAGGTGGGCGTGCTTGCCTATCCTGATTTCGAGCCTGCGGGGAAGGTGCCGGAGTTGGCCAGTTAATGCTCTGCGATTTGCGCCGATGCTAAACTACTTCGTCTTCCCGGAGGATCGTGGGCGATCCGGAAGCAATTCGGTCGTGTTAGAGTGCGCCGTCAATTCGGGAACAATCGCCAGGGTGACAGGAAAAATCATGTATCCAGTTTATATGCTGCAGCCTTCCTTAACGGTGCAACCACTGGCGCCGGCGGTCATTATTTGCGCGGCCAAATTCAGGATACGGGCTGCGGCGGCCGCTGAATTTACGCCTCGCGTATGGATGTTTGAAATTAGGTTCCGGTCCGAATCTGAGTGACTTGGGCGGGGGCGGTAGGCCATATACGCCGAAAGGCTTTCCGCCGTAGCCAGGCCGGGGCGTTCACCGATAAGGAGTACCACGACGCGAGGGTCAAGCAATTCGCCAATTTCGTTCAAGATGCCAACGCGGCAGTAGCGGATCACGAATGCGCGACCTATTCTCCAACCCGCAGACTCAGCGCCTACATAAAGGAGAGGCAGTAATGCTGGCACCTGCCTAGACACGGCAGGCACGGACAAGCCATCCCCGATGACGATTTGCAAGTCACAGCCGCAGAAGGAGTGTTCTTGAATCTTCACCCGGGAGCTTTCATCAAAGTTTCGGCCCAGATCGGGCCGCAGCAGATATTCATCTTTCCCTGTGGCTCGGGTTTGAACTTCGAAGAGCCCCCAGTGGCGAACAAACGCTCCGCCGAATGCGCTCGTCAGATCCATTTCGGCGCGGACGGCGTCCCGGGCGGCGGCATGAGCTTCACGCAATTCAAGTTGCACTTTCGTGCAGTAGGCGGCTCCGGCTCTTCCTGTCAGAATGCGGGCCGGAGTCCGGGCTCGAATCTTCCGCAAGTGCTCTGACAGATCAGAAGCGACCAGGGATTTGTTCCGCTCATCTGTCATCAAAGCAGCTCCGGCAGAGAGGACTCCAGACCCTTCATCAATTGGCGCCGCTGCGGAGTCTCAAGCAGTGCGGGCTCGCCATCGCGATAGATGGCTTTTGCCTCCAGCCATGTCAAGAACTCCGGCGCGGGTTTGAGCTTGAAGAGGCGCCTTACCGCGAGTGCATCGTGGTAGCTCGTCGATTGGTAGTTCAGCATCACGTCATCGGAGCAGGGAACCCCCATGAAGTAGTTGCATCCGGCCACACCAAGCAACAGCAGCAGATTGTCGGCTGAGTTCTGGTCCGCTTCCGCATGATTTGTATAGCAGACATCACAGCCCATCGGCAGACCGAGGAGCTTGCCCATGAAGTGATCTTCGAGGCCAGCGCGAATGATCTGGCGTTCGTCGTAGAGGTACTCGGGGCCGATGAAACCGACGACACTGTTTACGAGAAATGGATCGAAGCATCGCGCGAGCCCGTAGGCTCGCGCTTCCAGAGTGAGTTGATCCACTCCGTGGTGCGCCTCCGCGGAAAGAGCGCTGCCTTGGCCGGTTTCAAAATACATGACGTTCTCACCCTTCCAGAGGATGTCGCGGCGGCGGTGATGTTCGAGAACTTGCTCGCGTCCATCACGAATCATCTCAAGTGTAATTCCGAAACTGCGATTCGCAGCCTGCGTTCCGGCAATAGACTGGAAGAGAAGATCCACCGGCGCACCGCGATCCAAAGCCGCCAGTTGCGTACTGATGTGTGCAAGACAACAGGTTTGTGTCGGCACTTGATAAACATCGACGAGGCGTTGTAGCGCTTGAAGAATCGCGCACGTGGTCTCGACCGAATCCGACGCCGGGTTGACCCCGATCACCGCATCTCCGCAGCCATACAGAAGACCCTCGAAGGCGGAGAGCAAGATGCCTCCGATGTCATCGGCCGGGTGGTTAGGTTGGACGCGGATGCCTAGCACGCCCGGCTCACCCATCGTATTCCGGCACCGGGTTACATTCCGGATCTTGGCTGCGGCAAGAACTAAGTCTTTGTTGCTCATGATCTTGGCCACAGCCGCTGCTATTTCGGGGGTGATGGCCCACTCAAGTTGTAGGAGGTCTGCTGGGTGAGTGGCATCGTCGAGGATGTGCTCGCGAAATTCACCAACGGTCAGGCTCTTGATCGGCCCAAACGCTTCCTGGTTAAAGGTTTCGAGAATGAGGCGGCTGACGTCGTCCTCGCTGGGGTCGATCAAAGGCTGCTGGACAATTTCGGCGAGAGTCAAATCAGCGAGTTTGCGTTTTGCTGCAACGCGTTCGCTTTCCGATCCCGCAGCAAGTCCCGCTAAACGGTCACCAGACTTCTCCTCGTTGGCCTTCGCAAAAAGCTCGCGGAGATCAGGAAAAACAAAATGCCCAGGCATAGCAACTCGTTGAAACGCTCGAAATGGTCGGCCGTCTTCGCCCGATTTTATCTTAAAACGCTGTTTCACCGCCTCTTTCGGCTCGTGCGACGCCAACATGGTTGCGGGAAGCGAAATATGAGGCTCTGGGCGTGTAGTCAGCCACTCGGAAGTTACCGGAAACTCCGTAGCAGATTATTCCGACACAGCGCCGTTCCTTTCCGCGTAGAGAAAAGCAATGCATCCGGACTACATTGCCCTTTGCGATGTTCCAGCAATGCACTGGATCAAGCAGTCCTGCCGGCTTTACGATCGGGCTTCGGCGACGGGTAGCTGATAGAGCCAAAACACTTTGACTCGCAGGATCTCCGCCGCTTCCTCTGGAGTCAGCAAGTGGTGAAAGACTTGAGTATTTTCCATATCACTTCAAACTTTCTTGGCGTCAAAGCGGCCACAATCATCGACGCGAATCTAAGTCACGGTATCGTGGCGGGCAACGTGAGAAAAGCCTGGTCCGGTTCAACTCGTGCCGAGATTGCAAACACAGCGGCTAACTTGGCGATGGTGATGGTGAGAAAAGCCCTACCTTTCCTCACGGGCAATTTGGGTTTTCTAAAGGCGAAGTTATTAATTCAGGGGAATCAAAATAATTCGGTGAACGAATTAGTTGACGCGAGCACAGACACCCTTTTCTAATTCAATACGACTGAGAACACTGCACTTACCGATTGAAGTATAATTAATCCAATTTAGCCGCAATTTCGCGCTGTGGAGAGGAGGAAATCGCTTTTTATTAGACGACGGCAGACGAACCACGATTCGCATCCGATGGCGCTAGGCGGCTCCATCAGGACTGAAAGAGTTCCGTAGTCCTCCATAATCTTTTTTTCATGGACGCCGTTTGCCGGACGCCACTGAGGCTTTTCTCGCCCTCCGAAAGGGGCCAGCCCGAAGAGTTCCCTCGACGCAGAGCTTGCGTTCGAATTTGGCGACGCCGCCTAGCCGCGATTTGCAGTTGCTAGGCAGTTCGATTCCGAATCAGTCTCACATTTCGCCGGAGACCATCATCTGCTTGATCATATGCGCGAGCGTCTGACCGGACTCGCGTTCAATGGGGCCGCGGGTGGCTTCCTGAAACTTCTGGAGGCGCTCCTTTTGCTCCAGATAGTAGCTCGTCGGCATGAGGACACTGGAGGCCTCGTGGCAAAGCACCCTCAAGTGCATCAGCGCGTCGACATCCAGATCGCTCAACGGCAGCCGGCGGATTTCGTCTACAATCCTTTTGAGTTCACTCTTACAGCGGTCGAACTCCTCGTCATACTTCAAGTAGTAGTCGGCGTCGCCGACGATCAACAGCTTGAGCGTGTTCAATTGGTCCGGCGTGAGCGGCTTACCCTGTTCCAACGTGCTGACGAGCGTGTTGTAGTCGGTGTGGGCCTGGAAGGTTTCCCTCGCTAGGCTCTCGAGTTGTTCGAGCTGTTCATTCAAAACTTCGTACCCCTCGCTGCTCTCCGTTTCGAAGCACCTGGCAGCCAGATCCAGCGCCTCTTTTGTTCTTGCCGATACCCCCTGATCGTCAGCCATCAACCCGCCTCCTCGCCTGGTGAATTACTTCCACGAGATACCGTGCATTAATTGGACTTGCGCGGTCAAGCTCCGCTTGCTGATACCGTTCGAGAACTGACTTTATAGGCCCCGGAGTTGAGCCTGTACCATAGGGAGCATTCTTTGGCTCAGCTTTTCCAGAATCTGGTCCATCTTCCCTTCGATGTCCTGCGGATCGGAAACACCCGAGCCCCGGACTGCCCTTTCGTCCAGCCATCTCAAGCGCTAATCTTTCTTACGTAAGATTAAATGCTCCGTTAACAAAATCGGAACCCGGCTGCCTGCTCGTTGCCTCCCTTCCCCGCCTCGGAGTAATTCCGGCCAGTGCGCTGCTCTGTTTCGTCGAGCTCCGACGTTGACTTGACCTAAGGTCCAGCCTACGATGGCCCAAAATGGAAACTCTCGCCCCAGACTGCCCGCGCGGAGGTTCGGTGTTTAGCTCCCAGCGACAAGCCGGAAATTGCTGGAACTGGCCGCGCGAAATCGACGCCTCGCGAATCCTGCGCTTTGCCGTCATGTGTTGCCTGCTGCCATTTCTAGTCCCACTCTCGTTGGCGGCGCGGGAGATCGTCATCCGACACTTCGACGAACAGGTCGTGATAAGCCCCGACGGGACGATCAAAGTCACTGAGACCATCGAAGCGCAGTTCATCGGCTCGAATTGGCATGGCATCTACCGCACGATCCCGGTCGAGTACATAACACCGCAGGGACTCAACTACACACTCTTTCTGGAGCCGCTCAGCGTCACGGATGACGCCGGCCAACCCCTCAAGTACGAACGAAGCCGGCAAGGACGCAACACACAATTCAAAATCTATGTGTCCAACCCGGATAATGCGACGCGAACGGTCGTCCTTCGCTATCGCGTGCTCAATGCGCTGACTTTCTTCGACGACCACGACGAGCTCTACTGGAACGTGACGGGCAACGAATGGGAAGCCCCCATTGAGCATGCAAGCGCGCGGATCGAACTCCCGGCCGGCGTCACAGGCCTTCATGCCATCTCCTACAGCGGCCCATTTGGTTCACGCGTTCAGGATGCAGACGTCGAATCGAGAAGCAATCTCGTTGAGTTTCGCTCTACCCACTCGCTTGAGTTTCACGAAGGTCTCACTGCCGTCGTGGGTTGGGACAAGGGATTTGTTCACGAGCTCACCGCAAGCCAGAAGATCCTATTCATCCTGCGGAGCAATTGGCCGATTTTCATCCCCGTCGGAGTGTTTGTCCTAATGTTCTATTGGTGGTGGACAAGCGGGCGGGACCCCGAACGAGATGCGATCACCGTCCAGTACGAGCCTCCGGACAACCTCACGCCCGCTGAGTGCGGCACGCTCGTCGACAACAAAGTTGCTATACGCGACATCACTGCTACGCTCGTGGACCTTGCTGTGAAGGGCTACCTCACAATCGAACGCCAAGACGAAAATGCGCAGCTCGGCCTTATGAAGGATTATATATTTCATCCGAAGAAGCCGCCCGGCGATTGGAACAGTCTAAAGCCTCACGAGCGACAAATGCTTCGGGGTATTTTCGTCCCCGAGAACCCGGCGCTTATGCTGCTGGCTGCGTTGCAAGATGTCACCAAGAATCTCCCTCTTGCCTCCGCTGTCCTCGCTCTCCCGAAGGCCATGACGGAGGCAGAGCAGAATCCAACGATCCCCAAACAGTATTCCGAGGCCTTTCACGCAATCCCCGAGGCCGAAAAGGCCCCCCTGCCCGAGGTTGCGTTATCGGACCTTCAAAACCGTTTTAGCCTTCACCTGCCCGTCATCCGCAACCTCATCTTCGATACGCTGAAGAGGGACGGCTATTATCTCCGTCGTCCGGACGCGTTTCGGCGGGGCATTGTGACCTTGGGGTTTCTCATTGGGTTCCTTATGATTCCGGTTGGGCTCCTGTTGGCGGCAACCACAGGAACGGCTCCAATGTCGTGGATTGTGGCCGCAATCCTTACCGGCATCATTATTTCGGGATTCGGCTGGCTCATGACCGCTCGGACGATTACCGGTGCTCGGACGTTCATGAAGGTGCTTGGCTTCGAGAATTTCCTCGGACGCGTGGAAGCAGATCAGATTGAGCGGCTCGAAAAAACGCCAGAGCTATTCGAGAAATATCTCCCCTATGCGATGGCGCTTCACGTCGAGAAAAAGTGGGTGCAGGCGTTCGCACGCATCGCCATGCAGCCACCGCAGTGGTATCAGGGATCTTACGGCAGCCGCTTTCAGCCCTTCCTCCTCGTCAATGACCTCGGCGTGATGTCGAGCCATGCAGGAAGCGTGATGACATCATCGCCGCGTAGCTTGAGTGGCGGGAGCAGCTCAGGCGCCACGAGCGGCTCAGGTTTTAGTGACGGCGGGAGTTCGGGCGGGAGTTCCGGTGGTGGCTTCGGTGGCGGCGGTGGCGGCGGATTTTGACTCGCAGGGGCGGCAGCGTACTTATATACCGGAAAAGCGGAATCCTGCGTGTCGTGTGGAAACCAAGCTGCAGCTTCACACTTCCTGCGGCGGACCATCCCATTATGTGGACTATCGGTTCGAAACCATGCTGTGCCTGCGAGGTCCTAACTGTTTGAGCGCTCAACCGTTCTATCTGTCACAAATGTGTGCCAAAACACAACCTTTTCGACGCATGTTAGGTTACGGCGAGAGGTTCACGCGGCGCAGAAGGTCCTGGAAGCGTGGGTCCGAGCGGAGCGGATCGAACTCCGGCTCCACTTTAATGCCCGCAGGTGGACCTCCTATAGAGCGTTGCTCATAGCCCTTTTTCCAACCATTCGATTGCCTTGTCCTTTTCCCCAAGACCCGTGTAGATCATGGCAATGTGCGACGCCGGAAGATACTTCTGCTTCGAAATCTCGTTCAATCGATCGAGCACTTTCTGCGCCGCTACCCTTCTGCCCGCCACCGCATAGGCATATCCGAGCCCCGACACGCTTCCCGCCTCTTCAAACTCGGCAACACTTTCTTTATACATAGATTTTTGGAGATAGGCAGCTCCCAGTTTATCGTGCGCCGGAAGAAAGTTTGGGTCCATCTCTATTGTCTTGTGGTATTGCTCTATCGCTTGGTCATACTGCCGTGCCGAGTGAAACGCCGCTCCCAAAGCCATATTATTGATAAGCGAAGTTGGATCAAGTGCTAGGGCTCGTTTGAACTCCGCGATGGCTTCTTCAACCCGTCCCATGCTTCTTAGGGCCTCGCCATATAATCGGTGGGCGTTCGCATCACTTGGATTGAGCTCAATGGCTCGCCGGAATTCTTTCTCGGCGCCCGACCGGTCCCAGTCATATTCTGTTTTGATCCAGGCTAGCGAGGTGTGAGCATTGGCGAGCGTGTCGTCTATTTCCAGGGCCTTAAGCGCAGCCTCTTTGGCTCTCGGATAGGCTTCCTTCGGGGCAACAAACCCGTAGGTCGCATCGAAACTGTAGCAATCGGCCAAGCCAGCGTAAGCCAGAGCGTAGGTGGGGTCCTTTTCGATTGCCTGCTGAAACTGTTCGATGCCCTTGTTAAATCCCTCCTCAGTGCTCTTGTTCCACCAGTATCGGCCTTTCAGATAGTCCTGATAGGCTCCGGGGTCCGCTGTGTAGCTCTTCGCCATGCGTTTTTCATCGTCGCCGGTCAAGCGCATCCGCAGTGCCGTCGTCATTTCCTTGGCGATGTCGTCCTGGAGCGCGAAGACATCCGTGGCCTTCCGCGTGTACTGTTGTCCCCATATATGAGCGTTGTCGCGGGCATCGATCAGCTCGGCGCTGATGGCCAAACTCTCGCCGCGCTGCGTGACTCTGCCCTTGAAGACGGCTCGAACACCTAGCGCGCGTCCCACCGCTTGAGCATCCGTTTCTTTTCCTTTGTAGCGGAAGGCGGAGTCTCGTGACATTACTTTCAAATGGGGCAACTGGGACAGGCTGTTGATGAGGCTCTCGGTGATTCCGTCGCTCAGGTACTCCGTGTCCGGATCGGCACTACCGTTCACAAAAGGCAAGACGGCCACCGAGTCGATCGCTTCTCCTCGCCCGGCAAATCTGTAAAGCCAGCCCGCAGCCGCCAGCAAAGCCAGCAAGGCAACCGCAGCAATCCCGAATGCTGCCCTGCGACGCCACCACGGCTGAGCCTTCGCATGCGCAGAGGTGATCGCAGGCGCGCTCGGTCGGCGCAAATCCACTTGCACTTCCTTCGCCGACTGGTACCGATTCTCGGGCGACTTCTCCAGGCACTTGAGAGTGATTCGCTCCAGCTCTGGCGACACCCGCGAGTTGAGTGCCCGCGGCGACACGGGCGCCTGATGAAGAATCGCCTCGGTCAGCCGTGGCGTTGAGTCCTCTTGGAATGGACGCCTGCCAACAGCCATCTCGAAAAGCACGGCACCCAGCGCGTGAATGTCCGTTCGTGCATCGACGGGATCACCGGTCAACTGCTCGGGAGCCATATAGGGCAGTGTGCCGGCACGCCCCTGCGTTTCGGTGAGGGTTTCCGTCGTCATCGTGTCGCTCACGGGGCGCAGCAGCTTGGCCAGGCCGAAGTCGAGCACCTTCACCTGCCCTTTGGGCGTGACCATGATGTTGCCGGGCTTGAGATCACGATGTATGACGCCGTGCTCGTGCGCTTCCTCCAGCGCGTCAGCGATCTGTGCGGCGAACGATGCAACTTCCTTTTCAGGCAGCGATCCCGATTTCAGCTTCTCGGCCAGAGACTGACCGGGCACGCATTCCATCACGAGATAGTCCACGCCGAGCTCTTTGCCAACGTCATAAATGACGGCAATGTGTGGATCATTGAGCTTGGCCAGCGCGAGAGCTTCTTTGCCGAAACGGCGGCGCGATGCCTCGTCCGCGAACATCCCTGCGGGGAGAACCTTGAGCGCTACTTCGCGGTCCAGTCGCGGATCGTGTGCCCGATAAACTTCGCCCATCCCGCCTGCTCCCAAGAGCGCAAGGATTTCGTAAGGACCGAGTTTCGTGCCGCTCTTCAATGCACGGCGCTCCATTTCCGGATGCTCTATGAAACTGGTGTCGCCCCGTTCGTGCGCGGCGATCAGCGACTCCACCTCGCGCCGCATCGCTGGCTCCGCGCAAACCTGATCCAAATAGGCTTCCCGCGCCGCCGGTTCGCGCTCCAGAGCAGCGGCAAGGACTTTCTTGACTTGTTGCCAGCGTTCTGGCGTCACTTGCATGCGTGCTTGCTCATTATTTCCCGCTCAAATGAAGATGCATGGACCGGCGCGGCGATCTGCAGAGTGTGGTCGAGGATGAGCACTTCGCTGACCGCGCGGACTAGGCGGCGCACACTCTTCACTCCCGCCTCGGTCAACATACTGGAACTGGACTGAGAAAGTAGCGCCCGAGGCAAGGAAAGTAAAGGCAATTTGCCTGTGTAGCAGCCTCGGTCTAGTTCGAAAGAATTTCCTTTCGAGCATTCGGAAAAAATTAACTGGGGTCCGATCACATTTCTGAGGCGAACCCTGGCGGTTTTCCAGGCTGAAAGAAAGCGCGAGGAAGAACGATTCCCTCGATTGGGAAGCGCCTCGGGTATACTACGTCTTTTAGATGGGCGCTTAATGCGGAGGTCCCGCTAAGGCTTTAGCTATGCTGTTTCTCTGCCGCCAGCGAGTGCTGACCCGGTATTCTTTGGCTAGTTTTGCCGCTATTTCCTTCGCCCTGCTAGTTGCCATCGCTCTGTTCGGTTTAATACTCCGGTTGAATGACAGGGAGGCTAGTCGCGATCGGGTAGACGGATATTTCACCCCTAGAGCAGAGCAGTCAGATGTAATAGGTTCGCCGCACGTTGTGTTCTGGGCTTGGGAGCGGCCGGAGGACTTGCGCTTCCTCGATCGCCGCGGGCAGGGTGTAGCCTTTCTGGCACGCACGATCGAACTGCGGTCGCTGCCAGCGGGAAATGAAACTTCGGGCGATCCCGGCGTCTACCTGCGGCCGCGTTTACAGCCGCTGAGGGTGGCCGAAGGGGCGCCACTGATCGCTGTTGTAAGGATTGAAAGCTCGAACGATTTGTGGCATCGGCCAGTCACGGAGGAACTCTCACAGGCGGCCGCGTCTCCCACTTTCGCCTATACCGACGCCCAGCGCGAGCTTGTCGCCGCTCTGGCTGCGGATGCGGCGCGTCTGCCCAAGGTGGCAGCTCTTCAGATTGATTTCGACGCCTCGCGGAGTGAACGGAGATTTTATGGAGCGCTGCTCGAAGACTTGCGCGCACGAATACCGAAGGGTATGCCGCTTTCGATTACGGCACTGACTTCATGGTGCATGGGGGACAACTGGCTCGATCGGTTGCCGCCGGGCACGATTGACGAGGCCGTACCCATGCTCTTTCGGATGGGTCCCGATGGAGCGAACGTCGCTTCCTACTTAAAATCAGGCAAAGACTTCAGTTCGCACCTGTGCCGTTCCAGCCTGGGCGTTTCGACCGATGAGCCTTTTTCGCGAGTGCTCCTCAACGGAGCGATTCAGCCCCACTCGGCTGGCTGGCATGCGAGACGCGTCTACGTTTTTTCTCCCCAATCCTGGGCGAAGCAAGACGCAGACACAGTCACCAGGGAAGTAGAGCAATGGCACAACGATTAGTGCGGGTGTGCTTGGCTGGACTGCTCGCGCTGCTGTTTATCGTGACTGTAGCAGTTGCGTGCGGTCCTTTTTTCCCCGAAACTACTTTCATCGAGGGAACGCATCCCGATTCGTCTGATGACTTCGCTGCCGGGCGATTGGGCGTCGTTCAGCCGAGCTATTCGCTGTCCTACCTAGCAGTAGCCTACCGATATTTTTCCGGTCGAGCTTTCGATGCGTCCGAGCAGGAGCAATTGGTGGCCCTTTGGGATCAGTATTTGAATCCACAGGGCGGCCAGACCGCAGTTGCCGGCTACGCAACCACAGGTGGCGGCTACGAGAGCTATCGCAATTGTCTTGACGACGCTCTTCAGACCGCCGAGAAGACTCGCGCCGACCGGTCGCAACAATTCGGACCTGCGAGCGGAGCTTTGGCAAGTTGGTCAGAAGCACAGGCTGCCGTCTTCAGAAACTGCAATGCCGGCGACTCCGCGAACCCTGTCCTTCCTGCGGCAGCCGATGCTAGCCTCCCGCCCATTATCCGCAAGGATCGCGACTACCAAATCGCCGCGGCCTACTTCTATGCTGGCGATTGGGACGAAGCAAAAAAAAGGTTTTTAGTGATTTCCGGGGACTCCTCCTCACCTTGGAAGGCCACCGCAGGCCTCGTAGCCGCGCGATGCGACATTCGCGCGGCTTCGCTCGGCACCGACGACCCGGTCGATCGGCAGAAAAGCTATGCCGCCGCCGATGCTCAACTCAGAAAGATCATTGCCGACCCTGCGTTCGGCTCCGTCAAGAACGGCGCCGAGCGCCTGCGCGGACTAGTCGAGTTCCGGCTGAATCCAGATGCGCGCCTCGTGGAATTGTCAAACGCCATCGAGCTCCGCACTTCTCCTGAGACGCTCAAGGGAAACCTTGACGACTATACGAAACTGATCAGGAGGGCCCGCCCCGAGGCAAAAGTGGAACCGCTGCGCCAACAGAGCGCGCTGGCCGATTGGATTTATTCCTTCGCGCTGGGTAGGGACACGGAAGAACTTCGCGTATCTCGCTGGCAACGGACAAAGTCGCTTCCCTGGTTGGTCGCGGCGCTGACTTATGCCCGGCCTGATACGCCTCAGGTCGCCGCGCTTCTCGATTCCTCGTCTAGTATCCCGGCGAATTCGCCGGCTTACCTGACCGTTGCTTTTCATCGGGATCGTCTGCTGGCGGCGCAAGGGAAAGATGCGCAAGCGCGCATTGATGTGGCCGCAGTTCTCAGAATGCCGCCGGACCAGATGCCTGCCTCCGCGCGAAACCTGTTCTCGGCGTTGCGCATGCATTTGGCGGTGAATCTAAACGAATTCTTAGAGTTCGCCCCACGCCAGCCCATCAGCGTAGAGAGCTACCCTCCGACGAATGACTTGGTCTCAGAATTTGATGCCGACGCTGCCGAGGTATTGACGCAGGCGATTCCTACCCAACTGCTGGCAAGAGCCGCCGCGACTTCGTCCGTTCGCAACGATCTAAGGCGCCAGATTGCGCAGGCCGCATGGGTGCGAGCCGTCATGCTCAACCAAGAACAAGCCGCCCGGCAGCTCGTGCCGATCTTGTCTTCCTTGGCACCGGACATCGCCCCAGGGCTCAAGATGTACAACGAGGCGTCGTCCGCCTCCGAGCGCAAGTTTGCGGCTATCTTCCTAATCCTGCACCACCCAGAGTTGCATCCTTATGTGTATGCGGGAGTGGGTCGCCAAACGGCCGATGGAAAGATCGACGAGCTCCGCGACAACTGGTGGTGTACGTTTGAGCCACCTTCCCCCGGAGCCGGCACGTTCGCCTACGGGAAGAACGGCTCCCAGAACTTTTACGGAATGTACGCGAGACTCGGCGGTCCGCTCAGCATTCTTTATCCCGGTGGCGAGATCACCTCTCCGCAATTTATAGGTGCCGCGGATCGCCAAACGGTGGAAAAGGAATGGGCCTCAATCGTTCAATCCGGCGGCGCGCCCACCTGGCTGGGCCAGCAAGTCATCGCCTGGGCCAAGGCACACCCGGCGGATCCGCGCGTGCCTGAAGCATTGCATTTGGTCGTCGTCACGACGCGAATTGGATGCACCGACGCCGATTCGGGAGATGATTCCAAGCAGGCGTTTACGCTGCTGCACACGCGATATCCCAACAGCGAGTGGTCGGCGCAAACGCCATATTGGTTCAACTGATTCTGTCGGAGGCCGAAGTGAGAACATCAGGCCGCCGGCCGCAAGGAATTCGGCGATCGCTTCGCCGACTTGCTGTGGTCGAGTGTTTCGGGTGGCAGAATTCGCCTCGAATTTCTACGTCTGGACGACGAGGGGCGTTTAGACGAAGAGGGGGGAATATACAAATGCGGAAGGCGCTCGTCGGATCCATCATGGGGCTGGCCGTCACGGTCGCTTTTTCGTCCGTGGCAATCGGCCAAGCAAGTAAGGCTGGCACTAAGGAGAGCTTATATAACGGAAACAAATTGAAGCCTGATCCCACGCCCGGGGGGCCGGCGCCCGTACACGATGTGAGTGGATCTTGGGCGGGAAACCTGGTGCCCGAACGCCAACCAGTGCCCCCTCTGACGCCGCAGGGCCAGAAGCTAGCCAGCCTCAATAAGGCCGAACCTTTCGTCGGCACGGGGCATTCCAATGACCCCATGAACACGTGCGACCCACTGGGGATTCCGCGGAATCTGGTGTTCGAGACCAGAGGGCTGGCGTTCGCTACCATGCCCAACAGAATTGCGGTGCTTCATCAGTACCAGAGGATATGGCGGTATGTGTGGATGGATGGCCACGAGTTGCCCAACAGTTTCGACACCAAGGATGGCGTGGCGTCACGCTGGTATGGATATTCGGTGGGCCACTGGGACGGGGATTACACACTGGTGATCGATACAACCGGGCTCAACGACCAAAGTTGGCTTGATAGGGATGGACACCCGCATAGCGTCAACGCACACATACAGGAACGCTACACCCGCGTGAACTACAATCATTTGCAGATGGTGGTGACGGTCGACGATCCGGCAATCTATACGAAGTCGTTTGTGCTCTCGAAGAACGAATACAGGTGGATCCCGGATCAGGAAGCAGAAGAGCAGATCTGTGTGCCCTCCGAGATGATTCGCTATATGAGCCTGATCGGCAAACCTTCGTTCGGTGTCAGTGAAGACGCGAATTCCAAGTAGACATTCAATGACTCATCGAAGAAACATAGGAGCGGATTGGTATATTTCTTATATCATGACCGCGTTCGATCATTCTTCCTGGAGGTTCTATGCGTAAATTCCTGCTAATGAGTATTGCGGTGTTGGGCCTGGCATTGCCGACAATTGCACAGGATGCCCAAGTCGGCAAAGAATACGACATTACGATCCAAAGCGAAGATAACAACCAATACATCGGCGCCTACGGCCAGGCGAAGATCGGGGCGGTCGTCCTCGACGTGCCTAATGCCAAAAAGGATGAGAAATATCACGTCAAGGTCACGGCCATAGCTAAAAACCAGTACACCGGAGATATGCAAGCATCCTGCGACTTTCAACAAGTAGGCGGAAACAAAAGAACCGGCATGTGCATTCCTGCAGCGTAGGACGGCTGCCGGGTAACCGGCTTCAAAGAAGCTGGCTGTGTCAGTAGAATATTCCCAGGACGGCGAGGAAAAGGGAGAATTGGAAACGAGTGGGATCATGCCTAGATTCCGCTTTCGGTTCGGGAGGTCTGCTGTTACCTCCTACCTTGACCAAGCTGTCCACGGGCAGTCAATGTCAGAGAAGGCAAACGCCAAGTCTGATTGGCGCAGGGCTGCCCGGAGGTGAATAGCAAGGTCAAGCGAAGCCACAAGACCGGCTCTGAGGAGTTCTACCGGGAGGGCATTTCAAACATAAAAGGGATTTGGCTCGAAAACTCAAGCAATGGGAAACTGAATACAACGACGATCGACCCCATTTGGCACTGAGAGGAAAGACCCCCGCTGAACGAGTTCGCGAACTCGTTCAGTCATCCAAACCTGCAAGGAATCTCCCTTGACTAATACAACTTCCAACCGAAAAGTGCGGAGCATTCGCCACTAAGTATTACAAATTTATTACAATGCACCATTTTAGGGTATTCGATTCTTCCATCGAATTCGTTCAAATGGATATAAAATCAACTGGTTACAAATCGCGGGGCCCGTAGCTCAGCGGTTAGAGCAGCGGACTCATAATCCGTTGGTCCAAGGTTCAAATCCTTGCGGGCCCACCATTTGTTTTCAGCGAGTTAGGTTGAGCATCCGCATTTGCGCTCGCGTCACTGTGCCCACTTTTGTGCCCTGTCTCCTCCAAAATCGGCTCGGCTGACTGCTCTTCGAGCGTGCGGATTGCGGCCTGTTTGGCCTGCGAGCGGATATGGCTGTACTGTTCGAGCATCTGGCGGCTGACGTGCCCCGCAAGCGCCCCGCAAGCGCCCGGATCGTCTGCTCACCGATTGCGGGGCTCTCGGCGAGTCGAGAGACGAACGTATGCCGGAGATCGTGCCAGCGATACCGCACGCCCGCGGCCTTACACGCGTCGAGCCACGCCTTGCGCCACGAGCCTGTTGGACGGCTCATATCCAGGTCGTACATCGTTGGCTTCCGTTCGTTGCCTGCCAATCCCATCTTGTGGAACGGAAAGACATAGCTCTCCGCATTGGCCTGCGGGAAATGTGAGAGCCACAAAGTCAGGCAAGCACGCGCGCGTCGCGAAAGCGGTATGAGCTTTGCCCGTACCCGCAGCCGTCTTGCTCTTGGACACGATTAACTCCCCACTCGCGATGTCGCCATTTTTCCACTCAAGCCGCAAGTCCTTGTGCCTCAAATTCTGCACCTCGGAGGCGCGCATACCTGAATCGAGCGACAAAACAAGCAGGGGCAAGATACCTGGCGAGCGGCTTGCGCCGGCCGCCAGAAGCAGTTTCCCCTCATCCCCTGCAGACACCGCGCGGCCCACGTCGTGGTGCTCAGGAAGTGTTTTCACGCGGTCCGAAATCGGACCCCACAAACCAAACTGCCTGCGGACGGTGTAAAAAATCGCGCAGCGACGCTCCTGTTGAGAAATTCAGCTTGACCATGCTGGATCCGAACAACGACGGATGGCGAGCGGAGAGATAGCTACGGCGAAAGTAAGGGCGGAGGCAAGTTTTTCGATTGGGGGGCTGGGCCGCTCTTCCCCCAAGACGGCTCCGATCAAAATTCGGAGCCGTTGTCCCCGTGGTGGGATGCGGCTCAACCCGTCGAGCAGTCTCGCAGCGCGCTACGGCCGCCTCAATGGCTCGTCCGCTCTATTTAATCCGGTACCCGGGTCTTAGTACTGGCATACACTGCACAAAAGCCCTTCGAAAGAGACGCACCAAGTCCTTCGCTGCCCGCATAGATCCCACGAGAATTCCGACTGTACAAAAGAAGTGTTTGTTGCAGTGCCGGTGAGTGGGCAAGCCCACGCGAAGGGCCAAAGTGCTTGATCGCAACTGCCCGCTACTGTTCACGCATCCTGAACGGCTTTATACCTACTTCCAACCCGTGACTCCCCCGGTCGAAGAGTGCCTGCTGGTCCCTTTTTATGTCGAAGGGAAAGCAGTTGGTACCCTTTGGGCGGTCGCCCACGACGATCGCCGAAAGTTTGACGGCGAGGACAGGCGGCAGCTTGTCAGCCTGTCCCGATTTGCCTCGGCTGCCTACCAGGCTGTGGCATCCGTTGACACTGTGAAGCAACTCGCGGCCATCGTGGAGTCCTCGGAAGACGCCATCATCAGCCAAAATCTGGTTGGTGTTATTACCAGCTGGAATGGTGGAGCGGAAAGGCTCTATGGGTATTCTGCTGGGGAAGCAATTGGTCAGCCGATCACGTTTTTCATACCTTCGGATCGGCTCGATGAAGAGGCGAGCATACTTGAACGCTTCCGCAGTGAAAAGTCCATCGCACCTTATGAGACAACCCGGCGCTGCAAAGACGGCACGCTGGTGGACATCTCATTGGCGGTTTCTTCCATCGTCGATACAAAAGGCCAGGTTATAGGGGCATCGAAAATCGCGCGGAACATTACGGCGCGCAAACAGGCTGAAACAGCTCTTGAGGAGGCTAACTTTCAATTGGAATCACGGGTGCTCGACCGCACTACGGACTGTGTCGTATTTATTACCTCCGCCGCTCTTAGATGGGGCGGGTCTTAAACTGGCCGTGCGATGGATTCGCCGCGAATGCCTCTGGTTGGCCACAATGATGTTGTCGAGGCACTCGCGACGAATCCGCTCCACGTATGGATTTTGCCCAAGTTTCGAGCTGAAGAGTCGGCCTACGCGGATTGAGAGTGGGCCTGTCCGACGATTTCTTTGCTCACGGTAACAAGCGTTTTCATTTGCGCAGCGATCGCCTGGACCGCCGCATTCACCAAGGTAAACTCTCGTGGTGTAGTGTAGCCCTTCTGATAGATGATTTTAGCCAATTCGTCCGAGAATCCTGAAATGCTCCGCAATTCAGCTTCTAAACCTTTTAGATCATGATCAGGCATTTGTCGTTTCCTTTCTGTGGTGTTATGGACCGCCTTGAGCGGCAACAGGATCGTTCGCCGTCACCCCTTTTGTCAAATTAATTTTCGGCTTTATTTGGCCCCTCTATTCACACGATTACTATCAATGTACGGCGATGTTGCAACACTAGCGCGAAGTCTACTTGCCGGAGTCTCAAAACCCAAAGTCTTTCTGGGTCGCTGATTTAAACGCAGTGCGACCTTGTCGAGCTCTGCTTGCGTATAACCGGACAATGATAAAAAAGGAAACCCACTCTGGTGCTAGGCTGTTCGGCGGATTGCATGGTAGAGAACTAGAACAACCACGGAACCGATCACCGCAACAAGAATGCTATAGAGATTTACGCCTGACACGCCAGCAGCGCCGAACCTGGTGAAAAGCCAGCCGCCGACCACGGCTCCCACGATCCCCAATATGATATCGAGTATCAATCCTTCTCCTTTCTTGTTGGCGATCCTGCTTCCAATAAGGCCCGCTATTAGCCCCAGGACGATCCACGCGAGGAATGACATTTTCTTGTTCTCCTTTCAGGTTTCGGTCTGATCGACAGTAACGACTCAGCCCATGCTTCCATTTGGGCCCTTACAGGGGGACGGTCTGTAGGGGCTTGGGGGGACATTTTGCCGGTTGACCCGGATGGTCAAGGGAATGGTTTCTTCGCATCGTAAGGTACACATAGGCACCTAATGGCATATGCTAGCGGTCATGCCAAAACTAAGAACCAACGTTTGCCTGACCATCGAGCAGAAACGCTTATTGGAAAGGCTCTCAACCAAAACTGGTGCTCCAATGGCAGAACGATTGATAGTTAGTTGGCAACCCGAAAGAAGGAACTAAAGTGGCCAGCGCTGTAGCCAGCCTTGAGACACGCTCCTGGAAAAGCGAGCGGTAGTTCCCACCACCACCAGGAAAATGCGCCAGAGTCGCCCCAGATGCGGACAAATGACCTTTCTGACGCCAGTGGAGACGCTTGCGGTGCTCAAGGTGGCAAACAACGCTCGTATCATCAGCACCGCGAAATCCATTTCATTTCTCCAGTTCCTTATTTAGTAGCCGTAATCGTGACAGTAGTGATACCCGCCGATCCTGGGTCCACGATCAACGCCAGCCCTCCCGCACCAATAGAAACCAAAGGCGGATTGGAGCTTGTCCATGTGACCGATCCGGTAACGTCGCGCCCAGTGATGTTTCCCACCGCATGATATTGAATTGTCATCGGGTACGGCCCACTTATAGAGTCGGTAACCGGACTGATGACCCAGGCAGTATCAGTGCCGCCAGAGGAGCTGCTGATCTGGATCCAGTGAAAATTGCCGACAAAACCCGAGGGTGCCGTGTCCCACACAACGCGAAGCACCTGATTACCCGCCGGAAGTGTAACTGGAGCGGTAAGTGTAGTGTAGGTTTGCCAACCGCCTGTATTGGGTATCGTCAGCTCTCCGGTTATCTTTGTTCCCGTCGGGCACTCAAGATGGAACGTTCCGCCGGGGCCGTTGGCCGCAACTCTAATGGACGCTGTAAATGGGCCGCCAGCCGAAGTAACTGTGTAATTCTCCCACTCGGTTGGGTTGATCCACCCCATATCATAAGCATCACCGGACGCGGATGTTGTAGAATCTCCCGTTTGCTCCAGGCTGACAGCCTCCGATGTGCGATAGGCCCCGCCCTGGTTCACACTGCTCAAAACGTTGTACGCCACGCCCTGGCCGCCCAAGTCGTAGTTTGCTGCTTCTACGACACCCGGCAACGAAACCGGCGACCCGAGGTATGGCCTGCCGGCGTAGCCACCGGCGTTAACCGAGAGTAACGCCGCCGAACTGGTTGCGCTGCCAAACGAATTAGATACCACCACGCTGAAGCCTGATCCATTGTCTCCCGCAGTCGTAGCCGGCGTCGTATAGGTTGCGCCCGTGGCTCCGCTGATGACCGTCCCGTTTTTGCGCCACTGATAAAGCAATGGAGCGGTGCCAGAGGCAATTACGCTGAAGGTGGCCGTCCGCCCTGCGCTAACCGTCTGCGGCGCAGGTTGTGACGTGATCGCAGGTGCCTGCCCAACGTTTGAAGTGCTGCTGATCTGGATCCAGTGAAGATTGCCGACAAAACCCGAGGGTGCCGTGTCCCACACAACGCGAAGCACCTGATTACCCGCCGGAAGTGTAACTGGAGCGGTAAGTGTAGTGTAGGTTTGCCAACCGCCTGTATTGGGTATCGTCAGCTCTCCGGTTATCTTTGTTCCCGTCGGGCACTCAAGATGGAACGTTCCGCCGGGGCCGTTGGCCGCAACTCTAATGGACGCTGTAAATGGGCCGCCAGCCGAAGTAACTGTGTAATTCTCCCACTCTGTTGGGTTGATCCACCCCATATCATAAGCATCACCGGACGCGGATGTTGTAGAATCTCCCGTTTGCTCCAGGCTGACAGCCTCCGATGTGCGATAGGCCCCGCCCTGGTTCACACTGCTCAAAACGTTGTACGCCACGCCCTGGCCGCCCAAGTCGTAGTTTGCTGCTTCTACGACACCCGGCAACGAAACCGGCGACCCGAGGTATGGCCTGCCGGCGTAGCCACCGGCGTTAACCGAGAGTAACGCCGCCGAACTGGTTGCGCTGCCAAACGAATTAGATACCACCACGCTGAAGCCTGATCCATTGTCTCCCGCAGTCGTAGCCGGCGTCGTATAGGTTGCGCCCGTGGCTCCGCTGATGACCGTCCCGTTTTTGCGCCACTGATAAAGCAATGGAGCGGTGCCAGAGGCAATTACGCTGAAGGTGGCCGTCTGCCCTGCGCTAACCGTCTGCGGCGCAGGTTGTGACGTGATCGCAGGTGCCTGCCCAACGTTTGAAGTGCTGCTGATCTGGATCCAGTGAAGATTGCCGACAAAACCCGAGGGTGCCGTGTCCCACACAACGCGAAGTACCTGATTACCCGCCGGAAGTGTAACTGGAGCGGTAAGTGTAGTGTAGGTTTGCCAACCGCCTGTATTGGGTATCGTCAGCTCTCCGGTTATCTTTGTTCCCGTCGGGCACTCAAGATGGAACGTTCCGCCGGGGCCGTTGGCCGCAACTCTAATGGACGCTGTAAATGGGCCGCCAGCCGAAGTAACTGTGTAATTCTCCCACTCTGTTGGGTTGATCCACCCCATATCATAAGCATCACCGGACGCGGATGTTGTAGAATCTCCCGTTTGCTCCAGGCTGACAGCCTCCGATGTGCGATAGGCCCCGCCCTGGTTCACACTGCTCAAAACGTTGTACGCCACGCCCTGGCCGCCCAAGTCGTAGTTTGCTGCTTCTAGGACACCCGGCAACGAAACCGGCGACCCGAGGTATGGCCTGCCGGCGTAGCCACCGGCGTTAACCGAGAGTAACGCTGCCGAACTGGTAGATAGGATCAGACCCAAGACAACTACGATACGCAGTTTCATACGAACTTGTTCCTGAGGATAGAGACCGCGTATGGTCGGCCGCATAGCGACGCCGGCGGTCACCGGTCCCATCTGGAATGTCTGGAATGTTTGGACTCAAATACCCGGGACGCGACGGGGCATGGAAATCGAGAAATACGCCATTCCCGGTTCAATGCGCCCGGTGGCGGGGACCGCCACAACTTATTCCCGTGATCGGTACACCGCATCTGTCCCGACGGGACAATCTGGTACAGGGGAACGAGCAGTTAGGGGGCTGTACTAATCCAGGACGATGCGGTAATTGCGCTGCATGCAGATCGTGTGGCGTGGCTTGACGTCCCCGTGACTCCCTTACCCCGGACGGGCGGCTGAAACACACCTGTCGCAACTAAATGCTGATAAGTTCAATAAGAGGGGAAGCCAAGAAAGATATCTCTCCAACAGCAAAGGGTGCGGGGAAAGACGGTTTGGGTCCGAATCGACTACCCGACCGTGCCTCGGAGAAATAGAAGCAGATTGCCAAGCCCGCTGTCCGTTTGATCCAAAATATTGGATGTTTGTCCATGCGATATTCGCGCGTTCTGGGCGACAAAATCGAGTTTTCGGGCAGAACGCCACCGGGAGAGAGAAAAAGCCAGACTGGCTGGCGGAGCGGATTGGATTCGAACTGGAGTGGCGTTTCGCCACACTTTCGCGCCTTGCGCTTTGCCCGCCGATGACAAGGTGGACGCGGTGACTTCAATACTTCGTACGGTCATTCAGCAGGCGGCATGTGCCATTCCCAGAACCTGAGTCGCCAGTCCCTTCCCTCTGCCGCGATTGCCGCAGCATAGGCGGGACTGACCGCGAGCGACCGCAACGTCCAAGCGCGTTCGTCTTCGCAGGAGCATGCCGACCGCACCAGGTCCATTGAAACATCAAAGCTCTCGAGTGGGATCTGTAAGCCACCGCCGCGAGCCTTTACGTATGCTTCTTTGCGGGTCCAGATATCGAAGAAGGCGGCAATTCGCGCTTTCTCAGGAAGAGAAATAATTTTGGTCCGTTCATCATGCGAGAAAAATCTCTCTGCCACCCCAGCTTCCACGTGCTTTGCGTCTATTCGCTCGAGGTCGACCCCAACTTCCCCTCGGTACGTGACCGCATATAAGGCGAGGTCCTCCGAGTGCGAGAGATTGAACTGCAAACCGTCAGAAGTGAATTGAGGTGCAAGATGCGGTTTTCCAAAGTGCGTATAACAGAAACGAGGCGCTGTGGCCGGGCATCTCAAATACCGTGAGAGGATATCCCGAAGTATTCCTCGCGCGGCGATGAAGCGCCGCCGATCTTTTGGGAAGTGGAATTGACCTGCGCGATCGTGCTCATCGGCTGAGAGATTTTTCTCCATCTGGCAAAGTTCCGACGAACCGATTCTCAGGTCCGCGCACCAGACGTCAACTTCTTC
The DNA here is from genome assembly GCA_963719845.1 of uncultured Acidobacteriota bacterium. GTDB lineage: Bacteria > Acidobacteriota > Terriglobia > Acidiferrales > UBA7541 > Palsa-189. The sequence goes on along the minus strand of CAVRDM010000023.1, from coordinate 105,878 downwards.
GCTGCCTAGGGTCTTCGGTTTCGTAGAACGACTGGCGGTAGAATCGAAATCGATCACTTGTTGTCATTACCGCGAGGTGCAGGCGCGCCTGCCTCTCGGATGGATGTCGCGAGTAGGCGCGCCAGGTAGCTCACGTGAGGATCAAAAAACATTCCCATGTGGTTCCCGGGAACCTCATGTACCTCCAGCGGACCGGTGATAACGTCACGCCATCCGCTTAGGTCTGGGTCCATCTTGGTATCCGCGCGGAAAAGTGCCACCCGGCCTGAGAAGCGCTTGGGCCTGTATCGTTCCACCGCCAGCATGAACATCTCATCGACATCCCTTGGGCGGTTGGCCTGTTTTCGGGCGTCCCTGGCAAAAAGATTTGAAGTATGAATGCAAAGTTCTAGCCAGAGATCCTGTAATCCCGTCTTTACGTAACGATACGCAACCGCTCTGGTCACCCGCCACACCTTACGCAGCAGAAGAACCCCTCGTTTTCGATGTAGACCGCTGGGAGGCAAATTAAAGTAATCCGGCGGATAGGAAGGATTACGCGCATCAAAGATGGCTAGCAAGCCGACTTGCTGACCTTGATGGAGCAACTGCCTGGCAGTTTCGTACGCCATCGTCCCGTTTTCGCAGAACCCGCCAAGGAAATAGGGACCCTCCGGCTGTTGCGCACGAATCGCCTGAGCCATGTACCCTGCCAATTTCTCTAACGGGAATGGAATTTGTAACTGCTCCGCTACGGCCGGATCGAACTCGATACCAATGACCGGCTGCTCAGGTCCGAGGTGTTCGGAAAGAGGTCGAAAGAAAAATCCTCCGCCTATTCGATGGCCGATACAAAAAAAGGGCGGTTTGGAACCTACGGGCTGAATAGGCACCAATTGGGTAAAGCTGCTGGGTGCTGCAAGTGCATTGCGGAGCATAGCGGCCAGCTGCTCGATCGTGGGCGCTCCAAAAACCGAGGCGAAAGACAGTCGTCGACCGAACTCCCGCTCAATTCGGGTAAGTACCCGGCTGATGAGCAGTGAGTGTGCTCCGAGATCGAATAGATTGTGCTTGATTCCAATATTGCGGATGCCCAGAATTTCTTCCCAGATATTCGTTAACCTAAGTTCCCAGTCATCTCCGGGCGCCAAGTACTCGGGATCGCGTGCTCGATCTGACTGTTCCGGAGCGGGAAGCGCCCGCCGATCTATCTTTCCATTCGGGGAGAGTGGCAAAGCCTTGAGCAGCACAAAGTTGGTCGGAACCATGTACTGCGGAAGTCTGAGCTTAAGCTCAGCTCGCAGCCGGTCAGCGGTTAGCTCCTTCTCAGGTTCCGGCTCGACGTAGGCCACTAGGCGTTTGTCGCCTGAAGAATCTTCGCGAACGGTAACTACAGCCGTGCGGACGCCTGGGCACGCCCTTAGCGTTGTCTCGATTTCGCCGATCTCTACGCGGAAGCCGCGAATTTTTACCTGGTGGTCAACCCTCCCGAGATATACCAAGTTACCGTCGGGCAGGTAGCGCACCAGATCACCCGATTTGTACAGGCGTCCGTCCTCTGGCTTGTCACCAAACGGATTGGCTATAAATTTAACTTCGTTCAGCCCTGGGCGATTTAAGTAGCCGCGCGCGATTCCAGCTCCCGCTATGTGCAGCTCGCCGGGAACGCCCACGGGCATCGGTTGCAAACCCTCGTCGAGGACGTAAAGTCGCGTATTCTCAATCGGTCGCCCGATAGGAATATCTTTGGACCCCGTCTGGGGGTCGCAGCGATATACGCTGCTCCATACTGTGCCTTCGGTCGGGCCGTACTCGTTGAATAGGACAGTTTGCGGGAGTAAACGGTAGTGCCGGTCCACTAACTCTCTAGAACACTCCTCGCCAGCGACGATCGCCACGGCCAAACAGGAGCCTCGCACCAGATTGGCCTGATCGAGAAGCTGCCGATAGAGTGAGGGTACGCATAAGATGTGGGAAATGCGATTTTGGATGATTAGGTCGACCAGTAGCGCCGGGTCGCGACGTGCTTGATCAGCAGTCAATACCAATGCACCGCCCGTACTGAGCGTCCAGAATATGCCAGCGAGAGAACTATCGAACGCGAACGAGGAGACTAACAGGAAACTCCTTACCGGATCGCGATAATAGCTGCACCGAGCTAGCGTGGAATTCACTAAACTGTGGTGGGTAATCTGCACACCGTTCGGCCGGCCCACAGAACCCGACGTATAAACAATGTAGGCTAGATTGTCAGGGCCGACTGGCCTCACTGGTATAGGTGCTTCCGAAGTCGAGCCTACAGGCGGCTCTGAATCGAGACATATCACTCGAGCGCTATTTAGAGGCAACTCAGCTGCAAGGTTTGCTTTTGTCAGCAGAACAGGAGCTTGTGTTTCGGCCAGCATGAAGGCCACGCGATCCTTCGGATAGGCTGGGTCGAGAGCCAGGCACGTCCCGCCGGCTTTCAGCGTTCCTAGCAGACCTACGATTGCCTCAAAACAGGGTTCCAGATAAAGTCCCACCGGGATCTCAGGTCCCACACCCAGACGCCGCAGGTAATCCGCGAGCTTGTTGCTGCGCGTATTAAGTTCCAGGTAAGTCACCCGCTGGCCTTCAAATATCAAGGCCACGGCAGCGGGTGTGCGTTTTGCCTGAGTATCGACAAGCTCATGCAGGCATTGGTCCTTGGGGTAGCCCACCTCGGTCCGATTCCAGTCAACCAATATCTGCTGGCGCTCGAACTGTGTCAGTAGCGGAAGTTCGGATATGTGCCTGTCCGGATCAGTGAATGCCCCCCTTAGAACGGTGCGCCAGTGATCTACCATCTGCACAATTGTCGAAGGACTGAAAAGATCGGGGTTATAGGTAATCGGACCTGAGATTCCATCGGATCGCTCATCCAAGACAATGGTCACGTCAAGTTTTGAACCGCCATTCGAGACCTCTTCGGTGACCAGCTCCCACCCGGATCCGACCATTGCCAACTTTGGTTGCTGAGACACAATGATCTGGAATAACGGGTTCCGGCTGGGATCGGGCTTAAGTTGCAAGGCCTCGACTACATTTTCGAAAGGGATCTCCTCGTTGGCCAAAGCGTCCAAGACGGTATTTCGGACCTGATGAGTCAACTCCCGAAAAGTCGGATTGCCGGACAGATCGATGCGCAAAGCCAAAGGATTTACGAAATAGCCGAATACTCCTTCGACCTCGGATCTTCTGCGCCCCGCTGAGAGACCTCCGATAATGACGTCTTTCTGTCCCGTATAACGGCTGAGCAGCGCCGCATACCCTGCGAGGCAAGTCATGTAGGTCGACACTCGCTCCTGCCGGCTAAAAGACTTCAAAGACACAACCAATTCGGGATCAAGCTCGAATCGCTCCACAGCCCCGCGATGAGTCTGGAACGGTGGTCTGGCTCGTTCGTTCCCCCAATCGAGCAAAGGCAGCTCACCAGAAAGCTTCTTACGCCAGAACGACAATTGATCCGCCCATTGATCCGTGGCAACAGTCTTCTGCTGCCAATAAGCAAAATCTCCGTATTGCAGGATCGGCTCGGAAAGAGGAGATGGCTCGGAGGCTGAAAACGCCCCGTAAAGCGTCGCAAGTTCCGGAAGGAATATCCGGTATACGCTGGCAGCGTCGAATATGATTTGGTGAAAGGTCACGTAGAGCCGATACTCTTCGTCGCTCTGCCGAATGAGCACAGCCGCGAGAAGCGGCCCCTTTTTAAGATCGAAAGGCCGGCGCGCGTTTTGTGCGGCCAGGCACATTGTTTCCTTCAATCGCTCGGGTTCGGGCAAATGCCTAAGATCGATTGTTTTCAGTGGAAATCTCTCGCAATTGGGCTGAACGAGTTGAACAGGCTTCCCATCGAGAGTGTCGAATGTCGTACGACAAATTTCGTGACGCCGCGAGATCTCGGCCAGGCAGCGCCGTAGTACCGCAACATCGAGTGGACCGCGCCGGCAGATGGTCACCGATTCATTGTAGATGGGGATACTCCCGGCCATTTGCGAATGTACCCACACCTGCTGCTGAGAGGACGACAGAGGAATAGGTTCGCCAGGGGGCCGGCGGGGGATCCGCCCTTGAGCGGCTGTGAGTTGCAAACCGTCACTGCGGAGATACTTGTCGATCAAATGCCTTTCGACGTCGGAAAGGCTTACTGATTCTGAGGTTGGGGTTTTAGTGCTCACGCTGATAGCTTACCGGTTAATCTATGTAATTCCGCGAGATGTAAGTCGGGGCTCGCAATCAGCGTCTCGAGCAATACTTCTAGATCGCTTAACACCCGCCGCACGGCCTCTCTGTCAAACAGATCCAGGTTATATTGAGCGCGCCCGATGAGGCCGTCTGCCCGATCGAGGAAAGCGATGTAGAGATCCCATGGGGCACCTCCATTCCCAACATCCATCGAAGTGACGTCCCATCCATCGCGGACGATTTCCGGAACCGGTGGCTGCAGCGAGACAGCAACGTTGCAAAATGGCATGCGGCTCGAATCGCTCCGAACCCGCAGCTCTTCAGCCACCATTTCGAGAGGCACGTCGTCATGTGAGATGGCGTCGGAAACCACCTCTCTGGTCCTTTGTAGCAACTGATGAAACGTGGGGTTAGAGGACAAGTCAAACCGCAGCACAACAGGATTTAGAAAATATCCCAGAAGCTTCAACAGTTCGGTGCGTTTGCGTCCGGCCGGTGACAGTGTGCCCACTACAACCTTGCTCTGCCTCGTATAAGAGTGCAGCAATGCGACGAACCCCGCGAGGAGAGCCATAAACAACGTGACACCCTCTTTTCGGGCCAGCGATCTCAACGCCCCGGCCAGCTCTTTTCTGAACGCGAATGGAAGAATCGCCCCTCGATGAGTCACCGTTGGAGAATGGGTTAGAGCGATCGGCCACTCCACAATGGGCGAATGTCCGGAGAGTTGCCTGCGCCAATAGCTCAACTGTTGATCCAATCGCTCCCCGGCTAATGAACGGCGCTGCCAATCCGCATAGTCAGCAAACTGAATGATTGGCTCTGGAAGTGGAGAGCGATGCCTGGCAGAGAATGCCTCATATAAAGTCGCAACTTCGGTCGGAAATACCTGATATGCGGACACGCCGTCAATGACGCTTTGATGTGCTATTAAGAACAGCCGGTGCACGTGATCCTCGATGTTGACTAACAGGAAGCGCAACAGAGGACCTTGTTTTAAGTCAAAGGGACGCTGCGCCAGCTCACCGGCGTAATGCATCCATTCACGTTCCTGAGCGATGATCGGAAGGCCGCGGAGATCGAGCACAGGCATAGCAATATCTTTTGGCGGTGCATGAACGATCTGGACCAGCCGGCCATCTACCGTGTCGTAGGTGGTTCGCCAGATTTCATGTCTCCGAATGATTTCCAACAGGCTTCGCTCCAGAACAGACTTGTCCAGAGGGCCCTGGCGGCGGAGGACCACGCACTCATTATAGAAAGGAGGGTTGTCCGGATTATTGCCTGCTAGGCGAAGAACTTGTTCCTGTGAAAACGAAAGAGGCGCAGGCCCCAGAAATGATCGAGGAGTGATTGCCGCATCTGTTTCCAGGGATGTCCCTCGTTGTTTCCCGCGTAGGTACCGTTCGAGGCGCCTGCGATCGGCATCGGAAAGATGCGCAACGTTCGACATCACCATGCACTGCGTCGGCCAGCACCAACACCTGCTTCAAGAACTGAGTCTGGCAACTTCAGGCCAGTATGCTGGCCCGAGAGGTTTTCCTGTGTCCTTCCTTTGGTCATGAATCTGGTGGTCATGAATCTGGCTAATATGGCGCAATTTGCCTGCCAGATGTGTCCAGTCTAAAGGCGGCTGTGCTATCCAGTACCGACCCTCCCCTGCGCAGTTACTAACGATACGAATATCCTGATCGGTCAATGATCTATCAGATTAGACAGGGGATATGAGTTACAGTGGGGCTAGTGTGCTTTTGAACCCGGGCCTAGCTTGCTATTGAACCAGGGCCCGCCTCACTTAAGACCAGCCGATGCATCGAGTCATTGTCAGACCGAGCTGATGCTTTTGGGTAGAAATAGAGCAAATAGAGAAGGTTATTTCCTACTTTTGATTGTCGTCTCCAGATCGCCGTCGCAAACCCTGTTTCTTCAGCGGGTTCTGATGAGATAGGAGCTAATAGGTTGGTGCTTCAATTGCATCTTTGCATAGAGAGCGCAGACACACAAGCCCGAGCAGAAGGATTGGAGATACCCAGTGGCCAAATCAGGTCCGATGGAAAAATCCGAATCCAGAATTTCCGATCGCGCACCGGAAGATAATACCCGCCGAACACAATGTGCTGATGTTTCCCTGTCGGGTTTCGCGTTCATCGCGCAGCTCGTTTCCGCTCAGGCACAAGCTAACCCCGATGCTTTGGCTATCGCGGATGAGTCTGATCCATTGACGTATCGGGAATTGGAAGCCCGAGCGAATCGGCTGGCTAATTATTTACGATCAGCCGGTATAGGACCTGAGGTTCTCGTCGGGATTTGTTTAGAGCGTTCGCCCGAGTTAATCGTGACTGCGCTGGCGATCCTCAAGGCTGGTGGCGCCTATTTGCCTTTAGATCCCGCTGTACCAAAAGCGCGCATTGCATCCATCCTCAGAGATTCCCAAGCTTCGCTCTTTATCACCCATCGCAAAATTGCCGAGGGGTTGCCTGTCGGTAATTGGCGGTTGCTCACGCTGGACACGGTGTGGCCGGACATAGCCCAACACTCTGCGGAACCGCCGGCCATTGCATTGACGCCTGCAAATCTGGCTTACGTCATCTACACGTCAGGCTCGAGCGGAGAGCCAAAAGGTGTCGAGATAACTCACGGGAGTTTGTCCAATCTGGCTTTGTGGCACCAAGAAGCTTTTGCTGTGACCTCAGCCGACCGGGCCACGCAACTGGCCAGTCCGGGGTTCGACGCAGCCGTGTGGGAAGTATGGCCGTACCTTGCATCGGGAGCCAGTATTCACATCCCCGAAAAATTTACGCTCGCCTGCGCGGCGAATTTACGCGACTGGCTGCTGCACCGGGAAATCACTATTAGCTTTGTTCCCACGGCGCTGGCAGAGCAGTTGATGAATCTGGTGTGGCCCTCGAAGGTGTCTTTGAGAACCTTGCTGACCGGGGCCGACACTCTCCGGCACTACCCGAACAATGTGCCGTTCACGCTGGTGAATAATTACGGTCCGACGGAATGCACCGTAGTGGCCACGTCCGGTATTGTGGACTCGGGCCAGCACCCGCACCAATTGCCCCCGATTGGTCGGCCCATCGCTAATACGAGCATCTACATTCTTGGCGACAACCTGCAGCAGTTGCCTGCGGGCGTTGCGGGAGAACTGTACATCGCTGGTCCGGGATTGGCGCGAGGGTATAGGAACCGGCCGGACCTGACCGCGCAGAGTTTCATTCCCAACCCTTTTGGCTCGCAGCCGGGGTCACGCCTCTACAAGACCGGCGATCTTGCGAGCGTTTTGCCGGATGGTCAGATAGCCTTTATAGGTCGCGTCGACGAACAGGTTAAGATTAGGGGACACCGCGTCGAGCCCAACGAAATTGCCGCGACACTCGAGAAACATCCTGACGTACAATCCAGCGTGGTCGTGTTGCGGGACGATGGGGCTCTAGCCACTCGCCTTGTGGCTTACGTGATGCTGACCCCGAATTCCCAAGCAACCGAAACTGATCTCAAGGTTCTCCTTGGCAATTACCTGCCTACGTACATGATCCCGAGCCGGTTTGTGCAAGTCGACTCATTTCCGACCACTGCGAATGGAAAGATTGATCGCGCGGCACTTCCCGCACCCGACGCCGCCAACAGGATGCGCGACAAGGTATTTTTGGCTCCCCGAACACTCGTGGAAGAATGGCTAGTGGCGATCCTGTGTCCGCTTCTGCAACTCGACAAAATCAGCGTGGAAGACAACTTCTTTATGATGGGAGGACATTCATTACTGGGCACCCAGTTAATCGCCCGCATTCGGGATACATTTGGAGTTGAGATTTCGCTGAGATCCTTGTTCGACAATCCCACCGTGTCAGGAATCTCGGCGGAAATCGAGCACATCATCCTCGTTAGGCTGGCGGCGACGGGCGGCGCGCAGTTCCAAGGAAAGGCATCCCAAGTCCTTGGGCTGGGAAGCCAATTGTGACTAGATTGTACCAAAGCCCATGACGGCTCCTGACCAAACAAACTCAGCCTTGAGCTTGTATCATCTGCTTGATCCAACCGTTCTGGCCAACCCGTATCCTCTGTTTCAACGCCTGCGGACAGAGGACCCAGTTCATTGGGACGCCTTTTTGCACGCCTGGGTGGTCACCAGATATGCCGATGTGGTTAAAGTGCTGCACGATTTCTCGGCCAAGCGCACTCCCACACCGGCTCAACTGGCCCTGATGGGCCTTGCTTACCTGAACCCGGTCGCGCAAGTGATGACCAAGCAAATGCTGTTTTTGGACGCCCCCGCCCACACACGACTGCGAAGTCTCGCCTCCTACGCGTTCACGCCACAGCGAGTCTCGATACTCCGAGGGCATATCGAGCAGATCGTGGAATCACTACTCGATGTTGTGAGTTCCACTAGCCAAATGGACATCATCTCGGACCTGGCGGAACCGCTCCCCAACATCGTTACCGCGGAAATGCTGGGGGTGCCCGCTGAGGACCGCCAACAATTAAAAGCCTGGTCGGCGGATTTCGCTGAAATGCTCGGCAACTTTCAACACAATCCCGACCGCGCCCCGAATGTTTTGCGTGCCGTGGAGGGCATGACGGCTTACTTTCGCAGTCGTATCGCCGAGCAGCGCATTCGTCCTCGGGAGGGACTGATACACTCGCTGCTAACGGCGCAAGTGGATGGCGATCGCCTCACCGAAGAGGAGGTAATAGCTAACAGCATTGTCACCATGGTTGGAGGTCAGGAAACCACGACAAACTTGATTGGTAATGGTGTTCTTGCGCTTCTGCGCAATCCTGACCAGTTTCACAAGCTTCAAGCGGACCTCTCACTCATCCCATCCGCTGTCGAAGAGCTGCTTCGCTATGATTGCCCGAGCCAGCACACCGCCCGATTGGCCCCGGTAGACACCGTCCTCCATGACAAGAAAATTCGCAAGCGCCAGGCCGTTATCGCAGTAATGGCGGCTGGAAATCGCGATCCAGAGCGCTTCGCAAACCCTGATCGTCTGGACATTACTCGGAGCGATAATCGCCACCTGGCCTTCGGCTGGGCCGCTCATTTCTGTTTTGGTGCGGCACTAGCCCGGATTGAAGGACAAGTGGCACTGGAGGCGCTCATGCGCCGAATGCCGGGCTTGAAGCTCGGAGACCGCGATTTGGTTTGGCGCACGAACTCAGGATTGCGGGGTCTTGTAAGTCTGCCTGTTACCTTTTGAGGCCAGGTTCGGATTTTCGAGGAGCGGGCGGCGGCCATGGCCGCCGCACCAGCACCAATCACGATTGCATCAACGCGGTGACGGACCATCGTTTCTCCTCCTATTGTAGGTTCCTACCCCCACCCCCCTATAAATTCTGCAAGGATGTGATTCCACGGGACTTAATGCTTGACGCATGCGTAAGGATATCATTCCAGGACGGTTATGACGCGCGATCTGGGCGATTCGGAGCTTTGCAGGAGATGAGCGTCTGTGTGCTGGCAGCGAGCGGCTGAGTGCGACGGGAAACATGCGGCATGATATCATACTATTAACTAGGCATCAAGTATTTATTTGTGAGTATTCGAATGGGGGCGAGCGTTTAAGCGACCGCCCCTTCGAATCATGGCAATTGTTCGAATGAACGTGCGGTGGGATTAAGCTACGCGCTCGTAGAGATGCTTCTGGAAGCCGGCAAATACCCTACCGATTTCTTCGGGTTTGCCTAAGTCGGCGATGGCGTCGGCGATGGCATTGTTGTATTTGAGTTTCAGCAAGGGGGAAAGCTTGTCCTGGTCCAGTTCCTGGACGCCGACCTTGACGTATTGGGATAGTACGAAGTCGAGGAATACTTGCTGCTTGCTGTTGAAACGGGTACTGATCACCACTTTGGCCTTGTTGGGCGGGTCAACGTGCTCGGCTCTGATTTCGGCTTCATTCATGGTTTACGCCCGGGGAATCGGCGAAGTGCTTCCTCTGCCAGACCCATCCTCCGTATTAGGGCTGCGCCTTGCAAGTCGAACATCGAGTTGCACAGAGAGGCGCGTTGCGAGATAACACTGTGGGACGGACGGCTGGGCAATGGACTCCAAACGCTGGCGAAGACTTGAGCGACTTTACCACGCTGCCCTGGAACTGGAGCCAGTCCGGCGAGACAGCTTCCTTGCAGGTGCATGCGGAGAGGATGCCGATCTGCGCCGGGAAGTTAAATCCCTACTGGCTCATAGCGGCTCGACCGGTGGGCTGGTCGACCATTCCGCGTGGGCTGGCGTTGACGGCATCAAGGCCGAGACTCGGAGAAAGTGGGAGCCTGGAGAAGTCCTGGGACCGTACAAGATTTTAAAGCTCCTGGGAGAAGGGGGAATGGGCGCAGTCTACGAAGCGCTCGATACTCGCCTCAACCGCAAGGTAGCCGTCAAAGTCTGCCACGAACGATTCAGCGGACGATTCGAACGGGAGGCATGGGCAATATCGGCTTTAAACCATCCCAACATCTGCACACTTTACGACGCCGGACCCGACTACCTTGTGATGGAACTGGTTGAAGGTGACACACTGCGGGCCTTGCTGCTGCGCGGGCTCCCTCCTGACCGCGGACTGAGTATTGCCAAGCAGGTACTCGCTGCCCTGGGCGCAGCTCACGCCGCGGGCATTGTACATCGCGATCTGAAACCGGCCAATATCATGGTTCGCGCGGACGGCTACGTGAAAGTGCTCGATTTTGGACTTGCCAAACGAATTCCTTCCGGGAGCCCGGTTCACATAAAGAGTACCGTAACTCTCGATATTAGTCTTCCCGGTCAGATTCTCGGCACAGTAGCCTATATGTCACCCGAACAAATCGCGGGAGCGGCCGTGGATCAGCGCAGTGACTTGTTCGCCTTTGGCATCATTCTCTATGAAATGTTGGCGGGACAACACCCCTGGCCCCGAGCGTCCGGAGTGGAGGTACTGCACGCAATCTTGCATGATGACCCGCTTCCGATTGAACACACTTTTCAGCTGGCCACGGGGTTGGCGCCGGTGATCCGTAAGCTGCTTTGCAAGAATTCCACCGCCCGATATGAATCGGCGGGAGCGGTTCTGGAAGCGCTGGCCAGTCCTTCAGGCGAGCAGGCTCGCGGAGGCTTAAAGCCTCTCGCGTCAATTGCCGTGCTGCCGTTTGCCTTCCTCAGCGAAGTGGAGGGATGGAAGGCGCTTTCGCTGGGTTTTGCGGACGCACTCATCACCATGCTCGCGCACCTCGATGATATTGTCGTCGCACCAACGTCAGCGATCCTGAAATACGCCCCTGGTGTTGAACCTGCCCAGGTCTGCCGGGAGTTAGCTGTCCGTTATGCGTTGCAAGGAAATGTTCAAAAGCTGGGCGCCGAATGGCGCGTTTCAATTCAGCTTTTTGACAGTAAGGCGGAGCGGATCACGCTATCCGAGCGCCACCATTTCAGCATGGAACATGTCTTCGAAGCTCAGGATGAAATCGGACGCCGTGTCGTTGAGGTGTTGGATAGCCGGTTTGCGAGGGCTGTTCAGAAGTCCCGTGACCGATACAGCGGCAACCCGGAGGCGTTCGAGGATTTCATGATGGGCTTGCGCGAAAGTTATTCCGATCTCGAAGAAACGCTCCGAAGCGCGGATCAGCACCTATCCAGAGCGGTTGAACGAGACCCGGAATTTGCTTTGGCGCATGCCACGCTCTCTTATGTCTCAACGCATATCCATTGGCAATTCGACTCGGCGCGTGCATGGGTGGACAAGGCGGAATACCACTGCGACCGCTCGCTGGCACTTGATCCATCGTTGCCTGAGGGACATTCGGCGCGAGCATTCCTCCTTTGGAGTCCGGCAAAGAATTTCCAATGCGGCCAGGCAATCGAAGCGCTCGAACGCGTTCTGGCTGCGCAACCGAATAATGAGCGAGCCCTCAATCGCATGGCTGAGATTTGTTTGCACATCGGACGATTTAAAGAAGCGCGGATCGCCCACGAACGGGCGAGACGCTCGAATCCAAAGACCCGGTCCAACAACCTTGAGCTCCTCTATTTGTTTAGCGGGGATTTCGCGCGGGCGGAGCAGGCAGGTGAAGCTTGGATCAAAGAGAAGCCTGGCAGCAAGTACGCTCTGTGGTATCACCCGCTCCCTGCGCTAATGCTCGGACACCTGGACGCGGCCGAGCAACGGCTGGCAGCAGCGCTCGAACTTTACCCCGACGAGCCCTTGGTGCTCAACGTACAAGGCATGCTGCACGCCCGCCGCGGCCAAAGGAATCTTGCTTTGGAGTGTATCCGAAAGGCGCATGAATCTCCCCACTCCTTCGGCCATACACGCCACACGCAGCACAACATCGCGTGCGTCTATGCTGTTCTGGGAGACACCGACAAAGCCATCGGGTGGCTGGAGCGCAGCGTCAATGGAGGCTTCCCCTGCTGGCCCTTTTTCAAGATTGATCCACATCTTGAGAACTTGCGTCAGGAAGCGCGGTTTCAGCGGCTCGTGGCTGACCTTGAGCGCAAATACACGACAGTGAAAATCCAGCGGCTATAACCGTTCCGAGCTGTTTACGAACCAGCGCCCGAACGGGGCGAATTGAGAGAAACTGGCTGACACAATGCTCCGCTCTGATTTCGGCCCTGTTCATGGTTTGCGGCCGGGACGCCGACCTCATGATGGGCGGGCCATGTGCCTCGCTGAGAACGCCATTCTCTCGAATGGCGTCTTTTGGCGCGCCAATCGGGAGATTGGCGTTCCCGGGGACGTGCTTGAAGGCGGCCACTGGGCCGCATGCTATCAGACAAACGGGCTTTTTTTAGATTCAACGCGGCGGAGTGTACAGATGGGAAATGACGGCAACGCTCGCGGCCAAGCCTGGGAAGAGCGTCGAGCACGTCGTGGCGGCTTTTGACGCGCCAATCGGGAGATTGGCGTTCCCGGGGGCGGCGGTTGCGGCTATGGCAAGCGGCAGACGAAATTTTCGGCTTGATCGGTGCTGCCGCTTCCCTTGTACTGCGCGACTTGCGGATATGGGCATAGCGGGCGCGTACGGGTGACGGTGCCTTTGTCTATCCGCGACGCGATGATCTCTTTGGGTGCCACGCCGTTTTCCCGCCACTGCTCGAGTGCGGTGAGCGTGTCGAATACGTTGGGGCCCTCGCCGCCGGTGCAGTGGCCCATGCCGGGCACCATATAGAGCCGCACGGAATCTTCGACCTGATGCTTGCCGAGAGCGGTCAACAGCTTCTCGTAATATTCCACCGAGGACCGCGGCGCGACATTCTGATCGCCCCAACCGTGATAAATGACGAGTTTGCCGCCGCGGGCGACAAAGGGCTTCAGATTCGGAGACACGGGGCTGATGATGCCGTTGTCTATTTTCCTGGCGAGGGCCAGGTGCTTGCCGACATCGAGAGTCTCGAAATCCCAGTTCGGATCTTGAAAGACGATGTATTTGAAAAGGTCGTCGGCCATGGCGAGCGGCCTCGGACCGCCAGAGGTGCCGGCCCAGCGCAACTCGCTGCCAGGCTCGAAGCCGGGAAAAACTTCCTGGCCAGTTTTAGGGTCGATCAGAGGCGCGTAGATTTTTTTGGCCGTCTCGACCTGAGCGGCCGTGAGGCAATTCGGGCTGTCCGCGCCTTTGCACTGCGTCACGGCAGGGTCAAATTTGCAGTGTGGGGGATCGCTGATGATACCGTCCTTGACGCCGTCGCGCGCATCGCAGGCGTCCAATGCGGCCTGGTGTAGAACCGGATACTTTTCTGGAGGAATCCTGCTGGCCGGATTTTTGAGCGCGGCCTGGGTGACCGATACCAACTGAAAGCTCTCGGCTGTGCGGTCATAACCTGGATCGCCGGCGATGATGCCTTCGAAATCGCCGGGAAAACGTTGCGCTTCCATGAAAGCTTGCCGGCCGCCGCCCGAACAGCCGGTGAAGTACGATAAGCGTGGCGCACTGCCGTACAATGCGGCAAGCGTGGCCTTGCTCTGAAGGGCCGTTTCGTGAACCGCGCGATAACCGAAATCAATCAGCTTCTCCGGATGGCCGAGAGCGAAACTCGCGCTGCCTCCTGCGTGCCCCGTGTCGGTGGATGCGGCGGCATATCCGCGGCGTAATGCTTCCGCCAGAGCACTGTATTGAATATCACCGTTCCAGCCGCCGTTGCCGACCTCCTGGAACTTGCCGTTCCAGCCAGACAGAGGCAGCCAGGTTTCGGACTTTATGTCGGAGTCGCGCGACGGGGCGATAGTTAGCGCCACGCGGCAGAAGGCCGGAAGATCGGCGAACCCAGCTGCGTTGCCGGCTGGTGGTTTGAACTGCCCGGCGGGAACCACTTGGGCCGAGGTGACTGTCGTGTTTGGCAGGGTGAGCGTCGTTAGGCGCGCACACGCGGCTGGGTCCACAGATGGGCGCTTGAAGGATTCCTGGGCATTTACAGTTCCGCCCAAGTAAACGAGGCTGCCCAGCAGGATGGCACACGCGAGCGCGGCTACGATCTTCATAAGCGCCTCCTATTGTTTTTAGTCCGGCAGCCCGTTATCGATTTTATTACGCGGGGTACCAAGATAGAGCCTGCACCCGTCTAACCGGACAACTCCGAGGACAATGCAGGCTGTCCCTTCCACACGGATATGCTGTTTACCATTGCTTCGTCGCTGTGTCCACTGAGCTGCGTCATGGAGTTCGCAGTTTTCAGGGGGTCTCGTTTCTCAGAAGGAGCTGCCCAGCGGTGAGATCTGCCGGGGGTCTGCTCTTTTGCAAACTCGTTGTGTCGGGCGCGCGGTAAGGATATGATGGGCTACGCTAGAGTTCGACGTCGGAAATTCCGGTGACGTCGCGGTCCCCAGGATCCTAACGAACTGGTGGCGGCCGTCGCCGCCAACCGGGCAATCTCTTGTCACAAGAGGTCACGCTATGCCCTATAAACTAACTGTGAATGGGCAATCTTCTACCGTGGATGTTCCCGCGGATATGCCACTGTTGTGGGTACTCCGCGACGTCCTAAGTCTCCGCGGCACGAAATACGGCTGCGGCATCGGCCAGTGCGGCGCTTGCACGGTGCACCTCAACGGCAAAGCCGTGCGCGCGTGCCAGACTCCGGTCGCAGTGGCCGCCAGCGGGCAGATCACGACGCTGGAAGGTTTGTCGCCAGATGGCTCGCATCCCGTACAACTAGCCTGGCAGGAGATCGATGTTCCCCAGTGCGGCTATTGCCAGGCCGGGCAGATCATGTCGGCATCGGCGCTGCTGGCCAAAATACCGCAGCCGACCGATCAGGACATCGATACCGCAATGAATGGCAACCTCTGCCGCTGCGGAACCTACATTCGGATCCGCCAGGCGGTTCACCGCGCGGCCGCAATCGCCGCCAGCAAGCCGTCCCTTCAATCGGCTCAGATCGCGCCGAATAAGCAGTAAGGAGGCCATGTGAAAAACCAGGCGATAGCACCCGCGAAAAACATGACCCTCGACCGCCGCTCTTTTCTTCGTGTGAGTGCGTTGGGTGGAGGCGGCATTCTGCTCGGCCTTTATCTCAAGCCACTGGGCTTTGCCCAGGGGCCTGCCGCGCCGCAAGCCGCGCTCCTGCCGAGCGCCTTCATCCGCGTGGCACCCGATGGCATTGTGACGCTGATGGCTAAGAACCCCGAGGAAGGCCAAGGCGTTAAGGCGATGCTGCCCATGCTGATTGCCGAGGAGCTTGATGTCGACTGGAAAGACGTGAGAATCGAGCAAACCGACGTTAACCAGGCGAAGTATGGCGGCCAAGTCGCCGGCGGAAGTACGGCAACGCCGCAAAATTGGGGACCCATGCGGCAGATCGGCGCCGCCGGGCGGCAGATGTTTGTGACCGCGGCAGCGCAGACCTGGAACGTGCCGGAAACTGAATTATCCACCGCGTCGGGGCGCGTGACGCATGGACCTACTAAGCGCTCTCTCGGTTATGGCGAACTCGCGGCCACCGCTGCCAAGGTGACGCCGCCCGATCTCAATACCGTTAAATTCAAGGATCCGAAGGATTACAAGATCATCGGACAGCCGGTTCACGGTATCGACAACGCCTCGATTTTGACGGGCAAGCCGATTTTCGGAATTGATCTGCAATTACCGGGAATGCTGTGCGCCGTCTTCGCGAAGTGTCCGGTATATGGCGGCAAGGTTGCGAGCGCCAACCTGGACGCGATCAAGGCCATGCCCGGCGTGCGTTACGTCTTCGTTGCCGAGGGCGGGAGCGACTTGACGGCCCTGGCTAGTGGCGTCGCGATTGTGGCGGATACCTGGTGGCATGCGAACACCGCACGGCAGAAGATGGAGGCCCAGAAACTCGTTACGTGGGACGAGGGGCCGACCGCCAAGCAAGGCAGCGAGCTCTTCGCCAGCCGTGCGCTCGAACTTTCAACGCAAACACCCGCACAGACGCTGCGCAACGATGGGAACGTTGACGCCGCGTTCCAGTCCGCGGCCAAGGTGGTCGAAGCAGCATACTCATATCCATTTCTTTCGCACGCACCACTGGAGCCGCAAAACTCCACGGCGCGCTATCAGGACGGCAAGCTCGAGATTTGGTCACCGAGCCAGACACCACAGCGGGGCTTGCAGCAGGTGTTGAGCACGCTAAGCATGACCCTAAGCGACATTACTCTGCACATGGTGCGCATTGGTGGCGGCTTCGGCCGGAGGCTGACGAACGACTACATGGTGGAGGCCGCATGGATCGCCAAGCAGATCGGCGGCGGCGTGCCCGTCAAGTTGTTGTGGACGCGCGAAGACGACATGCACCATGACTTCTACCGTCCGGCGGGATTCCACTTCCTTAAAGGAGCGGTGGACGCCTCCGGGCAGCTGGTTGCCTGGCGGAACCACTTCATCAGTTTTGGCGAGGGTACCCGCTTCGCGGCATCCGCGAATCTTTCCGGTGACGAATTCCCAGGGCGCTTCGTGGCAAACTTCGCGCAGCAGTACACGCTGATGCCGCTGGGAGTGCCGACTGGGGCCATGCGCGCGCCAGGCAGCAACGCGATTTCTTTCGTGATGCAGTCATTCATCGATGAACTGGCGCACGCCGCGGGCCAGGATCCAGTCAAGTTCCGACTGGCGCTGCTGGCCAATACGCCGGTGGCACCGCTAACTCCAGCGGGCGCGGGCGCCGCTCCGGCGCAGTTCAACGCGCAGCGCATGCGCGGCGTGCTCGAAGCTGTGGCGCAAAAGTCGGGGTGGGGCTCGCGCACGCTACCCAAAGGCACGGCGACGGGAGTAGCGTTTCACTTCAGCCACCTGGGATATTTTGCCGAAGTCGCGGAAGTGGCAGTGGACGCCAATAAGAAAGTGAAGGTCAATAAGGTCTGGGTGGCCGCAGACATCGGCAGCCAAGTCATCAATCCGAGCGGCGCGATGAATCTGGCGCAAGGGGCCGTAATCGAGGGGATGAGCCACCTGATGGACTGGGAAGTCACCATCGACGGTGGCCATGCAGTACAAAACAACTTCAACCAGTATCGGCCTACGCGTCTGACGCAAGCGCCTGCGGCAATACAGGTGGATTTCCTGCACACGGACTTCTCACCCACGGGCCTGGGCGAACCGGCGCTGCCTCCCGTTTTGCCGGCGATCAGTAATGCAATTTTTGCAGCGACAGGACAGCGTATTCGGTCATTGCCGTTGTCAAAGCACGGCTACGCCTGGGCATAAGACGGCCGGTCATGCGGCCGTTGGTGCGCCCGACGCGAGTTTTACTTAAGAGGCGGGAACGCGAAGGCGTTCCCGCCTCTTTTCTTATTCTCGAGTGCGCAGTATCCCGATTGCGAAGGTTGCTGGCGGCGCAGAGTTAATGAGCGGCTGCTGGCATCACCCGCGGTTGCGGGGCATCAGGCGGTTGCGATCTTGGCGTCAGCCTCATCCTGGAGCAGTGAGCGAATCTGCTCACGCAGTTCATCGGTCTGTGGGTGTCCGTGGGATGAAACGGCGTGCATAACCGCCAAATCGAGTACTTCCTCTTCGGTGCCTGAAATTGCTATCGTGCAGTTTTTTTCGCTGGGAAAGTTTCTACAGTCGACGGTTTTGCGGGAATCGGACATCACGCAACCTCCTTGGGCAAGCATTTTCTGACCGGAGCATAGTCCCGCCAAGGGTTATTGTAAATGGGCAGCTGCGTCGAAGATTTCAATGCCGGCGGGCCTATCGACATCCCGAATACCCCATGCGCCAGATTCGGCGCTACACTGAAACACAGGGAGCCGCCGGTGGCTAGCGAAGCGGATGCGAGATTTGCGGCCTCGAGAGCACCTGGCGGCGGGCGGAACATCCATGGAAACTAAAGACATCGAGGTCGTGCACAACGAAGCGGCACAGCGGTTTGAGGCGCACGTCGGGGGACAGACCGCGTTCCTGACCTACCGGCGTTTCCCGGACCGGTTCGTGATGGTCCACACGGAGGTGCCCCCGGCGCTCGAAGACCAAGGGATCGCCGGAAAGCTGGTGGCCGCGGCGCTCGATTTCGCGCGGGCAGCGGACCTGCGGGTGGTGCCGCTCTGTCCCTACGTCAGCGACTTTATCAGCAAACATCCCGAATACCAGGACCTGCTTTCCGAGCAAGACAGGGCGCAGGTTTTGGAGCATGCGGAAAGTGCGGCCGCGCAGCGCGCGAAAGCGCTCAGCCTGATGGCATTTTACGAGATTGCGCGGCGAGCGAACCTGACGAACCATCCCGACCTGCTAGAATTACCCGCATTCCAGAAAGCCAGGGAGCTCCACGAGGCTAGGACGAAATATTTGTGGGAAGGATTTCGCAACCAGGAAGCCATCAACGACTATTTTAAGTTTCATCTCGAAGGCGCGTTGGCCCGCCAGGGCAAGAGTTGGAAAGATGACTGGGAGGAATTAGCGCCCGAATCGCTGAAAACATTTCCGCTGCCACCCGGCAGTTTAACTTGAGGCCGGGTCCCGAAAGACAGATTCCAACACGCATACCCAGGCATTGCGGCATGTACTAATCCGGTGAGAAACACACTCAAGCATGCGTCATTTTCTGTTTTCTAAAGTCGCAGGTCCCGGGGCAGAAGCTTGTTTCGCAGCCGCGTTTCGGATCACGGCAACGCTTTAGGAACTTGAAGCTGCGGCATCGGGCGAGCGGAAAACAGGTAACGGCAGGGCTTGGCGAGCCAACGCGCCCAGCGTGCGGACCGGGCAGCGCGCGCGCTATCGGTGGCCAGGCCGGTATTCGCATACATCTGGCGGTACAGTTTGGAAATAAATATGAAAGCCAGGCGGCTGCGGACCGAGGGAGTGAAACTCGAGCGTTTCCAGATAAGCTTCAAACTATAGAAATGATCCCATACGGCTTGGGTGCGCTGGCGTATTTCTTCGCTGGACATCAGCGGGTGAGGCCAGTACAGCTTCGGACGGAGAGCCTGCGGAATCAGCCAACGCCGGGTGAGCGGAATACCGGAGACGCGCACGAGATCGCCTTCCATCATTTTTTCCCACTTCGCGAAATCGACGGTGCCCGGGAACGGAGTGAGCACCACGAACTGCGCGAACGCTATCTCCGCGCTTTGCGCTATGGCGGCGGTGGCCTCAAAAGTCTCGGGCCGATCGCTGGGCAAGCCGAAAATAAAAGAACCCAGTACGTGCACGTTGTGACGGCGGAAGGTGCGCAGGCGTTCGACCAGGCTATCTCCCGCGGAATTAAAATCCTTATAGACGTCTTTTAGCCCTTCTGGTGTGACCGATTCGACGCCGACGAGGGCGCCTTTGATATTTGCCTTGCTCATGGCGTCTAGAAAGGAGGGGTCCTCGGCGGCCTCCATCGTAATTTGCGTGAAGAAAACCATATCGGCGGGAAGCTGAGCCAAGCGCGCCATGAAATCGAAACGTTCATCTCGCAAAGCCTTGAGCTCCTGCCAACGCTGCGTGTTGCCCTGCCGGGAGGCTAGTTCGAGATCCGTGAGAGTGACGGGATAAAAATTATCGTCGGCCAGCAGGATGTAGCGAAAGCCCCGACGCCTTAACTGCACGATTTCTTCAATGACGGCATCGGAGGACGCCTGCCGGGGACGCTGGCCGTCGGTTTTCCAGACCGAGCAAAAGGAGCAGTGTTTGGGACAACCGCGAACGGTCTGCACTGAGGCCCACATATATTTTTCGCGGGGTAAAAGATCCCAACGCGCAGAGAGGAAATCCGAGCCCTCGACGCGGCCTCCGAGGTAGGTCGAGCGAGGAGCGGCCCGGCGACAGTCTTCGAGCACGGCGGGCCAGATGATCTCACCGTCTCCTAATACCACGGCGTGCGCTCCGCCAAGGTTACGCGCTTCTTCCGGATAGAGCGTGGCGTGGATACCCCCGAAGATGACAAACGCGCCGCGATCGCGGGCGATCCTGCCGATGTCATATCCGCGCAAGGCATTCTCGGTATGAATGCTGATGCCGACGACATCGCCAGGTTGAATGAGCTCCGGATCGACATGTTCGAGAGTTTCGTCGACGAGAATAGGATCTCCGAACGGGGCGGGGGTAGCGGCGGCGATCACAAACATCCACCGCGGGGTAATGACCGCCGTGCCAAAGGAAGCATGGCTCGGATTGATGAGGTGAACCTTCATGTCACTTCGGGTGAACGTTACGAATCATTATGGAATTCCACTGCTTGCTTCGTGACGCCGGACGGTGCACGCGCCACGCCGACTGTTGCTGCTGCGCGACAACTATTTAGCACAGATGCAGGTACGAAAACCACCAGAATAGGAGATTCACAATGAAAGTGCATTCGCTCGCTTCCGGGAATGCGCATAGTTCAAGAAATCAACACTGAGAAGGCCGCCATAACTTCCGAGAAACTGCGCGGTTCGATTTGTGGCGAGCCGATTCTGAGAACCAAGCCGCTAGTAGAAAATAGCGGGCTGACAAAATATGGAATTTTTCTGGATGGATGCGGCGATGTGCTGCCACGCCCCGCAAAATACGGCGGGCAGGCACTCGGCCAATTACAAAAATCGGGCCAGGCACAAGAATCCCGGCAGCGCGGAACACACCCGGGATTTTTTCTTACTTCTCGAAGTTAGCGAAGCTGCCGTTGTCGGCGCAATTCTGCTCCATAATTTTCCAATCAGGTTTCAACTGGAAGGTCAATTGGCTTACCCAGGGCTTGGCGAGTGCTTTGGGGTCATCCATGGAGATATCGACCGTTAGGGTGTCGCGATCGGGGCGCCGGAAACGCTCGACGACGTGCAACTGGTCACTATGCCGGTGGCCGGTGCGATCGAGCCAAGTGCTGTCGTTGAAGCCAGTGGTATCGACGAGAAATGTGTCGCCTTCCCAGTGACCGATGGAGTGCCCCATATAGGTCGGGGTGAGGTCATCGGGGTGCTTCTGCAAATCGGTGTAAATATGGCGAACGGTGTGATCGTATTCGTAAACCATGATCACTTCATTGGGCGTTTGAACGATCTGCAGAGGGAAGGGCTGCAGGTAGATACGCGGCATACCGGGAGGCAGACAGGACCTGAGAACCGGATCATCAGTAGTATCAAGGGTGTGAGTGCGCGGCCCGTTAGAGGGTTTGGTAGCTTTGTATTGTTCTTCACCCCACTGGGTCATGGCCGGCTCGTCTTTGGTGAAGGTATCGAGTATGTAGCCGCGGGCGCTGGGAGGCGCGTGCATGGTCCAAACACCCGACAAATCATGGGGAGAAGCGGGTCCGTTCGAGGCTTTGGCGGCATCCTGTTTAGAGGATTGCGCACCTAAAACCAGCGCGCATGCCAATAGCACTACGAATGGGAGAACGGAGACCTTCAAGGAGGTGCGCATTACGTGCCCGACGTGAGGCCTAGTTATCACCGCCGCCGCCCAGACTGATGGGCTCACCATTGGCCCCGACGATTTTGCGGATCCAGATCGTGGACGAACCGCTCTTGGCGCCGGCGCCCATGAGCGTGATCGTGTCCCCCACCTTGATCGTGCTCTTGGTCCAGCCAGCGCGGGCCAAATGGTTGGGGCTGGTCAATTCGCCTTCCCATTTCTGCACGGTGCCATCATCGCCCTTAACATCAATGGTGATAAGTACATGCGGATTGATGAACTGAAATTCCGAGACGACGCCTTTGACCGTCACTGCCTTGGCCATGTCATAAGCGGCCGCGCCGTGATGGGCGAATGCAGTGCCGGTAACCGCCAGAACCGCCACTGCCAAAAGTGCCAGAACGCGAGTTTTCATATAACACCTCCATAGAATAGCTAGATTCACGGATCGGACCGACCAGACCGGCGACGAAAAAGGCGAGCACCTACACTATACAACATATTACGGCATACAGTCAAAGGGTCCGGCGCCCCGTGGCGCTACCTTAAGTACAGCGCAGTCACTATGAAAGACGGCTGGAAAAAGCGCGGGTTTCACCATTTTTGGATTAAAAACAGCCCTGGCTTTTCAAATTCTGCAGCCTCTGCTGCGCGTCGACATTGCCTCTATCGGCCGCCGCGCTAAGCAACACACGAGCCTGGGTGCAGTTCTTGGGGACGCCATCGCCGCGAGTATAGAGGTCGGCCAATATGATCTCCGCGGTGGAACTCCCTTTTTGGATGGCCGCCCAGAGAAACTGAGCGGCCGCACTGGGGTTGCGAGGCCCATCGATACCCTGCAAATAGCGCTCCGCGGCGTCGATGTCGGCGGCGCTGTCAGGGTCAGGTGGCGCCACCGAGGCCGACGGCTGCGGCGGGCGGGCCGCAGGATAGCGACGCGACGGTGAGTTAACCTGTGCGGCGGCGCGCCGCGGCTCAACCGGCGGGGCCGACTTGGCGCTCAAGTCTAGCGAGCTCGAGTCGCGCGCGACGGGCAACTCGGGCGACCGTGGCGGATCCGTCGGCGACGGCACCGGCGCGGGAGCCTGATCAGGCTCGGACGGCGCGGAAGCGGCCGATGAATACGCAGGAGGAGCTTGCGACGCTGGAGACGGCGCGACCTGGCGGTTCGAGTCAGAGGAATTGTACTCGCTCGATTTGGGCTCCAAGGGGGCCAGCAAAAGGCCTAGACGCACGCGATAGGTGTAACCCAGGAAGATAATTGTTATAAGGAGGCACGCGGCGACACCGGCAAGAAAACCACGGAAAAATTTGGGTTTTGATTCGTTCACCTCGGCATTCGGAGGTTCCCAATACATGGATGCTGCAAACGGGCGCGGACGCTCGGGCGTGGTTTCTAGGGCTCCGGCTGCCGGGAGTTGTGCTAGCAGCGAGGGTTCAGGACTTGGCGCCTCAGGGCGCAAGGCTGCGGTTGGTCCAGGCAGCTGGGAAGACGGCAAAACTTGTTCTCGAAGCGCGGGGCCGGGCGATTCGAGCGGCAAGCCGTGCGTTGCCGACGGGGGAATGGCCGCGGTGCTGAGGACGCGGGATTGACCGGTGACAGTTACAGGCGGATCCAGAGGTCCGAGCCGTTTCGCGACGGAAACCGGCGCGGAGGGTTGATTAATCCACTTGCGGATTTGTTGCCGAGCGCCCTCGGAAAGAGCCGCAAACCGCAACCCACCGGTCTTGCGCGATTCGTCGGTCCACGCCAATTGCCCGGACGCTTCCACGCGTTGATTCACATTTAGAGAAACCCAAAACCGAATGGCTCCCGTTTGCGTCACGGGGGCGACAGCATGAAAGCCCAAGCCACCCTCAGAAACATTCAGAACAATCGCGCCGCTCTCTGGTTCAAGGTGGATGTAGACGAGCTTGGCGAGAGTCAGGCGGGGAGACTGGCGCCGCTCACTGATCGCTGAGGTCGCCGGTGAATCCGCATTGGACTGTTCGATCATGGGCTCCTTGTAAAGAGAGCAATTTGGAGGCCGTAATCCTCTACGTTAGATGAGGATAAGACAAATTACGCTGCAATGGTACTAAAAGAAAGGGCTGGAGCGGGTTAAAGCCGTGGCACGGGGCCGATGGGCGCGCTGAATCCGCAAAGATTTTGGCGAAAGAGCTAGTGCGTCATGCCGTAAATGATGTAGTTAATTCCCAGGCGAAAAGCCAGTGATGCGTCGCGCTCGGGATAGCGCGGGCTGTCGGCCCACTCCCAGGCGTCACCCACGTCGGAGTTATGGCAGATGGCAATGACGATACGGCCGCGATCGTCGCGGATCCCC
Organism: uncultured Acidobacteriota bacterium; assembly: GCA_963719845.1. GTDB lineage: Bacteria > Acidobacteriota > Terriglobia > Acidiferrales > UBA7541 > Palsa-189. The sequence goes on along the minus strand of CAVRDM010000023.1, from coordinate 81,627 downwards.
CGCCATTTGGGCACGCTGCTGTCGGGAGTGTAACGGCGGCCTCCCCAGATATATCTGGTTCCTGGTATTTGAAACCTCTCGTCCAAGTCGTAGAGGACGTGGAATAACTCGTCCTGGTCGGTTAACTCCTCGATGGGGCGATCTGGAAATATCATGCGCACACCATCCACGAGAGTCTGCCATTCGAAATCGCCGTGGGTATCGTCGAGCATGATGAAACCGCCCCGCAGGAGGTATTGGCGCAACCGCGCGGCTTGGGGCTCGGACATGCGCCAGGCGCCGGCATCTTCGACGAAGATCCAGGGCCAATTGAAGATATCGTCGGAGTTGGCGTCGACGACCTGCTCGATGGTGCGCGTGTCAACACGCGTCAGACGCTGGACGGCTTCGATGAACTGGCGATCGGATTTCGGGTAGTCGGCGGCCCAGCGCTGGAATCCGCGGCCGAAGCCGAATTCGGCGCCGCTGTCGTAGTGATAGCGCGCGAAAACCCATTCGGCTTTCAACTTGGCATTCAGGGGCAGCGATTCGTCGTAATTTTCGTCTCTCTGAAGAGCCCGAGGTTGGACGGCCAGCAGCGCGGAACTCAGGACGGCAAGCAAAAAGCCAGTGAGGATGAAGGAAACGAGCTTCATGTCAGTTGGTCACGCACGGAAAATTGGCCTCAGTCAAGAAGGCGGGCTGATTCACGCTGAGAATAGCCGCTACCTCTCATCCTTCTTTTTCGCCTTGTCCACTTTGAGCGAGACAACAATGTCTTTGCGGCTATCGAAGCTGGAGACGGTGTGATTGGCGGAGGTCTGATCGTCGTGTTCGGCATGCATCTCGTAATCCACGTTGGGGTCGAGACCGCTGAAACGGTACTGGCCTGAATCGTCGGAAATGTACGTCTTGACCGTCAGGGTACGGACATTCTTGAGGTAGACGATCGCTCCATTAATGGGGTTTTCGGCTTTATCGATTACGACACCGCGAACCGCGCGCAGATCGGAGTTCTGGGAATCCTTTTGTGCGCGAGCCGGGCGGGCGGAAAGGAGCAGCGCGCCGCATAGAACGATCATCGTAGCGACCACCGTTCCCGGCCTCGCTGCTGCCAGCGCGAGAGGTGCGAACGCGGGCCATCCAGAACCCGTGGCGCGGTAGTGTTCCCCACTTCCACCATGGTGGCGGGCAAAACCGAGTGACACATTAGCCGGAAGAGTTGAAGAAGTAAAACTATTCCGGTTCCTCCTCTTCATCCTCGAGGACATCCTCTTTCGGATCGGGATCGGGATCAGGTTCGTCCTCATCATCGTCATCCTCGTCGTCTTCATCGTCATCATCATCGTCGGAGATGATATTAATGTGCACAGGATGTATCTGGACTACCTCGAGTTCGGCTTCGCACTCAGGGCAGGTGAGAATTTCGCCTTCTTCAACTTCGTCTTCGTCCACGTCGATTTGCACGGCGCATTTAGGGCACTGGACCACGGCCGAACCTCCTGGCCAAGGATATGTATCGGAACAGGAATATTATATAACGCCAGATGACCGAGCGGGAGCACGAGTCTAATGACTAAACGCGAATATCCTGCGCAACCGCTAGTAGGCGTGGGTGGCGTGGTTATTTGCCACGACCGCGCCCTGCTGGTGCGGCGAGACACAGAACCGGCACGCGGCGAATGGACCATCCCCGGCGGATTGCTCGAGACGGGTGAAACGCTGGCCGAGGCGGTGGTTCGGGAGCTTCGGGAAGAGACCGGAGTGACGGTGCGCGTAGTAGAGCTGATCGAAGCCCTGGAACGCATTCTTTATGAAAACGGCCACCGGGAGCCACCGAGCGAGTATCAGGGCGGGGAGCCAGCACCCGAGTTTCTCACCGCAGCGGCCACAAATGCTGTGAGCCATGCCCAAACATTGGAGGAAGGCGACGACATAGCAGGATCGCGTGAGCTTAGGGAGAAAATGACGGGACCGAGGGCGACCGCGCGGCGCGGGCCGAAATACCACTTCGTGATTCTCGATTACCTGTGTGAGCTAATCGAAGGCGAGCCGGTGGTGCTCAAAGAGATCAGCGATGTGGCCTGGGCAGGCGAAGAGGAAATGAAGCGCTATAACCTGACGCCGGCTGCGACGCGCGTGCTGCATAAAGGCTTTGCGATGGCACGAAACAGGTTTTCTAAGCTTGCGCAGCAATAGCCTGCGCTAACGTTCGCGGGTGGCTCGAATCAAAGCTTCCATGTGGTCAAGGTAGCGTTCGAGGGCGCGCCTTCCTGCGGAAGTGAGGCGAAACCTGGTCTTGGGGAGCCGCCCATCAAATGACTTCGAGGAGTTGATGTAGGCGGCCTCTTCAAGTTTATGCGCATGAACGAACAAATTCCCGTCAGTAGTCTTCAGGAGTGCTTTTAATTCATTGAAGGTCAGAGAAGGGTTGACCGCCAAGGCACTCACGATGCCCAGGCGCATACGTTCGTGAATGAGGCGGTCCAGGGCCGGCGGGGCCGGAACTTGCTCCGTGGCCTGCCCGCGAAGGGGCCCGACGCGCGGCTCTGATTCGCGAACTCGCGAGGACCGGACGGCCGCTGCTGCTCCTGATTTTATTGCCACGCTCGCCTCCTGTTATGGCGCATGGGCGCCGCCGAGATCACCCGCCATAATTTTTGGCAATCACGAGACCGAACACGATCTGCAAAATGCCGAAGCCGGCCATCATGTACAGGTTCCCCCAAGAAGGAGGAGAGAATAAAGCCGCGGCGCCCACAGCGAGAAAACAAATGCCCATGACGGGCACGATGCGGACGGAAAATGCGCCGCCGCTAACGACCGCGGTGCCGTAGAGAAGGAGCCACATTGGCGGCAGCACGGCCAGATTACCGGCGCGGTAAATCGTCGTGGTGAGAAGCGCGCCCACGATGAGGGGCGGCGCAAAGCTCAGTGCGAATTTACGTCCGGGGCCGGAAAATAAGGGCGGCCGGGCCGAGCGCGCTTTGCGGGCCGTGGTTATAAGCGCGAGCGAGATGGCCAGGGCTGCCTCGGCAAGCCAGGTAAGCAACCATTGCTTGGGGGCAGGGTGGCGGGCCGCAACGATCGCGGTGGCCAGCGCCGTCAATCCGATGCCCGCTATGCCCCATCCAGGAACGGCGGTAAAGGATCCCGCGCGCTCCATCGTTTCCCGGATAAAACGGAGATTATCCGCCGCGCGATCTTCAAGCGGGACCAGAACCGGACGGCGGGATCTCGCCGGAGTAGCGGGCGCCATGCGAACGAGCATAGCCTCCGCGGTGTAGTTGTCAAGCGCTCAAGCCGGGCGAAGCTGTTGGTTCCGGAACCGGATCGTCGAGAAAATGCCCATCCCAGCGACTTGTCGCCGCCGATGGTCAGTACCGGCATGGTTAGCCTTTACTCGCCGACCCTCCATCCGTGCTCGCCCACCAGGGGCACGAAGCGGCACTGGTAGAAGCACTCCGTCACAATATCGGTGCCCCGGCGCCGGATCCGCAGCAACTCCTGTGTCTCGGGCGGACCCACGGGAAGCACCAGGCGGCCGCCGTCCGCCAATTGCTCTAACAGAGGTTGCGGAACGCGCGGCGCAGCCGCGGTCACGACGATGGCATTGAAAGGCGACTCCGCAGGCCAGCCGAGCGTGCCATCGCCAATTTCCACTCGAACGTTAGCGTAGCCCAAGCGCGCGAGGCGCTCGCGCGCGGTGTGCCCCAAATCCGGGCGACTTTCGATTGTAAACACCTCGCGCGCCAGCAGCGAGAGCACCGCGGCTTGGTAGCCTGAACCGGTGCCGACTTCGAGAACCCGGTCCGAGGATGAAAGTTCCAGCGCCTCGGTCATCGAGCCGACCATGAAGGGCTGCGAAATCGTTTGGCCCTCGCCAATAGCGAGCGGCTGATCTTTGTAGGCATCCGCCACATATTGCGGAGGAACGAAGGCGTGGCGCGGGACGGAAAGCAGCGCGGTAAGGACGCGGGGATCGCGGATGCCGCGCGCGCGAATTTGTTTCTCAACCATCTCGCGGGACTCGGCGAGCTGCTGCGCGGTAAAGGCCCCCGCGGGAAGGTCGGGGTCTTCACGCCGCAACGAAGTGGCTTCGGAATCGGTCATGAAGTCGTCTCCAGGCTATCATACGCTCGGCGGACAGCCTGGCGGACGACGGGGCGCAAGTTTTGCAGGTGAAAGCGGACGCTATTTGAAACGCTTCTTGCGGACGACGTCCATCCCGAACGTGCCGTTCTCATCGCGGAGGGCGATGACCGAGATGTTACGGCCCAGGGTGTACTCAATCTGAATGATCTCCTGCTGGGTGGAAGTCACGTCGGTGCTGTAGGTGATGATGAAGTCATGCGAAAACTGTTGCGAAATGGTGACGCGAGCGCCGGGGTTTTGAATGGCCGTATCGGAAACGTACGAGGGATCGACGCTGAAATGACTGATGCCAAATAGGCGTTGGATGCGGCCGCCCAATTGGGAGGAGACAGCTTCAGAAAGAAGGGTGGTCGCGCCAATCGTGGGGCTCTGCGTTCCCGTGGTGCCGCGAAGCTGGCTCTCCTCTCCCGTTTCTCCCAGCGCGAGAAGCGCGATGATGTCGCTCGATGGCAAGGGCGGATCGGAGCGGTAGGACAGGCTGAGGTGGCTGGAGGCGCCGCTAAAATTTACGGTGACCTCATATTGACGGATGGTTGTCGTCGCTTCGATGTTCAGCACCGGATCGATTTGAAAAGGATTAACAAAGTTTATATCGCCGCGAGAAAGGCGGTAGCGATTCCCACGGAAGCTCATGTCACCGTTGAGCAGATGAATGCTGCCCAGCAGAATGGGATGTTCCCAGGTGCCACGAACGCGCAAGCTGGCATCGGTTTGGATGGTTCCGCTGGGCCATTGAAGCTGCGCGGTGGGAGTGGAATCGGCGACTATATCCAGCTCGAGATTACGAAGAAAAGGAGACGTGCTGCCGGCGCCCCCAGCCGTTCCGCTCTCGCTCCCGAACAGGCCCGAGAAATCGAAACCCTCGGCCATCAACAGCCGGTCCACGGTAACGTGGCCGCTCATTGTGCCGGCCTCCGCGGTGCCCGTGAGGCGTAGATTGCCGCCGGCGAGCCAGCTCATGCCGACCGGATAGCGAATGCGCGCCTGGCTGGTGGTCGCGCTGATATCGAAACGCGCGGGCCCTCCGCCGTAGGTGAGCGACCCGGCGAGCAGGATCTGGCCGCCGCCAATTCCCCCGGTGACATTGTCAAAAATCAGTCGGCTGGTGTCGAAGGTGAAATCGCCCTTGACCTCGCTCAGCCCTGCGGGGAAATCTCCGTATCGGACCGAAGCCCCCTCGACATGGATGCGGCCGGTAATGCGCGGATTGGAAACCGTGCCGGCAAAAGCCGCGTTCAGAACCGCCGGGCCGCGGGCATCGAGATTGGGAACGAACCCGCCGAACAGACGCAGATTTACATCCCCGTCGACGCGCATATCGAGAGTTTGATCGCCGCTGAAGCGCGCCAAGCCGGTGACGCGGAAATCGGTGTCCACGCCGCGCAAATTGGCTTGGTCAACGCGAATCTCGCTGTGGGCGTACTGAAACCGAACCGGGCCGGCGTTCTCGAGCTTGACGTATTCATAATCGAACGAAATTCGCGAAAGGTTGGCCTGCAACGTCAGCGTGTCAGGACGAAGGAGCGAGCCGGCCAGGGTGAACTCGCCGTCTACCTGGCTGTGGCCGGTCAGCCCGGTGAGATGCAGCACACCGGAGATAAGCGCATCGAGATCGAGCTGGGTGACGGCAATCTGCGAAGTCACTTCGTAGGCGCCCCCAAGTTCGACGCCCAAAGTGCCATGCAGTGATCCCGTAGACATGGCGGAATCCACTTGGAGCGCCAGGTGCGAGCCATCCGATTCCACGTTGCCGTCAAAACTTCCGACAACCTCGGAACCCAGCCGCAAGTCGACCAAGCGCAGCGAGCCTTGCAGCTTGGGCGCCAGCACCGGCCCGTCGCCAGTCAAATGAAACGTCAACTGGCCACCCACGGGCAAACGGGCCGTTTGAATGTGCCCGATGCCGGCGAGAGGAAGAACCGCGCCGGTTAGATCGAACGCTACCGATCTGTTCATCGGTGCGGTAAAGGAAATTGCCCGTGACCACGCCTGGAGGCGATGGCGCTTGCGCACCATTAGGCGCGGGAGAGGTGGGCACGGGCGGGGGAAGTAGGCGCAATTCGGCATTCGAAATACGCACCTCACCGCCGCCTAAATTGATCTGACCCCGCGCGCGATCGAATTTCCATCCCCAGGCTTCGGGATCGATGATGTCGAACAAACCGTTCATCCCGGGATTGGCGCGCGTGCCCTTACCGTGGAAATCTCCGCTGAGTACGCCATGCACCGGATAGGACACGCCCAGCAGGACCTGCAGGCCGTCGGTATCGGTGCGTACGAGTGTCGCGTCAAAACTCCACGGGCTTTCGGGGGCGAAGGACCAGTCGTCGAGCTCGAGCGATGCGTCAAATTGGGCCGAGGAACGGCCGAGCCGAGCCTCTGAGTGAGCCATGGTAAAGGCGTCGGGCGAGTACGTCATGTCGCCTTCGACCTCGTCCCAATACAAGCGGCCATATCGGGCGTTATTCCCTTTTACGTGGCCGGCAAATGCAGGGGCTGCCAGAGGCCCGGACATGCTGCCTTGCCAGTGCGCCTGCCCGGAGATAACCTCCGGCGGAGCATCGGCGCCGCGCAGGCGATTGATGAAATCGTCCCAGGTGGTAAGGTCCTGGGTGTCGAAAGAGGCTTTCAGGTCAGAACTGAGCGAGCTGAGGCTGCCATTGAACTGCAGGCGGCTTGAGGGCGTGGTGAGCACGCCCGATTGGAGTGAAACATTGTTGGCCGCCATGCTGTAGTGATAGTTGAAACGCGAGGTAACTGGGATTTGTCCGGCGTGCACCGCCGCGGGAGGAGTCCAAAAAGAAACGCCGCTGGAATCCATTTTTTTAAAATCGGCGACCCAGGTATTCACCGATTGCACATCCACGTTGCCGGTCCAATGCAGCGGGGATATGGGGAAGCTGGCATTGTTCACGGCGCCCATGATGGTGGCCAGGTCCATGCCTTGGGCGTGAGCGTTGACGTGGAATAGCAGGCTACGCAACTCCAACTGCACGTCGCCGTTGATGATGCCGCCGAGCGCGTGCGCCGAGAAATCCGGCGATACGAAGGTAGTTGGTATCGGAGTGATAGGTGCCGCGCGCCGTGATTCCCGTGGTGTGGAACCATTGAAAATGCATGGCGATTTGCTCGGCGGCGTAAGCGCCGGTGACGGCCAGCTTCCCGTCCGCAAAATGGCCATCGCCGCTGAACTCCACGCGCCCATCGGGCGTGGTAGGTTTGCGCAGAAGAGTGCGAATGTCTTGAAAGTCGAGCCGGCCGCGATAGCGGAACATCCAGGAGGGGTGGACGAAGCTGGCGAGCGAAAACTGCGCGTCGAGTGAGGTGTGGGGCCCGGTCCAGGTGAACTGAGTTACCGACAACGAATCTGGTTCGAGGGAGAATCGCACGGCAATGTCGGATGCGAACGGCAGATAGCGGCGCGCTGCGAACTCCATCTGGTCCCAGCGGAATTGGCCGAGGTAAGTGCGGCGCCCCTGCGCGTCAGTGTAATCGACCGCGAGATCCATGCGCTGGCCCTGCGCCACGAGCGGAACCCGCACGTCGTTGAAAAGCAGCTCGCCGTCATCGAGGCGCAGGCGCCGCACGACCACCTCGAACAGGCGCTCGCGCAGGGGCTTCCCCGGCGTGGTCGAAGGCGGCAGAGGCACGTTCGTTTTTCCGCTGGGTTCGACGCGTACGTGCACCGCCGGACGCACTAACTCGACGTCACCGACCGAGAACTTACGCCCCCAAAACGAGTCGACGCGAATCCCGACTTCCAGCCGAGAGACATACAAAAACGGGGGCGTGCCTTCCGGCTCGCGGCCGTGAATGGTGAGGTCGGCGAGGATTACGCGCAGCCGCCACGGATCGAAGTGGAACTGTCCCAACTCCGCGCGAGTGTTCAGCCTCTTCGCGATCTGCTGCGTGACCTCCGCGCGAATGCGGCTGTCCGCCACGCCGCTCGAGAGCGTGAACAGCACCCCGAAGACAACGGCCGCGGGCAGCAAGATCACCAATAGCCCCGCTAGCGTGAGCCAGTATTTCCAGCTGCGTTTTTTTCTCATTTCCGTCATGGCCGTTTCGCCAGCATCATTGCGTCACCGCGGGCGCGTCGGAAGTTCCTTGCGCCGGCGCTGATCCCGGCTCCACGGGAGCGTCTGGCGGCGCATTGATTTCGATTTTCAACCGTGACTTTGTCTCCTCAAACCACATTTCCGCGCGGGCGCTGATACCCTGTTGCAGCAGGACCTCACGAATCTGCTCGCTGATGTCGGCTAACGGTGGAACGGGCTGGTTTTTTGCTGCCAGCTGCGGCGCAAGCACCTGCTTGTAATACGCTTCGATCGCGGCATCATCCACCTGGACGGCGGGGCGAAATTTGTAATCGAGGTAGCGCACCAGATAAATTTGCTGCGCGACGATGCGCCGCACCGTCTGCGGAGTGATTCCCATCTCGGCCAGACGCTGCTGGTAGGCATCCACATTTGGGAAGCGGCCCTGGATTTGCGCGACCTCGCGATCGACGTCGGATTCGGCCGCGGGAGCAAAATGCGCCTCCGCCGCCTCGTTATTTACCATCCACTGCTCGATCAGTTCGGAGATCAGCTTGTCATACGGCTCGGCACGCCCATCCACGAGCTGCTGGTAGGCGGCCAATTCGCGTACTTGACTCAGCAGAATTATGTCGTTCTCGATGTACACCACGATGCGATCGACCACCTCATCGGCCAGCGAGACACGCATCGAGTCCAGGCCGGAAGGCGGCAGCGAGCACGAGCAGCAGCGCGACCGTGAAGGAGCGGCACATTAGAATGTGGACCCCAAATTAACGAAAAACTGAAAAGCCGGCAAACGAGACAGCATCAGACACGTGGTGACCGCAGTGTTGGTGCATGTGGGAGAATTGCCGCTGGGAACCAAAAATCGCGCGGGGTTCAACTGGTACGCGAGATCGATACTCACCGGTCCGACAGGGGTGTGGTAGCGCAGCTCGAAGCCCAGGGTGTGCGAGAAATAGCTGAGCTGGTTAGTGCAATTGGTGAGGCAGACATTCGGCGAAGAAGCCGAAAACACGGGCGCCACGGGCGACACGCGCATAGAAACCTGGCTCCAACTGCTGAAGATGTTGCCCGCGTCGTAGAAAACCGCGCCGCCGACCCGGTTGCCGATCCCAGGCAACGTCATGGGAAATTGTAACTGCTGGTTAAAGATCAGCATCGCCTGGCCGCCCACGGGAAACCCGGTTGCAGGATCGCGGGGCCCGGCCTGATTCAGGCCAAATCCGCGCAAAGTTGTCCCGCCGCCCGCGAAGAATCGTTCCGGAAGCGGGATGTCGATGGGCGCACTGCCGTCGACGGGTTGTTCGATGCCCAGCCGAGTGGAGCGTGCGAAGACCAGCCGTGGTCCGATATGCGAATAAGTGGCGTTCTGGAATGTAGATCGGGCAAAGCTGGCGCTGGAGCCGATCTGCTTAGCCGCAAAATCGACATCGAGGGTATTGAAACTTCCACGGGTGGGATCGACGGCGCTGTCGCGCCGATCGCGCAGCCAGGTGATACTGAAAAACGAGACTTGGGTGGGCTGGCTGAAGAGCGGGATTTCTTCCGGCGTGATGGTGCTGTTCAGATTGCTGGCCTGCACATTCCGGTAGACGTAACGGAACAAAAGTGACGTGGAGCGCGTGGCCTGGTCGGTCAATTGCACCGAGCCTTCAGAACGGGTGGAGGTGAACGTCAGCACGTCGCGAGTCTTGTCGTACAACGCGGTGAGCTGCATACTCAATTTGGGCTTTCCGAAAAGATTCGTGGCGTTATAGCTCACGAGCGCCCGTCCCTGCAGCGTGCTGGCGCGCACCTTGAAAGAGAGCGTGTCCGCACGGCCGGTAAGATTCAACTTCGTCAACTCGATAGTAGCCCGGGGACTGAAGTGGAGAGGCTCCGCGGTCGGCCCGCTTCCCGCGCTTCCCAGGCGCTGGGCCTCGACCCCCAAGCCGTAAGCAAAAGTGTAACGCATGGCCTCCTCGACCAGGAGATCGATGGTTTTCAAGGAATCGGTGCCGGCGGGGTTTTGCGGTGCAATAGAAACGCGGTTGAAGATACCCAGATTGTAAAGCCTGCGCTGCGTTTCGACGATTGAACCTTCGCTAAGTGGCTGGCCGGGCCGCAGCTGGATTTCGCGCTCGATCACGTGAGGCAAGGTATGTTCGTAGCCGGCGATGAGCACGCGCGCGACGCGGATTTGAGGGCCTTCCTCGATGTTATAAGTCAGCCGCACCCGCGGACTAGGACTTGAGGAGGTGTCGGGAACCGGCTCAACCGAGGAATGAAAGGCCGCGTCGGGGAAACCCTGGTTGTAGTAAAGCGCCAGCACGTTGTTGCGATCACCCGCAACGTCGAAATCAGAATAGGGCTGGCCCGCCGTGGAGCCGATCACGCGAGACAATTCGTCCAGGCTGCAGCGCGTGGTTGCCCTCTATCGTCAGCTCGGCAATTCGCGTCTGGGGCCCCTCATCGATGTGAAAACGCACAAACAAATCGCCCGGCTTGCCGCGATAGTTCTCGACCAGCTCGCTTTTCACCTGCACCGCATCAAAGCCGTTGGCCTGGTACAGCTGGGTGATCGATGCGGTGTCGCTGGCAAGTTGCTGCGTACTAAAGCGCCCGCGCGAGGCAAATGCCGCAGGCTGCAAACGCACGCGGCTGCGCAGAATTTCATCATTGAAGTAGCGATGGCCCACGAAGGCGATGCCCGCCAACCTGCGGCGCGCGCCGCGCTCGATGCGGTAAGTAATGACTTCCGAGGCAGGCGCGTCAGCGCTGGTTGCAGAGTTTGGGCCGCTATTCGACGGGGCGGCTGTGGCGGGTTGGCTGGCGGGCTGGGTGGACGTTACGTAACTTACATCGGCGTCGAAGTATCCCTGGCGCTCCAGGTAGTCGCGAAAGTTGCGTCTGCCCTCCTGCAGCAGATCTTCGTCGACCGCACCTTCTTCATAGATAGGGAGCAATTTGTGGAGCGTGCCTGACGAGATCTTCTCCCCTTTCACTTCCACTCTGACGTTTAGCCCTGCGGAAGCCTCTATCCGCAGGGGCAAAACATTATTTACGGAATCGTATGAACCGCGAGTTATCGCAACTCTGGCGCCGAGATAGCCGCGCTTAACCAGCCACTGGCGCTCGCGTTCGATGTTACTGTTGAGCCACTCGGTGGTGATCTGGGTCTTAGGCTTGAGTTTCAGACGACCTCGCAGCGTGCTTTCCGGAAACGGCGTCTGATTTACAATTGTGAGCGTGCCGGCCCGGGCGCGTGGCCCGGGGTCGACGCCGACGGCAATATCCATCTGGCGCGTATCGGCATGCGGTGACAGCTTGTAGGTGATCTTGGCGAGATACAGGCCCTCGGCTGCCAGCGTCTGCCCAAGCCGCTCGATGGCCGGCGGGAGATCGGATTCGTGGAAGACTTCCCCTAAACCCAGGCGCATCGAGGATACGGCGACCGCGTCATTCGGCGGCTCCCGAAGTCCCTCGATCGTGACCGCATTCACATAAAAACTCTGCCGCACGACGAAATCCAGACGCAGCCCGTCCTGCTCGGGCGCGACCTCGGCGACAATGTCGGCGTAGCGGCCGGTTCGGAACAGCTGGCGCAGGCTATCGCGTTCGCCGTCCAGGGTAAATGGTTGCCCCGGTTTGAGGGGTAAATCGGCGGGATTTTCTTCCAGAACTTGCCTGGATTCGTCCACGACGCGAAGGGCTGCCAGGCGCTTTCCTTCCAGCTGCAGCAACGCTTGAGGCGAAACGGACTGGGCCGCTGCAGCAAATCCAGATAGAGACAGGAGCACAAGCCCTGCCAGGCCCGAAAGCAGAGAACGCGCACGATTCGCCATCATTCAATGTGAGAGCAAGGTTAGCACAGGCGCGTTGCAACCTCGGGGGAAAGTTCGCCTGCAAAGTGCCCGATTGAATGGCTTATGATGGCAATGATCGGGCTAGCCGGCGGGTCACTTGTGGCCACTCTAACTTTGTCCGTCGTCGCGCGACACTGGGCCTTTCTATAAACGGTTTGGTGTATCGAAGAACTCACCTATACCGCCTCAACGCCTCTGCAAAAAAACACCCCGAGTTTGGGACCCCGGCCATTCCAACGGCAGTGGTGTTTGGCGCGGGACGTTCTATGGAATTGCCGCGCGGCTCGGTGTGAAATGGCGCAAGGAAAAGCCTCGGGTCGCCCCGGCAACGGCCGCCGGGCAGACCCGAGGTACGCAAACGGCACGATAGTACGCCGGAACGACGGCATACGGCGGGATCGTGTGCGCGGGACGTTTACGGGTAAGAGAATTGCGGCGCACTTGCGTGCCAACCCGGGGGACACGTGGATTTTTGACAAGGGATCGCACCTGTACCACCGTACAGGCCTCTCCGCCGGGACAGGATCCCGTACCCTATCGGCCACCACGCATCGCGCTGCGCCTTCTTACAGTGTGCGCTCGGCCGTAAGATGGTGTCTGTCGATTCGCTACGCAATGCCTGCCGCCAACAGCAAAATTATCTCCTCGCACCGGCCGCGACTCCTGTTGCTGGTGCTGGGCGCCATGCTGTTGGTGAGCGTACTGCCGCTCGGCTTGTACCATCGCCAGGTGCTGCAGCTGAGCCAGGAAAAACTCACCGACACGGAAAGCGTGCAGCAAACCGAAGTGACGCGGTCGGTAGGCGAGGAAGTCCAGCTTTTCGACGCCAATCTCTATCAGCAACTCATCAGCGGCCGCCAAATTCTGGCGGTGACCGGCCTGCTCGACCAGGTGGATGACCCGGCGCACGCGCCGCAGGTGACGCGGTTGCTGGAAAATCTGGTGGCCAGTAATCCGAATATTCTCTACTTAACCGCGGTGGGAAAAGGGGCTAAAGGCACCGGCGCGGGCAACATTCGCGCCGACCAGGATCCCTTCGTGGGCAAAGCGCTGCAACGCGCGTTTTCAGCTTGCCTGCAATCAGTGGTTTTTCGCAGCGAACCACTGGCGCTGGGGCCTGACAATCGCCCGGCCTTTGTGATGGCCATTCCGTTACACGTAGCCGGCCAGTTTAACGGCATGTTGGCCGCGGTGGTCTCGCTGGACGGAATCCTGAGCCGCCTGCAGGAAACCAGTGTGCGGGGCCGCACGGTTTTCATCGTGGATCACAACGGACACGTAATCGTGCATCCGGATACGCGGCAAGTTGTTCCGGGCTCCGACCTGCGCACGTCGTCGTACATCGTCGCGCAAATGACCTTGATTCCGAAGGATCTGCGCACGACCGAAACCGTTCAACATTTCAACACGGTTGAAAACGGCAAGAATGCGGAGATGATCGGGACTTACAGCACGATCCCAGACTTGGGATGGGCGGTGGTAGCGCAGCGCAGCTTGGAAAAAGCGCGCGGCGACGCGGGCGTCAACGAACTCAACGCGCAAGCGCTGAAATTCGTAATCATGGTCACCCTCGCCGCCCTGATCCTAGGATATCTTTTCGCCGTGGGCATCAGCACACCCATCCGGGCGCTGGCCTCGTCCACGCGGGCCATTAGCCGCGGGGAATTCCACGAGCGCGCCACCATCAGGGGCGCCGCGGAGATCAGCGAGCTCGCGCAAACATTCAATAACATGGCGGACGACATCGAAAGCTTCATCGCCCGCCTGAAGCAAGCCGCCCAGGAAAATCGCGACCTGTTCCTGGGCTCGATTCGCATGCTCGCCGCGGCCATCGACGAAAAAGATCCGTACACGCGCGGCCATTCCGATCGTGTGGCCAAATACGCGGTGATGCTGGGCCAGCAACTGGGGCTTTCCGCCGAAGAGCTGGATCGCCTGCGCATCGCCTCCCTGCTCCACGACGTCGGCAAGATCGGCGTCGATGACCGCGTGCTCAAGAAGCCCGGCGCGCTCACCCCCGAAGAATTCCTCGTGATGAAGCAGCATCCCACCAAAGGTGCGAACATCATGCGTCCGGTCGCGCAGCTCAAAGACATGCTGCCCGGAATCGAATTGCACCACGAGCACGTCGACGGGCGCGGCTACCCTTATGGACTTAAGGGCGAAGACATCCCCCTGATGGCGCGAATCATTGCCGTCGCCGATACCCTGGACGCCATGACCACCAACCGGCCTTACCAATCGGCGTTGGAACTCAGCGACGCGCTGCGGCACATCCGCAAAGTGGCCGGAACCAAATTTGACTTGCGTGTCGTGGACGCACTCGATTCCGTGGTGCAGTCGGGCCAGCTGCGGCTGACCAATCTGCTGGTCGAAGTACCTGCGTAGACTTGCGCGCGTAAAACGTCCGCCTCTCCTGCCCGCCTCCGGCGCACCGCACTTGGCGCCCAGTCTCTGGTTTCGTCTTTCCGCTCCGGTCTCCCGAGCACTCTTCTCGCCCGGCGCCCGGCGCGCCCGAGACGCTTCTGCTAGAATCGGCTCGAGGGCCGAGTGTTCCCTCATCCCATGATTACCCTGTTCGGAAATAACGATCCGCCGCCGTCTCTGCTCGACCGGTTGAAGAAATCGGTCAGCAAGACGAGCTCGGAAATTTCGGCGCGAGTCGAGGGACTGCTAGCGGGCGACCGCCGGCTCGATCCGGAGCAGCTGCGGCGCCTCGAAAACGCTTTGCTCGCCGCCGATTTGGGCGTCAGCACGACGCGCGAGCTGCTGGACGCCGTGCGTGAAACATCGAGTACGGGACCGCGCAATGTCCCCGCCGACCTGCGCGGCGCGCTCAAGACGCATCTCCTCGCGATTCTCAACGCTGCTCCCAACACGCGTGATGGAAGCGCGCGCAATGGAGGCGCAGGAGCCGCGGCGACCGCCCCCCCTCGCGTTGTATTTGTTGTCGGCGTCAATGGCACCGGTAAGACCACGACCATTGGCAAGCTCGCGCACCGCTTGCGCGCCGAAGGAGCCAGCGTGCTCCTTTGCGCCGGCGATACGTTTCGCGCCGCGGCTGTGGAGCAGCTGGCCATCTGGGCGTCGCGCACCGGCGCCCAGCTCATCAAGCAAAAATCGGGAGCCGACCCCGCCGCAGTGGTTTACGACGGCTTGACCGCCGCGCTCGCCCGCTCGGTGGACGTAGTGATCGTGGACACCGCAGGGCGGCTGCACACGAAATCCAACCTCATGGCCGAGCTCGAAAAGATGAAGCGCACCGCCGCGAAGCTGGTTCCCGGCGCGCCGCACGACGTGCTGCTGGTGCTCGACGCCACCACCGGCCAGAACGGCCTGGTGCAGGCACGCGAATTCACCGCCGCCGCGGGAGTCACGGGCATCGTGCTCACCAAGCTCGACGGCACTGCGCGCGGCGGTATCGTCGTCTCCATCGTGCGTGAGCTGGGGCTGCCGGTGAGCTTCGTCGGGACCGGCGAAACGGCCGAGGACTTGGTGCCCTTCGACGCCCAAACATTCGTCAACTCGCTGTTCGACTGAGCCCGATGCCGCGCCCCTTTTCTTCCAGCGACGAGCAATGGATGGCGCACGCTCTGGCTCTCGCGCGACGCGGCGAGGCTCTGGCCAGCCCCAATCCAATGGTCGGCGCGGTGCTGGTCCGCAACCAGCGGGTGGTCGGCGAAGGCTTTCACACTTACGACGCACTGAAGCACGCCGAAATTGTCGCGCTCGAGGCGGCGGGCTCGGCGGC
Organism: uncultured Acidobacteriota bacterium; assembly: GCA_963719845.1. Lineage (GTDB taxonomy): Bacteria > Acidobacteriota > Terriglobia > Acidiferrales > UBA7541 > Palsa-189. The sequence goes on along the minus strand of CAVRDM010000023.1, from coordinate 65,854 downwards.
CCGCCGCGCCACTCTCTACGTGAACCTCGAGCCGTGCTGCACCACCGGGCGTACCGGCCCGTGTACGCAGGCGCTCATCCAGGGCGGCGTCGCGCGCGTGGTCGCGGCCATGCCCGATCCCAATCCTGCCATTTCCGGGCGCGGCTTCAAAAAAATGCGCGCAGCGGGAATCGAAGTAGAGGCGGGCAAAAGCTCCGAGGAAGCGCGGCGGCTGAACGAGGCCTTCGCGATGTGGATCACCATGCGGCGGCCCCTGGTGACGCTTAAATCCGCGATGACGCTCGACGGCAGTCTGGTTCTGCCGCGTGCGGCGGCGGGCCCTTCCAACGGTCGCCGGCCGCAATGGATTACCTGCAGCGCTTCGCGGGCCGAGGTGCAGCGCATGCGCCATGCTTCCGATGCGCTGCTCACGGGAATCGGCACTGTGCTGGCCGACGATCCCATGCTGACCGATAGGACGGGGCTACCCCGGCGGCGGCGTTTGCTGCGTGTGGTGCTGGATTCGCGTCTGCGCCTCAGCGCTAGCTCGCGGCTGGTGCGCGAGGCCCAGGAAGACGTGCTCGTCTTTACCTGCGCTGCTGAAAAGGGGCGCCGGGCGCAGGCGCTGCGGCGCGCGGGCGTCGAGGTGGTCACGATCGGCGAACGCACCCGGCAGGCGGGGACTGCACGGCCGGATTTGCAGGCGGTGCTGCAGGAGCTTGGCCGCCGCAATATCGTGAGCGTCTTGCTTGAGGCCGGCCCGACGCTCAACGCGGCGGCGCTCAACACAGGAATTGTGGATAAAGTTCGCATGTTCTATGCACCGAAGCTCGCCGGCGGCGCGCTGGCCGCAACTCGATCTCCTTCTTTGGCTCGCTCCCTGGCGATGCCGCAAAACGCCTCCATCGGACACGAAATTTCGCGCCTGCGGATCGAACAGTTTGGCGCCGACTTCGCCGTGGAAGGATACCTGCGCGATGTTTACGGGAATCGTTGAGCATCTTGGTCGCATCGCTGCGCTCGAAACCAGCGCCGCCGGTGGCCGCCTGCGCATTCACGCCGGCCCGCTCACGGCATCGTGCGCGATTGCCGGAAGCATCGCCGTTAATGGCTGCTGCCTGACGGTGGTCGAAGCGCAGGATGAAACGTTCGCCGCCGATCTTTCCCTCGAAACGCTCCGCCGCACCGCCTTCGGCGAATTGAAGGCCGGCGCGCGCGTGAATCTCGAGCGGCCGCTTACCGCAGGCAAGGAGTTGGGCGGCCATTTCGTGCAGGGACACGTCGATGGAGTCGGGCGCGTCACGCGTCTGGCGCAGGAGGGCGCCAACTGGTGGCTGGGCGTGCGCGTGCCCGAGGAACTGGAGCGGTACGTGGCCATGAAAGGTTCCATCGCCATTGATGGCATCAGCCTGACCGTGGCGAACATCGCCGATGGGATTGTGGAAACGGCAATTATCCCGTTCACTTATGCGAATACGAATTTGCAAACGCTGGCGCCGGGCGACGCCGTGAACCTGGAAGCCGATATCCTGGCAAAATATGTCGAGCGGCTGCTCGACTCACGGCGTGCGCCGGCGACCTCTCGATTGACCGTCGAGCGGCTTGTCGAAGAGGGCTTCTGATGGCGGGCTTATGAGCGAAGGGCTGGTGCCGCGGGTGACGGGCGTGCTGGAAACGTGTCTGCACGTCGAAGACATCGAGAAGGCCGCTCATTTCTACGAGCGCCTCTTTGGTTTTCGCCGCATGGTTTCCGATGCACGTTTTTGCGCGTTTGACGTAGCCGCCAGCAGCGTGCTCCTGCTGTTTCGGCGCGGAGGGACGCTTACTCCAGTGGTAACGGCGGGCGGCCTCATTCCGCCGCATGGCGGAAGCGGTCCGCTCCATTTTGCCTTCGCAATTCGCGAACAAGATTTTGCCGCCTGGCAGCGGCGGCTGACCGAGGCAGGCGTCGCCGTCGAGAGTTGCGTCCGCTGGGATCTTGGCGGCCAAAGCTTGTATTTCCGGGATCTGGACAATCACCTCGTCGAACTCGCGACTCCCCGGACTTGGCCGAACTACTAGCCCTTTGCCGCGCTCGCTTGTGGAATATTCTTGTGACCGCTCGTGAGAAGTCCGCACCGCCGTTGCAATTGCAATTCGCCGGATATATTTTACGGTCTGCCGGACTGGGAGGGACCATGACTTCTTCTGCGAATTCGTTTTCCGCGAATTCCTGGCGCTATGCGTTCGCTGCGCTATTCGTGACGATGTTCCTGCTTCTGGGCTCCGCGAATGCCGATCTGAACCCCGCGGCTCTGCAATTCAAGCTTCCCAATCAAATCCAATGGTCGGACGGAGACAATGGCTTGAAGCAGGCTGTTCTCCGGGGCGATCCGGCGAAGCCCGGCCCCTATATTTTGTTGGCAAAATGGCCGCCGCACCACATGAGCCGGCCGCACTTCCATCCGAACGACCGGTTCATCACGGTGATTTCGGGCACCTGGTGGGTAGGAACCGGAAGCAAATACGATCCGGACAGCACCGTACCGATGCCGGCCGGCAGCTTCGTCACCCATTTCGGCAAGCAGATCCACTACGACGGAGCCAAGGATGAAGAAGCGGTGCTGGAAATTGTCGGCGAGGGGCCGGCGACGGCAACCCCCGCTGAAGTGAAGTAGCTCCCAATGCACCTCACGGCTGCCACCTGGCGTGCCGCCTACAATGCCCGCCTGCTATGAATGACAATCCGCGCTCGGCATCGCGCGAATGGGACGCAGCCACTTATCATCGCGTTTCCACGCCGCAATTCACCTGGGGCCGGAAGGTGCTCGCCCAACTTCCGCTCGCGGGAAACGAGACCGTGCTCGATGCCGGATGCGGCACTGGGCGCCTGACATTTGAGCTGGGCGCCTTGCTCCCGGCAGGTCGCATCGTAGGCGTGGACATCTCCCAGAATATGCTGCGCGAGGCGCGCGATCACGCGCCCGTTCCGTTGAGCGGCCGCGCCTTCTTCGTGGCCGCCGACCTCCAGGACCTTCCTTTCATCGAAATGTTCGACGGCATTTTCAGCACGGCCGCGTTTCACTGGGTGCTCGATCACGATCGTTTATTTCGCAGCTTGTTCGGAGCGCTAAGGCCGGGTGGCTGGCTTTGCGCGCAATGCGGTGGCGGAGCTAATCTGGCTCGGCTGCGGGGCCGGGCCTTGGCTCTCGCGGCGAGCCAGCCTTACGCTCACGCCCTGCAGGGATTTACGCCAACGTGGGAATATGCGGACGCCGCGACGACTAAGCGGCGGTTAGAACACGCCGGATTCACGGATATCGAAACGAATCTTGAGGAAGCACGCACTCGATTCCAGAACGGCGGCGAGTTTCGCGAATTTGTCACCACCGTGATTCTCCGGCACTCTCTCGAACGGATCCAGACGGCCGAATTGCGCGAGAGATTTCTTGCCGAGCTGACCCGCCAGGCAGCTAATGACGTTCCGCCCTATGAGTTGGATTATTGGCGGCTGAACATGCGCGCCCGCAAACCCGTTGCCGGCGTTGACGGCGCTTAAACTAAGCTCCGGCGCTGCTTGGCGCTTTGGCCTCGCGCGATTTCTCCCGCGCCCCGCGATAATAAAGCGCCAGGCCAATCAGAATAGCTATCGCGGTCCCACTGACGAGCTTCACCTCAAACAGCAACTTGTTTTCCGTCTCGCCGGGGGGCACCAGCGAGAGCACGATGCCCAGCAGCACCACCAGAAAACCCAGCCCTCCCGCGATCCATACGCCCACCTTGCCTCCCGGAATCAGCACGGTGCCGGGAGTGGTGTCGCGATCCGGACGATAGGCCAGCTTGATCACCGCCGCGTACATGTACAGAAACGGAATGAAATAAAGAATCACGGCGGCATCGACCAAAATTTGATACGCGCCCACCGTGGTTTCGTTGATCTGGCTCAGTAGCAGAATCGCGCCCGAGATTCCTGCCTGCACCAGGATCGAGATATACGGCGTTTTCCAGCGGGGATGAATCTTTCCAAACGCCGCGGGCAGATACCGGTCCACGCCCACCACGAAGGGCACGCGCGCAATTCCCGCCACCGTGCTTCCGACGCCTCCAGCATTTCCCACTGTCACCAGCAGCGCCGCGATGACGCCCAGCGCGCCTACTTTCAGAATGCCGGAGGCCGCCGTAATCGCCTGGAACACGCCGCTTTTCGGATCGACCGCGGCATCGTTCAGCAGCACCAGCACGGCAATCGTTCCCACGATGTAAATTAGCGCGATCAGCACGCCGGAGCCGAACACGGCGCGCGGCAGCGTCTTCCGCGGATCGCGAATTTCTTCGCTCATCGCGGAAACCAGCTCGAGTCCGGTGAAGGCAAACGCCAGTTGCGGCCAAAAGTTCACTTCGTTCCAGTCCCAATGCGGCAGCACGGTTGCCCATGCAAAGTGCGTCGCCGATCCGCTGTGGAACCACACCAGGGCCGCCGCCACCACCAGCATCAGCAGCGGCACGTAGGTTCCCACGCCGCCCGCGTTTTGCAGCCATTTTCCAATGTGCAGGCCGATTAAATTTAGGTAGACCGCCACCAGCAACAATCCGAACGAGCCCACGAGCAAAAACGTGCGGTCTTGCGCCAGCCGCGCGGAGCCAATCCCCCCAATATAAGCGCCCATCGAGGCGCTCGCGAACAGCAGCCCCGGAAAATAAAAAAATGTGTACACCCAGTACGTCCAGCCGGCTACAAACCCATGGAATTCGCCGAAGGCGTCTTTCGACCACGCGTACAGGCCGCCCTCCTGCGGGAAACGGCTCGACAATTCCACGATCACCAGCGCGGTGGGAACGAAGAAAAGCACTGCCGCCAGAATCCACAGGCTGATCGACGACGCGCCGTTGTGCGCCGCCGCCGCCACCCAGCGCGGCCCCAGCACCGTGGCGATGTTGAATAGCAGCACGTCCCAAAAGCCCATCACCCGCGGAAGCTTGGACGGCGCCCCCGAAGAGTCAGAAACGCCGGAGCTGGAAATGCCAGGGTCGGAAATGCTGAGGTTGGAACCGGTCTCTCCGGAGCCGGAGCCGCCGGTTGTCGACGGGTTCATCTTGCCGGGTGGCCCTTCGTTCTTATCCAATCAGTGTTTGGCTGGCTCATTAGGGCTCGCTCGTCTTTCGCTGATTCATGTAGATCGGCTCGTCTTTCGCTGACTCTCGGGGCCGTTCGCCGGGGAGTTATGTCGTGACGTCGAGTTCAGGAATCAATTCATCCTCCAACCGGAAATGGCGAAGGAAAGGCTCCTGCGAAGCCTCAAAATCCTTCCAGGGCCCGAAAAATCCTACCCGCCCGTCCTGTAGAAACACCAGCCGATCAGCCAGTTTTTTTCCTAGGTGCGTGTCATGCGTCACGACCACGGCCGTCTTGTGAAACTTTTCCTTCAATTTCAGGATCAGGTCGCCTGTGTGGGCTGCTGCCAGCGGGTCGACCATCGTGGTCGGCTCGTCGTACAGGATCGCCTCGGGATCCTGCGCCAGGGCGCGCGCAATCGCCACGGCGCGTTTGGTCCCTGTGCTCAGCTCCGAGGGCAGCTTGTCGAGAAGGTCGCTCACTTCGAGCATTTGCGCCAGCTCGGCGACGCGCGCGGCAATTTCATCGGGTCCAAAACCTTCGCGATCCGCTAAAGGAAAGGCGATGTTCTCCCCGACGGTAAGCGAATCAAACAGCGCACCAGACTGAAAAACCATGGTGACGCGCCGGCGAATCTCCACCAGGCGCTGTTCCGGCCAGTCCGTAATGTCGTTGCCGGCGACAATGATGCGGCCCGCATCGGGCTCAAGGAAACCCATAATATGCTTCAACGTGACCGATTTTCCCACGCCGCTGCGCCCCATGATGACGCAGGTCTCGCCAGGATCGACGAAAAAGCTTACGCGGTCGAGCACCAGGTGACCATCGAAGGCTTTGGTGACGTCTTGAAACTCGATGTAATGGTCGCTCATCAACCTCGGCGCCGCACAAAAAATTCCGGCGCTCAACAACCCTCACAATGCGAAAATGTGATTAAACCATTGGCGCGGCCCGAAAACCAGCGCCATCGGTTGGCCAAGACCACAATAAGGCCACAGGCGCAGTCGCCAACGTAAAGTACACAATCATATGTACATAGGTCTGAATTTCAGCAAGAACCCGGTTCTGCACGGGGCAAAATAACTTGACAGTTCGTACTCGTCTCAATATATTAGCACTCGCAGTGCTGGAGTGCTAATGCCCCATCGGCGCTCCATCCAGCAGAAAAACCCAGAATGACAGCGACGGAGGATAAGCAACGATGGCAGTCAACGTAACCCCCCTGCACGACCGCGTGCTCGTCAAGCGGATCGAGGAGAAAGAATCGGTAAAGGGCGGCATCATCATCCCTGACACCGCCAAGGAAAAGCCCCAGGAAGGCGAAGTGATCGCGGTGGGCGCGGGCAAGATCGAAAAAGGCGCGCGCATTCCACTCGACGTGAAAGCCGGTGACCGCATCCTGTTCGGGAAATACAGCGGCACCGAAATCAAAATCGAAGACGAAGAGTACCTGATCCTGCGCGAAGAAGAGATTTTGGCCAAGCTGGCCGGAGCTGCGAAAGCCGCCTCGTCCAAGAAGTAGTTTCCTGGTCTCGCAACGGATCCGGGACGTACCACTGAACGTTTCCGAGCGGTTACATTTGCAAGTCGTACATTTTCGGGTCGTAAATTTTGAAGTCATCTCAGGAGGATGAAGCACTATGGCAAAGCAAATCGTGACTGGTGAAAATTCTCGCCAGTCCATATTGCGCGGCGTCAATGCATTGGCGGACGCCGTGAAGATCACGCTCGGTCCCAAGGGCCGGAATGCCGTGATCGAGAAGAAGTTCGGCGCGCCGATCATCACCAAGGACGGCGTCACCGTGGCAAAAGAGATCGAACTGCAGGACCCGCTCGAGAACATGGGCGCGCAGATGGTCCGCGAGGTTGCGTCGAAAACTTCCGACGTGGCCGGCGACGGCACCACCACCGCCACGGTTCTTGCGCAAGCGATCTTCCGCGAAGGCGTGAAGACCGTGGCCGCCGGCGCCAGCCCCACCGGCCTCAAGCGCGGCATCGAGCGCTCAGTCGAAACCGCCGTCGAGGAACTTCGCAAGCTCCACCGCGACGTCAAGGGTGACATGATCGCCCAGGTGGGCACCATCAGCGCCAATAACGACAAGCAGATCGGCGGCATCATCGCCGAGGCCATGAAGAAAGTCGGCAAAGACGGCGTAATCACCGTCGAGGAAAGCCGCACCATGGAGACCACGCTCGAGGTGGTCGAAGGAATGCAGTTCGACCGCGGCTACCTTTCTCCCTACTTCGTCACCGATCCCGAGCGCATGGAATGCGTGCTCGAGGACGCCCGCATCCTGATCCACGAAAAGAAAATCAGCTCCATGAAGGATCTGCTTCCGCTGCTCGAGCAGATCGCTAAGATGGGCAAGCCGCTGGTGATCATCGCCGAAGACGTCGAAGGCGAAGCGCTGGCTACGCTGGTGGTCAACAAGCTCCGCGGCACGCTGCAATGCGCTGCCGTGAAAGCTCCCGGCTTCGGCGACCGCCGCAAGGCTATGCTCGAAGACATCGCCACCCTCACGGGCGGCAAGGCCATTACCGAGGACCTCGGCATCAAGATCGAAAATGTGAAGGTCGAGGACTTGGGACGCGCCAAGAAGATCACCATCGATAAGGACAACACCACCATCGTCGAGGGCGGCGGAAAAGCGGCCGAGATCGAGGGCCGCGTCAAGCAGATTCGCACCCAGGTTGAAGACACCACCTCCGATTACGATCGCGAGAAACTCCAGGAACGTCTCGCGAAACTCGTCGGCGGCGTGGCCGTCATCAAGGTGGGCGCGGCAACCGAAACCGAGCTGAAGGAAAAGAAGGCTCGCGTCGAGGATGCCATGCACGCCACCCGCGCCGCGGTCGAAGAAGGCATCGTTCCGGGCGGCGGCGTGGCCCTGCTGCGCTGCATTCCCGCGCTCGAGCGCCTGAAAGCCGAAGGCGACGAGCTTATTGGCATCAACATCGTCCGGCGTTCGCTCGAAGAGCCGCTGCGGCAAATCGCGCATAACGCGGGATTCGAGGGTGCGGTCGTCATCGGGCGCGTCCGCGAATCCAAGGAAGAAAATTTCGGCTTCAACGCCGAAACCGGCGATTACGGAGACATGGTCAAGATGGGCGTGATCGATCCGGCCAAGGTCACTCGCCTCGCGCTCCAGAACGCTGCCTCGATTGCTGCGCTCATGCTCACCACCGAAGCCTTGGTGGCCGATGTCCGCGAAGATAAGAAGGAAGCGGCTGGCGCTCCCCACGGCGGTGGCGGCATGGGCGGCATGGGCGGAGGAATGTACTAAACGCAGGCTCCGCAGCTGGTCGTTACGGGTGCGGGCTCTACTTGGAGCCCGCACAATAAACGACGCGTAAAAGGGGCGTTTCCGCGCAGAAATAGCGCTGAAACGCCTCTTATTTTTCGCCGCGCATAATGTAAACCGCCCTGTCTCAATAACTTAAAAAATGATGGCGCAAATTGAGTTTTCCTCATTTTCACGGTTCGACGCGGCACAATGCTCGCGGTATTCAACCGCTGCGGTGATTTGCCCCGTTGCGCAATCGCGTTTACGATAGCTGACGATGAACATTCCATTTGCAACCGTGGAAGAAGCGATCGAAGAGTTTCGCCAGGGACGCCAAATTGTTTTGGTGGATGACGAGGACCGCGAAAATGAAGGTGATCTAGCGCTCGCCGCGGAAAAAGTCACTTCGGCGGAAATTAATTTCATGGCCAAGCACGGCCGCGGCCTGATCTGCCTGGCGCTGACCGAAGACCGCTGCGACGAGCTGAGTTTACCGCTGATGTCGCCGATCAACACTTCGGCGCTGGGGACCGCGTTCACTGAATCGATCGACGCGCGCCGCGGCACGACCACCGGCATCAGCGCCGCCGACCGTGCGACCACGGTGCTCACGGCCATCGATCCCGCAACGCGGCCCGCGGACCTGGCGCGGCCGGGGCACGTATTTCCGCTGCGTGCACGGCGGGGTGGCGTGCTGGTGCGCGCCGGCCAGACGGAAGCGTCGGTGGATTTGGCGCGCATCGCGGGACTGTATCCCTCCGGTGTGATCTGCGAAATCATGAACGACGATGGCACTATGGCGCGGCTGCCGCAGCTCGCGGAATTCTGCCGCGAGCATGGCCTGAAACTGCTGACCGTGGCCGAACTGATCCGCTACCGCATGCGCCACGAGCGTTACGTGCACCGCGTGGCGGAGACCGTGCTGCCCACGCGCTACGGCGACTTTCGCATGATCGTATTCGCAAGCGATGTGGACCGCGAGCAGCATGTCGCGCTGATTCGCGGCAACCTGAGCGGGCCGCCGCCGCTGGTGCGCGTGCATTCGCATTGCCTGACCGGCGATGTTTTTGGCTCGACGGCGTGCGACTGCTACGAAATCGTGGCGTGTTCCCTGGCCGCTATCGCGCGCGAAGATCGCGGCGTGTTCGTGTATTTACATCAGACCGGGCGGGGCTTTGCCATCGAGCAGCCGTTGAGCGCGGTGAGCACGGGTCCCGTAGAAATGCCGCGCGTGCTCTATCACCAGCGAGGGCAACTCGATGGCGATCCGGCGCGGCAGCGCATGCTGCAGCACGAGAGCGGAATTGGGGCGCAGATTTTGATCGACCTGGGCTTGACCAATATTCGCGTCCTTACCAATCATCCCCGCAAACTGGTGGCGCTCGAAGGTTACGGCCTGACCATCGCCGACCAGGAACCCATCCAAAACATACCGAAAAAAGTTACGCACCAGCAGCTGTAACGCGCGGGCTATGGCACGGCGCCCCGGGGCCACCAGCGTTTTCGGAATGCCCGGCCGAGGTTGCTGCAAAAACAGAAACACCGCGCGGCAGCGGTGACAGGCGCTGGTGTCGGTCACGGTTGACGGGCGCAGCGAGGTTACGGTTTGCTCTGCGTTGCGCCGGGAGGCGCGGGCTTTGCAGCAAGGCGAGGCCCAACGGTTACGTGGGGCTTGATCAAGGCGAGCTTGCGCTCGGTGATGCCGCGAATGGCGAGCAAGTCTTCGAGGCGCTGAAATGGGCCGCTCTTTTCGCGAAATTGTATGATGGCGCGCGCGGTGCCGGGCCCGATGCCGGGAATTTGCGCGAGTTGCGCGGCGGTGGCGGTGTTCACATCGACTGGGTTGGCGGGCGGGGTTTTCTTGGCGTGCCCGGCGGCGGCGAAAAGAATGGCTGCGAACACGACGGCACAAATGCGGGCCGAGGCGATGCCCGGCACCGGAGCGGCCACCGTCTTTCGCGGGTGCGGCGCTATTTGGTGACGCGGTTTCGAGGCGTTATTTTCGCGAGCTCGGTAACGGCGCGGGCGCGGGAATTCGCTAACCATTGGGCTTGCGGTGGGCTTGGCGCGCCAGAAGGAAAGCGCCCACACAAAGCGCGGCGGCAGTCCCACGAAGCGCCCAGGCTTCAGCCGCGGGAGGATTTTTCCTGGCGACCACGATCAGCAGCATAAATCCCAGAAGAAATAAGGAAAACGAGAGTTTCCAGCGGCCCTGGTTGCGGCGCAGGAGCCGCAAATCATCTTCGCGCCGCGGGTCGCGGGCCGCATCGCGATTCGAGCCTGGCGATTGTTCGCCGCTGGGTTTGCCGGGCACTTCAATTCCCCTGCGCGTCGTACTCGGTAACTTCGCCGAACAGCGCGGCCTGCTCGGCGATGTTGTGGCGGTCGCCGACGATCACGATTTGAGCGTTGGCGGAATCGAAATGTGCGCGCGCGGCAGCCAGGACATCGCCGGCGGTAAGCGCGCGAATGCGCTCGCGATAGGTTTCCAGGTAATCCTGCGGCAGGCGCTCGAGATAGACGCTCGATAGCTGGCCGGCGAGGCCATCCTGGGTGGCGAGGCCGAGCGAAAAAATTCCGCTGAGATAATTGCGGGCATCGGCAAGTTCGGCGTCGCCGACGGGCAGGGCGCGCATGCGATCCATTTCGTAGAAGATTTCGGTGAGGGTCGCGGCGACGACTTCATTGCGCACGGCGGCGTGGATGCTGAAGTAGCCATGCTGCCGGAGCGCGTGCACGCCGCTGCGCGGGCTGTAGGTGTAGCCCTTGTCTTCGCGAATGTTCATCACCAGGCGCGAATTGAAGGCGCCGCCGTAAATGGAATTCGCGAGACCCAGGCGCAGCCAGTCGGGATGCTTGCGCGTGATGGCGTGATTGCCGACAAAGATCTGCGCCTGCACAGATTCAGGCAAGTGCACCAGGTGCACGTGCCGGCCACGCAGTTGCGGCAAGGGAGGATTCGGCGGAGGTACAACAGCGACGGGCGCCCAGGTTCCAAAGATGCGCTCGATCTCGAGGAGCATTTTCTGCGCCGAAAAATCGCCGACCAGGACGAGCAAAGCCTCTGCGGGCTCGTAGTGGGTACGATAGAACTCCAGAAGCTGATCGCGCTGGTACGCCTCCACCTGCGCTTCGGTGGGGGAAATGATGGAATAGGGATGCTGGCCGAAGAGCACGCGGCGCAGGCGTTCGTTGCCCAGGAATGAAGGCGTGGTGCGCTCGATGCGCAGGCCTTCGACCATCTGGCGGCGCTCGTGCTCGAATTCTTCGGCCGGAAAAGAAGCGTTGCGCGCGAGGTCGGCGACCAAGATCGAGCAGCTCGGCTGCAAATTCCGCTAATCCGCTGAAGGCAATCGCGCTGGTATCCGCGCCGGCGCTGGCGCCCAGGTCGGCGCCCATGCGGCGGGAATCCTCCTCGATCTGGCGGCTGGAGCGTTGGTGGGTGCCGGTGCGCACGACGTTGGCGGTGATTTCCGCGAGGCCGGGCGCGGTAGCCGCGACGACGGCATTGCCGCTGCGGAAATAAAGCTGGCCGGTAAATTTCGGCACGGTGTGGGCTTCGACCAGCACCACTTCCAGGCCATTGGGAAGCTTGCGGTAGGTTCGCGCAGGCCAGACCACGGGCCTTTCGGGGCTCAGCGACGGAACGTCAAAGGCCGCAGGCGTCTCGAGGGCCGAAGTTTTGGAAGATGCGGATTGGCGCGCGGAAACGTCAGCCATCAGGCAGCGCCTTTCTTCGACGGCCGGCGAATCACGAGCGCGCGGCGCGCGGGGTCCAGATATTTTTGAGCGGCGGCGCGAACTTGTTCGCGGGTGACGGCGTTGAATCCGTCCAGAATTGAATTTACCAGCAGCGGATCATCATCGAACAGCGTGAAGCAGGCGAGATAATGCATCAAGCCGTAGCGCGGAATGTAGCCGCCATGGCCGCCTTCGAGCGAGGAGAAATAATCGGAGCGAAACTTCACTTTGACCTCGCCGAGTTCGTCGCGCTCGATTCCCTGCTGGCGGACCGCGTCGAGCACGTCATCATAAGCGGCCAGCATCTGTTCGGGCGAGTATTCCGGCTTGTAGAGCATGCGCGAAACCAGCAGCGTGGGCCCGTTGTAATCGAACAGATCGCCGACCGGGTAATGGATGCCGCCTCCGGTATCGACGGCGATCTGCTGCTCCTGCACAAGCCGGCGATAGACGCGGCCCGCGCGGCCACCGTGCAAGGCTTGATCGAGCATGGCGAGCGCGTACCAATCCGGCGTGCGGCGCTCGGGAGCACGGTAACCCACCGCGATGCCGGGCAGGGTGCCAAATTTTTCCTCGACTTCGCCGCGGCGCTCGCCCTCGAAGGAAGCTTCGCTGGTGTCCGCCACCGGACGCGGCAGCCCGGCGGGGATATCGGCAAAATGGCGGCGGGCCAGGGCGAAGGCTTCGGCGGGCGTGACATCGCCAAGGACCAGGAGGACGGCGTTCGATGGCGTGTAGTAGGTACGGAAGAATTGCTGCACGTCGGCGAGGGTGGCGGCATCGAGATCGGCGAAGTCGCCGTAAAAATTATGGGCATTGGGCCAATTGCGGAAAGCGATGGGAGGCATATCGAGCCAGGGAAAGCCACCGTAGGGCTGATTGAGGACGTTGACGCGGACTTCCTCTTTGACGACATCGCGCTGGTTGCGCAAGGTTTTCATCGTCAACTTTGAGCGCGCGCATGCGGTCGGCTTCGAGCCACAAGACGCGTTCGAGGGCGTTCGAGGGCACCGATTCGTAATAATTAGTGACGTCGTAATGGGTGGACCCGTTCAGGACGCCGCCCGAGGAATTGATGAGCTTGATGTGCATCATCTTGCCGGCATGCTCGGAGCCCTGAAACATCATGTGCTCAAAAAGATGCGCGAAGCCGCTGCGGCCGCGGGGCTCGAGGCGAAATCCGATGTTGTAGTAGACACCGACGGTGGCGACAGGTGCGGTATTGTCGGGGGAGACGACCACGCGGAGGCCATTTTCCAGCGTGGTGCTCTCGACGGGAATGTGCAAGGGATCCAAAGGCTCTCCTTGGTGCTCGGATGAGTGGCTTAGGTGATGCCTGGTGATTTTATCAGCAAAATGGGTTCGCAGCGGCGAGCATATGCCACTTGGGCTGTTTGCCGAAAATGAAATGGATGATTGGCAGTAAGCGCTGCGGACTTTATGATCGATGGGTTTGGTAAGAGGGTCGAGGAGCGTTTTATGTCAAAAGCCAAAGCGAAAAGCGATAAGAAACAGGTTGTGACGATTCGTCTCGACGAAAACACTTTAAGAAAAGCGAAGATACTGGCGGCCCGGTGTTCAACCTCAATCGAGGATCTCCTGGCTCTCCAAATTGAACTTCTGGCAGGACAAGAAGAAGTCTACGAACGAGCGGAGCTACAAGCCGCGATTCTGCTCGACCAAGGCTTTCACCTGGGCGGCAAAATTCGGGTCAAACGAGATAAAATCCACGAGCGGTAGTCATATCCATTTATTGGCACGACCGCAGAACACCCGCCCCACACAAGGGCGGCGATTTGGCCGAACTCGGTGTGATAGCATGATCCTCACGACGATCCTCCCTTTTCGAGGCCATCTTTCTTGCACAATTTTTGGTTAGCGCTGTTCGGCGCGATCGCAGGCATCTGGGTAGTGCAGTCGATTCGGGCCATCCGGGGCATGCTGACCGTACCGTACTTGACGCAAACCCCGCCTGTTGCGGACGCGGAAGCGCCCACCATTTCACTGATTTTTGCGGCGCGCGACGAGGCTGAAAAACTGCGCGATGCGCTGGCCACCATGCTGGCCCAGGATTACCCGCGCTATGAAGTGATTGCGATCAACGATCGCTCGCAGGACGCCACGAGCGAAATCCTGCACGAGTTGCGCGCGCCAATACGCGGCTGAAGGTGATCGATATTGCGGAATTGCCGGCCGGATGGCTGGGCAAGCCGCACGCCTTGACGCAGGGCGCGCGGCAGGCCACCGGCGAATGGCTGGTGTTCACCGACGCCGACGTGCATTTCGCGCCCGACGTGTTGCGGCGCGCGGTGCGGATGGCGGTCGAACGCAAATGGGACCACCTGGCGCTCTTTTCGGGATTCGATCTGGCGGGATTCTGGGAGATCACGACCATTACATTTTTCTGCTTGGGCTTTATCTTTGGCAATGAGCCGTGGAACGCTGCGAATCCGCGCTCGGGACGCTACATTGGGATTGGCGCGTTCCAGATGCTGCGGCGGCCGGTATATGACGCGATCGGGGGATATGGCGCGCTGGCGATGGAAGTGATCGAAGACATGAAGGTGGGGAAACTGGTGAAGCGTGGAGGCTTCCGGTCCGGCCTCGGGATCGCCATGGAATCGGTTCGCCTGCGCTGGTATTCAGGAGCGGGAAACATCGTGCGGGGACTGACGAAGAATATGTTCGCGGCCATCGGATTTTCGCTGCCGCTGGCGGTGGGAAGTATTGCGCTGACGCTGATGATGAGCGTCGCGCCTTTTGCGGGCGTGATCTTCGCGAGCGGCGGGGCGCGCGTTTTCGCGTGCATCGCGGCATTTACGGCGCTGGCATTTCATGCCGGCAGTCGCGTGGCGCGCCAAGGTATCGCCGTGGTACGCGCTGACGCACCCGCTGGGCGCGTCGCTATTCGCGTACATTATCGCGCGGTCGGCGGCGGTGACGCTGGCGCGCGGCGGCATTGTGTGGCGCGGGACGTTTTATGGGATCGAGGAGTTGCGGCGCGGCTCGGTGTGACACACGTGCGCTGAATTATCGGAAGGACGGAAAAGCCTCGGGTCGCCCGGAACGGCGGCCGGGACGACCCGAGCTACAGGATGCGGGCGCGGCTTGGGTGCATGGGATCAAAGGAACAGAGAGATTCTTCACTGCGTTCAGAATGACAGCGTTCTTTTATTGCGGAGGATGATGGGGCGTTAGCCGCCGCTTTTTGATTTGGCGGCTGAGCGGCGAGGCCGGGCGGGTGGAGGATTTGGCGCGGGAGTAGCGTCGCCAGGGGCGCGGTGGGCGAATTTGGCACGGGAGACGAATCGGGAGCGACGCGACGGAGCGGCGGGTGGCGATGCAGGATCATCCGCGGCTGCCGCACCCGAAATAGGAGCGGCGGGCGCGCCAGGTGCTGGCGCAGAATTAGGAGCGGCGTAGGCGGGCGCGGCCGGGGCCGCAGGTGCGGCGGGCGGCGCGGGCATGGACGAGCAACGTGAAGAGGCCGCCTAGTTCGCGCTGTTGCAGCGCGCGGATGCGGTCGCGCAGGCCGGCGGCGCGCTCGAATTCAAACTTTTTGGCGGCTTCGCGCATTTGATTCTCGAGTTGCGCGATAACCTGGCGCAACTGGTCTTCGCTGGTGATTTTTTCGGGCAGGGGATCGTCGGCGGGCACGGTGACGTAATCGGCCTCGACCATGGCGACGAGCTTCATGTCCACACTCTTGATGATGCTTTGCGGCGTGATGCCGTGCTCGGTGTTATAGGCGAGCTGCTTGGCTCGGCGGCGATTGGTTTCGCCGATGGCCTGGACCATCGAACCGGTCATCACGTCGGCGTAGAGTATGGCGCGCCCTTTTACGTGGCGGGCGCAGCGGCCAATGGTTTGAATCAGCGCGGTGGCGCTGCGGAGGTAGCCTTCCTTGTCGGCATCGAGGATGGCCACGAGCGAAACTTCGGGGAGATCGAGGCCTTCGCGGAGCAAGTTGATGCCGATCAGCACGTCGAATTCGCCGCGGCGGAGATCGCGCAGGATGCGCACGCGCTCGAGCGTTTCGATTTCGGAGTGCAGGTAGCGGCAGCGCACACCCACCTCGGCAAAATATTCCGCGAAATCCTCGGACATGCGCTTGGTGAGCGTGGTGACCAGCACGCGCTCGTTTATTTCCGCACGCTGGCGGATTTCCTCGAGCAGATCGTCCACCTGGCCTTTTACGGGGCGAACTTCGACTTCGGGATCGATCAGGCCGGTGGGGCGAATGACCTGCTCGACGATGACGCCGGCGGAGCGCGTCAATTCGTAAGGGCCGGGGGTGGCGGAAACGTAGACGACTTGATTGGTGCGGTGCTCGAACTCCTCGAAGGCGAGGGGGCGGTTGTCGAGCGCGGAGGGCATGCGGAAGCCATATTCGACCAGGGTTTGCTTGCGGGAGCGGTCTCCGTGGTACATGCCGCGCACCTGCGGAATGGTCTGGTGGGACTCGTCGACGAAAAGAAGAAAATCCTGGGGCACGTAGTCGAGCAGCGTGGGCGGGGCTTCGCCGGGAAGGCGGCCGGAGAGATGGCGCGAATAATTTTCGATGCCGTGGCAATAGCCGATGGTGCGTATCATCTCCACGTCAAACATGGTGCGCTGCCAGACGCGCTGCGATTCGATGTATTTGCCTTTCTTTTCCAGCTCGGGCTTCCACCAGGCGAGCTCTTCGAGGATGCTGCGGATGGCGCGCTCTTTTTGCTCGGTGGGCAGAACGTAGTGGGATTTCGGATAGATGGGCAGGCGCGGAAGCGGCTCGCCACGCACTTCGCCGGTTAGGGTGTCGACGGCGCGCAGGGCGTCAATCTGGTCGCCCCACATCTCGATGCGGAAAGCGTTGTCTTCGTACGGAGGATGGATTTCGATGCTGTCGCCGCGCACGCGGAAGGTGCCGCGCCGCAAATCTTCGCCGCGCTCGTACTGGATATCGACCAGGCGGCGGAGCAGAGCTTCGCGGGAGGTGCGCTGGCCCGGCTCGAGCATGACGAGCATGCCGTAATAGGCTTCGGGAGAACCGAGGCCGTAAATGCAGGAAACCGAGGCTACGATGACGACGTCGCGGCGCTCGAAGAGGGATCGAGTGGCGCTCATGCGCAGCCGGTCGAGCTCTTCGTTGATGGTCGATTCCTTTTCGATATAGGTGTCGGAGGAGGGGAGATAGGCTTCGGGCTGGTAGTAGTCGTAGTAGCTGACGAAATATTCGACGGCGTTTTGCGGAAAGAAATTGCGAAATTCATTGAAGAGTTGCGCGGCCAGCGTTTTGTTGTGCGCCAGCACCAGGGCCGGGCGGTTCACGGCGGCAATGATCTTGGCCATGGTGAAGGTTTTGCCGGAGCCGGTGACGCCGAGCAGGACCTGGTGTTTGTCGCCGCCTTCGACGCCGCGCACGAGCTGGCTGATGGCCTCGGGCTGGTCGCCGCAGGGCTCGTAATCGCTGGCTAGCTTGAAGTCCATGCGTGGACTCCAAGGCTCCGCGCCGGGAGTTAACTCGGTGGTTACGGGGCCTACCCCCCTAGTTTTTGTGTAAGGATGTGATTCCATGGGAGTTCCGTCTGCTTTTCTCACAAGGATATGATTCTGCGGCCTTTAGCGCTGCGGCATTGATGGCCGGGATGATTATGGGTGCGGGGCCTACGGCGACAATTATTGCACGGGCTCCAAGTAGAGCCCCCGCACCCGTATTGCACGGGCTCCAAGTAGAGCCCGCACCCGTATTGCACGGGCTCCAAGTAGAGCCCGCACCCGTATTGCACGGGCTCCAAGTAGAGCCCGCACCCGTATTGCACGGTCTCCAAGTAGAGCCCGCACCCGATTGCGGGCTCCAAGTAGAGCCCGCACCCGTATAGGCGCTCAGAATGCGCGATTCGAGCATGTTCTATTTTAACATCTCGATCAATTATTACGCGGGCTCCAAGTACAGCCCACACCCCGTGTCTCGCGTTGGGGGTAGTGGTGCAGTTTCCGGGATAGCCGACTATCCAGAAGTGAATGACGACAAGCGCGTTTATCAGGACCTATACGGTCCAAGGCGGGGAATCTAAGACGCCGATTTGATTAGCGCCCGGTCATCCTCAGGCGCCTTCAGGTAGCCGAGCGCCTTGCAGCTTGATCTTTGAAGCGGCGCTGTCGATTTCTCGGAGATCGTCGGACGTAAGCTCGACTGCAACTGCTCCGATGTTCTCTTCGAGACGATACAGCTTCGTTGTTCCCGGGATCGGCACAATCCACGGCTTTTGCGCAAGCAGCCAAGCAATCGCGACCTGAGCAGGTGTTGCCTTCTTCTGCTCTGCAAACTTGCCAAGCAGATCGACCAACGCTTGGTTTGCTTTCCGAGCCTCTGGGGTAAAGCGAGGGACGATATTTCGGAAGTCGGTGCTATCGAACTTCGTATTCTCGTTGATCTTGCCCGTGAGGAAGCCCGCGCCAAGCGGGCTGAACGGAACGAAGCCGATTCCGAGTTCCTCGACTGTCGGCAGAATCTCCGCCTCAGGACCTCGCCAAAATAGGGAATATTCGCTCTGAACCGCAGTGACGGGCTGGATTGCGTGAGCTCGGCGGATCGTGTTGGCCCCGGGCTCGGATAGTCCGAAGTGCTTCACCTTGCCTTCGTGGATTAGGTCCTTTAGTGCCCCCGCCACGTCCTCAATCGGCACGTTCGGGTCAACACGGTGCTGGTAGAAGAGATCGATGTGATCGGTCTTGAGCCGCTTGAGTGAGGCCTCCGCGACCTGCTTGATGTGCTCGGGCCGGCTATTGAGGCCGCCACTGCGCTTCCCGCTTGGTTCGATGTCGAAGCCGAACTTGGTGGCGATCACCACCTGATTGCGGAATGGAGCCAGTGCTTCGCCCACCAGTTCTTCGTTCGTGAACGGACCGTACGCTTCAGCGGTATCGAAGAATGTGACGCCGCGTTCGACCGCCGCCCGGATGAAGGCAATCATTTCCTGCCTGTCTTGGGCTGGACCATAGTTGGCGCTCATTTCCATGCAGCCGAGTCCGATGGCCGAGACTTCCAAATTGCTATTCCCCAGTTTGCGTTTCTGCATTATTTCTCCTTCGAGCCAGCCTTCACTGGTCACACAACTCATTCGGTTTCTGGGCAAAGTATAACGCGGTCAAGCCTCTGTCCCGAGACTCGGACCCGTGCGGCCAAGTCCTGCGAAGTCGGCTTCTCGTCAGGAATATCAAGCTCTGCTAGCGCGTTTTACGGTACTTATGTGTCCTCGAGCCGTTCGGGTAGTCTTGGGGTGGAGAAGTCACTTGAGCTTTACAAGAGGACTCAATCATGACGAATAGAGAAGCCGGAATCAATGTAGTCCGCGAAATGATGGGCGACCAGGCGGCCGCAAAACTCAGCGCTTCCGCTGACTCAAACACCTTCGGTGCCCCGATCGCTGCCTACGCGGTCGACCAGGTCTTTGCGGATATCTGGACTCGTCCCGGTCTGGACAGGCGCTCCCGCAGCCTAGTTTCGATGTCCGTCATGATTGCCATGCGTCAGCCCCATGAATTCGCCATCCACATGGGGGCCGGGCTCAATAACGGCCTCACATTGAAAGAAATCGAGGAAGTTCTCATCCAGGCGCTGCCATACGTTGGCTATCCTGCCATCGCAACAGCACTGGCTGCTGCTGCCGAGGTTATCAAGGAGCGTGGTCTGGACGTCGACAAAAACTACACTGGCCACCGCGGCCTGCTTTGACACTAAACGGCATCCGCACTGCCGGTGTTGAACGACGCTTGACTGTGCAACCCGAAGCTATCGTCTCGTGAACCGCGATAGCTACCGATAAGTCGCAGGTTTTTCACGGCCGACATAGCGTGAGCCGATATGTAACTATCGAATGGCAATACATTATTATTGACAATCGCGCTTGTGGAGAGTAGCTTAGTTCGGTCAGAGGTTTATCGAGGTGGTCATGCCAACCGACATACAGATGAAGCTCCACAAAATCGAAAAAGCGAGCACGGTCTTCCGCGTAATCTGCGATGGATTGCTTGCGCTGGTTGCGGTCATCGGGTTAAGCACCGTCACATGTGTCATATTCGGAGTCGGTGGCATCAATTTTGATGGCGGCAAAGTCATCAGTACCGCCGGCTTGTCGCTTGCGCATCGCCTTATTCTAGGCTTGGTAACCGCAGTCGCCTGGGCCGTTCTCGTCAAGTCTTTCTATCACCTGCGCCAGCTGTTCCGAATGTACTCGCGTGGAGAAGTTCTCGCCCGGGAGTCAGTCAATCAATTGCGCCAATTTGGCACCGCCTGTCTCCTGTGGGTCGTTCTTGGTTTTCTTTGGCGGTTATCGCTCGCCGTTTCCGTGCATCCCGGGCAGACACTCCAAGCACACACAGCCTCCTTGGAGGTTGGAGTCTTTGCCATCGTGATTGCGTGGTTTATGGACATGGCCGTGGATCTGCGCGAAGAAAACGACCTCACGATCTAACGGATCTAAATGCCAATTATCGTCAACGTCGATGTAATGCTGGCGCGTCGGAAGATGCGGCTGAATACTCTGGCCGAGCTAGTCGGCATCACTCCTCAGAATCTGTCGGTTCTAAAGGCGGGCCGAGCAAGAGCAATTCGCTTCAGCACGCTGGAGCGGATATGCGAAATGCTTGATTGCCAACCCGGGGACCTGCTGTCGTTTGAAAAGGACGTCCCGGACATATCCTCGGACAAATCCTCGGACATATCCGAGGAAGTGCCCCAGGAGTGATAGCAGAAACATCTCTTTTGGCTTGGAGGCTATGTGTGGACAACGCGGTTAACACCCCAAATGGATAGAGGCGACAGCGGCAGGACCCTGGCAATCTTGGTTGCGCTGGCCTTGTTAGTCGGAGCGGTAATGCGTGGTCAGGCGCAAACGAAGCCCAGCGGGGAAGAACCTACCCCCCAACCTGCCATTCCAGCGATCCTCGCTGCTTTTGACAAGTACGAAGTCGTGGGCATTTCGGCAGAACCTCACGATTTTAAAGATGCCGATGACTTCATCCTCTCGCTCATCCGAAGCCCGGAATTTCCGGCAAAGGTCAACGACATTGCAGTTGAGTGCGGAAACTCGCTCTATCAGCCGCTGCTCGACCGTTACATTGCGGGCGAAGATGTGTCGTTTACCGAAGTGCAGAAAGTTTGGCGCGATACTACGCAGCCAATGTGCAGTTTTTCTGGATTCTTCGAGGAATTCTTCCCGCTCGTGCGCACGATTAACCAAAAACTCCTACTGGATAAGCGTCTCCGGGTTCTGGCTGGAGACCCTCCGATAGACTGGAGCACGGTTAAAAGCGTTGGAGATGCGGCGAAGGATCGCGACGGCAACATCGCGTCGGTCATGGAAAAGGAGGTTTTCTCGAAGCACCGGAAGGCCCTGATGCTATTCGGCCTCGATCACCTTTTCCATGGAGGTCGCGTCGGTCTGACAGGCGAAAACGCTGCCGCGATTTTTGAAAAAGACTACCCGGGCAAAACGTTTGTAATCGGCAGTCTAGCGCTTTTCGATTTGAAGGCGAACGGGTCGGCCGCCAAGCCGTTTGAAAAGTGGCCCTACCCGTCGCTGACGCAGGTCAGGGGCACGTGGCTCGGTGCTCTGGACATAACTCATTTTTATCTTCCAGTAGTGACGTCCGATAAGGATTGCGACCCTTATTTTGTATATCCGAATAGCGACGAAAAGGCCGTCTCAGCGTCGGTTGATGCCTTTCTCTATTTTGGCCCCGGTGACTTAAGCTTAACCGAACCCATACCTGCCGACATCCTTCTGGATTCGACCTTCATGGCGGAGATGTTCCGCCGAGAGACTTTGATCGGCTTCCCCGTACCGAAGACATTTCAGCAGTGGGAGCAGCAACAAGTCGGTGACGCTTCGCAACCTATTCGCAAGCAGATGAGTCTCGCCGAGATGCAGTCCTACCTACCCTTCGCCCGGCAAGCTTGCCTCGAACATCAAAACCAAAGTAAGTCGGGGCAATAAATCCCGAGAATGGTGCCGGCTAGTAGGAAACTACGGTCACCCCGAGTCACGGGGTAACCGGAAACTGCACCACTACCGCGTTGGGAGCGCGCAGCTGACTGCCGAGATTACTTCGGCGAGGCTGGCGGAGGAGGCAGTGAGATTTCGGTGGAGGGCGCGGCGGGTCCGGCTGGGTCGGGAGGCAACAGCGAAAGATCGGATCGCGTGCGGATGGCGCCGGCATAACGCACCGACACTGCTTCGGTACCGTTGGCGATGGTGACGTCCATCTCTTCGGTGCCGGTCTGCGTCACGCTAACTACCCAGCCGTTTTTCAGCGAAACGTAGCTCAGGCTTTCGCCCGAGCCTGTCCAGTGGCCGCTGGTGTGCAAACCGTTGCGGCGGAACTCCTCGGGCGTGGGATCGCGCAGAACCCGCGGCGCTATAAGAGTGAGACGCGAGAGGATGAGGGCACAAGACTCGCCGGCGGCTGCCGGCGTGTCGGCCGCGCCAACGCTGCCGGCGCGGATTCGCGGCCTGACACGACTCGTTGCGCACGTAACTGGAATCGGTGCGCCAAAACAGGCCCGCAAGCGGCATCGATGCAGCGGCTTCTTCGGAGGTCCAGTTCTGACCGGGAACGATGCCTCCGGCGGGCGCCGAGGATTTGCCGGAGATCTGCGCCAACCACTGCTCGGCGGCGCTTCTGGCCTTGTCGTCGGAAACGACGCCTTCGAGGCCGCGCACATCGGAGATATGGCCGTCGGCGCCGAGGGTGAATTCGATCGAATGGCCTTCGAGCTGCCCATATTGCTTTTGAATGCCCTCGGCGGCGGGATCGGGAGTATCGCTCTGGACCGTGGCGGCGGACTTCTCGTAAACGGTGCGGATGCGCATCGCCTGGATGGCGGAGGGGGCGGGGGCCTGGGATTTTGCGGGTAAAGCGCGCGCCTGTGGGAGTCCCGGCGCTACGCCGGGAGAAGCTTGGGTAGAAGCGTTTTGTTCCGAAGCAGACGGAGGCGCGCCCAGTACTTCCAGGCGGACGACGGCATCCCAGGTTACGACCAACTGGGAGGGGCCTTGGGGATCAGAAATCGCGCCGGTGTGCGTGGTGGTTTCGCTCGTGGTCTGAAGTTCAAGCCGGTAGCGGATGACGTCGCCGGGTTGGAGCCGCGGTTTGAGGTTGGTGCGTGGAGGCGGAAGAGCCCTGCGAGGCTTTTTGCGGCTGTTTCTTAGGCTTTGCTGCTTGGGGCAGAGCACTCTGTGATTCGTACGGCGTTTGCGCCGGCGCCGCGCTCGATGTAGCGAGAAGAGTGGATGTAAGTAAGACAGCACGCCAGCGCCACGCTGCAACCGTTCGGCACGGGGATGAATTCACGGCAATTCTCGGCGTGATTTGCAAGGGGCGCGATTTGCGAGGCCGGAGCGTGATGGTTGGCCCTCCTGCCCCTTTGCGTGTAGCGACTCTGAACCGGATTGGATGCGGCTTTGCCGCGAAGCGCCGCTTGGCGATGTGCTTAGCGGGGCGCTTAACGGTGTGCACGGGCGGCCACCGCTCCATTGCCCGCGAAGCTCCCCGGACGAGTCCAGTGGGGCGCGTCGAGCGTGCCGGTGCCCACCCATTCATCATGCGACGACGGGGGCCCTGGGGCATCTTGCGGGTCGGATACGGAAATAGCGGCATAAGGGGTGAACGCGACACGAAAGTCGAGGCGCTTCGCGAAATCAACAGTGCCTCGCGCGTCGAATTGCGCATCACGTCCCGCGAGCGAGAATTCATCGACGACAATGTGCTCGCCGGCCACACGGAAACTGGCGGTTGCCAGACCAAAGCGATCTTCCACGGAGGCGGGGGCGGCAAAAGCAGGAACCTCGCCCGCACGAGCCGCCGTGCGAGACACATCTAGGATAGACGGGACGCTGGCGGGCAGCAGTCCGCTCAATAGCGGATCGCGGACACGTAAGGTGCCATCGCCCTCCAGCGATTTCAAGAGATCGTCGCGCCCGACGCCGTGCGCCGCGAGCCGTAAATCTCCGGAGGCGAGACCCGCGAACCGGCCGGCCAGCGAAGCGGTTGATGCGGCCAGGTCGGCCAAATTCGCCCGGTCAATGCGGGCACGAATGGAGTAGGCGGGATCGGGCGACAGCCGCGCTTCGAAATCGCCGGTGAGGCGCCCTCCATAAAAAACGGCCTGTGCACCGTGAAGCGCCAGATTCCGACCGCGGAGTTCAGCGGTGGAGTCGAGCCTCTCCAAGCGCAGCGACGCGAGGGTCACCTCCGCGACCCGCAAACGCCCTCGCGCCCTTAGGCTGGCGATCGTTGAACCCATGGCGGTGTCACGCGGCGACTCCGGATCGTCGGGCACGGCGAACGGCAACATCCGCGCCAAAAGGCTTTTTCGCGCACGCGGACCCAGCCAGCGATCGAGTTCGGCGGCATCCAGGCGATCAGCGGTCAGGTCGAAAATCCACTCGGCAGCGGCGCTCTTGCGAAGAGACCCTTTCCAATGCCCTCCGAAAGCATCGGCCGAGGCAATGCTGACGCGGCGCTCGCCAGGCCGGAGATCAACGGTTGCGGAAACGACGACCGGGTGATTCATCAGCGCGCTGCTCATTCGCAGGGAGCGCAGCTCCAGGGCGCCACTCACCGAGGTTGTTCCGCGATGCAGCGCCCCGGCCCATACCAGATGAAGCGCCGCGGGCCCGCTAACCTGCCAGTCTTTGATCAGCTCACTGAGCCACTCGGCGGTCCAGTCTGTCGCGGGGAGTGCGGTCAAATCGGAGCTGTTATTGCCGGCATTCGCGGAGATACCGGGGCCAGGACGCGCAAACGCAAGAGCGACAGCCGCAAGGTCTTCGGTTCGCTGCGTCTCGCCGTTAACGGCTATGCGGTATCCCCAGTCGCGCGGCTTGACGCCTGGACGAAACGGTCCTAAAGCGCCATCGATCAGAAAATTGCCCGCAGGTAGCACGGCGGACACCGCGGCTACCGGTGAAGGTGCCAGAGCTGCGCTAGTCGTTGTTCGATTCGAGGCTGGATTGGGCGCTCGATTTGCTGCTCGATTTGCCGCCCTGGAGCTGGCGATGGAGAGAGCCGGCAACCCGGGCAAAGTGATCGAGACGGGCGCCAGCACTAGCTCGCTGCGCTGCAGGCCGGCCACAATGCGGCCAATGTGCAGAGGCGCGGGCGAACCCTGAGTTCGAAGTGTGGCCCCTTCGCTCGCCAGTTCCAGGCGCTCGATTCGGGGAGGCCAATCGGCGAGAGTTGCCTCCACGCCGATGCTACCGTCGATGGCCAGATCGTCGGCGATAGACGGTGCGAAAGCGCGAGCCCACGCGAGCAGGTCATCGAAGGCAATATGCGAGGAGGCAATCTGTGCGCGCGGGTGAAAACCATTTGACCAATCGACGGCTCCGACGGCCTCGACACGGGAATGCGGCGAAGCGGCGATCCAGCGGCTGATCTGGAGTTGCGGCTCGCCTGGGCGCCAGGCGGCGACAAAAGAAAAGTTTACGGCGGGGTTTACGGTGCGACCCGCCAAATCCCACCGGTGGATGCCCGCGAAACGGATGTTTCCGCCAATGGTCCAATTCGCTGCGGCGCTTTGGGAGGGAGCGGATGGCGGTGAATTCGCGATGCGAGCCGTGAGGTCCGCGGCAAAGGTGCCGCGCACGCCAAAGTCCCGCCCGCCCGCGAGGCGCAAGCCATCGGCGAGCGAAGCATCACTCCAGGTTAGCGTAAGCGCCGCAGGCCGCAGGCGTTCCGAAGTGCCCGCTATGGTGCCGCGCAGGGTCAGGCGTACCTGCATCTTGCAGAGCGACAGAGGTGCGCATGGGATTTGCGGTGAGATCCAGGCTCCAACGGCCTGCGGTATCCTGGTCGAGGTGCCCGCCGACTTCCGTGAGGGCGAAGGGCAGCTTATCGGCCTGGAGTTTGAAATTGATGCGGCCGCCTTCCACGTCAATGTGCCTCAGGCGTTCGGTTACCGGGTCGCCGGCCGTGTGGATTGCCGGGCCGGCAGCACTGCCGGGCAGGCCCACGGGCCCCCCGGCGGGAGGGAGCCAGCTTTCGATATTCCAATGTCCGTCGGGGTTGTGAACGAGGTTAAGGCTGGGCCGGGTGAGCAAAAGGCTTCCAAACTCGACCCTGCCGCGCAGGAGCGCGGCCCAACGCAAGCCCGCAGTTAGCTGGTCGGCCCGCAGGAAATATTCCTGCCCAAAGTGCGGATCCTCGGCGACGCTCACCGAATCAGCTTCGAGGGTTGGCCCTCCCAGCAGGCTAAATGCGAAATGACCAACCTCGACGGGGCGCCCAAAGCTCTTGGCCAGCCTAGCGAGGAGAGGGCGGCGGGCCCATCCGTATGCCAAGGCGCCCGAAATGGCCCAGCTCGCGACGAAAGCGATAACCATTCCACCAATAAGCAGGCGCAGCCAAAATCGCTTATTCATGGCGCGTTTCGAGGCCCTTTCGACTGAATACCTCTGTGGAGAAGGCTCCGCCGTTGGCGCATCCCCTGGATTGTGGCAGAAGCGGCGAGGGAAACAAAGCGCGGATGGTTAATGGACGGTGCGGAGCATGCGGTGCCAGCGAGTTCGGGTGGGCAGGTGAATCAGGCCATCGATAATGCCGCCGATTCCGCCGGAAAGGGAGTGATCGCTGTATTCTTCTTCGGAACTGAGGATCGACCAATAAATTACTACGGGCCGGCCCATGATGGCCTCCCGATTGACGAAGCCCCAATAGCGGCTATCCCAACTGTGGTCGCGATTGTCGCCCATAGCGAAGTAATTGTCCGCTGGGACCAGGATCTCACCGTCATGCGTGTAACTGAAAATTTGGGTGGCCCATTCGGGCTGCATATTCGAGAGCAACTCGTCGTGATTGGCGGGCGGGAAATTGTAGAGAAACGGGTCGTAAGCCGCCGCAGGATCGTGATAAGCGTAGGGTTCGACGAGTTTTTCGCCGTTAACGTAAACCTGCTGGTCGACAATCTTGACGCGGTCGCCAGGCAAACCGATCACGCGCTTCACATAGTGCGGATGATCCTGAAAGGGAAACTTGAACACAATGACATCGCCGTGATGAATGGCGCGATAAGGCAGCAGGAAGTCATACCAATTTCCGCGGCCGCCGAAAATAAACTTATTTACGAGCAGATGATCGCCCACGAGCAGCGTCGGTTCCATGGATTGCGAAGGAATTTTGAAAGCCTGCACGATGAAGGTGGTGCCGAACAGAGCCAGGATAATGGTGACGAGTAGAGACTCGATATATTCGCGCATGGAGGTGCGCTCGTGCTCGCGCGCCTCGACGACGGTCGTGCCGGTTATTCCGGCGGCTTCCGCCAGGTGTTCGGTCATTTCGCGCTCTCAATCATTTCCGTTCTCCCGGTCATTTCCCGCTGCCGCTGACGCGCTTGCCGATTGTAACTGGGTAAGCGCCTGCTCCGCCGCCAATTGCTCGGCTTCCTTCTTATTCGTACCCGCGCCCGTGGCGCTGGCCAAGCCGGGAACACTGACCTCAACCGAAAAAATTTTCCGGTGATCCGGGCCGGATTCCCCGACCACTTCGTATGTCGCGCCGGGCAAGCTCCGCGCCTGCAGAAATTCCTGGAGAGCCGACTTATGATCGGAGCACCCGAGTTCACTGCCTTGCGCTGCCGTGGCGGCATCGATCAGCGTGCGAACGACAAACTCGCGGGCCGCAGGCAAGCCCGCGTCTAGGTAAATGGCGGCCACTACCGCTTCGAAGGCGTCGCCCAGCAAGGCGGGCTTCTCGCGCCCGCCCGTCTTTTCCTCGCCGCGACCCAGGCGCAGATGCTCGCCTAAGCCCAAGCGCCGCGCGGCCGAGGCGAGAGCCACGGAATTGACCAGACTCGCGCGGCCTTTCGAGAGCTGGCCCTCGCTCCAGTCGGGATAGGCCCTGAAAAGATGCTCGCTGACGAGCATTTCGAGGATCGCGTCGCCCAGATACTCGAGTTGCTCGTTATTCGCCCGCGGTCCAGAAGGCTCCCGGCCCATCACGGCCGACGAGTGGGTCAAGGCCCGCTCGGCCAGACCCGGACTGAGGAACCGGTATCCCAGCGCCTGTTCCAGACCCGCGAGGCAGGATTCGACCATCGGTTTTCGTCCCGAAACGTATGCTCCCTTAAGCGTGAGGCGCCTTAAGCAATGCTATTTCGGCGCCTCGAGCTGGTTCTGAGAGTCCTTCTTCGTTTGGTCGGCGCCAGCCTTGCATTGCGCCTGCAGTGGGCCAACGGCGGCGCACTTATTGAATGCAGTGATGGCGTCGGTAAAGTGGCTGGTAGCCTGATCGGCTTTGCCCAGCAAATAGTAATCTACGGGATCGGGGACCGAGGCCAGCAGCACAGCTTGGGAGAGCTCGGTGATGGATTCCGGATATTTGCCCATCTGGAAGTAGGCGACGCCAAGTCCGCTGTGGCACATCGCCAGCTTGTCGTTCTTTATTTTTTGAAAGGTGGCATCGTCAATATCGGCTGGCTTGGGCATGGAAGTCAACAAATCGACCCCGTGCTTTCCAAAGGTCTGGGCCTTTTGCAGTTGCTGGGGAGCGTCGGTGGTCTTCGAGTTGATGCGCCGGGGAATCGCCATCGCCATCAGCGGGAGCACGTCCACATTGTCCGGATTGATTTCGAGCGCTTTATTGCCGGCTTCGAGGAATTTGTCTTCCTGTCCGACGCTAAGGTAGGCGGTAGTCAGCGTGGAATAGACCGCGCCGGCATAAATGCTCATTGGATACTTGGCCAGAAAACTCTCGCCTACCTCGATCAAATGTTTCGGGTCTCCTGCGCGATTGTCATACACAGCTTTGTAGGCGGCGTCTTCTTCCTTGCTGACCACCGGGCCGCCTTCGGCGCCCTTTTCGCCCGGCTTTTGCTGGTCGAGATTGGTCTGGCCGCTGCCTTTGCCTTTCTGATTCTGCTGGTTCTGCTGCTGGTTCTGCTGCTGATCCTGCGCAAGTCCGGGACTGACCAGGCACAACGCCAACACTACCAGCGCGCTTGCTTTTGCTATCCAGTTCATCAAACGTTCTCCTTCCAGCTAGATTTGTGAAGCCGCCGCGTGCTGGCAGCTCGAAGATACGATGGCCTTAGAATGACGATGCAATTCACCCTTGCAACGAAAGCCTGGACTGTTTCTTAATAGCTTGACTGTTTCTAACCGCCTGCCGGTTGCAACAATTTGTATTATGCCTTATCGACCGGCCTGGCCTGCGTGCAATCAACCTTCGTACAAATTGCTTGTGAACATTTTAGTCTAGTCTCGTCCGGTGTTATCCGGGCGCGGGAGCCATCCCGCCCGGTTGGTAGGCCTCCGCGATTCCGCGTTGCGCGGCTGCGCGGGCCGCCTCCGGTGCGCCGTCAACTGCCAGAGCGGCGCGGTATTCCGCCAAAGCTTGGTCGCGATTGCCGTCCAGATCGTTCATGCGCCCCAAATAGATGTGGGACCATGCCAAAGCCAATGGGTCGGTAGCCACCATGGCGCCCGACGTTGTGCCGGACGTTGCGCCCACCACCTGCTCGAAGAGTTCGCGAGCGTGCGCTCCGTCTCCTTGCAGAATAGAGGCCACGGCGAGCCCATAAACGGCGCGCGGTTGGTTGGGGGCGCGCTCCAAAACGCGCGTAAACGCCGCAGTGGCCCCCTGCGCGTCCTGTGCGGCGATGCGCCGCTCGCCGTCGGCAAGAAGCATGGCCACATCCGGGTCGAGGCCGAGCGCACCGCTTGACCCACTTACCGGGGGCTTCTTACTGTCGGCGACCAAGTCTTCATTGTTGTATGCCGGCGCGAACACCAGAGTCTTTATGCGACTAAATTCCGCCCCCACGTCGATCGAGCGAATCAAGTCCGGGAAATAAGCGCTCATGGGAGGCTCGGAAGCCTCGAACTTATCCAAGGCTCGCATCAGCGGCCGCACGAGGACGTACCCGTCGCTATCGGCGGCATTCACTTCGGCGGCAAGCTGCGGGGGCGTCAAGCGGCGAATTCGCAGTTCGACCGCATGTACCAGGCATTCGGTGACAAACGCCGAAAAATCGTTGTGGAACTCGACGGGCAGACGCGGGGCGCGCAGCGCCGATTGGTACAGGGCTAGGACGCCTTTCAAGTTCGTCGCGTAACGTATGGGCAGCGGGTCAAGAAGGAAATGGAGGAAGGCATGGCGAATCTCATCCGAGAAGTCGACGCCGGGATTTACGACCACGGCATAGCGATCCCCCATATTGCGGACATTAGTTCGGCCGCCCACCAGCGGCTCAACATATACCGAGAAAGTGCGCCGATTAGGACGGAGCAGTTCCCGCAAGTATCCGGTTTCGAGCAAGACTATGTTGCCGAGAGGCTGCCGCACTATGGAAAGAACCCGGTCGTAACCGGGCTGGAGGCGCTGCCAAAGCTGGTCGACTTGCGCCTCCTGGTAGAAGTTTGCCAGCACCTCGTTGAAGCCCTCTAAGGCGAGGGCGTCCGGTGGCAAAGCCTCGTGATCGAGGGTGAAAGCAAACTTGGGCGGTGGAGCGATGACCAGCGCAAAGGTAACGTAGCGCGACATCGTGGCGGCAGGATCGGCAAGCACATGGTCGCGATAGAAGGCGCGCAAGGCTACGGTGGCGGGTCCGCTGAGCGCCAGTAGCTGCGATCGCAAACTATTAAATCCGGGATCACTGTCAAGGGCGGCCGAGTCAGGAGCAAATCCCGCGGCATAAAGCGCGCACATCGTGGCAAAAAGCTGCGGGCTGGCTTCCGCGCTTACCTTGACAGGCTCGCTCGCAGAGGCCACCTGGAGCCCCGTCGCGCCCGCTGGGGGAATAAAAGCTGATAAAGACGACAACAAAACGACGACAGCGGGGGCCAACCCGGCCCGCAGGAGGCTACGCTGTATTCGTACCGGAATCGTCAAACCCCTCACCCCTCGCTGTTTTCAGGCGTCATACCACGACTTGGCTTCCCGCAGCTTGGCACGCAAAATTTGCGTGCGCCTGGGCCTGGTTGGCCACGTGGCGTCACCGGCAACGCGACGTCCATTTCAATGTACAGAGACAATTTACAGGGCTGCTACAGGGACGTCAAGGAATCAGCGGGGGCCCGGACGGGTGGGGGCTCTACTTGGAGCCCGCGCAAAAAACCCCTAAAATTTTCTGTGATTTCATTTCCCCGATAGCGCGCAGGAAGCGCTATCCGTGCACGCTGATCTGGTTAAAACTCAAAACCACGCGGCCGCCAGACCGGGGGCGGCCAAAACTCATTTGCGGGCGAAATCGTGAAAATAGGAGCACTTCATCGAGCTCGCGCTGCGCGGTGGCGTCGACGTGTCCGGAAAGAACGCGATAACTGACGGCTTGGCCTTGCGCGCTTACCGTGGCCTCTACCAGCAGCGGGTGCTGCCCGCCGGTGCGGCTCATTTCCTCCAGCCGAGACATGCCAAAGCCCGCCAGCATTTCCAGCCTCGCAGGCTGCAGGAGATTGGTCGGCGAATCTGGTGTCGCTGGCGTTAAGGGTATGCCGGCGCCCAGCACCTGGTACACCATCGAAAATACGAGCAACGCCACAACCACGCCGGCCGTAGCAGGCAACGCCAGGGGTTCGAGAATATTTTCGAGCACCAGCTCCAGCGTATTTTTCCAGCGAAGCAATTTTCGCGCCAATCCTTCAGCCTCGCGAGCTTTGGCAATTCCAATGCGGATCGAGACGCTGAGGTCCTCGGGAGGCTTAACCGGGGAAACGCTCGACATCATCATGGATAATTCGACGTAGCGCTCCGATTCCTGGCGGCAAGGCGCGCAGGTGTGCAGGTGCTGCGCGATGCGCGCATGCCCCTTTGACCCTCGCCTATCGGGCAACGCGCCATCCAAATACCCTGGCAGCAGACGTTGCACTTGAGCGCATTTCATAAGCTACCCCCCAGCCGAGGAATCGGATATCTGATTACCCTTTACCGTTCCCTGACGTCCTGCACCACTTTGCAGCGTTAAGCCCGCACCGCTACGCTTTTCATCGCGCCTAATCGGCCGCCGTCCGGTGACTTGCGAATACCGGATCAAGAGCCAGGCGAAGCGCGCGACGCCCTCGCAAAATGCGCGATTTCACCGTGCCGACGGAGACGTCCAGCACCTCCGCCACTTCTTCGTAAGATAACCCCTCGAGATCCCGAAGTATCACGGCCGTGCGAAAGACTTCCGCCACTCCCGCCAAGGCCTGTCGAACCGCTTGCTGCACTTCCGTGCTCACGAAAAGATCGTAGGGCGACGAACCAGGGTCCACGAGATCGAACCGCATGCCATCTTCGCGGCTCTCTCCCCAAAACGAGTCGATCGAGCACTGCTGCCGCAGGTGGCGCCAAAACCAGCGACGGTGATTCAGAGATTCGCGCACGGCAATACGGTAGAGCCAAGTTTTTAGCGAACTGCCTTGCCGAAACCGGCGGATTCCCCGGAAGGCCTTCAGAAAAACCTCTTGCGTTACGTCGGCAGCTTCGCTCGAATCGTTCAACATTCCCGCCACCAGCCCATAGACCGGGGCGTGATAGTGGGTAACCAGCCAATCGAATGCAGTCTCGGAACCGCTGCGAAGCTCGGTGGTCAACTCCGCTTCGTCCGGGGACCAGGTTAAGGCGCGCGCCAAGTCAGCCACGCACAGCCACCTCTCTGCTCAGCTTGTGCTGCCCCTCCGCAGCTCGAGCCGGTCCGGCGGCGGCCGAACCCTGACGCACGGAGATCCCGGGCGGCAGAAGCCCTGAAATGTTAGACACCAGTGCGGTCGAGATGTTTCCCGCCGCGTCATCTATTCTTACCCGCATGGTGCTGATTTGCAAATAGTACCAAGGTCCTCAAACGAGGCGGCGTGCGAAGCGGGTTTGACGCCGCATGTCCCAGGTGCTATAAAAACGCTGCTACTTGCCTCCGGTGGGGCCGTGGCGCAGTTGGCAGCGCGCCTCCATGGCATGGAGGAGGCCGTGGGTTCGAATCCCACCGGCTCCACCAAATCCCCTTTAAGAAGTTGGTTTTCGCAGTTGAGGGCGGCAGGCCTTCGGGCCTGCTTTAAGTCTGCTTTAAGTGGTGGAAGGCAGAAAAGGGCGCGGGGTCATGTTGCTGATCAGGGTGAACCGAGGATTGCTTGTCACTGGCGGTTGCACTGACACAGGAACGGGTGGCGGTGGCGCAAAATTGGCTCCGCCGGCCCCACAGCCGGACGGAATTGTACACGCAAACACACTAGAGAGAATCGCAAGAGCGCGGCGTGCTCGTCTGAACCCGAGACTACAGACCGCAGGGCTGGACATGGGTACCTCCCGGCAATGGTGAGTCGGCACGGTTAATTCTCACAGAGCTAGCGCCGTTCAGGTCCCTATTGTCCCTATGAGCGTTAAGGCCCCAGTGGCAGTATCGATGCTGTACATAGAGACGCTGTTCGAATCCGAATTCGTCACATAGGCGAACTTTCCGGATGGATCGATGGCGATCGAAGTAGGAGACGATCCCGCAGCTATTGTTCCTATGGACGTTAAGATCCCTGTGGTGGCGTTGATGGCGTAGATCGAAACGTTGTTCGATCCCAAATTCACAACATAGGCGAACGTGCCAGTTGGATCCAGGGCCACGGACGAAGGGCTCGTTCCCGCGGCTATCGGCCCCAGGGACGTTAAGGCTCCCGTTGTGGCATTGATGCTGTACATCGAGACGTTGTTCGAGCCCGAACTCGCCACATATGCAAACTTCCCGGACGGATCGATGGCGATAGAGCTAGGAGACAAGCCTGCAGCTATTGTTCCTATGGACGTTAAGGCCCCCGTGGTTGGGTTGATGGTGTACATCGAGACGTTGACTCCAGGAGAGGCGTCGGAGTTAGGCTCACCGTCCGCCACATAAGCAAATTTGCCCGTCGGATCCACGGTCACTGAGGTGGCCCGGCCTCCGGCTGCGATCGTTCCTATGGACGTTAAAGCCCCGGTCGTGGCGTTGATGGTGTACATCGAGACACTCGTTGGAGTAAAACCGCCCTCATTCGCTACATAAGCGAACTTGCCGGATGGATCCACGGCCACCGAATCGGGAGCGCAAGAGCCCGGACTCGGAGGACCCGCACACGGAGCCGCTATCGTTCCTATGGACGTTAGAGCCCCGGTCGTGGGGTTGATGGTGTACATGGACACTGTGCCACCGCCCAAACTGCCGCCGTCCTGATTCGCCACGTAAGCGAACTTGCCAGAAGGGTCTACCGTCACTGATTTGGCGCCGAAATCTGCGGCCACTGGCGAACCTATGGAGGTCAGTGCCCCGGTGGTAGGGTTGATTGCGTACATGGATACACTACCTACAAATTCTGAAAAGTCGCCTTCGCAGCCCTCATTCGCTACATAGACAAACCTTCCGGTAGAGTCCACAGCGATCGACTGCGGAGACACTGCTCCTGTGCCGACGGTGAAGGTCGAGCTGTTAGAGCTTCCTCCGCCCGGAGAAGGATTGAAGACCGTAACGGTGGATGTCCCGGCTGAAGCAATGTCGCCAGAAGGAATCTGAGCTATGAGGCCGTCTCCACCAAAGACTGTTGTTGGCTGGTCGCCTCCATTCCACCGCACGACCGAGCCGCCCGCAAAATTTGAGCCGTTTACTTCCAAAGTAAGGGACTGTGCTCCAACGGGCGCGCAGCTTGGACTGAGATAAGTGATCGTGGGGACCGGAAACGTTCCGTTGGTAGTGGTGAAGATCACTGCATTCGAGGTGCCCGCGCCCGGCGGGGTCACGCTCACGGCCAAGTTGCCGGCTGAAGCAATTGCGGAAGCAGGAATAAACGCTCGCAACTGCGTGGAGCTGCCGGGTGTGTTGCCGCCGATAGCCGTCGCGCCGAAATTGACCGTCCAACCTGTGGTGAAAGTGAAATTCGTCCCAGTGATCGTAAGCATGAACGGCGCACCGCCCGCCACGGCACTGTTTGGCGAGATAGCGGTGATCGTGGGAGTGGGTGTGAAAGTCGCAAAGCTCACTGCATTCGAGTCGCCCCCGTCCGGCGCGGGGTTGGTCACCGTCACGCCCAAAGTGCTGGCTGATGCGATGGCGGCAGCAGGGATGGCCGCAGCCAACTGCGTAGCGCTGACGAACGTCGTGGTCCGCGCCGTCCCGCCGAAGTTGACCATCGAAGCTGCGACAAAATTCGTCCCATTGATCGTCAGCGTGAAAGCCGCACCGCCCGCCACAGCGCTGTTTGGCGAGATAGCGGTGATCGTGGGAGTGGGACCCGACGGTGCCGAGGATCCGCCAGTTCCCGAACCGCAACCTGCGAGAAAGAAGCCGGAAACGATGGCGTACAGTACGATGAATTGCGGACGAAAAACCTCGCACCGACATCCGTGGCACGCTGGCATATGAGTCTCTCCTTAATTCGTTTCGAGAGAGAGGGTGGGCCCCGGCCCGGCAAAGACCTGTCGGTGTGCGTCTTTATCATTGCAAACGGTGCTTGACAATGGTCCTAAAAGGACCACAATTTGTGCGTTTTCCCGGCTGGAGGGCGCTCTCCTATGGCCTTAACCCATCGCCCAATGACACCAGGGGACGTGCGGGAATGTGTCGAAATTATAGCGAAACATCCTGTGATTGGGCCGCGGTACGGAAGCGCCATCGCCGACTTGCGGGCCGCCTGGCTTAAGTTGCTCGATTGCCAAGCAAGGACCACGACTGTACTGAAGCCTGACGACAGTCCTCGCGCCCCGATTTGTTTCGTCGGCGTCAGCGTTATTGTGACTGACGATTTCGTGCGGGAGATGAAAACCGCGCCGCTATTTTGGATTGGCCCTGAACTGGCAAGGCGTATTGTCCGGGGCAATTCTCCCCTGCTCACCGATAAGCAGCTTCGGGAAGACAATTCTCGCGGCGGCTTGAATCTGCTCGTATGGGAAGGGTGCCTTTCCTCACAATTTGAGAAAGACGCTGAAGTTCCTCGTTATGTGATTAATTTGTTCATCGAAGAGCACAGGGGCTTCTTGTGGAAGGAATTTATCGCCGACCAGGCAGAAACGGGTGAAAGGTTGCGAGCGATGTTCCAGAGCGGAGGTTTGTTGTGGAATCCGCAGAAGCACCGGTACATTCAAGGGCTCGAGTCAGACCCGGATGAAATCGTGCGGAAACCTCATCTGGTCGGCCTTACTCGACAAATCGAGATGGACGGAACCAATTCCTGGACCGGCTCCTGGGTGGGCAGTCTTTTTCACTATCACCCGCCGAAATGCAGTTTCACCCGAGGGGAACAGCGTATGTTGTCGAAGGCCCTGGAGGGGTGGACGGACGAAGAGTTGTCGGAAAAGCTGGCCACGTCGCTTCCCACGGTCAAGAAGACATGGCGATCGATCTATCAGCGCGCAGGTGCCGAAATGCCCGGACTAAAGCCTGATGAGCCGGGGATGAATGCAATGGAGACCAAGCGCGGCCGAGAAAAGAAGCGCCGCCTTCTAACCTACCTCCGCAACCACCCCGAAGAGTTGCGCCCATTTGCGAAGGGTCCGGCGGGACGCTAAAGAGCATCTCCAGCTATCGTTGTGGTCACGCTGCCGGACTCCATCGCAGTCCTGAATGCTGCCAGCAAGATCGTGATGGAGTGTGCGGACGCATGCCCCCCTAGTGACGGTTTTGGCGATAGGTGCCGGATTCCCGCACCCCCAGTCACAAAGTTTTGTCACCGGCCTCCTAAAAGACAAAAAGGAGGGGCAGAGTTATCGGCTCCGCCCACCTTTTAAGACGGGAAAATTAACTGATCGCGGCCAAACTGAGAGGCGGGGTTACTGCCTCCCGAATAATCGATGTACAGAGCATCCGCTCTGCACCTCGACACCATCTGGATCTCGCCCTTAGTGATGTCAGCCACCGAGCCCTGCGCGACCCGTTGCAGAGTCGGTCGGGAGGTTCGGATCACCAGCGCACCCAAGTCGGCTCCACCACTTCCCAACAATCCCGAAATGGAAGCTCAATTCGGCGGCGAGCCGTACGCGCCATCCTCCGGGGTGATTCTAAAGGGCAGTCGATGGGAGCGATCCTCGGGAGTTAGCAATTCGTAATCGAAGGCTTGGCGGCTTAACTCGCTCACGTTGACCCGTAATACAATTACTGAGCAGGCTCCAAGTAGAGCCCGCACCTAATATTAAATATTAAGCGGGCCCTCCCTATGCCACGACTTACATTTCTCGGTGCAGCCGGCACGGTAACCGGCTCGAAATATCTGGTGGAGGCTGGCGGCAAGCATTTATTGGTGGATTGCGGCCTTTTCCAAGGCGGAAAAGAGCTGACTGGGCGTAACTGGTCGCCCTTGTCTCAGAATCCCGCGACCATCGATTGGGTGGTGCTCACCCACGCGCACCTCGATCACACTGGGTATTTGCCGCGTCTGCTGCAAGAGGGTTTTCGGGGCCCCATCTACGCGAACGAAGAAACCAGGGAACTGTGCGCCCTGCTGCTGCCTGATTCCGCCCATCTGATGGAGGAAGACGCGGCCGATGCCGCAACACACGGTTATAGCTCGCACAAGCCGCCGCTTCCGCTTTATACCCAGGATGAGGCAATGGCCACTTTGGGGAAATTTTCGACGATCCCCCGGCACGGCGAGTTCCGCATTAGCCCCGAATTTCTGGTGCGCACACACGACGCCGGCCATATCCTGGGCGCCACCAGCATCGAGCTCGTGATCGCCGAGAATGGCCACAACATCACCGTACTGTTTTCCGGCGACATTGGCCGCTACGAGCAGCCCATTCTAAATGATCCCGAGCCGCCGCCCCGCGCCGACGTGATGCTCTGCGAATCTACCTATGGCGACCGCGACCATCCTGCGGACCCGCCTCCCGATCAGGCGCTTGCCGACGTAATCAACCGGGTAGCCAAACGCGGCGGCGTGATCGTGGTGCCCGCATTCGCCGTGGATCGCACGCAATTGCTGATGTACTACGTCCGGAAACTTGAGATCGCGGGGCGCATCCCGCAGTTGCCGGTCTATGTGGACAGCCCCATGGCCATTGATGTGACGCAAATTTATCTGCGGCACCGGGAAGACCGTGCGGTGAAATTCACCGACGCGGAAGTCGCGGCGAGCCCGCTGGGCAAAGAGACGCTGCACATCATGCGCAGCGTCGAGGAATCGAAGCAAATCAACAACGTGCACACACCCGCCATCATCATTTCGGCCAGTGGTATGGCCACCGGCGGGCGCGTCATGCATCATCTGGCGCAGCGCCTGCCCGACGCCCGCAATTGCGTGCTGCTCGCGGGCTTTCAGGCCGAGGGCACCGGAGGCAGCCTGTTGGAGGAGGGCGCGAAATTCCTGCGCATTCACGGCCAGGTGGTGCCGGTACGCGCCGAGGTGGTTAACCTGCGGCAATTCTCGGCGCATGCTGGCCGCAGCGAACTCCTGCGGTGGCTCTCTGGATCGCCGGTCCCGCCCGCGCAGATCTATATCGTTCATGGCGAACCAAACGCGGCCTCCGCGTTGCAATCAGCGATTCAATCTCAACTCGGGTGGCATTCGCTGCCGGCAAAATATCTGCAGACCGTCGATCTGGACTCGTCTTCTTCGGCTTGAAAAACTTGGCGAGCGCCGCTCGCTGCCGCAATCGCCGAACAGCCGCCAGCTGACCCGCAACTCCAAGATTGCCGCTGTGAACGGGGAAGGAGTAGACTGACGGCAACAGGAGGGTGTAATGCGCCGGTTTCCACTCGGGGTTCCCGCCATTGCCGTGCTTTTGCTGGCCCCGCTTTTGCTCACCCTGCCGCTGGCCGCGCAACAAACCAACCAGGGCCGCACCGGAAGGCGCCGCACTTTTTCGATCACCGGCGTGGTCCGCGATGGCGTCACGAATAACACCGTCGACGGCGCGAAGGTCGAACTGCACTCGTTGACCGGCGGAGTGGTGGCCATGATGTTTACGGGCATGGTGGGCAATTTCGAGTTCGACGGCATCACCAGCGGAAGTTACAACCTGGTGGTAGACCAGGCCGGCTACGCCACCATCAAACAGGATGTGGAAATCCAAGACAGCCCGGTGATGGGCATCCAGATCGGTCTACAGCGGGCCGGCGGGGAAAAGGCCGCTGCTGCTGCCGGCCGCGGCCCCAAGGTTTCCGCGCACGAACTGGCCGCTCCCCGTAAAGCGCAAGAAGCCATGGAGAAAGGGCTGGCTCTGCTGTACGACAAGTCAGATTACCGCGGAAGCATAGCCGAGTTCGAGCATGCCGTGCAGGCTTACCCGGACTATTACGAAGCCTACGCGCAAATGGGCGTGGCCTACGTAAACTTGAAAGACAACGCCGGCGCTGAGACTGCCTTGCGCAAATCCTACGATCTGAGCGCGGGGAAATACATCAACGCTTGCTTCCTGCTTGCCAAACTTC
Source organism: uncultured Acidobacteriota bacterium (assembly GCA_963719845.1). Classification (GTDB taxonomy): domain Bacteria; phylum Acidobacteriota; class Terriglobia; order Acidiferrales; family UBA7541; genus Palsa-189. Next base: position 26,421 of record CAVRDM010000023.1, on the reverse strand, counting down.
TTTCCTTCAGCCGCCGTTTTGCGGAAGCCGAGCCCATTGCCCGCCAGGGAGTCGCGGTCGATCCCAACTCCTGGCAGGCCAATGAGGAGCTGGCGCGCGCGCTGGTGGGCTTGAACCGCTTTGAGGACGCGGAACAATATGCGGTGGATGCGGACAAGTTAAAACCCGACCAGCCCGCGATTCAACTGCTTCTGGCGGACATTCACACCCGTGTGCGTAATTTTCCCGCTCTGCTCGACAACCTAAACGCCTATCTGCGACTGGCTCCCACCGGCGCGCAGGCGGAAAAGATCAGGCCGATGCGCGACCAGCTCCAACAGGCGCTCGCCAACAACCAGACTGCGGCTCCCGCATCAGCGCCTTCTGCTGCCCCCGCTGCACCCGCCCCTGACGATTCTCCCGCACCTTCTCTGCGCACCCCGAACCCGTAAAGCGGAGAACCGTTGCCACCTCACCGGATTTCGAAGGACCAAATCGAGTTAAAGATCAATCCGCTGCCGAGGTTGCCCGCCACGTCGGAGCCGGAGAATTTCTTCTCTTTCGAAACCGGCCGCAGAACGATGGCATACTCACCGGGCGCCAAAGTGCCAGTGGGAGAAATTTGGTACTGCCCCGATCCTAGCTTCCGGGATTGTGCTGGTACGCGGTCTTCAACGAAGCCGGAATACATTTGCCAATCGAGCGTGGAACTATTCCGCGCGTTCTCTTTCCCTTGTGTAGCGCCGACGAGCCGCCAATTGTTGGACGTAGAGGTGAGCTTGACGACGGCCGGTTCGTACTCATCCGGGTTGACTCCCGGAAACTCCAGCGAAGGTGACTGCGAAGGTTGCTCCGCGCGCCGGCACGTTCACGTTCGCTGAATTTGCGCCCGGAACCGCCCACACATAAGTAAGCGTGGAACTGCGGTGCGCCATGATGCCGCCAACGATGTTGCCGGCGTTTCCGGCTTCGCTGCTGGCGACGCCTCCCGCAACCCCGCTAGTATGCGACAGCGTTTCCCAGGCCGCGGTGTTCACGCCGGACTGCATTCCCTGGTTCAGCGTCGAATCACCCGCCAACCGGCCCAGCGAGGATGGTTTCGTTTTCGTCTCAGCGAGTTGTGTTTTCTCGCCGATCATCAGCACCGCAATTTGCGATGCCGCAGCGCCAGGCGCTGGCGCAGAGGGCAAAAGGTCAACGCGCAGTTGGCTCGACAGCGCAGGAGCAGGGGCCGCGGACGCTCCGCTCGAGACTGGCGCTCCGGCGGTCCGCTTGTTCGATGTGGTGGCAATCATCGCGTCCATTACTGGCTGGGAGACGCCGGCATTCTTGAGCGAGATGAGCGCGTCCGCGGAAATATCAAAATTCGTGGGACTCGCCTGTATCGCCGAAACAATCGTGCCCTCGGGAAGACCCGCATTCACCATCTTAATGACATCATCATTCGTGAGTGGCCTTGGCGCCTGCCGGGGCGACGCGGTGGCCACGACTGCTAGAAGAAGGGCCAACAAGTGAAATGAAATAAGTCGAACCGTTGGCTGGAGCATCTGTTTTCTCCTGCTGCCCTAGCTGAGCCTCGGTGAAAAAACTGGCCGCAGTATGGTGCTGCCAAATGATCGTGTCAATTAAGTTCAAGTCATCATTTATTTTTATTTAGCTGCGAAGAGGAGCGCGAGTGACCCAAGGGTAGCCATTGGTGATCTATCCAAACGCCCCCCTCACCTTGACTCCTGTCGCTCCTCAATCTATCTTTTCGACAACACGTCAGAGCTTTCTATGGAGGTTGCCATGAAATACTCAGCCACAATCGCTCTGGCGTTGCTATGGGTCGCAAGTTCAAGCGGCCAGCAGAGTTCCGTTCAGTCTGACTCGACTGGGATAGACGTTGTTGTAACGCCGAGGAAGCTGCCGCCAGGATCGGGACTCCGGATAAGCGGCACGATGGTAAGTGCCGCGCAGAGCGACCAGGTAGACATCACGATCAGATTGGCTTCACGCGTAGTCGGCAGCGGTCGCGCCTTAGTCGGTCGGAATGGGGCGTTTTCGACCACGCTTAACGCACCGGCCGTCGCAGGTGAGTACAGCGCCACTATAGTTTCCTTAAACCAGAAATGGAAAGGCTCCGCGCCTTTCACGGTACTGCCCCTAGACGGAATTGTCCGAGACCTCGACAAAGCTCTGACGAGCCTTAGCACATCCACGAATATGCTCGAACGAGAAGCGGAACATCAGATTCAGAATTTCCCGGAATCGCCGCAAAAAACTACCCTCATAAAACAGATGCAGGACTTAAAGCCGAAGCTTGCCGACTCCGAGGACGACTGGAAAGAAATACCGAAGGCATTAGACGACATCCGCATGGGAGTCGAAGCTGACCCCAGACTGCTTTCTGTATTCGCGCCCCTCTTTGGATCAGTCGTTGATTGGACAGCCACGACGAACGCAACACTGCAGGCCATTCCCAAGGAATCGTCAGCGGCGGACCGTCCGGGATTGCACGGCGACTCAGGCCGATTCGTCGTTGCGCGGAGTGCTTACTCCTTCAGTTCAGTTGCCTTTCCTGTTCCCGCACAGAACCCAAGCCCACCAAGGACAGACACACTGTGCCAAGGATTCGAGGACACCAAAGTGGTCTCACAAAATCTTCTAACGATTTTTCTGTTAGGCAAGAAACTACCCCTGGTGCCGGAGCCGGATTTCAAGGGAAATCTCCTAATTGACACTTCTGCTGAATCCCCAATTGACTCTGAGAAAGCTGAGAAATTGGTGCGAGATGCAGGCGTATACGGTTTAGGTAAGTTCGCTGAGGCGCTAGGCGCCTCTCCCACTACAGTAGGTCTTGTGACGTCAGGCTATAAAATTTTATATAAGGTCCGCGAAAAAGGGCCAGTCGAAACATTCAAGCAAGCACTGTTGGAAAAGGCCATCAGCTATATCCCCGATCAAATAGAACAGCATTACTGCGACACCGTGAATGGGACGTTCACCGCAACCATGAGCGCGGAAGCCCGAAGAACCGGTCATCCCTGGTGGCGATACAAGATCAACATCGCCGGAACATTCAGTCTCCAGATCGAGATTGGCGGTAACCCCAACACCGTCACCGGCAAATTCAGCGGCAAAGGTGTCAAGTTTTGGACCTGGGAGAACGCTTTCTTAATCGGTGAGCCCGCCCTTGCTCATATGGTGCCTTCATTGCACAAGGTCTACGCGCTGTACTCGTTAGAACAAGACGGAGGCGTAAATAATGCACCTAGCGGCGGGTATGATGGCATCAATGGAGGCGCGGAATCTGAAGCGGAACCAGGACCTATCGACTCAGCTCTTCGACATGCCGACTTCAACATACCTGTTTTTGGTTCTTTCGACGGCACCGGCACTATTGCTTTACAAATGCTGCCCGCTGAAGCAGATTTCTCGCCATTTTGGATTAAGGCTCGTGCGAAGTACCTCGGCATATCTACCGTGGCGCCTGTAGCCAGCTTGGTCGAATTTAACTTACCGTACCAAAATGCGAGCTTTATCCTTGCACGGGCGTTTGGCGATCAATCCACTAATCCGGGCGCCGGCTCCAAATTCAGCATTACGCTGCCGCCCTTCCAAAAGTCGTGTTCATCAAGCGATACAAGTACTGGGAGATTGCCAACTTTTACGTGCTATTCCGTTTATGGAGCGGAAAAATTGGCACTGCCGGTGAACACGCATTCGCAGCCTATTCCAGGCGATCTCTCAGGTTTCTCGCAATGCCAAATCACGATAGCAATTGCCCCCGGGAAAATTTGAAACAAGATGATTATCGATAGTTAGGTGGGCAAGTTAGAACGGAGGTTTCACATGGCGTTCTGTGAAAACTGTGGCACACAACTTTCGGATGCCGCCAAATTCTGTAGCTCCTGCGGCAAAGCTGCTGGAGCGACCGCGGCATCGACCACTTCGCCGATATCGAAGGCGAGCAATCCAAACATGAATTGGATTCTCGGAGGAGGCGTTCTCCTGGGCCTATTGGGTTTGGGAGCAGCTCTTTACTTCTCTCATCGCTCAAGCGTAAGCCCGACTCCCGAGGCGCAGGCTGCGGCCATTCTAAAAGGCATTCCTGACGTAGGTCCGGTCCTGAACGCACTCCAAAGTCCTGCTGCGCAGAGCCCCGCCGCAACCCCTGCTTCACCCACGCCCGCCGCCGCTCTCGACGAAAACAAAACCGTCACTCCCGAGCAGGGCCAATGCGCGCTCTTCAGCAAAGAAGAGCTTACCCGCGTGCTCGGAACCAACTTCACTCATGCCGACGCCGACGCCACAGGCTGCACTTATAAAGGAGATGGACCGCGCGAATTCGTCCGAACCGAAGCACTCTGGACGGGAGGGCGCAAACTTGTGAAGGAAAAGAGCGACGCTTTGGCGGACATGCGCCATTCCATGTCCAACCTGCACTACACGAAAGCAGAAATAGCTTCCCATGGTTTTCCGATCACGCCCTATCCAGGCGTAGGCGATGAGGGTTACGTTAATCTCTGGAATGTTATAACCGCGCGGAAAGGAGATGTCGGTATCGTTATGGACCTACGCTACTACCATGACTCCGACGATCTCACCAGGATGTTCACGAATGCAGCGCTATCGCGCCTGGCGGGCAGCGACGCTACTCCCGCAGCTATTTCAACCACTAATTCTCCCGCCCCTTCCATCGGCTCCCCAAATCCCTAAGTGCCATCAGATTTGCCATAGTGGATTGTGGCGCGGCCGTGAAAAGCCGGCCTCCGATAATCCGTTTCCCGAGGCTTGTGTCTAGGGCACGAAAAACGTACGATGCGCGAGTCTGAGGTCCAGACCGGGAATTCCTTATGCCCCCAATCCGGCTTGCAGGAAAACGAAAATGCGAATGATGCTTATCTGCGTGACTAAGCGGCTTCTAGTCTGCACCGCGCTGGCAGTTACACCAATGCTCGCCGCTGCTCCGATGTTGGCCGGCTCTTGCGAAAGCCTCGCTAGCTTAAACTCGCGGATACTACAATCACCGCAGCTCAAACAGTCCCCGCAGGAGCGTTCACTCCGCCGGGAGACACGCCGAACGCCTCAACGCTCGCTGCTTACAAGAAGCTGCCCGCATTCTGCCGCGTGCAAGGCGTGATCCGGCCTACCCCAGATTCGCACATCGACTTTCGAAGTCTGGCTGCCCTCTTCAGGATGGAACGGCAGATATCTGGGCGTCGGAAATGGCGGTTTGGCAGGGTCCATCAACTATGCCGGCAGGGCTGACCAACGCGCCTGATCTGGCGCAAGCGCTTTCGAGCGGTTACGCAACTTCCTCCACCGACACGGGACACAAGGGCGCGGGTACGGACGCCGATTGGGCAATGGGTCACCCCGAGAAACTGATCGACTACGGCTACCGGGGGATCCACGAAACCGCTGAGAAGTCAAAAGCGATTGTCCGCGCCTTCTATGGCAGGAATCCAGACGAATCCTACTTCAACAGTTGCTCGAACGGCGGTCGGCAGGCGCTGATGGAAGCGCAGCGCTATCCTGGAGACTACAACGGTATTGTCGCTGGCGATGCTGCCTATTTCTTGACGCACTTGAACGACGACTTCATTTGGAACATGCAAGCGCTCATGAAAAATCCGGCCAGTTACATCCCCCCGAGTAAGCTTCCCTCAATCGAAGCTGCAATGCTTGCGACCTGCGATGGCATTGATGGCCTGAAGGATGGCGTAATTGGCGAACCGACTAGGTGTCACTTTGATCCGGCCAGGTTGCTCTGCAAGGGAGCCGATTCGAACACATGCCTCACGCAACTGCAGGTAGAGGCTCTCAATAAGATCTACGCTGGTCCTCGAACATCCAAGGGTGAGCAAATCTTTCCCGGCATTTTGCCCGGGGACGAGGCGGGATCACGGGGCTGGAACTACTGGATCATCGGTTCCGAGCCCGGCAAGAGCGCACAATACGCATTCGGTGTGGATGCAACAGCGAGGATTGTTTACCAAAACCCGGCGTGGGACTTCCGCACCTTCGACTTCGACCGTGATGTCGTCACTGTGGATAACAAGATAGGACCTGTCCTCAACGCGACGAATCCGGATCTTAAGAACTTTAAGAATCGCGGAGGAAAACTAATCCTCTACCACGGCTGGAGCGACTCCGCCATTGCGCCCCTGAGCACGGTAAACTACTACGAAAGCATTGTGTCAAAAATGGGTCAGAAGAGCGTCGACGACTTCGTCCGCCTGTATATGGTGCCCGGCATGCAGCATTGCGGCGGCGGTCCCGGCCCGAACGTCCTTGACTCCCTATCGGGCTTGTATGCCGACCCGCAGCATAGCGTGTCGCTGGCACTAGGACGCTGGGTGGAAAACCATGTTGCACCTGCAGAGATCATCGCCACGAAATACACGACTGACGGCAACCCGGCAAGCGGCGTGGTGCGAACGCGTCCCCTCTGTCCTTACCCCCAGGTTGCCCAATACACGGGATCAGGCAGCATCGACGACGCCTCTAGTTTCGCATGTGTAAAGAGTAAGTGAACTGTTCAGCTAAGCGAAGAATTCAAACAGGCCCTCGGCCGTTCTGCTAGCGAGGGCCTACAAGTCTTGCGCTCGCGCTGATGGGGCGGACAGCCTCCAGGACCTTATGCGCTGCATGAACCTACAGCCGTAAGCTTACGACAAAATCTCCTTGACGCTTGCATGCCTTTGGAGGACTATCGGCCACTCTATAGCCTTTCTACCCAGTAGACTCTTCCCAAGGTCGGCCCTTCCCTAGTAGGCCACGTAGCAAGCAGGTCTTACGAATTTAAAACGAGCAAAGGAGACACTCCATGCGTTCAAGATTGGGAATGCTGCTTTCCCTGACGCTGCTGGTTTCTGTTGGCGTTAAGGCACAGGGTAATCCGTTGATTGGAACGTGGAAGCTCAATCTTGCTAAATCCCATTACAGCCCGGGACCGCCGCCGAAAAGCGGTACGACGAAGATCACGGCAGTCCCCGGGGGAATCAGGCTTGTCGCGGACGGTGTGGACGACAAAGGTCAGGCAACCCGCGCCTCGTACACCGCGAAGTTCGATGGTAAGGATTATCCCGAGAAAGCCACGCTTGGGAGAAAGCCCAATCCCAATCCAAATGCGGATGCCATCGCGTGGAAGAAAATTGACGACTACACATACGAGTCTACCGCCAAGCTTAAGGGCCAGACCATGACGACCACCCACTACGTTATTTCCCGAGACGGTAAGACTCGCACGAACAGCGTCTCGGGCAAGAACGCTCAGGGGCAGACCGTAAACAATACGATCATCTACGAAAAGCAATAGCAGAAGCAGAGCGCCGCCTTTCGCCGGGTGCTCGGGTGCACTCGGCGGTTCAGCAGAAGATGTAACGGAAAAAGTCAGCAGAAAAATGTGGCGGCGTTATTGGCCTACCGACGCGGCTTCCACCACGACGTGTTGCGGCATCGCCGGCACCTCCAGCAGGTGCAGACCGACCTTGAACATCGGCATTGGGGCCACGCGGCCCCAGCGATTGAGTTCCCAGCGCGCCTGAATAAATCTGACGTCTGGGTGATAGGCCAACTCGAGCACAGCGCGGGTCTCGCCGCGGTAAAAACGCTGCGGGAGCTTGAGAATTGGATGCGTCTCCCACCCCGTGCCATCCGGGGAGCCCCATATGGAAACGTCGATCGATTCCTGCTCGATCTGGTCGCTGATGTACAGCGTGCAAAAAAAGGTGCGCGTCGTGCTGGCGCCGATGTCGACCGGTTCCCCCGCGCCATTTTCTTCCACCAGCGTATCGAGCTGGATAAGATTGAATTCCATGGCCATGAAAACTTGTCTCCTCAATCCGGAAGCGAAATTCGAGCACGCCCCCTTTTAAACACTGGCTTAAACGCCGGTCTACCGCCGGTGAGCCCGTCCCTACGCGTGCAGTCCGGCCAGCTTCGCCTCGGCTGCCGCAAGCGTCTGCTCGGTCTTGCAAAACGTGAAGCGCACCTGCCTCGCGCCATCAGCGGCATCATTGTAAAAGCTCGATCCGGGAACCACGGCGACGCCCACCTTTTCCACCAGGTAGCGCGCGAAGCTGACGTCGTCCGCGAATCCAAAACGAGCTATATCCGTCATGATGTAGTACGCGCCGGCGGGCTTGAAGCATTGGAAGCCGCTCTTTTCGAGAATTGCGAGCATGCGGTCGCGCTTCACGCGGTAATTCTCCGCCAATTTCTGATAATAGCTGTCGGGAAGCCGCAGCGCGATGGCGCCCGCGGCCTGCAGCGGAGCCGCGGCGCCCACGGTAAGAAAATCGTGAACCTTGCGAATCGCTTCAGTAGGTCCGGGAGGTGCAATGGCCCAGCCGACGCGCCAGCCGGTCACACTGTAAGTTTTGGACATCCCGTTAATAGTGATCGTCAGGTCGCGCATGCCCTCGAGCGCGGCCATCGATATGTGCCGCGTGCCGTCGTAAAGGATGTGCTCGTAAATCTCGTCGGTGATTGCGAAGGCGTTCCAGCGCACGCAAAGATCGCGGATGGCTTCGAGTTCTTCGCGGCTGAAGACTTTGCCAGTGGGATTGTTCGGCGTATTGATGATGATGGCCTTGGTGCGCGGGCCAAAAGCGCGCGCCAGTTCGTCGCGATCGAATTCCCAGGCGGGCGGATGGAGGCGCACGAAGCGCGGAGTTGCTCCCGAAAGAATCGCATCGGGCCCGTAATTTTCGTAAAAGGGCTCGAAGATCACGACCTCGTCGCCCGGATTGATCACCGCCATCATGGCGGACATCATGGCTTCGGTGGATCCGCAACACACGGTGATTTCGCGCTCGGGGTCTGCGACCACGCCCTGGGTGCGCGCGAATTTTTCGACGATAGCGTCGCGCAGCGGCTTGGCTCCCCAGGTGATGGCGTACTGATTGATGTCCTCGGCGATGGCCGCGCGCGCCGCTTCCTTAATTTCCGCGGGCGCGGGAAAATCGGGGAAGCCCTGCGCCAGGTTGACCGCGCCGTGTTTTAGCGCCAGGCGCGTCATTTCGCGGATCACCGATTCGGTGAACTGCTCGGCCTTCGCCGAGAGCACGGCGCGCGCGACTTGCCCGATAGCTTGCGGTGTTTGCAGCGACGCTGGTTGCAGGGTTCCCGGCTCGGTTGTGCTCATGGGTTCGAGGGCCATCGAAAGTGGGTTCGCTCCAATCCTTCTGCGCGTCCCGGCGGAAAAACGCCGTGTGCGCGCGAATTCCAAACAATACCGTGCCAGGCCCCGGGAAAAAGAACGAGTTCAACCGCCTCCCGGAGGCGATTGCGCCGCAGCGTGGGCCCGGCTGTAAATCTGCCGATACAGTTCAGCGTTGCGCAACACGATCTGCACGTATTCGCGAGTCTCGGTGAATGGAATGGACTCGACGAATTCAGGCGCTTCCGCGTAGGTTTGCCCCGTAGTCCACTGGGCCACGCGGTCTTCCCCGGCATTGTATGCCGCGAGCGCGGCCTCCGGTGTCCCGTAGGCCAGCAGCAGGCCGGACAAATAGACCGTGCCGAGCCGCAAATTGTACTCCGGATCGAACAGCCGCGCGCGGGAGAATCCGACGCGCAATTGTTTCGCGAGCCGCGTACCGGTTTTGGGCTCGACCTGCATCAGCCCTACCGCATTGCGACTCGACACCGCTTCGGCGGCAAATGCCGACTCCTGGCGGATCAGGCCCGCGACCAGCATGGGATCGAGGTGATTCCGCCGCGCCTCGTTTTCGAGCGGCTCGCGATAGGGCAGTGGATACGCCGTCCGCCAGGCCTCTTCGGGGACATCTTCCAGACGCCGCGCTTCGAGCTCCGGCACGATCTGCCGTGTGGCGGTCATGGCTGCGGCGTACCGCTTGGACTCGACGGCAGCTTCCGCGGCCGCCAGCAGCAGCCGCGGCGCATGCGTATCGGCGTAGGCTGCGCGCAGTTCCAGTTCCGCGGAATTATCGAAGGCGATGCTTTCGAGCGCCTGCGCACGCGTCCAACGAGACACGGCCGCGTCCGGAATTCGCGTGCTCCACGGCGGGAACGGAGCCGCTGGCGGAATCAGCGCCACGACCTCCACTGGCTCTGTAGGGCTCGAACCGATCGCGCGCAGCCGCTCCTGGGCCCGCGCGGCAAAATAAGTTTGCGGAAAGCGCACCACCGCGGCGCGATAAAGGCTGCGCGCCCGCGCGGGCGCGTCGTCGTGTTCATTCGCCCGCCCCAGCCAGTACAGCGCATCCACGGCCAGCGGCGAAGTCGGATACTGCCGCAAAAACTGCTCGAGCCGCTTGGCCATGTCAGGCTGCCGTTCAAGGTAGGCGGTCCAGACCACGCGCCACTGGCAAATCGCCGCGTATCGCCCGTTGGGAAACGCGGCCACCTCGCGCTGGTAAAACTGCGCCGCTTGGTCGCGATCGAGATTCACCCAATAATAATTGCCGCCGGCATACAGCGCTTCTTCGGCCCACGGACTTTCCGGATGCGCGCTCACCAGCTTTTCAATGGTGGCAACCATGTCGCTTTCCATCTTGGCGCTGCGCTGCATTTGCGAAAGCAAGTAGCTGCGCTCGGCGTCAAGCTCCGGATCGGTCAGGGGCAAAGCGGCCAGCGTATCCTGTGGAAGGCCCGACTGCACGTCGGCCTGCGCCAGGCGCAGCGTGGCGCGTTCATGCGATTCGCCGGAAAGCTTTGGCAACAAATCGAGATAGTCTGCGCGCATATCTTTCCAGCGCCGGGCATCGTACAAAGCCTCGGCCCGGGCAATAGCAGTCTCGAGTGGCGTGTCTGGGAATTGTTCACCGAGGGTCAGTCGGAGGTAAGGGATCTTGTCGACTCCGGTTCTAGCCTCTTCGCTCAACGGAAATCGGTACACCACGTCCAGGTAATCCGCCGCCGCGGCAAACGGCATTTCATTCTTGGCAGCCGCAACCTTCTCTCGCGCCTGCGCCCGCAACAGCACCAGCGAAGCTCTGGTGGTGGTCCTTGGATAATCGGTAAGCGCGGCCACCGCGTCTTCGGGCCGGCCTGCGGCCAGCGCCGCTTGCGCCAGCGCCTCGACCGCGGCATCGCTCATTACGCTGTTGGGGTAAAGCTGGCGATATCGGCGCAACTCATCGACCGCCAGATCCGTGTCGCCCGTGGCGCGGTCGGTGAGCGCCTGCCAGTAAAGCGCGTAATCGGCGAGCACTCTGTCTTCGGCGGCTCTGTCGAGCCACTGGCGCGCTTCAGGATATTGCAGTCGGGTGTAATCGTAGTAGCCCAGCGCCAGCGCCGCTCGCGCGCCGAGTTCGGTGTGCGCGTGCCGCTCCGCAAACTCCGAAAGCCGCTGATAAAGTTCGGGCGTCGGCTTATCGCGCAACGCCTTGGCGAGCTGCTCGAGTTCCCCGGCAGGGCGCGAAGCCGGCGACGCTGCGGAGGCCTCGTGCCCGGCGGAAGGTGGAGCACTCGCCGCAGCGGGGTGCTGGCCGGACTTGGCCACGGGCGCGCTCTGCGCGTGCGCGGGAAGGGGCACTGAAATTATGGCCCCCACGAGACGACAATGTCGAGCACAACAGCTAGCGCAACAGCGAACGTAATGGGCAGCGGCGTGGCTGGCGCGACGCCCTCCACGCGCGGAAAAGCGCGCTGCCAAGCCTCTTCTGCAAGGGCCAGAAAGCGGTTCGTAGGGATATTGCGGGGTACCGTTGGGCTTAGGGCGGCTCGTGATCTGGCGCTCACTCTAGTGCCGCAAGACTGGAGAAGGATAAGGATATTCGCCCAGCGCGCCGGGATCGCCATCCGCCAGAATCTCCACCATCCAATCGTAAAAATAATCCACCGGATGGCCGAGAATGGCGTGGAATCGCCGATCGTATTCTTTGTGCGCACGCTCAATATCATCTCGCAAACGGTGGCAAAGGTCTTTGTGTTCCTTGCCCGTCTTCACGTCATGGGGGCGGAGCATGCGAATATCCTGCATGGAAACTTTCGCCACGCGATTCGCGCGCCGGTGTAGTTCCTGCTGCTCGGGAGGCAGCCTGGAAATGTCAAAGCCCTTGGCTGCAGATGATAACTTCTCCTCTGGCGGCGGTTCGGATGGTGAGGCGAGCACTTCCACCGATGGCGCTGCCTCGGGCAGCGGTTCGGACGCCCGTTCGGGAGATGGCTCGGCAGCCGTTTCGGTGGCTTGATCCGACATCGAGCCGATAACGGCATCGGAAGCTACCCTTGTACCGAACTCTGACGCTCCATGGAGCGGTGCGGCGGATTCGCCAATCACTTCCACTGTCGCCGTTGATACTGCGGAGTCGCCCGAGCCGGCCTCAACCCGGGGAGCAGCCGCTGGAATCAGGGGCGCGCCTTCCTCCACCATGTCGGATGACCGCAGGTCATCGGCGGTTTGCGCGGGCTGGGATTGCATGGCCGCTTCGGAAATCACGGAGGCTGCTGCAGGAGCAGCTTCGCCAGCCGGCGCCATTTCAGGCGGTGGCGTCGCCTCGCGCGCACGCGCCTCCTCCGGCGAGCGCCTTGACACCACGGCTCCTTCCGGAATCGCCGGCGCTAGCGCAGGAGCGGCGCCGTACGCCAGAGCCCCCTGTTGAAGCTCCTCGGTGGAGCGAAGTTCCGGCTGCAATGCCGCCGTCACGAATCTCGCAAGTACGTCGAGCGAAGCTGCAAGCGATGCCGCAGCCGTTTGCGCGCGAATCATGGACGGCAGCGAATTCACCGGCCGCGTGCTGGCGCAGGCCGATACGAGGTCGCCTACAGCCTGGTGAAGCTCATCACTCGAGCGCTGAAGTTTCTCCAGGCTGTCGCGCAACGTCCGCGATACGGCCTGCTCGATTTCATTGGTCGTCCGATTCATCGATTGCGCCCCTGATTGCGAGTGCAGCGACGGGGAGGCAAAAAGGTGATGGCCTCACGTCACAATACTAGAATACATCCGCCGCCCTCGGACCGTGGCGTTTTTACGGAGGCATGGCGGTGACATGATTACGTCCGCCAGCCACGTGCTCTCTTCCGATTATTGTGAGCGCCGGAAATCATGTCAATAAGCTGGGCATCCTCGCGTAGCGAGGTAGCCCCCTAGTACTAATGGCCGGAGATTGGCGCCGCCATGACGGCACTGCGCAAAAGATAGCAGTAGCGCAGGCCTGGCTCGATCGATTTGGCTGCAGGAATGCCGTCCCGAGTGCCATTCCCCTCGGGAGGAATGACATGTATTGCACGGGCTCCAAGGAGAGCCCGCACCCGTTGCGTGCGGTGCCGGTATGCGCGGTACGCCGCCTCGACGCGATTGGCGCTGGATGGTAAAATAGATTATCCAAAGGGGGCGACACGGTTTCGACGGAAGCTGTCGCGACCCGAAGGCATGCAGGGCGCCACCTGCCCTCAATCGGGTGGAAAACTAGAACTGCCAACACTGAGTTGGCTTTGGCTGCCTAGAAAAACCTAGCGTAGCCCGTTTCCCCAAGCTTTGCCCACGGGCTTGGATCGAGGCGTCACACAGTGGGCTGGCCGGTCGGCCTCGGTCCGTGGCTGCACGGCGAGATTCATCGGACTAGTCGGCAGCGCGTCTTGCGCGTTCCAAGCGCGGCCGGCGAAACAAATCGAATGCGATAAGCATGTAGTCTTCGGGCCGTAGCGCTTTTCGGACGGGGGTTCGACTCCCCCCGCCTCCACCATGTGTTTTATATGCAATGACTTACGTAGGTAATTTTGGCAGCGATCGACAAAGCTGCAGGCTTCGGCCAGTTCGAGGATTAGTTGCGGTTAGCCCGTCGTCCAGGAGTTATTTCCCGGAACGCCGTTTGCGGCAAGGCTATTTCGGTTTCGCCCACTCTTTTTTGGGATGTACATTACACATCGGCTATCGCGTCCCGGCATGCTCGCCGAATCATCGGTTCCGCAGCCCGCACGCATGCCAATCCTTCGGCAATGGCTTCATTTGCACGATGAAAATCGAGCCAAGAAAATTCCCCTAGTCTTGGGCATAGAAGCACATTAGGAGGATCGCCGGCCAGTCGCATCCGGGTAATACGATCCTGCATGATGTTCAAAGAATTCGCCAATACTTCGAAGTAACTTGGAAAGTCGGGTCTGGCCTGGAGCACGCGTTGAAGAATTGGACCGACCGCGTCCTTCAGCCACTGGGGCGCCTGGACCGGAACGGCAGGCGGGGTGGTTGACGCGGCCAGTTCAATATCGGATCCGCTGAAGCGTCGCCCGACCAATTCCGAGTTCAGGTCCACAGCGATGATAATATCGGCACCCGAAGCACGCGCGAGCGACACCGGTACGGGATTGACCAGACCGCCGTCGATCAACCACTGATCGTCATGCCTGGTCGGACTGAAGATTCCCGGCATACCTATTGACGCGCGTACCGCGCGCCCGATCGGTCCCTGCTGAAGCCAAATCTCACGTCCCGACGCAAGATCGGTTGCCACCGCAGCATAGCGGCGACCCTGCGTTTCGATCGAGCCACCGATTCCCAAGCTATCGAGAAAATTTTCTACCCGCCTGCCTTCAATCAGACCACCGGTCGCGAGATGCACGTCAAACATTGCAGCAACATCGTGCCGCCCGAAATTCTCCATCCGGGTCTTAAGCGCGGCAAGCTTGCCGGTCACGAAGGCGGCTCCGACCAACGAGCCAATAGAAGTGCCTGAAACAACCTCCGGCACGACTCCCAGGGCTGCGAGTCCCTCGAAAACGCCAATGTGGGCCCATCCGCGCGCCGCCCCGCTGCCGAGTGCAACACCAATTTTCGGTCTCATGAAAAGAACCTTCGAAGTGGTCAATGACACTATCATATGCTCACAGTTTTCGGATGACGCCTGAGATGCTGGCAAGGCCAACTGTGGTGGAGATCAAAGCGTTTGAAGATAAGGTCCGCGCGCAATTGCAGGAAGCCAGGGCAATTGAGGCAGGTTAATCCCGACAGGTAGCAGGTACCGGGCGTTGCTCGACGCCTGCACCGCGAGGCCGAGCAACCGACGGTAAAAACTGTCCTGCACAGTGTGCGCGGGGTTCTATCCAGCAGTTGTCGCCTTCGCGCAGTCCACCACTGGGTCCAAAAACACCCACGACGCATAGGTCTCGCTTGACTGATGGCCTCG
The DNA here is from genome assembly GCA_963719845.1 of uncultured Acidobacteriota bacterium. GTDB lineage: Bacteria > Acidobacteriota > Terriglobia > Acidiferrales > UBA7541 > Palsa-189. Next base: position 11,362 of record CAVRDM010000023.1, on the reverse strand, counting down.
TATCCTACAAATCAGCTGCCAACGTCCGCCTGAAACGAGGCCGATACGGCGACACACGATACAGGTAAGCTTCACCTAACAGGTCCGGCCGAAGATCTGCTGCGGCGCGTCATTGATACTACTCCTGCGTTTCTGCACAGTTCTGACCCTGACGGCAAACTCGGTTTTTTCAATCAACGCTGGCTCGAATACCTCGGCGTCCAGTGAAGAGGATCTGCAGGGCTGGGGCTGGACTGCTTCGAAGACGCAGCCGCACCGGAAGCCGTACGCGTCGAACATCGATGACCGCCAGTCCTTCGTGGGTTCGGCGCCCACGGTCGAGTCGGGCGCTGACTTCGACTCGCTTCACATTTGCACGACCTACTGATCGCACGGCCATGATTACTTCGCGAATTCGCGAACTTCGCTAAACACCTCTGGCACTAAGAATGTTGTACAGCGGCTCGCCAATTGGCGAACTTTCGCCATTGTGCTGCCAACATAAATGCCGTAGTTTCATTGGAATGCATTTTGGAACATACATTGCACTGCTATGGCCGAGGATCCGTTCTTAAAAAGGCTAGATGCTAAAAATTCAGAGAGCAGCGAACGGCCAGGTGCTCTTTACCCTCAGTGGGCGCATGGACTCAGAAAATACAGAGGAGTTGAAGGCGCTGCTTAAATCAGAAGCGAAAGGTCGTCGCATCGTCTTGGACCTGAAAGACCTAACCCTTGTAAACCGGGAGGCTGTGATGTTTCTCGAGCGCTGCGAAGCGGACAGCGTAGAGCTAGTCAATTGCCCACTGTATATCCGCGAATGGATCATCAGGGAACGAAATACAAAATAACCTGCGCTAAGCAGGAAGAGTGTTCGGAGGACTGCCATGAGCGCAACTAATATTTTGGATCCGAGTGTGGGTAACCGAAACTCGCGGTTGGCCAGTGAGGTTTCCGCCAGATTGGATGATGGACTTCACCCGAGCGTTAGAGAAATCCGTGCTGGGGCGGACCGCTCCGGAATCGTGGGGAACAGTCCGGCTCTCCGGGAGGTGCTGAATCTCGTCGACATGGTGGCTCGAAGCGATTCCACAGTCCTGCTTTTGGGCGAGACGGGCACGGGCAAGGAGCTCATCGCGCGCTCCATTCACAATTGCAGCCGCCGAAAAGATCGGGCGCTCATGAAGGTCAATTGCGCTGCAATTCCCAGTGGGCTGCTCGAAAGCGAACTGTTCGGCCATGAGCGTGGCGCCTTCACCGGTGCTATCAACCAAAAAACTGGGCGCGTCGAGCTGGCCGACCAAGGCTCCCTGTTTCTCGACGAAATTGGCGACATCCCGCTGGAGCTGCAACCTAAACTCCTTCGCGTCCTGCAAGAGCGGGAATTCGAGCGGTTGGGCAGCACGCGGACGAAGAAAGTGGACGTTCGAGTTGTCGCTGCGACCCATCGAGACTTGGAAGAGATGATCGTGCAGAAACAGTTTCGCCGCGATCTCTATTACCGGCTCAACGTGTTTCCGATTTCGATTCCTCCTTTGCGAGAACGCCTGGAGGACATCCCGCTGCTCGTGCGGCACTTCGCTCAGCAATTCGCAAAACGCATGAATAAGACCATCGATGCTATTCCTTTCGAAACCATGGAAGCGCTGAAGCGCTATCCCTGGCCCGGCAACATACGTGAGTTACAAAATGTTATCGAACGGGCCGTAGTCGTGCATGAAACGGGCAGCCTCGCAGTGAAGAAAAGCTGGCTGTCCCGGGAATGCCTGAACACCGAACCGGCGATACAGCCGCTTTTCAAAAGGTCTCCGAGCGGTGACCGGGAAATGATTGGCGCCGCCTTGGCTGAAACCAGGGGCCGCGTATCTGGGCCGTCAGGCGCGGCCGCGAAACTTGGCCTTCCCCCATCCACGTTGGAATCGAAGATTCGCTCGATGCGCATCAACAAGTATAGCTTCAAGATCGCCGGCTGAAAGCCGCTTTACCCGGGAAATCCACGCAGGTTTTCACGAGCTTCGCGAATTCGCGAAGGAGAATGCGACTCTTCGCGGCGCGCATTTGAATGTTTTGAACGGCTTACCGAGTGGCCCATGCATTGCATCCTGGAATTTGCAGCACTATTACCAAAACAAACGTAAAGGAGCCAAGCGCCATGGACAGAATGCTGGTAGTTGTTTTTGACACGGAAACCAAAGCGTATGAGGGCCAGAAGGCGCTGCTTGAATTAGAAAGCGACGGCAGCATTGTCGTTTATGCCTACGCGGTGATTGCCAAGAACGCGGAGGGGAACGTAACCGTCAGGCAAAGTGACGACCCGGGACCCCTCGGCACCCTCGTCGGAACCTCATTGGGAAGCGTCATTGGCCTTCTCGGCGGGCCGGCCGGCGTCGCGATTGGCGCCGCTGTCGGATTAGTTGCCGGCAGCACGGCGGATCTGAACAACGCCAGGGTTGGTGACGATTTCATCGATGACGTGGCTAAGCAGCTAACGCCGAACAAATTCGCGGTAGTCGCCGAAATTCAAGAAGACTGGACGACTCCGGTAGATACACGCATGGAAACGGCCGGTGGGACAGTATTCCGTCGTGCTCTGTCAATCGTGCAGGACACCGTTGATGACGAGGATACCGCGGCCATGAAGGCCGACATCGCGGAACTGAAGGCGGAGCACGCCCAGGCGCGCGCCGACCGGAAGGCCAAGCTGCAGGAAAAGATCAACCAACTCGACTCCAAAATTCAAGCCCGGTTCGAGAAAGCCAAAGAGCGGCGCCAGGCCGCGGAGGAACGGGCCAAGGCCAAGGTCGAAATCCTTAAGGCCAAGGCAGCGGCTTTGAAAGCGAAGGCGGCGCAGGCGGGCGACGTGGTCACCGATTAAAAATGATTGGATGATCCTGGCCTGATATGGCTTAGAGATGTTGACCGCCATAGCGGAAGGGCGATTGACGACGATGGCGGTGGTGAGCTCGGTCCACGAGGTAGGGGCGTCGCCTCTTGGGACGGGGCCAACTGGGCCGCCCAGGCATTGATTCCCGGGTAACAGCAGCCCCGACCTCGTTTACCAGTAATCCTAGATAAAAATAACACCGGGGCTTATGTGTGCCAGTCCCACCGCAAGTCCAACGCTGTATGTTTACTCTTGACTTAACATAAAGATTGCGCTAATATTTCTGGCAAGGCTGATCTGTCTTACTTCGCGCTCTAAATCTCTGGATCCTGATATCGGTGTCTCTTGGAGTTTGCTCGGTCACTCGCATCGAGTGCTCCAGAAACGCTAAACGCCTGGTAAGTGTTGTGGAATGATATCCTTATGCAATATGCAGCTACAAGTCACTTAGAATGATATGTTTGCAAAAAAACCAGGGGGGTACCGTGCCTCACAAATCGACGCAACGCACGATAAGCTCGATGCCCATGCGTTGCGTGGTAACGGAGAAATTGCGATCTGCTGATTGCGGCTAAGGCTTATTCGGAAAAATCCTGGGCGCTCCGTGCTTCCACTCCGGTAGAGCGTACCCGTCATGGTTTGGCATTTTCACCTGGGGCAGGCTCTGGGCGTCGAGTACATCATCTTCCTTAATAACGCCATTTTTGAAGAGCACGAAAGCAGTCAGGGCGTATACCTCATCGGGTTTTAGCGAGCCCTCTTTTGAAAACGGCATGCCGCGATTGATGTAATCCCATAAGGTCGTCGCGTACGGCGAGTGCAGCGCCATTACGTTTCCCGCATTGATACAAGGTGACAGGCAACGCGCAGGGGTCTCCGAAGCAACTTGTGGCTTTATCAACATAGGAGCCAACCCGCCCGCTCCGGTCGCCCCATGGCATGCCCCACACTTCTGCGTGAAAAGTTGCGCGCCTTCTTTGGCGCTTCCGCTTCCTGGTGGGAGTTCCTTTCCCGTAGGACTGATCGCGATATCCCAGGCACGAATCTCTTCTTCGCTCGGGGTCTTTCCCAAACCATAGGTGGGCGACTGGGCCCACGCGGCGTGGCAGACTCCTAGGATAACCAGAGGCAGAAAAAATCTAACCAAGCGCGTTGTGAACGGTCCCATCGCTGGCCACCCTCCAGGGTTGAATCCTGTTGTCAGAGCCTTGTGTGCCGTGTTTTTTGTAGTAATCCGGGGGCACCTTAAAGAACTTGGCGAGTTCGGCCTGCGTCGGTTGAACCTGGCCGAGTTCATCTATGCAGCGCGACTGGAGTACGCACTCCTGTCCTTCCCACTTCCAGTCCATGCCAAACCGGGTGTGCGCCATGGGATGCACCGCCCCCCGAATCTGGGCGTCTTTCCAGGTCTGGCCCCCATCGGTGGAAACTTCCACCTTACGAACGGCGCCTCCACCGGACCAAGCCAAGCCAGTGATCTGGTAAAAACCGTGACCGGGCAATTGCTGTCCCCCGGAAGGAAAGGTGATCACCGATTTCGGCCCCCACTCGAAGGTCAACGCGGCGGTTTTCGGGTCGCTCGAGATGTGCCCGTAATCGTTGTAGGTCATGTAATACCGGTCGACTGCTTTGATTCGCCGCAGCCACTTGGTGTTATAAATTCCCTCAAAGCCGGGAACCACCAGCCGTACCGGAAAACCTTGCTGAGGACGCAGTGCTTCGCCATTTTGTCCGTAGCACACCAGACAATCGTCCAGGGCCTTCGCCAGCCGAATGCTCCCCGCTCCTTTAACCTCCTCCGATCCCTCCGAAACGATCCAAGAGGCTCCCTTTTGCACGCCGACTTCCTTCAGCAACAGAGACAGGGGCACTCCGGTCCATTCGCTGCAACTGGTTAACCCATGCGTCTCCTGAACGGTTTTGTATTCGGGCTTGGTGCGGTTTCCCAGGCACTCGAGAAAATGAAGACGGGACACCGAAGGGAATCGCTTCAACTCCGCCAGGGTGAACTCGAGCGGGCGGTCCACCATGCCGTGGATCAGGAGACGATATTCCTTAGGATCGATCTCCGGAACAATAGCGCCACGGTGGGTACCCACAAAATGGAGCGAGGAGGGCGTGATCGTCCCCACCGAATCCTGAAGCGGACTCGACACATGAAACGTCATGCCGAACTCGTCGGGCGACATTCTTTCGGCCACGGGTACGCGTACCGAGGTCACAAAATGGGAGCGCTCGCCATAAGCGACCAGGTCCTTGGCACGTTGTGGGTCGGGCGCCGCCGTCTGAGCGCTTGCCGACCCCAGCACACTCACGGCCAAACCGGCCGCGGCGCTGTTTTTCAGGAACTTCCTTCGACTGGGTTTTTTTGTATCCATGGGTTTCTCCTTCGCGGCTGTCTCTCTTAGTTCTGCCGGATGCACCCTTCCCTGGACTTCCCGCTTTTGACGAAATGTATGCCTGTTTGCCCGCTCGAATCAAGCTCTACTTACATGGCCTCGGCTAGGTCGTGTATGAGATTGGCGCGGTACCGCGCCATCGCGTTTAGAATTCCGCGTGCTATATACTTTTCTTAAAATGCCAATAGCGATGACTGACAGCGCGTGGTTCCAACCGGCGAGCGATCAATCGCTTTTGGTTTACTTCGGCCAACAGATCACGCTCGAGGCTAATCAGCGTGTCAGAAAGCTATTATGTTTGCTGGAGTCGGAACCGGTCGCGGGCATACGAAATCTGCACCCCGCGTATTCCTCGCTTCTGGTTAACTTCGATGCACTGAAGTTGAGCCATACCGAACTGGAAGTAATTCTACGTGGTTACCTCGACCGGCTGGAGGCCGTGCGTCTCCCGGAACCGCGACACCGCGAAATCCCCGCGTGCTACGGGGGAGAGTTTGGGCCAGACTTAAATGAGGTAGCCGCCCTGCACGGAATGACGCCCGCTCAAGCAATTGAATTGCATGCTTCGGTCACCTACGTCGTTTACTTTTTAGGGTTCGTTCCCGGCTTCGCTTATCTCGGTGAATTACCCGAAGCGCTGGCGACGCCGCGTCTGGCCACCCCGCGCCGGCGCGCGGCGCCTGGCAGCATAGGGATTGCGGGTAAGCAGACGGGCGTGTATCCGTTGGCTACGCCCGGCGGCTGGAGATTGATCGGGCGCACTCCCATCGCCATGTTTCGCCCGGACCGAAACGACATGAGCTTTCTGTCCATCGGAGACCGCGTGCGTTTTACACCGATTTCCAACGCGCGATTCACGGCGCTGGAGAAGGCATGAGCGTCATTCAGGTCCAAACACCGGGCCTGCTGACCACGGTGCAGGATCTGGGGCGAGAAGGCTTCGGTCCCATCGGCGTTTCACCGTCCGGAGCCGCAGATCCGATTTCGCTGCGCCTCGGAAACCGCCTCGTCGCTAATGCTGAATGCGCGGCTGGACTGGAAATGACGCTGCTCGGTGGAACATTTCTGTTTCCGGAAGGGGCCATCCTGGCACTGACCGGGTCCGACTTTGGGGCGACTCTCGATGGTGCGACTGTCGATCTGTGGACGTCGGTTGAGGTTCGGCCGGGCGAAACGCTTCGCGTGGGTCCCACGCGTTCGGGAGCGCGCTGTTATTTATGCGTTCAAGGCGGAATCGACGTGACGCCTTTTCTAGGCAGCGCGTCGACGCACATCTTAAGCGGACTCGGGGGTTTCGAGGGCAGGCCGCTGCGAAAGGGAGACGTGCTGCACATCGGGCGGACGACCAGGCCTTTCCGAAAAAAAACGATCGCTCCGCAGGTATTGGATTTTCTGTGGCCTCGTAAGATCTTGCGCGTCACACCTGGTCCGCAGATTGCTTGGTTTTCCGAGTCATCGCTGCGCTCGCTCTGTGCAGGCCTCTATCGCGTCGGCGAGCAATCCAATCGCATGGGTCTGCGGTTGGAAGGAGCACCGGTGTCACAGTGTGTTGATAGAGAGATGATTACTGAAGGCGTGTCGCTCGGCGCCGTTCAGGCGCCACCCGGAGGCTCGCCCATCATCCTTTTTGTGGAGCAACAGACCACGGGCGGTTATCCGAAGATCGCGAACGTGATTTCCGCGGATCTCCACCACGTGGGGCAGCTGCGCCCCGGCGACGAGATTCGATTTGAAGAGGTGACATTTGAAAACGCGCGATCGATGCTCATCGAACAAGAGAAACTGCTAGCGTCCGACGGATTGATTTTGGGATGAAGCGCGTGGACCTGAATTGCGATATGGGCGAAGTGCCGGAGGCCATTGCCGACGGCACTCAAGAATCTTTGATGCCCTCCCTCACATCGGTCAACATCGCTTGTGGGGGACATGCCGGGGACTCACAAACTATGAAAGCGACGATCGAGCAGGCGCTTCGCTGGGGGCTGGCATTAGGAGCGCATCCGGGATATCCGGATCGCGCGAATTTTGGCCGGCAGGAGTTGAACCTGCCGCCGGAAATAATCGCTGATTTCGTGTTCGAGCAAGTGCGGACCCTCGCCGAAGTTGCCGCTGGTTGCGGCGCCTGCGTGATGCACGTCAAGCCGCATGGCGCGCTTTATAATCAGGCTGCGAAGAATCGCGTGTTGGCCCAGGCGATTGCCCGTGGAGTTGCTCGCTGGAGCGGGGACGTTGCACTCGTAGGGTTGGCTGGATCGCTGATGCTGGACGTCTTCCGAGAAGCCGGCTTCCGAGTCGCCGCCGAAGGGTTCGCAGACCGGAGGTACGAGGGCGATGGAACTTTGCGCTCGCGCAAATTTGACGACGCGCTGATACGCGACCCCGCGGAGGCCGCGCAGCAGGCCTTACAAATCGCGGAACGAGGCACGGTAGTTGCGAGCGCCGGGAGCGAAATCGTCTTGCAGGCGCAGACCATCTGCATCCATGGCGACACTCCGGGCGCCTCAAAAACCGCCGCGGCAGTAGCGCAAACGCTAAGGCAGGCAGGCATCGAACTCAGGCCGCTCTCGCGTGACCGGTAACACCGGGCTTGCCTATACCGGGCTGGCCTACACGGCGCCTGCTCATCCAGCTCAGATTAAGGCGCAGCATCCGATAACGGGAGCCAGACTTGAAAGCGCGTGTCACCGGGCTTGGAATTAACCTGAATACTTCCCTGGTGCTTCTTCACAATTCGCTGGACGGTGTCCAAGCCGAGACCCGTGCCTTCCCCGACTCCCTTGGTTGTGAAAAAAGGCTCAAAAATGTGCGGCTGCAGCTCGTCGGAAATTCCCGGACCGTTATCGCCAATCTCAACTACGACGCAACCATCGTCGCGGTAGGTTCGAACGCGAAGCTCGCCTTTTCCGTGCATCGCGTCAATCGCATTATCGATGATGTTGGTCCAGACCTGGTTAAGCTCGCTGCCAAACGAATTCACCAGAAGAGGAACGCGCAGGTAATCGCGCTGCACCACCACTCCCTGTTTCAGTTTGTGATTCAAGATCGTCAGCGTAGTTTCCAGGCTTCTTACGATGTCCACGTTCTGCACCGGCGACTGGTCCATGTAGGTGTATTCCTTGATTGCGCCGACCAGATCCGATATCCGCGAGGTGCTGCTCTCGATTTCGTTTAACAGACTGGCGACCTCGGCCGAAGCGGCAATCCTGACCAGGGCGGCGCGAGCGGTATCCGCATCGAGGTTCGCGAACAACGATTCGAGCACCTCCGGCTTGATGTTGCGTCGCGCCAGGTCGGCCGCCAGTTGCCACAAGTCATTCTGTCCATGACTGCGCAACAAGGAATCAATCTGGTCTTCCAGGTCGCTGATGGTCAGCGCATCCGGTGGAACGACGTCCTGCTGCGTAAAGGAAGCTTCCAGTTTCTCGATTTCCGATTTCTGGGCGGGCGTGAGATCGCGCCTGCCGAGCTCGAGGCTGGCGCTTTTGATTTTCTTTAGAATATCGCGCAACTGGCTGGTCGCGCGTTTCGCAGCGGAAGCCGGATTATTGAGTTCATGCGCAAGTCCCGCCGAGAGCTTCCCCAGAGAAGCCAGCCGATCCCGCTGTTGCTCGAAGCGAGTGGTTTCGCGGATCCGGTCGGACATCATGCCTACCAGCCGCGTGGTCAACTCCGGCATCTTCTGCACAAGTTCGGGGAACAAAGAAGCCGGGAATCTCAGAACGCGGCCGTCGGTGACAGCGCGACCCGTTACGGTGAACTGCTTCATTCGGGAGAAAGGCAGCACCCCGGTTACGTCGCCCGGCTTTCCGGAAGCTATAACGGTGTCGCCGCCGAATTCGCCGCGCCACTGAAATTGCCCTTCGAGAATCACGAACATCCAGTCCGCCGGATCGCCCTGGCGCACGTATATGTCTCCGGCATCCACATGTATTTCCTGCGAATTGCCGAGGAACCAGGCGATCTGATCGTCGGGCAGATCGGCGAACGCCGGAACGCGAAGTAATTCCGATTTTTCGACCATTTAGACCTTGCTTAAATACTGATGGATGAATTGCACCGCCACCGATCCTTCACCAACGCCGGAAGCCACCCGTTTTATGGAGCCATGGCGCACATCGCCCACCGCAAAGATGCCGGGAACATTGGTCTCGAGCAAGAACGGATCTCGGTCGAGGGTCCATCCCTTCGGGCGTTGGCCGTCACGGATCAGGTCAGGACCGGTCAATAGGAAACCGCGCTCGTCCCGCTCGACGATATCCGCCAGCCAATCCGTCCGCGGCAGCGCTCCAATAAAAATAAACATCGCGCTCGCCGGAACGCGCTCAATCTTGTTGGTATCGGAACAAAGCACCGAAATCTCTTCCAGATGTGTTTCGCCGTGCGCCTCGGCCACGCTGGCATGCGTCCAGAGCTGAATGTTAGGCGTCTGCTTGAATCTGGTCGATCAAGTATCGCGACATGGTGCTGGAAAGCGATTCTCCGCGCACAAGAATAACGACGCGCTCCGCGTATCTGGCGAAGTTCATTGCCGCTTGACCCGCCGAATTCGCGCCGCCCACCACATAAACGATCTCACCCTTATACGACAGAGCCTCTGTGGCGCCGCCACCATAGTAAATTCCCGCACCCTGCAACTTGTCTACCCCCGGAGCTTCCAGGCGCCGCCACTGCACTCCAGTCGCGATCATCAGCGCGTGGCACGAAATCTCGTCCCCATCCGCCAGCTTAATGATTCGGTAAGAACCTTCCGTTCGGACGCCAACAGCCTCCTGCGGCGCCAGGATTTCCACTCCGAAACGCTGGGCTTGCACCACGGCACGCCGGGCCAGATCGCCGCCACTGAGCCCGGTGGGAAATCCAAGATAGTTCTCGATGCGAGAGCTCATACCCGCCTGACCGCCGGGCGCCTCCCGCTCAATCATCACCGTATGCAGACCTTCGGAGGCTCCATAAACCGCAGCGGCCAAACCAGCTGGTCCACCACCCACAATCGCCAAATCATAGAAGCTGGTTTGGGCGCGCGTGCGCAGCCCGACCTTTTGCGCCACGTCCGCGGGCACACTCTCAAGAAGCTTCGTCCCGTCGGGAAAGAGCACCACGGGGAGACTGGTCGCCTCCGGCCCCAGAGCTTCCAGGAGGCGCTTGGTTTCCGGATCATTGGCGGAAAGCTCGACGTCAATCCACTGATAAGGGACGTGGTTGCGCGCCAGGAAGTCCCGCAACTCATAGGATCGGGGCGACCAGCGAGTGCCCAGCACGCGGATCCTTGAAATGTCGGACGGAAGGAAGCTTGCCAGTCATCGAGCAGATCATCCAATTGCGGGTAGAGATGCTCCGCGGGAGGATCCCACGGTTTTAAGAAAAAATAATTGATGCTGGCTTCATTGATGGCGCTGATCGCGGCGTTTGTGTCCGCGTACGCTGTGAGCAAAGCCCGCTTCGCGCCGGGGAAGATCTCCATGGCCTCCTGCAGAAATTGCACCCCATCCATGCGCGGCATGCGCTGGTCGGCAAGCAGCAAAGCCACGCTGTCATTGCGCACTTTCAACTGCTTCAGGAGGTTGAGCGCGCCCTCCGGCGAATCGCTTCCTATAACCCGGTATTCAGCGCCGTACTGCGAACGAAGATCGCGTTCTATCGCCCGCAAAACGTCGGAATCGTCATCCACACTCAGCAATATTGGTTTGGACATGCTCGATCTAGTCTCCAGGTCTAACTAAAGAGATTTTACAGACTCCGGCATCGCCGCGACCAGTGGATTAGATACAGGAACCTAGATTTGGTCACGCGAATCCTCCCATCGAGCCACGCGAATCTTGTCACTAAGCGAAGACGAATGCTCCATTTCCTACCATTTCTAAAAACAAGTTCCTAGCGCATCGAATGCACCCCACTGCACATCTGTAGCATCCAATACGTTCATGAGCGAGGCGGCCCAGCTTCGTCCCGCAGCGCGCGAGGAGCAGTCTGTAGTGGCGCGCTACGAGGCGCTTATTCGCGTCTCGCAAGCCGTAAGCGCCTGCCGCGAACCGAGAAAACTGTTCGATATCCTGGTCGATGAATTACGCCGGGTCATTGACTTTGATGGGCTGGGGATCGCGCA